>NZ_VTOU01000009.1 GCF_008274695.1 Sphingomonas montanisoli | reverse complement strand
GCGAGCGCGGCGGCGGAAGCCGTCATCGCCGCCGCCGCATCCGCATCCAGCGCCGCGAGCGCCGCCGCCTCGGCGGCGGTCATGCCGTTGGTCGCGCCAGGCTCGGCGGGCTGCAGATCTTCTATAGCGGTTCCGTCGGGATATCGCGTCGGAATGGGGGCGGGCCGCGCCACCGGCACATGCGGCGGCAAGGCGGGGCTTTCGCTGGGAACCCAGTCATAGACTTCCGGGCTCTCCTCGCGCAGGGCGAGCACCACGCCGAAGTCCTGGCTCATCTTCCACGATGAAACCGTCCACGCATAATTGGCCAGACCGTATCGGGGGGTGTCGAGCTGCACCGTATCCATCGCCTGTACGGCCAGGCCCGCGACGTTCATCGGCCATGCGACCGTTTTCTCGCTCAATGCCCGGCGCAACATAATCCGGCCGATCCGCGTCGCGCGCGACCGCGACGTTACGAAGGCTAGATCCAGATCCATCTGGCGCGGATCGGCAAGGGGCTGGGCCTGCGTCTTGAAAGGGGCCGCCTGATAGTTCGCGGCCGGTTCAACATAGGTGCCCTGCACCTCGTTGGCGATTTCGTTGCCCGAAGTGAACGCGCTGACTGTGATTGGCCCCGCCAGATCGCCTTCGGAAAGATGGGCCGACGCCGGCACCCAATAACCGGGGCGCATGAAGAACTCGCCACCGATATTCGAAAACGTCCCCGCGCAGTTGATCACCAGCGCGTCCCGCACCTGATCGGGCGCCGCCCCCGTCACGATCAACCCGTCGATCGTATATCGCTTTTCGAATCCACCTTCGATCAGCTCGACTTCCTCGTCACAGACATTCGCCTGCGCGGCGATCCAGCTGTCGTCGGGGATCTCGTCGGAATAGGCGCCGAAACCGCCTTCTTCTCGCGGCAGCTTCATCCAGTCGTAGAATACCAGTGCGGCATTGTTGGCGTAGCCGCTGCTGTCTGTGCGCGGATCGTGGATGTCGTCCTTGCCCTCGATCTCGCACGTGATGTTCGGCATGCCCGCCTGGACGATGTCGTCGGTCAGGCTGAACTTGGCGTAGATTTTCGCGATGCCCCGGCCCCGGTGATGCACGGTCCACTTGCCATCGCATTCTGCGACGAAAAGGTCGTGCGCTTCCGCGTCGCTCATGCCCCGTTCGAACCAGAGCCACGCCTTGCCGGCATAAACCCCGCTGGTGACGAGGCCGTTTTCAGCAACCGAAACCTCATCGTCGCCAAGGAACCACCGCAGCACGCCGTGCACCCGGTGGCCCGCGACCGCGATCACGAAATAGCGGAAATAATCGTCGCCAACGCGTCGCGCATGAAAGAACGCCAGCAGCCCACCGACACGCCGCCGGCCATAGACGATGTTCGAATCCGCGATCGTCTGTCGATAGATCGTCGGCGTGCCGTTCTTCGCCGTCGGTGCGCCCACCTTCGGCGTGAAGCCGAGCGCCTTCATCGCGAGACCGGCGGCCAAGCCCATGCCTACGGTCAGAACAGCAGAGGCAACCGCAGTGGTGGTTCCGAGTGCAAAAGCGAGGCTCGGAGCCAGATACGGAACGGCAACGGCGATACCGACGGCGACGGCAACACCGACCACGGCCTTAACAACCTTGCCCATTCTTCCACTCCGAGGGATGATGGGAACCGGAGGATCCCATGAAAAAGCTGTTAGTTTGTTTGCTGGCAACAGGGTGCACGACCACTGCCGCCCTTCAGGAAAAGAGGCCTGACGGCGAATTCGTCAGCTCGAAGACGCCCGCAGCACTGGAGGAATGCCTCGCACTAAAACTAAGTTGGGTCGGCGTTCCGAGCGTCGTGCGCGGTGAGGGTCGGTCGATCCTTATTTGGGGTCACCCGTCGCCAGCGCTGACGGTCACCGTTGAGCATGGCGAGCCGCCTCGTGCAGTCACTTTGCGAGTTGCGCTTGCCGCGAGCGAGCGGGGCAGGCGCAGCATCACAGAATGCTTATGAGACCAACTGCCAAGCCTCATCGATTTCGGAGATAGGACTCACCTCTCCACCGAAAAACGTCGCCAGCTCGCCCTCGCAAATGCCAAGTGCCCAGCCTCGGCGGACAACATCCCCACGCCGTGCGAGCAACGGTGACACCGGGGCGCCGAGCGCCCGGCTCACAAGCTCGCCCAGCGAACGCACCCCATGCCGGCGATAAAGGTCGGCGGCTTCGCGCCATGATCGTGGCGGCGGGGCGCCCAAAATTTTCCAGACGTCGATACCGCTCGCATCCAGAACATGATCGGCCGCCCTGTCTGCACAGTGCCGATGCCATTCAGGTGTGGTCATACCATTTTGACCATAGCGCCCAGCATGCCGCCTCGGCCGCCGCCGCCCACATCAATCGCCGCGCTGGCCCCAGCCTGATCGCCCCGCGCCCACAGGATCGAAACCTCGGCCATCTGCGGCAAATATTCGAAGAACTTGTCGCCGGGATATTTGCGCTGCTGATACTCGTCGGTGAAACGCTTGATCGCCGGCCGGTTCTGGTCCCGCGCCCGGCTTTCGCCCGTCACCGTGACCGCGATCGAATTGCCGCTGTCCACCACTTCGTAGGTATCGACCCGCCCCCGCCACACACGCTTCACGGCAGTGATGGTCTGCAGATCCTCGTTAAGGGCGCCGAACCACAGCTGCATCGCCGATCCGCGCTGCGCCTGATCGGCGATATCGTCTCGGAATTCGGACGGGATATTCAGCAGCGTCGCCTTAACACCCGTTGCCGAGCCGTCCGTATCCTCCCCGATCGTGTCGAGCGAACCCACGCCGCCCGCGCCGATCCAGTCCACACCGGCGAAATTGATCGGGCCAGTGCCCGTCCACACTGCCACCGGATCGGGCAGATCGATCCACAGCGCGAAGAAGGGATGGACGACCGGCGCCTCGATCGCGTCGACCATCTGCGATGTGATGTCGCGGCTCATAGATCCTCGAACATTTCGACCGTGATCCGCTCGGCATCGCCATAGGCCGCTGCATTGGCGCCTGCGTCGTCGTCCCGGATTTCAAACCGGCCCTTTACCTCGGCATAGCTGCCAGCCCCTGCGGTGACGGCAGTTTCGAGAGGCGGAACGAACGGCACCATCGCCACGCCGCCGGCCGTGGTGACCACATCGGCCGTCACGATGTGCGGTCGCCCGTC
>NZ_VTOU01000008.1 GCF_008274695.1 Sphingomonas montanisoli | reverse complement strand
GCGCGCACACGCTTAGCGCGAGCAGCGCAATTGCTGCCCGGATCATCATCTTCATCGGAAGCTCCTTCGTTTTGGGGAGGCGTCAGTTCTTCGGCCAGCTGTCGAGCAGCAGGATCCGCTTGTCGTCGCAGGCGCGCAGATCGAACCGCCCGTCGCGGATCGTGCCTTCGGTGTCGGCGCTGGTGGCGCTACCGTCCGCCTGGCGCCGCGCTGGCGTGGGCAGGCAGGGCGCCGCCGCGCCCGCTGGCGGGGGAGGCGGTGGACCACAAGGCCGCGTCGAGCTGGTCGATCCCAAGCACGCGGTCAGGAGCAGCGCAGGGAGCGCGGCCGGCAGGCGTTTCAGCATATCGGGTCACCGTGTCGGTTGAGCGGACGATCAGCGGCTGCAACGCCGCAGTGCGTTCCGCATAGGTTGCGATGGCGGCGCCGGTGCGCCTCTCGTTGGCGAGCGCGCTTTGCGCTGCGCCCAGCTTGGCGTCGGCGGCCTCGACCTTCGCCTCGAGCCGGACCTCGGTCAGCTTGGCGCGGGTCAGGAGAAGCGCGGCGGCGAGGCCAGCGATGATGATCCACGGCCCGATGCGGGTCGCGAACGACCAAGCGGCAGCCCAGCTCACGCGACGCCCTTCTGCTTCTCGTACGTCTTGATCCCGTAGATCGCGGCGCACCAGGCGAGGCACATGCCTACGGCCACGATGTCGAAATGCCGGCGAAAGGCGGGCTCGATGATGCAGCACCATAGGAACCAGGCGATCGTCGCCCAGTCGAGCGTCGGACGCGCGAGCCGAACATAGATCTGGTACCAGCGCGTCGTGCGGACCTCATGATCCGGCATATTTATCGCGGAGGGCGTTGCCGCCTTCGGCGCTTCGACCACCACCTGCTCGATCGGGCCGGCGATGGTGGTCTCGCTCACAGCTTCACCACGTCGACCGTAGCGCGCGCGCGGATGCGCTTGCATACCTCGAAGCCTTCGCGGCTGCCCTCGTCGTTCGTGTTGCCTTCGATCGTCGTGAAGGTCTGGCCGTTCACCTCGATGATGATGCCGGTGTGGACCCAGTCGTTCGCGCGACCCTTCGCGGGCACCAGGAAGATGTCGCCGGGCTTCACGATGGGCGAGGGGCCGAGGACCAGCTTGCCGAACTTCCTCGCGCGGCCGCCCACGACATCGCAGCTATAGGTCCGCTCCAGATGCTCAGGCACCTTCATTGCCATCGCCAGCGCGGCTTGCCGAACGACGAAGGTGACGAAGCCCATGCACCACGGCCATGCAGGGCCCTCGTTGCCGTCCATATACATTCGCACCCAGGGGCCAGCGTTCTGCCCACCGATTTCGACAGGATGCGCCGCGAGGTGCTGAATGGCGGTGGCGGCGATCATCGCGCCCAGGGTGGCTTTCGGGGCGCCCGGTTCGATCGCGCGCAGGATCGGGAAGGCGAGGCGCTCCATGATCGCGGCATCCACCGTCGTCGCGCCGGGGACGGCCATCTGCAGGCCGCGCGACGTCGCCGGGCCCCAGTCCCCATCGATGACGAGGCGGACGCCGTTGACGCCGAGATATTCCTGCACGCGCTTGGCGCCGGCGCTCTTGCCCGGGCCAATAGGCTTCGTCACCCGCAGCTCGGCTGCGAGTTGGTCGTGAATGTAGGTCATCCGGGAACCTCATTTTCGGTTGGAAGTTATTGGAGGCGAGGCCGCGGCTCCTCCCCCCTTGCTCAGCGGCGGCCTCCACAATCCCGAACCCCGCCGGCGTCGCCCCTCTCGCCGGCGGGGTTTTCGTATCAGCCGACGGGCGGCTTGCGCAGGGAGACGTATTCGGAGGGCGCGCGGCCTGCGGCATGATCCTCGATCACGGCGTGGCCGGAGATTTCGGTCTGCACCTCGTTGCGGATGACGGCCTTCTGCTGCTCGGCCATCGACCGCAGCTCGATGTCGACCCGCTGGACGAACCGCTCCATGTACAGCTTCACCAGCCGATCGGCGCCGACGGTGGCGAGGGCGGTGACGAGCGCCGCGGTCTCGCCGTCCGCGCCCAACTTGTTGACCATGGTGTAGGCGATAAGCGCGACCAACGGCAGCAACAGCACGTCGGCCAGGACCAGCGCCGGCCGAATGCGGATTCCCCGCTTGATCAGCAGCGCATATTTCGCGGCGAGACCGAAGGTCAGGCCGATCCAGATCCAGCCATATTTTGCCATTGCGGCTTCAATCCACGGGCTCACTGGCCTGTCCCCCATAGCAAGGTGCATCCGGCGTCTCCCGGGCATGAAAAAGCCCGCGGAAATCGCGGGCTCGGGATCAGCGAAGGGCGCGCCCTTACGCGGTGGGCGGCGAAGCCGAAGCTTGGGCGGGAGCGGGCACGAACTTCATGACGCCGCTCATCCCGACGCGGATCGCGTTTATGCACGGCCCAATCTTTGCGTCGGCGACGAGTTCAAGCGGCAAGGCGGCGACCGCATCGGCAACCGCCGCGAACGCGGACGACGAGGTTAGGTCCACTAGGGGCGCGAGCCGCTCGGCGTTCACCGTCGCCTGCTCGGTCGCGCGGCGGAAGCGTTCGGCTTCTACAGCGGCCTGAGCCTGCTGGAATTCTTCATCCGTCATGTTGATGCTCCTTCCAATGCGGCGGCGCTGACCGCCACCCAATCGACCTTTTCGGCCGCCACCATCGCCGGAATGTTGCCAGCGACCGCCGTGGCCTTCGCCTGTTGGCGGGCAGCCTCGACCGCGGCGCGGATCTGCTGGCAGTCATGCGCGCGCTGGATCACCGCCGCCGCGACGTCCGCAAGCGGCTGCCCGCTGGCGTCGGCTTCCGCCCTCAACATCGGCGCTGCCGCATCCGGATTAATAGCAAGCGCCTCGGCCTCGGCCAGCTTTGCCGCATAGGTGCCAGCCATGCCCGGGGTTAGGTGACGGGCCAGCTCGGCCACCGCCCCCGCGTTGATGCGATCGATAGAGGATCGCCGCACCGCGACCATGTTGATCGAGGCGCGCGGCACGCCGGCTTCGGCCTCCTCGACGATCAGCGCGTCGTCGTCGACCGCTACCGCGCCCCAAGGCCGATCCGGCGGCGCCTGTCGCGCGACTTCGCTTTCGAGCACCGGGCCGCCGCATTGGAGGATTGCGCCGGTTTCGAGGTGGTAGACGATATAGTGGACGTACTTCATGGACACCTCATTTCATCGCCGGGTCGACGATCAGGTTTGCCGCTGTCAGCGAAATCGTGCTGTCGAGACCGAACCATTCGAGGTCGATCGTGTGCGTTCCCGCAGGCAGACTGATCATGCCGTTGATCGACGGGACGTCGGTGTAGGCGCCCGCGCCACCGCGGGCCTGGACGATTGTTCCGTTGTTGACGTTGAACCGCGCCGTCCAGGTTTTGACGCTTGAGCTGTAGCTCTGCTGCATCGATGCCTGGAGGATGACGTCGGCGGCGTAGGGCAGCGTCACCACCCTCGTGCACACCGTCAACCACGAGTTGGTGCCGGCGTTCGCACCACCGAGCATGGCGGCGAAACTACGCTTCGTGATCGCATTGCCGGCGATCTTGATCGTATCGACGGACAGATCGCGGATGACGGCGGCGCGCGCGAATAGAACGCCGGACACGACCTCGAACGGCTGCAGTTCGGGCGAACCGGGCGAAGCGATCCGGAAGCGATCGACCTTCCACACCGCATCGCTGCGCGAGCCGTTATTGTTCAGGATGAAGCCGCTGCCCAAGCCGTTGACGTCGAGCTCGACCCCATAGCGGGCGAACAGCGTGGTGACGTTGCCGTCCGTCGTCGCGATGGCGGTGGCAGTGGCGGTGGCAGTGGCGGTGATCGCGACGCCGTGCACGGAGACAGTCGAGGCGAGGCTCGCATAGCTGCCATCCAGCGTGTTGAGCGCCTGGAACGTCTGGCGGACGCTCGCCTCGTTCGAAAACAGGGTCGCGAAGGTTCCCCGCTCCACCTTGAAGCGCCGCACCGCTGCATAGGTCACGCTGCCGCCCGGCGCGATGTAGAGCAGGGCACGCGCCCTCATCGACACGGCACCGGCCGGCGCAACCACTGTGGCTGAAAACGTGCTGCGCGGGCGCGAATTGCTGAACACGGTGCCCGGATTGGCATAGACCCGCGTGCTGTAGGGCGAACCGGAAACCGGCGCGCCCATCGAGTCCAGCCACATGATGTCGGCGCTGATCGCGCTGCCCGACGTTGCGGCGCAATGGAAGTCCGCAGCAAAGGTGTAGGTCTGCCCCGCAACCGCCGGCTCGATCGGCGATTGGCCGATGAGCTGCTCGCTCCCGCTAAACCCTCCCGCACTTGAAAGCACCGTCCCCCATGCGGGGTTGAGGCCGACCGAAGAATATGGGCTTGCCGCCCATGTTTCGAGCGCACCGACAAGGTTCGGCGAGCCCGCCGTGACCACCGTGCTGAGGCTCGCAAGGTCAGCGGTCGTCGTGCTGATAGCCGCCGCATTTGCGGCGATCGACGCCCCTTGCGTGCTGACCGTAGTCGTCAGGGTGCCGACGTTCGTGTCGAGCGTCGTAATGGCGGCTGCGTTGGTGACGATCGACGCTCCCTGCGTCGCCACCGTCACCGACAGGCTCGCATACTGGCCGCTCAGCGTATTGACGGTGGTGAAGATCTGCCGGAC
>NZ_VTOU01000007.1 GCF_008274695.1 Sphingomonas montanisoli | reverse complement strand
GATGACCTGCAGAAAGGCATGATCGTCGCGGAGCTACGGTTACTGGCGGGCGACCAGACACACCTTCCTATCCCTTCGACCGCG
This sequence comes from Sphingomonas montanisoli, assembly GCF_008274695.1. Lineage (GTDB taxonomy): Bacteria > Pseudomonadota > Alphaproteobacteria > Sphingomonadales > Sphingomonadaceae > Rhizorhabdus > Rhizorhabdus montanisoli. The sequence continues at coordinate 81,234 of NZ_VTOU01000007.1, read as the reverse complement.
CTGATCGGTGTGGCGCGGCGGTAAACGCCTCTTAGAGTGCTTGAGGATCGCTGCCGCTTTCCGGAGAGCCCCGGCGAAGGCGCCAACGTCTCCTATTCAAGCTCACTCACCCGAAAGCGGATAGGCTGCTTCCCACCCCATAGCGGACATTCACAACCCGTCACCCCGGGCTTGAGCCGGGGTGCAACTTCTCTGCCTTGGCTGCCGAACAAAACAGCCGGCCCCCGGATCAAGTCCGGCGACGACGGTTGGAGACAATAACGCGCTCCACCCAAACTCGTCATTGCGAGCGCAGCGAAGCAATCCAGTCGGAGTGGATTGCTTCGTCGCCTGCGGCTCCTCGCAATGACGCATGTGTCGCGTCCTAGAACTTTTTGCCGTTGTCCATAACCATGCCCTGCGTGCTGCGTTGGGCATTGAAGTAATTGCCCGCGGTCCAGCCGCCATCGACCGGCAGGGTCTGGCCGGTCACGTAGCTCGACAGGTCCGACGACAGGAACAGCAGTGCGCCGGCGATCTCGTTCGGCTGGCCCGATCGGCGCATCGGGATCATCGAATTGTGCATCACCTGCTGGCGCGCTTCCGAATCCGGCACGCGCACCGTCACGATCGCACCCGGCGCGACGCAGTTCACGCGGATGCCGTGATCGGCCCACTCGGTCGCCGCCGACTTGATGAAGCTGATCAGCCCCGCCTTTGCGAAGCCATAAGCCGCGTGGACCGGCGAACCGAAGATGCCGTCGACCGAGGAGAGGCCCGCGATCGTGCCACCCTTGCCTGCGGCGATCAGCGCGCGGGCAAACGCCTGCGACGCATAGACGAAGAAGCGCAGGTTGATGTCGAGATCGCGCTCGATATCCTCCTGGGTCAGATCGAGGATCGGCTTCATCGTCGCCTGGCCGATGATCGTGATCATGCAGTCGGGCACCGCCAGATGCCGCGCCGTTTCCTCCATCAGCCGCGCGCATTCGGCAGGCTGGCGCACGTCGCCGGTCAGCGCGACCGCCTTCACCCCGCGCGTGCGCACGTCGGCAGCGACCTTTTCGGCCAGCCCGATGTCCAGATCGACGATCGCGACGTTCGCGCCCGCATCGGCAAAGCGGATGCACGTCGCCTCACCATTGCCCTGCCCGCCGCCGAGCACGAGCACCGTCTTGCCCGCAAGCCCGAGCTGATCCTTCATGATGTTCCCTCTCCGCTTCGTTTCGAATCGTGGCTCCACTCTAGGCAGCACGCGCGCGGAGGAAACCGCAAATATCGCTGAACCAAAATCAATATTGCAATGGCGATACACTTGATCCTCCCCGGCACGGGGAGGGGGACCATGCGGAGCATGGTGGAGGGGGCAGGAGGCCGGGCGCAACGCTTTGCCTCCTGCTCCCTCCGTCGCCTTCGGCGCCACCTCCCCGTCCCGGGGAGGATCTCTGGACTTGACAAAACGAACCATTTGGGTTAGTCGTTCCACCATCCTCTCGCCCGATCAGCGTGAGGATGCAGGACCGGCCCGGAGCAGAGCTCGCTCCGAACCGGGCCGTGACAGGTCGGCGCGAAGTCATCCGGTTCAGAAGCGGATGCGCATCGCTTCTCGCCGGCATGTGCTGGACGAACCCGCCGGCAGGCGGAGGCGACTTGCGGTTTCGAAGGAAAGACAGGGCCGATCCACTGCGGGAAGTCAGAGTCCCGCATCCCGGGTAGCCCCGACCGGACAGACCGCGTCTCGTTTCCAATCGCCGGGGCCGCTCTATCGAGGAGCGGCAGCAGCCAATCGCAGGACCGCATCCCCTGGCCTGGTGACAGCAGGCAAAGCATGTCGGTTCGGTCGGCCCCAGCCATGCCCGCACGACTATCTTTACGTTACCCAACGTCCGGGTGCCCTTTTGGCAGGACGCGCCGACCTTCACCTGTCCTGATTCTACGCCACAGCTCCGTCTGCGGCCGATCGCCCCTCTCCCCACATCGTCATTGCGAGGCGCCGAAGGCAACGACGCAATCCAGTCCGCACTTCGGAGTGGATTGCCGCGTCGCCGCAAGCGGCGCCTCGCAATGACGAGAGAGGGAGGCGAGCGCACTCTCCCTATGCAGGGAGGCTCAATACCCCCCGGCCCCGACCACTTCGTTCGAATAGGCCCAGCCGTCGCCCGGCCCGCGCTCGAAGCCCAGGTCGGCAGCGATGTCTTCGACCTGCCAGTCGAGATAATCCTCCCAGTCGACCAGCAGCAGCGGCTTCTTGATCGCCTGCCCCGCCGCGATCCCCTGCCGCCACGCATCATAGCTGTCGGCCATCAGTTCGGTGGTGTGGAGGTGAAGGCGATAGAGGCTGGTCGTGGTGACGAACATCGTCGCTTCGTTGATATACTTGGCGAGCCGCGGACTGAAATACGCCAGGGTGCACACGTTGTTCATCACCGCCAGCGCCTGTTCGCCGAGCGCAGAGGGGCCGAAGCCCGTCACCATATGCTCGATATCGTGGTGCGACACGCGGCGCTTCGCCATATATTCCAGGTCGTTGCGCGGTTCCATGCCCGCCTTCATGAAGTTGATCTCCATGCCCGACTGCTCGATCCAGTCGCGGATCATCGCGCCCAGCGTGCCGGGGCCATATTGCCGCATCTCGTCGGGGATGTAGCGGCTCAGGCGACGGCGCTTCAGCCAGGCGTCGAACTCGGGCTTGGTCTTCCGCTCCTCCTGCACCAGCGCATAATATTCCTGGTCGTCGCGCTGGCTCGACAGGGCCTTGACCATGTTGGGGATCAGATAGGTCGCGGGCAGGTCCGGCCCCGGCTTCCTCAATGCGAACTGCGCATAGGTTTCGCGGTAGAAGGGGTCGTTCAGATATTTGGACGACGATATCAGCACGCTCGACGTGACCGGCTCGGCGCGGCCGCGCATATAGGCGGCCTCCTTGTCGCTCATCTGGTGGCGGGCATTGTTCTCGGCGACGGTCGCGGCTTCATCGACCTCTTCGCGGCGGACGGAGACGGCTTCTTCCATGATCCTGCGCTCCCTTATTCTGCCGCCTGGGCGAGCGGCTGCTCGACCATTGGCGAGACGACTTGCCCCGGGAATTGCCCGGTATAGCGGCCGTTGACGTAGGTGGGGGTGCCGTTGACCATCGTCAGCCGCATCGGCGCGGGCGCGCGGGTGTAGCGCCAGGTGCGCCCACCCTTGCCGTCGGGCACGTCGAACGTGCGTTCGATCGGCCGCTGTTCGATTTCGTCAAGGTTGAACACCGCGATGTCGGCCGCCTTGCCGACCTTGATCTCACCGCGATCGATCAGCCCGAACCAGTTGGCGAGCTTGCCGGTCAGGTTGTGGACGACCAGTTCGATCGGCGCATAATCGCCATCGCGGCACAAGGTCGTCAGCAGCAGCGCGTTGTTGCCGATGCCGCACAGCATCTGGCCATGCGCGCCCGCGTCGGTGACGTTGCAGATCGCTTGCGGGTCGGCCATCAGCTCGGCGATCTCCTCATTGGTGCGCATCGGCGGCAGCTGGTTCATGATCACCGAGCCGAAACCGTTGGCGAGCAGCCATTCGGCCAGCGCGTCCGACACATGCAGCCCCGTGTCCGCCGCAAGTTGCGCGAGCGAGATGCCGACCGGGCCGATCCCCGTCTCGCTTTCCTGCAGGAAGCGTTCTTCGGGCCGGCTCATCGGCGTGCCCGGATAGACATTGTCCCAGCTTTCGCGCGCCCGCGCCCGCCACGCCGGATCTTCCAGAAGCGCGGTCTTCGCCTCGTCGGTCGGCGCTTCGATCAGTTCGTGCCACACCAGGATGCCCGCCTGCCCGAACACCAGCGACGAATAGAAGGTGATCGTGCTGGCCAGCGGCTGGGTCGCGAAGGTCGGCACCCAGTTGCGCCCCTCCGCCTTGTAGCGCGCGTGCATGTCATAGAGTTCGAGCAGGTGGGGCTTGCCCTTCTTGGGCGGCAGGTTGAGCCACTGCAGCTTGATGTCGCGATCGCCGATGATCGCTTCGAGCCGCTTCATGTCCTCGACGCCGGTATAGCGAATGAAGTTGCCCAGGATCACCTGCATCGTCTTGCCCGGATAGCGCGCGAGCACGTCGACCAGCGCCGACCATTCCTCGTCGCTCGCGGTGATGCTGGGGATCGCGCGGCCCTTCTGGTCCCAATCGAGCATGTTGCTCGACAGGCCCAGCGCCCCCGCGTCCAGCGCATCCTCCAGAAGCGCGCACATCTTGGCGATTTCTTCCTTGGTCGACGGACGCTCCCACGCTTCCTTGCCGACCACCGCGAGGCGCAGCGCGATATGGCCGCAGAACGATCCGAAGTTCACCGGCAGCGCCAGATGCTTCTCGATCGACGCGCGATATTCGCTCCATTTGCGCCAATCCCACGGCAGCACGCTCAGGAAAGGCTCGATCGGGATATCTTCGAAGAAAGAGAAGATCTTGACCATCTCCAGCCGATCCTCGGCATTGTCCGAACAGGGGGCCGCCGCGAATCCGCAATTGCCGTTGATCGAGGTGGTGACGCCGTAAGCCGCCATCGGCTCCAGCATCGGCATCCACCACATCGGCGCGTCGAAATGGTTGTGCGTCTCGACGAAACCGGGGGTCACATAGCAGCCGGCCGCATCGAAGACGCGCTCGCGCGGGCGCTGTTCCAGCCCCTTGCCGATCTGCGCGATCATGCCGTCGACCACGCGGACATCGGCTTGAAAAGCGGGGGCACCGGTGCCGTCGACCACGGTTCCGCCACGGATCAGATAACCATATTTCATCGAGCTCTCCTCTCGGGCCATCAGGCATCGCGCGCCTCTGCCGGGCCGCGTCGCGAGAAGGCTAAGCCGCGAATCGGAGGCGGCACAATCGCCCCATCCCCGAGGCCCATTTGATGACCCCGCCCGGGCGACCTGCACGGCACCCGGCGTGCACGGATGATCGACTCTCGCACGATCAGGCATTCCCACCCCGCCCGCGTTTCGCTATCGGCCCGCGCATGACCCAGAGTGCTGCACCCATCACGCCCCAGATCGTCGCCGAACATGGCCTGTCGAGCGAGGAATATGATCGCCTGCTCCACGCGCTCGGCCGCGAGCCGAACATGGTCGAGCTCGGGATCTTCTCGGTCATGTGGTCGGAGCATTGCAGCTACAAATCGTCGCGCATTCACCTGAAGAAGCTGCCGACCACCGGCCCGCAGGTGATCTGCGGTCCCGGCGAGAATGCGGGCGTGATCGACATCGGTGATGGGCAGGCCGCGATCTTCAAGATGGAGAGCCACAACCACCCGTCGTACATCGAACCCTATCAGGGCGCGGCGACCGGCGTCGGCGGCATCCTGCGCGACGTCTTCACGATGGGCGCGCGTCCGGTGGCGAACATGAACGCGCTGCGCTTCGGTCGGCCCGATCATCCCAAGATGCGCCACCTGATCGCGGGCGTGGTCCACGGCATCGGCGGCTATGGCAATTGCGTCGGCGTGCCGACCGTGGGCGGCGAGGTGAACTTCCACCCGGCCTATGACGGCAACATCCTGGTCAACGCGATGACCGTCGGCATCGCCGATCAGGACAAGATCTTCTATTCGGCGGCCTCGGGCGTCGGCAATCCGATCGTCTATGTCGGCTCCAAGACGGGCCGCGACGGCATCCACGGCGCGACGATGGCCTCGGCCGATTTCGGCGAGGATTCGGACGCCAAGCGCCCGACCGTGCAGGTCGGCGATCCCTTCACCGAAAAGCTGCTGATCGAGGCGTGCCTCGAACTCATGGCGTCCGACGCGATCGTCGCGATCCAGGATATGGGCGCGGCGGGCCTCACCTCCTCCTCGGTCGAAATGGCCAGCAAGGGCGGGGTCGGCATCGAGCTCGACATGAACAAGGTGCCGCAGCGCGAAACCGGCATGACCCCCTATGAGATGATGCTGAGCGAGAGCCAGGAGCGGATGCTCATGGTGCTGAAGCCCGGCCGCGAGGATTTCGCCGAAGCGATCTTCCGCAAGTGGGAGCTGGACTTCGCGGTGATCGGCCACGTCACCGAGACCGGCCGCATGGTCCTGACGTTCAACGGCGAGACGGTGTGCGACATCCCGCTTGGCCCGCTGGCCGACGAAGCCCCGCTCTACGATCGCCCGTGGGTGCCGACGCCGAAGCGCGAACCGCTGGGCGAGGTCGCACCGAAGGGCACGATCGGCGAAAATCTTGTGACGCTGATGGGATCGCCCGACATCGCCTCGCGCCGCTGGATCTGGGAGCAGTATGACCATATGGTCGGCGCCGACACCGTCCAGCGTCCGGGCGGCGACGCCGCGGTCGTGCGCGTCCACGGCACGCAGAAGGGTCTGGCGATCAGCACCGATTGCACGCCGCGTTATTGCTTCGCCGATCCGATCGAGGGCGGCAAGCAGGCGGTGGCCGAGGCGTGGCGCAACCTGACGTCGGTCGGCGCGACCCCGCTCGCGGTCACCAACTGCCTCAACTTCGCCAACCCGCAGCGTCCCGAGATCATGGGCCAGATCGTCGGCTGCCTCGACGGCATGTCGCAGGCGTGCGTCGCGCTCGACTTCCCGATCGTGTCGGGCAACGTGAGCCTCTACAACGAGAGCAAGGCGACCGGCGGCGGCTCCGCCATCCTGCCCACCCCCGCGATTGGCGGCGTCGGGCTGCTTCAGGATTATGCCACATCGGCAACCGTCGCCTTCAAGGCGGAGGGCGAACATATCGTCCTGATCGGCACCGAAGCGGGCGATCGTGACGGCCATCTCGGCCAGTCCTTGTGGCTGCGCTATATCCTCGACCGCGAGGACGGCCCACCGCCGCCGGTCGATCTGGCCGCAGAGCGCCGCAACGGCGATTTCGTACGCGACCTGATCCTGTCGGGCACCGTCACCGCATGCCACGACATCTCGGACGGCGGCATGCTCGTCGCCGTGACCGAAATGGCGCTGGCGGGCGGGATCGGCGCGAAGCTGGGCGAGATGAGCCACACCCGCGCCTTCGGCGAGGATCAGGGCCGCTACATCGTCACCACCGCGAACAGCGACGCCGTGATGGCCGCCGCCCTCACCGCCGGCATCCCCGCGCATCGCCTGGGCACGACTGGCGGCACCGACGTTGCGGGCGTCTCGCTCACCGACCTGCGCAGCGCCCACGAGGAATTCTTCCCCGCGCTGATGGGCGCTGCGGTCTGATTCATCCTCCCCCGCCAGGGGGAGGTGTCAGCGCAGCTGACGGAGGGGGAGGACGGCGACCAACTCGTTTGAGTCGTATCCTCCCCCTCCGTCGCCTTCGGCGCCACCTCCCCCTGGCGGGGGAGGATAGTTTGCATAACCCAACCTTGCCCCGCCATCGTTAGCGTGGTTTGGTGCCGGCCGGTTGGGCGCGGAGGGCCGGGGTGACATATCTATCGATCGTGGTGCCCTGCTATAATGAGGAGCTCTGCCTCGATACGCTCCACCGCCGCGTGTCCGATGCCGCGAAGGCCGTCACCGACGATTACGAGCTGATCCTGGTCAATGACGGTTCGCGCGACCGCACCTGGCCGATCATCGCCGATCTTGCCGCGCAGGACGATCGCGTCGTGGGCGTCGATCTGTCGCGCAACCACGGGCATCAGCTCGCGCTCACCGCCGGGCTTTCGCTGGCACGCGGCGACTATATCCTGATCATCGACGCCGATCTGCAGGATCCGCCCGAGGCGCTGCAGCCGATGCTCGACATGATGCGCACCGAGCAGGCCGACGTCGTCTATGGCCAGCGCCTGACCCGCGCGGGCGAGACATTCGCCAAGAAGTTCACCGCCAAATTGTTCTACCGGATGCTCAAGAAGCTGTCCGACGTCGATCTGCCCGTCGACACCGGCGATTTCCGCTTGATGACCCGCCGTGCGCTCGCCGCGCTGATGGCGATGCCCGAACAGAGCCGCTTCATCCGTGGCATGGTCGCGTGGATCGGGTTCAGGCAGGTCGCCTATCGCTATCATCGCGACGCGCGGCTGGCGGGCGAGACCAACTACCCACTCAAGAAGATGCTCCAGCTCACGGTCGACGCGACCACCGGCTTCTCGATTCTGCCGTTGCGCATGGCGAGCTATTTCGGGGTGATCCTTGCCGCGATCGGCATGGTCCTGCTCGCCTATACATTGGTCCGATGGGCCAGCGGCGAGACGGTACAGGGCTGGACATCGCTGATGGTCATCGTCGTCCTGCTCGGTTCGGGCCAGATGCTGATCGCGGGGATGCTCGGCGAGTATCTGGGCCGGCTCTACATGCAGTCGAAGGGACGCCCGCTCTTCCTGATCCGCGAGGTGAAGACCCGGCATGAGATCGGCCAGGTCGGCATTCCCGGAATGGGCTTCATCGATCGCCCCAGCGTCCATGCGCCCACCACGGACATATCGCTGGGCCGCCCGCCCGAAAGCGTCTGAGCGCCCGCATGCTCGCGCGCCTCGGCCGATCGCAGGCTGTCCGTTACCTGACGGTCAGCGTGCTGAACAACGGCACCGATTATGCGATCTTCGGCTTGCTCTACGGCGTGCTCGGCGTGCCGATACAGATCGCGAACGCGGCCGGCTATCTGGTCGGCACAACCCTGTCCTACCTGCTCAACAAGACGTGGACCTTCGGCCAGCGGCTCGACGACGGGCGGCATGTCAAGCAGATCGCGACCTTCGTGATCGCCAACATCGTCGGCATCGGCGTGTCGACCGCCCTGATCTCGCTCTACTCGCTGGTCCTCAATCCCTGGATCGCGAAAATCCTGACGACGCTGTCGCTCGCGGTCTATTTCTTCATCGTCTCGAAATTCGTGGTTTTTCGCGAGACACGGTAAATCTCATCCTCCCCCGCCAGGGGGAGGTGGCGCCGAAGGCGACGGAGGGGGAGGTCAACGACCAACTCTAGTGAGCCGCATCCTCCCCCTCCGTCAGCTGCGCTGACACCTCCCCCTGGCGGGGGAGGATAGAAAGCGGCTGTCACCGTCCCTTAACCGGACTGACTCATGCCTATCGCGCAACGCCTGTAGAGCGCCCTCATCCGACGTGACGCTTTTGGGGAGCGCCTGCCGTGATGATGCCGCCTGCGATCATGATCGACTGCCCTACGTGCGACCTGCCCGTCCCGATCTTGCGCGCCCGTTACGGCGCGACGCCCAGACAGCCGCTTGCCCCCGCGACGCTGGATGACGGCAGCGATCCGGCGCTGTCGATCGCGATCGACAAGGTGAAGGGGCGCAAACTCGGCGGTCGTCAGGCCGGCGAGCAGAAGCAGGCGAACCTGTCGCGATCCTCGGTTGTGATCGGCTACGGCTTCGACGCGAGCGAAAGCGGGCGGCTGTGGCTATCGGCCCGGATGATCGGCGAAAGCCGCCGCCGCGCGGTGCCGATGGCGGGTGGGCGCAAGCTGGTGAGCGGCACCGCGAGCGTCGGTGCCGGCTGGGTACATGACGATCACTGGCAGTTGAGCGCGCACTATCAACTCGCCATCGACGACAGCAAATGGTCCGGCGCGCAGCGCGGGATCGAATTGGCGAGCGGCGGCCGCCCGACCGGCAGCGCCATGATCGCCGCGATCGCCTACAGCCCCGACTTCGGCCAGGCGCAATCGATGCGGATAGGGATCGAGGCCCGCCACGGCCGCATAACCGCCGACGACGCCCAGGCGATGGCTTCCACCCGCCGCGACCGCCAGACGATCGCCCTCACGCTGGCGACGGGCTTCTAAGCTCTCTGCCTCCCCTCCCTTTCAGGGAGGGGCGTTTAAGGGAGAGACTAAGCCGCGCTTGCCTTCGCCATCCGGCCGGGGTTGAGCTGCTCCAGCTCGATCGGCTCATCGAACATCATTCCGAAACGATCCTCACCCGCCCAGCGCACGGTGCCGCCGATCCGGCCACCGTCGCCGAACTCGAGGACGACCTGCGTGTCGGCGGGTAGCGGAGTCATGCATTCGATCATCGCGCCGGTGCGCGAGAGGTTGCGCACGCGGCCCTGCATGTTGCCGAGGTTCGATCGCACCATCGCCGACCGCAGCACCGCGACGCGCGGATCCCGGCTGACGAGCAGGCCAGGCATCGCGAACTTGCCGTGCTGGGCAACGCGGGCGCGCGCCTCGTCCGACGACATCGGCTTGCCGAAGATATAGCCCTGGATATGGCTGCAGCCGAGCGAACGGATCAGCGCCAGTTCCTCGGGCGTTTCGGCGCCCTCGGCGGTGGTTTCCATGCCGAGGCTTTCGGCGAGCGTCACGATCGCGCGGACGATCGCCGCGTTGCGGCTGCCCGGCACCGCCGCGCCGCGCACGAAGCTCTGGTCGACCTTGATCTTGTCGAACGGCGCCTTTTTTAGATAGCCGAGCGACGAATAGCCGGTGCCAAAATCGTCGAGCGCGAAGCGGACGCCGATCCCCTTGAGCTTGGCGAACATCGCGTCGGTATCCTCGCCGTCGCCCAGGAACACGCCCTCGGTGATCTCAAGCTCCAGCCGGTGCGGCGGCAGTTGCGCGGCGGCGAGCGCGGACAGAACGATGCCGGGGAGGGCCGGAGAGGCGAACTGGATCGGCGAGATGTTGACCGCGACGCGGACATTGTCGGGCCAGTTGGCGGCTTCCAGACAGGCCGTACGCAACACCCATTCGCCGATCTGCGGGATCAGGCCGATCTCCTCCGCGACCGGGATGAACGAGGCGGGCGAGACCAGTCCGCGGGTCGGGTGGTTCCAGCGTGCTAGCGCTTCGAACCCCACGATCGCCTCGGTCACGGCGTCGACGACCGGCTGATAGACGAGGCTGAGGCCGCTCTCGCTCAGCACCTTGCGCAGATCCATTTCAAGCAGCCGCTTATCCTTGGCGGAGGCGTGCATCTCCGGCTCATAGAAGCGGTGGACGCCTTTGCCGTCGGCCTTGGCCGCATAGAGCGCGAGATCAGCGTTGCGGACCAGCGCGTCGGCCGCGGCTCCATCGTCGGGCGCGATCGCGATGCCGACCGAGGCGCCGATCGACACCGACGATCCGTCGATGCGGTAGGGCTTGGACAGTTCGGCGATGATCGCATCGGCGAGTGCGGCGAGGCGCGGGCGTTCGGCGATGCCGGGCAGCACGACCTTGAATTCGTCGCCGCCCAGGCGGCCGACCTGGCCATCGGTGTGGACGATCCGCGTCAGCCGCTCCGCCACCTGGCCCAGCAGCATATCGCCGACCGGATGGCCGAGCGTGTCGTTGACCGTCTTGAACCGATCGAGATCGAGCAGGAACAGGGCCGCGCGCTTCGGCTTGCCCGCGACGTCGCGCAGCGATTCGTCGAGCGTGCGGCGCATCATGATGCGGTTGGGCAGGCCGGTGAGCGGATCATAGCTGGCGAGGCGCTTCACCTCGGCCTCCGATTTGCGCATCTCGGTCAGGTCGGTGCCCGAACCGCGAAAACCCAGGAAATTGCCGCCATCGTCGAAGGCCGGGCGGCCCGACAGCGACCACCAGCGCGCATCGCCGATCCCGGCCGCGCGCACCGCGATCTCGGTAAAGGCCAGACGCGTCGACAGGTGGAAGCCCAGCGTCCGTTCGCCCTGCCCCGTAAAATTGGATTCTTCGCGCTCGTGCAGGACGAGCTCCGTGAAGGCGGTGCCGAGCAATTGTTCGACCGAGCGGCCGAGCGCCGCCGCCAGCTGCGGGGTGATATAGGTGAGATAGCCGCGCGCGTCTGTTTCCCAGAACCAGCCACGGCGGGTCTCCTCGAACTCGCGCAGCAAAACCGCCGCCTTGAGGGCGGCGGACGCCCTTTCGAGCCAGCGGTGCGAAGCGACGTAGGAGCGTTCGGAAATGCCTCCGAGCGCCACGACGATCAACCCCGCCATCGGCAGAGTGATGACGAGACCGGTGAGGTTCCCGAACACCCACACGGCCGCCGCCGTCAGCGGCAGCCACAAGGCGAGCGCGGCGATCGGCACCGGCACGAACGTCATCGTAGCGAGGATCAAAAGACCGCAATGCGCGATCGCAGCAATCGGCCAGAGCGGCGAGGCCATGTCGCTGTGAAAACCGAACATCCAGCAGGCCCAGCCGAGCCCATGGACGAAGGCGACCACGGCGATCACCCCATGCATGTCTTCCGCGCGGACGCGACGTTGCATCCCGCGCGCGACGATAAGGCATACGAGCCCGCCCGCCAGCAGCATCCCGATCAGCGGACCTACGATGAGCGCGATCCCGACCGTGTCGAGACGATGCGCCCGCACCAGCCCAAGCGCACCCGCGACGGTGAGTTCAGCGAGCAGAACGAGCGGCAGCGCATCGGCCGTCATTCGCACGCGATTCGACACGGAAGAACGGTCATGCGTGGTGCCGGCAGGCATCAACCCGCGCAGGAAACGCATGCCCCGCACGCCCCGGTCGCCGGTCTGGCTTTCCATCGAATTGGCTGGGCGGCCACGAACACGCCGCATGCAAGCATCCTTATCCCGACAGTCGAGTCGGGACCGGCTTAACCCACGGTGCTTAATTTCGTTTGAACTTCGCCGTCGATAACGCTCGCCTTGATCAGCCAGCGGCTGTCGCCTTCCAGCCCGAGCGCGGTGAGCGTGCCCGACCGATAGGCGCCGGTATCGATCCCGATGCGGTTAGCCTGCATATCGGGCGTGCTGCTGATCGTATGGCCGTGGACCACATAGGCGCCCAGATCGCCTTTGTGATCGAGGAAGTCGCGGCGGATCCAGTGCATGTCGACCTGGTCCTGTGCGTCGATCGGAATCCCCGGGCGGATGCCGGCATGGACGAACAGATAATCGCCGAAGCGCGCCGTGTCGCCGAGCCCCTTCAGATAAGCACGATGCCGCATCGGCACATATTGGGCCAGCACGTCGGCGGCGGGCAAATCCTCACCACCCAACAGCGATACCGGCACGCCGTAGCTCGCGAGCGTTTCGTAACCGCCGAACTTGAGCCAGAGATTGCCCGTCTGGTCATCGGCCGGGTCGAGTGCGCGAAGCATCGATTCCTCATGGTTGCCCATCAGGATGTGGAAGGTCGCGAAGGTGGGCAGCGCGCTGATGACGAACTCGACCGTTTCGGCCGAATATGGCCCCCGGTCGACCAGATCGCCGAGCATGACGACGTGCGCCTCGGCGGCTTCGCGTGCGCCATTGTCCGCCTTGATATGCGCAAGCAGCGGCAACAGCAGATCGAGCCGCCCGTGAATGTCGCCGATCGCATAGACACGAGTGCCCGCCGGAACGCGCGGCTGATCGTTGGCGCCGCGCTGCGGCTCGCTCTTGCGTGCGGTGAGGCTGTTCATACGGTTCAACCAGGCGCGATCCCCGATCCGACCGGCACCACCGCCGTCACCATGCCCGCTTACGTCCAAAATCCGCTTTCCTTCGCGCGCCCGTCAATTCGGTCCGCACTATATGGTGATGCCGACAGGCAACGCAAATCGGTCACGATATTCGGCGACTACCGCACCATCATTTCGCCTCGTCCCGGGCACTCGGGTCGTTAGTCCCGGGTTCAGCTTCCAAGGCCAATCGCACATGGCTACGTTAAATGTGTGCCTAAAGACACAGGGATACGTTCTTCTTCGATCTACCAGTTGAATAGAGAAGCCGGGCCCGCCATAGAGGCGCAAATTATGCTTGATACCACGTCCATCTCCTCGCCTGCTGCTGCGCGATCAACGCCCTCGTCCAAGTTGCGGACCCTCGCCAAACGCGCCTGGGCGTGGTGGCAGGATGCCAGCACTGGCAGCCGCAGCGACGAAGTCGGCGTGGCGATCGAGCCTTTCTGTTTCTGGCACGGACAGCGTAGCGCGCTCACCGGCCAGGGCGGAGATGAGCCCAGCTTGATCGCAGGCTATGCGTTCCATACCGGCTATGTCGCGTCGACGGGTGGAACGATCCGCTTTCGCGTACGCCTCTCGGGTTTGAAGGCCACGCGGGGCAAGCTGATCGTAAACATCAACGCCGTCGACGGGCGGGGCCTAGCATCATCACGCAAGCCCAAGGTGCATAAGTTCTCGTTACGCAAGCTGGCGGAATCGGGCGATGTGATCGAAGTCAGCGAACTGGCCCGCGCGAACCACAGCTATGCCGTCGTCGGCGTGCTGAGCGAAGATTCCGACGCGCAGGCCGACGCTATCGCCATCACCGTGATCGGCGGCGACAGCAACGAAGCGCTGATCTCGCGGCTCGACGCCGCGCGCGACGGCTTCCTGGCGGCGCCAGGCGAAGGTGCGCTCGCGAACCTCATCATCGACAAGCAGGCGACTCTCGCCGATCCTGTCTCGCAGATGTGCACCGCGCATCAGATGCACGAGCCGATCTTCGCCGATCTGGTCGCGCGGCTGGGCATCGGCCCGTCGCTGCACCGCAAGCAGTGGGAATTCGCCTATATCCTGCGCATGCTCGACTTCCACGACAAGCTGAAGCCCGGATCGCGCGGCCTCGGCTTCGGCGTGGGTATCGAGCCGATGTCGTCGGTTTTCGCCGCCGCCGGATGCGAAGTCGTGGCGACCGATCTCCCCGAAGACGATGCGCGTGCGACCGTGTGGAACGAGACCGACCAGCTCGGCTCGGATCTTGAGCGCATCTATTCACCCGGCCTGTGTGATCGCGACGCCTTCTTCGAGCGTGTCCGCTATCGCCCGGTCGACATGAACGCGATCCCCGCCGACCTGACGGGCTTCGACTTCTGCTGGTCCTCGTGCGCCTACGAACATCTCGGATCGATCAAGGCCGGGCTCGATTTCATCGAGAATACGCTCAAGACGCTCAAGCCCGGCGGCATCTCGGTCCACACGACCGAGCTCAACCTGAGCTCGAACGACAACACGCTCGATCACGGTTCGACCGTGCTGTTCCGTCGCCGAGATTTCGAAGCATTGGTGAAACGGCTCACCGAACAGGGACATGAAGTGATCCCGATCACGTTCGACAGTGGTGATACGGAACTCGACCGCGTGATCGACCTTCCCCCTTACACGGCGGATTCGCACCTGAAGCTGCAGTTGCTGCGTTGGGTATCGACGTCGTTCGGCTTGGTCGTCCGCAAGGCCGGCTGAATTTCGCGCTGCAACATTGCTATTGCACGTTTTGCATGCGGGTATATTGAGTTGGTGTAGCGGTGAGCCTGACGCCGCAAAAATAAAAATCTGAAAGGGCTGGGCGTGCACAGTAACCAACTGCTTGATCTGGCCCATATTTCGGACAGCGATATTCTGGCCCGCGGTCGCGAAGTCATCGATATCGAAGCCAGCGCTCTGGAATCTCTGTCCGCCGCGCTCGACTATCATTTTGTTGCCGCAACGAAATTGCTGGCACAGACCACCGGCCGGGTCGTCGTCACCGGCATGGGCAAGTCGGGCCATATCGGCCGCAAGATCGTCGCCACGATGTGTGCCACGGGCACCGCCGCCGTCTTCGTCCACCCGGCCGAAGCCGCGCATGGCGACCTGGGCATGATCAAGCGCGGCGACACCGTGATGATGATGTCCAATTCGGGACTTACCACCGAGTTGCGCGCCGTCATGCAGCATTGCCGCGCGATCGGCGTTCGGATCATCGGCATTTCGGCGCGGAATGATTCTCCGGTCATGCAGCATGCCGACGTACCGCTGGCGATCCCGCAGGTGCGCGAAGCATGTCCCGCCAATGTCGCGCCGACGTCGTCGACCGCGGTCATGCTCGCGCTGGGCGACGCGTTGGCGATGGCGCTGATGGACGTGCGCGGCATCAGCAAGGACAGCCTGAAGGAACTCCATCCCGGCGGATCGATCGGCCTGCGCCTGATGCCCGTCAGCCAGATGATGCACATCGGCAACCGAATCCCGCTGGTCCATGCCGACGTTCCGATGCGCGACGTGATCATGACGATGACATCGATGGGCTTTGGCGTCGCTGGTGTGCTGGACGATGGCGACCGCCTGATCGGCGTCATCACCGACGGCGACCTTCGCCGTCACATCGGCGACCTGCTCGATCGCACCGCTTCCGACGTCATGACCCATCATCCCAAGACCGTCCCCGCCACAATTCTGGCAGAAGACGCGCTGATGATCATGAACGATGCCAAGATCACCACGGTGTTCGTCATGGCCGAGGAAGAGGAAAAGCCGGTCGGCATCGTCCACATGCACGACTTCGTCCGCTACGGCCTGAGCTGAGTCCACGCTTATGCCGGGTGCTGCGGACCCCGACACGATCGTCCTGATCCCGGCTCGCTATCAGTCGAGCCGCTATCCGGCCAAGCCGTTGGCGCTGCTGCGCGGCGCCACGGGCGAAGCCAAGCCCCTGATCCAGCGCAGCTGGGAATGCGCCGCCACCATCGTCGATCCGACAGCGATCTGGGTTGCCACCGACGACGATCGGATCGCCGATGCGGTGACGACTTTCGGCGGGCAGGTCGTGATGACCTCGGCCGATTGCCGCAACGGAACCGAACGCTGCGCCGACGCAATCGACCGGTTGGGCATCGCTCCCTCGATCGTGGTCAACCTGCAGGGTGACGCGCCGCTGACCCCCGCCTTCGTCGTCACCGGACTTGTCGATGCGCTCAAGGCGCGGCCTGAGGTCGCGATGACCACTCCGGCGGTGCGCTGCGCCCAAAGCACCTACGCCCATCTTGTAGAAGATCAGGCGCAGGGCCGCGTGGGAGGCACCACCGTGGTTTTCGGCCGCGACGGCCAGGCGCTCTATTTCTCCAAACGGGTGATCCCCTATCTGCCGGCTGCTGCAGCCGAGCAGCCCTTTCCGCCCGTCCATCTGCATCTCGGTGTCTATGCCTATCGCCCGCAGGCGCTCGCCCGCTATCTGGCGCTTGGCGTGTCCGAACTCGAGGAACTGGAGGGCCTCGAACAGCTCCGCTTCCTCGACGGCGGGGTGCCTGTCGGCGTCGTGCCGTTCGACCCGATCGGTTGGGACGCGATCGAACTCAACAACCCGACCGACGTCGCGCCGATCGAAGCCACGCTCAAGGCACGTGGGATCGCCTGAGGCATGTCGCGGGTCGTCCAATCGCTGCTGACACCTTGGTGGGCAGCCGAACTGCTGACGGGCGCGAAGTCCTTCCTCGACAATCCGTTGATCGGGTCGCCCAGGCTCAACGCCAAAGGTCTGCACGGCTGGCGTGTCGCGAAAGCGCACGCGATGACCGACAGACGGCGCGAGAAGCTGGCAGCCGCAGTCGACCCGTCCGACGTTGCGACCTATGCCCGCGACGGTTTCGTGGCGATCGAGAATTTCTTGCCCGCCGACACCTTCGCTGCGCTTCGCGACCAGACGCTCGCCTTCAAGGGCCCGGCGCGCGAGATGGTGCAGGGCGACGCGATCACGCGCCGCTATGCGATCGACCCGGATGCGATCCGCGCGATGCCGGCGGTGAAGGCTTTCCGCGACCATCCGCGCTTCCAGGCGCTTGCCCGCTACATCGCCAGCTTCGACGTCGAGCCCTTGCTCTACATCCAGTCAATCCTGACCCACCGCTTCGACGCGCCGCCCGACCCGCAGGTCAATCTGCACGCCGACACCTTCCACCCGACGATGAAGGCGTGGTTCTTCCTGGAGAACGTGGCGGCGGACGAAGGCCCGTTCACCTACGTCCCCGGATCGCACCGGCTGACGCCCGCGCGGCTCGATTGGGAGAAGCGCCGCAGCCTTTCGGTGCGCGACGAAGGCGACCGGCTGTCGGCGCGCGGATCATTCCGGATCGAACGGCAGGAACTGACCGCGCTGGGCCTGCCGCAGCCGATATCGCTCGCCGTGCCCGCCAACACGCTCGTGGTCGCCGACACGTTCGGATTCCATGCGCGCGGCGAGGCGGCGCATCGATCGACCCGGATCGAATTGTGGGCTTATAGTCGCCGCAACCCGTTCCTGCCGTTCTCCGGCCTCGACCCTTGGAGTCTGCCGGGCATTGCCGAGCGGCGTATCCCGCTGCTGTGGCTGACCCACGACATCTACAAACCGCTTATCGGCCAGGCCTGGGCCAAGGCCGGTCGCAAGCGGCCGGGCGACGAATAGAGCTTTCCCCTTTTCCGATACGCCCGTAGGCCGGGCGCATTCTTTCGATGGAGCTTTCCTTGACCACCACCCGCTACGACGTTCTCGGTATCGGCAATGCGATCGTCGACGTGATCGCCCATGCCGACGAAGCCTTTCTCGAAACCCACGGCATGCCCAAGGCGTCGATGACGCTGATCGACGAGGAGCGCGCCGAGGCGATCTACCAGGCAATGGGCGCGGGCGTACAGGTGTCGGGCGGTTCGGCCGGCAACACGATCGCGGGCGTCGCGTCGCTCGGCGGCACTGCCGCCTATATCGGCAAGGTGAAGCAGGACGTGCTGGGCGATGTCTATCGCCACGACATGCGCGGGATCGGCGTCGATTTCGAAACGCCCGCCGCGACAGACGGCCCGGCGACCGCACGCTGCCTGATCCTCGTCACGTCCGATGCTCAGCGCACGATGAACACCTATCTGGGCGCGTGCGTGAACCTTGGGCCGGATGATATTGACGAGGCGCTGATCGCCGAGGCGTCGATCGTCTATCTGGAAGGCTATCTGTTCGACAAGGATCTGGCCAAGGCCGCCTTCCGCAAGGCCGCCGCCGCCGCGCACAAGGCGGGCCGCAAGGTTTCGCTGACGCTGTCCGACAGCTTCTGCGTCGATCGCCACCGCGACGATTTCCTCGCGCTGATCGACACCGACATCGACATCCTCTTCGCCAATGACGACGAGATCCGCTCGCTTTACCAGACCGACGATATCGACGCGGCAGCGGCCAAGGTCGCGCAATCGGTGGATATCGCAGCGATCACGCTGGGCGCCGAAGGCTGCCTGATCGTCGGCAATGGCGAGACGATCCGTGTCCCCGCCGCCAAGGCCAACCAGGTCATCGACACGACAGGCGCGGGCGACCTGTTCGCCGCCGGCTTCCTCTACGGCGTCGCGCGCGGGCTTCCGCTTGCCGAATGCGGCCGTCTGGCGGGGATTGCTGCGGCCGAAGTCATCTCGCACTTCGGCCCGCGGCCCGAGACGCCGCTCAACACGTTGATCTAAGCGTCACCGGGCTCCAACTCTGCGCGGTATCGCCCGGCGATCACCGCGCAGACGAACAATTGGAGCTGGTGGAAGATCATCAGCGGCAGGATCAGCACGCCGACGACGGCGGGCGCGAACAGGGCGCCCGCCATCGGCACGCCCGAGACCAGGCTTTTCTTGGAGCCGCAGAACAGCAGCACGATCGCATCCTCACGCGGCAGGCCGGCGCGCCGCGCCATCAGGATGTTCACGCCCATCACGAGCGCCAACAGGATGGCGCTCAGCGCCAGGATCGTGACGAGATCGAGCGGCGAAACTTTCTGCCAGATCCCCTGCACCACCGCCGCCGAAAAGGCAGTATAGACGACGAGCAGGATCGACGAACGATCGACCGGCTGGAGTAGCTTCTTGTGGCTGTCGACCCAGCCGCCGATCCACGGCCTCAGCAGATGCCCCGAAACGAACGGCAACAGCAGCTGGACGACGATATCGCCTACCGCGTCGATCGAAACCTCGTGCCCCGCCCCGCCGACATTCATGAGCAGAGCGACCAGCAGCGGCGTGATGACGATGCCCGTCAGGTTGGAGAGCGACGCGCTGCACACCGCGGCAGGCACGTTCCCGCCTGCCATCGCGGTGAACGCGATCGATGATTGTACGGTCGACGGCAGCAGCGAGAGGAACAGCAGGCCCGCCAATATCTCCGGCGACGCCATCGGCCGCGCGAAGATCGAGAGACCCAGGCCAAGGATCGGGAACAAGACGAAAGACGAAGCCATCACCAGCAGATGGAGCCGCCAGTTCCCAACCCCCGCTACGATCGCCGCGCGCGAGAGTTTGGCGCCGTGCAGAAAGAATAGCAGCACGATCGCGGCATTGGCGAGCCAGTGAAATACGGAGACGCCGGCGCCCCGCGCGGGCAGCAGCGATGCCGCCACGATGGTCGCGATCAGCATCAACAGGAAGGGATCGACGCGTTTCAGGGTTTGCAGGATCAGGCGCATCGGCCAGCCATCGGATAGCGGGGGCGAAGCGTCAACTCCCCAGCTTTGCTTCGCATACCGACAATATCTTTTACATATTGTAACATATGTCACCGTATTCCCACTATCGTTGAGCAGCGACGGCTTTGCCGCTACCGTTTGCGTTTCCGGTAGGAGGGGGCCGGTCCCGATGGTCGACATTGTCCGCGAGATGCTAGCCGGCAGCTACGCGCCGCATGGCTATTGCCTGTTGTGGCAGCCCTGGCTGGTGTGGACGCACACCGTGTCCGATGCACTGATCGCTGGCGCCTATTTCTCGATCCCGCTGGCGCTGATCGCGTTCGTCCGGCGACGGCGCGACGTGGCGTTCGGGGGCATATTCTGGCTGTTCGCCTTGTTCATAACCGCATGCGGCGCGACCCATGTCATGAACATCTGGAACCTGTGGCACGGCGATTATGCCGCCGAGGCGATCGTTAAAGCCGTGACGGCGATGGCATCGGTATCGACCGCGATCATCCTGTGGCCACTCCTCCCGCGGGCGATCGCGTTGCCCTCGCCCGCCAGACTCGCCGAAGCCAACACCTCGCTCAGCGCCCGCATCGTCGAACGCGATGCCGCGCTCGACGCGCTGCGTGCCGAGATCGAGGAGCGCGAAAAGGCCGAGGCAGCCTTGCTCCAGTCGCGCAAGATGGAAGCGGTGGGTCAGCTGACCGGTGGCATCGCGCACGATTTCAACAATCTGCTGCAGGTGGTGGCCGGAAATCTCGAGTTGATCGCGCGCAAGGTGAAGGAAGATACGAACCTTACGCGCATGTCCACCAACGCGCTCAGCGCGGTCGACCGTGGAAAAAGGCTGACGGGGCAATTGCTCGCCTTCTCGCGATTGCAGCGGCTGGAGCTCAAGAATTTCGACCTGGTCCCGCTGATGCGCGAGGCGCGCGAATTGCTGGCCCGCACGATCGGCCCGTCGATCACGATCGACGTCGACGTACCGACGGAAGAAGCGCTGGCGATCGGAGATCGCGTTCAGCTCGAGCTCGCAATCCTGAACCTGGCGATCAACGCGCGCGATGCGATGCCCGATGGCGGGCGCCTGCGGATCGGCATACGCCACGAAAGTCTTTCGGGCCGCGACGATGTCGAGGATGGCGATTATGTGGCGATCGACGTCAGCGACACCGGATCGGGGATGTCGGCCGAAACGGCGTCGCGCGTTTTCGAACCTTTCTTCACCACCAAGCCGGTCGGCAAGGGATCGGGGCTGGGATTGAGCATGGTGTTCGGCATGGCGCGCCAGAGTGGCGGCACCGCGGAGATCTGGTCCGAACTGGGGCGCGGCACCACCGCCACCATCTATCTGCGCGTGGCGCGCGGGCACGAGATTTCGACGCTCCGGCCCGAAGCCGCCGATCCGCGCGACGTGGCACAGCTGGGCGGCCTGCGCGTCCTGATCGTCGATGACGAAGCCGAGGTGCGCGACGTCCTGGCCGCGATGCTGGAGGAATTCGGCTGTGCCGTGGTCGAGGCGAGCGGCGGCAAGGAGGCGCTGGCCATGATGGAGGCCGAAGACCCGGAGGCGATGGTGATCGATTTCGCGATGCCCGGCATGAACGGCGCCGACGTGGCGCGCGAGGTGCTGAAAGTCCGCCCCGACATGCGGATCGTTTTCGCGACCGGCTTCGCGCAGTCCGAGGCGATCGACGCGGTGATGGGCGACGATGCCGTCGTGCTGCGCAAACCGTTCGGCCCGGCTACTTTGGCCGAGGCGCTGGCGAAGGCGGTGGGGTGAACCCAATTGATTCCTCCCC
The DNA here is from genome assembly GCF_008274695.1 of Sphingomonas montanisoli. Lineage (GTDB taxonomy): Bacteria > Pseudomonadota > Alphaproteobacteria > Sphingomonadales > Sphingomonadaceae > Rhizorhabdus > Rhizorhabdus montanisoli. The sequence continues at coordinate 59,463 of NZ_VTOU01000007.1, read as the reverse complement.
CGCCAGGGGGAGGTGTCAGCATAGCTGACGGAGGGGGAGGAAACGGGACGCTCGTTCCGTCCTCCCCCTCCGTCGCCTTCGGCGCCACCTCCCCCTGGCGGGGGAGGATTTTTGACTGACTCGCACCTCGCCAACCGCTAAATCCCCAACATGAGGCCAGACACCGACACACCGCGCGTCAGCGTCCTGATGGCGGTCTATAACAATGCCGCCTATCTGCCCGCCGCGATCGAATCGATCCTGGGGCAGAGCTTCGCCGATTTCGAGTTCCTGATCGTCGACGACGGATCGACCGACGGATCGGGCGCGATCATCGATGGCTATGCGGCGCGCGACCCCCGCATCCGCGCGATCCATCAGAACAACCGTGGCTTCATCGCCAGCCTGAACCATATGCTCGGCGAGGCGCGCGGCGAACTGATCGGACGGATGGATGGCGACGATCGCTGCACGCCCGACCGGATCGAGCGGCAGATCGCGTTTCTCGACGCGCATCCCGATTACGGCGTGGTCGGCACCCAGACCTGCTATTTCGACGATACGGGCCGCGAATGGCCGATGGCGCGCGCCTACCCGCTCGATGACGCGGCGTTTCGGGTCGCGCTTGCCACGCCCTATACCCCGCTGATGAATCACGCGAGCGTGCTGATGCGCGCAGAGCTGGTCGCCCAGGTCGGCGGCTATCGCCCGCAATTCCGCTATTGCGAGGATCTGGACCTCTGGCTGCGGCTCTCGCGGGTGACGAAGCTGGCGAACCTGCCCGACGCTCTCACCTATTATCGCCAGCACCCTGGGCAAGTGAGCGACCGTAACCTGGCCGTGCAGACCGCGTGGGCGGCGATGGCGTGGATCAGCGACGAGCAGCGCAAGGCCGGAGAGCGCGACACGCTGGGCGCGATCGATCCGCTGCCGGGGCTGGACGGGCTCGGCGCGGTCGATGCCATCACCGGGCGGCCGGGCGACAGCCAGCGGGTGCGCGCATCGGTGATCGAGCGGATCGAATATCCGACGAGCGCGCTGGCGGGCCCGGGCTTCCGCGTGTTGATCGACTATATCGGCGCAGGCGGGCGATTGCCCAAAGGCTGGCATATGGTCGCACGGCTCGTCCAAGCGCGGCGATGGCGCCACGCCGCGCGGCTCGCCACGGCCTTGCTGCGCGAAACTATGTAAGGCGGCGCTTCAGCCGAGCGCTGACAAGATCGATCACCCGCTGTTCCGGCCCCGCCGGTCGGCCGACGATGTGCCAAAGCGCCAGCTGGACGATCGCGGACACCACCAAGGTCGCGATGCCGATCGAACCACCGGTCAACAGGGCGGGCAACACCCCGATCGCTTCGGGCGCGCGCCAGGCGAAACCGCTGAGATACAGCAACGCCACCGTGACGATCCCTGTCAGGACGATCCGCAACAGGCCGCCGCGCGCCTTCCCCCAGCCGACATCACCCAGCCGCCGAACCTGGATCACGAACAGACTGGCTTCGACAAAATTGGTGCAGACCGATGCGACCGCAATCAGTTCGGGCCGCTTCGTGTACATTGTCGCCGCGCTGAGCACCGCGACCTTGACCGCCGCGCTCATCGCCACGACCTCGAAATTCTGGCGCACACGCCCGCTGGCGAGCAGGATCGTGGTGCACACATAGCTGAACGGCGCGAACAGGCAGGTGAAGGCGAAGATCGCCATCAGCGGCTGCGCGGCGGTCCATTTCGATCCGAGCAGCACGTCGACCACATAGCCCGACGTCGCAGACAGCCCGATCGTGAGCGGGGCGATACCCAGCATCAACAGGGTGACGATCGGCAGCGACATGTTCACCACCTCGCCATCGCGGCCCCGCGCGCGCGCCACGCCGGCGAACAAGGCGGCGGCGGCGGGGGCGACGAGTTCGGTGATCGGCAGGGTCGCGATCTCCATGCCGAGCAGGTAGGTGCCCAGCGCGGCCGCGCCGAAGGCCGGGCCGATGACCACCGGATCGACCCGGTCCCACACCATCGACGCAAGCCCGCTCAGCCACGTCCAGAAGGAGAAGCCGATCAACTCGCGCCACCCCTCCAACGAGAAACGCGGCCGATAGGGGTGCGCGACATAGGTCATGATGAGACGCAGCAACTTGCCCGCGACGATCCCGATCACGAGCGTCCAATAGGACCGCAGCGTGAAGGCCAGGATGATCGTGATGACCACCTGCAACAGCCGGGGAATCGCGAGCAGGCGAAACTCCATGTCGAAGCGCATTTCACGCCGGAACTCGACGATGCCGATATTCTCCAGCCCCGAGATGATCGATCCGAGCGCGAGCGGCATCATCAGCAGGAACAGCCGCGGTTCGTTGAACCAGACGCTGGCAGGCCAGGCGAGAAGCATCGTGACGACCGCCGTCGCGATCCCGCGCAACAACTGAAGCGAGAAGGCCGCGTTGAGCAGTTTCTTCTCGTAGCGCGGATGGCGGACCAGCGCGTCGATCAGCCCCATTGTCGAGACCGCATCGATCGCGCTGGAAATGACGGTCGCCATCGCCACCAGACCGAAATCACCGGGCGCGAGCAGGCGGGCGAGGATGAGCGTGCTGAGCAGCCCCACCAGCCGGGTGGTCATGCGCCAGCCCACCATCCAAACCGCGCCGAGGATCGTCTTGCCGGTCAGTGAAGCGACCGCCGCCTCTTCGGGTTCGGGCAGCGGCTCGGGCGCCGGGGGCATCTCCAGCGGCGGATTGCTCATGCCGTGCGCCGCCAAGCCGCCAGGAATTTGCGTGCCGGCAGGCGCGGAGCGATCAGCGCGATCAGATAGCCCCGCACCAATGCGCCTGCCATCGTCGGCAATGCACGCCGGCCGCGATTGTCCCGGTGCGCATGGTGCTTGGCAATCAACCGCAGCGCCGCACGCCCCGCATAGACCATTCCGAAATATTTCATCAGGAGCTGCATATAGCCCCGATAGAAAAGACGAATGAACGTCTGGCTGTTGGGACCGCCCGTCAGCGCCGAACTGTCGTGCAACAGGGTGATGCCCCGGACGTAGTGGATCGGTATCGCTTCCATCTTGAGGCGCATGCAGAAATCGGTGTCTTCCCAATAGACGAAGAAGCGTTCGTCCAGCAGGTCGATCGTGTCGGTCACGGCCCGTGTAATCCCCAGGCAACAGCCGGACGCGAAATCGACGATGCGATGATCCGGCTCGTCAGGACTGTCGGCCTCTTCATGGATGCTCTTGAAGATCCAGTCATTGTTGAAGTGGCCGCCCGCATACCAGGCATGATCGGGGTCGCGCAGATACAGGATGCGCGGGGCGATGACGTCGGCCTGATGATGGTCGCGCGCGTCGAGCAGGTCTTTCAGGAATTCGGGTTCGAATGCCGTATCGTTGTTGAGCAGCATCATGAATTCGCTGCCCAGCGACAGAGCGTGGCGCAGCCCACGGTTCGTGGCGCGGGCAAAGCCCGTGTTGGTCGCGTTGCGCAGGACGACGATACGCGGATCGCCCAGTGCCTCGAGCCGGTCGGCGCAGCCGTCGCTCGATGCGTTGTCGACGGCGATCAGCCGCCATTGGACCCCCTGTTGGCCGACCAGGCTCGCCACGAAGCGATCGAGCACGTCGCCGCTGTTGAAGAGGACGGTGACGATGTCGACAGCATTGCTCATCGCGTCAGATCATCGCGGATTAGCGGCGCGAGCGCGGCAGGCGTGCGCGTTGCCGCAGCCGCGCGCAGATGCGCGCGGAACGCCGCGTGGCGCGCGGGATCGGCGATGGTGTCACCCGAGAACAACAAGGTCTCCATCTCCTCCATCGCGCCGCAGATGAACCCGATATCCCCCGTCTCTTGCGCGATCGTTCGCGCCGCGGGCAGGTTCAGCGCCATAATCGGACGGGCGGTGGTGACGCAATCGAGCAAAGTGCCGCTCGCCGAAAGTTCGTAGGGCGCGGCCAGCGGTAGCAGGACATAATCGACCGCACACAGCGCCGCGATATAGGCCGCGCGATCGAGCGGGGCGGCAGGAAGATCGACGACGTCGGCCGCGTCGCTGAAATCCTCCATCTGGAAGCCGATCAGGCTGAAACGATAGCGCGCGCTCTGCGCAGTCACGCGGCGGACGAGTGCGACGAATTCGTGGAAATTCTTCCGCCGCGTCGCCGCCCCCAGGAAGGCGATGCGGATCGGCCGATCGGGATCGAGCGGGGTGCCATCGTCGCGCTCATCCTCATTGATCGGATGCGGCCAGACGAGGAAGCGATCGGCGCCCGGCACACCCAGCCGCATCGCGGCGTCCTTGATCGAAGGTTCGAGGACGATCAGCCGCACCCTGTCGCTGCGCGCGACGCGCATTCCGGTGCGATAATCGATCAACCGGTGGCGCGGATCCTTCGATCGCCAGCCGACCGCATAGACGAGATTGCCGTGCAGCACGACGAACAGCCGCACGCGCAGAAACGCCCACAGCACCAGCCGGATCGCGAAGAAGGTCTCCCCCGCCGACGACAGCAGCAGCACGCGATCGGCGTCACTTTCGCGGATCGCGATGCGCAGCGCGCGCCACTGCGCGACGATGCGGCCGACACTCTGGCCACCGGTGGCGGGCACGTCGATGTCGATCGTGCGCAGCCTCGCCGGCAGCGGCCCGAGTTGCTCGACATGCGCGCGATGCTCGGGCGTCGACGCGAAGCAGATCGGCTCGTTCGGAAAGGCAAGCGCGGTCGCGCGGATGATCGCGGCGTTGAACGGCGCGTGATCGAACCCCGCATAAGTCGGCTCGACGATGCAGATCATGGAGCCGCTAGATCTTCGTCGCGAATGGCGTGAAGTCGGTCGACTGATCGTAGATGTCGACGCCTTCACGCTTCTTGAGGAAGCCGACGACGAGATAGGTGAGCGGGGTGAGGATCACCTCCCACGACACTTTCAGGATCCACTGGGTCGCCAGCACCTTGATGACGAGCGCATTCGTCCAACCCGCAGCGCCCCAGAAGGCGAGCGGGTAGAAGATCAGGCTGTCGACCCCCTGCCCCGCAATCGTCGACCCGATCGTGCGCATCCACAGATGATCGCCCTTCGACCAGACCTTCATCTTCGCCATCACGAAGCTGTTGACGAACTCGCCCGCCCAGAAGGCGCAGATCGATGCGATCACGATTCGTCGCACCTGCCCGAACACGGCTTCGTAGGATGCCTGGCCCGTCCAGTCGGGCGCGGGCGGAAGCGCCACGACGACCCAGCTCATCAGCGCCATGAACAGCAGTGCCACCGTCCCCACCCAGATGCAGCGCCGCGCGCGGGTATAGCCGTACACTTCGGTCAGTACGTCGCCGAGCACATAGCCGATCGGGAAGAACAGGATGCCCGCGCCGAACGGCCACGGCCCGATCCCCGGCAGATCGATGATCGCGACCTTGCCCGCGCCCAGCACGTTCGAGAGCAACAGGATGGTGACGAATGCCGCCATCATGAAGTCGAAATAGCGCAGCGGGCGGCCCGCCAGTTGGGCGGCATCGACGGCGTCGGGTGTGTCGGGCGAAGCGGCGGTCATTTCGGTAGAGTAGCGCGGTTCCATCCCCGCGCAATCCACGCTATGCGGCCGCCAGCGCGCGCCCGTAGTTCAACTGGATAGAGCACGAGCCTTCTAAGCTTGGAGTTGCAGGTTCGAGTCCTGCCGGGCGCGCCATAACAACAACGTCGCGGAACCGTCCGCCGCCTTCAGGGCGTTCATCGAACTTGCTGGCGGGCGACGGGGAGCCGCAGAGCAGCTAGGCTCGCCTCCGACCCGACATAAGGAAAAGGATAGACCCTTGCTCGATGGCCCCCGCCTCGCCCCACTCTCCGGCTCCAAACCGAACGCCCTCGTCATCCTGATCCACGGTTACGGTTCGAACGGCGACGACCTCATCTCGCTCGCCGCGATGATCCAGCCGGCGTTGCCCGACGCGGCCTTCGTGGCGCCCAACGCCCCCTCGCAGATCCCGCGCATGGCCGCCGCACACCAGTGGTGGCCGATCGAGACCTTCTCGATGGCCGAGCGCGCCGCCGGCGCGGCTTCGGCGGCGCCGGAGCTGGATGCCTTCGTCACGCAAGAACTGGACGCGACAGGACTGTCGAGCGACCGCCTTCTCCTCGTCGGCTTCAGCCAGGGAACGATGATGGCGCTGCACGTCGGCCTGCGCCGCCCGGATCCGATCGCGGGCATCGTCGGCATTTCGGGGATGCTCGTCGCACCGGATCGGCTTGAAGCGGACATCCGCAGCCGGCCGCCCGTCCTTTTGATCCACGGGACCGAGGACGACGTCGTACCGTTCCGATCGATGGACCTTGCCGCGACCGCGCTGACGGCGGCCGGCGTGCGGGTGGAAACGCACGCGTCGCCGGGCGTCGCACATAGCGTCGGTCAGGACGGGCTCGTCGCGGCGACCGAGTTCGCCAGGCGCTCTCTATTGCCCTGACGATTGGAAGGCGGATGGCCAAGAAAAAACGCTACCTCATCGCCACGATGGCGGACGGTTACGTCAAGACGATAGGGCCGACGGCGTCGCCCTTCACCCATTATTGGCGGATCGTCGCCTATCGGGGCGAAGGGAAGCCCGAGGTGTTCTGGGGGCATGCCAAGTCACTGAAGGAAGCGACCGGCCGAAAGGCGGCGATTGCCGAAGCGGCGAAGCAGCGCGGGTGGGATCGGTACGATTATGAGGTCGTCGAACTCATCGAAGCCGATTCACCACCCGCCCCGTAATCACTCCAGATAGGTCGCGCGCAGCGTCGCGATGTCGGCGGCGCTGACGCCCAGCTTCTTGTCCAGATAGCCTTCGACCGAGCCATAATCCTTGTCGATCTGATCGAGCGCATAGGTGATGAACGGCGTGCCGTCCGGCATGTAGAGCGGGTTGGCCGGGCGGACCGGCGCATCCTTGGGCCGAGCGAACATCTGCGCGGCGGCGTTGTCCGGATAGGCGGCCGGATCGAACCAGGGCATTTCCCATTCGGGGTGCCGGTTCGGCGTGGACAGCAGATAATCCGCCTTGATCACGTCGCGCGATACGCCGAGCGCCGAGAGGACGAGCGCGGTGGCAAGTCCGGTGCGATCCTGCCCCGCCGAGCAATTGTAGGCGAGCGGGCCGGAGCGATCGAGCAGGCGATCGAACAGCAGCTTCATCTGCGGCGCGAGCATATCGGGCATCTTGCGATAGAGCGCGTCGCCATTGGTGGGCATCGCGTTTGCCGGCGTGCCCGTCGCCTTCATCGCATTGGTGATCTGCGCCATCGAATAACCGATCGCGTTATAGGGCACGCCATAGATGCGCGACGGTGCGAGCTGTCGCTCCTCCGACGAGCGCAGGTCGACCATGTTGGCGAGGTGGAGGCCCGACACCTGCTGCACGTCGGCGTCGCTCAACAGCGGGGTCGCGCCGGATCGGAAGATCATGCCCCATTTGACATGCTTGCCGCCCGCCGCGGCATAGCCGCCGACGTCGCGGAAGTTGGAGCCCTGCGCGAGCGGGAGGACGCGTTCGGCGACGCGGATCGCATCGCCGCTCTTATGGTCGCGCAGCAGGAAATAGGCGCGCTCGCCCGGGCGGACGGTCTGTTCGTGGGCGCCGTCGCGATCGTCGGGCGAGACGAGGGTAGATGCCTTTGCAGTCGCGTCGGCATGATCGGACATCAGCACGTCGGCGCCGTTCGCATCCTTCCAGCTGATCCGCACCTTATCGGGCGCGACGCGGGTGACGGTCGCATCGGTGGGCGCCGCGGCAATAACGGGCAAAGGTATGGCGGCAAGGAGCAGAACAGCCAATCGGCCAGTGATGCGCATATGAGTCCCCTAATTTGACGGTGATCGCCTCATCCGCCCGATCGGCGACAATGTGATGACGAACCGTCCCGCGTTTCGTGCTGTTGTCACCCCTCCATGGGCCATGTAATCGATCGTTTACAAGATAAGTTCGGGAGAGAGACATGGCCTATCGCGTCATCCAGTGGACCACCGGCAATGTCGGCCGGCGATCATTGCGCGCGGTGATCGAGAACCCGCTCTACGAGCTGGTTGGCGTCTATTCGCATGGCACGTCGAAAGTGGGGAGGGACGCAGCCGAATTGTGCGGGTTGGATACGCCCACAGGCGTGCTCGCGACAAACGATGTCGAGGCGCTGTTCGCGCTGAAACCCGACGTGTGCGTCTATAATCCGATGTGGTCGAACGTGGACGAACTGTGTCGTATCCTGGAAGCGGGCATCAACATCGTCGCGACCGCCGCCTTCATCACCGGCCGGTGGATGGGCGAGGAGGAGCGCGCCCGCATCCGCGCGGCCGGCGAAAAGGGCGGCGCCACCCTGTTCGGATCGGGCATGAACCCCGGCTTCGCCAACATGATGGCAATCGTCAGCAGCCAGGTGTGCAACCGCGTCGATCAGGTGCGCGTGCTCGAATCGGTCGACTCGACCGGCTATGACAGCTGGGAGACCGAGGTGAATGTCGGTTTCGGCAAGCTGCCGGGCACGCCGGGCCTGGTCGAGGCCGCCGCCAAGACGACCGAGGTGTTCAGCGACGCGGTCGAGCTGACCGCCGACGCGCTGGGCGTGACCCTCGACGAGATCACGTTCGACATCGATTATGCGGTGGCCAGCGCCGACAACGAGCTGGGTTACGCCACGATCCGCAAGGGCGAGATCACCGCGGTCGACGGCCGCTGGCGCGGGAAGGTGGGCGGGAAGGACCTGATCGTCCTGCGCTTCCAGTGGCTCAAGGGACCGAATGTCGAGAACGGCTTCGACATCAAGCATGGCTATTTCATCGACGTGATCGGTATGCCGACGGTCCACACCCACGTCCTGCTCGTCCCGCCCAAGGACTGGAACGAGGAAAACTATATGGGCCTGGGCATGATCATGACCGCAATGCCGGCCGTAAACGCGATCCCGCATGTCGTGGCGGCGAAACCCGGCATCGTGATGCAGCACGAACTGCCCGCCTATGGCGCGAAGGGGTTCGCGCGCGGCTGACACTCACGCTAAAGCGGCGGCATGAACGAGAATCTTTCCGCCGATCGGCCCAGCTTCGTCACCCACCTCGAATGCTCGATGACGGGGGAGCGATATGAGGCGGACAAGCTTCACGGCCTGTCGAAGGTCGGCCGTCCCCTCCTCGTACGCTACGATCTGGAGGCGATCGGCAAGGCGGTGTCGCGTGACGAGATTGCGGCGCGGCCGACCGATTTGTGGCGGTGGCGCGAGTTGCTGCCGGTGCGACACACGAAGGACATCGTCTCGCTGGGCGAGATCGAGACGCCGCTGGTACCGATCCCCGCAAGCGGCGGCGCGAATGTGCTGGTGAAGGACGAAGGCCGCCTGCCGACCGGGTCGTTCAAGGCGCGCGGGCTGGTGATGGCCGTATCGATGGCGAAGGAGCTTGGTGTCACGAAGATCGCGATGCCGACCAACGGCAATGCGGGCGCGGCGCTGGCCGCTTATGCCAGCCGCTGCGGGATCGAGACGATCGTGCTGTGTCCGGAGGATACGCCCGAGATCAACGTGCGCGAGATCGCGCTGCAGGGCGCGAGGGTGTGGCGGGTCAACGGGCTGATCGACGATTGCGGCGCGATCGTCGGCAAGGGCGCGGCTGAGGGGCGCTGGTTCGACTTTTCGACCCTGAAGGAGCCGTATCGGATCGAGGGCAAGAAGACGATGGGGCTGGAACTGGCCGCGCAGTTCGGCTGGGAATTGCCCGATGCAATCTTCTACCCCACCGGCGGGGGCACCGGCCTGATCGGCATGTGGAAGGCGTTCGACGAGCTGGAGAAGCTCGGCTGGATCGGCAGCAAGCGGCCGCGCATGTATGCGGTGCAGGCGTCCGGCTGTGCGCCGATCGTGAAGGCTTATGATGACGGCGTAGAGCATGCCGATCGCTGGGAGAATTCGCACACGGTGGCGGCGGGCATCCGCGTGCCCAAAGCTGTCGGCGACTTCCTGATCCTGCGCGCGGTGCGCGAGAGCGGCGGCAAGGCGATCGCGGTGGATGACGATGCGATCCTGAAGGCAGTCGACGATACCGCGCGTCAGGACGGGCTACTACTGTGCCCCGAGGGCGGCGCGACGCTGGCGGCCTATCGCGCCGCGCTGGCCGACGGGCTGGTGAGCGAAAGCGAGACGGCGGTGCTGTTCAACTGCGCGACGGGGCTGAAATATCCGATGCCCGAGGCGACGAACTGGCTGGATCGCCACGGCGAGGTGGATTTCGACCGACTCTAATTTCCGATCGTCATTGCGAGTGTAGCGAAGCAATCCATTCCGAACTGCGGACTGGATTGCCGCGTCGCCGTCGGCTCCTCGCAATGACGAGGGTTTACGGGAATAGGTCGGGAGCCTATTCTGCTTCCTCCGCCATCGAAGGATTTTCGCCATGGATTTCTCCCCAACCGCATCGCCCATCTGCCTTGCCGTTCCGGGAATCCACCATGTCCGCTTCGATCGCCCTTTCCGATATCAGCTGGTCCGCGCCTGACGGGACCAGAGTTCTCGACCGACTGACCATCGCCTTCGGTCAGGAGCGCGCCGGGATCGTCGGGCGCAACGGGGTCGGGAAATCGACTTTGCTGCGGCTGATCGCGGGTGACATCCAACCGACCGGCGGGCGCATCAGTATCGACGGGCGGATCGGGGTGCTGCGACAGATTGTCGACGTCGACCCGCAAGAGACTATCGCCGACCTGTTCGGCGTGCGCGACGCGCTGGCGCTGCTGGCGAAGGCCGAGGCAGGTGAGGCAACGGTCGACGAACTGGCCGAGGCCGACTGGACGATCGAGGCGCGGATCGACGAGGCGCTCGCGTCGGTGAAGCTGGCGGCCGATGCGGGCACGCGGCTCGCCACCCTGTCGGGCGGGCAGAGGACGCGCGCGGCGCTGGCGGCGGCGGTGTTTGCCCAACCCGACATGCTGCTGCTCGACGAGCCGACCAACCATCTCGATCGCAACGGACGCGAGGCGGTGATCGATCTGCTGCGCGGCTGGCGCACGGGTGCGATCGTGGTGAGCCATGACCGCGAACTGCTGGCCGCGATGGATGCGATCGTCGAACTGACCAGCCTCGGCGCGACGCGATATGGCGGCAATTATGATGATTTTGCCGAGCGCAAGGCGATCGAACTGGCGGCGGCCGAACATGACCTCGCCACCGCCGAGAAGCGCGTTTCCGACGTCGCGCGACAGGCGCAGGCAACGCGCGAACGCCAGCAGCGCCGCGACGCCGCCGGTGCGCGCAAGGGAGCGAAAGGCGACATGCCGCGCATCCTGATCGGGCTGCGCAAGGATCGCGCGGAGGGCACTGGCGGCGGCAATGCGCGCCTCGTCGAGCGGCAGGCTAGCGATGCAAGCGAGCGACTGGGCGTGGCGCGCGATCGGATCGAGGTGCTGGAGACGGTGCGGGTCGACCTGCCGTCGACGGGCCTCGCACCAGGGCGCGTCGTGCTGGCGCTGGAGAGCGTGACCGGCGGATATGATCCGGCACACCCGATCCTGCGCGACATCGACTTCACGATCGCGGGGCCGGAGCGGGTGGCGGTCGTCGGCCCGAACGGATCTGGCAAGACGACGTTGATCGATCTGCTGACCGGTCGATTGAAGCCCGTGTCGGGCGAGGTGCGGCGCCCGGTACGGATGGCGTTGCTCGATCAGAGCGCCAGCCTGCTCGACCCGGCGATCGGCGTCGCCGACAATTTCGCCGCGCTCCATCCGGGCAGCGACGCCAATGCCGGGCGGGCGGCGCTCGCGCGGCTGGGGTTCCGGGGCGATGCAGCGCTGCAGAGTGCGGGGAGCCTGAGCGGCGGGCAGGCGCTGCGCGCGGCGCTGGCCTGCGCGATCGGGATCGATCCGCCGCCGCTGCTGATCCTCGACGAGCCGACCAATCACCTCGATCTCGATTCGATCGCCGCGATCGAAGCGGGCCTGCGCATCTATGACGGCGCTCTGATCGTAGTGAGTCATGATACCCGCTTCCTCGACGCGATCGGCATCACGCGACGGCTGGTGCTGGATGGCGAAGGGGGCTTGCGCGACGAGCCGGTCAGCCCCAATTCAGGTGCTGCACGGTAAAGCGTGCAATTCCGGGGTCGCACCACGGAGAAGGACGATCGCCATGCGCATCATTTCCACATTGATCCTCACCGCTGCTCTGGCCGCGACGGCCGTCTCCGCCGCGCCGGAGCCGACCAAGACGCAGGTGCGGGGCGAAGCGCGCCTCACCAAGCTGCTCGAAGGGCGCACCGCGGGTACGCCGGTGAATTGCATCAACCTGCGCGACATCCAGCAGACCCAGATCATCGACGGCACCGCGATCGTCTATCGCGTCAGCGGCAACAAGCTGTACGTCAACCGGCCGGTGCATCCGGGCACGCTCGACGACGACGACATCCTGATCACCGACACCCGCACGCCGCAGCTGTGCAACATCGACACGATCCGCCTGATGAGCCGCATCAGCCGTTTCCCGAGCGGTGTCGTGTTCCTGAACAAGTTCGTGCCCTACACCAAGGCGCCTGCTCCCAAATCCTGATGCGGTAAGCCTTACCGCATTGCCCCGGTTCGTCCGCTGGGGCACATGCGGGATATGGGGAAGCAACAGTCAGAGCGGCCGGCGCGTCGCGAACGCGGTTCGATCAGCGCCGAGGAGATCATCGCGGGCGCGCTGGCGCTGGCAGAGGCGGAGGGGCTCGACGCGCTGTCGATGCCACGTCTCGGCCGTGCGCTCGGCATCGGCGTGACCAGCATCTATTGGTATTTCGATAATAAGGACGCGCTGATCGACGCGATCACGATCGAGGCCGCGCGCCGACTCCACGACCTGATCACGCCGCCCGAGGCCGGCGCATGGCAGGACCGGGTCGAACAACTTTACTGCCGGATGCGCGATGCGCTGCGCGACAACGACCTGCTGTGCGACCTGCTCTACATGCGCGGCAGCCGGCTGGGCGAGAATGCGCTGGTCCACCTGTGGCCCGAAGTCGAGCTCAACCTGACCAAGATGACCGCGGCGGGGTTTACAGCCGAAGCGGCGCTGCGCGGGTTGGTGGCCTTGTCGCTCTACACGCGTGGCGCGGTGGTGTTGGAGCGACAGATGCGGCGTTCGGGAATCGATCCGGCGACGCCGACCCCGGTGCCCGCGGACTTCCCATTGCTGTCCGCCGCCGCCGAGCAGCAGAATATGCGCGGCGTGACCGACGACGCCTTTCGCGCGCAGCTCCGCCTGCTGATCGACGGCCTCGCCGCCCTATCGGAAAAGTGACGATCGCGACTTATCGAAAGGTTTACTATAAGCGATTCGCTTGATAGCCTTCCTCCAGCATAAGGAGAGGGCAAAGCCGAATGAGCGACGACATCAAACAATGGGCGGGGCCGATCGCGCCGCCCGATCCGGCCAAGCTGGCGGACATCTATGCGATCAGCCAACTCGCCAAGGTCTATGCGCTGGGCACCGACATGCGCGATCCCGATCTGGTGCTGAGCTGTTTTGCCGAGGACGGCCTGGGCGAAGGCAAGATGGGATCGGCGCCACTGCACGATTATCTGCGCGCCACTTATAAGGGCGCGGCCGGATTCGAGGCCACCCAGCACACGATGCTGAACCAGCACGTCACCGTCGACGGGGATGACGCGACAATGTGGACCTATGCGGTCGCCTATCACATCCGCCCCGCCGGCGATCCCGACGGCAACCTGACCGTTGGCGTCCAGTATCGCGACAAGGTGCGTCGCACCGACAAGGGCTGGATCATCTATCGCCGGCGCGCGGTGATGCAGTGGTCCGAAGGCAAATTTCCGGAGATGAAGTGATGGCGAACAAGGTAGCATTCATTACCGGCGCGAGCCGGGGCATCGGCAAGGCCTGCGCGATCGAACTGGCCGACGCGGGTTATGACGTCGCGATCGTCGCGCGCACCGTGACCGAGGGCGAACAGCGCGAGCATTCGTCCACGCTCAAGGCGTCCGATCTGTCGCCGCTGCCCGGCAGCCTGGAAAGCACGTCCGCCGCGATCCGAGCCAAGGGCGTCCAGTGCATGGCGATCCAGGCCGACCTGCTCGACCTCGCATCGATCGGCGCGGCGGTGACGCAGGTGCTGGAACGCTGGGGCCGGATCGATCTGGTCCTCCACAATGGCCGCTATATCGGGCCGGGCCATATGGACCGCTTCCTCGAGACGCCGATCTCACTGCTCAAGCTGCAGATGGATGCCAATGTCTGGGCGCCGCTGACGATCAACCAGCTCGTTCTGCCCGCGATGATCAAGCAGGGGGGCGGCACCATCGTCAACATCACGTCGGCATCGGGCTATGGCGACCCGGACAAGCCCGCAGGTTCGGGCGGCTGGGGCATGGGCTATGGCCTGTCCAAGGGCGCGTTCCAGCGGATCGCAGGTTTCCTGAAGACCGAGTTGAGCGATCAGGGCATCCGTTGCTTCAACATCCAGCCGGGCCTGATCGCGACCGAGCGCATCGGGCAGGACATGGCGAAGTTCGGCATCAAGAATGACGGCGCGCCGATGGAGGTTCTGGCCAAGGTCACCCGCTGGCTCGCGACCGATCCGGACGCCGACCAGTTCAACGGCAAGAATATCGAGGCGCAGTTCTTCTGCCACGAAAAGGGCCTGCTGCCGGGTTGGGGCGGCCCGAAGATCCATACCAACAACATCACTTATGATGCGTCTGCAGCGAACCTGACGCAGCTGGAGAAGGAATTGCACGAGCGCCTGGGGGCGTGAGTGTTTGGGGTGGGGTGTCTTATGCCGCCCCACCCTCCCTTACCCCGTTCGTGTCGAGCGAAGTCGAGACACGGTCCCGCGCACCCAGCCAACGTGTCTCGACTTCGCTCGACACGAACGGATTTATGTGGACCTCTGCCCCCATAGGGAGAGGACAAGATGATGATCGAAACCCGCGCGGCCGTTTGCCACGCGCCCGACGCGGCGCTGACGATCGAGACGGTGCAATTAGCACCTCCCGGCCCTGGCGAGGTTCTGATCGAGATCTGCGCATGCGGCATCTGCCATTCGGACCATCATCAACGGCTGCGCGAACCACCGTCGGGCCTCTATCCGATCATCCTGGGCCATGAAGGCGCAGGCGTGGTTCGTGAGTGCGGGCCGGGCGTCGAAAGCGTGCGGCCGGGCGATCACGTCATCCCGCTGTCCATCGCCGAGTGCGGCGTCTGCGCCAATTGCCGATCGGGCCGCACCAATATCTGCGAAGCCTTCCTGGCCGACATGCGCGACAAGAGGCCGCGCTTCTTCCTGAACGGCGAACCCGTCGCGGTCATGTCCAACAACGGCGCCTTCGCGCAACATATGGTGATGCCCGAACGGCAGGTTGCGAAGATACGCGACGACGTGCCGCTCGACATCGCCTGTGCGATCGGATGCGCGGTCGCGACCGGGGTGGGCGCGGCGCTCCACACGGCGCGGGTCCGTGAGGGATCGAACGTGGTGATCTTCGGTCTGGGCGGCGTCGGCGTGAACGTGGCGCAGGGTGCGCGCGTGGCAGGGGCGAGCCGGATCATCGGGGTTGACGTCAATCCGGATCGGGGAGCGGCGGCGGCGCAGTTCGGCGTCACCGATTTCGTCGACGCGCGCGCGCATGGCGACCGGTTGGTCGATCATCTGCGCGCCCTCACCGGCGGCGGCGCGGACTATTGCTTCGAATGTGTCGGCGACGCCACCCTGATGAACCAGGCGATCGAGGTGTCGCACATCGGCTGGGGCATGTCGGTGCTGCTGGGCGTGCTCGATCCCAGCGCGACCTTGCCGGTCCCGCTGACATCGCTCCAGATCGGGCGGACCGTGACCGGATCCTATATGGGCAACATGCGCGGGCGGACGCAATTGCCGGGGCTGCTCGACCTCTATGTCGATGGCCGCATCCTGCTCGATCCCTTCATCACCCACCGCCTGCCGATCGGCCGGATCAACGAAGGGTTCGACCTGATGCTGAGCGGGCAGGCGTTGAGGGCAGCGGTGACCTTCTAGAGACCGTCGACGGCCGCGCGGCCGAGGGCCGGATCGTCGGTGAAGAAGCCGTCGATGCCGGCGGCAAGATAGCGGCGCATCTCGGCGACCGAACCCTTGGGATTGCGCGCGGCATCGCCCTGCCCGTCCTTGAAGTCGGCGGCGAGGAAGTCGTTTTCCGGGCGGAAGGTCCAGGGGCGGACGAGCAGGCCGGCGGCGTGCGCATCCTTCACCAGCGCGGTCGGCGCGGTGAGCTTGCCGTCCGGGCCGAGCGGGATGATCGCACGCACCGGCGGCCCCAGCACATCGGCATAGGTCGCGATTTCGGCGAGGCCCTTGGGTGTCAGCATGTCGAGGAAAGTCGTCTTGCCGCCCGCGGCCGCAACATCGGAGGGCGGATAGGGCACGTCGGCGACGAGTTGGAGCAGCTTGATGTTCGCCGGCTTGCCGATCTTTCCACGCAAATAGCGCAAATTGGCGACTTCGAAAGACTGAACCTCGACCGGCGCGGTCTTCGTATAAGCGTGCGCCGCGAGGGTGGCGAGGAAACGATCCTCGACCGGCAGGCCGGCCTTGGCGAAATAGGTCGAATGCTTGAGTTCGGGGACGAGGCCGATCGTGCGCCCGCGCGCCGCCGCTTCGGCCGCGACGAAATCGATCACCTCGTCGAGCGTGAGCAATTGGAACTGCCCGTCAAAGGACTGGCTTTCGGGGCGCAGCTTGCCCAGCCGCTCGATCGCGCGCAGCGTCTTGAGTTCGACAAGGGTGAAGTCTTCGGTGAACCAGCCGATCTGGCTCTGGCCGTCGATCGTTTTGGTCGTCTTGCGCGATGCGAATTCCGCGCGGGTGGCGACGTCGGTCGTCTCGGCGATGTTGTTTTCATGCCGGGCGACCAGCGCGCCGTCGCGGGTGGGCACAAGATCGGGTTCGACATAGTCGGCGCCGTCGGCAATCGCCTTGGCATAAGCCGCCAGCGTATGTTCGGGCCGAAGCGCCGAACAGCCGCGATGCGCGAAGACGGGCACCTTCTTGGGTGCCGCCGCGACGAGCGGCCCTGCCATTAGCAGAGCCGCCGTCGATGCCATCATCTGCCTGCGATCCAACGCGACCATCAGTCCCCTTTCGCAATCTTCTCGTTCAGCGCCTTTTCGAAGCGATCGGCATAGGCGCTGCACGATGCGGGATCGATGTAGGGGTTCGGATCGGACGATTTTGTGAACGCGGCATATTTCTCGTCCCCGCCCGACTGCATCGGATGCGCGGAGAACAGGATGTCGCACGGCAGCTTGCGCACCTTGGTAAGCGTCGCGCGGAAGGTGGCGACCCAGGGGGCATGCTTGCGATCGGAATATTTCCAGTCGGGCGCGGCGGTCGGGCTGAGGCTCGATCCGAACACGATGTTCTTGCAGACATCGCCTTCGCAATCCTTCCACGTCCAGCTCATGCTGCCGGCGGTGTGGCTGGGCGTGGCGACCGCGCGGATCGTCATGCCGCCGATCCGGATCGTCATGCCGTCGCGCAGGCCCAGCACCTTGGGCACGCCCGGATAGGTCGAAAGCCAGCTCGCCTGCGGATCGCTGGCGCTGCCCTTGCCCGTCCGCAGCTCCGCCGCGGCGGGGATGCTCGAAACCACGCGTGCGCCGCTGTCGCGCTGGAGCGCGGCGATGCCGCCGGCATGGTCGTAATGCGGTTCGGTGCTGAGGATGTACTTCACGTCCTTTATGTCGAAGCCGAGCGTACGGATGTTCGCTTCGATCCCGCGCACCGCCTGCGGCACCGCGCCATCGATCAGGACCAGCCCGTCGTCGGTCTTGATCAAAGCGACGGTAAGGCCGTCATAGCCCACAAGATATGTACGACCGAAGACCTTGATCGGCGTCTGCGGTGTCAACCACTGCTTGGCGAAATCGGCGCTGACGGGCGCGAGCAGCGGATCGTTCGCGTCGTCCTGCGTAGTCCCTTGCCCCCACGCCATCGAACCCAGCAGCGCGCCTGCAATCCCCACAGCCAGACCAATTCCGTTCCGCATTGCTTATTCCCCATCTGCCGAATGATGGGGAGAGGATGGCCTGTGCACTGCCAATCGGCAAAGCATCAATTCTCGACAGAAGCATGAAACCAATTCATGCCTGATGCATGGATCGGCCCAACCTGCCCCTCAACGCGCTGCGCGCCTTCGAAGCATCGGCACGGCACCTGAACTTCACCCGCGCCGCGCTGGAACTGTGCGTGAGCCAGGGGGCGGTAAGCCATCAGGTCGCGGCGCTCGAACGACGGCTGGGGACGCGGCTGTTCCGCCGCCTGCCGCGCGGCCTGGCGCTGACCGACGAGGGGCGCGCGCTGGTGCCGGTGCTG
This sequence comes from Sphingomonas montanisoli, assembly GCF_008274695.1. GTDB lineage: Bacteria > Pseudomonadota > Alphaproteobacteria > Sphingomonadales > Sphingomonadaceae > Rhizorhabdus > Rhizorhabdus montanisoli. Next base: position 41,145 of record NZ_VTOU01000007.1, on the reverse strand, counting down.
GCCGACGCGTTCGACCGGATCGGCGCGACGCTCGATCGCTATGCGGGCGGGCATCTGACCGAGGTGCTGACGGTAGGCGTGGTGGGGACTTTCGCGGTCGGCTGGCTGCTGCCTCGGCTTGACGATTTCGCGGCCAGGCATCCGCACGTCGACCTGCGCGTGCTGACCAACAACAACCGGGTCGATCTGGCGGGTGAGGGGCTCGACCTCGCGATCCGCTTCGGCGACGGGGCGTGGCATGGGACGCAGGCCGATCCGATCCTTGACGCGCCGCTCAGCCCGCTCTGCTCGCCCGCCATCGCAGCGCGGCTCGACCGGCCCGAGGCGCTGGGCGGCGAGATGTTGCTGCGATCCTATCGCGCCGACGAATGGCCGCGCTGGTTCGCCGCCGCCCGCCTGCCCTGCCCTCCCTTGCGCGGGCCATTGTTCGACAGTTCGGTGCTGATGGTCGCCGCCGCGGCGCAGGGGCAGGGCGTCGCGCTCGCCCCGCCGGCTCTGTTCGCGGCCGAACTGGCGGCAGGGCGGATCGTCCAGCCGTTCGACATCACCGTCACGACCGGCCGATACTGGCTCACCCGCCTCCATTCGCGCGCCGAGACCGCAGCGATGCGCGCGTTCCGGGAGTGGGTGGCTGATCAATCCTCCCCCGGAGGGGGAGGGGGACCGCCAAAGGCGGTGGAGGGGTAGTCGCCACAATTACGGACCTTCGCTGCCGGGCAATACCCCTCCACCAGCTTCGCTGGTCCCCCTCCCCCTCCGGGGGAGGATCAAGGTCAGGCCGCCTCCTCCATCGGCGCGGCGAATTTCTGGCGATAGTCGCCGGGGGACAGGCCGATCATGCGGTGGAACAGTTTGCGGAAGGCGGCGGCGTCTTCATAGCCGACGCCCCACGCGATCTGTTCGACCGAGCGCTTCGTGAATTCGAGCAGCTCGCGCGCCTTGCCGATGCGCAGATGCTGGACATATTCGATCGGCTTGAGGCCCGTCGCAGCCTTGAAGCGGCGCAGGAAGGTGCGTTCCTCCAGATGCGCCTCGCGCGCCATGTCGGCGACGCTGACCGCCCGCGCCTCTCGTGCCTGCAGCCAGTGCTGGACCTTCAATATCGCCTCGTCACCGTGCGTCAGCTTCGGCGCGAACGGGGCGTAATGGCGCTGCTCGCGTGAACCCGGATCGAGCAGCAGGAACTTCGCGGTTTCCATCATCAAGGTCTGGCCGAGAAAGCGTTCGACGATGCGCAGGCCCAGATCGGTCCACGCCATCAACCCGCCCGCGGTGAGGATGTCGCCATCGTCGATCACCATCCGATCAATTTCGAGACGCACGCCCGGAAAGCGATCGCGGAAGGCATCGGCGAAATACCAGTGAGTCGTGGCCGGACGCCCTTCGAGCAGCCGGGTCTCCGCCAGCAGGAAGGCGCCGGCACAGGTCGACGCCAGCAAGGCACCCTGAGCGTGATGATCCCGCAGGAAGCGGGCAAAAGGCGCGGCATCCTCAGCGGAGATCAGATTGTGCATGCTGCCCGGAGCAATCAACATGTCGGGGACGGCCCGGCGTTTCACATCCGGGTGGCTGTCGAACGATCGTTCGACCGTGCCGTCGCGCAATTGCCAGTGGCTAACCCGCAACGGTGCCCGATCACGCGCGACGGCAAATCGGCCGGCGACGTCGAGCATCTCGGTCAGGCCGTGGACCATGCCGAGCTGACAATCGGGATAGATGATGATGCCGACTTCGGCCGTCAGCTCGCCCTTATCCACCACCGCGCAGCTCCTTTGTCGGAAATGACCCGCCTAATGTCGTATCCGCCAATCCCGAGCGATCCGCAACCGACCTATTCCTCTGATCACGGAGAGCGACGACGGCCTGGCAATCACACTCAGGTATAGGTGCAACGTCGCCCTCCTTTGATTTCATAAGGGATCGACAGGGAACGCGGACGAAACGATCATCCGCCCTGTCCTCCGAAACGGGAGACTCGACATGAGCAAGGGAACTGCCCTCGTCACCGGCGCATCGATCGGTATCGGCGCCACTTATGCGGACCGGCTCGCGCGCCGGGGCCACGACCTGATCCTCGTCGCGCGCAACGCCGCGAAGCTGGAGCAACTGGCCGAAACGCTGCGCCGCGACACCGGCGTCAAGGTCGAGATCATCGCCGCCGATCTGGGCAAGGCCGAAGACCTTGCGAAGGTCGAGGCGCGGTTGCGCGACGATGCCGCGATCACGACCCTGGTCAACAATGCGGGGATCGCCGGCGAGACCGCCTTCGTCGAAGCCGATCTGTCGCACCTCCAGCAGATGATCGACCTGAACGTCACCGCCGTCACCCGGCTGTCGGCCGCGATCGCCCCGCGTCTCGCCAAGGCAGGCAACGGCACGATCATCAACATCACGTCGGTCACCGCGCTGATGCCCGAGGCGTTCACCGCGGTCTATCCGGCGACCAAGGCATTCGTGCTCGCCTTCAGTGAAGGGCTGAATGCCGAACTGGCGCCGAAGGGTGTGCGCGTCCAGGCGGTATTGCCCGGCATCACCCGCACCGCGATCTGGGACGAGGCACAGCTCGCCAATCTGCCCGCGCACATGATCATGGAGGTCGACGACATGGTCGACGCCGCGATCGGAGGGCTGGATCTGGGCGAGACGATCACGATCCCGTCGCTGCCCGACACGGCCGATCTCGACACCTACCTGACGGCGCGCGGTGCGCTCCGCCCCAACCTGTCCCGCAACCAGCCGGCCGCACGCTACGCCGCGTGATGCCCGCATCGATGATGAAAGGAGACACGTCATGATCCTCGGACTTTCGGTGCAGGCCTTCGTCGCGCTGCACGTCGCCATCAGCCTGATCGGGATTGCCGCGGGGCTGATCGCCCTCCCCGCCATGATCGCCGGGCGGTACATGAAGATCACCACGGCGATCTTCCTCGCCTTTACCGCACTGACCAGCCTGACCGGCTTCCTGTTCCCCTTTGCGGGCTTCACGCCGGCGCTCGGTTTCGGGGTGATCTCGACGATCGACCTGATCATCGCCGCGGTCGCGCTCTACGTCGTCAAACTGCAAGGCATGGCGCGCATCACCTACACCGTGACGGCGGTGATCGCGCTCTACCTGAACCTGTTCGTGCTGGTGGTGCAGTCCTTCCTGAAGGTGCCCGCGCTCAACGCACTTGCGCCCACCGGCACTGAACCGCCGTTTGCCGTCGCGCAAGGCGTGGTCCTGATCGCGAATGTCGCGTTGGGATATCTGATCGCAACCCGTTTCCGTCCCGCCGCGTTGGCGTAACCGTCTGAAAAAGGAGATTTCCAATGAAGATCAATCGCAAGGGCAGTGCCCATTGGGAAGGTGGCCTGAAGGATGGCCGCGGCGCAATCAGCACCGACAGCAAGGCAATCGACGCACATCCTTATGGCTTTGCCAGCCGTTTCGAAGGCGTGGCGGGCACCAACCCGGAAGAATTGCTGGGCGCGGCGCATGCCGGCTGCTTCACGATGGCGCTGTCGCTCGCGCTCGAACAGGCGGGCTTCAAGGCCGACGCGATGGATACCGTCGCGACGGTGACGCTGGAGGATGTCGACGGCTTCTCGATCACCGCGATCAAGCTCGACCTGACGGCCACAATCCCCGGCATCGACAACGCCAAATTCCAGGAGATCGCGGCCGGCGCCAAGGCGGGTTGCCCGGTGTCGAAGCTGTTCAAGGCACCGATCACGCTCGACGCCAAACTCGCCTAACTACCCGATCAGATCCTCGATCCGATCGACATCGTGCATCAGCCCGGGGCTCTCGACGATGAGAGTTCCGGGTTTCGCGCGATGGGCGGCAAAGCTGTTTTCCCCGAATGCGAAGGTGAAAGCGGCGCCGGCGGGCAATGCGATTGCATTCGTCCCGACATGGTGGCGATCGGGGACGATCGCAGCGACGTCGACAGCGTCCGCCAACAACGTCTCGACATCATGGACCGTCAGCCGCGGCAGATCGGCGTGGAGGACGAGCAGATCGCAATCCAGATGCGCGCGAGCACCCTCCAGCTCGGCATTGAGGCCGCGTCCTTCGTCGGCGATCCAGCCGTCGAAGCCGTCTTCGGGCGGTTCGGGTGACAGCAGGATTGCCCGCGCGACCGACGGACTGGCCTTCAGCACTTCGGCGACGTGAGCGAGCATGTCGTCGGTCAGCGCCTCACGCTCGGCCGGCGAGAGATGGGGAGCCAGGCGGGTCTTGCGGTCGGCTGGCGCCTTGATCGGGACCAGAGCGGTCCAACCGATCATTTGAGGCTTTCGGCGAGGGCGAGCGCGGCGCGGGCGACGCGGATGCGGTCGTCAAGATCGTGCATCAGTGTGTCGGCGCGCGCGACCACGACACCGCCGATATCCTCGGGCGGATCGCGTTCGTCGACCAGCAGGCCATCGAGGATGTCGCCATAATGGGCGGCGACCGCCGAGGCGCTGACCATCAGGCCAAGTTCGCCCATCAGCTTGGCGGTCGGCCCCTTCACCGCCGCGCCGCCGACGATCGGCGACACCGCGACGACGGGTGCCTTGGTCTCCGCCAGCGCCGCGCGGATCGCGGGGACGGCAAGGATCGGATCGACGCTGAGGAAGGGATTGGAGGGCGCGATGACGATCGCGCTCGCGCCCATGATCGCGTCGACCACACCGGGCGCAGGCTTTGCGGCATCCGCGCCGTCGAAACGGATCGCCGAAGTCGCGGGGGCGCAGCGCAGGCGGACGAAATAGTCCTGGAAATCGAGCAGGCCCGCGTCGGTTTCCAGCCGGGTCGCGACCGCATCGTCGGTCATCGGCAGGACGGAAAGGCCGATATCCCACTTCGCGGCGAAATCCGCGATGATCGCCGATAGCGGCTCGCCTGCCGCCAGCCGCGCGCTGCGCAGGACATGGAGCGCGAGATCGCCATCGCCCAGATTGAACCAGTCGGGCGCGCTGAGCGACCGCAGCGCCGCCATGAAGTTCCAGCTTTCCCCCGCGCGACCCCAGCCGAGTTCGGTGTTGGACTTGCCCGACAACGTATAGAGCAGCGTGTCGATATCGGGTGAGATGGCGAGGCCGAAATGGCGGAAGTCATCGCCCGTGTTGACGATCGCGGTCAGATCGGCGGCGGAGACGAGCTGCGCGAGCCCCAGCACCAATTTGGCGCCGCCGACCCCACCCGTGAGGACGACGACGCTCATTCAATCCCACCCGACTTCGACACAATTCATCCTTCGAACTTGGCGATCACCTCTTCGCCATAGCGGCGGATGAAGTCTTCCGCATCCTCCGGCGTGTCGCCCATCCCGCCGACGGTGAGCCCGGTGACGCCGATCGCCTGATATTCCTTCAGCAGATCGACCTGCTCGTCCCAGGGGATGTTGGGCATGACGAGGCCGGAGGAGATCACGATGTCGATCGGATCGGTGCGGCCGATCTTCTCCTTATGCTCGAACATTTCGGGCAGCAGGTTCTTCAGATCTTCGACGCTCTCGAGCGCCGGCACCTTGTGATCGGTATTGCCGCGGCTGCGCTTGAGCGGCATCGGCAGCCAGCCCTGCGCGAACTCGGCGACGCGACGGCGGGTGAGCTTGGCGTTGCCGCCCAGCCAGATCGGCGGGTGCGGGCGCTGGATCGCGGTCGGCTGGATCACGACGCCGCGCGCAGTGAAACCCGCCCCGTCATAGTCGACGGGTTCGCCGGTCGATGCCTTGCGGAACACCTCCAGCGATTCGACGAACAGTTCGTTGCGCTTGTCGAAGTCGATCCCCATCGCCTCGAATTCGCCCTGCATATAGCCGATGCCCGCGCCCAGGATCAGGCGGCCGTCGCTGAACATGTCGAGCGTGTTGACCATCTTGGTCAGCTGGAACGGATTGTAGAACGGGATCACCGCCAGATAGGTGAGCAGGCGCAGTTTCGGCGCGACGGCGGCGGCCGATGCCAGGCCGATGAATGGATCGAAGCAATGATGCCCGCCCGGCCCCTGCAGCCACGGCATGACGGGGGCGGGATGTTGATCGAGGCCGACGCCGTAAAAGCCCGCTTGCTCCGCCGCGATCGCGAGCCGGTTGCACACCTTGCCCGACATCAGCGCCTCGTTGACCGGCACGCCGCGCCCGGGGAACAGGTAGAAGAATTTCATGGCCGCCTCTCCTTTTCAGATGCGCCTTCATCGACCACCGCGCGGACGCTGTAGCGCTCCTTTTTGCGATGGATGCGCCGTCCGCGATCGCTTCAGGCGATCAGCGCCCCTTCCACTTCGGTGCGCGCTTCTCGGCGAAGGCGCGCGGGCCTTCGCGCATATCCTCCGAGGTGAAGAGCGCCTTTACGGCGGGCCATTGCGACTGCTGCTTCAGCGCGTCTTCGAGCGGCAACTCCATCCCGCGCACGACCACCTCCTTCGCCGCACGGACCGCCATCGGCGAGCAGCGCAGGATATCGGCCGCGAAGGCACGCGCGGCCTCCAGCACGTCGCCCTCGACAACCTGGTAAACGAAACCAAGGCGATGCCCCTCCGCCGCGCTGACAGGCTTGCCGGTCAGCATCATCGGCATCGCCGCCTTGACCCCGATCGTGCGCGGCAAGCGCAGGAGGCCGCCCGCGAGCGCCGCGACCCCGACGACCGGCTCGGGCAGGCCGAACTGGGCATTGGCCGACGCGATGATCACGTCACAGGCGAGCGCAGTTTCGAAACCGCCGCCCATCGCGACGCCGTTGACCGCAGCGATGATCGGCTTGGTGCAGTCGAACCGGTGGGTGAGCCCGGCAAAGCCGCTCTTGGGAAGCGCGCCCATGCCCTTGCTGACCTCTTTCAGGTCCATGCCTGCGGAGAAAGCCTTGTCGCCCGCGCCGGTGACGATCGCGACCCATTGATCGGGATCGGCGGCGAAATCGTCAAAGATCGCGTCGAGTTCGCGATGCGCGGCGGAATTGAGCGCGTTGCGGCTTTCGGGCCGGTTCAGCGTGACGATCGTCAGCGGCCCTTCGCGCGTGACGGTGACGAACTCATAGGCCATTGCCGATCCCCTCTCAGTTTATGAGGGGCCATCAAGGGGATCGGGCGGATCGGGTCAAGCGGTGAAGAAGCGGCTGAGCCCCATGTCCTTGAGGCCGCGACGATAGGCCATCGAGCTCATGTCGGCCGGGATGTGCGCCTCCATCATCGGATCGAGCGGCAGGCATTCGGGCATCTGCGCTTCGACGATCGCCTTGTCCTCCTCAAACACGCGCTGGTTGAAGTCGTACACCTCCTGCACCGGCCGATCGGTGTCGAAGTTGCGGCCGATCGGCGCGAACAGGCGCGTGACTTTCGCGGAAACCGGCGACGCGGCGTTCATGATCACCAGCCGGTCCTTGCCCGGAAAATGGATCGTCAGCGTCGCTGTGAAAGGCAGGAAACATTCGAAGTGGCGCAGCCAATCGAAGCCCGGGACGCCTTTCTCCACGCCGATCGGATAATTGCCGACCGAGCTCCAATAATCGGCATAGAAGCCGTCCTCGGTCTTGATCGCCTTGTACGCCGGCACCTCAGCATTGTTCGCGTCGCCGAAGGTCGCGGTGTGGACGAAGGCAAAGTGCGCGACGTCGAGGAAACCCTCCATCTGTCGCCCCGCGAAACCGTGGATGTCGATCCATGGGCAGGTGATCTGCTGAAATCCTTCGTCGTCCCAATGCGGCATCGGGCAGATGACCGGATCGGCGCCGGCTTCGGGGCGCAGGCAGGTCCAGACGAGGCCGTAGCGCTCGACCGCCGGATAGGTGGTGACGCGCATCCGATCGGGCGCCGCGCGATCGGGGCTGGCGGGGATATGGTTGCAGCGGCCGTCGGCGCCGAAGCGCAGGCCGTGATAAGCGCAGACGACGCCCGCTTCGGTCTGCGTGCCCAGGCTGAGCGGCACACCACGATGCGGGCAGATATCGCCCGCGACCACGATCTTCCCATTGGCGCGATAGACGACCAGAGGCTCGTCGAGCAGCTTGGTGCCGACCGGCTTGTCGCCCAGTTCGCGGACCAGCGCGACCGGATACCAATGCTTCGCCAGGATCGCCCAGTCATCGGGATCGAAGGTCGATCCGCGCGGGACATAATCGGGGACGGGCGGGCGAAGCTGGGTGGCCATGATGGACTCGTTTGCGACGTTGTTTTGATGCGTCGCAGCATCACCCGCTTGACACGCGCGATCAAACGCAATGATTTTGACGAGGTGTTGCAAAAAAGAGAGCAGGTCCGATGCCAGCCTTCTCGCGCTTCCTGCGCTACTTCATGGTGGTGGGCCGCACCGGATCGATCCGGCGTGCGGCGGAGATCCTGAACGTCTCGGCTTCGGCGATCGACCGGCAGATCCTGCAGGCGGAGGCCGAACTGGGTGCGCGGCTGTTCGAACGGCTGCCGACCGGCCTCAGGCTGACCGCGGCGGGCGAGCAGATGATGGCGGCGGGCGGGCGCTGGCAGAAGGGGCTGGAGGATGTCCGCGCCTCAATCGACGACCTGACGGGTCTGCGGCGCGGCCATGTAGACATCGCCCTGATCGACGCGCTGGCGCGCGGGACGATCCCCCGCATCGTCCGCGCGATCCGCGACGAGCATCCGGGCATCACGATCGGCCTCAGCGTCCTCGACAATGCCAATGTCCAGGGCGCGATCGAGAGCGGTGCGGCCGACTTCGGCCTGTTGCTCGAACCCCGCAGCGGCCGCAACCTCGTAGTCCGCGCGCATGCCGATGTCGTGCTGGGCTTCGTCACGCGGCCCGATCATCGTCTGGCCAAAGGTGGTCCGACCCGTTTCGCAGCCTGCGTCGGCGAACCCGTCGTCGTGCCCGCCGAACCGCTCGCCTTATGCCAACAGGTGCAGGCGCTGGAGGTTGCGAGCGGGGTGCCCATCGAGATCGCGGCGCGCGCCGACAATATCCAGATGCTCAAGTCACTGGTCGTCGAGGGCGTCGGCATCGGCCTGCTCACCTCGCTCGACGTGGCGAGCGAGGTCGCGGCGGGCGAACTCGCCTTCGTGCCGATTGTCGACGCGACCGTGCGCCCGCTGACTTTGGGCCTGTGCGTGGTACCCGCGCGATCGCTGTCGCACGCCGCCAATCTGGTGCTGACGCGGATCGAAGCCGATTTCGGCACTATCGGAAGCGGCGAAAGTGCTCGGTGACGTGATCGATCACCGCCGATAGCTTCTCCTGAAAGACAGGAGAGCATTGATGATCGAACGCGCGGTTCCGCAACTCACGCTGGGCCTCAACAGCTATTCGGCCGAGGATCCGGGCGGCTGGGAGCATATGTTCGCCCGCGCCCGCGCCGCCGATCGCGCCGGGATCGACAGTTTGATGGTGTCCGATCACGTCGTGTTCGGCGAAAATCTGGACGAATATGCCAAGCCCGAAGTCGGCGGCGCCAAGGGCGGCAAGCAGCCCACCGGGCCGGACGGACACTGGCTCGAGCCGCTGACCACCCTGTCGGTGGTCGCGGGGATGACGAAGCGCATCCGTCTGCGCACCCAGATATTGCTCGCCGCGCTGCGCCGTCCGGTGACGCTGGCCAAGGCGGCCGCGACGCTCGACGTGCTGTCGGGCGGGCGGCTCGATCTGGGCGTCGGCGTCGGCTGGCAGCGCGAGGAATATGAGGCAGCGGGCCTCACCTTCGACACACGCGGCCGCCTGCTCGATCACAGCCTGGAGGTATGCCAGACGTTGTGGCGCAATCAGCGCGCCAGCTATTCGGCGCCCGAACTCGGCTTCGACGCGATCCACCAGATGCCCAAGCCGCTCCAGCCAGGCGGCGTGCCCTTCTGGATCGCGGGCACCCTGCGATCCTCGACAATCCGCCGCGTCGCGCACTATGGATCGGGCTGGATCCCCTGGGGTGCGGACGCCGCCAACCTGCTCGATTCGGTCCCGCGCCTGAAGGACGGCGTCGCCGCGGCGGGCGGCAATCCGGATGGGCTACAGATCGTCGGCTATATGCCGCGCGAGGCGAAGGGCGACGACGGCAGCATCGATCCGCGCCGCGCCGCCGATCAGATCAAGGCACTGATGGAAGTCGGCGTCACCGACTTCGTCCTGCACATGGATGTGCCGAACGACGAGGCCGCGGCGGAAGATCTGCTGAGCGGCATTGTCACCAAATTCCGCGAGACGGTTGGGCGCAGCTGACGTCCGTTACAGGTTGACGCGGAAGGGCGAACGAGGCTCATTCCCGGGCGAAAATTAAAAAGCTCCGGGGAGATTCGATGTTCACCTTCCGCTTCGACATGCGCGCGCCAAGCTTCGGCGCGCCTGCGCGCGACCTCTATACGGCCGCGATCGAGATGACCGAGTGGGCGGAGGACAAGGGCCTGCTCGCTGCCTTACTGTGCGAGCATCATGGTGCGGAGGACGGCTATCTCCCCGCCCCGCTGATCCTCGCCTCCGCGATCGCTGCGCGCACCAAGAAGGTGCCGCTGTCGATCGCGATCATTCAGTTGCCCTTCTACGATCCCGTGCGGCTGGCCGAGGAGATGAGCGTCATCGACATCATCAGCGGTGGTCGCGTCTCCTATGTCGGCGGCCTCGGTTATCTGCCGGCCGAATATGAGATGATGGGCGAGGATTTCAAAAGCCGCGGCAAGATCGCCGACGAAAAGCTCTCGCTGCTGCTCAAGGCCAAGACCGGCGAGCCGTTCGAACATGAAGGACGCCGCATCCACGTCACTCCGCCCCCCTTCACTCCCGGCGGCCCGCGCATGGGCTGGGGCGGCGGCAGTCCCCCCGCCGCGCGCCGCGCGGGCAAGCACGGCCTCGACTTCATGGCGCAGAAGGAGGACGCCGCGCTGGGCGAACTTTACGCCGAAACCTGCCGCGCCAACGGACATACCCCCGGCGCCTGTTTCCTGCCCCCGCGCGACATGCCCACCACCACCTTCGTCGCCGAGGATGTCGACAAGGCCTGGGAGGAACTGGGCGACTTTCTGATGCACGACGTGCTGAGCTACGCGAAGTGGAACGAGGGCAATGACGACGTCAGCAGCCTGTCCTTCGTGAGCAGCGTCGCCGAACTGCGCGCCGAAAAGCGCAGCCACCGCATCATGTCAGTCGACGAGGCGGTCGGCTGGGTGAAGGGTGGCATGCCGCTGTCGCTTCACCCGCTGATCGGCGGCCTGCCGCCCGAACTCGGCTGGAAATATCTGCGCATCGTCACCGACAAGGTGCTGCCGCAGCTTAGCTAGGGGACAGCGCCGGCGGCGCGCATCACATATGCGTGCCGCCGTCGATGCGGATCTCGGTGCCGGTAACGAAGGCGCCGTCGTCCGACGCCAGCATCGCCACGACCCCGGCGATCACCTCCGGCCCGGCAAAGCCAGCGCCAATCGCGGGGAGCAGCTTCATGAACATCGTCATGTCCGCATCCTCGGGGATGCCGGGATTGCGGGTCATGCCCGATTCGATGCTGCCGGGGGCAACCGCGACGGCGCGCAGGCCCTGTTTGGCATATTCGGCGGCGATGGCATGCGTGAAGGACTGGATACCACCCTTCGTCGCGGCATAAGCGGCCATATAGGGATGCGCGAAGCTGGCCGAGGTCGAGCTGAAATTGACGACGACCCCGCGGCCCGAACGCAGCAAGGCGGGCAGGCAGTCGCGCGTCATCAGGAAGGTGCTGGTCAGGTTCGTCTTGAGGATATGATTCCACAGGTCCAGCGAAGTCGCGTGCGTGTGGCTCGACCGTAATATGCCGGCGGCGTTCACCAGAACGTCGAGCGACGTATCGCCAAGACCGGCATCCGCGATCAGGGCGGCGATCGGCGCCTCCTCCGAAACATCGACGGTGAAGGTTCGAAGCCGGCCGGCATACCCCGCTTCGGCCGCGCGCTGGCGCGTCGCCTCCAGTCCTTCGGCGCTGATATCGACCGCGATCACCTGCGCATCTTCGGCCAGCACGCGCGCCACGATCGCCTGGCCGATGCCCGAGCCCGCGCCGGTAACAAGCACGACGCGCCCGTCAAATCTGGTCATGGTCAAATCCTCTCCATCACGATCTCTGCGGATCATGGGCAAAGAGGACGCAGCGAACCCGCCACCTCGCAAGGGGTGTTACACGCTGTTCCAGTAATGTGGAGGAAAATGGCGCGCCCGGAACGATTCGAACGTCCGACCCTCAGATTCGTAGTCTGATGCTCTATCCAGCTGAGCTACGGGCGCGCATTTTTCGACGAGGGTTCCATCTGGTGTCAGACCGATCCGCCGTGGGGGGCGTCTCTAGGGGCGGAGATCGAACAACGCAAGCCCGTTGCGGAGAAAATCTGCGCGACTAAGACAGGCGCATGATCTTGCTTCGCCAATCCGCCCCGATCTTCGCCGTGCTGATGCTGGCGGGATGCGCCTCCGACATGAGCGCTTATCCCTCGCTCGCGCCGCGCAAGGTCGAGAAAAGCGCCGAACCAGCGCCCGCAGAACCGGCCCCGCCGATGCCGCCCGCCGGGTCAACCGATGTGAGTGCGATCGTGACGGCTGCGAAGGCGGCCGATGCCGCGTTCAATGCGGAGGTCGCCAAGGCGCGGCCGACGATCGAAAAGGGCCGCAACGCGGCGCAAGGCGGCGACGCCTGGGTCGCGGCGCAGCAGGCCTATAGCGGGGTCGAATCGGCGCGCGGTGGTGTCGGCTCCGCGCTGGCCGATCTCGATCGGTTGCATCAGGAGGCGGTCGCCACGGGCGATCCCGCCCGTCTGGCCGGGGTCGAGGCCGCGATCGCAGAGGTCCAGGCGATCGACGGCGCCGAACAGGCAACCCTGGCGTCGCTTCAGCCCTAGTCGTTCGCCTCCGCCGCGATCGCCGCGGCATGGAGTCGTGCTTTGTCGACATAGGAAGCGGATCCGCGTGGATTGCGGACGATCTCCTCGTCGCTGAGCTTGCGCAGGAATTTGGCGGGGCGACCGGCCCACAATTCGCCCGAGGGTATGCGCTTGCCGGGCGTCAGCATCGCCCCGGCGGCGAGCATTGCGTCCGATTCGATCACGCAGCCATCCATCACGATCGATCCAAGGCCGACAAAGGCGCGATCGTGGATGTCGCAGCCGTGGATCATTGCGAGATGGCCGATCAGCACGTCGTTGCCGATCGTGGTCGGGTGGGTGCCGCTGGTCACGTGGACGACGGTGCCGTCCTGAATATTCGTGCCGCGCCCGATGCGGATCGGCTGATCGTCGCCACGCACGACGACGTTATACCAGAGACTTGAATCGGCGCCGATCTCGACATCACCGATCACATGCGCGCCCGGCGCGACGAAGGCGGTGGGATCGATCCTGGGCACCTGATCGCCCAGCGCGAGGATCGTGTGGGGGGCGACAGTCATGACGGGCGGTCCTTCGAATAGACGATATGGGCCTTGAGCCGTTCGGCGAGGCCGGGCAGCGGATGATCGAAATCGAACTCGGCACGGCGGACCATGCCCAGCCGCTCCATCAACCCCCAACTGCGGCTGTTGGCCACCACCGTCATCGCCCACACCGTATTGCCGGGAAGATGCACGAAGGCCCAGTCGAGGCTCGCCTGCGCCGCTTCGCGCGCATAGCCATGCCCCCAATGATCAGCGGCGAGACGCCAGCCGATCTCGGCACGGCCCTCCAGCGGCGTATCGATCGCGCCGGGCTTCACCCCACAAAAGCCGAGGAACGCACCATCCTCGCGCCGCTCGATCGCCCAGAAACCATGGCCTAGCGTGTCGATGAAGCCATTCTGCCGATCGATCATCGCATCGACCGCATCGCGCGGCTGGGGATCGCCGAGATATTCCATGACGCGCGCGTCCTGGCACATCGCGTGGAACGGCGCGCGATCGGCGTCGGTCCAGCGGCGCAGCAACAGGCGTTCAGTGGAGATCATGCGCCGTCTCGATCACGCGCCCATAAGGCGCGCGGCGTGGAGCGCGTGATAGGTGAGGACGCCCGAAGCGCCCGCGCGCTTGAACGACATCAGCGTTTCCATGACCATCGCATCGCGATCGGCAGCGCCGGCAGCGATCGCATGCTCGATCATCGCGTACTCGCCGGACACCTGGTACGCGAAGACGGGCACCTCGAACCGCTCCTTCACGAGCCGGACGATGTCGAGGTAGGGCAGGCCGGGCTTCACCATCACGCTGTCGGCGCCCTCGGCGAGATCGAGCGCGACTTCGCGCAGCGCCTCTTCGGCGTTGGAGGGGCTCATCTGATAGCCCTTCTTGTCGCCCTTCAGCAGCCCGCGCGTATCGACCGCGTCGCGGAACGGGCCGTAGAAGGCCGACGCATATTTGGCGGCATAGGCCATGATCTGCACGTCGACCTTGCCCGCGCCCTCCAGCGCCGCACGGATCGCGCCGACGCGGCCGTCCATCATGTCGGACGGGGCAACGATGTCGCTCCCCGCCTCGGCCTGCACCAGCGCCTGGGCGACCAGCAATTCGCTGGTAACGTCGTTCAGGACGTGCCCGCTTTCGTCAATGATCCCGTCATGGCCGTGCGAGGTATAAGGATCGAGCGCGACATCGGTGAGCAGGCCGATATCGGGCACCTTGTCCTTGATCGCGCGGATCGCGCGGCACATCAGATTGTCGGGATTGAACGCCTCGGCCGCATCCTCGGTGCGCTTGTCGCGCGGCGTGTTGGGGAAGAGCGCGAGGCACGGAATACCCGCCGCCTTAGCCTCGGCCGCCCGCTCCGCGATCTTGGCGACCGGCCAGCGCGATACGCCCGGCAGCGACGCGATCGGTTCGACATCGTCATTGTTCGAAATGAACAACGGCCAGATCAGGTCGGCCGGGGTCAGCACCGTTTCGGCATAGAGCGCGCGGCTCCAGGCGTGGCGGCGGGGGCGGCGCAGACGAAGCGCGGGGAAAGCTGCGTGGGTCATGCGGCTGTCTTTAGGGCGTGCGCGAAAGATTGGGTAGGGTCGCGCGACAAGCGGCGCGAGTCGACAAAAGGGAGAGGCACATGCTGACGGTCCATCATCTGGGACTTTCGCAGTCGGAACGGATCGTGTGGCTGTGCGAGGAACTCGAACTCGACTACGAGTTCAAACGCTACGAGCGGATCGGCGGCAAGGGCTATGCCCCACCCGAGTACAAGGCGCTGCACCCGATGGGGATCGCGCCGGTCATAAGCGACGGCGCGCTGATGCTCGGTGAAAGCGGCGCAATCTGCGACTATATCTGCGGGCGCTACGGCGACGGGCGGCTGACGCCGGGGCCGAACCATCCCGACTTCGCCGATCATCTGTTCTGGTTCCACTGGTGTAATGGCACCTTCATGGCGACCCTGATGGGCGGCAGCGTGATCCAGTTGGCCGGCACCGACATATCGGCCAGCCCCGGCGCCGCCTTCATCGCCGATCGGACGGCCCGTGCATGGGACATGATCGAGGCGCGGTTGGGCGAAGCCCCTTTCTTCGGCGGCCGCGTCCTGACCACCGCCGACATCATGATGGTCTATGGCCTTACCACCAGTCGCGCGATGCGGGGCACGTCGATCGACGCCTTCCCCAACGTGCGCCGCTACCTTTCCGACATAGGCACCCGCCCCGCCTATCGACGCGCGATGGCGAAGGCGGAGCCTGCAATGGAGCCGGTCCTCACCTGACGCCCCTTGTCGAATCGATATTTCCGGAATAATCGAAATATAGATTCGGAGAATGGGATTCGACATGCAATTGCCGGATGCGGTGGATAGTCTTTCGGCGCTCGCACATGCCAGCCGCCTCGCGGTCTATCGCCTGCTCGTGCGAGCGGGATCGGACGGGATGCCGGCCGGGGAGATCGCTCGACGGATCGACGTACTGCCCAACACCCTGTCGAACCATCTGACGATCCTGGACCGTGCCGGGCTGGTGCAGTCGCGGCGCGACGGGCGGTCGATCATCTATTCGGCAGACTATGATCGTATGCGCGACCTGCTCGGTTTCCTGATCGCCGACTGTTGCGGCGGGCGGCCAGAAATCTGCGCGCCTTTCGTGGGGATCGCCGAAGAGGTCGGCTGCTGCGCATGACGCTGCCCCGCCGGATCGGCGCCGAGTTCGTCGGCACCGCGATGTTGCTCGCGATCGTCGTGGGATCGGGGATCATGGGCGAGCGGCTGGCCGACGGGAACGACGCGATCGCGCTGCTCGGCAACACGATCGCCACCGGTGCCGGGCTGATCGTCCTGATCTGGATGTTCGGGCCGGTTTCAGGCGCGCACTTCAATCCGGCGGTGACGCTGGCGCGACTGTGGCGGCGCGAGACCGATGCGACCGCTGCCGCGGCCTATATCGGTGCGCAATTGGCGGGAGCGATTGTCGGTGTGTGGATCGCGCACATGATGTTTGCCGAGCCGATCCTGCAAATCGCAGCCAAGGCGCGCGATGGAATGGCGCAGGGCTTCGCCGAATGCGTCGCCACCTTCGGGTTGATCGGCACGATCTTCGCGGTCGAACGCCATCGCCCCGATGCCACGCCGATCGCCGTCGGGCTCTACATTGTCGCGGCCTATTGGTTCACCGCATCGACCAGCTTCGCCAACCCGGCGGTGACGATCGCGCGCAGCCTGTCCGACAGTTTCGCCGGGATCGCGCCGCATTCGGTGCCGATGTTCGTTGCCGGGCAGATCAGCGGCACGATCGCCGCGATCCTGTTCTTCGCCTGGTTGCTGCGCGAGGAAGCCGCCGCATGACCGAACCCTTCCCCATCACCATCTACCACAATCCGGATTGCGGCACCTCGCGCAACGCGCTCGCGATGATCGAGGCGGCGGGCTATCATCCGCGCGTGATCGACTATCGGGCGATCGGCTGGACGCGTCCGTTGCTCGAAGCACTGCTCAACGCGCTGCATACCACGCCGCGCAGCCTTCTGCGCGACAAGGGGACGCCTGCGGCCGAACTGGGCCTGCTCGACGCTGCTGCCTCCGACGAAGCGATCCTGACGGCGATGCTGCAGCACCCGATCCTGGTGAACCGCCCGATCGTGGTGACGCCCAGAGGCACGAAGCTCTGCCGTCCGTCCGAAGCGGTGCTCGACCTGCTCGATCGCAGGCCCGCCACCTTCACCAAGGAAGATGGCGCGGTAGTGCCCCTATAGTTCGCGATCAGCGCAAAGGGGTGCGCACCGTGCTGCCGAGACCGGTCGACCGGCCCGGGGTCGCGAAGGGCCGCTTCTCGCGATCATCCTGCACCGCAAAACCGCTCGATCGACCGACGATGTCCTGCGTCATCGGAACGCCGCGCGACGCGAGCTGGAGGGGGGTGCGGACCTGCGTGGTCGTGACGACCTTGTTGCCGTAGAGCTTGCGGATCGCCACGGCCGCATCCGCCGATTGCAGCACGAGCCGGGTGCAACCGCCGGGCAAGGTCTCGATCGAGCTGATGCCCGCGCCATGCTTGACGCAGGCCTGCTGCACATCATCCTGAGGCGCGTCGATGTTGATGGCTCGCGACATGCACGACTCCCACTTTGTAAGCGGGAGCGCGATGTCTCTCAGCCGTCGGTGCTTACAGCAGATTACCGACGATGGCGCCGCTTAGCACATATGCCGGTTTCGGCCTACGCATTTCGGGGCGATCAGCCGGCCGAGCGGTAGAAGTCCACCGCCACATCGCGGTCGTTGCCCGGCGCGATGACATAATGTTCGGGGATAACGTCGCGGAAATCCATGCCCTCTCCAGCGCCCGGCGTGCCTTTGCCCTCCTCCATCGCCGCCAGTGCGTCGAGCAGCAGCTTGTGGGTGCGCACGATGGCGAGATCGGCGGATGAGAGATGATCGAGAGTGCGGTCGACGATCGTGCCCATGCTGGCCTGCGTCACCATATCCTCCTGGATCAGATTGCGTGTGAAGCCGCTGAAATGGCCCTCGCGCATCGCTTGGCGATCCTGCCCGAAATTGTGGTCGCGATCGCCGGTGAAGCGGCCGAAATCATGCTTGTCGAACGGCAAGGTGCCCAGCATGTCGCGCAGCGCCACCGGCACGTCGCCGTCCATGGGGATATCGGTGCCGGGCGAACACATGCCCCAGATCAGATTGTGGTGATGATCGTCGATCGGCGTGACGATGAACAGGATGCCCGCCGCATTCTCGCCGCCCGGCAGGAAGCTGACATAAGGCATCAGATATTGGGTTGTGCGCACATAGACGCTGCCGTCCTGCAGATGCCGATGCGCCTCGGCCGCGAGGCCGTGAGGCTTGTCGCGGACGTAATAACGCGGGGCGAGCGCCGCCAGGCTGTAGCCGTTCGCCTGTGAGCCCTTGGCGCGCTCGATCTTCATATAGCTTTCGTGGAGCGTGCCGATATGCGCGCTGTCGATCGTCGCTTCGACACCCTGCAGCCAGTTGCAATGCGCTTTGGTGATCGTCATCCACACCTGGCTGTCGGGCAGCACGGTGAAGGCCAGTTCGGGGAACGCCGGCGCTTCGCCCTCGCCCAGCCAGGCCCAGACGATGCCGCCCCCCTCATGCAGCGGATATCTGTTTACCTTCACGGTCGCGGCGAAGGCTTCGGGATTCTGCGCCTGGGTGGGCACGTCGATCACCTTGCCCGTGACGTCGATCTTCCAGCCGTGGAAGATGCATTGGAGCGCACAATCCGCGTTGCGGGCGAGAACGAGCGAGACGCCGCGATGCGGGCAGCGTTCGTCGAACATGCCGATCCGGCCGTCGGTGGCGCGGAACGCGACATAATCCTTGCCGAGCAAGCGGACGCGCAGCGGATCACCATCGGGCTCGATCTGCGACGACAGAAACGCCGGGATCCAGTAGCGCCGCATCAGCCTGCCCATCGGGGCATCGCCTTCGACCCGGGTCAGCCGCTCGTTCTGCTCCTTGGTGATCATCGTGTCTCTCCAGCCGTTATCGGGCAGAAGAGTCCGCCCATTCGGCCGATGCGGCAAAGGCTTTTATGGACGCACCGTCCGAAACCGCCGCCCCTTCGGAAAGCGCGAGGGTGCGCTTGGAGCACCATGGCGGCGGGCCTATTCCCATGCGGGGAGACATTGGGATGGCCGACGGAGAGCGGATGTCGAGGCGGCGGCACGGACCCGACGTCATCCAGCGCATCCTGGAAGCGGCGCTGGCCGAGTTCTGCGCGAACGGCTTCGTCGGCGCGCATATCGAATCGATCGCGCGCGGCGCCGACGTGACCAAGCAGCTCGTCTATTATTATTTCGAGAGCAAGGCGGCGCTCTACGAAGCCGTGATGCAGTTTGCGATCGCGGAGGGCTTCGCCGACATCTTGGAGACCAACTTTGCGCGCCTGCCCCCACGCGAGGCGGCGCGGACCTTCTTCGAGCAGTGCTTCGACTTCTACGCGCGTACGCCCGCGCTGATCACGCTGGCGCTCGATTACAACCTGCACGGCGAAAGCCGACGCGACCTGCCCCGCGTGCGGCGCGAGGTTTACGGCGTCTATGAAGCGATCATGCGCCGCGCGATCGACGACGGCCTGATTCCCGCCGACACCGACATCGCCACCTCGTTCAAATTCGCGCTGATGGTGGTGGTCGGCAGCTTTATCGGCGGAGACAAGCCCTTTGGCTATGGCGAGCCCGAACAGGATCCGGTCGAACGCGCGCAGGCACAGCGCGGCAAGGTGATCGCCGCCGTGCTCGCGATCCTCGGACTCAAAAGCTAGCGCACCCGGATCTTCGGCGCTGTCGCCCCGCGCGACATCGTGTCGAGGAAGCCCTCCAACGGCGCGGGTTCGGCGACCGGTGATCCATCGTCGCCCGCGCGCGCCCAGAACTCTTTCCAGCTCGGGAAATAATCGTGATAGCCGCCGGCATAGGCGTCCTGATCGGGCCAGCGCATCTTGTTGTCGCCGATCGGCGGCTTGTTGAGATCGGTGGCGTACCAGTAGAGCGGCAGGCGGCGGCGAAAATACCAGCGGCCGTCGATCCGATCATATTTGTCGACATACATCATCTGCATGATGACCCACTCGTCGCCGGTCTCATGCTCGTTCTTCGAATAGACGACGCCCTTGGCATGATCGGGATCGTCAAACTCGATGATATGCCCGCCGATATGGTGTGATGTGCCGGTAAACTGGAGCCGCATCGTGTCGTCGAACCAGGCGCGCATCGCCGCGCGGCCGACCTGTCCGGCGCCGACCTTCACGTCCTCGGGGAACAGGCCGACCCAGGCATTCGCGTCGCGCATGTCGAGCGCGAGGCTGTATTTGGCGGCGAGCTGGCGGATCGCGTCGATCGATTCGAGCCGGTCGATCCGGGCGAGCAATTCTTCGGACATCTCTTCCTCCTTATCCGCCCGTACGCAGGCCCGCGCCGCCATCGACCGTCCAGCACTGGCCGGTGATCCAGCTCGCGTCGTCGCTCGCGAGGTAATGGACCGCCTTGGCGATATCGAACGGCTTGCCGGTGCGGGCGAGCGGGATCTTCGACGCGGACGATGCCGCAAAGCCGTCGCGCGCGAAGGCGTGGGCCATGCCGTCAGTCTCGGTCGTGCCGGGGCGCACCGCGTTGAAGCGGATACCACGGGGCGACAATTCGATCGCCGCGCTGCGCGTGAAATGGTCGAGCCCCGCCTTAACCGTGCAATAGCTGACGAGGTTCGGAAGCGGCGTCACGGCGGCGGCCGAGGAGATGAACACGAAACTGCTGCCCGCCCGCATCAACGGCGTGGCCTGCTTTACCAGCAGGAAGGCGCTGCCGACGTTGAGCGCATAGTCGGACAGGAACGTGTCATAGGGCATGTCGAGGATCGCGCCGAAGCCCGATCCGCCGCCGACCGTGCCGACCACGATGTCGAGCCCGCCGCCATGCGCGATCGCGGCGTCGATCGCAGCCTGCACATCGGCCTCCGACGTCGCATCGCCCGCGATCGTGGCGATCTTCGCGCCCGCAACCTTGGACGAGAGCAGGTCGCGGGCTGCGTCGAGCTTGGCGACGTCATTGTCGGCCAAAGTGACCGCCGCGCCATCCGCCAGCAGCAGTTCGGCGATCGCCTTGCCGAAGCCGCCCCCTCCGCCGGTCACCAGCGCCGACTTGCCCTGCATCGCCCTCTCCTTCTTGTCGTTCTACTCCCGTGCCGCGCGCAGTGCCGCGCCTGCACCGAAGGGTGCGACCGCGAGTAGCAGGAGACAGGTGGCGGCGAGGAGCTTGATCGCGCCCATTCCGTCACCACCGAAACTGCCCGCCCCGAAGATAAGCAGCGGCACCGCTAGCGGGAGCATCAGCAGCCCCGCGAGCGCCCCTGCCCCGCGCAGGCCGAGGGTCAGCGCACTCGTCAGCAGGCCAAGCGCCGCCAGCGCGGGCGTGCCGATCGCGAGGCCGGCCTCGAGCTTGATAAGGGTCGCGCCGTCGATACGCAGCAGCGCGGCGGCGGGGAGTGCTGCGATCATCAGCGGCGGGCCGAAGCCGAGCCAGTGCGCGACGATCTTGGCGGCCGCCACGCCCTCATCCGACAACCCGCGCACGCAATATTGATCAAGCACCCCGCTCTCGGCATCGGGCGCGAGCAGGCGATCGACGGGCAATAGCGCGGCGAGCAAGGCCGCCATCCACAAGGCCCCGCCGCCGATCTTGGCGAGCAGCACGCCGTCCGGCCCGACCGCGAAGGGAAAGAGCGTCGCGACCAGCAGAAAGAAGACGACCGGCAGCACTGCGCCGCCGCCCGAATAATGCGCGCGCAGATCGCGCAGGACGATCGCGGTCCAGGCGCTCATGCGACAGGCGACTCATTGTGGGGTTTCAGGGCTATCGGCATCGCATCGTCGAGGCCCAGCGGCTGGTGGGTCGCGGCAAGGATGATGCCGCCTGCCTTGCGATGATCGGCCATCGCCTGTGCGAGCCGATCGAGCGAGGCGGTGTCGAGGCCGTTTCCGGGTTCGTCGAGCAGCCACACCGGCGCGTTGCCCGCGATCACCCGCGCCAACACCGCGCGCTTGCGCTGCCCGGTCGAGAGCATGCGGACGGGCACAGGCGCGAGATTGGCGATCCCCATCGCATCGAGCGCGCGGGCGACATCGCTCTCCCCCGCCCCGTCGAGCTTCGCCCAGAAACCGAGCGCATCGCCCAGCGGCAGACGCGCGTCGAGCGCCGCCGTCTCGGCTGCCAGCGCGATCCGGCCGCTGCGCTCGACCGTGCCAACCGCGGGCGGGAGCAGGCCAGCGGCGATGCGTAGCAGGCTCGACTTGCCGACGCCGTTGGGGCCGGTGAGCAGGGCCGCCTGCCCCGCACTCAGCACAAAGCTCAGCCCCTCGAACAGGAGGCGGTCGCCGCGCAGGCAGGACACCTTGTCGAAGGCCAGCCGCGCCTCAATCAACCGCGAGTTCCTCCAGCGCGTGCATGTCGGCATCGCTCAGGCCGAAATGGTGGCCGATTTCGTGGATCACGACATGCGCGACGAGCGCCTCGATGCTCACCCCGGTTTCGACCCATTCGTCGAGGATCGCGCGGCGATAAAGGTGGATCATGTCCGGCAGCGTGCCCGACAGGTCGATCGACTTCTCCCCGATCGGGCGGCCGGTGTAGAGGCCGGTCAGTTCGAAGGGATTCTCGATCCCCATTTCGGCGAGGGTCTCGTCATCGGCGAAATCCTCGATCCGCAGCACAACATCGCCGATATGCGCTGCGAATTCGGCGGGCAGTTTCGCGATGGTCGCACGGGCAATCGCTTCCAGCCGGTCGGCATCGGGCGCAAATGTTTGACCTTCGCTCATCGTCCGCGACATAGAGTGCGCGAAACGAACATGCCAGCCGGAGACCTGATATGGCGATCGAAGCCCTGAGCGATGCCGAACGCGCCGATGCGCTCGATGCCTTTTCGGACTGGGACTATGAAGAGGGGCGCGACGCGATCAAGCGCACCTTCACGTTCAAGGATTTCTCCGAAGCCTTCGCCTTCATGACGCGCGTGGCGCTGCTGGCGGAAAAGGCCGATCACCACCCCGAATGGTCGAACGTGTGGAACCGCGTCGAAATCCTGCTGACCACGCATGATGCGGGCGGGCTTTCGGCGCGCGACGTCGCGATGGCCGAGGCGATCGAAGCGCTGCTAGACTAACGCCGGGCCCATTCGGCGAGGTAAAGGCCGATCCCGAACCTGCTGCGCGTCGCGATCCAGCGCGGATCGCGCGCGAACAGCGGCTCGACATCCTTGTTGTCGCGCCTGACTGTCGCGAACGGACGGTCGGCGACGAAGGCCGTCGCCTGCGCAGGGAGGATGTTGCGCACGCCGGACAGTCCACGGAACCAGTCGCGCTGCGCCGTCGGATCGACCGCGACGATGGTGAGCGGGCAGGACGCCCCGCAATAATAATCGATCGCAAGCGCGACGCTTTCGTCATGCACCAGCACCGGCCGTTCGGGGTGCGCACGAAGGGCGACAGCGAGATCGTCGAACCGCTCGGCCTCGCGGTCGGGCAGCCACGCCAGATGCTGGACGATCGACGCCGTGATGAGCACCACCAACGCGGACAGGCGCCAGCGCGGGTTCGGCAGGCCGGCGATCGCGATGCCCAGCCCCAGCGTCAATAACATGCCCGGCCAGAAGATCGCGCGCGGGCTATAGACCGGCACCTTCAGGCTGATCGCATAGAGGATGGCGGGCACCGCGAGCGCACCAGCGAGGAGCAGCACTATCCGCCCGCGTCGTCGCCCCTGCCAGAGCGCGTAACCAAGGCTGGCAAGAATCACGAGCACCGCCACGCGCCCGGCAATGCCATAATCGACTGGCACCCACGTCTCGCGGATATCCCAATAAACATCGGATAAAGGCGGCGCGGTCATCCAGGTGATGTTCGATCCACCGCCGCCAAGCTGCTGCCAGGTGATCCAACCCCACCACGACCAGAGCAGCACGACGATCGCGTTGGTGACGATCCACGGCCCCGGCAGTCCGCGCTTCCGGTCCCACCGTATCGCGATGACACCGAGGACCGCGATATTGGCGAGCATCACGAACAGCACCAGCATCGTGTGGCTGTAGAGCGCGATCAGCGCGCCGATCGCGTAGCGGGCGAGTGCGGGCCAGACGGGCATATCGCGCGTGCGCACCAGATCGATCAGGCCATGCACCGCGATCAGCACGCCCAGCGCCGCGAGAATGTAGGCGCGCGCCAACTGGCTCATCAGGATATGTTCGGGCGATACCGCCATCAGCGTCGCGACGCTCAGCCCCGCCCAGACACCGCCGAGCCTGCGGCCCGCGCCATAGCCGACAATGATCGTCGCGAGGCCGATGACGGCGGGCAGCGCCTTCACCGCGATATCGCTGGATCCGAAGATGTGGATCCAGCCATGCAGCAGCGTGTAGAAGAGCGGGGGATTGGTCTCCCGCACCATCCAGCCGCTCCACAGGCTGGAAAGCGGCTGACGCGCGAACACCATCGATGCGATCTCGTCGAAGCTCAGCGCATAATCGATCGAGCCGAAGCGCAGCCCCGCCGCGACGAGCAAAATGACGATCAGAGCGATGCGGCCGTTGCGGATCGCGGCGGCGCTGTCCCTCATGCGGCGGCCTTGCGGCGGCGTTTCGCGCGGCGCCCCCAGATCAGGCTGGTCGCCGCGCCGAAGTTGAACACCGCGCCCATGACCGCGCCTGCGATCCCCGCGATCGACCAATTGTCGGTCTGCCGGATCGCCAGCTCGGCCACGCCGACATTGGCGAGCGCGCCGATCGAACAGACAATTGCGAAGGCGAACGCACCGACCACCGCGTTGACGCCGGTGAGGCGCTTGTCGCGATAGGTGAACTCGTTGTTGAGGACATAGTTGAACAGCATCGCGCCGGCGATCGCCGATATTTGCGACGGCAGGAAACCGAATCCGAGCAGGCCGAGCCCGTTGAGGATGACGAGGTGGATGCCAAGACCCAGCCCGCCGACGATGCAGAACAATACGAAACGCGGTGGGATGAGCCCCCGCGACAATTTCTCGATCAGCAGGAACAGGAATTCGGCGAACACCATCGGGCCGATCTTGCTCTCGCCCTCGCGACGCCCGCGGAAGATATAGGGCACTTCGGCGATGCGGAGGCGGCGCGGTGAGGAACTGATGATGTCGAGCAGGATCTTGTAGCCCTGCAGCGACAGATCATAGACCGACGCGGCAAGCACCGCGCGGCGGACCATGAAGAAGCCGCTCATCGGATCGGTGGTCGCATCGCCGATCAGCATCCGCCCCATCCGCGTCGCCAGATCGCTGATCGCGACCCGTGTCGGATCCCAGTCGCCCACCCCGCCGCCACGGCCATAGCGGGTCGCGACGACCAGATCGGCATCCTGATCGATCAGCGTGCGGTACATCACCGGCAGACGCGTCTCGTCATGCTGGAAATCGGCATCCATCACCGCGACGACATCGCCATTGGCCGCCAGCGCGCCTTCGATCACCGCCGACGCGAGCCCGCGCCGGCCGACGCGGCGGATGCACCGGACGTTGGGATGCGTGCGCCCCACCGCCGCGACGACGTCGAACGTGTGATCGGGGCTGTCGTCGTCGACGACGATCATTTCCCACGCGATCGCACCCAGCGCCGCGCCCACCGCATCGACCAGCGGAGCGATGTTGGCCGCTTCGTTGAACGTGGGGATGATGATCGAAAGCAAAGGAGCGTGATCGTCGACGTCTGGCGTGGTCATGCACGGCTCCCCTGCCGCGCGAAATTAGAGTCTTGGATGCCCCCTGCGCAACCCGTCAGTTCACCGCCGGCGAATTGCCCCCGTCGACACGGAAATTCGCGCCGTTGATGAAGTCGCCCAGCGGGCTCGCCACCAGCGCGATGACATTGCCGATATCCGCGGGGATTCCGATCCGATCGACCGTCTGGTGGACGACAGTGTCGAGCACCCACGTCATGCTCTTCGCCCTATCCCCCGGCCAGCCGCGCGCATCGGCGATTCCGTCCAGCCAGGCATCGACCGCGGGCGTCTGGATCATACCGGGGCTGATCGTGTTGACGGTGACGCCGGTGCGCGACAGCGCCTTGGAAAGACTCACCGTCATGTTGATCATCGCCGCCTTCGACGCCGCATATTGGGGCGAGTTGGCGCTGGGCGATGTGCCCGCCGCGCTCGCGATCTGGATGATCCGTCCCCAGCCGCGCTCCTTCATGGCCGGCGCAAGGCGGCGGATCAGGCGTACGGCGGCGACCGTGTTCATCTGATAGGTATCGGCCCAGTCATTCCCTTCGGCCTGCAGCCAGTCCGCCACGCCATTGTCGCTCGATCGCCCGCCGGCATTGTTGACGAGGATATCGATGCCCCCGAACGCCGCGAGCGCGGCATCGGCAACGGCATTGCCCCCCGCATCGGTCGACAGATCGCCGCACGCAATCGCCACCTGCCCGCCGGCTGCCCGAATCCGCTGCGCGGTGGCTTCGGCCCGGCCGGTATCGCGGCCATGAACGACGACCGATGCGCCCTCGCGCGCAAGGATTTCGGCCACGCCCGCGCCGATCCCACCACTCGATCCCGTGACGAGCGCTCGCTTGCCGTCCAGCTTCAGATCCATCGTCTCTCTCCTATCGCTGGCGCCAGAAGCCGGGGCGTCAAGACATCGGTCAATCGCGCTCGCTGCGCGTGCCGTCCACCCGGAAACGTATTTCCAATTGCGTTTCGGAAATTAGATCCGTATTTCACGACTCATGCGAGACAGGGATTCAGATTCACGCGGCCAGGCGCGGCGCTCGGTAGGACGTCCGCGGTCGTTGACGCTGCGACAAGTGGTTGAGGCCGGTAAGGAACTGGGTCTCGAGCATCTGAGCATCAGCGCGGTGGCGATGCGGCTCGGCGTCGGGCTCGGCACGATCTACACCTATGTCGAGAATAAGGATGAGCTTTACAGCCTCGTTGCCGTTGCGCTGTCGGAACGTCCGGCGATCCGGGATGATGGCCAGCATTGGGCCGACATCATCCGCGCCAATGCCGCGCATGATTATGAACTGCTGGCCCGCGAGCCCGAACTGCTGCGCCTTGTCGTGTCGGGCGCGGTCGGGCCTGAAGAAGGGCTCATCGCGCTGGAGACGCAGGTCGCCCTGCTCGTCACACGCGGCTTTACGCCCGAAAAGGCGTTCGAACTATGCCGCGAAAGCGGACGGATTGCGGTGGGTGCCGCCGTTTCCGCCGCGATGGCGCGTGCCTGGGAACGGCAGGGCGAGACCCGCCGCGTCAAGGTCACCCGCGCTTTGCTCGAAGCGCCAGACGACCAATTCCCGCATCTGCGCGCGATCGGCTCCGCGTTGACCGACGACGAACGCTATTCCGATTATCGTCCCCTGCTGGAACGGGTGCTCACGCAGGTTGCCTTCGAGCGCGGGGAAGCACTGCCACCAGCATCGATTCTGTCGATCTAGATTTCCTGGGAGAGAGATCCATGAACGAGATGACCACCATCGAGAAGAAAGAGACCGGCAATTACGAAGGCGGAATGACCGCCGACCAGGCCGCCTACATGCGGATGGGCATGGAGCCCGTCGCCGGCAGCGTGCCGATGTCGACCTCCAAATATCTCAACAGCCCGCTCTATGTGCACGCCTTCACGACGATGAGCCTGCGCCGGATGGGCCACGATCTGCCGACGACCTACGACATTCCGAACATGTCGCGCGCGTTGGCCGACGTTGCCGATCTGCAGGAAGGCACGCGCCTGATCGCCGAAGAGCGCGAGAAGAACCCCGAATTCGCCGCGTGGCTCGACGCGCGCAAGCCGGTCACGCTCAGCCTCGATCGGGTGAAGGACTGCGCCCCCGGCACGCTGGGC
Source organism: Sphingomonas montanisoli (assembly GCF_008274695.1). GTDB lineage: Bacteria > Pseudomonadota > Alphaproteobacteria > Sphingomonadales > Sphingomonadaceae > Rhizorhabdus > Rhizorhabdus montanisoli. The sequence goes on along the minus strand of NZ_VTOU01000007.1, from coordinate 13,458 downwards.
GCCGCGCTGCGCGAGTTTCTGGGCAAGGGTTACAAGGCCGACTTCGTCCACAATTACGAGCCGAAGAGCGACCTCGACTATCTGATGAAGCGGATCGGCCATACGCACGATCTGCAGCACCTGCTGACCGGTTTCGGCCCGAACCACGGCGGCGAACACGCGCTCGCCTATATGAACATCGCGTCGACCTATAAGCACTTCACGCCCGAGTTCGCGAGCTTCCTGACGATGGCGAACAAGTTCGTCAGCGTGGCGCTGCTCACCCGCGTCGGCCTGCACTATCCGCAGGCGATGAACATCATCCTCGAAGCGACCCGCTGGGGCATCGAGGCCGGGCAGAACCTCAAGACCCTGCTCTTCATGGTCGATTATGACAGCTATTATGACTGGCAGATCGATGACATCGTCAAGGATCTCGGCATCACCTTCGGCCCCGACGCCGGCTGGGATTATACCGAGGAACTCTGCAAGGGCTGATGCTGTGCCGTTGCCTGCCCGGCTTCGGCCGGGCAGGCAACGCGCAGAACGAAGCCCGCGCGTACGGTGAGCACGGGCTGATAGGTGCAGTGCGCTTCGGCCAGAGCCTTCAGCAAGCCGTCGCGGCGCAAACGGTTACGGATTTCCTGATCCTTCAGATCGGCGTGCGACGCCACGATCAGGAAGGGCTGCGCCCGCGGCGCTTCCGACAGCAAAGATCGGGCCGCACCTCGATAGTCGCCAAGCAACCGATAGACGACACGGTTAGCATTACCGCCTTTCTCACGCCGTCCCGCTTCGATCCGCGCGACGATCCGGTCATAAGGCTGGCTGAGAAACTGCTTTCCGAGCAGCGCCTTGGGCACTGCTACCGATCTTTGATCGACCTTACCGAAGTAGTGATGCTTGCCGATCGCCGGGGCGAACGGGCGATAATATTGAACGACCGACTGAGTTCCCTGCCACATGCCGATGGCGCTGGCGGGCTGGGCGGAAAGCCAAGCGACCAGTTCGTCATTCGCTTCGCGCATGCCCGCATGCGGATTACGCAGCTGCCGTAGCGCAGGGGGCAGCGTGGACAGCACGAGCAACGACAGAACGCCAATCGCCGCAAAGCGGAGTGATGTGGGCCACAGGCTTTTCTGCGCCACTAGCGTCGAGACAGCGTTCAGCACCACGAACAGCGCGATGCCGTTGAGCCAAGCGAGATGCCGTGGCGAGGATGCGGGATAGAGACCGGCCATCGCGAGGATTAGGAACACCGTCACCGCGCACGCCGACAGCAGTAGCACGCGGCGGCTAGGCCCGCCCCCGCCCAGCCCAATCGCACCCGCGACCAATATCATCGGCGCGCCGCGCGATGTCAGAATTCCATCCACCGCCTGTACAAAGCGCCGCGCGCTCGCCAGCCCGCCGCCGCCATAACTGTCGGGATAGTTGTTGATCTGGATCGAGGTGCCGAAACGGATCGCCGCATAATAAGCGATCATCGCGAAGCCGAAAAGCAATCCCAGCGCCAGTTCACCCGCGCCGATCCGCCCCCGCCGATGCCACGACAGGAGAGCTGCAATGGCGAGCGCCAATGCCGCCAGCACCATCGTCGAGATGCCGCACAGCATCGCCGCGATCAGTATCGCAATATCCCGAAAACGCAGGGGTTCGCGCGATCGGCGCGCCATGAACCAGGCGGCGACGATGCCCGCACCCAATGTCTCGACGCCATAATATTTGAACTCAGTCGCATAAATCAGCAGCGAAGGGATCGCGATCGGATAGCCGATGACCAGCAACGGCGCCCACCACCGACGGAAAGCCAACCACGCGACCGCCGCCAGCCCGCCGATGACCAGCAACGCCAGCATCGACCGCGCGATAGCTGGCGGCATCGCCACGATCGCCGAGCCGATCAGATTGAAAAGCGGAGGAGCGGCCTGCGAATAATAGGGCAGCGGCGCGAACAGGCCAACGAACCCGGTGACCGGATAGTTGATCATCGCCATCGTCTCGTCGATCCACAGAGGACGATGGACGAACCGCCACGCCAACAACGCGAAGGTGCCGCCGACAATCAACGCGAGAATGATACGCGCGGCAAACACCGCAGCCGAACGGCGGTCGGACGTTGCCGAACTCATTTGCTCGTCAGCGTCCAGACGCCATCCCAATCCGCCGTCGGCGGGGTCTCGGCGAACGTCCTCGCGCGGTCGAGATACATGGCGGAGGGACCGTCTCCGGGCATTGCTTGCAGCGCGAGACGGAAGTTCTCTTGCGCGTCGCCCCAAGCGCGCGCGCGATATGCCGCAAGTCCCGCAGCATAGCGTTCCAACATCAGCCCCAGCCCGCGATCGAGTTCGCCCGCGCGATAGCCGAGCGCCTCGTGTACCGCGACGGGGAAGTCCTTGCCCTTCACCCGGATCAGATCGATCTCGCGGGTCAGATGATCGGCGGTGAGCCCACGCTTGGTGAATTCGGAGAACAGGATCTTCGACCCATAATATTTGTTCGCGCCCTCAAGCCGCGAGGCGAGGTTCACGTTGTCGCCGATCACCGTATATTCCATGCGCTTGATCGAGCCGATATTGCCGACGATCACGTCGCCCGTACTGATCCCCAACCCGATATCGATCGCCTTCGCCCCGTCGGCCGCGCGGCGGGCGTTGAGCGCGGCCAGCTCGACCAGCATCTGGTTCGCAGTGCGCACCGCATTGTCGGCGTCATCCGGCCCCGCGAACGGCGCCCCGAACAAAGCCATGATCGCATCGCCGATATATTTGTCGAGGATGCCGCCATGTTCGAAGATGACGTCGACCATCTCGGTGAAATATTCGTTGAGCATCGCGACGGTGCCGCGCGCGCCGATCGTCTCGGCGATCGTCGTAAAACCGCGCACGTCGGAAAAGAGGATCGATACGGTCTGGTCCTTGCCGGTCAGCTCGCTCTCGCCCGCCTCCAGCAGCTGATCGGCGACCTCCTTCGACATGTAGCGCGCCATCGTCGAACGTACGCGCTTTTCGGCGGTGATGTCCTCCAGCACCAGCATCGATCCGATGACGGCTTCGTTGGCGTCGATCAGCGGCGCGGCGGTCAGGTTGACCGAGGCCGCGCTGTCGCCCGCGCGGGCGATTTCGGCGTCGACCGCGAGGTTCGATTCCTTCGCGCGATCGGATCGTTCGAGCTGTTCGGCGATCCACGCATTGACGCCGCTGAACGCCTCGCGCGCCGGCACGCCGGTCAGCGTGTCGCTGACGCCCAGCAGGCGGCGGGCGGCCTCGTTGGTGGTGACGATGCGATCCTCGTCATCGAAGGTGATGACCCCGTTCGACGTCGATTTGAGGATGCTCTCGTTGTAATTCTTCATGCTCAGCACGTCGTCGAACAGCCGGGCATTTTCCAGGCACACCGCGATCTGGGCCGAGAAGGCGCGGAGCCGCGCCTCGTCCTTCGCGGTGAAGCCGCCGCCGCCATGCTTGTTGAGCACCTGCGTCACACCGACGCAGCCGCCCTGCTTGTTGAAGATCGGGTGGCAGAGGATGGTTTCGGTGTGGAAACCCGTCTCGCGATCGACCGAGGCGTTGAAGCGCGGGTCGGCATAGGGATTGGCGATGTTCTCCGACACGCCCGATCGGAACACCGCCCCCGCAATGCCGGTGTCGGACGGGATCCGGATTTCGTGAATCAGGTCGCCCTCCGCGAACAACGAAACGAGCTCGTCGGTCTTGGGATCATAGACGAACAGGGTCGATCGTTCGGCGTTGAGCAATTCGGTGGTTGCCCGCATGATCCGCGCGATCAGCAGGTCCAACTGCAACTCCCCCGCCAGATCGTTGCTGATCGCAAGGATCAACTGCTCCTCGCGCAACGCCTCCAGCATCAATTCGAAGCCGCGGAAGATGTCGGCATATTCGTCGGTGGAGACGACCTCGATCCGCACATCCTCCAGATTGCCCAGTTCGACGTCGCGCATGCCGCTGACCAGCAGGCTCGCCGATCGCGACACTTCCTGCGCGGTCAGCAGCGCCATGATCACCGACCCCAGCACGCACACCAGCAATACGCCCGCGATCCAGATATAGAAGGGCGCCATCTGCCCGACGGTCGGCTGCACCCCCGACAGGCGCAGCATGCGCTCCACCTTGAACACCATCGAAAGGCCGAAGAAGATCAGCGGCAGCGCGGTCACGAAGATCGCCAGATAGAGCAATTTGCTCTTGAGCCGGATCGACACCAGCCGCGCCTGATATTCGGGCGGCAGCACCCCGCCCATCGCGCTCGACAGCCGGACGATGATCGGCACCATCACCCGGCTCACCCCGAAATATTCGAAGATCGCGTGGGTGGGCGACGCGAAGAACATCGTCGTCGCGCAGAAGGCCAGGATTTGCCAGAGCTGATATTCGGTCCCGAACAGCAGGTTCGCACCGGGCAGGACGATCGCGGTCAGGATCGTCACCAGCGGGCCGTGCACGAACGTCACCCGCATGAACGAGTAGAAGGGCAGGTTGAGCGCCCCGACCACCGCCTCCGCCAGCACGTCCGTCGGCGGACGCTCCCCACGGTCGAGCATGTCGAGCGCACGGCCGATCGGCCGGTGGTGGCGGGTGATCAGGACAACGTCGGGAATGTTGTAGCCGGCGACGACCAACGGGGTCATCAGCGACAGCACGATCCACTGATAGAGCGTGAACTCCTCACCCAGGAAGGCGAGGAACATCACGATCACGATCGCCGCCGCACAGCCGCCCTGGTAAAGCCAGAACAGCCGGCGGAACAGCGCGCGCGAACTGCCGCTGCCCTTTGCGGGCGGGGCGTCGGGCTTCAGCGATATGGATTCGAGCGCGGTCATCGCGCGGAGGCGATATCGACCGTGCGGGTCATGTCCATCTCGCTTTCGATCATGCCCGCCAGGTCACGCAACAAACTCTGTTCCTCTTCGGTCATCACGCGCGGCCGCGTATCGATGATGCACAGCGTTCCGATCGGCTGCCCACCCGGCGCATAGATCGGCGCACCGGCGTAGAAGCGCAGGCGCGGCCCACCTTGCACCATCGGATGATCGCGGAATCGGGCATCCTTGAGCGTGTCGGGCACCACCAGCATTGATCGCGCCGCCACCGCATGCGCGCAGAAGCTCAGCTCGCGCGGGGTCTCGCTCATGTCGGCACCGAAGCACGACTTGAACCACTGCCGGTCGCTGTCGATGATGCTGATCAGCGACACGGGCACGCGGAACAGGGCGGCGGCGAGCCGGGTGTGGCGGTCGAAGCGTTCTTCCTGCGGGGTATCGAGAATGTCGAGCGCGCGCAGCGCCGCCATGCGATCGGCCTCGTCCACGGGGATCGGCGGGCGTTCCCAATGCGCCTCGCCGCGCAGCAACCAGGTGCGGATGCGGGTGCGCGCATATTCGACCGACCAGGGTTCCTCCAGCCGATCGACTGCCACGCCGCTCGGTGGGCCTTCGCCACCGACAAGGACCAGCGGCACATCATGCCCCGCGTCGCGCACGATCTTGGCGACCAGATCGTCAATGCCGGGCGTCGCCGCCTCGGCAAGCAGGAGCGACGGCACGCGGCGACGGGCCAGCTTCACGCTCTCCTCCGCGATCGGCGCATAGCTCAGGTGGACGGGCTCATCGGCGACCGCCTTTCCGATCCGTTCCGCGATCGAAGGATCTGCGGCGATCAGCAGCATCGAAGGCACCGTCGCAATGGCGCCTTCGCGGATCGCGCTGGGCGCCTCCTGCCCCAGTCGGAGCAAGGTCGGCGTGCGCGCGGGGGCGACGTCGATCACCATGCCTTCGGCCGCGGCGAACAGCTCGGGATCGTCGGGCAGGGTGCGTGTCGAAAGCTGCGCCATCACATCGTCGACCGCGCCATCGTGACGCGAGGGATCGTGATGGGTGAGCGCCAGCTTGCGCGCCCCCGCCGCGCGGCCGACGCGCAACGCATATTCCACCGTCGAATGGCCCCAGCCGCGCTTGGCCGCAAATTCGGGCGCGATATATTGCGCGTCGTGGATGATCAGGTCGGCCCCGCGCATGAACTCGGCATGCGCCAGATCCTCGCCGCACAGATCGCCCTCTCCATCGGCCATGTCGCGCGAATGGGGTTCGTGATCGCACGCATAGACGACGACCGCGCCGCCTGCTTCGAGCCGGAAAGCCACCGTAAGCGCGGGATGATTAAGGTAGCGCGTATGGATCGTCACGTCGTCGATCGTGAAGCTGCCCTCCCCTAGATTGTGGTAGCGCAGCTTGCCCCCGAAGGCGTCGAGCGTGATCGGGAAATAGGTATATTCCATCTGCCCGGCGAGCGCGTCCTTCAGCGACTCCTGGAAGCCCTGCGGCGCATAGAGATCCCACTCGTGTCCCGGCACGAAGAAAGGCGTGAAAAAGGGTATGCCCTGAATATGATCCCAGTGGGTGTGGCTGATCAGCATATGGCCGCGCGAAGGCTTGCCTTCGGCCATGATCGCATTGCCCAACTCGTGCCCGCCCGTCCCGCAATCGATGACGAGCCGCGTGCCGGCCGGAGAGACCACCTCGACGCACGACGTGTTGCCGCCATAGCGTAACGTCGACGGTCCGGGCTTGGCGAGCGATCCGCGCGTGCCCCAAAAACGTACCCGCATGGCGAGATCTCCCTGTGATCTCAGTTGCGGCGCGGATTTGATAGTGAAGCGCCGTGTTTGTCCAGTGCCGACTGGCGGAGAGTCCTGATTTGACTTATGTCGTTTCGCGGGTGCGCCCTATTGAGGGACCGAAAACGGGGATCGTGGCGATGCGTATATTGTCGTGTGGCCGGGCGACCCTCGTTGCCCTGGCGATTATTGCCGCCGTGCCGGCCAAGGCCACCAGCTTCTATCTGGCCGAACAGTCGATCCGCGCCGCGGGCCACGCCTTTTCGGGCGAGGCGACCGATCAGGGATCGGACATGCTGTGGTGGAACCCCGCATCGATCGCCGGCAGCCCCCGCACCCACGCGGCGATCGGCGCGGCGCTGATCCTTCCCGACGCCAATGTCCGCGACGCCGGGACGCGGATCCAGCGCCCCGGTCAGCCCGCCGCGCCGGTGGGTGGCGATCTGACGCCGGGCAATCCGGCCAAGAAAGGCATCCTTCCTTCCGCCTCGATCGCGGTGCCGCTGAATGATCGCATCACGGTGGGTATCGCTCTGTCGTCTCCGTTCAGCCTGACGACGGACTATGAGGCAGACAGCTGGACCCGTTACATCGCCGACAAGACCAAGCTGATCACGATCGACGTCCAACCCTCGATCGGCATCAAGCTGACCGAACAGTTCCGCGTCGGCGCGGGCCTCAACATCGAATATGCCGATGCGACGCTGCAGAAGCGGCTGCCCAATGTGCTCGCGACCCTGCCCGACGGATCGCAGGCGTTGAAGGGCAACGCGCTCGACCTCGGCTTCAGCGCCGGCGCGCAATATGTGGGCGAACGGGTGAGCCTGGGCCTCAGCTACAAGTCGGCGATCAAGCATAAGTTCGGCGGCGATATCACCATTTCGGGGCTGCTCGGCCCGCTCGCCAACTCGAACACCAAGTTCGACACCACCGCGACCTTCATGACGCCGTGGCAGATCATCGGCGCCGTGCGGGTGAAGGCCACCGACGCGCTGACCCTCAACGCGCAAATCAGCCGTTTTGGCTGGGCGAAGTTCGATCGTATCCGCCTGGCCGTGCCCCCCGGCGCTTTCGTGCCCGAGGATTATCGCGACACATGGACGGTCGCGGCGGGCTTCGACTATCAGATCAACCCCGAAATCACGGTGCGAGGCGGCGCCTATCGCGACCAGACCCCCACGCAGGACGGCCGCCGCGATCCCAACGTCCCCGACGGCAACCGCACCGCGATCGCTGCCGGCGCCAGCACGAAGCTGAACGAGACGATCACGCTCGACGCCGCCGCCGAATATATACTGTTCGACAAGGAAAGCGTCGATCGGCAGGCGATCGCGTTCGAAGGAACCCCCGTCGCGACCTCGATCCTGACCAACGGTACCACCGACGCGCGTGCGATCGTGTTCGGGGTAGGTGCAAGGTTCGCATTTTGATAGCAATAAGAAGAAATTCAGGATCAGGCCGGATGAACGAACAGATGCATAAGGATGAAGTCGCTCAGGCCGTTGAATCGGCATACTTCTGGATATTAGGCCGACAGGCAGATCCGGGCGGCCTCGATCATCATGTAGCTCGAATCCTGCGTGGAGAGACTGATTATCGAGGTCTCCGCGAGGGAATGCTGTCTAGCGATGAACTCAAGGGTAAAGGAGCCGCTCTGGGCCGTGCGATTTACGAACGCGACAATCCCATCGAAACCGACTGTTCCCAAGAATTGCTAGCTACTATGCTCACGCGCATTCAGCAGTCATGGACCACCCTGGGCAAAGAGGCGGCACATTGGTCCGTGATAACCGGGAACGAGTTCACACCAGAGAACATTGAGGCGAACCTCGACAACTTTTATCAGTCGGGATCGACGCTGTGCCACATGATTGATTGCACGCTACGTCGCGTTGGCATCGATCCTTCTCAGTTGGCGACGGTGATCGACTATGGTTGCGGAGTTGGGCGAATCACGCTTAATCTAGCCGAGCGTTACGACGCAGTTATAGGTGTCGATATTTCGCCCGAGCACCTGCGCCTCGCCTGCCAGCGGGCAGAGCAGACTTCCGCTTCGAACGCTGAGTTTCGCCAGATATTGAAGATCGAGGATATCAGCACACTGCCTGAAGCCCATCTTATCGTCTCCTTTATCGTCCTTCAACACAATCCGCCGCCGGTGGCACTGTCCATCCTCGCATCCTTGTTGGACCGTTTGCGCCCAAGCGGCGTGGCGATATTCCAAATCCCGACCTTCATCGAAGGCTATCGATTCGATCCAGCGATCTACATGGCTACCGAACAGCCTCTCATGGAAATCCACGCGATCCCGCAGCACGTCCTTTTCCGCAGGTTTGCTGCATCCGGATGCGAGGTGCTCGAAGTCCGCGAGGATATGGCGATCGCTGATATGCCGGCCATATCGCAGACATTTGTGGTGCGAAAAAGCCGTTTGGATTAAGAGTATCCAATGGATTTCGATCAGCTCCTCGTCCAATTCTTCGGCACCCAGGACATTGCCGACCTCCCGCCCGAGGCGCTCGTCGCCGGGACCGACCGGCTGCGGCTGCAGTTCGGGCTGGAACGCGATGAGGGTCGCCGTTTTGCCTTGTGGTCGCTCATGTACATGCTCGGCGTCGCCCCCGACCTCGAAGACGCGTTCGAGGATGAGGATGAGCGCGAGAGCGCGCGCGAATTCATGGACATGGTCGACGCCGAAATGGACGGCGACGAGGACGAAGACGCTTGAAATCTGGTGCCGGCTGAGGGGATCGAACCCCCGACCTTCGGTTTACAAACACGGCGCTCGCACGCCGCAATGCCCGGAAACGCTAGGTTCTGCCCGCCCACGCTTCCGCGATGTTCCGGCTTTGTCCGCCCATTCCGGGGTTCAGAGGTTCATAGCGAACCCTAGAGCAAAGGTTGCCACCCCCTCCGCCCTGAACCGGGGAGCGGGGGCGTGAGCAATGTCGTGTATCTTGAGCCGATGATCGACTTTGACGGAGACATCTTGGAGCAGTTTCGCGCGCTCTCAACGCCCATGCTCAAGCGCATGTGGGACAATGTTGATCGCTGGGGCGTCTACTGCGACGAAATATGGCAAGCGATGCAGGAGGGCGGTGAAGGTGCCTACGTCGCGATTTGAGACCCCCGCCGCCGGTGGGAGGGTATAGGGAGAGCCCCAACAGCCGGGGCGTGATCGCGGGCTATCTCTTCTTCAGCCTGAGGCTAGTGCGAGATGGGCCATACAACTGCCCAGCGTAAGACGCCGCCGCGATCACCGGGAGGGTGTAGCATGGGTGGGCGAAATGGGGTAGTTTATAATTACGGGATTTGCCCGTATTTAACCCGTAAGCCGTTGCGATCGCTCGTGGAAATCGAACTATTCGGAATTTCCGAATAGTTGCCCTACTGGCCCGTTGCCCAAGCCCTCAACGCCTCATATCGCGCCCTGACATTGCGCAGCGCCCCTCGCAGATCCACGATATACTGCCCCGCCGTCGCCTCGTTCACCACCTCGGGCACGGCAGGATCGGCCGGTAGATCAGCGACCAGTGCTGGCGGCGGGGGCGCACTCTCCACCGCGATCTTTGGTCCGCAGGCAGTCGAGCAGAGAAGCAAGGCCAGCGGAAGCGGGTGCCGGGTTCGCATGGTCGATTGTCCTTTCGAGGATGGCTTGATCCTTGGCCGTGTCCGTCGCGGCTTGTGCGAGGCCCGATGACAGCGCCGTCAGCCCAGCCACATCCTTCCGCCGCGCCAGTTGCTCGGCCGCCAGGTCGGTTTGCAGTTTCCCGATCGCCGCCGCCTGCTCCTCCACCGTCTCGCGCAGCCCGTTGATCCACAGGCACACGCCGCCGACGACCAGCGCGAAGAACAGGTAGGGGAGTGCCGCGAGCAGCTTGGGCTTGAGCCATGCGAGTGCGAGGGGGATCATTGCGCGGGCTCCTGCGGAACGACGCTGACGGGGTCGGCCGGTGTGCCCGTAGGCGTCTCGTCCTTGGCCTTCCCGGCACTCGACGAACCCAGCCAGAAGCCGAACGCCAGTACCGCGAACGACTTCCACGTCCCGATCACGTCGCCCTTCATCGCCGCGTCCTGCGACCACAGCACGACCCACAGGCTAAACCCGGCATAGCCAAGGATCGCCATGATGGTGGCCGCGACCACGATGCGGAGGTGGGGGACGCGGGTGGGGGTCATCGCTCGACCCATTCGAACTTGGCGTCGAACACGCGTTCGGCTTCACGGTTGACGACCGTATCCCGGCGGACCAACTCGGTCACATATGCCGGGATGAGAGCGGATGGCAGTCGGTCTGGGGTCCGAAAGCTGAGGCTGGACGATCCATCATCGAAAAATCCGATGATCAAAAAGCCATCGAGCCTTGACCCCTCTGTGTCGAAGTCGACGACTTGCTTGGCGTGTTGCACAATCTTGCCGAGCAAGTTTTCAGGATCACCATTCTCGTTCTTATGAACGCGCGGCGTATGAAGCACATGCACGTCGGCGCCGTCCTTCATTCGGACGCGGCGAACGCGGGCGGCGAAGTCGGTCATGCCTCACTCCCTACCAAAGTCCCGCGCGGCATCACCGGCAGCGACAACCCAGCCACCGCGACGGTCGAAGGCCACCGAAAACTGTCGATCACGTCGACCGGGAAGTCGGCGATGTTGACCCCGTTCGACTGGTTCGCGCCCAGCCCCTTGTAGAATTTGCGATCGGCGGTGATGCCAACGATCATCGTGACGTGGTTGCCGCCAACGCGAGACTTCACGCCCACCGCGCCGACTTGAGGCGTGCAGGGCATTCCCCAATCGCGCCAGTTCGCCGCCCTATACGCCTGTGGAGGTGGAGCGATCCCGGCCTGCGTCATCCAAGCGGCCATTGCCGTTCCGCACCACGGTGTCTCGTCGTCGCTAAATGGGTAGCGCAGCAGCTTGAGCATGTTGATGATCCGGGGCGCGTGCTGGGCGCCGGGGATTTCCTTCAAGCCCAAATCCTTGCGGGCTTCGATCAACCATCGCGGGTCGGTGCCCGGCTGCAAGCCATCCAGCACAGCGTTGACCGCATCGACGTCGGCTTGCGTCAGGGGGTGGCCCTTTACCTCTCGGATCTTGTCAAAGAGCGCCTTACGGTCGAACATCGGCCAAATCCTCGTCCGTGGGCTTGGCAAGTGCCTTGAGCGTTTCCGCCCGAGCCGCCATGAAGGCTTCACGTTCAGCGTTTTCCGAGTTGTCGATGTCCTTGAGCTGCCCCCGAGTCCGCTCGACAATTTCGGAGATGCGGGTTGGCGCCAACTCCAGTAGATCGAGCAGGGTGACGATCACCTGGCGGCTGTTGCGCATCTGGTGGCGGCGCATCTGGTCGAGGGCTTCGGCCTGCTCGCGGACAAGCCAGCTATGCTGCTCCACGCGGCTGATCCGCGCCTCGCACGCATCACGCTCGCGCTTCATCTCGGCTTCGAGGGTCGTGACGCGCTCTTTCAGAGTCTCAACGAGCGTCAGGGCTACGCTGTCAGTCTGGGCGCGTTTGCTGCGCAGGTGGTCGAGGACGACCTTGATAAGCCCGCCCCCCAGCATTGCAGTAATGAGGGACCCAAGCGGCACCAGCCATTGTGCGGTCATGGCGAAGTTCATGGAAGGCGGCGATCCCTCTAGGTTTCGCCGAGGCTATGTCCTTGGTTTCGCGTCAGTTACCGCCGTCAGGCGCCGGGCCGGGCGCGAACTTCAACACGCCGGCCATGCCCACCTTGATCGCGTTGATGCACGGCCCGATCACCGCGTCGGCGGCCAGCTCGGCCGGCAGCGCCTCGACCGCAGCCTTGAGCGTGCCGAATGCCTCCGACGCGGTGATCGCCATCAACGGTGCGATCCGCTCCGCATTGGCCGCCGCCGTATCCATCGCGCGACGCTGGGCTTCCGCCGCCACCTGCGACTGCAGCTGCTGATATTCTTCATCCGTCATCGCGTTCATGCCTCTTCTCCTTCCAAAGCGGCGGCGCTGACTGCCGCCCAATCGACTTGCTCGGCCGCCACCATCGCCGGAATGTTGCCGGCGAGCGCCGCCGCCTTCGCCTGTTGGCGGGCGGCCTCGATTGCAGCGCGGATCTGCTGGCATTCCTGCGCCCGCTGGATCACCGCCGCCGCCACGTCCGCGAGCGACTGCCCGCTGGCGTCGGCTTCGGCTCGCAGCATCGGTGCCGCCGCGTCCGGATCGGCCGAAAGCGCCTCGGCCTCGGCCAGCTTGGCTGCGTAGGTGCCAGCCATGCCGGGTGTCAGGTGGCGGGCCAACTCGGCCACCGCCCCCGCGTTGATGCGATCGATAGAGGAACGACGCACCGCGACCATGTTGATCGAGGCGCGCGGCACGCCGGCTTCGTCCTCCTCGACGATCAGCGCATCCTCATCGACCGCAACCGCGCCCCACGGCCGATCGGGCGGCGCCTGGCGCGCGACCTCGCTTTCGAGGACCGGCCCGCCGCACTGGAGGAGAGCGCCGGATTCGAGATGGTAGAGGATATAGTGGACGTACTTCATGCGGCCCTCATTTCATTGCCGGATCGACGATAAGATTGGCAGCTGTCAGCGAAATCGTGTTGTCGAGACCGAACCATTCGAGGTCGATCGTGTACGTTCCCGCTGGCAGACTGGTCATGCCGTTGATTGACGGGACGTCGGTGTAGGCACCCGCACCACCACGCGCTTCGACCACGTTTCCGTTGGCTTTGAACCGCGCCGTCCAGGTTTTGACGCTTGAGCTGTAGCTTTGCTGCATCGACGCCTGAAGGATCACGTCGGCGGCGTAGGGCAGCGTCACCACCCTCGTGCACACCGTCAACCACGAGTTGGTGCCGGCGTTCGCACCACC
>NZ_VTOU01000006.1 GCF_008274695.1 Sphingomonas montanisoli | reverse complement strand
GTGCCACGCCGGCGATCGACGCGAGGCCGTGTGCGGAAAGGATGGCGGGCGCGTCGCCTCCCAGCACCAGCATGCCCAGCGCGCCGGTGCCGATCGGGCCGAGCGCGAGCCAGCTCGACGCGGCCATGCCTTCATGCGGCAGCTTGTGGAGCGCCATGCGCAGGATGAGCAGCGCGAGGATACTGAAGGCGACCGGCACCGAATAGGCCCAGAGCACATAGGAAGTGAGCAGCGTCACGAACTGCGCATGCGGATCGGCGAGATGCGGTGCGAGCAGGCCGCCGCTTGCCGCCGCGACCTCGGCCGCGACCACCGGCAGAAGCCAGACGGCGGTCATGCCGTCGAGGCTGTGCTCGTGGCGAGTGAACATGAAATAGGGAATGACGACGCCGCAGGTCACGGCCATCGCGACATCGATCCACCACAGGACATGCGCTACACTGACGATGCCGTCGCCGAACCGGGCGATCCCAAAGGCGAGGCAGCCGTTGATGATCGTGGCGAGGCCCATCGGGATCGTGCCGATGAACATCGACACCGTGTTGTGGCCGAAGATCCGCCGCGCCTCATGGCCGAACATGATCCAGCGTGCCGAATAGAGGCCGGTGAAGAGCGCGAAGAGCGCGATATTGAAGAACCAAAGCACCTCGCCGACCGGCTTGAGCGTCGGGCCGATGCCGGGCACCTGCGGGAGCGCGAGCGCGAGGATGCCGGTGCCCATGGTCGCGGCGAACCAGTTGGGGGTGAACTGGCGGATCATCTCGCGCGGATGATCAAGCCGGGAGAGCGGGCGCAGGCCATTCAGGACGGAGGGCATATCGTCATTCACTGTGCCTGCTCCTTGATAAGGTCCGTCAGCGCATCGGCCGCACGGGTGCGGTAGCGCTCTTTGTGACGTAACGCGTGGAAAGGCCGGTCAGGCAAGCCGAGCGGCAGCTCGACCAGATCGCCGACGTTCAGAGCGCGCGCTACGACCAATCGCGACAGCGCGGCGACACCAGCGCCCGCTTCGACCGCCGTGCGGACGGCTTCGTTCGACGGCAGCGTCATCGCGATCTTCATCCGTGCCGGGTCGAAACCGCGCGTCCGCAGTGTCTCCTCAAAGGTCGATCGGGTGCCCGATCCTTGCTCGCGGACGATCCAGCGGGCCTCGCGCAGCCAATCCTCGTCGACCAGTTCCGTATCCTCGCTACCAACCAACACCATCGTGTCACGGCCGACCACCCAGTGCGCCAGCGCTGGCTCGTCCACCACGCCCTCCACGAACCCAAGTTCGGCCGCGCCGCTCAGCACCTGCGCGGAGACACCCTCGGTATTGTCGATAGCCAGCTCGACCGCGATCTGCGGGTGGCGCTCGTGAAAGGCGGCGAGTTTGGACGGCAGCCAGTAGCTGGCGATCGTCTGGCTGGCGACGAGCTTGAGCGTCCCGCGCTCCAGCCCACCATATTCGGCAAGCATCATTTCCGCATGTGCGGCACGGCCCAGCACAGCGCGCGCTTCATCGAGAAACGCAGCACCAGCCTCGGTCAGCTGGATACCGCGCCCGACGCGGTGAAACAGTGGCACGCCATGGCGCCCCTCCAGGGCGGCGATCGCACCCGATGCCGCAGACTGTGTGACATTCAGCGCTTCGGCCGCGCGCGTCACATGCTCGCGCTCTGCCACGCCAACGAATATTCTCAATTGCTCAAGCGTCATGATTGATCTCCTGAAGCGAGCGATACGCCTCGCCGATCAATCTATCAAACGACTTGATTAGTTTATTCCAATCTCATTTGACGATTGATTGACTGCTACAGCCACTGCTTTGTCGAGCGTCGGGCGCCATAAGAGCGCGCGAGGGCGTCAGTATCGCGCAACGTTGCCGAGATCGCGCCGCGGCGCGTGTCGAGATCACGATGCAGGCGGTCCGTATCAAGCCCGGCCCGCTTCGCGGCCTGCGACATGTCGTTCGCGCTCATCGCCGTTGGTGTGGTCATCAGCGCATCATGAAAAGCTGCGTGCCTGCCCTGCATCGCGCTTGCGATCGCCCACCGCGCCGCTTGCTCGGACTGCGCGCCCAGCACTGGCCAGTCCCTGTAGACGATCCGGACGTCAGGATTGTCGCGGCGAAAGTCCTCCAGCACTGCATGGAAAGCGCGGCAATGCCCGCACCGGTAATCTGAAAAGACGCTGACGACGGTCGCGGAGTCGCGCGGGCCGGCGGCCGGGACATCCGCTCCGTTCGAGAAGATCGGCTGGACGTCGGCATTGCTGCACGCGCCGGTGAGCATCATCGCGCAGGCGGCGAGAGTCTGGGTGAAGGTTCGCATGGAAGCGGACCTAGCCTCCGATCGCCACATAGGTCCAAATGGGATCGGCGATCATTTCGATCTGCTTGTATAGCTTTCGATGCGAGCTCGTCCCGGTGACCAAATTCAGCGCCCCCGGGCACACCGTCGTCGTGGCGCTGAATGTCGCTTTTGCGCTCCCGGAGGCGATGGTCGAATGGCTGCTCGGCGGCATATCCCGTCGCTTGCTGCCTTTAAGCGAAACCCCCTTCCTTATACATTGAGCCGAGCCGGGCGGCGGCTGCGGACAGCGTATCGCGGATCGCAGCGGGGACGGCCGGGCTGGTGCAGACATTGGCCGGGCTGGGATGCGGCATGGTGAAGAGGGCAACATTGGGTCGGCCGGCGGCGATGACCGGCGCAGCTTCGCGCGCAACACGGCCTGCCAGCACCACGGTCGTCAGGCGCGGCAGCAAGGCAAGCAGGCCAGGCAGCGTTGCCAGCCCCTCTCGGATTTCAGCGCGACGCAGCGGACGGCCGCGCGCGCCAGGTGCGTGAACGATCCACGGCACGCAGTTCCACAACAGCATATCCGTCCGCGTGATGCCCGCACCGTCCAGAAATCGCGCGAGGTTCCGCTGAGTGCCGCCCGCATTATCCCGCGACACAAAGCGGACCGGCGCGTCACCCGGCCCCGGTGTTTCCAGCAGAATGAACAGCCGCGCGTCGATGCCCCCATCGCGCGGATCGAAATGCGGTACTGGTCGTCCCTGCGCAACCGTGTTGCGCCAGTTTTCGAGCGGAACCATGTGCGGAAACCGGAGCAACCCTTGTCGATCATCGGCATCCGGATCCATCGATCTCCTTTCCGGATTGGAATCACAAGAACGATCGGTTGGACCGATCCGTTGCAGCGGGCCATCTTCCCTACACGACGCCGCGCATTCCGCGCTCCGCCGCAAATGGAGTTACGATGATGGCGATCCCCGCCCCGCAAGTCGAGCATAAGGTCCCGGCGGTGGACCTGATCCCGCGCCCGATGCTGACCCTTGTCCATGATGCCGACAATTATGACGCGATCGAGCGCACCGCGCCCGGTGTTGCCTCGCGCGGCGTGCATCCGGGTGCGCAAATTGCGCTGGTCAGCCTATATGCGGCGATGCTCGTCAGCTTCTGGGCCTTCTTCGCCCGTGACACCGAAGCCGCGCTTGTCATGGCAATGGTGACAGTGGTGATGATCGTGTATTTCGGCCTGATCGTCGGCGGGATCCTGGTCGCGGATGCGCCGGTGCCCGGCGAACCGCGGCGCAGCTTCACGGCCTTTCTGGACGGTACGGTCGAGACGCTGAACGAGGTCATCACCGGCCGTCAGGCAGTCATACAGATGCTGTTCCTGCCGGCCTGTATGCTGATGTTGGCTACCATCATCGGGATAATCGCCCGCGTGTCTCAGGCGAGCTGAGGCAAACCCCACGGGTGGCAAAACGGACATCGGCAGGCGACCGAGGAACCCATCTCTTATAGAGAGGTAGTTCCAGTCGGCGCCTGAACCGGTTGAGAGAGGAACTTTCTGTGATGGAGCATCTCGATCCCGTGATCCTCGCCCGCGCGCAATTCGCGTTCACGGTTTCGTTCCATTTCATTTTCCCGGCCTTCTCGATTGGGCTGGCAAGCTATCTGCTTGTGCTCGAAACGTTATGGCTTCGCACCGGGCGGCAACTCTATCTCGATCTTTTCCGCTATTGGGTGAAGATCTTTGCCGTCGCCTTCGGCATGGGCGTCGTCTCTGGTATCGTCATGTCCTACCAGTTCGGGACCAACTGGTCGGTGTTCTCGGCCAAGGCTGGCCCGGTGATCGGCCCGATCATGGCCTATGAGGTGCTGACCGCCTTCTTCCTCGAAGCTGGCTTTCTCGGTGTCATGCTGTTTGGGAGGCGCAAGGTCGGACCCGGTCTGCACCTGTTTGCAACCGCGATGGTCGCACTCGGCACGCTCATTTCTGCCACGTGGATCGTCAGCGCCAACAGCTGGATGCACACGCCAGCCGGGTTCGCGATCAACGCGAAAGGACAGTTTGTGCCGGCCGGCTCCTGGTGGCCGATCATCTTCAATCCCAGCTTCCCGTACCGGGTCGTGCATACAGTGATCGGCGCCTACCTCACGACGTCACTGGTGGTCGGCGCGGTTGGTGCCTGGCATCTGCTACGCGACACCGGTAACCAGCACGCGCGCAAGATGTTTTCGATGGCGATGTGGATGGCGGCATTGGTGGCGCCGTTGCAGATCTTCGCCGGCGACACGCAGGGGCTCAATACGCTCGAGCATCAGCCTGCAAAGATCGCGGCGATGGAGGGGCATTTCGACAGCCACCCGCATGGAGCGCCACTGATCCTCTTCGGTATCCCCGACACAGCGAAGCGACGCATGGACTATGCTGTCGAGGTGCCAAAACTCTCTTCGCTGATCCTCAAACATGATCTTAATGCGCCGCTGACGGGCCTCGATGCCTATCCGGCTGACCGCGTGCCGCCGGTCTCGATCCTGTTCTGGTCGTTTCGCATCATGGTCGGCCTGGGGTTTGCAATGCTGGGACTGGGATTTTGGAGCCTGTGGGCGCGCTGGCGCGGACGTCTCTTTGAGAATCGCTGGCTACAGCGCGCGGCGATTCTGATGGGGCCGTCGGGTTTTGTCGCGGTGCTTGCCGGCTGGGTCACCACCGAGGTCGGCCGACAGCCCTGGACGGTTTACGGCCATCTGCTCACCGCCCAGTCGCATTCCCCACTGGCCGCGCCGGCCGTCGCAGCGTCGCTCACCGCCTTCGTGCTGGTCTATTTCGCTGCATTTGGTGCCGGCACCTGGTATATCCTTCGCCTGATGGCGCATGCGCCCCATGCTGGCGAGCCCGAGCCTGCCGCCATGCCGTTGCGCGCTGCGGGGATTACCCCGGCACCCGCAGTCGATGCCGATGGACCGAAAACGGAGCCAGACGCTTGAGCTACGATCTCGATCTGTCGACCGCCTGGGCTTTCATCATCGCGTTCGCAGTCTTTGCCTATGTGGTCATGGATGGTTTCGACCTCGGCATCGGCATCCTGTTTCCGACCCTCAAGGTTGGCGACGAGCGCGATGCCGCGATGAACAGCATCGCGCCGGTTTGGGACGGCAACGAAACCTGGCTGGTGCTCGGCGGTGGCGGTCTCATGGCGGCATTCCCCGATGCCTATGCGATCATCCTGCCGGCTACCTATCCGTTGATGATTGCGATGTTGCTGGGGCTCGTGTTCCGCGGCGTGGCGTTCGAGTTCCGCTGGCGGCATGCGCCACACCGCGCGCTGTGGGATGCCGCCTTCACCATAGGCTCAGTCGTGGCCACGCTGGCCCAGGGCATTGCCCTCGGCGCGATCCTGCAGGGTATCAGCGTGCGTGACGGCGCCTATGCCGGCGGATGGCTCGACTGGCTCTCGCCGTTCTCGCTGCTGACGGGCGCGTCGCTGCTCGTCGGCTATGCATTGCTCGGCGCGTGCTGGCTCGTCTGGAAGACCGAAGGCTCAGGTCAGACTCATGCCCGCCGCATGGCGTTCAGACTGGCGATCGCGATGCTGATCGCGCTTGCCGCGGTCAGCGCCGCCACACCTTTCCTCAGCTACGATTACTGGCGGCGATGGTTCGCCGTGCCGGGCGTATTCGTGACCGCGCAGGTTCCGGTGCTGGTGCTCGTCACCGCTGTCCTGTTCTTTCGCTCGCTGGGCAAAGGCGGCGAGCGGGCACCGTTCCTTCTGGCGCTGGCGTTATTTCTGTTGGGTTTTGTGGGGCTCGGGATCTCCATCTATCCCTATATCGTGCCGCGCAGCCTGACGATCTGGGATGCGGCGGCACCTGCATCGAGCCAGCTGTTCATGCTGGTTGGTGCGGTCGTGATCATACCGGTAATTCTCGCTTATACCGGCTGGGCCTATTGGGTGTTTCGCGGCAAGGTCGCTGCGGACGGCTATCATTGAAGCAGCCACCGTTCTGGCAGCGTCTCACATGGATGGCCGCGATCTGGCTTGCGAGTGTGACCGCGCTGGGTTTGGTTGCCGCCATGCTCCGCTGGTGGCTGACCGGACGAGTCGGCTAATTGCCGCGCATAGCTCGCACGCGGTAGACCAGCCGATCATCGGCGTCGCCGGCAAGCCTATCAGCGAACCCGCATGGCGTTGAGCGTCACGAGGCACGAACTCGACAGCATGGCGACGGCGGCAAACAGCGGTGTCAATAGGCCCAGCGTCGCGAGCGGCAGCGCGATCAGATTGTAGCCGAGAGCAAGCATGAAATTCTGTCGGATCACCGCGCGCGTCCGAAGCGCGAGGTGCCAGGCCGGCAACACAGTCTCGATCCCGCCGTGCTCGAACAACAGGCCGGCGGTCGCCGCTGCGGCGGCATGGGCTCGGGACACAGTAATTCCGCAGTCCGCGGCAGCGATCGCCGGGGCGTCGTTGACGCCATCGCCTACGACGACAACCGGGCGCAATGTCGTTCCCACCAGGCGTGCCTTGTCGGCGGGCGAGCAGCCCGCATGCACCGCCTCCTCGGGAATGCCGACGGTCTCCGCGACCGCACCAGCGGCGTCCGCGCTATCGCCGGTGGCAAGAAAGACGGTCACACCCGCGTTCCGCAATGCGGCGATCATGGTTGCGGCCGCCGGTTCGACCGTATCGGCCAGACCGATCGAACCGACCGGCAAATCGTCCAGGGTGACGTCGAGCCATGTCCGACCGTCCGTCCTGGCCGTGGCGGCCGAGGTGACCCGGATACGTCTGCCCGAAGCGTCCGATCCCTCCGCCCCGCGTTCCATTCGCTTGCCGCCGGCACCCGATCCGTCGCCGCCCAGCGCCCGTGCGATCGGATGATCGATGCCATGCTCGGCGTTCGCAGCGCAGGCGAGCAGGTCATCCGCGTTGAACGGTGCGGTTGGTTCCACCGCGTCAATTCGCAATACACCCTGCGTCAGCGTGCCGGTCTTGTCGAAGACGACGGTACGCAGCGTCGCCAGCGCCTCAAGCGCGGCCGGGTCGGCGATCCGAATCCCTTGGTGACCACCCACCACGGCAGCCCGGATATGTGCGAGCGGTGCGGCGATGGCCAACGCGCACGGGCAAATGATGATCAATGCGGCAAGTGCGCGCGTTGCGGCCTCGGCGAGCGAGCCTGCATGTGCAAGGCAAAGGACTGCGGCGGTTGTCGCTGCAAGGGGGGCAGCGACCAAAAGCCGCCCAACCCAGCGATCGAGCTCGCGGGCCGGCTCGCCACGCGAAGCGATCTCGATCGCGATCCGACCGCCCATTCGGTCGATGTCCCGGTCGCCATGGACGCGATCTACCTGGATCGTCAGCCGTCGCTGGAGATTGGTGACGCCTGCCTGAATGCGATCACCCGGCCCGACGGGAACGGCTATCGACTCGCCAGTCATCACCGCGCGGTCGATCATGCTTTCGCCAGTGACGATGACGCCGTCAGCAAGCGCCGTCGCACCCGCGTCGATCATGATCGTAGCATTGAGTTGCAGCGAGCATATCGAGACAATCGTCCCTTCCACGGTTGTCACAAGCTCAGCGGCCGCAACTTTCTCAAGTGCCGACAACGCCAGGATTGCGCCGCGTCGCACGCGCGTCTCGATCAATCGCCCGACCAGCAACAAGGTCACCAGCATCGTTGCCGTATCGAAATAGACAAGCGCCTCGCCACGAAGCAGCGCTTCAAGCGACAATAGTACCGCGCCGGTCGCGCCGATCGCGATGAGGAGGTCCAGTCCTGGCGCGCCGAGCCGGACCGATCGCCACGCCATGCGGAAGACTGCGGCACCGGAATAGAGCAGCACCGGCACCGCAAACAGGCCGGATGTGAGCGCGATCCACCAGGCAATCGCGGAAGGAATATCCGGTTGGGCATAGAGGATGAGGGCCGCACCCATCGACCACATCCCAAACACGACTGCTACCGCGAGGCGGATCGTGAGTCTGCGGACCTCGCGGTCGAACCGCGCGGCGGTTTCCTCGAGCCCATGTCGTTCCACCAATCTGTAGCCGGCATCGGCGACCTTGCGACTGATATCCGCTACCTCGCACCGAGCGCTGTCCCAGCGGATGAGCGCCGACGAGGTCACGAAATGGACGCCGGCGTCCATGATACCGTCGAGACCGGATAGCCGGCGCTCAAGCCCGTGCGCGCAGCCCGCGCAGAACAGCCCGTCGATGGCGAAGAGCTGCCGACGCTCCATCATGTTCAGCGGCGAGACGCCTGGACAGGCGCTTCGGTCCCGCTGCCGAGCAGGTGGCCGTCTACCGTCTTGCCGTAGAAGGTCTTCTCACCGCTATGAAAGGCGACGACATTCTCGGCGACGGTGCCTTTCTGTCGCGGGTCCTTCGGACGCTCCTGGCTGTCGATCCAGGCGGCCGCGTCCCAGGCCTGCTGGTCGGTCAGTGTGTTGCCCGCGCCGAGCGGCATGTTCGCCTTGATGAAGCCTGCTGCATTGTTGAGCTGCGCCATGCCGGCACCCCAATTGTAGCTGCGTGGCCCCCAGAGCGGCGGAAAGACCTGCCGCCCGTTGATGTCGGTTCGGCCTTGGCCATCATCGCCGTGGCAAGACGCGCAGTGCTGGGCATACACAGCGCGTCCGCGATCGCGATCATAGCCCGCTTGCGGCAGCTTGAGCTTGAGGAAGCCGGCACCCTTCAGCTTGGCGCCGGTCGGCGCGTTGCTTGCCAGCCAGTGGAAATAGGCCTCGAGATCGGCGTAGATCGGGTCGCCCTTTGGCGGAGGTCCTCCGCTTGGGCTTCCCTGCGCGTTCATCGAATAGCTGAAGCAACCATTGAGCCGGTCCTCCATGGTATTCATCTTTTTGTTCTTCGCGCGATATTGCGGATAGCTGACCCAGGCCGCCCACATCGGGGCGGAGTCGGCTTTTCGCCCGGCGTCGAGATGGCAGCTGCGGCACGCCAACTGGTTTCCGACAAACGGTTTCGCCTCGGTGCCGGTATTCTCAAAGATTGCCATCCCGTGTCTGATCGACGCGCCTTCCGGACCATCGGGGATCTTGCTCATCGGCGGCGGCGTGAATGAAAGCGGCACGTTGGCCGCGGGCGGGGAGTTTTCCCGCCCTCGAAAGGCAAATTCGTCGCGGACCATTATGGCGAACAGGAAAAGCAGAAGTCCTCCGGTGATTGCATAGATGCCGGTCCGGGTATTGCGACCACGAACCTTGTCATGTGCCGGCTCACGGGTCGCCGGATCCTCGTTTCTGTCGTTCATCGGGCATCCTTCCGGGCAGTGACCGGCGACGGTGGCAGTGTCGCGAGATAATCCGCCACGGCGCGCCGGTCCGTATCGTTGAGACGGGCAGCGATGGCGGGCATGACCGCACCCGGCCGTGACCTTGCGAACCGCGCGAGCGCGGCGAGACGTCCTGCTGTGTAACCCGGTTGCTGCGCCGCAATCGATGGCGTTGAAGGCGCGACCCCGAAACCCGAAGGTCCGTGGCAGGAGAAACAGGATGGCAGATTGCGACGGTCGTCGCCGTAGAGTGCCAGTTCGGCCCCCCGCGCCAAATCGCCTGCGAGCTCGGAACGTGATGTGGATGGAGAAGCCAGCGCGGCATAAAGGCGGCCAAGTCCACCGCGCTCCGAGGCGCTCAGTTGACTGGCGACGGGTCGCATGATGTCATTGGGCCGCGATCCGTTGGCGAACGCGAGCAATTGTCCGGCGATATAGTCTGCCGATTGTCCGGCAAGGCGGGGAACGCCATCGCGCCCCTCGCCATTGGCGCCGTGGCACGACGCGCACGACCAGCCGCCTGATTTCCCGTTCCGAGCGATCGACAGCGCTGTGGTATCTGCAGATGCTGATGCCGGCGGATGATAGGCAGGCTGGATACCGATGGCCGGGTCGAGCGCCGCCGCGATTTCCGCGCCACCACTCCATGGGATGCCGCGATTTGCGGTTCGCGCCCGCTCGGCAGCAACGAAGCGCGGATCGATGATCCCCCCTGGTCCCCACGTTCTCCGGACGGCGGTCGCCAGTCGCGCAAGCTGATCGTGGTCGAGGACGCTGCCAAAAGCCGGCATGTGTCCGTTAAAATCATCGCCATCGACCACGATTGGGCCATTGATGCCGTGCAGGAGGATCTGGACGATCACCCGCGGATCGGCCTGGACGAACCGCGAACTGGCGAGCGGCGGGATAGCGCCGCTGATCCCTGAGCCATCGGCCTGGTGACAGGTGGCGCACCGCTCGGCAAACAGGGCGGAGCCGGTCATCGTCTGCCGACGCTCCAGCGCGTTCGCCTCCATCAAGCGCTCGCGCGCGCCGGTACGATCTGCGGTACTGTCCTGCCAAAGTGTCAAAGCACCCCACAAGGCAAGGGCGATCGCGACCCAGTATACGGGCAAGGGCACGCGCCGCCTGGGTTCGTAAGGCTCGTAGGCCTCGTCGACCGGTCCGGGTTTGCTCACTGCGTCGCTCCGCCACGGCTATAGCCGTCATCGCGGATTGCCGATCTCGGCACGGGATAGGTTCGATCAAGCGAAAGCAGGTACGCGACCAGATCCCTGGCTTGGGGCCTGGCGACGACGACCTTGCCCGGAATGCGCCGATCCTCGGGAAGCCAGACGACACGATCCCCCGGACTTGCCCGATCCTTCACCTCGAACAGGAAAGGATAGGCCGGCATGATGCTCCATGCCGACACCGCTCTTGGCTGGTAAAGATGGGTCAGTTGCCAGGAGGCGCTTGGCAGGCGCGCGCCGACATTCAGCAGGTCGGGACCGGTACGCATCGTGCCCATCAGATGCGGGCTGTCATAGGCATAATCGGCGGCGATCGATGCGCGCCCCCATCCGCGTTCCGCATCCGGTGCCTGATCCGGCGCGCGGGGCTGCTGACTATGGCAATAGACACAGCCAAGCGACGAGTAGAGCGCCCGGCCACGCAATTGCTCGGTTGTATAGGGCTTCAGCCCTGCGGCAGCCGGCTCGCGGCCAATCTGGACCTTGGGTGCGACGACCAGCATCACGGTCGCGAACGCCAGGATCGCCATCGCGAGAATGACGAGGGGAAGCGACCGGTTCATGCGAGCGCTCCGTTGCGCGACCCTGGCCGGGCCAGAACAAAAATGCCGACGACATTGATCGCCAGCAGGACATGCCCGATCGTCATCACCATGCCGCCGACCGATCGCGCTTCCAGATAGGGCTTGAGCAGGATCACGCTGTCCGCAAAGGGGCGTCCGGCATCGAGCATCGCCACGCCTTGCAACCAGCCGCCGACGCTCAATGCGATGAAATAGATGACGAAACCGACCACGACGCACCAGAAATGGGCGGTGATGAGGCCTGGCCACGGCCAGAGGCGTCCGGTGATGCGGGGCAGCATGTAGTAAATGCTGCCGAACATGATGAAGCTGGCGAAGCCATAAGCCCCCAGATGCGCATGGCCGATGGTGAACTGGGTGAAATGTGTCACCGTGTTGATCGAACGTAGTGCCTCGAGCGATCCCTCGAACGAGGCGAGCGTGTACATGATCGCGCCGAGCGAGATGAAGCGCAGCGGGAACGACGCCTTGAACGCCCAGAGGTTACGCGCGACGACGACATGCTGATTGATGGCAACCGCGAGCACGGGCACGAACATCATCACGCTCTGTACGATCGAGAGCGTCACGACCCAGGTCGGCACCGGACCGCCGATCAAGTGGTGGATACCGACCTGGCTGTAGAACAACGCCAGTGCCCAGAAGCCGATCAGCGAGAGCGAGTAGGAATAGACCGGCTTACCGATGATCTTGGGAATGAAATAATAGGCCGCGCCCAAACCGAGCGGGGTCAGCCACAAGCCGAGCACATTGTGGGCGAACCACCAGTTCACCGTCGCCTGTTCAGCGCCGACGAAGATGCCCGGAATGTTGGCGACGATGAACAACGCGGGAAACCAGCAGAGGGCGGCCAGGAAATACCAGCCCGAGACGTAGATATGCTCGACCGATCGCGCGAAGGCGGTGCGCAGCAGCGGCACGACGGCGAGACCGCCACCAATCGCGAGCAGCGTGTCGATCTGCCACGGAATTTCCAGCCACTCCTCGCCATCGGTCCAACCGCTGGCAATGGCGATACAACCGGCGATCAGGCCGGCGTTCCAGATGATCGCGCCCCAGGTGGCAAAGCGCGGTGATCGCAGCGGGGTGTGGAATATCCGCGGGACGATCCAGGTTGCGGTGCCGATTCCGGCGAGCGACAGCCAGCCATAGATGACGAGCGTGAGATGCAACGTCCGAATCCGGCCAAACGTGAGCACGGCGCTTCCATCGAGCCAGTCCGGCAGGTGTAGTTTCAGCGAGGCGACAAGGCCGAAGAGCGAGCCCAGAACGAGCCACAGTACCGCAACGCCCAGAAACAGGCTGACGGGCCAGGCGGTCGATGCATCGATCGCGGCACGCTCGGTATCGGTGGGGGCGCTCCCGGCGGTCGGATCGTCAAGGCGGCCTTCCTCGCCCTCATGAAAGATGACGCGCGCCTGCTTCTGTCCGAACGAGAATTGATCGGTCGATACCGCCCAGATCAGCGCTGCCAGCCCCGCGAGCGAGACAAGAAAGCTGATGGCAAGAAAAAGCCCGATCGTCAGCACCTGAATTCGTCTCCGCTCGTTCTGTCACAGAACCGTGACGATAGGTGATGCGTTCCAGCAAAACCAATCACGGATTCAGATTGAAATGGTCAGCTTTCATCGTTGGTTATCCCGGTGGAAAAGGCCCAGCTTATGATCATCGGGCAGAGCCCACAGGAGGATTACGATGCGAAGGCTGATGAAGACCGGTGCCGCTGCCATTGCACTTGGATTTGCCGGGATGGCGATGGGAGCGGATATGCCGAAGGATTTCTGGACGACGCCGACGATCCACGGATATGGCAAGATCCATTACGTGGCCGATGCCGCCTACAAGCCGCGCGCGGACCAAACTTACAAGATCATATTCGCGCTCACCAAAGGCTCGAAGCAGCCCGGTGAGGTCAATCCCGCGCTCGATCGCGTCGCGCGGACGGTGAACCTGTACGTCGCATCGGGCGTGCCGCTCAAGAATTTGAAGTTCGTGGCGGTGGCCTATGGCGAGGCGACACCGCTCGTCCTCAACGATGCGCAATATCGCGCCAAGTTCGGTGTCGCGAACCCGAACCTTCCGCTTGTCGAGCAATTGCGCAAGGCGGGTGTCGATGTTTCGGTCTGCGCACAGGCGGTTGCCGAGCATGATTTTCAGGATGATTGGGTCGACAAAAGCGTGACGCTAGCCCTGTCCGGCCTGACCACCGTCACCAGGCTGGAGCATGACGGTTATGTGCTCATGCCTCTTTGATGCCAGCCCGGGAGTTTCAACGATGCACTATGCAAAGCTCGCCGCGCTTGCGGCGGCCGTCCTGAGCCTGGCTGGAGCCATGCCCGCCGCCGCCCAGTCGCAGGACGCGAATAAGGTAACTGATCTCGGCGTCTATCCGCCGTGGCAGGGGGGGAGAAACAATGATGCCGCCATGCGCGGCTTCGAGTTCACTATAGCGGACGCCGACAATCTCGCCGACTTCCACGGCAGCCCGCAGGATCCGATGCTGTCGCTTTATGTGGGCGGCAATTACTTCTTCGCGATGGCACCGCTCGTCGCCGCGTTCGAGCAGCGCTACCCCGAATATAAGGGGCGCCTCTATTGGGAAACGATCCCGCCGGGACTGCTTGTCCGGCAGATGAAAATGGGCGGCACAATCACGGTTGGCAACATGACGTGGACGGTCAAGCCGGACGTCTATCTGGCCGGCAAGAACGCCGTTCAAAAGCAGATGGATGACGGTTTGCTGGTCGGGCCGGTTGTCCCCTATGTCACCAACACGCTGGCGATTATGGTGCCCAAGGGCAATCCGGCCAAGGTCACCGGGCTTGCCAGTCTGGGAAACGCCAGCATCAAGCTGGCGATGCCCAATCCCGAGTTCGAAGGGATCGCACGGCAGATTTCTTCCGCGCTGGAAGCCGCTGGTGGCAAACCGCTTGCCGACAAGGTCTACAAGGCCAAGGTAGCCGATGGCACTTCGATCCTGACCCATATTCACCACCGACAGACGCCGCTTTGGATCATGCAGGGCAAGGCGCAGGCGGGCGTGACCTGGCAGTCCGAAGTTGCGTTCCAGATGCAGGCTGGGCACCCGATCGAAGGCGTCGAGATTCCTGCCGCACAGAATCAGACTGCCATCTATGCGGGCGCCATGGCCAAGGATGCGCCGCACCCGGAAGCCGCCAAGCGCTGGCTGGAGTTCATCCGGTCGCCGGAGGCGCTCGCCATCTTCGGCCGCTACGGCTTCAAGCCCTATCAGGAGACCACACAATGAAATCCCTGCTGCTCGCAGCCGTTGCTGCTGCAACCATGGCGCTCCCGGCATCTGCCGAAACCATCCATGTGTACGGTCCAGGCGGTCCTGCGCCTGCCATGAAGGAAGCGGCTGCGACCTTCGGCAAGGCGAATGGCGTTGAGGTGATCGTCACGGCCGGCCCGACCCCGGAATGGTCCGACGCGATGAAAGCCGATGGTGACGTCATCTACAGCGGGTCCGAAGTCATGATGAGTGACTTCGTCGCGACCTTTGCCGGTGCGATCATGCCCGCGACGGTCACGCCGCTCTACATGCGTCCAGCTGGCATTCTCGTCCGTCCCGGCAATCCGAAGCACATTCGCGGTTTCGCCGATCTGCTCAAGCCGGGCATCAAGATTGCGGTCGTCGATGGCGCCGGCCAACAGGGCATGTGGGAAGACATCGCCGGCAAGGATGGCGATATCGCCACGCTCAAGACGTTTCGCGGCAATATCGTGCTCTATGCCAAGAACACGGCACTCGGGCTGAAAGGCTGGAAAGCGGATCCGAGCATCGACGCCTGGGTCACCTTCCCGATCTGGGCGAAGGCCAATCCTGGCGTTGCCGACGTCGTGCCGCTTGAGGCCAACCGCCGCGTCTACCGCGATGCAGGCGTTGCGCTGACCGCGCGAGGCAATGACAAGCCGGGCGCCATGGCGTTTGTCCGCTTTCTGTCCAGCCCGCAGGGTGCTGCGATATTTCGCAAATGGGGTTGGCAGCAATAGTGCGGCGGCTCGAGAAGTGTAATGTCACATGGTGCGTGGCCTTGCGTGCTTGTCTTCCACGGTTTCGCGAGGCCGCTTCGAAGGTTCGCGCAATTGGCAGCGAAGTCTGCTCGCCAATACTTTGCCGTTCTGTTGGCTTGGTCGCCATCTGCCTCGAATGCTAAGGTTATGTGATGTTGACAAGAAGATGCCCTTGAAACTGATCCTGAGCCTTGCCGGCCTCAGCTTCGCGGCTTCGGCAGGCGCGCTTGCGGCGGCGCCACAGGACTTCGCCACCGATATGGCCGCCGCGATGGAGCGCATGCACCACGCAATGATGGTGGCGCCGTCCGGCGATCCTGACCGAGACTTCGCGGCGATGATGATCCCACATCATCAGGGCGCGATAGAGATGGCGGAGGCGCAGCTTCGCTACGGCAAGGACGAGCGGCTGCGCCGGCTCGCGCAGGGCATTATCGTCGAACAACGCCAGGAGATCGCCGTCATGCAGGCGATCCTGGCCGAGAAAGGCGCACCAAAGAATGCGCAGCATCAGCATCAGGGAGACGGACAATGAAGACCTTCACGATGGTGCTCGCCGTGCTGCCAGCGATTAG
Source organism: Sphingomonas montanisoli (assembly GCF_008274695.1). GTDB lineage: Bacteria > Pseudomonadota > Alphaproteobacteria > Sphingomonadales > Sphingomonadaceae > Rhizorhabdus > Rhizorhabdus montanisoli. The sequence goes on along the minus strand of NZ_VTOU01000006.1, from coordinate 115,686 downwards.
CCTGCTCACCGGCACGGCATTCGCGCAGCAGGTTCCCAATGCAAAGCCCGACCGCCCGATCAGCGCGCAGGACCGCTTCTACACCTCGGACCAGTTCTCCAACACTGTCTCGGTCATCGATCCGTCGACCAATCGGCTGCTGGGCGTGATCAAGCTCGGCGATCTGACACCCGCCAATCTCAGCCCGCTCTACAAGGGTCAGCTGCTTGTCCACGGCATGGGCTTCTCGCCCGACGGCAGGACGCTTGCGGTCATCTCGATCGGGTCTAACTCGGTGACGTTCATCGACACCGCCACCAACGCCATCAAGCACACGACCTACGTCGGCCGCTCGCCGCACGAAGCGTTCTTCCGTCCCGATGGCCGCGAGGTCTGGGTGAGCGTGCGCGGCGAGGACTATATCGCGGTGCTCGACGGCAGCAACTTCAAGGAGACCGGCCGGATCGCCGTTCCAAACGGGCCGGGTATGACGATCTTCTCACCCAACGGCAAATACGGTTACGTCTGCTCCAGCTTCTCGCCCGAGACCGTCGTGATCGACGCCCACACCAAGCGCATCGTCGGGCGTATAAAGCAGGACAGCCCGTTCTGCCCCGACATCGCTGCGACGCCGGACGGCAGGCAGGTCTGGCTGACGCTCAAGGACGTCGGCAAGGTCATGGTGTTCGATGCCAAGCCACCGTTCGCGGTGCTCAAGTCCATCGACACCGGCGCGATCACCAATCACGTGAACATCGCCCGCACGCCGCGCGGCCAGTTCGCTTATGTGACAGTCGGCACGCAGAATATCGTCAAGGTCTTCCGCACCGATAGCTTCGAACAGGTTGCGACCGTTCCTGTGGGCGCGTTGCCGCACGGCCTGTGGCCATCGGGCGATGGCAGCCGTATCTATGTCGGGTTGGAGAATGGCGACGGCGTCGCGGTGATCGATACCGTTACCAATCGCCTGCTCACCACGATCCCGATCGGACAGGGGCCGCAGGGCGTCGCCTATGTGCCCGGCGCGGTGCCTTCAGGGGATGGCATGACCAATCTCGTCCCGCTCGAAAAAGCCAACGGCAAGGTGCAGTTGACCCTATCCGGTCAGGGCCAGAGCCAGGTCACATTGTTCGATCAGGGACAGGTCCAGATCCTGCAGGCGGCCGTCGCCGGCCTGCCGCCCAAGCAGCCGTTCACGCTCGGCCTCGCCGCCAATCCCGATGGAACGGGCGCGGTCCAGCCGCTTGCCAAGTTCATGACCAACCCAGCGGGAGCGGCCATCGTCAACGCCGTAGGGCCGATCCGGCAGATCGTGACCGACGCGACGCCGGCGCAGCGGCGCTATCTTGTGATCCGTGTCGGCGATCCCGACGCTCCGGGCGCGGTTGTGCAACGACAGGCCACGACAAATTGATGAGTCAGTTGCGATCAGCCCGCGCACCAGACGAAGAGCCCTGCGATGTAATGCCGCTCTTTGAGTATCGCTGATGAACCTCGAGCATCTCATCGCCGACTACGGCCTGTGGGCGGTCGGTCTTGGTGCCGGCATTGAGGGCGAAACCGTTGTAGTCCTCGGCGGAATCATGGTTCATCGCGACATACTGGCGTTTCTGCCTGCTATTCTCGCGGCATCGCTTGGGTCGTTCCTCGCCGACCAGCTCTTTTTCACGCTCGGCCGCCACTTTCGCAATCATTCCTACGTGCGACGTATCCGGGCGCGTCCGGGTTTCCAGCGCGCGCTAGGCGCGTTCGAGCGTCATCCCACTTTGTTCGTTTTCGCGTTCCGATTCCTCTACGGGCTGCGCTCGATCAGTCCGCTCGCGATCGGCACGACCAGCCTGCCAGCTTCTCGCTTCCTCCTGATCAACGCGGTCGCGGCCCTGGTTTGGGCTACTGTGTTCATCAGTCTGGGCTATGTGTTCGGGCAGGCGATCGAGGCGATGTTCGGCCACGTTCGCGCCGTGGAGCATGTCCTGCTTCCGTTGGTCGCTGTCGCTATCATCTTCGGCTTGGCCATTCATCTCATCCGGGGTCGTCGCGAAGCTAGAGCAGGGGGCTAACGAGTCGCGCCAGGTTTTCGAGCAGGCGCGCGCCTATGGAGCGGCGCTTCCATCCGTCCAGGGTGAGAAGCTCGCTGCGGTCGATATAGACCTGCTGGATCGCGGCGAGTTCGGCGCTGGCGTCGGGATCGTGAAGAATGAGGCTGATCTCGGCATTGAGCATGAACGAGCGCACGTCCGCATTGCTCGAACCGATGATGCCGATCGCGCCGTCGATCGAGACATTCTTCGCGTGGAGCAGATGGTCGCGATATCGGTGCAGTCGCACCCCGGCTTCCAGAAGCTCCTGATAATAGGATCGCTGCGCGAAGCTGACGAGGCGCTGGTCGACGACCTGCGACACGATCAGATCGACCGTGACGCCTCGTGCGGTTGCATTTTTGATGGCGGTCAGCAGCGCCTCGTCGGGGATCAGATATGGCGAGACGATCGCGACACGCTGCGCCGCGCCGTGCACCAGTTCGACCAGGAGCCGCTCGAATCCGGGCACCCCGAAATCGGGGCCGCTGGGCATCGCCTGAAGGATTGCGCTGCCCGCGACTCCCGGAATTGCCAAGGGGGCGATCGCTCGCTCGGTTTCCATATACCAGTCGCTGGCGAACACTGTGTCGAGCGCAGCGACGACCGGCCCTTCCACTCGTGCGACCAGTTCATCATTGACGATGCCCGGCTTGAAATCGCGATCGACGATATTCTGCGACCCTACAAATCCTACTTGCCCGTCGATCAGGCACAGCTTGCGGTGGTTGCGCAGGTCGCTCCGGGCGCGGCGCAAAACGGCGAAGCGGACCGGCAGAACCAGCCGGGCGTCGATGCCAAGGCCTGCCAGCAGCGCCATGCTCCGCTTTGCCCAAGGCCGGGAGCCCAGCGCATCGACCAGCACGCGTACGTCGACACTCCGCGCCTTCGCACGTCCGAGTGCCTGTGCGACCTTGGTGCCGGTGCGGTCGTCGGCGAAAATATACGTCAGGAGATGGACGCGCGTTTCAGCCTCATCGATCGCGACCACCATCGCGTCGATCGTAGCGTCATAGTCCGTAAACAAAGTGACGGCATTGCCATCGCATGCAGGAAATCCGCCGAGATGACGTGCAAGGCGCAGGAGCGGGAATGTGTCCTGCCCGCCACTGTCCAGCGCGGTAGCAATGGCCTCGCGTTGCGTAGCCGTCCGCTCGAATCTCTCTCGCCGCCATGCCGGGAAGCCTGCTCGGCCGATCATGCGATAGAGAATGAGCGCGGGTACGGGCAGGAACAGGACCAGCAACAACCAGCTCCGCGCGGCTTCCGGCGGGCGCCGCAGCGGGATGACGACCACCATGACGAGGCGGATCGTCCATTCGAACAGCAAATAGGCAAGGGCAAGCTCAGACGCTGAATTCATGCGCCACAATTAACCGATCACGCTCCCCTAAGCGACCGCGTGCTGATGCCTAAAGGGAAGCAATCTGTGATAGTCGTATCGCGTTGCCGAAGCGGCAGGCCAAGCCGCGCAATCAATATGGTGGTGAACGAGGTGAACAGTGAACATTGACCAGTCGCAACATTCGCGGCCAGGATCGCGCCTGTGATGGCATCTCTGCTTGTCGCGCTGGGCGGCGCCCTGGGATCGCTAACGCGCTACTGGATCAACATCGCAATTGTGGCGCGGACCGGTGAAATGTTTCCTTGGGGAACGGTGCTAGTCAATATCAGCGGCTCGTTCATGATCGGGTTGCTGGCTTCGCTCACCGGGCCCGACGGGCGCTGGGCGGTCTCGCCTGAATTCCGCCTCTTCATGCTCGTTGGTTTCTGCGGTGGCTATACGACGTTTTCGTCTTTCAGCCTCCAGACGCTGGCACTGCTCCAGGCAGGCGACCCGGTCCGCGCGGGCGCCAATATACTATGTTCCGTAGTTCTCTGTCTTTTCGCCGTGTGGCTCGGTTATTCCGCGCCGATTTCCCTTTCCCGCCTCATCCGGAACTGACCCATGAAGATCATAGCCATCCTCAACCAGGCGGACAGCGTCGAAGCGTGCCTGGATGCGACCGTCAGAGCGGCGATCGCGGTGCCTTCCGCCGAACTGGAGGCGCTGCACATCGTCGTCGATCCCGAGCACATCATCGCGGCCAGCGAGGAAATCGAGTTCCAGCGCATGCGCGAAGCGCGCGAAGGAACCGCGAGCGACAAATGCAAGGCCATCAAGGTCGCGTTCGATGCATGGTCGTCCGACCATGGCGGCAGCGCCATCCAATGGCGAACCTTGGTCGCTCAGGAGGAGGAAGGCCTGATGCAGGCTGCCCGTGATGCTGACCTGCTAGTCATGGTGCGAAACCACGACATGGACACGGGCGACGCATTTCACGCTGCTTTGATGCGTCTGGACAAGCCGCTGCTACTTATACCCCATACGCTCTCTCCTACGGGCAGCGACGGGACCGGGTTCGGCACGGTAGCCATCGGCATCGCCGACACGAGTGCCGAACACCATGCGCTAGTCGCCGCGCGGCCTTGGCTGGAAGCAGCCCGACGCATCGTTGCGCTGCATATCGGCGATCAAAACTCGAAGGGTGTGCTCGCCGAGAATGGCCTGGGGGGGCTCACGATCGATCAGCGTCAGGCGGACAAGAAGCCCGGTTCGAATATCGGTGCGCAGATCGCTGAAGAAGCAGGGTTGGCAGGCGCCGATCTGCTGGTGTGCGGAGCGTATCGGCATAATCAGCTCATCGAATGGCTACTCGGCGGGACCACCCGACATTTGCTCGACAACGCGACGATGCCGGTTCTCTTGGCTCATTAAGGGGAGGAACGTCCTTCGATCCTCTGCGACGTTGAAGCACTGTCGCGAAAATTGGTGCCAGTAGCGGATCGTGCGCGTTATTCGGTGCCGCCCTTCTGTTGGAACTCCGCGACTCAGTGCCAGTTCAGGAGTGCCAAGGCCACAACGCCGGCGCCGATCCGGTACCAGCCGAATATAGTGAACCCATGGCGGCCGACAAATTCGACGAGCCATTTTACAACGATTATCGCGACCAGGAACGAGACGATCGTTCCGACTACTATTGCCATCATGTCGCCAGCCGAGATCAGGTCGCGATTTTTGAAAAGGTCGAGCGCCGCCGCTCCGAACATCGTGGGGATCGCAAGAAAGAAAGAGAATTCGGTTGCTGTCTTCCGATCTATGCCGATCGCGAGGCCGCCCATGATCGTCGCCCCCGATCGCGACACGCCCGGAATGAGCGAGAGCAACTGGCAGAAACCTACGCCTAGCGCGCGCGATGCAGATAAATGCTCGACGTCGGCTTCAGTCGTTCGTCGCGCAGCCCATCGTTCGATCACGACGATAGCTGCACCGCCCAAGGTCAAACTGACCGCCACGACATGGGGTGAGAAGAGCGTGGTCTTGATGAAATCATGTGCTGACCCCCCCACGATGACGGTCGGCACGACAGCGATCATCACGTTGCGCGCAAAGCGCCGGGCGTCCGAATCCGACGGCAGACCGCGTGCGACGGACCAGAGGCGAGCACGATAGAGCCAGCATATGGCAAGGATTGCACCGACCTGGATTACGACTTCAACGATTCCGGCCTGAGCGCCACGATATCCAATCAACTGCTCGGCTAGAATGAGATGGCCGGTGGAAGATACCGGGATAAACTCGGTAAGACCCTCGACAATGCCGAGAATGACCGGTCCAAAAAGGGAAGTCGCGCCCGTCATTGGCCGACCTTCGACCGCGAAGCGAGGCCTAGGGTTCGCCCGGCAAAACCGCCTACGTCGAGATAGCGGATGGAGCCCACTTCCTGAAAACTCAGCGTGGTGCGCAGACCATTGGCAGCAGGTTTGGATCGTATTTCGCGAGAGCGTGTCTTCGGCATGGGTTGGCCGGGCATCGCCTCGCCCAAGACTCGCCCGACGAGTTTGCCGCTGGCCGGAGGTGCTAACCCAAGCAGGTGCAGCATCGTCCGACCGACGTCCACATTGCTGACGGGTGCAACATCCACAAAGCGGGTGCGGAAGTCCGGCCCGATCGCCGCAGTAAAATTAAGAGTGTCGCCTCTCCCGAAACTGCCATGCATTCCCTGGCCCTGTTGCAGATTACTGTCGGCCACTTCGACCTGACAATTGGTCGGTATCGCGCAGCCGGAACTTGTCGATCGGAAGTTGACGACGATCGATGGCGTCGGCGTCGCAGCACGTCCTTTGAGGTTGATTGCCGAGAGCGGCAGCGTCCCCGCATATTCGCCAAGGGCATCATCGACGAAAATGCCGCTCACATAGTCCTGTGCCAGCATTGCGTTGATCGTCCTCGCCGCGAGAGCACGATCATGCGTCGGCAGATAGAGCAGATCGGAGCCACCGTTTTCAGCCACAACGAGCCAGGGATTCGCCGGGTCCGGGCCAAGCAGCGCATTGCCCCGGCTTGGATGGGCACCTTCGGCAAGCCGGCTGTCATGCGCTTCGGGATCGAAGATTGGGAAATCCAGCGCGTTTGCCAGATCAAGGGCGAGAAAGCCCGGCGGCAGGAGGCCGGGCGGCACATCGGTGTATGTTTGTTTGGCCGATGGGCTGCTCCCGCTCTGCTTGGAGATGGTCGAGAAGCCGTGATCCGAGGTGACGATGATGTCGGTCGTTGCCGCAAGGCCGAGCCGATCGAGCGCCGCACGCAGCTTGCCAAGATCGCCATCGGCGTTGCGGATCGCGGCGAAGGTCGACGGTCCGTTGATGCCGGGCGTCAGCCGATTGAGGCTGTCACCCTGATTGTGCTGGGTGCCATCGGGATCGCGCGACCAGAACACCATCGCGAACGGCCGGTTGCGCGCTTTCAATGTCGGCAGGACGACTCTAGTTGTGGCATCTATAAAAAAGTCCTGCTGCGCATTGTTGGCCGATATCGTGCCCGGAGTGCGGCAGTCGCCCGATTTGCCATTGGCGCCGCGACCTGGCGTAGAGAGCGGCAGGCCTGCAGCGGTCAATTTCGCGGCAATGTCGGACGAAAGTGGGATGCCGCCATGCTGTCCGGTCGTATCGTCCAGTATGATCGTCGTCGCACCATCGCGGGCGACATGATCCTGGATCAGGGCTGGCCCGAGCTTCCCGATCGCGGCTGTGCCGTATCCGGCTTGGCGCGCAGCCTCCAGCACCGTCGTCTCGTCGAGATAATTGCCGCCGAATGCCGCGTCGAGCTCGCCCAGCACGGCGTCATTTTCGAGAAACGGTGTTACGCTGCCGCCCGCGCTCGCGATCTGTCTGGCGGTGTAGATTGTGTTGCTGAAATCGCCCGTGTCGCCGAGCTGATGGCCGGTTGCGAGCACTGAAGCGTTGGCGGTGGTGAAGGTCGGAAAGACCGAATGGCTGTTGGGGAAATAGCTCCCCGCGTCGCGCAGTCGTGCAATTTCCGGCGCGGTCTGCGGCGTGACGATCCTTCCCCGCAAACCGTCGATCACCACAAGGATGACGTTGTGCGGCGGTTGACGTTGGAGCGCTGGTAGGCGGGCACCGGCGGCGCTTGCTGCCACACAAAGCGTCGTCGTCACAAGCCATCTCACAATCGCATTTCGGTCTCCCTGTGATCATGTTCGAAAAGAGTTTCAGGCCGTAGCGACCAGCACCGCACCGCCGCCAATCAGGACGATGCCGAGCCATCCGCGCAGCGAGAGATGCTCGCCAAGCACTGTCACGCCGATGATCGCGACAAAGACGACGCTAAGCTTGTCGATCGGCGCCACACGTGCCGCGTCGCCGATCTTGAGTGCGCGGAAATAGCAGAGCCAGGACAGGCCGGTCGCGAGGCCAGAGAGCCCGAGGAAAAGCCAGGATCGCGGGCCGATGTCACCGATGGGCTGGAACTTGCCGGTCACGCCCAGCAGCGCGCCGAGCACGACGATGATGACGATCGTGCGGAAGAATGTGGCAAGATCGGAATCGATCCCCTCCACACCGATCTTGGCAAAGATCGCGGTCATGGCCGCGAAGGTGGCGGAGAGCAGAGCCCAGACGATCCAGGATGCGGAGGCAGCGGATGCCATCGGACGAGCCCCGCGCTTGCTCATTCCGCTTCCATTGTCAGTTCTTCCGGTGCGGCGTCATCTTGCCGGACGCCGGCGGGGCCAACGCTCCAATGCTCGAGATGCTTGTATACGATCACCTTCGTCGTCAGCATCTCGCCGTGCGCCCGGCAGAAAGCCTCGAGCTGCGCGCGCTGGCCGATCAGCTCGACACACATCGTCAGATGGGGGTCGGCGATCTCCGCACCGTTCTCGCGCAACGGGCCGTGATTGCTATAGCCATAATGGGTGTGATGGGCGACGGCGTTCATGATGCCGTCTGCCTTCGCCTGCGCGACGAGCGTCCGGTAGAGCGGTTTGGCGCCCCAGCGTGATGTGGATGCACCCTTCGGCGCTTTATCGCTGGGCTTCAGGTAGATGCGGATCATGCCGATTTCGCTCGGCGTCACATGATGAATGTCGGACATGGATATGCGTTCCTGGCTGCTGGGGGCGAAGAGACTGGAAAAATCGGGTGCGGCCCGCAGTGCGCGGGCATCACGCAGCGTCATGTCGGGCGGCAGGATGGCACGCGACCGCTTGGGCACAGCGACACGCTGCGACAGATAAATGCCGTTATGCCCCGAGCAGACATAGGCGACGAAGCATGCCACCGCGAGGGGAACCGCCGTGTCCACGCCGAACAGCTCGATACCCATGATCGTGCAGGCGAGCGGCGTGTTGGCGGCGCCCGCGAACACCGCGACGAAGCCGAGCGCCGCGAACAGATCTACTGGCACACCGAGCGGTGCGGCGAGCGCATGACCTAGCGCGGCGCCGATGAAGAAGAGCGGCGTGACCTCGCCGCCCTTGAAACCAGCGCTCAACGTCACGACCGTGAACAGCATCTTGACCGCCCAGCTCCAGCCGTCCGGGCCGGGCTGGAAAAAGCCAGCGATGGTCGGGTCTCCGGGGATCAGGCTCCAGACGCCGAGTCCGAGATAGGCTCGCGTGCCGACAAGATAGGTGAGCGCGATGACGGCCACGCCGCCGATCGCCGGGCGTGCCGGACCATAAGGCATCAGCTTCTTGAGCCAGCCGCTCAGCGCATGATTGGCCTCGGCGAAGACAAGGCTCGCAAAGCCGAAGGCAATACCGGCAAGAGCCGCCTTGAATAGCAGGACAGGCTCGAACAGCAGGCCGTGCTCGGCGGGTGCGAACGCAGCGACGGTGTAGGCGGAGTGGTGGATCCCCCAAGCATGGCAGGTCCAGTCGCCGACCAGAGCCGCGACCAAACAGGGGGCGTCACATAAAACGGGCACAGATATACGCTAACGCCTGAAGGCGTCGGAAAACACCTGATTTCCGTGCAAGAACGGCCTAAACGCTTGGTAGCCGCTGCAAATGGATAAGCGGATAAGGTCGCCCTTGACCGTCCATTTCTGATCGTCCGGTAGGGATAAATCCAAGGCGGCGATAGAATCCGGCTGCCGCTGAATTCTGTTCATTTACGTCCGTCGAAATGACGGAATATAAGGAACAGGCATGTTCGACTAATGAACGCCCTACGCCTTGCCCTCTACTGGCAGGATCAATGAACAAGGCTTCCATGTGCGAGCCATCCAACAGCATGAATCCTACCGTTCTGCTTGCCTTATCAATTGCGAGCCATAGGGGGGCAGTTGGCAGAAACTGGGACAACTCCTGCTCGATGGCATCACGATCCTTCGGATCAAGGAAGTCATGTGTCGCATCAACCGCTTCTCGCCAAATCTGCATGACGCGAGGTCCATCGCCCACATTTGATTTTCTGATCGTCAACATGGCCCCCTCATTAACTGGAACATGATTTATCCACCAGCAGGAGCCTTGCTCTGCCGGAAACCACATGTTTTCCGACAGGGTAGCATCGCAACCAGGCTACGCCTCGACAACCATGGTTGATTTTGCACGACAAACCCTGTCGCTTTGATCCAGTGCGCGACAACATCAATTTCAGGGTTTGTCGCACATGCTCATCGGGTACATGCGTGTCTCATCGGTCGATGACCGTCAGTCGGTTGACCTTCAACGCGATGCCCTCCTCGCCGCAGGTGTCGATGAGCGCCATCTCTATTCCGACAAGGCATCGGGCGCCCGGGATGATCGTCCCGGCCTGAAGGCTTGCCTCGAATTCCTGAAGGCCGGCGACACCTTGGTCGTTTGGAAACTCGACCGTCTCGGGCGATCATTGACCAATCTTCTGGCGATCATAACCGATCTGAAAAATCGAGGTGTGGCCTTCCGATCGCTAACGGAGCAGATGGACACAAGCACGCCCCATGGTGAATTGCTGTTTTCGCTCTTCGGCGCGCTCGCCCAATATGAACGCGCGCTCACGCGTGAGCGGGTGATGGCAGGCTTGGTCGCAGCTCGACGACGGGGCCGGCGCGGGGGCCGGCCGCCCAGCATTGACGCGGAAACGATCGAGCAGATCACGGCAGCCCTCGATGCCGGCGCAAGCAAGGCGTCGGTGTGCCGATCATTCAAGGTGCCGCGATCGACCCTCATCGGCACGCTCGATCGCATTGGCTGGACGGGACCTGTCAAGGCCTGACCCGATGCCGCGCCGCTCTGTTCTGACCGAGGCGCAACACGCCGAGTTGTTCGCCTTGCCGGAGAGCGAGCCAGATCTGGTGCGATACTGGACGCTCAGTTCCGCAGATCTGCGCGTCTTCACGAGCCGGAGGCGTCCCCACAACCGCCTCGGTTTTGCGCTGCAGCTCTGCGCCTTGCGATATCCTGGCCGATTGCTGAAACCCGGCGAATTCATCCCTGATGCTCCTCTCAGGGGTCACTACACGAAAGTATGTTTTACGTACGCTAAGGGAGAACTTTTAGCGAACACTGCCGCCGTCCATCATGCGGCTAGGAGCGATGAAGGCGTCCGTAGCGGGCGGAGTTGGCCGGGATCGGGGCGGTTTTCGACATTCCAGCGATAGTCGCCCGTGAGCGAGATATGCTCCCATCCCAGCGGCGCGATATGGCGCGCAACACCGTCCGGGATCGCCAGCGCCCCGACCGCCCGTTCGAGATAGCGGGTGTTCCACAGGATGATGGCGGCGACGAGCAGGTTGAGGCCGGAGGCGCGATAGGTCTGGTTTTCGAACCGCCGATCGCGCAGTTCGCCGAGCTGGTTGAAGAAGAGTGCACGGGCAAGCGCGTTGCGGGCCTCGCCCTTGTTGAGTCCGGCCTGGGTGCGCCGGCGCAGGTCGAGATCGCGCAGCCAGTCGAGCATGAAGATCGAGCGCTCGATCCGCCCGACCTCGCGCAAGGCCATCGCCAGTCCGTTCTGGCGCGGATAGGCGGACAATCTGCGCAGCATCGCCGATGCGGTGGTGGTGCCGCTGCGGATCGAGGTGGTAAGACGCAGCAGTTCGTCCCAATGGGCAGCGACGTGCCCGATGGCGACCGGATCTCCGGTCATGTCGGCCAGCAGAGGCCCCGCTTCCTGGCCGGGCAAAAGATGCAGGCGCCGGTCCTTCAGGTCGCGCAGGCGGGGCGCGAAGCGGTAGCCGAAGAAGGGCATGAGGCCGAACACATGATCGGATGCGCCGCCGGTGTCGGTGTAGTGCTCTTCGATCGACAGGCCGGTGGCATGGTATAGCAGTCCGTCGAGGACATAGGGGGCCTCGCCGGCGGTCGCCGCGATCACGCGGCTCGCGAACGGATCATATTGGTCCGAGACGTGGGTGTAGAAGCTGACGCCGGGCTCGTTGCCGTTGCGCGCATTGATGTCGCCGATCGCGGCACCGCGCCCGCCCGCATGGAAGAGCTGGCCGTCGCTCGAAGAGGTGGTGCCGTCGCCCCACAGCGCGGACAGCGGCACGGTGCGGTGAACGTCGATCAACCGCCCCAGCGCCTCGCCATAGGCGGCCTCGCTGATATGCCAGTCGTGCAGATGGGCGAGCTGGCGCAGCGTCGCGCCCTGACAGGTCTCGGCCATGCGCGTCAGCCCAAGATTGATGCCATCGGCCAGGATGACGGTCAGGAGCGCGTTGCGGTCGTCGGCCACGCGACCGGAGCGGCGATGGGTGAAGCATTCGGAAAAGCCGGTCCAGCTATCTACCTCCAAAAGGAGATCGGTGATCTTCACGCGTGGCAGGCGATCATAGGCAACACGGCGCATATCCTCTGCGTCGGGCGGCGTGAGCGCCTTGAGTGGCGATATGACAAGACCGTTGCCGTCAAGGCGGACCTGGGGCAGCTCTCCCTGCCTGGCGAGGATCGTCACCCGCTCGATCGCGGTGTCGAGACTAGCGCGGCGACCCGCGATGAAGCTGTCGAAATCGGTGTCGATTGCCAGCGGCAGCGGTCCTCGCGCGCGCATCGCATCGAAGGTTGCAGGTGGCAGGAGATAGCTGTCGAAGGCGCGATACTGGCTGCTTTCCGCCACCCATATGTCGCCGGCGCGCAGCCGGTCGCGCAGTTGGGTGAGTGCGCACAGCTCATAGGCGGCGCGGACGACCACGCCATCGCGCAGCACGAACGGCCGCCATGACGGCGGCACGAACCGGAGTGGCGGTTTGTCGGGCAGGCGGCGGCGTCCGGTGCGATAGATGTCAGCCACGAGGCGGACCGCATCGAGCAAACCCTGCACCGCGCCGGCACCGCGAAACTCGAAGGCGTTGAGGAACGGCCCGATCACGAAGCGCAGCGAGCGCTGCCGATCGATCAGTTCGGCCGTGCGGTCGATCGTTTCCGGCGCGATCAGCAGCTCGGCGTCCACGACCGCCGTTCCCAGTCTTTCCCAGTCGATCGAACCGATGGCGGCAAGAGAGTCGACGCCTCGCGCCCGCGCGTCGAGCAGGGTCCGGCATGAGCCAGTGAGCAGGCGAAGCTGCGCCTGCAATGACCGGATCGTGCCGATCGCCTTGTCCTTGGTCCGATTCTCGGCCCGTCGCATCATGCTCCCCAGGAGCTTGTCCATCATCGTCAGCACCGCATCGGTCAGGCTTTCCTCAAGCCGGATGCCGGCAGCAGCAAGGATCGCATGACGGCGCCGGTCAGGCAGTTCCGCCAGATGCTGCGGCGTGATGCGCGCCGCCTCGTCGGCGATCCGGTCGAACGCCGTCTGGGGGATGGTCGCGGCGCGCGAGGCCGCCAGGCCCAGCGCGCGAACATGGTCGAGCCGTTCGATCAGTCGCAGGATATTGCGCGGTGCCGGCGACAGGGGCGGGTTGCGCAGCCATGAGAGCCAGGTCGTGCTTTTGTCGTCGCGCCGCGACAGGAGGGCGTCGAGCTGCGCGCGTTCGGGTTCGCCGAGATCCCCGGCGAGCACGTCATGGACCAGATCCCCAGCCTGCTGCCGCGCCCGTCGCACGATCGCCTCGATTACCGTCACGGGCGGCAGAAGCAATCGCCGGCGTCGCATCTCGTCGATGACGATGCCGGCAAGCCGCGAGGGCTGGGTGACGGTCTGCGCAATCGGCATGGCGAACGCGACCAACGCGTGAAAATCTGCGCGACCAAAGGCGATATGACCGAAGCGCCGCGACAGGTTTGCGAGGTGCGCTCGTCGTGTCTCGTCGCGCCGGGCATAGTCGCGCCATGACGCGGGCGACACATCCAACTGACGGGCCACGAACGCGAGGATCGGCATGGGCGGCGCTTCGCCGGCTTCCAGCACACGCCCCGGCCAGCGCAGATATAGCATCAGCATCGCAAAGCCGAGGCGGGTGGCTTCGCCACGCCGGGATGCGATCAGTTCGAGGTCGTCACAGGTCAAGGTGAAGTGGCGCGCGATCTCGCGTTCATCGAGCGACGGATCATAATGGCCCGCAAGCATCTCGCGGGTTAGCAGGTGTCTTCTGGCCAAGGTCGAACCCCTCCATGTCGCTGTCCGTCAGACGTCCGTTGGACGGCCACCGGGAACGTGTCCGTCAACTCTGGACCTTCGATGGCGATTCGGACAAGATCGTATGATGATGGGAAAACGGACACAACAGAGCGGCCCGTGGCGCTGATCGGCTATGCGCGGGTCTCCACCCCTGACCAGAAGCTCTCGCTCCAGCACGACGCACTGGAGCGGGCAGGATGCGAACGTGTTTTCGACGATCAGGCGTCGGGTGCCAGGGCTGACAGGCCCGGTCTTGCCGAAGCGCTGGCCTATCTGCGCTCCGGCGACACGCTGGTCGTGTGGAAGCTCGATCGGCTTGGTCGCTCGATGAGCCACCTGATCGAGAAAATCGGTGAATTGGCGGCACGGGGCATCGGGTTCCGCTCGCTCACCGAGAGCATCGACACCACCACGCCGGGAGGCATGCTGGTGTTCAACATCTTCGGCTCCCTCGCGCAGTTCGAGCGCGATCTGATCCGCGAGCGCACCCAGGCGGGCCTGCGCGCCGCGCGCGAGCGCGGTAGCAAGGGCGGGCGCCGCCCCGTCGTCACCCCCGACAAGTTGCGCAAGGCGCGGGCGCACATCGCAGCGGGCCTCACTGTGCGCGAGGCTGCCGCTCGCTTGAAAATCGGGAAGACCGCCCTTTACAAGGCGTTGGAAAGCGGAACGCGGTAGGATGCGTATATATTGCGGACCCATTTCAAAGTGGGTCGTTCCGCCCAACTCGCGAGGAAGGGAGCAAGCGAGGACGGCCATTCGATTCCAGCGGAGACGCTCTTCACCGGTTCCATCTGCGGCAATGCGAGGGGAGCCAGCAGACTTGCCGTGGTCAGATCGGCGCGACCAAACTCCTGGCCCACCAGGTGATTGCCGCGCTCAGCGAGAACCAGGTCTAACCAGTCAAGTTCGCGTTCAACTCGCGCGATCAGCTCGGGCAAGAGATGCGGCCGCGCATTCATGCCCGTAACCATCGTTCGGCGCAGCAGCGGCCAAATGAGGCGTACTATCGCAGCTTGGGGTGCGCTCGTACCACGCAGCAACACGTCGCGAATGCCTGAGCGTGGTGCAGCCAGCAGTCCGGCGTACAGGCACTGGCGAATGAGCGGTGCCGTCGTATGTTCTAGCCGCTGCTCAATTTCGGGGTCTCCACCTGGCAATCCCGTCCAGTCCAAAATTCGATCGCTTCCCTGGCATATCGAGCCGTCACCGAGCAGGAGCAATGGAAGCGACGTGGCTGAAGCGCCCAAGCGTTTGGTGCGCAGCATGTGCGCCCCAGGCGCTAGCCGCTCCTCATCATACACGATCCCCTGACGATCCAGCGCCCAGCGCGCCCGCTCGCAGTAATGCGACGGCGGCAGGGTCAGGAGCAGTAGGCGGCGGTTCTGGTTTCCGGTCATTCGGCCATCGTACTGCATTCGTTCGCCTGTAGCGTACGTAAAATGCACTTTCGTGTAGTCACCCCTCTCAGGTTCGTCGGGGATCAGCTCGGCGTCGAGCCGGACGCGCTTGCCGATTATGCCACGCGTGGTCCCACCCGGTATGAGCAACTCGATACGCTGCGCGAGGTATTCGGTTTCCGGCAATTGAGCCGTCCGATCCATGCAGAACTGCAGGCTTGGCTCTTGCCGATCGCACTGACCATGACCGGTGGAATCGATCTCGCGCGGATCCTGATGGAAGAATTCCGCCGCCGGCAGATAATCGTGCCCGGTATCACGTCCCTGGAACGCATGGTGAGCAAAGCTCTGTTAGATGCCGAGCGGAACGTGGGCAACCTGCTGACGGGAAGTCTGACTTCAGTGCAATGCGGCCTGCTGGACTCGCTGCTGCTGCAGCACAATGCAGGCCGCATCAGCATTCTTGCCTGGATCCGCCAACCACCCGGTAGACCGGGACGACGTGCCTTCGCGGAAATTCTCGAGCGATTGTCCACATTGCGGGCAATCGGCTTGGAGCCTGAAGTTGTAGCCCCAGTCCATCCAGAACGACTGCGGCGCCTTAATCAGGAGGGCGTGCGGCTCACTGCGCAACATCTATCCGTCCTGAACCCGATCCGTCGCCGGGCCATTCTGGCTGCCACCGTTGCCGAAATGCAGATCGCCCTGACTGACGATGCCGTGATGATGTTCGAACGTTTGATCGGACAGATGTTCCGGCGTGCCGAGCGCCGGGAAGAGGCTGCGCTGAAGCGCGACAAACGCACCATCAATGGCAAAATTCGTCTGCTGGCCCGTCTCGGAACTGCGATCATTGATGCAAGGGACAGCGGTGCAGATCCTCTCAGCGCCATTGAAGAGGTTATCGGATGGGACGATCTCGGTTCCGAGATCGAGGAAGCCAAGCGACTTGTCCGTCCCGATCCGCTCGATCCCGTCGAACTCGCGCGATCGAACCTGCCGATCCTGCGACAGATCGGTCCGGCCTTCGTCGCAAGCTTCACCTTCGGTGCGGTGCCTGCCTGTGTGGGTCTTGCTCGAGCCATCGCGACAATGCGCGATCTCGGAAGTGGCCGCCTGCGCAAGCTACCAGCAGATGCCGCGCTTGGTTTCGTCCGACCGGCATGGCGGCGACGGATTGGCCGAGCCGGTCTTGATCGCCGTATTTTCGAGTTCTGTGTCCTCGCCGAGTTGCGGGACCGCTTGCGAGCGGGTGACGTGTGGGTCGAAGGCAGCCGGCGATACAGAGCCGTGGAGCAGCAACTTATCTCCACCCCGGTGTTCACTGCTATGAGGGCCGCTGGTCCATTGCCTGTCCCGGTCGCCGATACGGCCGCAGTCTGGCTCGAGGAGCGCAAGGCGCTCCTTTCCCGAAGGCTGGCCGAGGTGGACGCAAAGGTGGAAGCGGACGCGCTCGAAGATGTGCACTTTTCAGGCGGCAAGCTGCGGATATCGCCACTTCGAGCCATCACACCGGAGGAAGCCGAAAGGGCACTCTCTCCCTTGTATGGCCATTTGCCGGCCATCCGCATTACTGACCTGCTGGCGGAGGTTGATCGTTGGACCGGCTTCTCGAAATGCTTTACCCATCTCACCACGGGCCGCGTACATGATGATCCCCGCACTGTCCTGACAGCGGTTCTTGCCGACGCCACCAATCTCGGCCACGCCCGCATGGCAGAGGCCTGCGATTTGGTGAGCCAGCGCCAACTCGGTTGGCTTGCGGCATGGCATTTACGCGAAGACAGCTACGGCGCCGCCTTGGCGATGTTGGCCGATGCTCAGCATCGCATGACGCTGTCAAATGTGTTCGGCGATGGAAATGTGTCGAGTTCCGATGGCCAGAACTTTCCACTTGATCGCCGCGCGCAGGCGACCGGTTCTGTCAATCCCCACAAGGGCAGTGAACCTTCGGTATCCTTCTATACTCACGTCTCGGATCGCTATGCGCCGTTTCATGCCAAGGTTATTTCCGCCGGTGCGAGCGAGGCAGCCCACGTCCTTGACGGCCTGCTGCATCATGGTGCCGAACTTGCGATTGAACGCCACCATACCGATGGCGGCGGCATTTCCGACCATGTTTTCGCGCTCTGCCATTTGCTGGGGTTCCAGTTCGCACCGCGAATTCCCAATATCGCCGCCCGGCGCCTCCACTTGTTCCGCGATGCGCGGCCAGGGCCGACCATAGCCCCGATGGCCGCGCAGGCCATTGATGAACAGCTCATCGCTAGCCACTGGGAAGACATCGTCCGCCTCGCAACATCTATCCGGACCGGAGTCACGAGTGCCTCCACCATGCTCGAGCGCCTTGGTTCATATCCGCGCGCCAACGGCCTGGCGCTGGCGCTACGCGAGATAGGCCGGGTTGAACGGACGCTTTTCACCCTAGACTGGATCGAAAAGCCGGAAGAACGGCGCCGTGCTACGCGCGAACTGAACAAGGGCGAGGCGCAGAACGCCCTCAAGCGCGCGATCTTCTTTCACCGCACCGGCCGGATACGCGACCATGGGCTACAGGCTCAAGGACACCGAGCGTCCGCGCTCAATCTGGTGGCTGGAGCCATTGTCCTCTGGAACACGACCTACCTCGAGGCGGTGCTTCGCCATATGGAGCAGCAAGGAAAGGAAATCCCGGCCGAATTTCTCCAACATCTGTCACCGCTGGGCTGGCAACACATCAATCTGACCGGCGATTACCTTTGGACGGATCATGACTTAACGACCGGCACGCTACGGCCGCTGCGCCAAAAGATCGGCGCTACCGTGCCCCAAAAGGCTTAGCGTATATCTGTGCCCGTTTTATGTGACGCCCCCTACAAGGCGTCAATCGCCAAGATCCACCAGTTGCTCGATCTGAAGGATCCAACGCCAGCGCCATTGGTCAAGCTGCGGCTGCAGGCGGTGCGCCGCGAGAAGGGTGCCGCGCAGAAACAGGCGCGGCCGCTGCGGTTCAAGGGGCCAGTCCGCGACGTCGAGCGCGACAAGGCGCGCGGGCTTAACATCCGCGCGCTGCTCGAGAGCTGCGCGGACGATCTGCCGGGCCTACGCGATCGGGCGCTGCTATCAACCGCTTACGATACCGGTCTGCGGGCCTCGGAACTGGTTGCGGTCGCGGTCGAACATATTGAAGAGGCGATCGACCCCGAGGCGCGCCTGCTGCAGATCCTGCGCAGCAAGGGCGATCAGGACGGGGAGGGGGCGACCGCCTATCTCAGCCCGCGCACGGTCGCGGCGATCACGGCCTGGACCGAAGCCGCCGATATCACGGAGGGGCATCTGTTCCGGCGAGTGCAGGTGCGACGGTACAAGGCCCGTGCGGCGGTGCGCGGCAGGCCGATCGACAGCATCTCCGGACGCGAGGGTTGGGATCTGCGCAAGACGCTTTCCAAGCCCGCAGTGAAGGCGCGAGTCGAATACGATGTCGGCACGGCTGCGCTGCATCCAGGGTCAATCGGGCCGATCTTCCGGTCGATCATTCAGCGGGCATTCGATCTCGGCGCGCTCCCCGATCTCACGGCCGAAGATCTAACTCGGCTGCTGAAGGGGATCAGCGCGCACTCCACGCGGATTGGGCTCAATCAAGACCTGTTCGCGAGCGGCGAGGATCTCGCTGGGATTATGGACGCGCTGCGCTGGAAATCGCCGCGCATGCCGCTTGCCTACAATCGCAATCTTGCCGCTGAGCAGGGGGCGGCGGGGCGGCTCATGGCGAAGCTCACCTGACGTAGCGCCCACATGTCGTGTCGCGACACCGATCGCTGGCAGCCCAGAGCCTAAGACAATTCTGGCTTTCGCTCCCCATATAGGGTAGGGGGGTATCCTATGGGACATTTGACGGACGGCAATGATGAACTTTTGAAGCGCGTGCGGCGTATCGCCGGCCAGGTCACGGCGATCGAGAAGGCGCTGACCGCCAATGCCGATTGCACGACGACGCTGCATCTCGTTGCAGCGGCGCGCGGCGCCATGAACGGGCTCATGGACGAGATTATCGAAGAGCATGTCCGAGCCCATGTGGCGGACCCCGATCTCACGGCCGAAGATCGTGCCGTGGGAGCAGAAGAACTGATCGCGGTCATACGCCGCTACGCGAAATAAGGCTGAGATAATGACGACGTCCCGCGATATTGACGCCTTTGTGCACGACCATATGTATCTGGGGGCGTCTCACGACGACAACGCTCGCCGGACGCTGTGGGTAGTGGGGCTGACGGCCGTGATGATGATCGGCGAGATTTTCGCCGGCTATGTCACCGGATCAATGGCGCTGCTGGCCGATGGCTTCCATATGGCAACGCATGCTGGGGCGCTAAGTGTCGCAGCGATGGCTTATGCTTATGCCAAACAGCATGCGTCGAACCGGCGGTTCAGCTTTGGAACCGGCAAAGTGGGTGACCTTGCGGGCTTCGCCTCGGCGCTGGTGCTTGGCCTGATAGCTCTGGGAATCGGTGTCGAATCGATCCTGCGGTTGTTCGAGCCCATCAAGGTTGCCTTCGGCGAAGCGACCTTGATTGCCGTCATTGGGCTCGGTGTGAACATTGTCAGCGCCTTCCTCCTGTCGGGCAGCCATCACCATCATGGTCATGACCATCATGATCACGTCGACCACCATGATGCCCATGGTGGCGACAACAACCTTCGCTCGGCCTATGTACATGTCCTGGCCGACGCTCTTACGTCAGTATTGGCAATCGCGGCTCTTCTGGCAGGCCGCTATCTTGGCTGGGTGTGGATGGACCCTGTCATGGGGATTGTGGGAGCGGTGGTGATCGCTCGCTGGTCCTGGAGCCTGATGCGAGATACCGCCGCGGTCCTCCTCGATTCGACCGATGATCATGTGGCCGAGGAAATACAGGATCTCCTCGAAGGACCAGGCGATGTGCGCATCGCCGATCTCCATGTCTGGCGGGTCGGTCCCGACGCCCATGCCGCCATCGTCGGTGTGGTCGGCGGTGCGGGAATCGATGCAAGCGTCATTCGTGATCGGCTCGTGCCTGTTCATGAGTTGAAGCACCTGACAATCGAATGCCATTGATGAGGTGGCTGTGAAGTCGCCGTGCATCGACCTGTGTCGTTTCGACGGCTCGACCGGATGGTGTCGGGGGTGCGGCAGATCCAAAACCGAATGCAGGGGATGGAAGAGGGCACAGCCTCACCAGCAACGCAAGATCGCCGCCGATCTTCCGCGCCGGCTCGCGAAGCTGACCGGACGCGAATTCCAAAAATGAAAGCGCAGGCGTGTCGCTCAAGATCCTCAAGACGCCAGGTGGGTCAGAATCGGACAGTCCGGCCGGTTGTTACCGTCACAACTCTTCGCCAATCCCATAAGCGCTTCTCGCATCGCATTAAGCGCGTCCGCCTTGCGGCCAAGGTCGGCCGCGCGGGACTCCGCCAACGCCTTGACCTCTGAACTGGCACGATCGCGATCGGACCAAAGTCCAAGCAGTGTTCGGATTTCCTCAATCGGAAAACCGAGATCGCGAGCGTTGGCAATGAAGCGAAGGCGGTGGACGTCGGCATCCGAGTAGTCGCGATAGCCACTGTCCCGGCGCGCCGCCGAGGGGATCAGGCCAATTTTCTCGTAATGGCGGATCATCCGGTGAGAGACACCGCTCGCGTTTGATGCGGTGCCGATGTTCATAGTGCCACGCGATTGAGGCGTAACGCGTTGGTAACCACGCTGACCGAGGACAGCGCCATCGCCGCAGCGGCAATGATCGGCGAGAGCAGGATACCGAAGATCGGGTACAGCAGGCCCGCCGCGATCGGAACCCCGGCTGCGTTGTAGATGAAGGCGAAGAACAGGTTCTGGCGGATATTGGACATTGTCGCCTCGCTGAGACGGCGTGCGCGCACGATGCCGTTAAGGTCGCCCTTCAGCAGCGTCACGCCCGCGCTTTCGATCGCAACATCGGTGCCCGAGCCCATCGCGATGCCGACATCAGCCGCCGCTAGCGCAGGTGCGTCATTGACCCCGTCTCCCGCCATCGCGACGATGCGCCCTTCGCCCTTCAACCTCGCGATCACCGCACTCTTCTGATCCGGCAGCACCTCGGCTTCAACCTCGTCGATCCCGAGCCTGCGCCCGACCGCTTCCGCCGTGGTGCGATTGTCGCCGGTCAGCATCACGACTCTTATGCCCTCCTTGCGAAGCGCCGCGATGGCCTCGGCGGTCGTCGCCTTGATCGCGTCGGCAATGGCAAGTATCCCGGCCGCCTGCCCATCCGCGCCGATGAAAATGGCGGTCGCGCCATCCTGGCGCAGCTCGTCTGCCTGTCGCTCAAGGACGCTGACGTCAATTCCGCTTTCAGACAGGAAACGGGCGTTGCCCAGGGTGATGCGCTTGCCATCGACTGTGCCGATCGCGCCCTTGCCGGTCGGTGAATCGAAGTCCGTCACTTCGGGAAGCGCGATACCCCTGTCCTTTGCGGCGGCGACCACAGCCAGCGCCAGCGGATGTTCCGATGCCCGTTCCACGCCCGCGGCGAGCCGCAGCAGTTCGCTCTCCTCATGACCAGGGGCAGAGACGATGCGGGTGACCGATGGCCGCCCTTCGGTCAGCGTCCCTGTCTTGTCGACGACGAGCGTGTCGATCTTCTCCATCCGCTCCAGCGCCTCGGCATTTTTGATGAGGACGCCAAGCCCCGCACCCCGGCCGATGCCGACCATGATCGACATCGGCGTCGCAAGCCCCAAGGCGCAAGGACAGGCGATGATGAGGACGGCGACGGCGGCGATCAGGCCATGGGCCAGACGCGGCTCCGGTCCCCAGATACCCCAAACGCCAAAGGCAATGAGCGCGATCAGCAGGACGGCGGGCACGAACCATCCCGCAACCTGGTCGGCTAGGCGCTGGATGGGTGCACGCGAACGCTGCGCGTCAGCCACCATCTGGACAATGCGGGCCAGCATCGTATCGCGGCCGACCTTTTCGGCGCGGATGATGAGAGCACCGCTCTGGTTGATCGTTCCGCCAATGACCACGTCGCCGAGCGCCTTCGTGACCGGCATCGACTCGCCCGTCACCATCGACTCGTCGAGCGAAGAGTGGCCCTCCTCGACCTTACCGTCGACTGGGACTTTCTCGCCCGGGCGCACACGGAGGCGGTCGCCAACGGCGACCTGTTCGAGCGAAACCTCTTCGTCATTTCCGTCGGCACCAACGCGGCGCGCCGTCTTGGGCGCGAGGTTGAGCAGAGCCTTGATGGCGCCTGAGGTTCGCTCGCGGGCGCGCAACTCGAGCACCTGACCCAGTAGCACGAGGACGGTGATGACGGCGGCGGCTTCGAAGTAGATTGCGACTGTGCCATCCATCATTCGAAAGGCTGCGGGGAAGATCCTCGGAGCGAAGGTCGCTACCACGCTATAGGCCCAGGCCACGCCCGTCCCCATCGCGATCAGCGTGAACATGTTGAGCTTGCGGGTCCGAATGGACACCCAACCGCGTTCAAAGAATGGCCAGCCTGCCCAGAGCACGACCGGGGTTGCCAGCGCGAATTGGAGCCATCCGGACAGGCGTGCCGGGACAAGATTGTGCAGCGCCGGGATCAGGTGGCTGCCCATTTCCAGGGCAAAAACAGGGATGGTGAGCAGCAAGGCGATCCAGAAACGGCGGGACATATCGAGGAGTTCACCGCTTGGTCCGGTCTCTGCCGTCACGAGCTCCGGCTCGAGCGCCATGCCACAGATCGGGCATGGCCCGGGATGATCCTGGCGGATCTCCGGGTGCATAGGGCACGTCCACATCGCGCCGGGTTGAGCGACCGCTGCCTCGTTGCCTCGCTCGGACAAATAGCGCACCGGCTCGGCAACAAACTTCGTGCGGCAGCCGGCGCTGCAGAAATGATAGTCCTCGCCGTGATGCGAGGCATGGTGAGGCGTTGCGGCCGGGTCGACCATCATGCCACAAACCGGATCCTTGGTCGTTTTCGTGTCGGTGCCTTCGCCGTGCTTACCGGCGCAGCAGCTATGGGCGTCCGAATTGCTAGCAGAAACAGGGTCAGTCACAGGCTCGTCTCCTTATCGACGAAATGCAATCTGGGGTCTGACATCATGTCAGGGTCAAGCCCGGCCCACATATATTTTCGCGCGCGTAATCTTGGTGCGTTGCCACGTCAGCCGGACAACAGATTGTGGATGGCCGTTGCGGCTTTAGCCGCCTGACCTGCCGCAACAGCAATTTGATCCAGCCCTTCGACCATATCGCCGGCAGCGAACAGCCCGCCGACCGTCGTTTGCTGGTGCTCATCGACAACGATGCAACCTGCCGTGCTCAGTTCCGCGCCAGCCATTCGCGCCAATTCCGCGCGCGCCGAGGTTCCGAGGGCAACATAGAGGGTGTCGAACTGAAGCGATCGGCCATCGCCCAAATGTACGAGCAGGTCTTCCTGGTTGACCGACAAATCGCTGACAGGCGCTCGCTCGACGCTTATAGCGTTCCGAGTTAGATTTGCCTCATCAGTTTGCGAAAGCTCCGAAGCATCCTGAGTGAGCAGCGTGATGGTATCGCTGTAGTGGCGAACGAAAATCGCTTCGGTCGCTCCGTGGCCGGAGCAGCCCAGCACGGCGACTCTCTTGCCGCGGATCTCGTAGGCGTCGCAGATCGGACAATACCGTATCAGTCCTTGGGCGACGCCTTGATCATGCGTGTCCTGCGGCATTCGCGGCCGATGATTCGTCACGCCTTGCGCCAGCAATATTGTCCGTGCGCTGAATGTCTTGGCATTCGTATGGACGACGAAACCTGTCCCGATCCGGTCGATGCGATCGACGATCCCAGTGACCAATTCGGCACCGTACTGCGCAGCATGTCGATGCATACGGACAAGCAGATTTTCGCCAGAGATACCGTCTGGAAAACCGAGGAGGTTATGTGTCGTCGGGATGCGGGTGGCGCGGCCGTCGCCAGCATCGATGACCAGCGTAGAACGCAGAAACCGGGCCAGGTAGGTGGCTGCTGTCAGCCCCGCGGGGCCGCCTCCGATGATTACGCAGTCGTACATGCCTGCCTTTCGCTGACCTCGCTCGTCACTCCTATTACGCGGCACGCCCCTTCTTCCCTCGAAAGCCTGCGCGTTCTTCGAAAAAAAGCGGTGGGTCGCGAGGGGTAAACCGCGTCGCTGCGTAAATTCAGATGAAGACCATCGCCAAGCAGGATGGACAACTCAGGTGCCCACGGGTCGCAGCGTGGCTCGGGGGCGAGCGGATGTGGGGCAGACGGACGGGTATAAACCCGATCGCGCACCATGTTGCTCGCCCCCGCAACAACCACTGGTCGCAACGTCAGGGGGCGACGACACCATCATCGACGGGGGAGAGATGGAGACCTACAGCCCGTTTTCGGTTTCGATGGGCAGAGCGCTTTGGGTGATGATGCTCGTCGCTGGACCACCGCTGATAATCATGTTGGTGGTCGGACTCATTATCTCCATGATCCAGGCCGCGACGTCGATCAACGAACAGACCGTGAGCTTCGTCCCCAAGCTCCTGGCGTTCATCTTGTTTCTCGCGCTTTACGGGGCAACCGTTGGCGATCTCCTGATCGACTACACCCGTGACCTGCTGATGCATATTCCCGACGACATCAGATGACGCGGGCCGCCTTTCGTCCTGGGCGGGCGCGCAAAAACTGTTCGTATACGGGGCGGAGTGCTAGCGTTGGAGAAGATCGACGTGAGTGGGGGAACGGGGTTTGGCGGAATTTGAATTGCTTGCGCGGCAACTGATCCAACGATGGAAGGAAGACCCCAACGCGACCTATCAAAGCTGGTTTCTTTGGGACGAGCGCATCAAAAACTTCCGTTCGATCCGGCGTGGTCTGGCTCAGGTAGTGGCAGAGATCGAAGCCGGTCGGTTTGGCGTGGTGTATCGGGGCTCTTCGCTGGAAACGGTCGTTCATTCAGTCGCGGAGCAGAGGCAGATATTCAAAGGCGCTGACCACGCGTTTCTCTGGAAGCCCAAATTGCGCATCCCTGACATCTATGAAAATCCAGCGAACCAACGCGCGTTCGGCCGGTTGCTCGATCACTGCGCCTGTTGCGACACTGCCGAAGAAATCATTGCAGGTATTCACACGATCGATCGGCTGAACATCAAGGGGCTTGGGCCTGCGGTCGCCAATCTCCTCTACTTCCTGCATCCGACCCTCGTGCCGCCGTTCAACACGGCGATCGTCAACGGCTATAACAAGCTGACCGGTGGCAGGGTGAAGCTCGGAAGCTGGCAGCATTTTCTCGCGATGCGCTCGGGTGTGCTGGACCTGAACGAACGGTTTCGCGATCTGCTGTCGAACGATCTCGGCGCCATTGGCGGCCTCCTGTTCGATATCGGCTCGGGCCGCTACCCGGCGCCGCCGCGTGACGAGGAAGACCAGACGGTAGGATCGTGGGCGCTCCGTCTCGAACAGGCCAGGGCCGAAGCGCAAACGCTCAACAAGGCCCTTCAGAAACAGGGAGAGAGCGATCGAACCCATTCGGAAATCCAGGCTTGGCTCCGCGATATAGGCCGTGCGTTGGGCTACGATATCTGGATAGCATCCAACGATCGGGGGCGACTTCACGATGGCGTGCGCTTGGGGGACGGGTGTCTTGAGAGCCTGCCAGCTTCAATTTCAACATCGACCGGCGCAGATGCCATCCGCCTTATCGATGTGCTTTGGCTCGAGCGAGGCGGCGACCGCGTCGCGGCCGCCTTCGAAGTAGAGCATTCGACGTCGATTTATTCGGGCATCGTCCGGATGCTCGACCTTGCCTTGAGCGGGAGCGAACTGCACGCCACAGCCGGACTGTTTCTTGTGGCGCCCGATGCGCGGGAGAGCGAAGTGCGGGCACAGCTCGCGCGGCCCGCATTCAGCCGCATCGCAGATCTTGAGATTGCCTATCTTCCCTATGGTGAGCTCGAGCGTCACAGAGAGGCGATTTCCCGGTTCGGTTCGGGCCTGAAAGCAATCAAGGCCATATCGCGTGCTTTGGCGTAAGGCCGAATGCCTACATCCCCGAGGCAGGGGGCGCCAATAATCCCAGCCAGGCAACAAGCGCGAGAATGGTGAGCGCACAACCGCTCTCGACAATGAGACTGCGGCGAAGTGACCCTATCGCCGATGATGTGTCCCCGGTTTCGATCGCAGTCGCCAGAGCAGGAGTGAGGAAGAAGCGGTTAGCGGCGGCCAGGGACAGCATTACGCCAAACAGCACCAGTTTCGCTGCCAGCAACACACCGTAGAGGCTCGTAAAAAGTGATCCCATATTGGACGGTCCGACCAAGATCCAACTGTTGATGAAGCCTGACAGGATGAGCAGACCCACGACGATCGATCCTACCTTTGCGAAGCCATCCAACGCCCGGTGAGACAGGTGGATATGATCGATCGCCATGCGGGCCGCTGGGCGAAAAATGAGCAGGCACAGGGCGGATAGCGCTCCAATCCATATGCCAGCGGCCAACAGATGAGTGATGTCGGCGCCAAGATGGATCCATCCCCACAACCCTTCATCGGCCGCGCCGTGACCCGTCCAGGCCAAAGTCGCGAGAGCGATCGCTGCCGTCACTGAAACTGACCAGAGGGCGAATGCAGGGCGTCGCCACCCGACAATGGAAAAATACAGGACCAGTAAGAGTGCCGCCACCCGAATTTGCCAGACTGTGCCGATCGCGGTGCCCGATATCAAAAGATTGACAGTGGCGCGGTCAACCTGATCGACCGGCACACCGCCCATCGAGGCCGCCAAGGCTATCATGCCCAAGATCGATAATCCGATGCCGGCAAGCGCGATCGTCGCTAAAACCGAGCGAAAGCGCAGGACCGAGCCGGATACTCGCTCGGTCCCGCGTAACGTATATAGGCCGAACATCGGCAACCCGAAAAGCAGCATGAGATCGAGATAAAGCCCTAGCCTGACCGCAATCGCGATGATGTCCGGCACGCTCTTACTGGACCTTGAAGGTATAGCTGCCCTGAATGCGATGAGTGTCGGTTGAGACGACGTGATAGTCGACCTTGTAGGTTCCAACCGGCAGCGGCTTAGCAAGCGTGGCCACGAGCGTCTTGCCATCTGCGGCCACGGTCGCCTTGACACCGTTCATCTTCATCGGCCCCATCTTCATGCCGGGCATTTCGGTCATCGTCAGGTCGATCCCGGAGAACTGCGCGACCAGCGCCTCGGAAAAGACGAGCTGGATCCTCGTTGGGGATGCGCCGACGGCATTGGCTGCCGGGTTTGCGCTGTTGAGCTTGGGGTGTGCCTGAACAGCGGTAGCGGCGAGGACGGACGCCGCCATGGCGACGGCGAAAGCTGTTTTACGAAACATCGATTTCTCCATGGGCGGCGATACTGCCGACAAAGCGATTTACGCACCGCGCACCGTGACCCCTCATCCGACGGGCACGATTTCTTCGAATTCGGAGCGCCAACTGGTGTGCGCCGCAGACCTGCGCGGCAGATGAGGGGTGGAAGCTCGCCGCGCGTATGATCAAGTGGATGGGTGCGAGATCACCAATCGACCAAGGGCTTTTCGGCTGGGGAGGACGCGATGGAAGATTCAAGGAAGGCATGGCTTCGGAAACATTTTCCGAGCGGCCCGTTCATCGCGGTCGCGGCGCTGGTCGGCGGTGCACTGGCTGGGATTGTCGTATATGTGGGCGCCTATGACATCGGGGCGGATTCGCCGCACACCAGACCGGTCTATTGGCTGATAGAGCAGCTTCGTGATCGTTCGATCGCCGTCCGGGCTCGCAACGTGGGCGTCCCGGCCAACCTAACGGACATGAAACGGCTGCAAAGCGGCGCAGGACTTTACACCGAGATGTGCAGCGGCTGCCATCTCGCACCGGGTCTGGAAAAGTCCGAGATCAGCCAAGGCCTTTATCCTAAGGCACCCGAGCTTTTCCGGGAGCCACAGCGATCGGCAAGGGAACAATTCTGGATCATCAAGCATGGGGTCAAGCTGACTGCGATGCCGGCCTGGGGTAAAACGCATAGCGACGAATTGATCTGGGACATGGTGGCTTTCGTGCGCCAACTCCCCAAGATGACCCCGGCGCAATATCAGGCAGCAATTGCCAGTGCGCCTGAAGACCATGATGCGATGATGAAGGATATGCCTCGCATGAAAAAGATGATGCCGTAACAATATGTCCGCCTGCGGACAGGTCGTCGTCCAGCCAAACCGACCGAGTGGTGCGAAATCACTAAGGGCTGGTAGAGCGAACGGCGGAGAGGGCGGCCCTCTTGCAGGGGCGCTGAACAGATAGAGATTAGGATTTGCGATGAAAACCGACTTGGATGGGCTTTTGACGCGCTTGCGCAATGAACCGGGGCATCCGGGCCTGATAGGTCTGGAGGAGGCCGTGTTCCAACGCATTGCGGCATTACCGCAGGTTTCGGCCGCTTCTCAACTCCGGTTCGGCGTGGTCGCGGCTTTCGGTGCGGTGCTGCTCGGTATCGCCAGCAATGGATTCACGCCGCGTGCCGAGGCATCGGTCACGCTCTCGCCGTTCGGGCCATCCAATCCGCTTGCCCCCTCGACGCTGCTGGTAGGCTCTCAATGAAGGCAAAATTGCTTGTTTTGGTAGCTGTCGTCGCCTTCGTCGCAGCCGTTGCGGGCGTGTTCCTTGGGCGTCACTTCTTCCCCCAGCCCAAGGCGGCCGGTGTCGAACTCCACGACGTGTTGCACAGCAAGCTCGACCTGGACGACCGTCAGAAGGCTCAGGTTGAACTGCTTGAGCAGCGCTTTGCCATGCGTCGTCGCGCGCTGGAGCTCGAACTGAGAGCGGACAACGCGCGTCTCGCGGCCGCGATCGAAGCCGAACATGGCAACGGACCGGGTGTCACGGCGGCCGTCGATCAGTCGCATCAGGCGATGGGCGAGCTGCAAAAGGAAACGCTTGGCCATATCTTCGCGATGCGCCAGATCTTGCGCCCTGATCAGGCCAAGACCTTCGATCAGGCGGTGGTACATGCGCTCACCGACGATGCACGGTGAGTCTAGATCTTCGCGCGTGCTCGGACGGTGAACTTGCGGCGCTAACGCTCGCGGGCCGGCAGCCGGCCTTCGCAGAGATCATGCATCGGCACCAGGCTGCGATATTTCGACTGGTACGCGGCCTGGTGGGGAATGCCGAGGACGCGCTAGACCTCACCCAGGACTGCTTCGTCTCCGCGTTCAGCCATCTGCGAAAATATGATGGCGCGCGGCCGCTCAGGGCTTGGCTGTCCCGGATCGCGATTAACAAATGCCGCGACTGGCACCGCCGCCAGAAGGTGCGGCAGCTCTTCAACTTCGGTTATGCAGCGTCCGACGCCGAGATCGAGCAAGTGCCGGATGATGCACCCTCCGCGCATGCCAGTGCCGACTCAAAAATGGAGATCAAACGAATGGCCGCCGCAATCAGCGCGCTACCGGTCTCGTTGCGGGAAGTTCTGTTGCTCCGCACAGTCGAAGGGCTGAATCAGTCGGAAGCGGCAACTGCGCTCTCGATAAGTGGCAAGGCGGTCGAGACGCGCCTTTACCGTGCGCGGTCGCGCCTTGCGGAAATCTTGGCCGAGGAATGAGGGGTGCGCCCCGCTCGCGCGTAAGGAGAGAGAGATACCGCGCTCGAGCGCCTTTGCGGACCCGGAGTGCTGCACGTTGAACAAGGAGATACTATGCCCCCGGTATTGAACCGCCGCGACCTTTTCCGCGGTGCCGCATTGACCGGCGGTGGTCTGGCATTGTCGGCCTGGATGCCGGCATGGGCTCAGCCCGTTTCGGCCGGGATCGTGAGGCCGCTCCCGATCGTCACCGGGAACGATATCACGCTCAAAATCGCCCATCAGATGATGATGATCGATGGCCGGGCAAGCCATGCCATTGGCATCAACGGCACGGTGCCGGCACCCCTCATCCGGCTGCGCCAGGGCCAGACGGCGCGCCTGTCGGTGATCAACGATCTCGACGAAGACAGCTCGATCCACTGGCATGGCTTACTCGTACCATTCCAGTTTGATGGCGTGCCCGGGATCAGCTTCCCCGGCATCAAACCAAAGTCGACCTTCGTCTACGAGTTCCCGATCGTTCAGGCGGGCACATATTGGTATCATAGCCATTCGGGGCTGCAGGAGCAGATGGGCCATTATGGGCCGATCGTCATCGATCCGGAAGGCGAGGACCCGATCCGCTCGGATCGCGAGCATGTCGTCGTGCTGTCCGACCATAGCCAGATGCACCCCCACGCGATTTTCCGGAAGCTCAAGCAGGTCGGCGGGGGCTATTTCAACTATCAGCGCCAAACGCTGGCCGGTCTCCTGGCCAAGAAAGACCAACCACTCAAGGAACGTCTCGACTGGGGCAATATGCGTATGGACCCGACCGACGTTTCCGATGTCACGGGTTCGACCTATACATATCTCGTGAACGGGCATGGCCCGCAGGACAATTGGACTGCGCTCTTCCGGCCCGGCGAGCGGGTCCGGCTGCGTTTCGTCAACGCCTCTGCGATGACGACATTCAATGTCAGGATTCCCGGCCTCAAACTTACGGTCGTTCAGGCCGACGGGCTCAACGTCAGGCCTGTCGAGGTTGACGAGTTCCAGATCGCGGTGGCCGAGACTTACGACGTCATCGTCACACCGACTGATGATCGCGCCTATACGCTGGTCGGCGAATCCGTCGATCGGTCGGGCATGGCCCGCGCAACCTTGGCTCCGCGCGAAGGCATGGCAGCTGAAGTGCCTGCGCTACGCAAACGTCCCCTCGCTAATATGAAAGACATGGGCATGGGGGACATGGATATGGGTGGCATGCAAGGCATGGACCACTCAGCGATGGGACATGACATGTCGGCAAGCGGGGCCGCCGCAGGCGGTATGGCTGGAATGAACATGGAATCCGGGGCCTCGATGCCGGCAATGGACAAGCCGGCCGATGGTTCGATGGCGAACATGCCTGGAATGGGTGCGCCTGCCGGCGACGCGATGGGCGGCATGGCGATGGGCGGAATGGGCGGCATGAATATGCGCGACGCCAGCAAAGCCCCGCAGGTCAAGATGGGGCCTGGCGTGCAGACGATCTCTCCTATGCCGATGGACCGGACGGGTGAGCCCGGGCAGGGCCTCGAAGATGCGGGGCACCGCGTTCTTGTTTACCGCGATCTCATGGCGGTGGACCGCAATCCCGATGTGCGGGCACCCGACCGGGCGATGGAAATTCATCTGACCGGCAATATGGAACGCTATATGTGGTCGTTCGACGGGGTGAAGCTCAGCGACAAGCGCGAGCCGATACCATTCCTCGAAAACGAACGAGTCCGCGTCACGCTCGTGAACGACACGATGATGTCCCACCCGATCCATCTGCACGGGCATTTTTTCGAGCTGGTGACAGGGCACGGCGAGTATTCGCCGCGCAAGCACACCGTCAATGTCGCGCCTGGCGGCAAGGTGAGTTTTGATGTCACCGCCAATGCGATCGGCGACTGGGCCTTCCACTGCCATATGCTCTATCACATGCATGCCGGGATGATGCGTGTCGTCTCTGTCCGGCCCCGGGGAGAAGCCGCATGAAGTTGCTTCTTCTCCTGATCAGCGCGGCGCCGCTTGCTCTTGCAGCACCGGCCGGCGCACAATCGATGCAAAATATGCCCGGCATGAACATGCCAGCCTCTCAGCCGGCAGCGAAGAGAAAGCCAGCGGCCAAGCCGGCAAGTCGGGCCAAGCGCACGACGGCCGAGAGGCCGGCTGCCAGACCTGCGCCCGCCAAGCGTAGGGCACCAGCTGCAAAACCCAAGCCCGCTGCGCACGACATGTCGGGAATGGGCGATATGCCCGGAATGGACATGCCGGCCAGCAAGACGCCGTCGGCGGCCGATGCCCATGCCGGCCATGACATGTCGAGTATGCCTGGCATGGCGATGCCAGAGTCTGCCGGCGGTGCGATGGACCACACTATGCCAGGCATGAATATGCCTGCGGGCACTAACGGTCAGCCGATGGAGCATGACATGTCGTCGATGCCCGGCATGATGATGGACGGGCAGATGGCGGGGCATGGGGCAGGGGGCACGAGCCTTGCCCCAGGCAACGCGCCGGCACCATCGCCGCCGAGCGATCATTATGCTGATCGGATCTATCAGAACGGCGCGATGGCCGATTCACGCTCCATGCTGCACAACGAGCATGGGGGAAGCACTTCCTCGATGATCCTGTTCAACCTGGCGGAATATCAGGTTCGAAACGGGCGGGACGGCTATCGGTGGGACGGCGAGGCTTGGTTCGGGAAGGACCTCGATCGGTTGACGATCAAGACCGAAGGCGAGGGCGTTCTGGCCGGCCGCAATGGTATCTTTATGGAAACCGCAGAGGTTCAGGCACTCTACAGCCGAGCGCTCGATCCTTACTGGAATGTACAGGCAGGCGTCCGTTATGATTTCAAACCCAACCCGTCCCGCACTTATGCGACGATCGGGATCGAAGGCGTCGCGCCTTACTGGTTTGAAACCGAAGCTGCTGTGTTCCTGTCGAACAAGGGTGAGGTTCTGGGACGGATCGAGGGCTATTATGACCAGCGCATCACGCAACGGCTGATCCTTCAGCCGCGGGTCGAACTTAACTTTTCTGCGCAAGATGTGCCGGAGACCCGGATTGGAGCGGGCATTTCGAACGCCGAATTTGGGCTGCGCCTCCGCTATGAGGTCCGACGCGAGTTTGCTCCATACATCGGTGTTTCCTACGATCGCCAGTTGGGCAAGACTGCGGACTATGCGCGGGCCGATGGCGAAGGCGTCAAGGCGACGAGCTTCGTTATCGGCGTGCGGACCTGGTTCTGAGGAGCACCCGGCTTCGGCTCCACGTCGGGGTTAGCCGGGTACACCGCTGGCTGGCCCTGATCATCGGTGTCCAGCTATTGCTATGGTTTGCCAGCGGCCTGATCATGAGCGTGCTGCCGATCGACCGGGTTCGCGGTGAACGTCTCGTGGAGCGGGTATCGCCAGCGACGCTTGATCAAGCTCGTCCCCGTGCACCGCTGGATCTCGTGTTGCGCGAGGCGAACAAACCCGCGCGAGAGGTCCGATATCGTCTGCTGCTGGGACGCGAAGTCGCCGAGGTCGAGCTGGCCGATGGTGCGGTGGTGCTCCAGGATGCCGAGACTGGAAAGCGCATCCCTCCTCTAAATGCTGCAATGGCGCGAGCAGTCGCGGTCCAAGCCTATCGCGGCGTGGCGCCGACGCCGAGCATACGCGCCATTTTGACCGCCAGCACCGAATATAGGGCGATACTGCCAGCATGGCGGGTCGATTTCCCGGACCGCGACGCGACCCGTATCTATGTTGCGCAAAACAGCGGTCGAATCGTTGCCGTCAGGAACGGCACCTGGCGTCTCTACGACTTCTTCTGGGGCCTCCACATCATGGACTGGAAGAACCATGAGGATTTCAACACACCGTGGCTGATTGGATTCGCCGCTGGGGGGCTGGCGCTGGCGATCGCTGGTTCGGCCCTTTTGTATTTCCGCTGGCCACGAAAGCGGCGCCGCAACAAATGAACGAACATGGGGAATTCTTGGGCGGGGGCCAAAGGAGACGACCGATGATGAAGAATGCTTATGCGAGCCTCGCGCTGCAGACCCTGGTCGGCGGCATTATCATGTATTTGGTGATGTTCGTCATGATCGATTCCCTGGGGAGCTTCTACAATAATCTCAATATGGTCTACATGACGCTGATGATGGTCGCGCCGATGGTGGTGCTGATGATCCTCGCAATGGGCCATATGTTCCCATCAAAGGCGGCCAATGCTGCTCTTCTGGTGGGCTCTGTTGTGATATTTGCTGGATCGTTCGCCCTGATCCGCACGCAAACGACGATCGGTGACACGGCATTCCTGCGTTCGATGATCCCGCACCATTCGGGGGCGATCCTCATGTGTCGCGAGGCGACCTTGAAGGACCCGGAAATCGTCCGGCTGTGCGGTGGCATCGAGGAATCCCAACGGCGCGAGATTGATGAGATGAAGGCTATTCTCGCCCGCAAGTAGGTTTCGCCATCCCATTCTCGAAAATTAGCGCAGGCTTGCGAGGGTATTGGCGCGCTCGCGCGTATTAACAATGCGGGGCGATGAGGAGAGAATTGTGAAGAAAATAATCGCCGTCATGATCGTCGGATTGTTGACCACACCCGCGATCGCGCAAATGCAGGGCATGGACCATTCGAAGATGGACATGGGCCAGATGACGAACCCTACGCCGGCCAACCCGTATCCGCTGGCCGAGATGGAGATGCATCAGAAGATGATGTCCGCCATGGGCGGCGACGCGACGGAAACCTGGGTTCGCAAGATGATCGAGCATCATCGCGGCGCGATCGCGATGTCACGCATCGTCTTGCGCGACACAAAGGACGCGCAGGTTCGAACGATGGCGACCAAGGCGATTACCGAGCAGACTCGGGAAGTGGGCGAGCTGCAGGGCTGGCTAAGGGCTCACCACAAGCGTGCGCAGTAGAGACTTTCCCCCGCCCAAGGGCGGGGGATAACTGAAGGTGTATATGCCACTGAAACTCGTTCTTGCTGCGTTCGCCGCGTCTGTCTCGGTCGCCAGTGCCGCGGCTGTACCTATCACAGTCCATCGCGATCCAGGATGTGGTTGCCGCGAGAAATGGGCCGCCCAGGTCCGCCAGCAATTCGGCCGGCGCGTGGCCATAATCGATGATCAGCAGCGATCTGCCTTTCAGCGCACGCACGGCGTGCCCGCTCGGCTGTCATCATGTCATACAGCGATCGTCGACGGCATGGTTTTCGAGGGACACGTCCCTATCGCGGACATGAAGCGCGTTCTCGCGCAGCGTCCTCGTGGTGTGAGCGGTCTTGCCGTAACGGGCATGCCTCTCGGATCACCAGGCATGGAGGCCCCCGGGCAGCCGGTTCAGCCGTTCAATGTCTTAGCCTTTGGTGCAGGAAGCAAAACTATCTACGCGCGGCACGGCGAATGAGCATGGCGTTGCTCTTGGATCAAGATTGGCGTAGTTGATTACAGCTGTGAAACGTGCGCTTCCCCTCTTTCTCCTGCTCGGAGCCCTGCTCGGTCTGCTCGGCCAGGAAGCCGCCTTTGCGTCAGCACCGCCTGTAGTGTCCGTATCGATGGCGATGACTGGGACGGCCGATTCCGGCATGTCCGAAGACTGCATGAAGATGATGACGCAGCAACAGCAGCCCGCGCAGAAACCCTGCAAGGGCATGACGCTCGCCTGCATCGCCGCGATGGGCTGTGTCATTCCCATGGCGGTTCGCAATGACGCACCGACGCTTGCGGTGCGCGCGGCCGATCCGACCCTGGCCTTCTGGTCGACCACCACTGTCCTGCGCGGCGGTGACGTTGCTCCCGAACCGGAACCGCCGACTCTCCTTGGCTGATCGAACTCGGCCGTAAGGCTGGAAGGGTCGTTGCGCCTGTCGCGGATCGAACCTCCTGTCCAACCTGCGGCTACCCCGATGATTTGCCA
Organism: Sphingomonas montanisoli; assembly: GCF_008274695.1. Classification (GTDB taxonomy): domain Bacteria; phylum Pseudomonadota; class Alphaproteobacteria; order Sphingomonadales; family Sphingomonadaceae; genus Rhizorhabdus; species Rhizorhabdus montanisoli. The sequence goes on along the minus strand of NZ_VTOU01000006.1, from coordinate 79,897 downwards.
AAGGATGATAGTTATGAAGAACCGTGTTTTCTATGCGCTGCTGGGCGTAGCCCTTGCCGCACCCGTCGCCGCATTCGCCGGCCAACCGGACCACAGCCAACAGTCCGGCCATTATGAGTGGAAGTCGGTCCCGCAATATGGACCGCGTGCGCCGCTCCAGGGACAGCGGCGCGTCTGGGTGCCTGATACCACGCAAGTGGCGGCGTGCGACTGCGACATGATGAAGATGAGCAGCGCCGACGCTGCTGATTGCATGAAGCAGATGCACAGCATGGCATCGCCTTCGTCGGCCCCGTCGGTCGGTTAGGCAAAAGTTCTGGCCGCTCCAGGTCGCATAGACGGCTAGGCCAGCAGTGGCGGCGGAATGCCCCCCATTCCGCCGCCACTGATATGCCTGTCATAGTGTGCGCGGCCGATCCGGTCCTCCGATCAGGAGTTTTCCATGCGATTGTTTGTTTGTGCGCCGCTGCTCGCGGCGATCCCCGGGATTGCGTTCGCCGGTCCGCTGACCTTCGATGCGGCGCTTCGCCAGGCTAAGCACGATGCTCCCTCCATTCGAGCGAAGACACTTGGCACTGATGCCGCGCGTTCGGCGCGTGGGGCCGCGGGAACGCTGCCCGATCCCACCCTCGCAGTGGGCGTAGACAGCTTCCCGATATCAGGACCGCTCGCGTTCGAGCCGCAGCGGGACAATTTTACCATGGCGCGGGTGGGCGTGTCTCAGGACATTCCTAACCTCGCCAAGCGCCATGCCCAGCAGGCGCGCGCCGATAGCGACATCAGGGCGGCGGAGGCTGATACGGCGGTCGAGGCGCGCACCGTCGAGGTAGGTACGGCGTTGGCGTGGATCAATCTGGCCTATGCCGAGCGCAGGCTTGCCGCTCTTGAAGACGTGCTGTCCCGGCTCGAGCGCGTCGTAGGGACCACGACCGGCGCTGTCGCTTCGGGCAGCGTACGGCCGGCGCAGACGCTTGCCGGTCAGCAGGCCATCGCCGCGATGCAGGATCGCCGGAGCGAACTGGTCTCGAACGTCGCGCGTGCCCGCGCTACACTTACCCGTTGGACCGGCGATCCCGCGCCGGAGATTGCCGGTCCAATTCCCGAATTTCCGGTCGATGGGACCGAGCTTCGTGCTGGCCTCGATCGCCATCCCACCATCCAGATGATCGATGCCCAGGCTGGGCAAGCCGATGCCGATGTAAGGGTGGCGGATGCCGGTCGGCGTTCTGACTTCGGCGTGAATGTCGCCTATCAGCGCCGCGATCCCCGTTTCGGCGATTATGTCTCTGCTGGCGTGACGGTCAGCCTGCCGTTCTTCACCCGCAATCGTCAGAACGCCGGAATCGCCGCTGCCCAGGCCAATGCCGGGCGCGTTCTGGCCGAACGCGAAGCGGCGCGCCGCGCTCTTGCTGCCGACCTCGATGCCGATATCGCCGACCATGTCATGCACCACGAACAATGGATGCGCGCGCAAGGAACGCTGCAGCCGCTGGCCGAGCAGCGCGTGAAACTGGAGACCGCCAGCTACGGTGCTGGACGCGCCAGTCTTGTCGATGTCGCCGACGCTTATGCCGCGCTGGCCGACGCAACCCTCACTGTCCTCGACCGCGAGGCGCTGGTCGCCGCTGACGGCGCGCGATTGACTCTCACATACCGGAGCGAAGATCGATGAGCCTCGAGATATCACCGCGCGCCCGGCTGGGTCTTGCCGCCGCAGCGCTCGCTCTCGTCGCTGGTGGCGCAGGCTATGGCATCGCCCACCTCGGTGGGAGCGAAACCGCTCCTACGCAAACAGCCGATTCCGGTCGTAAGGCGCTTTACTGGTACGATCCTATGGTGCCGCAAGAGCACTACAACAATCCGGATACGCTTTCGTCGATGGGGATGAAGACCATACCCAAATATGCCGATGAAGGCGGCGGCAACGCGCCGGGCATCCGCATCGATCCCGCTGCGTCCCAAACGCTGGGGCTGCGCGCGGTCGCCGTACGACGGGGACAACTGACCAGCAGCCTGACCGCCACCGGCACGATCGACTTCAACCAGCGCGATGTCGCGATCGTCCAGGCGCGCGCTGGCGGGTTCGTTCAAAGGGTCTATGCCCGGGCGCCCGGCGACATCATTGGCGCCGGTGCCCCACTCGCCGACCTGCTCGTTCCCGAATGGGGTGGCGCACAGGCCGAGTTCCTGGCGGTCCGCCGCACCGGGAGCGCGGCTTTGATACAGGCAGCGCGCCAGCGGCTCATACTGCTTGGCATGCCGTCTGGTACGGTCGCATCGGTCGAGCGAACGGGTCGGCCGCACAATGTCATCACGATTTTCACGCCAACCGGCGGCGTTATCAAGACGTTAGATGTGCGGGCCGGCATGACGATGACGGCAGGACAGACGCTTGCCGAGGTCAACGGCCTTGGCACGGTCTGGCTCAATGCTGCCGTGCCCGAAGCCATCGCGGGACCGCTCAAGCCCGGACAAACCGTGCAGGCCACGCTTGCCGCATTCCCCGGCGAGACATTGTCGGGCCGTGTCTCGGCGATCCTGCCTACGACGCAGGCCGACAGCCGGACGCTCACCGTGCGGATCGAACTACCCAATCGTGGTGGTCGTCTGCGCCCGGGCATGTTCGCAACCGTGTCGTTCGGCGGCAGCGCACAGCCAGCATTGCTCGTACCCTCCGAGGCGCTGATCCGCACCGGCAAGCGGACCTTGGTGATGCTTGCGCTAGATAAGGGCCGCTACCGGCCGGCCGAGGTACAAACCGGCAGGGAATCCGGGGACGACACCGAGATCCTCGCTGGGCTCTCCGAAGGCGAGAAGGTCATCGCTTCGGGCCAATTCCTGATCGACTCCGAGGCTAGTCTTTCCGGCGTGCAGGCACGGCCGATCGGTGGCGGTGTGCCGATGGCAGTTGGCAAACGCGCAGCTACGGCCGCGCTCTACGAGACCGTAGGCAAAATCGAGCAGCTTACCGCCAATTCGGTGACGCTGAGCCACGAGCCGGTGCCGGCGATTGGCTGGCCGGCGATGACGATGACCTTCCAGCTTCCCGATCCGAATGTCGCGCGCGGCCTGAAGACGGGCGATCGTGTCCGTTTCGGGTTCGATCAACCGCCGGCCGGACCGACCGTGCGGCGCATGGCGAAGGTGGCGGGGCAGTGATCGCCCATCTCATCCGCTGGTCGGTCAGGAACCGCTTCTTCGTCCTGATCGGTGTATTGGCCCTTATCGGCGTGGGTGTCTGGGCGGTGCGATCAACCGCGATCGACGCGCTACCGGACCTCTCCGACACGCAGGTCATCATCCGCACCAGCTATCCGGGACAGGCGCCGCAGATCGTCGAGAATCAGGTCACTTATCCGCTGACGACCACCATGCTGTCGGTGCCGGGTGCCAAGACGGTGCGCGGCTATTCCTTCTTCGGCGACAGCTTCGTCTATGTGATCTTCGAGGACGGCACCGATCTTTATTGGGCGCGCAGCCGCGTGCTCGAATATCTCAATCAGGTACAGGGCCGCCTGCCGGCGAGCGCCCGCAGTGCGCTCGGTCCCGATGCAACCGGTGTCGGCTGGGTCTATGAATATGCCCTGGTCGATAAGACCGGCCAGCACGATCTGGCCCAGCTTCGCGCGTTTCAGGACTGGTTCCTGCGCTACGAGCTGAAAACCGTTCCCGGTGTTGCCGAGGTCGCCAGCATTGGCGGCATGGTCAAGCAGTACCAGGTGCTGCTCGATCCGGTGAAGCTCGCCGCTTACGGTATCACGCACCAGCAGGCCGTGCAGGCGATCCAACAGGCCAATCAGGAAGCGGGCGGCTCCGTGCTGGAGATGGCCGAGGCCGAATATATGGTCCGTGCCTCGGGCTATCTGAAGACGCTCGACGATTTCCGGGCCGTTCCCCTGCGGACCGCAATGGGCGGCGTGCCCGTGCGGCTAGGCGATGTCGCCACGGTCCAGATTGGCCCCGAGATGCGGCGCGGAATCGCCGAGTTGAACGGCGAAGGCGAGGTCGCCGGCGGCGTCGTGATCCTGCGGTCGGGCAAGAATGCGCGCGAAACCATCGCTGCGGTCAAGGACAAGCTCGCCACCCTGAAGGCGAGCCTGCCGCCCGGCGTGGAGATCGTCACCACCTATGACCGATCGCAGCTCATCGACCGTGCGGTCGATAACCTTACCCACAAGCTGATCGAGGAGTTTATCGTCGTCGCGATCGTCTGCGGCCTGTTCCTCTGGCACGTCCGTTCGGCGCTGGTTGCGATCCTGACCCTGCCGATAGGCGTGCTGGCGGCGTTCGTCGTAATGCGGTTCCAGGGGGTAAACGCCAACATCATGTCGCTGGGCGGCATTGCCATCGCGATCGGCGCGATGGTCGATGCGGCGGTGGTCATGATCGAGAACGCGCACAAGAAGATCGAGCGCTGGGAACATGATAACCCGCAGCAGCTGCTCGATAATCCGACACGCTGGACCGTCGTCACCGATGCCGCGGCCGAGGTCGGCCCAGCGCTATTCTTCAGCCTGTTGATCATCACGCTTTCGTTCATTCCCGTGTTCACACTGGAGGGGCAGGAGGGCCGGCTATTCGCGCCACTGGCGTTCACCAAGACCTATGCGATGGCATCGGCCGCGATCCTCTCGGTGACGCTGGTCCCCATCCTGATGGGGTATCTCATCCGGGGCCGCATTCCCGCCGAGCAGTCCAACCCGATCAATCGCTGGCTGACCAACATCTACCGGCCCGCCCTCGACTGGACGATGAAAAAGCCCAAGGCGGTGCTGCTGATTGCGGTTCTGGTCTTCGCAACGACGGCTTGGCCGCTCTCCCGGCTCGGCGGCGAGTTCATGCCGAATATGGACGAAGGCGACTTGCTCTATATGCCCTCGGCCTTGCCGGGACTGTCGGCGGCAAAGGCCTCGCAACTGCTCCAGCAGACCGACCGGCTGATCAAGACGGTGCCCGAGGTTGAGAGCGTGTTCGGCAAGGCGGGACGCGCCGAGACTGCCACCGATCCCGCGCCGCTCGAAATGTTCGAGACCACCATCCAGTTCAAGCCGCGTGACCAATGGCGGCCCGGTATGACCACGGACAAGCTCGTTGAAGAGCTGGACCGCACGGTGAAATTACCCGGCCTCGCCAATGTCTGGGTGCCGCCGATCCGTAACCGCATCGACATGCTCGCGACCGGCATCAAGAGTCCGATCGGGGTCAAGGTCTCGGGCGCCGACCTCGCCCAGCTCGACCGCATCGCCCATGATATCGAGACGGTCGCCAAGACCGTGCCGGGCGTCAGTTCGGCACTGGCCGAGCGATTGACCGGCGGGCGCTATGTCGATGTCGATGTCGATCGTGCCGCCGCCGCCCGCTTCGGGCTCAACATCGCCGACGTGCAGGCGATCGTCTCGGGCGCGATCGGTGGCGAGACCATTGGCGAAACCGTCGAAGGCCTGGCGCGCTACCCGATCAGCGTGCGCTATCCGCGTCAGCTGCGCGACAGCCTCGAGGGTTTGCGCACTTTGCCGGTGCTCACACCCTCAGGTCAGCAGATCACGCTGGGCACCGTGGCGAAGGTTGCGGTCGCGGAAGGGCCGCCGATGCTCAAGACCGAGAATGCCCGGCCATCGACCTGGGTCTACGTCGATGTCCGCGGCCGCGATCTCGCTTCGGTGGTAGGCGACCTGCAACGCGCGGTGGCGAAGAAGGTAAAGCTCTCGCCGGGCGTGAGTATCGCCTACTCCGGCCAATTCGAATATCTCCAGCGGGCCGTCGAAAAGCTCAAGCTGGTCGTGCCGGCCACGTTGCTGATCATCTTCGTACTGCTCTTCATGATTTTCGGTCGGTTCGACGAAGCCGCGCTGATCATGGGCACGCTCCCGTTCGCGCTCACCGGCGGTATCTGGACGCTTTACCTGCTCGGCTTCAACCAGTCGGTGGCGACGGGCGTCGGGTTCATCGCGCTAGCCGGCGTGTCGGCCGAGTTTGGCGTGGTCATGCTGATCTACCTCAAGAATGCGCTGGAAGAGCGTGGCGTCGATCCTGATGCCGACCAGATCGAGGCGGCCGTCCGCGAAGGCGCGCTGCTCCGCGTCCGCCCCAAGGCAATGACCGTCGCAGTGATCCTCGCCGGCTTGTTGCCGATCCTGCTCGGCTCGGGCGCGGGTTCAGAAGTGATGAGCCGGATCGCCGCGCCGATGATCGGCGGCATGCTCACCGCGCCACTGCTCTCGATGTTCGTCCTGCCCGCTACCTATCTGTTGCTTCGGCGGCGACGAGTAAAATCCCTCCACCAACCTGTTTAATCTGCAAGGAGAAGACCATGACTATGATACGACTGACTGTTGCTCTCGGCCTCACCGCCCTGACCGCCGCCTGTGGCAAGAAGGCGGAGACGCCGGTTGCGGCCGAGACCAATCAGGCGGCACCTGCCGCGGCCATGAGCGGCGACATGGGCAATATGGCGATGGCGCCGGCGGCGACTGCGCCGATCAAGGCCAAGGGCCACGGCAAGGTCACTGCCATCGACAAGACCGCAGGCACGATCACGCTCGACCATGGCCCGATACCTGAAGCCAAATGGCCGGCGATGACCATGACGTTTAAGGCGGCACCTGCGGTCACCGACGCGGCAAAGGTAGGCGAAAAGGTCGATTTCGACGTCACACTAACCGGCAGCGCCGGCGAGGTGACGGCGATCCAAAAGCAGCCTTGAACGGTCAATTTTATGAGGGCCATTAAAGCGTAATTAACCTTGTTCCTTCACGCTTCAGCTATGGGAAAAGACAGAGCTGAGCGCGGGACGCAGATCAACACAGGAAGAACCGCGCGGGGGCAGTCGTGATTGCCACCGCGTTCGGTTGCATGGCTCTTTTTTGCGTCATCAGCTGGCCGTTCTTCAGCGACTATACAAAGGTCGTCAAAATTCAGAGCGCAGGCGCTGCCGCCTTCGCGATGTATTTTCTGATGTTGGGATCTCCTACCGCAGCGATCGCGTGCCTCATTTCGTGTTCGCAACTCATTATTTCTGCGGCTGTGCGAGACCGTTACGTGGTCATCAGGCTTTATGGTGCGAGCCTCATTCTTTTGGCCTTTCTCTCAATTGTGACGTGGCATGGCATCCCGTCTGCCTTGGCCTTGACCGGAAGCTCCTTGGGCACCCTCGCACGGCTGCAGACTTCAACCACGCGGATGAAAGGTTTCTTTCTTGTCGGCGCGCCATTCTGGCTTGCGCATAATCTGATAGTCGGGGCGCTCTTTGCGCTGGGTACGGATCTCGTCTCGCTTGTATCCAACATCGCGAATCTTTCGAAATTCCTGCTAAAGCAGCGGCGCGCCTCGGTGGGCGCTTCGGCGTCCGTCACATTGGCCACCACACAATCAGCGCTTCTTGTCCGATCTGGACAGTCGAAGATCATCCGCCTCAAGCCCCGGTGGATCGACCGTGACCTGCTTGTGAAAAATACCGTATAGGGAGCATCCACGAGTCAGGTAGCATTCGTATGATGATCGCTCGCCAGTGAAGCCAAGCTCGGGTGCCGTACTGGCGATCCTGTCAGCACTATTGTTTGGCGCCAGTACACCGTTCGCGAAGCTCGTCCTTGGTAACGGTGTAAACGCTTGGCTGCTCGCCGGCCTGCTTTATCTCGGATCGGGTTGCGGGCTTGCTCTCGTTTATGCGTCGCGCAGAGCGATCGGACGCGGCGAGGGGGAAGCATCGCTCGCCCGATCCGACATGCCCTGGCTGGCGCTCGTCATCCTGTGCGGAGGCGGGATCGCACCGGTCTTGCTGATGGCGGGACTGGCAACGACGCCTGCGTCCACCGCGTCGCTTCTGCTCAATCTGGAAGGTCTTGCGACCCTCGCCATCGCTTGGCTGGTGTTCCGCGAAAATGTCGATCGTCGCCTGCTGATCGGTGCGGCGGCGATCTTGGGCGGCGCGGTGTTGCTGTCCTGGCGCGGCGGTCCCGCCGGTGGCGGGCTCGGTATGCTGGCGATCGCCGGTGCCTGTCTCGCCTGGGGCATCGACAATAATCTCACCCGCAAGCTCAGCAGCGCCGATCCGGTGCAGATCGCCATGCTGAAGGGCCTGGCAGCCGGGACCGTTAATCTCGCTCTGGCGCTGACCCTTGGCGCATCGCTTCCTTCTGTCCCGATAGTGACGGGAGCCGCGCTGATCGGCTTCCTCGGCTATGGCGTCAGCCTCGTGATGTTCGTTCTCGCGCTTCGGCATCTCGGCACCGCCCGGTCAGGCGCCTATTTCTCAACGGCACCGTTCATCGGCGCTTTGCTGGCGGTCGCGATGTTCGGCGAACCGGTTACCGCGCCCCTCATCCTGGCCGGGATTTTGATGGCGATCGGACTTTGGCTGCACCTGACCGAATCGCACGGCCATGAGCATAAGCATGAGTCGCTCGAGCATGACCATCGTCACGTTCATGACAGCCATCATCAGCATGATCATGCGCCGGGCATCGCGCCGGGTGAACCGCACAGCCACCCGCATCGCCATAGGCCGATGGTCCACCGGCACGCGCATTATCCCGACCTCCACCATCGGCATGGTCATTCGCACTGAGAGACAGTTTCAGGCCGCGAGGCTTCGCTGTCGACGCGGGTCAGCAGCCATGCAAAGGCGGCCAGCGACACCATGCCGGGCGCGATCCAGACCGGCGATTTGTCGAGACGCAGCCACGCCCAGAAACTGAAACAGCCGGCGATCTCGGCAATGGCAGCGAGAATGTAGAGGATCGCCGTCGTCATTGCGCCAGACCGGCCGGGGCGAGGGAGTCGATGATCAGGCAGTCGGCAACCGTCCCCTGCCGGCAGTCGCCAATCAGTCGGCTGAGTTCTGCGCGCAGCGCCTGCAGGTCAACAATCTTGCGGTCAATCTCGGTCAGATGGGTCGTGGCGATGGCATCGACCGCCGCGCAGGATTGTTGTCGATGGTCGGCGAGACCCAGCAATTCGCGGACCTGGTCGAGCGTGAAGCCGAGGTCGCGGGCGCGCCGAATGAACGACAGTCGAGCCAGATGCGCCTTTCCGTAACTGCGATAGTTGGCAGCGTCGCGCGCCGGCGCGGGGAGCAAGCCGATTTTCTCATAATAGCGGACTGTTTCGATATTGGTCGCGGTCGCGGTTGCCATTTCACCGATTTTCATCGCTTGACCCTGTAGTTGCTACAGGGTGCATATAGGCGTTCGACTCAGGAAAGGCGAGACGACGTGGCCGGTTGCGGATCATGCTGCGCAGAGACGAAGCGCATCGAGGACGGCAGGTGGCGGCGCGCCCTGTGGATTGCACTGGCGATCAATGCCGCGATGTTCGCGGGCGAGATCGTTGCCGGCATGGCGGCGGGTTCGCGCGCGCTACAAGCCGATGCACTCGATTTTCTCGGAGACGCCGCCAATTATGCGATCAGCTTGGGCGTTGCGGGCATGGCGCTGCGCTGGCGGTCGCGCGCAGCCCTGCTCAAGGGCGGGGCAATCCTTGCCTTCGGTCTCTATGTCCTGGTCACTACGATCCTTGCCGCGCTCGGCGGGACGGTCCCGCGTGCGGCCACTATGGGCATCGTCGGAATCATCGCGCTGGTGGCCAATGGCGGTGTTGCGCTGATGCTCTATCGTTTTCGGTCCGGCGACGCGAATAGGCGATCGGTCTGGATCTGCTCGCGCAATGATGCGCTTGGCAATCTTGCGGTACTTCTTGCGGCGCTTGGCGTGGTGGGAACGGGCACTGCCTGGCCGGACCTTGCAGTTGCCCTGATCATGGCAGGGCTCGCCATCTGGGGCGGTGTGCAGATCATCGTCCAGGCACGTGGAGAACTCGTCTCGGCGCGCGGCAGTGAAGATCAACCGCAACATTCGCTGGCCGGGAGGGGCCTGTAGTTGCTACAGGGGCGCCAGATGCATCGCGTGATCGTCCTCTTTGCCTGCCTGGCCGTGTTCCTTTCGCTGGGACTGGGTTCCGTTGCGCATGCCATTGAGCCTGTCGCCTGCATCGACGCGAGCGCTGCCGCGGAGACCGGCCATGCCGATGGCGACGGCGATCAAGTGCCGTCCGACAGCGACAAGGGCTATCCGCATCATCATGGCGGTTGCCACGGACATCATGTCGCGACCGCGACGGCAAAGGCCGAGCCGACCCAGCAGCGTGATGTTGGAGCGCCGGTCCGACCGAACGATGCGCTTGCCCTCGCGACAAGCGCCGCCGATCCCGCGCTGAGACCACCCCGAGCCTGACGCTCCGCTAGATCGGGCGTGTTCGCGCGTCCCGTATCCGTCTTGGTTCGTCGGGAGTCTTAATACATGCACCGAATTTTCGCGGCCTTGCTGGCCGTGTCCGGCTGCGCGTCGATCGCGCAGGCGCAATCCACCGATCTGGCGCTCGCCGGTCCATCCTTCACGTTAGATCAGGCCCTCGAATTGGCAGGGGCATCGTCGCCTTCGCTGGAGGTCGCATCGGCGGGTATCCGCTCGGCCGATGCAGCGCGGACGGTCGCCGGTTTGCGTCCCAACCCCTCGATCGTCACCCAAACCGAGAATGTCGCAGGCAGTGGTCAGTATCGCGATGTGCGCAGCGCCGAGACGACCGCCGGTCTCGAACTTCCGATCGAACTGGGCGGAAAGCGCTCCGCGCGCATCGCCGTCGCCGATGCTCGCGGTCAGCGCGCGGCGATAGCGGCGGCGGTGACGCTGGCCGATCTTCGGCTTGCGGTCATCCAAGCCTATGTCGAGGCGGTTGCGGCCGAGCGGCGTCTGGCAACGGCGCGCGAGCAGTCGGGCCTGGCAGCCGAAGGGCTGAGGGCCGCCCGGGTTCGCGTTCGGGCCGGACGCGCGTCCCCGATCGAGGAACAGAGGGCCGACGTGGTTCGGATCAACGCCGAGGCAGCCGTGGAGCGCGCGATCCGCACGTTGGAGGTTGCGCGCGGCAATCTGGCCCGGCGCATCGGTCAACCGATCGGTGGCATGCTCGATGTGGCGTGGTTCGATCGGGTCGCCGGTTATGGACCGACGCAGGGCATCGACCCGGGCGGCACCCTCGCCATGGCGGCCGCGCAGGCGGACGTCGCCACGGCCGACGCGCAGGTCCGGCTGGCACGCTCGCAGCGCGTGCCCGACATCACGCTCAGCGCGAGCGCGCGGCGGCTCGCCGCGACCAATGACACCGCCGCGGTCTTCGGCGTGTCGATCCCGTTTCCAGTCTTCAACAATGGCAGCGCGGCCGTCGCCCAGGCTCGGGCCGAGCGCGACCAAAGCGATGCTCAGGGCCGTGTGATCGCATTGGAGACTGCCCAGGCGATTGCGGCCGCCGAGGCAGAGGTCGCGAATGCGGCGACAACGGCGCGAACGGCTAGCGGTCCAGCCCTCGTCGCGGCGCAGGAATCGGCGCGGATCGCCCGTATTGGCTACCGCGAAGGCAAATTCGGCCAGCTCGACCTGCTCGATGCCGAACGCACGCTATCCGAGACCCGCGCGGCCGCGATCGATGCGCTTGCCGCCTATCACGATGCTCAGGCGCGGCGGGACCGTCTCACGACGGCCGCCCCCGATTTGACGAAAGATTGATCCGATGACCTTTCCCCTGTTCAGGGCGATCCTGCCGTTTGCGCTCGCCACCACGCTCCCCCCGATGCTGACATCATGCGGTAGCGCGCCCGATACCGGCAGCAATCAAGCCGCCGCAGCGCCGGCGGAACCCATATCCGATGGCACGGTCAAGCTGACCCCGCAGCAAATCCAGGCGGCCGGCATCCTGCTGGTCCGTCCCACCGTCGGCGGCGGGGCCGGCGCGATCGAACTGCCGGCAACGATCGAAGGCGACCCCCAAGGCATCCAGATCGTCTCGGCGGCAATCGGTGGTCGGGTCGTGGCTCTCAGCCGCAATCTGGGCGAAACGGTCAGGCGCGGCGATACGCTTGCGATCATCGAAAGCCGCGAGGCGGCCCAGCTCAAAGGCGAGATTGAAGCATCGCGCGCTCGTGCCGGACTGGCGCAAAGCCAGCTTCGCCGCGAACAGCGCCTGTTCGCCGAGCGTGTGTCGCCGGAGCAGGATCTGATCGCTGCACAGACGGCGGCGACTGAAGCCAATATCGCGCTGCGCCAGGCGCAGCAGCAACTGTCGGCGGCTGGCGGGGGCGGCGGCTCGCTCAATCGCCTCGCGCTGCCTTCGCCGATCAGCGGCCAGATCATCGCCCGATCCGCCACGCTGGGACAAACCGTAGTCGCGGACGCGGAACTGTACCGCGTTGCCAATCTGTCGACCGTATCGCTTTCACTTTCGCTCTCGCCTGCGGATGCCGGGTTGGTGCGACCCGGCGCGCCGGTCTCGGTCACCACGCCGGGCCGACAGGGAAGTGCGCGGGTGACCTTCGTGTCACCGGTGCTCGACGCACAGACGCGGCTCGTGCCGGTCATTGCGACGATGGATAATCGCAGCGGCCAGTGGCGGGTCGGCGAAAGCATCAATGCTGCGATCGCCCTTCCTGGAAGGAGCGGCGGGCAGGGGATCGCGGTGCCGCAGATCGCGGTGCAGTCGATCGCAGGCAAGACCGTCGTGTTCGTCCGTACAGCTAACGGCTTCAAGGCCGTGCCAGTGAAGGTTGGCGCTCCCAGCGGAGACCGGGTGACCATATTGTCGGGCCTGACCGGTAACGAGCAGGTCGCCGCCACCAACAGTTTCACGCTCAAGGCCGAACTCGGCAAGGGTGCGGGTGAGGAGGAGGAATGACCATGATCGACCGGATCGTCACCTTCTCGGTCGAGCGGCGCTGGTTCGTCCTGCTGCTGGCCCTCATCGCCACGATCGTCGGAGGCATGGCGCTCTATCGCCTGCCGATCGATGCCGTGCCCGACATCACCAACAATCAGGTCCAGATCAACATAACCGCGCCGGCGCTTTCGCCGTTCGAAGCGGAAAAGCAGGTCACCTGGCCGATCGAGACAGCGCTCGCCGGTATCCCCGGCCTTGAGCGAACATGGTCGTTGAGCCGCAACGGCTTTGCGCAGGTCACTGCCGTCTTCTCCGACAGCACCGACATTTACTTCGCCCGGGCGCAGGTCGCCGAGCGGATGCGCGGGGCGGAAAGCGCACTGCCGCCCTCTGTGAAGCCGCAGATGGGGCCGATCGCGACGGGTCTTGGCGACATCTTCCAGTGGACGATCGAGATGCGCGAACTCGACCAGGTCCGACACAAGGATGGCGAGCCCGGCGTGCAACGCGACGGCAGCTATATCACGCCCGAAGGTGACCGGCTCACCACCGAGGTCGCCAAGGCGACCTATCTGCGTACCGTGCAGGACTGGATTGTCGGGCCGCAATTGCGCTCCGCGCCGGGTCTTGCGGCCGTCGATTCGCTTGGCGGCTATGTGAAACAATATCTGGTGACGCCCGATCCTCAGCGGCTCGCCGCGCTCAAGCTGTCGCTCAATGATCTTGCCAGTGCGATAGAGCGTAACAATGTCAGCACCGGCGCCGGCGTGATCAGCCGCAACGGCGAAGCGCTGGCCGTGCGCTCGGACGCACGGGTCCGCAACGCGACCGAACTTGGCAGCATGGTCATCGCAACCCGCGAAGGCGTACCGATTACGCTTTCTCAGGTCGCGACCGTTGGCACGGGACAGGCGCTGCGCATGGGTTCGGCGTCCGAGCGTGGCCGCGAAGTCGTCATCGGGACCGCGATCATGCGGATCGGCGAGAATAGCCGCACGGTCGCATCCGGCGTGGCCGAACGGTTGGTGACGCTCAACAAGTCGTTGCCCGTCGATATTGTCGCGACGCCGATCCTCGATCGGACCAAACTGGTCAATTCGACGATCCAGACGGTTGCGAAAAATCTCGCCGAAGGCGCGCTGCTCGTCATCGTCATCCTGTTCCTGCTGCTCGGTAACTTCCGCGCCGCGCTGATCGCGGCTTTGGTCATTCCGATCACGATGCTGCTGACCAGCATGGGAATGCTCAAGGCCGGCGTCTCCGCCAATTTGATGAGCCTGGGAGCGCTCGATTTCGGTCTGATCGTCGATGGCGCGGTCATCATCGTTGAGAATGCCCTACGGCGGCTTGCCGAACGCCAGCACCATAAGGGCCGGTTGCTCGCGCTCGATGAACGGCTGTCGATCGTCGCGTCATCCGCGCGCGAGATGATTCGTCCGTCGGTGTACGGCCAGGCGATCATCATTCTCGTCTATGCGCCGCTACTGACCTTCACCGGCACGGAGGGTAAGATGTTCGAACCGATGGCGCTGACCGTCATCATCGCGCTCGCCTTTGCGTTCATTCTCTCGCTGACCTTTGTCCCCGCAGCCATAGCAACGCTGCTCAGCAAGAGGGTCGAGGAGAAGGAGAGCCGGGTGATTGCAGTCGCCAGAGCGCGCTATCGTCCAGGTCTCGCCCGCGCGATGCGGCGTCCCAAGGCGACGATCGGAATCGCGCTTGCGACTTTGGTCCTTGGCGTCGGGCTGTTCCTGACGCTGGGCCAGGAGTTCCTGCCGCAGCTCGATGAGGGCGACATCCTGGTCGAGACGCGCCGCATCCCCGGCACCTCGGTCGACCAAAGTCAGGCGATGCAGTTTCCGATCGAAAAATTGCTATCGCGCGAGCCGGAGGTGAAGACCGTCTTCTCGCGCACGGGCACCGCCGACCTTGGCACCGATCCGATGCCGACCAACGCCACCGACACGTTCGTGATGCTCAAACCTCGCGCCGAATGGCCGAACCCGCGCCTGCCCAAGGAGCAACTGGTCGCACGTCTCGACCAGCGGCTCGCCCAGTTACCGGGGAACAGTTACGACTTCACTCAGCCGATCCAGATGCGGTTCAACGAGCTGATCGCGGGCGTACGCAGCGATATCGCGATCAAGATATTCGGCGACGACTTTGCGTCGATGGACGCCACCGCGGCGAAGATAGCCATAGTCCTGCGTCGGATCGACGGGGCGACCGACGTCAAGATCGAGCAGACCACCGGCCTGCCTATGCTCGATATCCGGATGAAGCTGGATGCGATGGCGCGGCTGGGCCTCAGTGCGCAGGACGTGCAGGAGACTATCTCTGCCGCCATCGGCGGTCGCGAAGCCGGCATGATCTTCGAAGGCGACAAGCGCTTCAATGTCGTCATCCGGCTCGACGATCGCCTGCGCACCGATATCAATGCGCTGCGGCAGGTGCCGGTCGCCACCCCATCGGGCGCGTTCGTCCCGCTGGAGTCGGTGGCCTCTCTCGAGATTGTCGAGGGTCCGAACCAGATCAGCCGTGAAAATGGCAAGCGCCGGGTTGTAGTGCAGGCCAACGTCCGCGGTCGTGACATTGCAGGCGTGGTCGGTGACGCGCAGGCGGCAATCGATACCAAGGTCCAGCTTCCGGCCGGCACATACCTCGAATGGGGTGGGCAGTTCGAGAATCTGGCGGCGGCCCGCAGCCGGCTTGCGTTGGTCGTCCCGGCCTGCTTCGCACTGATCATGCTGCTGCTCTACGGTGCGCTGGGCAGCATACGCGATGCGGCGATCGTGTTCACGGGCGTACCGTTGGCGCTGGTCGGCGGCGTGCTGGCGCTGGTGTTGAGGGGCATGCCATTCTCGATCTCGGCGGCGGTCGGGTTCATCGCGCTGTCGGGGATCGCAGTCCTCAATGGCCTGGTGATGGTCACATCGATCCAGGATCTGATGCGCGGCGGCATGGACCGGGTAACCGCCAGCGCGGAGGGTGCGATGGCGCGATTGCGGCCCGTCGCCATGACCGCGTTGGTCGCCTCGCTCGGCTTCGTGCCGATGGCGTTCGCCTCCGGTGCTGGCGCGGAAGTGCAAAAGCCGCTCGCCACAGTGGTCATTGGCGGGCTCATCTCGGCGACACTGCTGACCCTATTCGTGCTTCCGACGCTCTATGCGCGTTGGGGCCGTCGGGAATTGCCGGCGTCCCGCACCGACCATGCCGAGACCCTGTTGCCGCGTGATGCGGCGCCCGCCCTGTGACGAAGGAACACGCGATGCACGATCACGACGAACCAGGGCACGCCGAGGGCGGGCACGCTCACGATCATACGGCCGGGGCCAACGCCAAAATGTTGGGTTGGGCCTTGGCACTGACCGCTACCTACCTCGTCGCTGAGGTTGTTGGCGCGTTCCTGTTCAACAGTCTCGCCTTGCTTTCGGACGCCGGGCATATGCTCACCGACGTCGCAGGCCTTGTGATCGCTCTGATGGCTATCAGGATCGGCACCCGCGCGCCGGACGACAAGCGGACCTTTGGCTATCGGCGCTTCGAGATTTTGGCGGCGGCCTTTAACGCGCTGATGCTGTTCGCGGTCGCGATCTACGTGCTCATCGAAGCGATCGGGCGGTTCCGGTCGCCCGAACCCGTTCAATCCACGGGCATGATGGTTATAGCCATCATCGGCCTGCTCGTGAACCTGGCCTCGATGCGCATCCTGATGTCGGGCAAGGACGCCAGCCTCAACGTCAAAGGTGCCTATCTCGAGGTCTGGGCCGACATGATCGGTTCGATCGGCGTCATCGCTGGCGCGCTCGTCATCCGTTTCACCGGCTGGACCCTCGTCGACCCGATCGTCGCCATTGGGATCGGGCTTTGGGTGCTACCGCGCACTTGGGTGCTGCTGCGCGATACAATCAATGTGCTGCTCGAAGGTGTGCCGGGGGGGTTGCGCTTGTTCGAGATCAGGAAGGCCATCGAGGCGGTCCCCGGCGTATCTGGCGTGCATGATCTCCACGTCTGGTCGATGTCGACCGACGAAGTGAATTGTACGGTCCACGTCGAAATCGGCGATCCGGTCGAAAGCGATAACGTCCGTGCTGCTGTCCAGGCGATGCTGGGCGATCGATTTGCCATTGAGCATTGCACGATCCAGACGGAGGCGGAACCGTGCGAGGAGGCTGACCATCTTCATCCATAATGGACTGAAGTTCGTCGGATCGTGGGCCTGAAAAGCGGTGCGCGAGCGCGGCCAAGGCCGGAAATTTTCAAGTACGATAATAATGGTTATGTTAAATTTGGTCAGTTCTGAGGCGATCAGAACGCCAGTTCTGCCTGCCTTGGAACCGCTCTCGGCTGCTCCGGTTGGCCGCCGATGAGACCGCGCGCGCACCCTGCCAGAACATAGACGGCTTGGCGCTGCGCACCGCGATTATGATGATCGACACAATAGCCCTGATAGTGCCGCTTGAGCAAGCCAGCACGCACGAGTTCCGATACCGCTCGGCTCACATTCGTTTTTCCCGACGCCCGCACTTGCTCGCGGATGGCGTCGTCGATGATTGCCGTGGCCTGATCGACGTTGGCGGGCAATGCGCCCGACATTTCCAGATCGCTGCGTATCCGCTCTTCCAGGGCAACGCGCCGGGGGTCACGCTGCCCCATCGGGGTGAGCGCGTCACAAAGCCAGTCACGCAAGGGAATGAGGCCGCCGCCCTTGGCCACCAAAGGCCCCGCGCTGCCGTCGGATCTGGAAACCTGTGCAATCAGGTTGAGCACCATGAAAGCGTAGCGCGGTCGAGACGAGGACCGCGCAAGCATCTCCAGCAAGCTGGGCATATCCAGTTGCGGGCGGCCGTCGCCAATGATCGGAGCGTGCAACATAACGGGATTGAATCAAGCACATATAGGGGGTGAAGTGAATCCCCCTTTGCCGCAGATTTCATCATTTTGTCGGCTGTGACACTTTGCCCCGAGGTAAAGTGTCACGGGCGCCCTTCAACATGATGCCAGGCGACGCTCACTAAAGACGACCCGTCCATTTCGTACGGGGAGTCGGAAGTTGGAGGCAGCCGGTCTTGTTTTTCAAGGGCTTCGCCGAATGGTGGCTGGACTAAGCCGCAATTGAAATGCGAACCGTTCGCATTATGGGAAGTTTGAAAGATGCCGGTCGCCTGGGTGACATCACTGCGTTCGAAGCAGAATGCCGGCAGGCGACGACCCTCGACCAACTCAAATCCATGCTCGATGCGATCGTGCGTCAGTTCGGGTTCCGCTGGTTCGCATTGGTGCATAATGTCGATCTGAAACGGACCACCCGCAAAGCTCTCCTCATAACCACCTACCCGGTGCGCTGGATCGAGGAGGTGATGGATGCACGCCTCTACATGGAGGATCCGGTCCACGCCGCCTGTGCCAAGACCGTCTCCGGGCTCACCTGGGATCAGATCGGGGACTACATCGCGCCCAATGCGCGCCAGCTATCCATCCTGGAGCGGGGCCGCGCGCATGGACTGGCAGCTGGGTTCACCATGCCGATCAGGATGCGCGACGAGCCCGACGCGATATTCACGGTGGCGCGCCAAGGCGACGAGATGATTTCGAGCCCGGACCTTCTTTCGGCCCGTTTGGTTGGCACGGTTGCGTTCGACCGGGCGCGTAGCCTTCTGGGTCCCGATGAACTGGCAAACATACCGATAGCTCTCAGCCCTCGCCAGATCGACTGCCTTGACCTCGTGGCACAAGGGAAAAGCGACTGGGAAATTGGCCAGATTCTGGGCCTGAGCCGCGATACGGTCCACGAATATGTCGAAGGCGCGCGCCGCCGTTATGGCGTCCGGCGCCGAACGCAGCTGGTGCTTCGCGCTGTTCGCGACGGCCATCTCAATATTGAGGCTCTCGTGTAGCGCAAGCAGATCGGCGGTTCATGATCACCCTTGCCGAAGTGCAGGCATTCTGCACCGTTGCCCGTGCCGCTACCACCCCTCATGCTCTCATGCAGGCTGTCGAAGAAATCACGGCAGCGATGGGGTTTCGATATTTTGCGCTCGTGCATCACATCGATTTACTGAGTCCTGGCAGCACAATCGTTCGCCTCGTCAGCTATCCTCGAGATTGGGTCGATGCGTTCGAAGAGGGTCGGCTGTATGCAGCCGACCCGATACATCGCGCCAGCCACACCACGACCGTCGGCTTCACCTGGTCGAAGGTAGCAACGCTGATCACGTTGAACCCGCGCGATCACGCCGTACTCGCTGCGGCTCGCACGGCCGGCCTCGGCGACGGATTTACAATCCCCGCCCATATCCCCGGCGAGGCGAACGGATCATGCTCGTTTGCTATGCGCAACGGGGAGGAACTGGAGGATGTGCAATTGCCGCTGGTCCAGCTCGTAGGCAGTTTTGCATTTGAGGCCGCTCGCAAGATAGCCCGATCGGGCATCGCGCCCATCCCGCCCGCCCCGCAACTCACCGATCGGCAAACAGAATGCGTAGCGCTTGTCGCGCGGGGAAAGACCGATTGGGAGATCGCCAGGATCCTTGGCGTCGGGGTTGAAACGGTAACCCAGCATTTGAAAGATGCCCGCGACCGCTATGGTGTGACGAAGCGAACGATGCTCGCCATTCGGGCGCTGTTCGACGGAGCCATCAGCTTCACTGACATTCTCCGGCGCTGATCTCCCCAGTTCTGGGGATAACGCCGCTCATTACAACCTGCTCGATTGACGGCCTCTCACGAGGAGGTGCGTTATGGTTGTTATTAGTAATGGTATTGAACAGGCATTGAGTGACCGCCTGTTTCGCTCGATGTTTGAGGAACGCAAGCTAGTCTTTGTTGATCTGCTTGGCTGGGACATTCCCGTTCTCGCCGGTCGATATGAGATCGACCAGTTCGATGACGACGAAGCGACCTATATTGTCGTGACCGATGAGACAGGCGAGCATTGTGGATCTGCCCGTCTGCTTCGGACGGACCGACCGCACATCCTGGACACAATTTTCCCCTACCTATGTGACGATATCCCGCCAGCAGGCCCGACGGTCCGCGAGATTACACGCTTTTGCTTGGCGCGCCGGCTGAAGGCTCGCGAGCGACTTGCGACGCGCAATCGTCTCGTGTCCGCTCTGGTCGAACATGCCCTTTGCAACGGCATCACGACATATACCGGCGTTGCTGAGTGGGCGTGGTTTCAGCAGATCCTCGCATTTGGTTGGCAATGCCTTCCGCTCGGGATGCCAAGCAGCGCCGACCGCGGCCTGTCTGCGATGCGGATAGATATTTCACCGGCGACACCGGGCCTGCTGCGCCAATCCGGCATCTTCACGTCGATCCAGCTGATGGATCTCGATCGCGCGGCTGCCTGAGAACTGGGAGATCATGATATGGCGACGAAATTAGCATCCGCGACGCTCGGGTCTGAGCCGCATCATTCGCTCTGCGAGACATTGTTGGCGGAGGGTTTTTGCGTTGTGCCGAACCTGATGCCGGTGCGCGACGTCGGTCTGTTGGCCGCAGATCTTGCTCCTCATTTTGAGGCAACGCCGTTTTGTGAAGGCGGATTTTATGGTGCTCGCACCAAACGGTTCGGGAGTCTGCTCAAGCGATCCCGACATGCGCCGGCGTTTATCCAGCACCCGCAGATCATTGAGATGGCGCAGGCGGTACTCGGCCCGTGGTGTGACACGATCCAGCTCAATCTCGCCCAGGCACTTGAACTGCACCCGGGTGCCCTGCCGCAGTTTCCACACCGGGATCAGGATATGTGGGGCGGCCAGACCGGAGAAATCGAATATCTGATCAACGTGATGTGGCCGTTCACCGACTATCGGGCTGACAATGGGACGACCCTGATCTGGCCGGGCAGTCACGCCGCAAAAGCGCTGAATCCGGAGCCTCCCGAGGAGCCGGTTGCCGTGGAATGCAGCCCGGGATCTGCGATTGTCTTTCTCGGCTCGACGCTTCACGGCGCTGGCGGCAACAAGTCGTCCGATGTGCGTCGGGGCATGATCGTGAGCTACTGCCTGGGGTGGCTGAAACCATACGAAAATCAATGGCTGGTGTATCCGCCTGAAGTGGCGCGCACGTTCGCACCCAGCCTGGCCGCACTGATCGGCTATCAGCAGCACAGACCCAATCTGGGGAATTACGAAGGGCGATGCCCGTCTATTCTGCTCGGGGACGAGCGTTTCGACCATCTCGGCGCGATCGATGCGTTACGTCCAGATCAAGCGGAAGCGCTTGAGGAATTCCTGGAAGGTCAGCGCCGGTTGCGCGCCGCATCGAACGAAATCTGATCGGCGCGCTCCCCCCTTGTGGGGGGATTGCCCGAAAATGCCGCGCCGGGTTCAAAAGAGAGGTGATTTTCAACGGAGAGTGGTCGGCGCATTTTTAATGCAGCGGCGCTGAAAAGCGGAGAAATCAGATGCAGCGCCTGCGCTTTGCCCTTGCCGTGCCGGTCTTGGTGATGTCCGCCCAGGCGGTTCCGGCGCGAGCCAACGACCTCGGCTGCCAGGTTCTGCTTTGCCTCTCAAATCCGGGCGGTGCGACGCAATATGGCGCGTGCATTCCCCCGATGACCAAGCTTTGGCAAAAGCTGGCGACCGGCGGCTCCTTTCCCGGCTGTAGCGGCGGCGGTGTCGCGAAGACGAGAGTTTACGACCGCGACTCCGCCACCCGCCGCCGTGTCGTGATGACGTTTGCCGATGGTCGGCAACAAACCTATTCGCTGGCCAATATCGAGCGCCTCACGCCGGGTCCGGACTCAGCCGAAATGGGATCACAATGATCCTGCAACTGGCCAGTGTCGTCGCCCTCGCGCAACAATGCGCGCCTTCGGTCGCGCCGGAAACACTGGTCTCCGTCGTGCATGCCGAAAGCAAGTTCGACACGTTGGCCATCGGCGTTAACGCCCGCGGCGTCCGACCCGAAATACCCGCGACGCCTGCCGCCGCCGCCCGGATCGCCCGGTCGTTGATCGCCAAGGGCTATAATATCGACCTCGGCCTCGGGCAGATCAACAGCGCCAATCTTCGATGGCTGGGCCTCTCGGTCGAGGACACATTCGATCCCTGTCGCAATCTCGCCGCCGCAGCGCGGGTCCTGTCGAGCAACTTCCTTGACGCGGCGCGCACCCAGGGTTCGTCCGATCGCGCGATCTCCGTTGCTCTTTCGATGTACAATACCGGAAACCAGGCCCGTGGCTTTGGCAACGGCTATGTGGCGAGAGTCTATGCGAGCTCTGCGGTCATCATTCCCGCGATCAGGGGATTAGCGCCAACCGGCGCAGCCTCGGTCAGGCCCGCACCTCCAAGACCCGCATCCGAAACGCCAATCCAGGAGCCTCGCATTGTGCAGACGGCGGTGAAAGCACCGCGGTCCTGGGACATTTCCGCACGCGCCCAAACCGCCTCGATGATGGTGTTTGGCGACGGGACACCACCATCGAGAGAAGGACCGACCGAATGACAATCTCCGCCTCGACCATATCGACCTGGCTCCCGCCACGTCGCCGCGCTTTCGTCCAGACGCTGGCGCTCGTCGCCACCGCCATACTGGTTTCGATGCTGCTGAGCGACCCCGCGCATGCCCAGGCCGCCGATGGCGTCACGTCGATGGCCGAGAATATCAAGACCTGGCTGACCGGCACATTTGCCAAGACGATCGCGGTGATCGCGGTCGTCATCGTCGGCTTCATGTTCTTCACGGGCCGTGCCAGCCTCGGTCTCCTCGTGACGGTCATTGTCGGTATCTTCATCGTGTTCAGCGCGCAGTGGATCGTCGATACCATCACCGGCGGCGCGTGAGTGCGCCGCGATGGACGACGAAAAGCTTAGGGAAGAGACGCTCTTCCTGGCCGTGACCCGACCAACGATGTGGTTGGGCGTACCGATCGAGGCGTCGCTGCCGATCGCGCTGGCAGCGTGCCTGACCCTCATCATCACCGGCAACCCGCTCTACGCTTTCGCATTGGCCGGTGCGTTTCTGGCGATTGCCCGACTGATTGTCCGGCACGACGCCAACGCGTTTCGACTGCTGTGGCTGTGGACGACGACCAAGGCGCGCTGCCGCAACCGCGGCTGGTGGGGCGGCAGCTCCTACTCTCCCCTGCCGATCGACGGGGCGAAGCGCCCGGGCTTCGCACGTGGCTAGCCGGGCCAGCGCATTGAGCGGAGCGACAGCCCGCACGCCATGGCGGATCCTCAAACAGGAGGCCGACCCGGCGCGTTACCTGCCCTATGCGCGCCATATCGACGAGAACGTCATCGCGCTCGATGGGCGCGACCTCATGATGATGTTCAAGCTCGAAGGCATGGCGTTTGAAACCGCCGACCCTGTCCATCTCAACGACTGGCACGAGAAGCTCAACGGTACGCTGCGCAACATTGCCGACGACCGCCTCGCGATCTGGACCCACATCGTTCGCCGGCCGATCACGGACTATCCCGAAGGCGAGTTCCGCTCGGCCTTTGCGGCTGATCTCGATGCAAAATATCGTGCGCGGGTCACTGCCAAGCGGATGTTCGTCAACGAACTGTACCTCACCCTGATCATGCGCCCGTCCGTGGGATCGGCCGACCGCACCGGCGTGCTGCTTCGCCGTCTGGCGTCGGCGCGCAAGGAAGGGACCGAGGTGGACGAGGATGAGCTCGCACGCTTCGAGGACAAGGCGCGCGATATCGAGAAGCTCCTCGCACGCTGCCGGCCTCGGCGTCTGCACCTCTACGAGCATAACGGCCTGATGTTCTCCCAGCCGCTTGAGGTGCTCGAGCTGGTAATGATGGGCCGCGCCGGCAGGGTGCCGCTGGTCCGCGGCCATCTCGGTTCCGCCATCTATGGGGAACGCGTGATCTTCGGCCGCGAGACGGTCGAGGTGCGCGCGCATGATACGAGCCGCTTCGTCGGTCTGTTCGGTATCCGCGAATATCCGGCCATGACGCGACCCGGCCAGATGAACGCGCTGCTCAGCCAGGATTTCGCGTTCGTCGTCACGCAGTCCTTTGCGTTCATGGGCAAGGCGCGGGCCTCCGAGCGCCTGCGGCGGCGCCAGAACCAGATGGCATCGACCGAGGATGCCGCTGCAAGCCAGGCGCTTGAGCTGGCGGACGCGGCCGACGATCTGCAGAGCAATCGCTTTGTCCTGGGGGAGCATCATTTCTCGCTCGCGGTCTTCGGTGAAAATCAGAAACGCCTGGCCGAGAATCTCTCAACGGCGCGGGCAGCGCTTGCCGATGCCGGTCTGGTCTCGGCGCGGGAAGGCCCGGCGCTGGAAGCCGCTTTCTGGTCGCAGCTTCCGGGTAACTTTGCGTGGCGTGCGCGGCCGGCGGCGATCACGTCACGCAATTTCGCCGCCCTCTCCCCCTTCCACACCTTTCCTGCCGGCAAGGCAGAGGGCAACCATTGGGGCGCTGCCATCGCGTTGATGAAGACCGCGGCCCAGTCCCCCTTCTACTTCAATTTTCATGTGAACGATCTCGGCCATACGCTGATCATCGGCCCGTCGGGTGGCGGCAAGACTGTCGTCCAGAATTTTCTGATGGCGCAACTCGAGAAAACCGGCGCGCAGCAGATCTTCATCGACAAGGACCGAGGCGCCGAAATCTATGTACGGTCATCCGGAGGCACGTATCTGGCGCTGCGCAACGGCGTGCCGACCGGCTTCGCGCCGCTCCGGGCGCTCGAGCAGACCCCCGGCAACATCGTCTTCCTCGGCAGGCTGATCCGGCATCTGGTGACCCCCTCGGGCACCCAGCTCGGCGTCACGCAGGAGCGGATGATCGACGAGGGCATCCTTTCGATCGGACGTCTTCCCCCGGAAGAACGGTCTATTCTAGCGCTACGTCAATTGCTCGGACAGCGCGATCCGGAAGGGATAGGCGCGCGGCTTGAGAAATGGTCACGCGGCGGAGCGCTTGGCTGGGTGTTCGACAATGACCGGGACGAATTGACCCTCGAGGCCCGGTTCATCGGTTTCGACATGACGGATTTCCTCGACAATCCCGAGATCCGCACGCCGCTCATGATGTACATGTTCCACCGGATCGATGCCTTGCTCGATGGCCGTCGCCTCGTGATCGACATCGACGAGTTCTGGAAGGCGCTGGGCGATGATGCCTTCCGCGCGTTCGCGCAGGACGGCCTGAAAACCTACCGGAAGCAGAATGCCTTTCTGGTCTTCGGCACGCAAAGCCCGGCCGACGCACTGCGCTCGGACATCTCGCATAGCATCATGGAGCAGGTCGCAACCAAGATCCTCTTGCCCAACCCGCATGGCCGGGAGGTCGATTATATCGATGGTCTTGGCCTCACCCGCGCCGAGTTCAAACTCATCAGAAACGATCTGATCCCCGAAAGCCGGCGCTTCCTGGTCAAGCAGGGTCACGATTCCATCGTCGTGGAACTCGATCTCGGCGGGCTGTCCGACGAACTGGCCGTCCTCTCGGGCACCACCGAAACCGTTGGAATCCTCGATCAGGTTCGCCGCGAACATGGCGACGATCCCAGCGACTGGCTGCCCGTCTTTCACGAGCGCCGTCGGGTCACCAGCAGAAGGAAAGGATAAGGTCATGAAGGTAATTCAAGCGCTGGCGATTGTCGGCGGACTGGCAATGTCCATGCCGGCATTTGCGCAGGGCATCCCGGTCTATGATTCCAGCACCTTCCTGCAGACGCTCTCGACGGTGAAGAACACCCTGTCGATGATCGAACAGGGAAAGCAGCAGATTTCGCAGGCAACCGAGCTCTACAACAGCGTCAACAAACTGACGAACGTCAATCAGATTGCCTCGTCCCTGAACACCGATGCCGTTCGCCACCTCTTGCCGAGCGAAGCACGGGATATTCAGCGCCTCATGTCATCCGACACCACTGGCCTCGGTAGCCTTGGGACCGCCGCAGATCGGATCCGTAGCAGCAACCGCGTCGAGCTTCCCGAGCTGCGCCCCGATGCGACGTCTTTCGAGCGCTCGAACCGCGATTCGATTTCTCGCAATGGAGAAATGGCGGCGCGGGATGCCGCCATTGCCGAAGCAGCTTATGGCGTCACGACGAAGCGGACGACAGGTCTTGAGGAGTTGCGATCATCGCTCGACACCGCATCTGATGCAAAGGACGTGATGGATATTCAGGCCCGGATTGGCGTCGAGAATGCGCATATCCAGAACGACGCTGTCCAGCTTCAGGCACTTCAGATGCGGCAGGCCGCCGAGGCGAGGCTGCGTTCGCAGCGAGATGACGAAACCGGCCTCGCCAAGCTTCAGCAGAGCCTGAGTAGTCGGCCGTGAAGGGGAGCGTGGCGATTCTGCCCGTTCTGACGGCCATGCTCCTCAGTGGTTGCGGACAGCCGGTCGGCAAGGCGGACCTGAAGTCCGATCCCAAGCTGCGCGCTGAAATCCTCGCCGCGTGCGCCGACGGCACCCACACCAATGCTCAGGAGTGTAGCAACGCAAAAGACGTCGAGAACGCTGACAAGCTCGAGCGTTCGCTGGGCCATAAATAAGCGGGGAATTGGCCATGGCGTCCACACTCTTCGCGGATATCTACACCAACATTGACGGTAAGCTCGATCTCTTCCTGAACGAGCGTCTCACCAACGTCATTGATGTCGTGCGGGGACCGCTGGCGCTTGGCCTAGTCATCTACATCGCCCTGTTCGGCTACATGGTGATGCGCGGAATCGTCAGCGAGCCCTGGGGCGAGCTCGTCTACCGGATGGTGAAGCTGTGCCTGCTCTATGTCGCGGCTACTACGGTCGCTTATTCCGAGTGGATCACGGACCCGCTTTTCCACGGGATGCCGGATGCCATCTCCCAAGCGCTTGCGGGCAAGACCATCACCAGCGTCGGTGCGGTTTTCGACGATTATTTCGGCCAGGTCGATTCCATCGTTCTCATCATCAGGACCGAGGCCGCGACCTATCTGGACATCAACCCATGGAAGCTCGTCCTGCTTACGCTGGCAGTCGCGATTTACGGATTGGCAGGTCTCTCCGCGGCAATCGGATTTGCGATAACCGTGTTCGCGAAAGTGGCGCTTGCTGTCGTGATCGCGCTCGGGCCGATTTTCATCGCACTGTCACTGTTCGAAACCACGCAGCGCTTCTTCTACGGTTGGCTCGGACAGGTGTTCAACTACATCGTCCTGATGGCGGTGATCATCGCCATCACAGCGCTCATCACCGATCTCGGCGCCACCGCGCTTACAGCGGCCCAAGGGACGCCGGACGTTACGATCGGCGCGGTCTTGTTCGCAGTCTACATCTTCCTCGGCACAATCTTCTTTTTCCAGGCCCCCTCGATCGCGACCGGCATTGCCGGGGGCGCGTCCGCCGGCATCGGCGCTTTCGCCGGCTCTGCGTGGGGGTCCATGGCGGCACCGTTCCAGCAACGCCGTATCGCTCGCAACAGTCGCAATCTCGAACGGGCCGCTCAGCGCGGCGGTTCGGTCAGCCGCGCATGAGGAAGGAACACCCAATGACGAGGCCGTCCACGATAGTCCGTGCGCTCCGACGAACGGCCATCGTCATCGCGCTGCTCCCAACGCTCGCCCAAGGGGCTTCCGGGCCGAAGAAACTGCCCGTCTGCAATGGCAAGCACCTGCGCGACGTCAACATCTATGGGAGCGTACTGCCGGGCTCGCCCATCCCCGCCGTGGTGGCGCCCCCTGCCTCACCACCCGTGCCGCAGATCAAGCAACCAGCTGATCGCGGCACACCGCCCCCGCCCGTTCCTTTGTCCGAGAAGACATCGGCGCGAACGGCTCCCAGCACCTATGGAAGCTGCTGATCATGCGGAATCAGACCGAAGGTGTCCCGGCCAAGGACGCCGAACTCTATTTCGGCCACGCCCGATCCTGGGATCAGGACCGTCAGCGCAAATCGTTACGGTCCGAACGCATCGCCTGGATGGTGGCCGGCCTGGGCCTGCTTGCCGCAACCGCGGAGGGTTTCGCACTCGCGGGCCTTGCGCCGCTGAAGACGGTCATGCCGTACATCATTCGGGTCAACCAGACGACGGGCGCCGTCGACGTGCAGACCACCGTCACCCAGAAGCCGATGCGCTATGACGAGGCGGTCACGAAATTCTTCCTCGCGCAATATGTCCGGACCCGGGAAAGCTGGTTGCCGGCGGCGGCCGAAGAGAATTTCCGCGCCGTCACTATCCTGTCTGAACCAGGCGAGCAGCAACGCTGGGGCCGGTTTTTCAGCTCGAACAACGCCGCGAGTCCACAGGTCGTGTGGGGCAAGGGTGCGGTCGTGCAGGCCCGCGTGCGCAATATTGCCTTCATCAACGATCGTGTCGCCAACGTCCGCTTCACGCGAACAGTCCAGACCGATACCGACACGCAGAGCAGCGACTGGATCGCGACTGTCACCTTCCGGTACACGAATGCGCCGATGGCGGAGGGCGACCGCTATCGTAACCCACTGGGGTTCCAGGTCGAGAATTACCGCGCGGACCCCGAGGTGGTGCGGTGAACCGCCTTCTTCCCATAGCGGGCCTTCTCGCCATTTTAGCGACACCAGCGCTCGCGGAGGACACGCCGCGCGGCGGGCCGGCGGATCCACGTGTGAAGTTCGTCGAGTATCAGGAGACCCAGGTCTACCGGATCGTCGGCACATTCCGGACGGCGACCCAGGTCGTGCTCAGCGCCGACGAGACGATCGAACATGTCGCGCTCGGCGACACCGTCTCCTGGGAAGTGGCGGTTGCCGGTCACATTCTGTTCCTGAAGCCGCGTGAGCGGGCCGGACCGACGAACCTTATCGTCACGACCAATCGCGGGGGTGGGCTGCGCAACTACGCCTTCGAACTGACAGCACGCCGGGGACCGATCGGCAGCGGGAGCCGCGATACGTTCTTCCAGGTTCGGTTTCGCTATCCGCGCGATGATGCTGACCGAGCCGCTCGCATGCGCGCGACGCAAGAAGCACAGCGCGTCGCGGCATTGCAGGCGAGCGCCGTTCGGGGAGCCCTTGACCACGGCGTCATCGATGGACCGCGCAATCTGAACTACAAGGTCCAGGGTGCGAGCGATCTTCAGCCGTCGGAGATCTCCGACAACGGCCAGTTCACGGTCCTGCGTTTCCCCGGCAATCATGAGATACCGGCGATTTATCTCGTGCGCCCGGACGGCTCGGAGACGTTGGTCCCATTCGATGTCCGGGACGAGTTCGTGGTCGTTCACGCCGTGGCGGCTCAACTGCGGCTACGCCGGAACCGGGAGGTGCTGTGCATCTATAATCTCGCGCCGACACCCTTCGGCGTCGATCACGGCACCAACACAGCGTCGCCGCATGTCGAACGCACCATACAAGACCCGAAGGAGTGAGCGCGATGGACGAGTCTGCGGCCGAGGCCCCTCGTCGCCCGCAAGGCGATCCAACACCTGAACGCGACGAAATCATCCGCGAGCGCGGCATCGATCCGATCGGCGGGATGACACCGGCAAAGCGGAATACCGCCCTGATTTTCGCCGGTACGGCGATGGTTCTCGGCATCTTGTGGGTCAACTCGGGGCCAAGCGCCAACAATGCCGGCAGCCTGATGGGCAAACCGGAGTCGATGGCCAAACGCCCCGATCTGGCAGCGCGCGAGACCGTCGCGTATGATGCCGTCGCGGCGAAACCCAAGCCGCTTGGCACTCTCGCCGCAGATCCCAACGCACCCGTCATCAATCCTCCGGCTGGCACGCAGGTCGTCGGCCCTGACGGACAGATCGTTCCTGCCATGCAACCGGGCGCAGCGCCGGCGGGCGCGCCGCAGAATACGCGCCAGAACCTGGCCGACCAGGCACGGCGATCGACATTGATCGCCTATGGAGGGCGCGATGCGCTACAGCCATCGGCGGGTGGAAGTGGCGCAGGTAGCGGCACCGCCAGTCCGGACGGTGGCGATGGTGCAAACGATACGGCCGCCCGCGGCGCACCCAATGCGCTCGACGCGCTTCGACAGAGTTCGGCGGTCGGCGAGGCACGGGCCTCGATGCTGCCCAATCGCAATTATCTCGTCACCGCCGGCACGCTGATCCCGTGCATCCTCCAAACAGCGATGAATTCGGCGCAGCCCGGTTACACCTCGTGCCTGATTCCGCGCGACGTCTATTCGGAGAATGGCCGTGTCGTGCTCATGGAAAAGGGCACAAAAGTCCTCGGCGAATATCATGGCGGCATCCAGCAAGGGCAGAACCGCCTGTTCGTGTTGTGGACGCGGGCCGTCACGCCGCAGGGCGTGCGCATCGACCTGGCTTCGCCGGGGTCGGACGCTCTTGGCCGCGCCGGCATCGCCGGGTCCGTGGACACCTTTTTCTGGGCGCGCTTCGGTAGCGCGTTGCTGCTCTCGCTGGTCGACGACGCCGCTTATATCGCCGGTCAGTCCGTCTCCGGCGGCAGCAACAATTTCAACAACACGACCCGCACGCCGAGCGAGGGGGCGAGCATCGCGCTCCAGAACAGCATCAACATCCGACCGGTGCTGAAGAAGAACCAGGGCGAGGAGGTCGGGATCTTCGTCGCCAAGGACTTCAACTTCGCCGACGTCTACAATCTCGAACTGCGGCGCTGAGGATGAGCGATACCGCTGTCCTGCGCCATTATCTCGCGCCGATCCTGCCGTTGCTGGAGCCGGTCGAGGTCACCGAATTGGTGATCAACAAGCCCGGCGAGGTTGGCATCGAGGATCATCGCGGTTGGCATTGGCATAGCGTCGCCGAACTCGACAGCGACTGGCTGGCGACGCTGGCCGTCGCGGCCGCAAGCTTCACCCGGCAGGACGTAAATGCCGAGACCCCGATCTGCTCGACCATTTTGCCCGGCGGGGAGCGATGCCAGATCGTCATACCCTCGGTGACGCCGAACGGTGCGCCGTCCTTTACGGTGCGCAAGCCTTCCCGGGTCAACCTTGCGATCGATCAGCTCGCGCAGACCGGCCTGTTCAAGGGAACCCGTTCAGCGGCGCTTGGGCTTGGCGAGGTCGATGCCCAATTGGTTGCGCAGCGCGACGCCGGCGACTGGCCAGCTTTCTTCAGGACCGCCGTTGCGGCCCGCAAGAACATCCTGGTGAGCGGCGCGACCGGATCGGGCAAGACCACCTTCGCCAAGGCGCTAATCCAGTTGATCCCGCCCGACGAGCGGTTGCTCACGATCGAGGATACGCGCGAGCTCGTCGTCGAGCATCGCAATGTCGTGCACATGGTTTATTCGAGCGAGCGACAGGGCCTGGCCAAAGTCGGCCCCAAGCAGCTGCTCGAAAGTGCGCTGCGCATGCGGCCCGATCGCATCCTCCTGCAGGAACTGCGCGACGGCACTGCCTTCTTTTATCTGCGCAACGTCAACTCAGGCCATCCCGGCTCGATCACGACCGTCCATGCCGGCTCGGCCATGGGCGCCTTCGAGCAGCTTACCCTGCTGGTGAAAGAGTCGGAGGGCGGACGCGATCTGGCCCGCGACGATATCCGTGGGCTGTTGCACATGCTCGTCGACGTCGTCGTCCAGACCCGCAAGCGCGCCGGAAAATTCGAAGTCGAGGAGGTGTATTTTGACCCGACTGTCGGACGCACGACCACTCACTAAGGTCGCGATCGTCGCGGGGATGCTCGCGGCAACCTTTTTGGCATGTGCCTTGTGCGCGGTGCTGGTCGCGCTCGTCGGCCTCAACCAGATCGGCCCGCGCACGCAGGTCTCGGCGATACCCGGATGGCTTTGGTACTATCGCGGCGACCCGCTGCTACGTCTGTGGCTGGAGCGCGGTGCGCTGGTCAGCGGCGCCATCGCCTTCGTCATCCTGCTCATCATCCTGAAGCGGGGGCGCACGCTCCATGGCGAGGCACGGTTCGCGCGCGAAAGCGAGATCCGGCGCGAACATCTGCGCAGCAACAGCGGGATCATCGTCGGGCAGAAAGGCGGCCGCTATCTGGTTTTCGGTGGCACAGAGCATGTTTTGCTCGAGGCGCCGACGCGCGCCGGCAAGGGCGTCGGCGTGGTGATCCCCAATCTTCTGAGTTGGGCGGACTCGGTGGTGGTGCTCGATGTGAAGCGCGAGAATTGGGACATCACCGCAGGTTTTCGCGCACGGCATGGCCAAGCGGTTTATCTGTTCGATCCGCTCGATCCCGAAGGGCGAAGCGCCCGCTACAATCCCTTGAGCTTCATCGACCGGCTCGACGACACCGATGTGATCAATGAACTCCAGAAGATCGGCGGCATGTTGTTTCCGGCTCCGGAAAAGGCTGATCCGTTCTGGGCGGAAGCGGCGCGCGCCGCCTTTGTCGGCGTCGGCGCCCTTGTCGCGGCCAACCCCGCCCTCCCCTTCACGATTGGCGAAATCTATCGGCGACTGACGACGGGCGATCCGAAGGTCGAACTGCCGAAGGTCGTCGAAGAGGCGCAGCGCCGCGGCCAGCGGCTGAGCCAGGCCTGTGTGTCGGCGCTGAGTGACTTCACCTCCGCGTCGGACAACACATTTTCGGGCATCAAGCAGACGATCACCTCGAAGCTCAATCTCTGGCTCAATCCCTATGTCGATGCCGCGACGTCAGAGACCGATTTCGATCTGCGCCAAATCCGCCGCGAGCGGATATCGATCTATCTTGGGGTCTCGCCCGACAATATCGACCGGATCGCGCCCGTCTATAACCTCTTCCTCCAGCAGCTGATCGATCTCAATACGCGAGAACTGCCTGAGAATGGCGGCCGCGTGCCAGTGCTCATTCTGCTCGACGAATTCGCCCGCCTCGGCAAGGCACCGGTCATCGCATCGGCTTTTTCCTATGTTGCAGGCTACGGGCTTCGCCTGTTGCCAGTCATCCAGAGCCGGTCCCAGCCCCGCGGTATCTATGGCGTGGACGTCACCGACGAGATCATCGCCAACTGCGGTCTGGAGATCGTATTCACACCCAAGGAGCTGAAGGTCGCCAACGAACTGTCCGAGCGGCTCGGTTTTTTCACGATGAACGTCAAATCGAAAAGCCGGACAATTCATGGCCTGCTCGCTAACCGCAGCATATCGGAATCAGACCAGCGGCGCGCGCTGATGATGCCCCAGGAACTGATGCAGATGCCCAAAGGCGACCTTCTGCTGATGCGCGGTGGCATTCCGCCGGTCAGGGGCCGCAAGATCGAGTATTTCCGCTCGAAGCGCTTCACGAGCCGCATCAGTGACCCGCCCAAGGTCGCGCCCCGCCCGATCGCGATCAACGCCGTGTCGTCCGCCGCCAAATTGGCAGGCGGGGCGAGCAGCAGTGATCCGTTAGCGCAGGCCCTTAGCGCGAAGCGGGCTGCTCTGTTGAACGACGGTCCAGAGACTGCGGCAACGGAGCAGGCGCAACCCAGCGCGCGCGCGTTGACCGATGACGAACTGTCGGGCTTTGCCGAAATCACCGATGACATGTTGGTGCTCGGCGACATGGTGGATCTGCCACCCCCCGGCGACGAACAGGCCGCTATCGCCTTTGTCACGGCGATGACGGCCCGGGCCGTTCTTGAGCCCGTGGGCGCAGGCGCCCAATCTCCAGCATTTGTGACCGAGAGGCATGACCATGGCAGAGAGTGATCGCAAGCAATCGGGTACGGCGCGGACTATTGCCAACAGCGTTGGCATTGACGCCGCCGAACGGGGCAAGGCGCAGGCGCCTGGGTCGGCTCCGCCGGAAAAGTCCTCGCCTGGGGGAGCGAAGGATAGTCCCACTGAATCGCCTGATCATGTCCGCGCCGCTGGTGCGTTGCGAAGCGCCCCCAAGGTGCTTTCCCTCGAGGCGGGCGATGTGCCGGACAGCGTGCGGAAGCGCTATTATGCCGACAAGGCAAAATGGTCGGGCGAACCCGCCTTTTTCACGACGGCGCAAGCAAAGGATCCCGCGTTTCGCGATCAGGGCCGGCGCTTGGTCACGGCGACGGAAAGCCAGGAGGTCGTCAAGGATCTGGTGGCGATCGCACAACACCGCAATTGGGATCGGATTCACGTCACGGGATCGGAAGAATTTCGGCGATCGGTCTGGATCGAGGCCAGTCAAAAGGGGCTCGAGGTACGTGGTTATAAACCCAACGATCGCGATCTCCAGGAGCTCGACCGGCTCCGCGGAGAGACGAACCGTAATTCGATTGCGCCCATGGCAGCAGCCCGTGATCTCGATGCTGTCCGCGGGTCATCCGGGACGAGTCGGCAGAGCGATGGCAATGGTTTGGAACGACCGGATGCCCGGCGCGGCGATCGTGGCAACACGCCGAATGATCGTGCGGCCGATAGTCAGATGCGCGTGATGGAAGCGGTGATCCGACGGACATTGTTCGACAATCCCGAAGCGGTCGCGCGGGTGATGACAGTCGCCCGCACGCAGCTCGATGCGCATATTGCGGCGGGACGGAACATCCGGCCGGCAATGGTCAAGGATGCCTCCCCCAACGTCAGGCAGGATATCGTCCGCGGCCGTGACCCGGCCACTCCCCCCATCCCTCGTCCTGGGCGCGAGCCCAAACCCCAGGAACGCAGCCGGTCTCGGTAACCGGGCATCGGTCTTTGTGCCGCAGTCCCTCTACGACAGATGGCTCAGGCGATCGGCTCTGGTTTAAGAACCGTCCCTTTTGTTCGTCCGTGCCGAACATTTTTCATGGTTGATAAGCCGCGAGCGGCCCAACCCAAGCCTGTCGGATGTATACTGTCTGCGCGGAGCGTCCCACAAAGCGCGACAATCTTGCCAGATAATATAATCGCCGTTATATCGAACGCGCCATACATCGCCCAGAGAGGCTCAAATTGCGCGAAGGATATAATCTCAAGACGCTTGGACCTCGTGCCGCTCAGCTGATCGTCGAACTGAACGAGCGCCGTCAGCCGATTTTTTCGCTCGCGGACGTCACCGAGATCACAGGTCTGAGCCCATCATCGGCACGCAGCCTCGTCGCGAATACCGAAGCGCGCGGGATCGTCACGCGCCTAAAGCCTGGTCTCTACAATCTGGTGCCATTCGAGCGGGGCCGCGACACCGAGCATGTGAGCGATCCTTACCTCATCGCAAGAACGCTGGTTGGCGACGCGGACTACTTCATCTCCCACGGCAGCGCCCTCGAGCTGCACCGCATGGTCACCCAACCGCAGTTGGCCATCATCGTCTCCTGCGCCAAACGGCTGCGCCCGCAGCACATCCATGGGTATGAATTCCGCTTCGTCGACGTCAAACCGCAGGATTTCTTCGGTCTGACCGAGATCTGGATCACATCCGAAGAGCAGGTCAGGGTTAGCGACCCCGAGCGGACCATCATCGATGGTCTCGACCATCCGCAATATGTCGGTGGTGTCACGGAGGTTGCCAAGGGACTCTGGATGAAGCGCGACACGCTGCGGGTAGAGTTGATGATCGAATACGCGCTTCGCCTCGGCGTTGGCGCGGTGATCCGCCGCCTGGGCTATCTGCTGGAATTTTACGGGCTGGCCGACGCAGCCGCATTGGAGCCTTTGCGCGTGCGGCTGACCCCGACCTATCAGCGCCTCGATCCCCTGTTTCCCAATGAGGGCCGGATGCTGGCCCGATGGCGCATCCGGCTCAACGTCGAGCCCGACGAACTCGATATAATCCGGAGCAGCTGATGATTCCCCAGCGCGATCTCTCCCGTATCGCCAACGGCCTTCTCAAGCCGCGCGGCCGCCGCGTTCCCGAGGCGGTGATCGAACGCGACTATTGTCTGGCCTGGTTCCTGACCGGTCTTGCCCAGCATCCTTTGCGCGAATTTCTCGCCTTCAAGGGCGGGACGGCATTGCGCCGCTGCTGGTTCGAGAATTACCGCTTCTCCGAGGATCTCGATTTTTCGCTGGTCAAGCCGATCGAACTGGACGCGATCCTCTCAGGCCTGAACGAGATCTTCGCCATCGTCGAGACGGCTTCGGGGATCAACATGGCCTATGATCGGCCGGACCGGCATGGCCATCAGAACACGCACACCTTCTATCTGAGCTACAAAGGCCCCCTGCCCGCGCGCAGCGACGTAAAGGTCGATATCACGATCAATGAGGTGTTCTGCTTTCCACTCGCCGAGCGTCCGATCCTGCGGACGTTCGAGGAATTTGCGGACCTGCCCGAAGGCCCGACCGTCCTCGCCTACAGCTTGGCGGAGATATTCATCGAGAAGCTGGCGGCCCTGTCGGACAAGGCCCGCACCGAGCCGCGCGATCTCTATGACCTTTGGAATTTGCTCGAGGAGCGTGACATCCGACCAGCGGAATATCTCGCCGAGTTCGCCCAGAAGCTCGCCCTTCGAGAGCGCACGCCCAGTGGCGTGACCGCCGCGATCGCCGCGAAAGAGAAGCGTCTGAGTACCCTCTGGACTGGACGATTACAGCAGCAGATGAGCGATCTGCCGCCATTCGAAGGCGTGTTTCGCGATGTTATGCGCGTTCTGCGCGAAGCCGACCTGCCGGAGTAGAGTGCGCTGTTCACCGCCCCGACGATGGGCGTAAATTAATAGATTTGCTTGCTGATTCTGCCAAAGGTTATGGTGGTCAAGTTCGGGGGATGAGTTGGACGACACGCAACGCTTTGCCTATGGGCTCAAGTTCGAGAACGCCTTTCTGCGCGAGCGCGGCAAGGCGTTCGAGACCCTGTTCGCCCGTATCATGGCGCATGCCTTTCCGGGCGATTTCCAACCCGTCCGTCCTTACGGTCCGAAAGGCGACCTGAAATGCGATGGCTTCCGGGCCAGCGATGGCACCGTGTTTCAATGCTATGCGCCCGATGCAATGAAACTCGAACCCCTCCTTGCCAAGGTCGATGAAGATTTCGCAGGCGCGCTCGTCCATTGGACGACAAAAATGCTGCGGTGGGAGTTTGTCCATAACGACAGTCGCGGCCTCCCGGCCGAGGCCGTCAAGAAACTCGCCACGCTCAACGCCGCGAATCCGAACGTCGCCTTGGCCGTCTGCGGCGAAGCGGAATTGCGGCTGATCGCCATGTCGCTCGCGCTCCACCAGCTCGAAGATCTCTTTGGCGCCGTTCCATCGGGCCGTGTGCTGGAGAAGCTCGATTTCGAGGCGTTGCGGCCGGTGCTGCTGGCAATTCAACGGCAGGAACCGGACGCGGAACCATCGCTGGTGGCGCCATCGGCGGCAAAGCTCGAACGCAATGCCCTCTCCCAGGACGCAGCCGGGCTGCTGCGACAGGGCCGCCGCCGGGAGCAGTTGGTCGAAGCCTTTTTTGCCGGCTGGCCTGATCCCGACCTCGGCGAAGAGATCGCACAAGCGTTCCGGGTGCGCTATCAGGCCCTGAAGGCGGTCGGGCTATCACCGGATGATATCTTCGGCGAGCTTCAAGCTTTCGCGGGAGGTATGACCGGAGAACCAGCGCGCCAGGGCGCGGTGCTCGCTGTGCTTTCCTACTTTTTTGAACGTTGTGACATCTTTGAGGACGCGATTCGAATCGACGCGATATGATTCTACCGACCAAACATATCCGGCCCGATCGGGCGCTCCTGGCGGTTGGTGCCGACGTGCTCGGCTGCCTGCGCGAGCCGATGACCGTCTCCCGTCTCTGGGATGAGATACGCATTTCTCGCAGCGATCGGGCGGTGTCGGCACCGATCAATTATGACTGGTTCGTGCTGGCGCTCGACCTGCTGTTTATCGTGAAGGCCGTGCAGTTCGATCGTGGTCTGGTCCAGAAGACCGTTTCATGATCCACGGCCTTTCCAGCGACCTTCCGAGCTTCAAGAGCTTGGCCTTCCGGCCCGGGCTGAACATCCTTCTCGCTGACAAGAGCGATGGGGCGACCGATCGGCAGTCCCGCAATGGCGCCGGCAAAACCAGCCTTGTCGAGCTGATCCACTTCCTGTTCGGCGCCAATGCCGACAAGGACAGCATTTTCCGCTCCGATGAACTGGCAGGCTTCAGCTTCGAGGCCCGCGTCGATATCGGACCGACGCTCGTCGATGTCGCGCGATCCGGCACCAAGCCATCCCGCATCCGATTGCAGGGCGACACA
This sequence comes from Sphingomonas montanisoli, assembly GCF_008274695.1. Classification (GTDB taxonomy): domain Bacteria; phylum Pseudomonadota; class Alphaproteobacteria; order Sphingomonadales; family Sphingomonadaceae; genus Rhizorhabdus; species Rhizorhabdus montanisoli. The sequence goes on along the minus strand of NZ_VTOU01000006.1, from coordinate 42,250 downwards.
TCCGATTGGCCGATCGCCCCGTCTCTCGAAGCCAAGACCGGCGATCTGGTCATCAGCAACGAAAATTGGCGCGCTGCATTGGGCGCGCTGCTTTTCCGCCTGAACCCGGATGTGGACGACGAAGCAAACGGCCGCTTTCGGCCGAGCTTTCGATCTCTATTCTCCTATTTCGTGCGGCGGCAGAATAGCGGCGGGTTCGTGTCGCCCACACAGCAATCCTCGATGCAGCAGGCTTGGGATCAGCAGGTAGCGATCAGTTATCTCCTGGGCCTCGACGCGAGCGTGCCGCAACAGTTTCAGGAGGTCCGCACGCGAGAGCGCGCGATGGCGGAGTTGCGCAAGGCGGCGAAGGACGGCAGTCTCGGCCGTTATTTCGGCACGGCGGCTGATCTCCGGACCCGCATGACGATCGCCGAAGCCCGTGCCAGAAGGATGCGCGAGCAACTCGACACCTTCAATGTCGTTCCAGAATATTCGGGGATGGAGCAGGAGGCTTCGCAGATCACGCGCGAGATTTCGACACTCAGCGACGACAATACCGCTGATCGGGAACTGATCCTACAGCTGCGCGCGGCGATCGACAGCGAGCTTCCGCCGGCGACGACCAGCCTGGACCGCCTCTATCGCGAAGCCGGTGTCGTACTGCCGGGATCGGTCGGTCGCCGCTTCGAGGAAGTGGAAGAGTTTCACCAGGCGATCGTGCAAAATCGGCGATCGCATCTGACGTCCGAGGTCCAGGCCGCGGAAGATCGTATCCGTACGCGCGATCGTGCGCGCGAAACCCTTGATGGCCGTCGTCGGCAGCTGATGGGCATCCTCCAATCCGGCGGCGCGTTGGAACATTACGCAGCGCTCCAGCAGGAAGCCGGTCGCGCGGAGGCGGACGCCGAGGGACTGAGACAACGCCTTACGACGGCGGAACAGATCGAAAGCACGAAAGCCGAACTCGACATTGAGCGCGCCCGGCTCCTGAAGACGCTTCAGGACGATCATCACGAGCGTCAGAGCATCATCGAGGAAGCGATCCTCGTGTTCGAGGATCTGTCCAACGCGCTTTACGAAAAAGCCGGGAGCCTGACGGTCAGCGCCACGCCCAACGGTCCCCAAGTCGATATTCGTATCGATGCCCAGCGCAGCAAGGGCATCACCAACATGCAGATATTCTGCTTCGATCTCATGCTGGCCGAACTGACCGCCCGCCGGGGCATGGGGCCGGGTTTCCTGGTTCACGACAGTCATCTGTTTGACGGGGTCGACGAACGGCAGGTGGCCAAAGCGTTGCAGCTCGGCGCCGATCATGCTGCCGCGGTCGGATTCCAATACATCGTCACGATGAATTCGGATGCTTTGCCGAAGGACGGCTTTCGTGACGGCTTTGATGTTAGTGCCTATGTGCTCGACACCAAGCTGACCGACGCAACCGAAACCGGCGGGCTATTCGGACTGCGCTTTAACTGAAGTACGCCCCTACCCCAACTTTTCGACGTCTTTAGCGCTCGCGATCAGGGGCCTTGCGTTTATCTTTGTCCGACTCAGCCGAGGGCAAAGCATCCGATTTACGGCTGGGGCTGTCCGCTGCCGCCGAACTCCGATCGGCGATCATGATCTCCCGCGCGCGCTCCAACCGCCGCGACACCGCCGCCGGCATATCGGCCACGAACCCCGCGATATCTTCGGCCAGTGCGCGATCCTCGTCCTTCCCGGTTGCCGCCAGCGCGGCCGCGGCCTCTGCGTAAGCCCCCCGGATCTGCTTCTGGCGGCCGAGTGCCAGCACGTCCTCCACCCGCCGCTCCGGGTTCTGTGACCGTGCGAACGCCTGCGCGCGCTCTTCGATCAGACGGTTGAGATCCAAATCCCTCCCCTGCCCGGCTGTCCGTGCCTCCAGATGGTGCACCGGCGAGCGCACCCGCTTTTGAACATGGCCGCGCGCGCGGCGCGGCGTCGCTTCGGCGGCGATGCCGCGCTGACGCAATTCATGGGCGAAGCTTTCGCGCCAATGATGAAGGTCGGCCTTGCGCGGATTGAACCGCGCGCCGTCCGCCCCCTGGGTCGCGACGGTCAGATGGACATGGGGGTGAGCGGTGTCGGTGTGGAGCGCCACCATATAGCTGAACTGCCCTTCGAACTCGGCGCGCGCAAATGCCTGGACGGCATCATGGATCGTTGCGGCATCGGTCGTACCGCCGGGCATCGACAACACCATCGACATCGAGGTCGGTCGCTCCTTGCCGTAAGGGTTCATCGCCTGATCGATCATGTCCCAATCGGCCGCGATCGCCTTCAGGCGCTTTTCGTCGGTGATGATCTCGCCTTCGCTGCTGCGAACCTCGAGCTTCCCGTGCCGTGATATATACCCAAAATGTTCGGCGAGGTGCTTGGCCCCACGCTGCTTGCCCGAGATTTTGACCATGACCTCGGGCGCCTTGCGCACGATCCGCTCAAGCTTGGCGCGCGCCTCGGCCGGCGATAACATCGGCGCACCGGCGCTCCCGCCCCTGCCCTTGCCCTTGCCACCACCCGAACGAATCCGCAGCGTCCCTCCACGCAGGCTGCGCTTGCCCCCGGTCGGCGGTCGCCAGGCTTCCATCAAACTGGGGAGCGGCAGGACGCCGTCATCATCCTCAGCCATCGGGCGTATCCCAATAGCTCAGGTCACCTTTGAGCGCGCGGCCAAGCGCGCGCAGCTGGTCGGCCACCTCGTCGCGGAAGGAGGCGACCCGCGCGGCCTCACGCGCCAGGTCGAGCCGCGAATCCACCATGGTCGCGGCATGAAGGGCATGGACCGCCTGGTTGAGATTGATGCCGATCCGGTTGAGCTCGCGCCAGGACTGCGCGATCTGTACCCGGTCGGCGCGCGGCGGAAGCGGATGTGTATGAAGCCGCCGACGCAACAGCATCACGAGCCATTCGGTCCGTTTTAGCCCGCGCGCATCGGCGGCCGCGTCGAGCCTCTCAATATCCTCGCGCGTGAGCCGAAGCTGCAGCCGGTCAGTCGTGCGGGTCCGAGGCGAAGCCGTCTCGCTCGACCTGTCCCCGGCGTTCTCAAGCGCATCGTCGATCAGCTTGCGCAGGAGCGCTGAGCGACCGCCGGCGGCAGTCGCCCTAGCATCGAAGCGCGCCGCGAGATCATCGGGCAGACGGAGGCCAAAAAACGCCACACCCCATTGCTATTGTTTAACAATGACGGCGCCAAGCCTATCCGGCCCTCACCTAAAACCACTCGTCTTATAGTCTGCTCAAGCAGACTCCGCCCGTCCTTAAGCCAAGTATCTCATCCCATCTGACATCGCAAAAAAGCAGAATATTTCCGAGCGATCCAATCCGCCCGATCCGCGAAAATGAAGACAGCCGCGCCCCTGAAGAAGGGGCGCGGCTGCCAAAACTGTCTGAAAAGCTCGATCGTTTCTACGCGGAGTGAGGGGTGAATGAGTGAGCGCCCGCCCCGCCCCGCCAATGGCCTACCCCACGGCGATGTCAGTTACGGGCGCTTCGACCTCCTCGCCGTCGTCGAACACCACCCGGACCCGCTCGGGCAAGACCAAACGTCCTGTCCGCCCGCCCAGGGTCACCCGAACCGCATCAAGGGGCCGGGGCTGGAAAGACACCTCCGTTCCGAACATCGACCGCAGGCCGGCACCGGCACGCACCGACCTTTTCGGCACAGCGCGCTCAGTGTCCTGCCCATTTGAGAGAGCCGGCACGACATGCAATCCGGCATCGGGCGAAGCCTCGGATGCCTTGAGCCCCGCGATGAACCGGCCGCCCTCGGCCAAGGTCACGCTTTCAACACCAAGCCGCTCGACATAGGCGCGCACCGCCTCGCCATGGGTTCGGGCAGCCCGGTGCAGGTCGTAAAGCAGCCGAATTGGCATCTGATCGATCGCTGCTCGCAACCAGGGCGCCATGTCGGCACAGGCGGCATAGAGCGACACGAACTGCTTCGAGCGGCCGAGCGCGCGGGCGATCTCCGCCTGGGTGACGCCGGCGGCCAGCATCCGTTCGATCCCGGTCGCGAGATCATGCGGGGTCAGGCCCGCGCGCTGATCATTCTCAACGATCTGATCGGCGAGCGTGTCGGCCCGGTTCACCACCGCCATCACGATCGCCGGAATAGTCTCGCGCCCGGCAAGGCGCGATGCCCGAAAGCGCCGCTCGCCGACGCGGATGACATGAAGCCCGTCCCCATTTTTCGGGGCGACGATAATCGGCTGCAGGACGCCGCGCGCCGCGATCGAAGCGGCAAGATCCTCGAGCTCGGTCTCGTCGAACACGCGCCTTGGGTTTTCGGGGTCGGCGATGATCCAGTCGAGCGGCAGATCCTCGACGCGCCGCGCGCTGTCGTGGAGACCGACAAGCAGTCCGAACTCTTCGGCGCGCTGATCGAACTTGCCCATCACGCCGCACTCAGGCGACGGTCATCCATCCGGCGGACTATTTCGGCCAGGATCGGTCGGATTTCGTCAGCCGCTGCTTTCGCGCCGCTGCCTGTTTCGCGCCAGACCGGATGATGCTGTTCGGCCGAATGCTTGTAGGTCGGTCGCGCCTTGATGAAGGCAGGAAACATCAGTTTCTCGCCGACGGCGCGGGCGAGCTTGACCGCATTGTCCATTTCGCGCCGGTCGAACGGATTGACCATCGAGGGCAACAGCCCGAGAAAATCGACCTTGCGCCCGCCTCTCGCCCCTTCCGCTTTTTTGAGCGCGGTGAGCAGCATCTTGGCGCACTCGATCGAATCCTCGGCGACCTGGACCGGCGCGATCACCGCGTCGGCCACCGCCATCGCGCTCAAGGTCAGCTCATCCCATTTGGGACCGGTGTCGATGACGATATGATCGAAATGGGCACCAAGTGCGGGAAACCGGCCGAGGAAGTCGCGGACATCCGCGGCTGCCTTAACCATCTGCAGGCGCGGATCAGCGGCGAAAACCGTGATGCCTGGCGCATCGCTCAGGTCGAGCCGCGCCTCGGGATCGAACAGGTCCGCTGCGAACCACCCGGTCCGCTCGCTGGCGAGCCGGCGCGTGGAACTGCCCTGCGGATCAAGGTCTAGAAACGCGACCCGGTTGCCGGCTTGCTCGGCAAGATACCAGGCAAGGTGCGTTGCGAGAAAGGTCTTGCCGACCCCGCCCTTGAGGAGGCTGACGACGATCGTTCGCATCGGCGCCGCGCCGTCAGGATTCATAGTCGTGCGGACCATCGCGCAGGTTGCGCTCATAATGCTCGCGCGACGACCGGTCGCCGCCCCCGCCGATGCCGGGTCCGACGTAACGGAACAGGTAAACGGTGATGACGAAGCAGGCGAATGCGAACAGCAACGCATGGTCTGGATGACGCGAAAAATAATCGGCCACGGCGGGTCTCCTTGGCATGTTCCAGGGAAACCGGTCGGTCCCCTCACCGCGCAGCAAAACGCGGCCGCTCTCGCCGCGCAGCCTCCCCTCTCGTGCCGGGAGCAAGGCCCGATGGAATGTCTGGGCGGCACCGACGATAGTCTGCTCAAGCAGACTTTTCGGCCATCCCCCCGGTCAGGGGGATGGCCGGGGTCACCATCGCTCGGTGAGACATTTTTTTGCGCAGCCCGGAGGCAGCTCCAGCGGGCTCGGTTGGCGCGACGCGATCAGCGCTCGCGGCTGACGCCCTGGTCAGTCGGCAGGCTCACGCAACCGCCACTGGTGGACCAGGGCGACGATCTTGTCCTCATAGCCGAGCTGGTCGGGATAGATCGCGCCGTGATGATCGCCCAGATAGACGAACGACGGCCATGTCGGCCGCAACGGCGTGGTCGACGCCGAACAGGTCGGCAAGATCGAACCCGCCATTGTCCTGCGCATTCCACCAGGCGAGCAGGAAGTTGGCGGCGCGGCGCGCCTGCCCCGTGTCCGAGGCGGCCAGATCGAAAAGCCGGTCGAGGGCTTGGATGACAGGCTCGCTCATCTGCGAATCCTTTCGGTAAAAGGTGGCCCCGACAGGGTCGGGGCCATGATAGCTCAATATTCGTGGGTGAGAAGCAGCGTCAGCACGCGGGTGGTGACGTCGGGATCGGTCGGATCGGGCGATCCATAGGTCAGCGCGCGATCATAATAATCGATCTTCCAGTACAGGGTTTCGCCGGCAAATTCGAAGCGCCCGAAATCACGCTCGCCATGGGGATCGACGTCGGGACCAAAGGCGTCATAGTCGCGCACGGTGCGCAGCAATTCGGCGCGACGCTGGAACCCGCGAAACAGGCTGGTATCGCCGATCAGCTCGGCGACGCCGGCGGTCATGACCACCTGGTTGACGCCCGGGCTATGGATGGACTGGCGCAGGGTATCATTGAGCCGCGCGATGGTCGCGACGCGCTGGTCTGCGGATAGGACTTTGTCATTCTGGGGGTCGGCCATGACGTTCGACTTCCTGATCTGTGTCAGACCCCGCCTATCGGGGCCTTTCGACAGGCGACCGGACCGCCGGGGCATAGCGCGCCCGCGCACCCGCAGGGTCGCAACGGATGTGGAGAAGCCCGGCATCGGGCTTGCGCTGGCAAGTGCCGCGGCGAGGACGCCAAGCCAGGAAGGGACGATCGGTGCAGCGGTGATAGGGAAAATGGAACGGCATGGCCGACTTTTCGGACGTGCTGCTGGACGCGCGACTAAGGGCTTCGCTATCCCCTCGATCATGACAGACACCGCCCGGATCATTGCCCTCTGGCCACGCTGGACATCGAGCGTGGGCGTGATGCAGCGGCTGCAGATCCAGGTTCGCACCCAGTGCCGCCGCTGCGGCGCCCTGATGCGCGCCGATCTGGACGATCTGGTCGCCCGCTATGGCGCAAGTGCGTCGCTGATCGATCGCCAGGAACGATGCCGGATGGTCGCGTGCGATGGCGCGACCTTCTACCTTGGCGCCCGGCGGCATGGCGAACCGTGGCGGATCCTGCTCGATGCCGCGGCGCTGCGCGACGGGCTGAGCCTGTGCCCGCCAGCGCATCTCGCCCATGGGCGACCAGCCCCTGTCGCGAATGCCGCAGACCTGCTCATTCCAGGGCGTCGTTGACGGCCTGCCCCACGGCAGGGATCGTGACCCGCATGGGCCGAGACCCGGCACGGGGCTCGGGGCGTTTCGCCTAGAGCCCGGTCCGGCGCAGCCGGAGCCGCCCTCCCCGCTCAAGCCCCCTTTGCATCGCCCAGATCACCGAACAAACGACGCAATATCTCGTCCAGGCTGGCGACCTTCTCGAACCTGGATATCCGCACCTTGCGGTGGTTCGGCCGCTCGTTCTTCTCGCCCTCCGCCGTGCCCTTGCTATGTTTGGCGACGGCAAACGAACTGATGTCCGGCAAAGGTTCGCCTGGCCCCGCGCCGAACCACAGATAATGGTCGAAGAGGAGGTCCGGCGTCACCACGATCCAGATGACGCATCCGTTCGGCTTCTCCATCAGCTTGAGGCTGATCTTGACCTCATCGGTCTTGCCGCCGACGATTTTGGTCTTGAACTGGATATGGCGGGTCACGCGGCCGCGGGCCATGACCAGATCATAGCCGCCCGCGTCGAATTCGGAACGCAGCACCTCGACGTCGGTCACACCCAGTTGCCATAGGCGGCGCAGCGCGTCCCCGACGAAGACATGCTCCACGATGCGCTCACGCAGGGTCGAGTGGATGAAATGCGGGCTCGCTTCCTCGGTAAGATCGTCCAATCAGCGCTCGCACAATAAGGGCGGGGGCGAACGCCCCCGCCTGAAGGTTTCAGCTGAACGGATCATATTCATTGATGACCGCGACGTCGCCATCGAACTCATCGGCGGTGATGACGGCGAACTGCGTGCCGATCCCGATGACCATCGTTGCAATCATGAGGGTTCTGGAGAGGCCGAGCGCGTGGAGGCGGGCGATCTTGATGTCGGTGAACATATCGAGGCTCCTTGCCAAGCCGGCGGGTTCATCCCCGCTCGACTGGCGCCCGATGTGTTCGGCCGGTGGCCGCGATCACTTTTTTGCCAACGGCCAAAAAGCCGTAGCGCAAGCGACCGGACCCTTTACGGGTTGATCGCATAAGGCCTCCGGCCGGACCAAGGATTGCGCCTCAAAGAGCGGGGTGGACCCGCCTGACGCCAGGATTTGGGCTTCGCACCGACCTTTCTAGAATGTCTCCAGGGTCGGCTCTTGCGCAGATCGCGCGGTCTTGGGCAGGATGCTGGAGAGCTCATCCATCGAATATGGTTTGTTGAGCCGTGCGAACCCGCTGGCTCCTTCGTCGGCTAGGACATGGCTATAGCCGCTTGCCAAGATGATCGGCAGGCCGGGATAGAGGGTGGCCTCTTGCCGTATGTTCTTTTTTTGTTCTATGTTTCTCTCATGCTCCGAGTCGATGAAGATAGCCTGACCCTCCATCTCGAGGTGTCGCTCGCAACCGCCGAACCGGCACTGGTGACGGATATTCGCTGCGGTGACGCGGCCGCACGGCGGCGTGCGGTGGCGCAGCTGGCCCGGCATCTGGCGGTCCGATTGCGCTGCTATGATATTCTCGCTGACGAGCCCGCCGCGATGGCGGGGACATTGCCGCTCTTCCCCGACGCATGACGAACACCTCGTCCCGATCCCATCGCTGATGCTCATAGCCTTGCTTCTCGCTGTCGCGACCGTCCCCGCCGGGCAGATGTTCACCTGCACGCCCATCAGGGTGTGGGACGGCGATGGACCGGTCTGGTGCCGGGAAGGACCACGGATTCGGCTTGGCGGAATAGCGGCACGCGAAATCGACGGCTCATGCCGGCGGGGGCAACCCTGCCCGCGCGCGAGCGGCATTGCCGCGCGGGACGCGCTGGTCCGATTGCTTGGCGGCGCCAGGGGCCGAAGCGGCACCGGCCATATCCTTGTCACTGGCCCGAGGCTCCATTGCCGGTCAACCGGCAACGCAAAAGGGGATCGCACCGGGGCCTGGTGTTCTGCGCCGGGGATCGGCGACCTGAGCTGCGCCATGATCGCGACGGGCACAGTGCTGCGATGGCAGCGCTATGCGGCAGGCCATTGCCGCTGACAGGGCCTGATGGTCTGCCGCATGCCAACGGCTCATCCCTGCACGGTTTGGGGCGCGATTGCGATCGACGAGAGGTCGTTCGTTGGATCTACTTGGATGCCCGCTTCGCTCCGTTCGGAATAGCGATCGACGAGCTGATCCGCATGCGGCCGCAGCAGGACGGTAAAGCGTACAAGCTCCTCGACCACATCGACGATGCGATCATAATAGCTCGACGGCTTCATGCGGCCGTCATCGTCAAATTCGGCGAACGCCTTGGCCACGCTCGACTGGTTGGGGATCGTGAACATGCGCATCCACCGGCCAAGGATGCGCAGTGTGTTGACGCTGTTGAAGGATTGCGAACCCGCGCTGACCTGCATCACAGCCAGGGTCCGCCCCTGTGTCGGGCGCATGCCCTGATACGCCAGAGGCAGATGGTCGATCTGGGCCTTCATGATACCGGTGATCTGCCCGTGCCGTTCCGGGCTGCACCAGATCTGCCCTTCCGACCACAAGGAATGCGCCCGTAGTTCGGCAACGGCCGGGTGGTCGTCCCCTTCGACCTGGTCGGGAAGCGGCAGATCAGAAGGATCGAATATCCGCGTTTCACATCCGAAAAACTGGAGAAGCCGCGCAGATTCCTCCACGACAAGCCGCGAGTAGGATCGCTTCCGCAAGCTGCCATAGAGGAGAAGAATGCGTGGCGGCGGATCGTTCGGGCCGAGACCAAGCGCGGGCCTCTGGTGGGCATAGGCCATCTTCAGACCCGGCAGATAATCCGGCTCGGATAGCTGGCGCAGGCGTTCAAAAGCCATGATGTCCTCGCTCATCGGCCCTGCTCGGGCACGGTATCGGGAAACCAGCGGCGACCGAACCAGAAGGCGACATTCACCAGCAGGATCAGCACTGGCACCTCCACCAGTGGGCCGATGACGGCTGCGAAAGCGACCGGGGACGCCAGCCCGAAAGCGGCGATCGCGACGGCAATGGCCAGTTCGAAATTATTGCCGGCAGCCGTGAAAGCCACCGCCGTCGTGCGTGGATAATCGCTGGCGATCAGCTTGCCCATGAAAAAGCTGATCGAGAACTGGACAACGAAATAGATCGTCAGCGGGATGGCGATGCGGATAGCATCCCCCGGGAGCGTTACGATCTCGCTGCCCTTCAGGCTGAACATCGCAACGATCGTGAACAGGAGGGCGATGAGCGTGACCGGACCGATCTTCGGGAGGAATACGCCCTCGTACCAGTCGCGCCCTTTGGCCGCGACGAGACCCTTCCGGGTCAGATATCCCGCGAGGAAAGGGATACCGAGGTAGACCGCGACCGCTTGCGCGATGATCCAGAAACTGACGTTGATGACGCTGCCCTCCAGCCCGAACAAGGGCGGCAGGAAGGCGAGGAAGAACCAGGCATAGAGGCTGAAGAACAGGATCTGGAAGATCGAATTGAACGCCACCAGCGCCGCGACATATTGATTGTCGCCCTTGGCAAGCTGGTTCCAGACGATGACCATCGCGATGCATCGGGCCAGCCCGATCAAGATGAGACCCGTCATATAAGCTGGCTCGGCGCGCAGGAAGATGACGGCCAGAAGGAACATCAGCACCGGGCCGATGATCCAGTTCTGGACAAGCGATATCGCCAGCACGCGCTTGTCCTCGAAGACGCGCGGCAGCTCCTCATAGCGAACCTTGGCCAGCGGTGGATACATCATCAGGATCAGGCCGATCGCGATCGGTATATTCGTGGTGCCCCAGGACAGGCCGTTGATCGCGGCAGGTAGACCCTCGATGCTCGTGCCAAGGCCTACGCCCAGGGCCATCGCCAGAAAAATCCACAAGGTGAGATAGCGATCGAGAAAGGATAGCCGTGGTCGACGGGTCTGGGTCATTGCGGTTCCTTGAGCGGTGGGGCGGCGTCACCGATGCCCAGCGCGATTTGCATGTAGACGGTGTCGAGCCAGCGTCCGAACTTGCGTCCCACCGACCGCATCGTGCCGGCATGTTCGAAGCCGAGCTTGGCATGGAGGGCGACCGATGCCGCTTCACTCCCGCCGATGACGGCAATCATCTGGCGAAATCCTGCCACCTCGGCCTGTGCCAGCAGAGCAGCAAGCAGCGCCTTTCCGACACCTCGGCGCTGATGCCCGGGATCGATATAAATCGAGTTCTCACAGCTCGATGCATAGGCAGGCCGATCGCGAAACTGCGTGGCATAGGCATAGCCGACAACATGGCCGCCCTGCTGGGCGGCGAGGAAGGGCCAGCCTTTCGCCAAGCATGCGTCAATCTTGGCTTCGGTCTCCATCACCGAGCGCGGGCTGGTATCGAAGCTGGCGGTGCCCTCCCGGACATGATGGGCGTAGATGGCGGCGATCGCCGGCGCGTCGGCGAGGACCGCCGGCCGGACCGTGACCGCTACCATCGTTCAGCCTGCCGTGACGCGGTTGCCGGCAGCGTCGACGACCTGCTCGCCGTCTTCCTTGGCGAAAGCACCGCGTTGGGCCGCGGGGATGAGTTCCAGCACCGCTTCGGAAGGGCGGCACAGCTTGACGCCGAGCGGCGAGACCACGAGCGGACGGTTGATGAGGATGGGATGGGCCATCATTGCGTCGATCAGCGCCGCATCAGAAAGACCTTCGTCGCCCAGGCCGAGGTCCGCAAAGGGCGTGCCCTTCTCGCGCAGCAGGGCGCGCGCACCGATCCCGGCGCGTGCGATCAGGCTTTCCAACTGACTGCGTGAAGGCGGCGTCTTCAGATATTCGACCACATGCGGTTCGATCCCGGCATTGCGGATCATCGCGAGCGCATTGCGCGACGTCCCGCATTCGGGATTGTGGTAGATGATGATGTCCACGGTCATTCACTCGCCTCCGCCTTGGCGCTCGCTCCTTCGCTCTGTCCGATGTCCTTGAGCTTGCGCCGCATCGCCATGTCATCGAGGCTCGAGATCGGGAGCGCCAGAAACAGCGCAATGCGATTCTGCAAATAGCGCAGGGCCTGCAGGAAGGCCTCGCGTTGCCCCTCGCCCTCGATCGCGGCAGGGTCTTCAATGCCCCAATGCGCTGTCATGGGATGGCCAATCCATACCGGACAGGTCTCACCGGCTGCATTGTCGCAGACCGTGAAGATGAAATCGAACTGCGGCGCACCGGAACCGGCAAACTCATCCCAGCTCTTGGACCGCATATCGGTGGTATCGAAGCCGAGCCCCTGAAGCACCGACAATGCCATTGGGTGGACCTGCCCCTTTGGCTGGCTCCCGGCGCTATAGGCTCTGAAACGCCCCTCGCCGAGCTTGTTCATGACCGCTTCGCCAAGGATGGAACGCGCCGAGTTTCCGGTACACAGGAACAGGACATTATAAATACGGTCGGGCATACAGGGCTCCGTCAGCAGCAGGGAACAAGCTCGGCGATCAGCGGCTCGCACAGTTCCGCCCTGCCCCCGCAGCAATCCTTGACTAGGAACAGGGTCAGCGCCTTGAGCTGATCGAGGTCGGCGCGGTAGATGATCTGGCGACTGTGGCGCTCGGCACGGATCAGGCCCGCACGCGCAAGCCCGGCCAGATGCGACGACATCGTATTCTGGGGGATATTGAGCTGGCGGGCGACTTCGCCCGCGGCCAGGCCATCGGGCTCATGACGCACCAGCAAGCGAAACGCATCGAGGCGAGTGCCTTGGGCAAGCGCCGCCAGTGCGCTGATAGCAGAATCATTGTCCATATATCGATAATATTGGATATATGGATTTCTGACAAGCCCAGCAGAGGAATGCCGACACAGCAAAAGGCCCGGTGGTTGCTGCCACCGGGCCTTCGCGGGTTTCAGAAGGGAATTTCGTCGTCATCGACCGAGCTGTCATTGCCGCCCTGGTCGCCACTGGCGGGCTTGGCGCGGGTGAGGAAGGTCACCTCGTCGGCGATGATCTCGACGCCGTACCGCTCGATATTCTCGTTGTCGGTCCAGCGGGTGTAGTGGATGCGACCGCGCACCATCACCTTCATCCCCTTGTCGACATATTGTTCGACGGTCTTGCCGACGCCGTTGAAGCAGGTGATCCGGTGCCATTCGGTATCTTCGATCCGCCGGCCATTGTCGTCCTTGACGATCTTGCCGTTGCTGTCGCGCTTGGGCCGCGAGGTCGCGAGGCTGAAGTGGGTGATCTTGGTGCCGCCCTGGGTGGTGCGGGCTTCCGGCGTGGCGCCGACATTGCCGGCGAGGATGACGAGGTTCTGCATGTCGAGGTTCCTTTTTTGGGTGCCGAAGGGACCGTCCCTTCGACTGACCCCCGAAAAAGGCGGGCATGGGCGGTGCTTCCACCGGAGCGCGTCAGCCGCGCAGGGCAACCCCGACACAAGGGGTGGTGCGGGCAGCCGTGGCACACGGCAACTCGGCCCGATGGGGAGCGGGTTGAAAGGACCGAACGACCGACTTAGGGATCAGGTCAAAAAGAAGGGATGGTGGCTTTGGTTCTATTAACCCAGGAACCGGTGCAGAAACCTTGCCCTATAGCCGCGGCATGTCCCCGCCAGCCAGAGACCCCACAACAGGCCGTCAGCGCTTTCCCCAACTTGGACTGTCATCCGCAGCAAAGCGACGGCAACGCTCAAGGCAACAGACATAATGGTCGTCTGACGCACGGTACGCCGCAGGCCCACCCATCTCCGGCTTCATGGGATTGGCGAGCGCCCTTTCGAACCGCGCACAGGATGATGCGGTGGTGCGCCGTCACGCGATCTGCGCCCGGATCACGGCAAGGAGACGGTCGACGCAGTGAGAGGCGTCGGCCACATTGAAGGGTGACGCTCCGGCCCGGAACAAGGCGTCGATCTGGTGGTGGCGATAGGCCGGCGAAAGGATCGCGGCGAGTGCCGGCAATTCCGGAGGCAGGTCGGACAGGCCCGTCTCCATCGCAAGCGCCAGGGCCTTTTCAAGGTCATGCCGAATATGGACGCGGTTCCAGTCGTCGGCATAGCCTGCCTTCATCAGAAAAGCTTTGAGACCGAGTTCGATCGCGATCGCCAGCGAATGTGCGGCACTCGCGGGGGCGATCTCCACGCTACCCGCCGCACCGCAGGCAAATCCCACAGCATTCTCCATGAAAGCGGCGACCAGCGCCGAATCCGCGATCCCGGCGAAACGGCGCGCGGCGTCATCGAGCGTTGCGGCAGGAAGCCCGATCAGCCAGCGCGGCCCTGCGATATTGCGCAGATGGCGCAAATGCGCAGAACCCGGTTCATCGGTGTCGCTGCCGGCCGACCAGCGTAGCAGCAACGCGGCCTTCCAGCAGCGCCCGTGACGCTGCCGGAACGCCAGCAGGGCGCGCAGTTCCTCATCATGCAAATCGCGCATCATCATCTCTCTCTAGTTCGTGGTAGGGCGACAGCCGGCGTTGCGTCGGCAACGCGGTTAGCTGGTGGACTCTCAACCGCGTCCCGGCCGCCAAAACGGCCTCGGCGCCCTCCCCTCTCGCCTGCGGGAATTTCCAGGGGACGACGGTAAGCGCAGCGAAAAGGGGCCGCCGGGAAACCGGCGGCCCGCGGCTTCAGTCCGCAGCGCGACGAGCAGCTGCGGGAGGGCTTCCCAATGGGCCGCGGCGATCAACGACACGCAGTCCCCGAGCCTTGGCTTCGATGACAAGCCGCTCCGTCACGCCGTTGCCCTGGAAGGCGACCACGAACCGCGGCTTGAGCGAGAGCATCTGCTCGTTGCGACGGAAGCCCGCGCGATCTCCGAGTTTGCGATCGAGACCGAACCGCACCTGCTGGATGCCATTCTGCTCGGCCCAGGACGCTGCAAGCCGCTCGATACCCTTCATATCGCCGCCGTGTACGAGATACATGTCGCCGACATGGGCGCGAACCTTGTTGAGGGTGGCCAGCAGGTTATCGGCGAACGTCTTCATATCGTCGTCGTTGGCGAAGCTGAGGCGGCCACCGGCGAACACAACCGGCGTACCTTGCGCGGTGTTGGCGTTCAAAGCCCGCTCGCGGCGCGCCCGCAGGAAGGCATGGCCATCGACGATCCCGGCGGTGACGCCGAGCGAGATGCGGTTGCCGGACGATGGCACCCACGATCTCCCGGTCTCCCGGATATAGTGGGCGGCGGCGACATCGCGCATGATTTCGAAGGCACCAGCGGATTCCTCGACCTTCTTGGCGAGATCGATCTTTTCCTCCAGATTGGCCGTGCTGATTTCGGAGCCGTCCTGTTCGGCGAGGAGAAGGCGGATGTCGTCGGTCAACCGATCGACCAGCCCGTGTTTCTTGGCGGCGGCGCGGTGGAAGAGGTTCACCAGGCCCCAGCCCAGGTCTTCGATGTCGCGCTCCAGCGCGGTGTTTCCCATCGTCGTGAAGAGATCGCTCCAGATTGCGGTGACGGTCTGCTCCAGCGCCTCGGTTGGAGGCGGCGCCATGCCACTGAGATCTTCAGCACGGGGTTCGAGGTGCCCTAGCTCCAGTGCCGCGAGTGCGGCTGCAAGCGATGTGGACATGATAGCGAGCCTTTCTGTCTGTGCCGGCGGCCTCTCCGCCGGATGCGCATCCTCCGGGCGCTCGCAAAAGAGGGGCTGGCACCGAGGCACAGCCGAGGGAAACTCGCGAACAAGGGGTGGTGCGGGCAGCCGTGGCACACGGCAACTCGGCCCGCCGTTCGCGGGTTGCCAGCGCCTCGCGGGCGCCCATATGCGGCATCCTCTGGCGGGGAGGTGTCGACACAAACCGGTTTCGCTTTGCCCTCAGCTTCTGCCGTCGATTCGGAACGGGGGTATCTCCAATTCCGCCGCTGCGAGATGCGACAGCACCGCCGCGTAGCTGCCGAGACCGCGCACCGTTTCCGCCGAGATCAGGATCTCGTCATCGTCCGAGGCGCTGAAACGCCGAACGGTCGTGCCGTCAAAGACCACCCGCTCCGGGCCGAACGCCCCGGGAGCGCCGCCAGCCCAGCGCGCGAAGACAAGGGCATGATTGACACAGAAAGTCTCGATCGCCTCGAACCGGCCCCAGGCAACCTCATGGTCGGCCAGGTACAGGGGAACGCTCGTATCGAGATCGTCCGGATCGAACGCGGTGCCCTCCCAATCGGTGAAGGCGCCGTCGCTCGCAAGGGCAGCGCAGAAGCCGGGAAGGAGGTCAGGGCACAGCGATCCGCTGATGCGGATCGCGACAGAAGCGCGATCGGCCATGAGAGTCTCCGTAGCTAGTGAGGGGTCAGCCTGCGGACTGACCCCGGTGGAATGCGTCGAGCCAGCGCGCCATCGACATGCGCTGCTCGATGGGTTTGCGCGCTTGGGCCGCCTGGAACGCGACCAGCGCGAGCGGTGCATCCGCGACGATCCGATCAACCTCGCTCGGTGCAAGAAGGCCGAGCTCACGGATATAGGCGGTGATATTGCCCGGTCTCGGTATCGCCCCGCCGCGCCCGACAACGGGCTTGCGCCAGAGGCCCTCGATCGTGCGCAAGCGCGGTTTTGCGCGGGCCTCCATCAGAACGATGGTGCGAAGCTCATCCTTGGAGAGCGCATCCACCTCGTGCGGCCGCATTGCGGGACAGAAGAAACATGAGGATTTGGGCGGTACAGGGAGGCCCGCACGCTCAATACGCGCAGTGCAATCCGCCCGGGTCCAGCCCAGTTCGCGAAGAGGATACCGATAGTCATAGCGAGGGTCGGCATATCCCTCGGCATGGGCGTAGCGGCGCTGATCGGCACTGGAACAGTCATAGCCGATCAGTTTGACGACACGTCCGCCCTCTCCCCAGCACCGTATCGCGGGCGCCCATTGCGCCGTCCATTTGTCCTGCGGCGCCACCTTCCATTTGAGCGAGCACGACCCCCGCCCAAATGCCTTGGACGGCAGGGTGGCGTTGGTCAGCATGTTGGTGCCCAAGCTATCATAGGGCGGCCAATGTTTGAAATTTCGCGGTTCGTAGCGGACGATCTCGGACACGACATCGTGACGGTCCATCCAACGACGAAAGACCGGAATGAACGCATAGGTATCGGTCTTCTCGGATCCGGTATCGGCGAACAACACCATATCGATCGGCTCGCCTCGTTCGACGAGCTCGATGATCATGGCGGTGGAATCGACGCCCGCGCCCCAAGCCGCGATCACTGGCGCGCGCTCAACCATCGGCCGAGTCCTTCGGGACGATGGTCGGGTTGATAAGCCGGTATGCACGCGTCTTGAACTTTGCGATCCGGCACACAGCGCCGGTTATGGGATCGCGAAAGAGCGGTGCCCTGCCCTTCGGATTGGCAATGACCGTGAAGCGGTCGCGATCTTCGCCGTCATTGAAACGCATGGGTTCGTCGAAGACGATGGTCTGTCCCGGTTTCGGGGCCGGCTTCGCGCGTTCGAGCTTGCGGCGAACCAGGTTGGCACGACAGCGTGCGCGCCATTCGGAAGCGTAGATGCTGTCGGTCTCGGTCAATTCATCGAGAATTGCAGCGGGACAGTCGCTTTCGCACGGTCCCATCGTTTCCGTCATATCTTTGTAGCCGAACGTGCAGCCGTCGCGCGCGCCGGTACTTTGCCTGGTCAGGCACACGACGGCGAAGACGGCCCGAGCGCCGGACGCCTCGATCCGTTCGCACGCCGCGTAATAGGTCGAACCGACCATCGAAGACGCGAGAACCGTGAGTCGATGATCCGCGTGCGCATAGGTGAACTGGTTGTCGAGATAGGAGCGCGGAGTGGCGTAGCCACCCATATCGCGCATGAAGAGCCAACCCATGAGGGATCTCCTGCAATTTCGGGGTTCAGGCGGCGGCCGCGAGGCGCACGGCGCCGATATCGCCGGGCGTGCCGGCAAGCCGGCGCTGGAACGCGGCCACGTCGAGCAATTCGGCGATCGGCGCGTGGTGGGGTTTGCCAACCTCCTGCCCGTCGCGACAGCGGCTGATCGATACCTCGCTGTCCGGGAGGAAGCCGCGCGGGACCACGCGAACGGCGAAATCCGCGTGGCGCAGCTCCGTCGTGCCGTCTTCGTGATCGGCACCCATGACGGTGTTGATACGAGCGTCGTCCGCGTCGAGGCCGATCGCCGTCGCGAGACGTGCAAGCGCGCGACGCGCCTGAGAGTGGAAGGTACGTTTGGCGTGGTAGTTTCCGCCGACGCTCTGCCCGGCGATGTCGAGCAGCGCTGGCGCGGCGGCGACCGCCAGGCGATCCGCTTCGCAACGGAGGCGAAGGACGTTCACGCTGGGCGTATCGCGTTCGGCAACGTCTGCCAGATGGCGGATGAGAAGAAGGATTGCCGCGTCGCCGGCGACAGGCTTGCCGGCACGCTGACAATCGTCGACGGCGGCGTTGAGGGCGTGGAGCGCCGCCGGCAGATGGTCCAGACCGGCGGGGGAAAGGGCCTGATTGTGGCGGTAGAGCGTATCGTAGAGCATGGCAGCCTCCTTCTGAGCGCCCTGGCGCGCTCAAAAAGCCGAAGGCGCCCTCTCCTCCCCTGCCCTTGCCGCGACTGAACGCTACGGCAAACCGGCGGTAGCCGCCGGGGTCTGGGCGGGCGATCGCCGCGATCATGCTGCTTCACGGATCTGCTCCTGGGCGACGTCCGACGTGGCGAGGCCAGTTGCGCGGAGCAGAAAGGCGGCGGCCGCTTCGGCTTTTGCCGCAGCCGTCATGATGGCGCGGGAATCCTTGCGCAGCACCGCGAGCCACGAGCCGATATACGCTGCATGATCGTCGATATGGGCGGTCGGGAGGCCAAGATCCGCGCCAAGCAGGGCGGATGTCATCTCGGCGCAAAGCTCTTCGAAAGCATAGGCGTTGTCGCCGAATTTCCTGCCGAATTCTCGGTTGAGCCGGTCAGGATGGCCGGTCCAATGCCCTGCCTCATGCGCTAACGTCGAAGCGAAATAGGCACGGGTGGAAAACAACGCGACGGGCGGCATCGTGATGCTGTCGGCAACACGATCGTAGAAGGCCCGATCGCCGCACTGGTGAACCCTCGCCGGAAGGGCATCGAGGAAGCGCTGCGCGCGAGCCGGCAGCTCGTCGTCGGGGGCGACCACGCTGAGGGGGCATGGATAAAATTTCTCCGGCAGCCCCTCGATCTGATCGGCATTGAAGACGGCGTAGGATCGCAGCACGCGTCGCATTTCGTCCGTGGAGTCGCCGGTGACGGGCGACTCCACGGTTTTGCTGTACGATTTGTAGAAAATGGCGATTTGCGACCGCTCGCCTTCGCGGACCTGGCCACCCATCGCCTGTGCCTGCTTATAGGTCATCCAGGTGCGAGAATGGTAGCCGGCGCCTTCGGCGCAGAGCCACAGCCAGAAGCAATTGATGCCCTTATACGGGTCGCCGGTCGCGCGAAGGGGACGGCCGCCAAGGCCAGGTCGCCACGGTTTAACCCAAGGGCGTACGCCCGCTTCGAGTTTGTCGATGATCGCGTTGGTGATGGTGTCGGCAGGCGACGGTTTATCGGTGGTCTTTGCCACGGTCATTCTCCTGATCTGGTAGAGGCGAGCCCGGACCGGCACCCTCCCCTCAGAGAGATTGCCGCCGGGGCACAAAAGGAGGGGCGACACTCCGCGAAGAGTGCCGCCCCCAGTCGCCTCGAACCGTGCAGACGGGCGTCAGGCCGCCTCGCTCAAGTCGTCCTGACCGTCGCGCGGCGCGTCCTCCAAGCCCGACTCATCATCGACATCATCACCATCATCGCCGGGATCGACGTCATCGGCCTCGTCGATGAACGTCGAGCGCAGCGCGATGGTCTCGGGCTGCTCGATGCCGTCGAAGCGCATGGCATCAGGCAGCCAGGCCGTCGCCTTTTCGCGGATTTCGGCCTCGACGATCCCCTGCCCGTTGCAGAGCGAGGCGCAGGTTGCGGCAAGGTCGCCCTTCTTGGCGTCCTTGTAGCGCCCGCGCAGGATCGGCCCGCCAATGTCCTCGAGCGCGGCGAGCATGACCTCCTTTTTCACGCGGCCGAAGAAGTTCTCGGCCGTGGGGCGCCACCAATGCTCGACCTGAATGTCGAGCGCGCGACCAAGATGGTCATGGAACCCGTTGGACCGTCCGCCCTCGGCAATGTTCAGGCTCGGTTCCAGCGTACGTGCGATCGAGAAGGCCACCCAACTGCCGCGGGCCTCGTCGTCGAGCGCACGAAAGGCTTCGAAGCGCTCGGTCATGGTCTTGTGACCGGCCCAGCTCGTATCGAGACGCTGGCGCTGATCCTCGATGGTCTGCGACGCCATCGACCCCTCGTCGCGGAAGCCGAAGATCGGGAATTGCGCGCCGCCGGACTTGAGCGTCGAGTGGGTGCGGACGTAGTTCTGCTCGAAGACGACATTCTGCGCCATCAGGAAGATGGTGAGGTCCAGCGCCATCGCTGGATCGCTGGCGATATGGGCGACGAGGATCTGCCGGCGCTGGGTCGCCAGTTCGTCGATCAGCGTAGCGCTGAGCTTGGGTCCATGATCGATGTCACCGGCACCATCATCTCCATTGGCGCCGCCCGTCGCCTTGGGCGGAGCATTGGGATCGACAACGGGCTTCTCGCTGAACATGCGGGTGTGAACGCGGGCTTCGCCATCGCCACCGATATAGACGAACGTCCCGATCTGCGCCCGGACCGCCGGATCGATCTCGCGACGGGAATCCTCGATGCCCTCAAGCTCCCGTTCGATCTCGTCGAGGCGATCGTTCGCCGCTTCAGCTTCCGGCGTCCCGTCGGCCAGTTCACACTCAAGCTGCTCGACGAGTTGGTCATTTTCGGCCGAAAGCGCTTCGACACGCGCGCTTTCCTCCTCGCTGAGCGGCCGCGCGGGCGCGTGAAACTCATGAAGTTGACGCTCGAGATCATAGGGAACGTGGGTGGCCGCGATCGGCGTCACGAACGCGAGGCCCTCCGCCTGCGCGAGTTCGGCAGCGGCCGCCTCCAGCTTTTTGCCGGCAAGATCTTCGAGAAGATCGACGTCGATCCAGTTCTCGTCCCCCTCGGCGGCAAAGAGATCACCCTCGATGCGGCCGCCTGCCGCGACATAGGCATCGCGACCGATGAACCGCGCCTTGGCATCGTTCGCCTTGATCGTGCCGTTGAGGATCGCACGCCGGATGTTGTCGGGCTGATCGCCGTAATAGGAGGTTCTCATCTGTGCGAAGACGCGCGCCTGTCGATCGATGTCGCTCGTCACGGCATAGGCCTGGGCGACACCCAGGGTGATTTCGCCAGCGGCGAGCGCCTGGAACACGCTCGGCGCGAGCTCGGCAAGCCGCACCCGCTGCTCGACGAAGCGGGTGGTGACACCCTGTCGCTTGGCAACGTCCTCGGCGGTCATCCCCTTCTGGATGAGGAAGTTGAACGCGGTGCTTTCATCCGCCGGGTTCATCGGAACGCGCTGGAAGTTCTCGGTGAGGCTGGCCTCGACCGAGTTGTCGTCGTCGGTAAGGACGAGGACAGGCACGACATGGTCGGCGGGCAACGTGCCCTGTTCGATCAGGCTCTGGAGTGCGCGCAGCCGGCGCCCGCCCGCCTTGACGGTGAAATGGCCCGCCTTCTTGAGCGGGGTAACGATGAGGTTCTGCAACAAGCCTTGCGTTGCGATGCTGGCGGCGAGGGCGTCGATACCGGCCTCACGGCTGGATTTGCGGACATTGTCCTTGGACAGCGAGAGGTTCTTGACCTTCACGGACTGGATCATCGGTCGTCTCCATCTGGAACTGGCGCGCCGCCTCGGCGGTCACGCGAGCCTGCTCATCAGGCCCACAAAGCCGAAGGCTCCCTCCCCTCTCCTGCGCTGAGCGCGGAGAGAGGACCTGGATCGTCAGGCGGTGATGCGCTCGATGACGGCAGCGGCATGCGCGACGGGGACGAACATCCGCGTCCTGTGCTGGATGATGTCGGTAAAACAGCCCGCCGCCTTGAGTTCGGCAAGCCGCGTGTGCGGCCAATCGAGCAGTTCCAGGCGCTGCTGGCCGGCGACCAGGCTGCGCTTGAGCCGGTAGGCTCCGACGGACGATATCTCGCCGGTCGTCATCACATGCTTTGCGGTATCGTCGCTGGACACGGTGATGGCGGCATTGATCCCGAAGGCGTCCGCGAGCTTCGACACCAGCGGTGCCGGGACGATCCGGCCGAGGAAGGACTGGCCGTCATCGGTGTTCAGCCGCCAGACCTGAACGTGATCGTCGGGCAGACGATCCCAGACCGGCAGGAGCAGACCCGCGACCAAATAGAGCGTGCTGGTGCGCGTCTTGTCCCGCATCTCCTCTACCTCGGCCTGCCACAGGGCCGAGAATTCCTCCTCGCTGGTCTCCTCCCACATCGTTTCGAGCAGCAAGTCTTGCCGCATCCGCTCGGAACGGGTCGGCCGAACCAGCTCGTAGCGGCGAACGATCTCGCCATCGTCGTCGGTGAGCGAATATGTGCTGCACCGGATCGCGGCCCTGCCGGACTTGCGATTGACGATTGGGCGCGCGTCGTCGCCGAGGATCCGCAACGCGCGGTCCAGCGGGACCGGCTTGTAGCGCTCCTCCGTTTCGAGGCGCAGGATCTCGGTTTCCGCGCCGCTCGTCTCGTCGCGCCGGATCACCGTGCGATCGAGGATCGTGATGCGTTCGGCATTGATGCTCTCGACACCAAGATCGAGCGTGCCGGCTTCGCGCGCCGCCTCGATCCGGGCCTCGATCAGACCGAGATATTCATCGAAGATTGCATTTTGCAGCGCGATGCGCAGCGCGAGAATGCGATTGAGCCAGCGCTGAATGGGCGGCAGCTCCTCCTTCAGCCCGCCGCCTTCGCCCTCCAGCTCAAGTCCGGTGAGGGTCTGGAATTCGTCGAGTGTGGTCGAGCGCAGCTTGCCGTTGGCCAAAAGGCGAAACCATGTCTCGAGGGATTCCTTGGCATAGTCGCTTTCAAGATTGTCCCGCGGGTCGAACAGACCCTGGCCGCCCGTCTGGCGCTGGCCCCGTGTCAGGGCGCCAAGGCTGTCGAGGCGGCGGGCGATCGTCGAGATGAAGCGCCGCTCGCCGCGGCAGTCCGTCGATACCGGACGGAACAGCGGCGCGGTTGCCTGATGCGTGCGGTGGGTACGGCCAAGACCCTGGATGGCAGCGTCAGCGCGCCAACCGGGCTCGAGCAGATAATGGTTGCGGCGCGACTGGTTCTCGGCGGTGAGGCTGGCGTGATAGCTGCGCCCAGTGCCGCCAGCATCCGAGAAGATCAGGATCTTCTTCTCGTTCCGCATGAAGGCGTCGGTTTCGGCGAGGTTTGTTCGCGGCGAACGGCTCTCGATACGCTGGCGACCGTGCGCATCGACGACGATACGCCGGCTGCGTCCCGTAACCTCGGCGACCGCATCGCTCCCGAAATGCCCGATGATATGATCAAGGGCGGACCCTACGATCGGCAGGGAGCAGAACCGCTCGACGAGATTGTCGCGCATCTCGATCGCTTCCTGGCTGAAGATGGGACGGCCCTCCTCGTCGGACATCGGCTCGGAGCGGGTCTTGCCGGTGTCATCGACGAAGGTCTTCATCTGTCGGACAGGAAAGGCCGCCGTGAGATAGGACATGACGAACTCTTTGGGTGAAAGCTCGATGTCCAGATTCGCCCGGTCCTCGGCATTCAGCGCGGCCAGTGCTCGGTTGAGCATCGCCTCGGACGTGGAGACCAGCTGGATCACGACGCTCTCGCCCCGGGCCAGATCGGCACGGATCGCCGGGATCAGCGACGGCAGCTTCATGCCGATCAGGATCTGGCCGAAGAAACGCTGCTTGGTAGATTCGAAGATCGACAGGGCAGCGGCCTTCGCGCCGCTGTTGTAGGTGTCGTTGGAGAAGCTGTCCGTCACCCGGGTGGCATCGAGCGCGGTACGCAAATTGGCGTGGATAATCGCCCACGCATCGGCATAGGCATCATAGACCTCGACCTGGTCGGGCGTAAGGCGATGTTCGAGGATGTCATATTCGACGCCGGCGAAACTGAGCGCCCTGGCGACATAGAGGCCCTGCATCTTCAGGTCGCGGGCGATCAATTCCATGGCCGCGATCCCGCCACGACGCAAACTGTCGACGAAGGCGCGGCGATCGGCGAAGGCGGTGGTCGGACCCCACAGGCCAAGCCGGGTGGCATAAGCAAGATTGTTGACGTCCGACGCGCCGGTTGCGGACACGTAGAGGACGCGGGCGCGAGGCAGCAGGTTTTGCAGGCGCACGCCGGCGATGCCTTGATCGGAGCCGTCCTTGATGCCGAAACGGCCTTCGCCGCCGGCGACACCCGCCATTTCGTGCGCCTCGTCGAACACCAACATGCCGTCGAAATCGTCACCGACCCAGTCGAGAATCTGCTGAAGACGGGTGCCCTTGTCGCCGCGGTTGGAGCGCAGCGTCGCATAGGTGAGAAATAGCACGCCCTCGGCCGCGCCGATCGGCGTGCCGAGTTTCCACTGATTGAGATGCTGGATGTCGAGCGCGAGACCGCCGACCGCGGTCCAGTCGCGACGTGCATCCTCGAGCAGCGTCTCGGTCTTGGATATCCAGATATGCTTGCGGCGCCCACGCAGCCACTGGTCGAGGATGATGGCCGCAACCTGACGGCCCTTGCCGGCACCCGTGCCGTCGCCAAGGAAGAACCCGGTCCGATAAGGTCGGCCGTCCTGGTCGGGCGCAAGCAACAACCCTTCCTCGGCCGCCTTGAACAGGCCAGAAATGTCTCGCTCGAAGGCGTCACCGGCATAGATCAGCGTTTCGAGCTGAGCGTCGGACAGCACCCGGTCTGCGACAACGCGGGTGGGCAGCTTGGGAACGTAAGAGGGCCGCGGTGCCGTAATCGAGCCCATGGCGCTCGATTCCACCAGAGCGGTCGGATGCGCGGATGCACAGGGAATGGCGATGCGGCTCGGCCGGTACGGCAAGTAGACACCGACCGCCTCGCCGGTTGGTACGGGTTCGGCAAAGACATCGTAGCCGATATCGAGCGCGCCGAGAGACGGGGCGGCCTTCGCGATCGGGGCCGAAAGCCGGGGCCTGCTCGAAAGCCCGCCGAGCAGGGATCCGTGCGCACGGGTTGGTGCAAGGCGCACTGGCGAGCATCGCGGTGTCGCCGTAAGGCTCGTTGCCGGTGTGCTGATCGCCGCAAGCACCTCGGCAAACGAGCTGCACCGGATGAAGGCGACATCGTCCTGGGAGCCTTTTTCCAGAACGATCAGCTTCACGACCTGGCTGGTGCCATGTTTGGCGTAGGCATTCGCGGGCAGTTCGACGTGGAGCGTGATCGCGCAACCCTCGGTCGCCTTCGCCCAGGCGCGGCTTGATGTATCCACGCGATCGGGAAGGATAGCGGCGCAGCGCCCCCCGGCACCAAGCCGCGTCAAAGCGGCGCGCAGATGACGGAACGCGGCAAGCGGGTCGGCATGCCTGCCCATGCTGCGGGAAAAGGGCGGGTTGATGAGCACGGCGGTCGGGCGGATCGACAGCGGCAGCAGATCGTGGATGAGCTCGCCATCGTGGCGACTGACCGGTGCGGTGGGAAATGCTGCCTCGAGCATAACGGCACGCGCGGGATCGATCTCGTTGAGGACAAGCTTGGCGCCAACGCGGGCGGCGAATACGGCGAGGAGCCCGGTGCCGGCGGAGGGCTCCAGGATGGTATCAGTAGCGGTGATGCGAGCGGCGAGCGCGGCAAGATAGCCAATCGCGGCCGGTGTCGAAAATTGCTGGAGTGCGATCTGTTCTTCGCTGCGCACGCTATGCGTCGGCAGGGATGCGGTGAGCGCGGTCAGGGCCGCAAGGCACTCGGCCGACTCTTGCGGGAGGTCAAGCGTGGCGATGTGCAGGACCTGGGCCAGTTCCAGCACATCATAGGCGTCGCGGAGTGACCAATGGCCATCGGCAGCGGTTGAACCATAGGCGGTTTCCATCGTCCGGAGCAGGCCAGGCCGGTCCAGGTCGTCGCCCTGGCGGAGCACGGCACAGATCGCCTTCGCAGCGGTGATGGATGGTTCGGTAAAATCGAGTTCGAGAGCAGCGGCTGAGGTGCGCATTGTAGGCCTCCATTGCATCGCCCGGTGCCCATCACCGGATCAACAAGCCGGAGGCCTCCTCTCCTCTCTTCAGTGGGAGTGGGTCTGAATCACGGGGCGAGGAACGGCGTTGCGGGCAAGCCGATCGCGCAGAGCATCGTTCCAATCGTCATGTTCCGATGGGAGCCATTCCTCGACTCTTCGCCCGTTGGCCCTGAGGTGATCCCCTGCCCTCTCGAGGCAGATTTTCGCCGCCTTGTTCCGCTGGCCGAACACGATGACGCGCTTCACATGCGACGGTATGCCGACATGGGCGTAGCGCTCGGCACCAAGCACGGCCCAAACCGGCAATTGGAACCAGTCGATGGCCGACAAGGCATCTTCGATCCCCTCGGCAATGCCCAGAACCTCATCCGGCTCACCAAAGCGCACGCTGCCAGAGCCGAGCAGACCTAGTGCCAGCTTGGGTTTGCGGAAGGGGCGCCGCAAAATATCCGTGGGATCGAGGAAGGTCCGGTGGACCGCGACCAGGCCCAGCTCGTTTCGCACCGCGGCGATCATTGCGGGAAGACAGCGCCGATCCGTCCCCTTCCCTATGATCGTCTGTGGGTTGAAGCGAAGGTCGGACGTCGGCGCGTAAAGGCCCCGAGCATGAAGATAGGCTTCAGCCGGCGTGCCAGCGATGGGGATGCTGTGCTGCCACAATGACCTGGCCAAACCGCTCAGATCGCGTGCCGGCGCGCGTGGTTCGACGTGAACCGGCACCCGATCGTGCAAACCCTGACGATCCAGAGCCTTGAGGATATCGGTCGACGTGCATCCCGCGAAGCATTTGAACAGGATCGCCTTGGTGCCCAGGCGGACCGAAAGGCTGGGGGAGTGATCGTCATGGGCGGGGCAGCGGCACTCTCCGCGCGATCCAGACCAGCGTCCGCCCAGGCTCTCGACGATTTGTTTGGCGCGGACTGCTGCATCGATGGTGGCGGGCATGGGCGAAACTCCAATCGAAATCCAAGGTCGCTCCGCGCATGCCCCCTCTCCTCTTGCCGATCGGCGCTGCCTCCTGCGATCTAGGCTGCCTTTGCTGCGAGCACACCGAACTCTTCGACGATCCGGTCGGTCGTGTAGTGGGTGGTGCCGTCGCGCTCGTAGGAGGTGTCACGGAGCCGTCCGGCAATCCGCACGAGATCGCCAACCTGGGCCTTCTCATCGATATATTTCCGCTGGCCGTCGC
Source organism: Sphingomonas montanisoli (assembly GCF_008274695.1). Lineage (GTDB taxonomy): Bacteria > Pseudomonadota > Alphaproteobacteria > Sphingomonadales > Sphingomonadaceae > Rhizorhabdus > Rhizorhabdus montanisoli. The sequence goes on along the minus strand of NZ_VTOU01000006.1, from coordinate 15,036 downwards.
TGAAAATGACGACTCGGTTCCAGTAGCTATCCTCGATCCATTGATCGCCTTCTCCGCGGCGGCGATAGTTCGCGCATACCGAGATGTTCGTGACCTTGGGCTTGGCGTCGATTTCACCGATCCGTCCGATGATCTCGAATTTGGCAAAATTGATCATGCGACCTCCTCACTGCGTCTGCCCAGCGGCGACGAGCGGTGATGCAGCTACGATCGGTTCGCTGAGGATCTCGTCGCGGGGCGGAGCTGCCGAGGATCGAGACCGTGATGCTATCGTGGAACACCGATGTTGAGGTATCCCCCCAGCTAGGGGGATCGGTTACGCTGTCCGACCGGAGATGCTCAGCGAATCGCCTGCTTGGTCTTTTAGAATCATTCTAAAACAACGCCGCTGCTCGCAGCGGAAGGATTCATGATTCTAAGTGATTCAGATTCGGTGCCGAAAAGCTCCGCAATTTCAACGATCTGTCGGCTTTATCCTGACCGCGCGGGGGATTTTGCCTGACCCGGCGGGGGCGTTATCCTGACCGGTCGGGGGGAGATAGCTGACCTATTGGGGCTATCCTGACCGATTGGGGGCGATGGCATCTGGCGATCCCGCGCTTTGGAATGTTGGCATTCTGGCGCGTTTATCGCGCGTGAGCGAGCCGAAAACGGGCAGAACCCGAATCGCATTGCGACTCGGTGGAATTTCACGGCTTTTGCGGAAGCGCCGCTTGATTCCAACCTGACCGGATGGGGGCGACAAAAGTGTTTCAGCCTGCCCTGACTTGACGAGCGAGGACAGGTCAGGCAGCAATTAGGCGAATCTGCCCAATATGCGCTCGGCCTATATGACATGGAACATGCGGAAAATCTAAGCGCCGAAGTAGCGCAAGAGGCGCAAGCCGATTCGGCGCCGGGCCGTGCCATGCGCGTTGCAGCGGCCTTGCAGGCGAAGGGTGGCGAGGAATTCGCCAAACCCGGCAGCATCGTTGAGATCAAGTTCGTGAAAGGCCAATCGCTCAGCCTGACGGCGTCCCGGTTGCTCGCGTTGATGATCCTGACCGCAGGCGGGGATGCCTGGGAGGACCGGCCGCATCGCATGCGCAAGGCGGATATTCGCCGCGGTCACAAGGGTAACGAACGTATCTCCGACATGCTGGAGGAACTTCACCGCACCCTATTCGCGATCGACGATCGATCCTGGCGCGGCAAGAAGGCTACGCTGCGCTTTTCCCTAATCTCGTCGTCTCGCGAAGAGGCTGAAGATACAGACGGTGCGGATGCAGGGTGGATTGAATGGGAGTTTACGCCCGACGCGCGTAAGCTCATTCAGGAGTCCGAGAGCTATGCCGTCCTCAATCGACAGGCGGTGCTCGGCTTTCGATCGAGCTATGCCCTGAAGCTTTATGAGATCGGATCGCTGCGGCTCCATCGTCGCCAGTCGACCTGGAAGGGCGATATGGCGGCGCTGCGCGCAGCGCTGGGCATATCGCCGGATGTGTATAAGGATTTCGCGCAGCTCCGCCGCAAGGTGCTCGAGAAGGCGAAGGCCGAGATCGATCAGCTGGCCCACTTCCGTGTGGATTGGAAGGAGATACGACAGGGCCGGACGGTAACCGAGATCGAGTTTCGTTTCGAACCGAAGGATGCGCCGGCGCAGATCGCGACCGTCGATGAGATTGAGCGGCACTCGACAGGGCGCAAGGCGCGCCGGGAGGGCGCTGTTGAGACGGTAGCCGAAACGGTGGAAGTGGGATCGGTCGTGAAGGCCGCCATCAGCGCACTGGTCGCGCCGGAGAAGAGTTCGGAGATCGTCTTTCCGCAAGGAACGATCCGGTTCAATGCGGAAGGCTTGGCGACCATCGCCCGGTCGCATGGCGGTGGCTGGGATATCGATCTCATTGCTGACGCCTATCGCCAACAGATGGGCGACCGTCTGGCGAAGCTCAAGGGCGCGAAGCTGACCAGTTCGTGGACGGGTTTTTGCGAGAGCTTCGTTGCCCGGAGGGGGCGTCCATAAGCGAAATTGCACCGGTGCAATTTCGTCGTGCCCCCACCGAGTCAGGATGGCCCGCCCGATAGGCGATTGGCCACCGCTTTCGCCGCTCTTGCTGCCTATAGCAGTGGCCAACTTTCGAAATATCGCTTCTATTTGACGAAAAAGCGCAAGTAGCGCTACTATGCCCCCAATTTCGCAAAGGGGCGCCCTGTGGCAGCATCACTAGACATCGACGACACCCATGACCTTCTCTCGGTGGCGACGCTTGCCCAGCGCACCTCCTCGGTGCTGGAACGCCTTCGCGACTCTGCGCGCAGCGCACGGGCGGATGAACGTCGCGAGCCCACCTTCCCGATCGGAAAGGCCGCTGATCTGGTCGGGCGAACGCCTGCTGCAATCCGCGACGCGGAAAAGGATGGGCGTCTTCCGCCACCACCGCGAACCGAGAATAATCGCCGGGTTGGGTACACCCTCGCCCAACTCAACGATATGCGAGGCCTGTTCGGAACCCGACCCTGGCGAGCGGCCGACGATCCATGCTGTGTCGTCGCCGTCCAGAACTTCAAGGGAGGCGTCGGCAAATCGACCTTGTCAGTCCACCTTGCTCAATATCTCGCGATCCAGGGCTACCGCGTTGCCCTTATCGACTGCGACAGTCAGGCCTCCGCGACCACATTGTTCGGCTATGTGCCTGATCTCGACCTGAGCGAGGAGGACACCCTCTACCCGTTCCTCAGGGAGGAAGAGATGACGTCGCTCGATTATGCGCTGCGCAAAACGCATTTCGACGGCCTCGAACTGATCCCGGCAAACTTGCGGCTCTTCCAGTCGGAATATGAGATCGCGGCCCGAATGGCGCGAGGGCAGGGCGGGCTTATCGATCGCCTTTCCGAGGGTATCGCCAGCATCTCCGATCGCTTTGATGTCATCGTCCTCGATCCGCCCCCGGCCCTTGGCGCCATCTCATTGTCGGTGTTACGCGCCGCGAACGCACTCGTCGTGCCGGTGCCCCCAACCGTCATGGACTTTTCCTCGACCGCGGCGTTTCTGGCGATGCTTGATGAGACCATCGAGACGCTGGCCGAACGCGGTTTCGCACCGACCCTCAGATTCCTGCGCTTCGTTGCGTCCAAGGTGGATGAGAATAAGTCGATGCAGAAGGAACTGCTCAATCTGATGCGGACGCTGTTTGGTCAGGCGATGGTGCGCACGCCGCTCAAGGACTCGGCAGAAATCGACAACGCGACCGCCCGTTTGATGACGGTCTATGAGCTTGACGGTCCGGTGACGAGCAGTGCCGTCCGCAACCGCTGCCTTACCTATCTCGATGGGGTGAATGCCGAACTCGAGTTGGATATTCGGGCCATGTGGCCCAGCCATTTGAGCCGTTTGCGCAAGGAAGGTCTGGCGTGAAACGGCAAAATTGCACCGGTGCAATTCCGGGTGAAGGAACGGCTTCATGAGCAGAAAAAACGCGAGTTTCGCAGCAGAGCTGGCCGCTGGAATCGCTCCGCCCGAAGACGGTGCGCCCGCGCCGCGCCGTCCTGGGTTGGGCGCCAATGTCCTGACCAATCGGGAGAATCGATTGGCGGAGTTGGCGGCGGGGACGGTCGTCAGCCGCACCCACGAATTGGTTGATCCCGCGCGTTGCCGGATGTGGGCTGGGCATAACCGCGAATATGCCTTGCTCAACGAAGAGCGGTGCGCCGATCTTATCGAGAGCATGAAGGCGCAAGGGCGGCAGGAGATGCCCGCGATCGTCCGCCGTGTGCGGGGCGAACCCGATTATGATTTCGAGGTGATCTGCGGGGCGCGACGCCATTGGTCGATCAGCTGGCTGCGCAGCCACAACTATCCCGACTTCCGCTTTCTCGTCGATATTCGCGAACTGTCGGACGAGGAAGCGTTCCGCATAGCGGACATCGAGAACAGGGCGCGCGAAGACCTCAGCGATCTCGAGCGCGCGCGTGATTATCTCCGCGCGCTGGAAGCCTATTACGAGGGCAGGCAGAAGGTCATGGCCGAGCGGATCAATGTCACCGAAAGCTGGTTGAGCCGCTATCTCGACCTCGCGCGTCTGCCGGCCGAATTGATGATCGCCTTTCCCAATCCGCAAGATTTGCGGATCAAGCACGTCACAACGATCAAGCCATTGCTGAAACCCGACGATCGTCGCCAGCGGGTATTTGCCGAAGCGGCGGCCTTGAGGGCGCGATCGGGAGGGGAGGGCGCTCCGGTCGCCGTGCCGGAGATTGTTCGTGCGCTTGCGCTGGCGGCTGATCCCCCCAAGAAGTCAGGATCCCCCAAGAGGTCAGGATCGAGCGAAACCGTGGCCTCGCAGAACGGAAAACCGCTGCTTCGGTTTGAAGGCAAGGATCGCAAGGGGGTTAGGATCACCTTGCTCCCGCATGGTGGCGGTTCGCGGGACGAAGCGGAGGCAGCTATCAAGACCTTGCTCGATACACATTGGCAGTAGCGCTGCGTTACCTGAGTTTAGCCACCAGCTTGCGTGCCCCCTGCGGAGTTATGTCGAGAAGCCGCGCTACGGCAGACGGACGAAGCCCGGGATAGGCGAGCGCAAGCCGGGCAAGGAGTGGTGCCCGGCTACGGCGCGTTGCGGACACGGCCAGTGCCTTTGACCCCTGGCGCTCGATCCAGTCGAGATCCTTCAGGCCGGATTGGCAGGCAACGAGCAGTGACCGCGTAATGACATCGGTCAACTCACCTGCACCGTGTGGCGGGAATTTAGGCAACAGAATGAGCGACGGCAGGATGCCGAGAGTGAGTCCGGCATGATGGAGCATCGCGGGGACATGGCTGGCCACCAACCAGGCGCGATCGCGTGACCGAGGCTCGAGAGTGAGCGTTCGACCGTCGATCGCCGTCACGTCCACCGCAGACTGCTCGGCGACGACGACCGTCTTGAGCATAGCGGTAATCCGATCGGCAATGGAGGGCAGCGAAGGAGAAGGGTAGGGGGCTTGTGCTTCGGTACGAGCCTGCCGCCACGCGGGACCGAAATAGGCCAGGTCGCTGCCTGCCCAGACTTCGGCTTCGGATCGATCATCCAGGACAGTGCGACAGACGTTGAGCGTCGCACGCGCCAGCGGCCCGTTGTCGCCAACGCTGGCCTCGATCGCAAGATGAAACACCGCCGCCACAGAGACGGGATCGTTCAACCCTTCAGAGGCGCGGGGAGGGGATGTGCGTCCGCAAACCCAGTCCTGCAGATGCCGGACGTCGATGGGCACGCCGGCCAGACCGGCGAGTTGGGCTGCGCCCTGCAACCGCGCACGGGCCAGCCAAATGTCAGCCCATGGGCTGTTCTGCAGTCGTCCATCCAGTCGGCCGAGCAGGAGCATTGCCTGCTCGCTGGAGGCACAGGAAGGGGAAGGGGAGGCCATCCATCCAGACTCTATCCCAATCATTGTGGAAACCAAAGTCAGCAGTTGGTTTCCCTCTACGTTCCTGACTAAATAAGCACATATGATAATTGCAGTTATCACATAAGCGGAATTGACCCCTCCTTATAGGGTGCGCTACAAGCCCGCCTGAGGAGCGCGGCGCGTCATGGCCACCGAAACCGCCCTGAAGGGGCCAGAAACCGCTGTGGCGCCGCCTGAGGCGGTTCTGCCGGCTGTCAGGGCGCCGGCTGACCTCGCGTGGACGATCGTGCAGATGCGCGCCGGCGAGCGCATCACCGTCAACGAGGCGCTGATCGCCGCCTATAAGGCCGCCTCGTCACCCCACAGCATCCGCGCGCTCAAATCCGACATCGAGGCGTTCGACGCCTGGTGCCGGCGCACCAACCGGATCGCGTTGCCGGCAACGGCCGAGACGGTGGCTGACTATCTCGATGCGCGGGCGGGGAAGGGGAGCCGTCCCGCCTCGCTATCCCGGTACAAGGCGTCGATCGCCAAGATCCACCAGCTGCTCGACCTCAAGGACCCAACACCCGCGCCGCTGGTCAAGCTGCGGCTGCAGGCGGTGCGCCGTGAGAAGGGCGCGGCGCAGAAGCAGGCGCGGCCATTGCGGTTCAAGGGGCCGGTGCGCGACGTCGAGCGCGACAAGGCGCGCGGGCTTAACATCCGCGCTTTGCTCGAGAGCTGTGGAGACGATCTGCCGGGCCTGCGCGATCGGGCACTGCTGTCGGCCGCCTATGACACTGGTCTGCGCGCCTCCGAGCTGGTGGCGGTCGCGGTCGAGCATATCGAGGAGGCGATCGATCCCGAGGCGCGTCTGCTGCAGATCCTGCGCAACAAGGGCGACCAGGACGGGGAGGGAGCGACCGCCTACCTCAGCCCGCGTAGCGTGGCTGCGATCGCGGCCTGGACCGAGGCGGCCGAGATCACGGCCGGGCCGCTGTTCCGGCGGGTGCAGGTGCGGCGGTACAAGGCGCGCGCCGCTTTGCGCGGCCGGCCGATCGACAGCATCTCGGGCAGGGAGACGTGGGATCTGCGCAAAACGCTCTCCAAGCCGGCGGTAAAGGCGCGAGTCGAGTACGACATTGGCGCCGTGGCGCTGCATCCCGGGTCCATCGGGCCGATCTTCCGGTCGATCATCCAGCGCGCGTTCGACCGTGGCGGGCTACCCGATCTGACAGCCGAGGATTTGGCGCGGCTGCTCAAGGGGATCAGTGCACACTCGACGCGGATCGGGCTCAATCAGGACCTGTTCGCGAGCGGTGAGGATCTGGCCGGGATCATGGATGCGCTGCGCTGGAAGTCGCCGCGCATGCCGCTCGCTTACAATCGCAATTTGGCTGCGGAGCAGGGGGCAGCGGGGCGGCTGATGGCAAAGATTGGGTAGAAACGACCTTGAGTGCGATAACGCGTTCGAAACGCAAGATCGGTGCCAAATCCGTCAGCGCGGGTTTTCGGGGCCTATGAAAATCATCATTCCGCCGACCAGCAATTCGATAATCCTTTTGGTCGCCTCGCCGCAGATAGTGAGGCGGCGCATGTTCTGGTAGTAAAACGCGACTGGCGTTGTCAGGAAGTTGCGCGATTTGGCCCTCTCAGACCGGCTTCAACCTGATTTTCTTCTCGATCACCGCGGCCGCCTTTTCGCCTTTCTTGCGAGCGTTGAACACCTTGCGCATGTAGCGCTGATCCTGCTCGGTCAGCGTCTTTTCCGCTTCAAGGAACTGCTCGGTCTCCTCCTCGAGGATGTGATCGAGATATTCTTCCTTGAGGCCCGAAAAATGGCGCAGCCAACCCGGTGCGGTGATGTCGCGCGCGGCGGCATCCGCCATCAGCTTGTCGAGCTTATGATGATCGCCGACGGCGTGACGCGCGAACGGGGTTGTTTCCGGATTACGCATCACCGTCGACCACAATGCCTGCTCTTCGGCCGCGGCATGCCCATGAACATCGCGAACGAACTCGTCGAACAACGTTTTGCGCGCCGGATCCTTAGGGCTTGTCGCCTCGATCATCGATAATAGTGCACGATGCTTGTCGTGATCTTCCACCAGGCGCCCGAAGATTGCGGGGTTGCCACGGTATCGCGTTGCGGGCGTTGAGCCGAGCCGCGCCGACACATCTGGAGCAACCGTACGGGCTTCAGCAACAGAACTGGCCTTGGCTTCCCTTTGCGTAAGCGGACTCGCCGGGCGGGCCATTTTCGTTCCTTTGCCTTTGGGGGGAGCCGAGCCGCTCATGCGAGAGTCCGAAGCTTCGGCTCGCGGTCGTAAAACCGCTTGGCGGCAGCCTTCACGAAATCAGCGCCGACGTCGGTAACGCCATCATCAGGTTCAACACCTGCCTTCGCAAGCAGAGGCTGTGCTGCCGCGTTCGCGCCGATCGCTTTCAAATGGCCGAACGCGTCCATCGCCCATTGGATAGCTGCTCCTTCTTTCATCATCGCGGCACAGCCTGCTTCGGAGAGGATAATCGCCGCCGCATCGAAGATCTGGCTCGGAGAGCCAGCGAGCTGACCATCGGCCTTTTGCAAGCTCCCATCGGAAAGCTTGGCACCACCGACCTTGGGCGCGACGATCACGGCCTTGCCCTTAGCCTCAGTCACGGCGGTTACGACCGACTTCAGTTCGCCAGCGTCGGTGCCGTCAGCGATCAGGATGCCAACCGCGCGCCCTTCGAGAGTGTTCTTCATCTTCTTGTGGATGGAGAGCGCATCCGACACCGGCATGTCGAACGGCTCACGTGCTGCCTTGGCCTTATTCGGCAGGGGAATACCGAGGCCTGTCGCTACGCGCGCGGCAAGGTCCTCATCGACGTTGCGCAAATTAGCAACCATCCGCGGCGGCACTTGGTCGAGCAGACCAACCTTGGACAACTCGAACACAAAAGATGAAGCGATATGCGCCTGCTCGCTTTCAGTCTGGGAACGATAAAATAGCCGGGCCTGGCTATAATGATCCGCGAAGGTTTCAGAGCGGATCCGTAGCTTATCTCCGGTCTCCTCGGGGCCGGTCGCGGCGTCAACGGTGGCAAATCCCGCCGGCGCCTCACGCGGGCCGCCATCCTCGCCGTGCGCAGCAAGGCTGTTCGGCTCGTAATTGGCGCGCCCCTTGGGAACCATGGTCTGCATCAGCCCGTCCCGCTGAAAATTGTGCATCGGGCAACGCGGAGCGTTGATCGGTATCTGATGGAAGTTGGTCGTGCCGAGCCGCGATTTTTGCGTGTCCAAGTAACTGAACAGCCGGCCTTGAAGCAGGGGATCGTTCGAAAAATCGATACCCGGTACGATGTTGGTCGGCAAGAAAGCGACCTGCTCGGTTTCGGCGAAGAAGTTATCGACGTTGCGGTTGAGCGTTAGCGTGCCAATCACGCGAAGCGGCACATCCTCTTCGGGGATGAGTTTAGTCGCGTCGAGCACGTCATAAGGCTGGGCGTTGGCAAAGGCCTCATCAAATACCTGGATCGCCAACTCCCACTCGGGAAAGGCTCCTGTATCGATCGCCTCAAACAGGTCGCGGCGATGATAGTCATTGTCTGCCGCCTGGAGCTTCAGGGCCTCATCCCAGATCGTCGACTGAATGCCAAGCTTGGGCCGCCAGTGGAATTTGACGAAGCTCGCCTTGTCCTTGGAATTGACGAGCTTGAACGTGTGGACGCCGAAGCCTTCCATCATTCGTAGCGATCGCGGCAACACCCGATCGGACATCGCCCACATCAGCATGTGCGTGGTTTCGGGCATCAGCGACGCGAAATCCCAAAAGGTGTCGTGCGCCGTGCCCGCTTGAGGATAGGCGCGATCGGCCTCCATCTTCACGGCATGAACGAGGTCGGGAAATTTGATCGCATCCTGGATGAAGAACACCGGGATATTGTTGCCGACCAGATCCCAATTGCCTTCGCGCGTGTAGAATTTGACGGCAAACCCGCGCACGTCGCGCGGTGTGTCGACCGATCCTGCACCACCAGCGACGGTCGAGAAGCGCACGAACACTTCGGTCTTCTCGCCCTTGGTGAACACGGCCGCCTTCGAAAGGTCGGAAATATCGTCGGTTGCCTCGAACACGCCGTGCGCACCGGAACCGCGGGCATGGACGATCCGCTCGGGGATGCGCTCATGATCGAAGTGGAAGATCTTCTCACGAAGGACGAAATCCTCAAGCAAAGTCGGACCCCGCGCCCCGGACTTCAGGCTGTTCTGGTTGTCCGAAACCGGCACGCCATGATTGGTCGTCAGCATGTTTCCGCTCGCTGCCTGCTGATGGGTCTCACCGCCATTGCCGGCAGACGTCTTGATGTCCTCGCTCGCCATGATGCTCTCCTGAAAGGCTGGCGACAGTGCCGCGCTATAGGCTTAACGCGTGAGCGTTGATTTAGGCCGGATCGGCCTGACCTATTTGCGAATAAATACGAGGGTTCGGATATTGGTGTAATCAAGATCAATCGTTTGGTGTTCAATCTCCCAGGATGATCGGACACGCGACCAGTCTTTAGCATGGACCCCGCCTGCAATTCTCTTCAGCCCGTCAAGGCACCCGAACCTGCGTCGAGAGTTACGTGCACCATGGCCGATGCTTCCTTTTCCAAACCGCCGCAGTCCGTCGCGATCGTTACCGGCGGCGAGTCCGGTATCGGCCGGGCGGCCGCTCTGAAGATCGCGATTGGGGGCACGCCCGTCGTCATCACTTACTTCGCTGATCGGGGCGCTGCCGATGCCGTGCTCGCGGAGATCGAGCACGCTGGAGGCCACGGCATCGCGGTGCAGACCGACGTCGGCGACGAACAAGCCGTGGAAGCGCTGTTCGCCCATGCCGAGGCCGAGTTCGGCATCGTCGACCGGCTCGTCAATTCCGCGGGCCTCAACATGTCCGGCGTGATGCTGCGCGACATGGAGCTCGCGCAGTTTGACCGGCTGATGCGCGCCGATCTTTACGGCCCGTTCCTGACGTGTCGGCGGATGGTGCGCGCGCTCGAGGATGCCGGACGCGGCGGTCGGATCGTCAACATTTCATCGATACATGAAAAGGCGCCTAGGTCAGGCGGCGTCGACTATGACGCCGCCAAGGGCGGGCTGGCGCAGCTGACGGCGACGCTCGCGCTCGAGCTTGCGCCCAAACAGATAGCGGTCAACGGCGTCGCGCCGGGCATGATTCTGACGCCGATGAACCAGAGCGCCCTCGACCATCCCGAAGAGCTGAAACGTAAGGAGGCGGCGATTCCCTGGGGACGCGCGGGGACGCCCGAAGAGGTGGCCGAGCTCATCGCCTTCCTGCTGTCGCCGGCCGCCGACTATATCACCGGCACGACGGTGACGATCGACGGGGCGTTGTCGCTCACCGTGGCGCAGGGGGCCTGAGACGATGGCCGCCTATGTCGTCGAGGAGCTTCAGGACGTGACGCTCGATATCGCCGGACCGGAGGGCAGGCTTGCGGGCCACGACCTGATGAGCCCGTTCGTCTGGACCGAGGGCAAGACGTTCCGTCTCCTCGTGCGTGTGCTCAACAACCCGCTCGGCCCGACCGATCCAACCGGGGTAATCTGGGGCGGCGACTCCGATGACGGCGTCATGTTCCGCATGCGCCATGTGCCAGCGATCGTGCCTGGCCCCAATCCCGACGATGCCGGCGGGTGCGAGGATCCCACCGTGGTGCGCGGCGAAGGTGGCAACTATCTCGTCTTCTATACCGGCGTCGATGCGGCCCGGTCGCAAGGGTCGCTGCTCGTCGCCAAGGGGCCGGAACTGACCGAACTCCATGAGCAGCGCGTCATGCTCAAGGCGCCGCAAGGCGAAGGCAATATCAAGGAAGCGACACTGGCGCAGGGTTCGGACGGTCAGTTCCGGCTGTTCTATGAATATGCCAAAGACGGCGCTTCGCGGATCGGCATGGCGGTCGGTCAGTCGGCCGAAGGTCCGTGGACGGTGGTCGATGACCCTTTCCCGGTCCGCGAGGATGCATGGGACAATTGGCATCTCTCGACGGGCCCGATCGTGCAGGAAGATGGCCGCGACCCTGTCATGTTCTACAATGGCGCGACGGTGGACGCGCGTTGGCGGATCGGCTGGGTGAGCTTTGCACCAGACTTCAGCCATGTCACCGGCCGCGGCGTCGAACCCATCCTGATGCCGCCTCCGGCCAAGGTGCGTGACGCGACCGATATCGCGTTCGCGGCGTCCTGCGTCGTCATGGGAGAGAATATCTGGCTCTACTACTCGCTCGAGGACAAGATCCTGCGTCGCGCACGCGTCCGCTATTACACGTGAGGGGCTGCCTTCACGCGAGCCAGAGCCCAGCCAGCGCCGCGATCGACACCATGACCAGGAATCCGTTGACGAGGATCAATAGCCAGCCGGGTAGCTTCGCCGTGTCGGGCTTGGGCGGCGGCACGCCCGGTGCGAACTCGCGCCAGATCGCAGCGATAAAGCACAGGGCGCTGAATAGGATCAGAACCGAGCCGGTGGCCGCGATCATCCAGTTGGGCACCAGCTTGTCGAGCAAGGCGCGAGCACCGATGCCGGCTGCCAAAGCAGCGAGCCCGGTTCGCACCCAGGCGGCATAGGTCCGCTGGCGGCGAGCACCGTCCGATCGGCGGCGAGAACAGTGCGGCGATCGGCGCTGTCGGTCTGCTGCTCGGCGCTGGTCGCGAGCTTGTCGGCGCTGTTGACCAACTGCTTGGCCGCATGGGCGGGCTTTGCCGGCTCCGGCGGGTTGTCGTCGGTCACAGGTCGAACCCGTCACCGGGCTGCTGGAGCCGGTGGAAGGTCATGCCAGCCTTCTCGAAATAGGGCTGATAGGTATCGTAGCGCTGCGTCAGGAACCAGTCGCGGGCATAGCCATCGTGGACCGGGAGCACATGGCTTGGACGCATGGAGCTGGCGAACTCGTAGGCGCCGATCTCGGTCAGGAACGGCGCCATCACCGGCAGCGCCAGCGCCTCAATTCCAGCAAATTGGCGGAGCCGTTCATCAAAGCTATCGCCGGGATTGAGAAGGCGATCATTGACGACGAATGCCAGGACGGCCGGAATTTCTTCGGCGAGGATCGGCTCATGGCGCACCGGCAGGGCACGGACCGTGAATGGTCCAAGGTCGAGCCCTTCCTCTCCGACCTCGCTGACGGTGAAGCCCTGGCTGCGCAACGTGGCTGCGACCTTGTTGCCTCCGAATATCCGCGGTTCGCCATCGCCGACGATGGTGCGTAGCGCCTTGCAGTCGAGATGATCGGGATGGCCGTGCGTAAATAAGATGAAATCCACATCGCTGAGGTCTCGAGGATCGACACGCCCATCGACGAACGAGAATTTGCCTGGGTCGAACAACAGCCGCTTGCCCTGGAGCGTCAGCCTCAAGCAGCTATGCACAAATTTCTCGATACGCATCGGGTGCCTCCTTCATCCGATCAACGCGGCGCGCGGCGATAAGTCACTCAGCCAGTCCCGCCGGACGCGTCGGGAGCGCCCTGACTTCCGGATTCCTTGCCGGCCGGCGCCGCGCTGCCCTGCTTCGCGCTCAGCGCCGTCAGATAGTCGACGATCGCCGAGATATCCTTTTCAGCGACCGGCGCCTTGTAAACCTCCTTCATCTTGATGACCGTCGCCTTCCACTGGTCGGTCGTGAGCGCGGGCTGGGTCAGTGCCATGCTGGCCGAATGGCACGAGGTGCAGTTGGCGTTGATCACATCGGCGTGTGGGCCATCGGGATATTGCTGGTCGTCGATCGGCAGGTCGACCGCGTCCGATGTGAGTGTGAAGCCTCCAAACGCGACACTCGACGGCGCCGGCCCGCTGGGAGCCGGAGGTGGCGGGGCTACATGGCTGCCGGGTGGGCCGATCGCGATCAGGACTATGGCCGCAAGGCCGACCGCACCGAAGGATAGCGTGCCGATCGAAGGGACTTTCATCTCGGCTCTCCTCAGGACGCGGTGATGTTGGTGGTTTCGATATTGCCGCGCATGAACCCGCCCGGGTTCCAGATCGGCGCCATCGGCTGCGCAATCCCTGCCGTGTTCCAGCAGCGCGACATGAGACGCACATTGCCCCGGCCCGGCAGCGGCACCTGCGTGTCCCAGCGGCGGAAGCTGTACTTGCCGTGATCGGGACCGAGCCGGGTGTGATACCAGGTACGCCCGCCATCGGTGGAGACGTCTACCTTGGCGACCCCGCAATCGCCTCCCATGGCGATACCACCGAGTGGTATCGTCCGGTCAAAGGCAATGGCCTGTCCTTCGCCGAGGCTCGTCACCCAGGAGCGCGGGATCATCCGGTTGATCGGGACGGTTGGGAAGTCCTTGGCACCGGGCTTCACATTGGCACCCGGGGTCGCCGGGATTTTGTAAGCCTTGGCCATCCAATATTCGTCATCGGGGCCGGGCAGCACCTCGATGTCATTGAGCACCTTGACCCAGTAGGTCGAATACCAGCCCGGCACGATCAGCCGGCATGGAAAGCCGTTGAGCAAGGGCAACTGCTCGCCGTTCATGCCGAAGGCGATCATCACCTCGCCGTCGCGGGCATGGTCGATGTCGAGCGCCTTCTCGAAATCCGGCGCACCGGCAACTACGGGCTGGTCGAGGGCGCCGAAGCGCACCTGCACCGCGCCGGGCTTTACGCCGGCATAGTCGAGGATGTCACGCAGCCGCACACCAAGCCATTTGGCATTGCCCATCGCGCCATTGCCCCATTGCGCGCCCGGTACGCGCGGCTGGAACAGGCCGCGGCTGTTGCCCGAGCACTGATTGACCGCCGCCATCTCGACGCGCGGCAACCGGAGCAGCTGCGCAAGGCTGATCGAAAGCGGTCTATTGACGTGGCCGCGGACGGTGAGCCGGAAAGTATCGACATCGATCGACGTCGGGATGTCGGCCCAGTGCCAGCGCACGAAGAACTGGTCGTTGGGCGTGAACACGTCGCGGTCGAACACCTCCATAGGAGTTTCGAGCAGCGGCGGGTGCATGCGCTGAAGGATCATGCTGCCTTTGCCGGGAAAGGCGCTGGTTATCGGCCGCCCGGCATTGCCGCCGGGCAGGTGCAAGTCGACGAGACTCTGCGCGAGTGCGGGGCCGGCAGCGAGCGCGGCACCGCCGAGCGCGGCCTGACCCAGAAAGCGGCGACGACTGCTCTCTGCGGCGAGCCAGGTGTCGAGTTTGTCCATGATAGCATCCCCTTCTTCGGGCGAATGTGGCCGACCCGGCTCGTCGAGCCAAGCGATCGGATTTTCGATTTTGATCGCCTCAGGCGATCAGTTGGGTGTTGCGATGCAGGGCGATACGAAGAGGTGCCCCTTCCATGCTCCGGCCAGAGTCTTGGCGGCGACCACCACCCACATCATGGTGAGGGCAAGGGTGAGCACCGTCCCGAAGATCCCGAAGAAGGCGAGGTCGAAGGTCGTACCGAGGCGGAAGGTCGCGACCGTGTAGACGCCGAGCGGGAAGGTATAGCCCCACCAGCCGAGGTTGAACGGGATGCCAGCGCGCCAGTAGCGCCAGGTGATCAGCATCGCGAGCGCCAGCCACCAAAGGCCAAAGCCCCAGAGCAGCAGCCCGGCGATGCTGCCGAGACCCTGTGCCACGCCGGCGATCGACGCGAGGCCGTGTGCGGAAAGGATGGCGGGCGCGTCGCCTCCCAGCACCAGCATGCCC
>NZ_VTOU01000005.1 GCF_008274695.1 Sphingomonas montanisoli | reverse complement strand
GATGACCTGCAGAAAGGCATGATCGTCGCGGAGCTACGGTTACTGGCGGGCGACCAGACACACCTTCCTATCCCTTCAACCGCGCTGATCGGTGTGGCGCGGCAGTAAACGCCTCTTAGAGTGCTTGAGGATCGCTGCCGCTTTCCGGAGCGCCCCGGCGAAGGCGCCAACGTCTGCTATTCAAGCTCACTCACCCGAAAGCGGATAGGCTGCTTCCCACCCCAAAGCCGACGTTCCCAACTCGTCACCCCGGACTTGTTCCGGGGGCCACCAAGCCCAGTGCCTTGCGCTTGCGGATCCTGGTTTGCGCTTGCCTTCCGGTGGACCCCGGAACAAGTCCGGGGTGACGATAGGGGGAGGAGGGCGCGCCCTCTAAACCCGCTCCGCCTGGCTGATCGCGTCGGCCGCGCGCAGGGCCGCGAGGATCTTCATCAGGTGGGAGACGTCCTGCACCTCGATCGTCACGTCGTAGGTGTGGAAGCTCGCGTCGCGGTGGGACAATGACAGGTTGATGATGTTGGCGTGGTGCGCGCCCAATATGCCCGCCATCACGCCCAGCGAGCCGGGCTCGTTCTTGACGATGACACGCAGGCGGGCGGCGCCATGGTCGGTCTTGCCCCATGCGAGGTCGACCCAGTCGGCATCCTGGCTTTCGGCGAGGCGGCGGCAGTCGATCGCGTGCACCTCAACCGGCTGGTCGGGACGGCGCAGGCCGACGATGCGGTCGCCGGGGACGGGATTGCAGCAGGCCGCGAGCTGGAAGGCGACGCCGGGGGTGAGGCCGACGATCGAGATCGCCTCCTTCTGCCCCGACGGCAGGCTGGGGCCCATCTTCTCGACAATGCCGGGCATCAGGGCGTCCATCAGCGTCATATCGTCGATCAGCTTGCGGGCGATCGATTCCATCAGCGTGTCTTCGTCGGCGATCTTCAGGCGCTTCAGCGCCTCGCCGAGCGCGCCGGGCTTGAGCTGTGCGGGGAGGCGAGCGACGATCTCGTCGTAGAATTTGCGCCCCAGCGCGACCATCTCGTCGCGCTCCTTGTCGCGAACGTAACGGCGGATCGTCGAGCGCGCCTTGGCGGTGACGGCGAAGTTGAGCCATTCAGGCTGCGGCTCCTGCGCCTTCGACCGCAGGATTTCGACCTGATCGCCATTTTCCAGCGGGGTGCGCAGCGGCACGACGCGGCCGTTGACCTTTGCGCCCACGGTCTGATCGCCCAGATCGGTGTGGACGGCATAAGCGAAATCGACCGGGCTCGATCCCTTGGGCAGCTGGATCAGTTCGCCGGTGGGCGAGAAGGCGAAGATGCGATCCTGATACATCGCCATCCGGGTATGCTCGAGCAGCTCCTCGGGATTTTCGGCATGTTCGAGGATGTCGACGAGGTCGCGGATCCAGCTGGCCTCGCCATCGTGGTGGACAGGCTTGCCCTGCTTGTACGCCCAGTGCGCGGCGAGGCCATATTCGGCCTGCGCGTGCATATCCTCGGTGCGGATCTGGATCTCGATACGGACCTTCTCGCTGTGGATCACCGAGGTGTGGAGCGAGCGATAGCCATTGCGCTTGGGGGTGGAGATATAATCCTTGAAGCGGCCCGGGACCATCGGCCAGCGGCGGTGGATGATGCCCAGCGCACGGTAGCAGGCCTCGACATCCTTCACGATCACGCGGAACGCCATCACGTCGGACAATTGTTCGAAGCTGATGTGGCGTTCGGCCATCTTGCGCCAGATCGAATAGGGATGCTTCTCGCGGCCCTGAATCTCGGCATTGATGCCCGCACGGCCCAGCTGCAGCCGCAGGCCCGAGCTGATCCGCGCGATCAGGTCCCCGCCGCCCTCCTTGAGCAGTTCGAGCCGCTTGACGATCGACTGATAAGCTTCGGGTTCGAGCTGCTGAAAGGCGAGTGTCTGCATCTCGCGCATGAACTCGTACATGCCCACGCGCTCGGCGAGCGGCGCGTAGATGTCCATCGTCTCCTTGGCGATCCGGCGGCGCTTGGCCTCGGCCGGGATGTGATGGAGCGTGCGCATGTTGTGGAGCCGGTCGGCCAGCTTGACCAGCAGCACGCGGATGTCGCTCGACATCGCCAGAAGGAATTTGCGCAGATTTTCCGCTGCGCGCTCATTTTCGGTCTGCGCCTCAATCTTCGACAGCTTGGTGACGCCGTCGACGAGGCGAGCGACCGAAGCACCGAAGCGTTTTTCGATCTCCTCGGGGGTCGCCACCGTGTCTTCGATCGTGTCGTGGAGGATCGCGGTGGCGATCGTCTCGGCATCGAGCTTCAGATCGGTGAGGATGCCCGCCACCTCGATCGGATGGCTGAAATAGGGATCGCCGCTGGCGCGCTTCTGCGACCCGTGGGCCTGCATGGAAAAGACGTAAGCGCGGTTCAGCAGCGCCTCGTCGGCGTCGGGGTCATAAGCGAGGACCCGGTCGACCAGTTCATATTGTCTCAGCACACCCAGACAATGGGGTGGCTAGGTGCCCTTGTGCAACAGGCAAAGCGCGGGA
Source organism: Sphingomonas montanisoli (assembly GCF_008274695.1). Classification (GTDB taxonomy): domain Bacteria; phylum Pseudomonadota; class Alphaproteobacteria; order Sphingomonadales; family Sphingomonadaceae; genus Rhizorhabdus; species Rhizorhabdus montanisoli. Next base: position 195,602 of record NZ_VTOU01000005.1, on the reverse strand, counting down.
ATTGTGGCAGAAACGCAACATTTCCCGCCCCTTCGTCATCGCGAGGCGCCGAAAGCGACGAAGCAATCCACCCGCGATCGGAGTGGATTGCTTCGCTATGCTCGCAATGACGAGCAGAGGAGGGCGTGCCTCCTCGAAATATCAGTCGTAGTCGCCGCCGATATTCTGATTGCGGGGCGGAGCCGCCGCGGTGAGGCGCAGCGCCTCGGCCGACGCCGAGAGCGAACCGATCTCATCGGGCGCATCCTCGTCGTCCATCTGGACCTTCTGGAGCGAACCGACGACCGAATCGTGGAGTTCGTTCGGCAGGATCGTTTGCTCGGCGATCTCACGCAGCGCCACGACCGGGTTCTTGTCGCGATCGCGATCGAGCGTCAGTTCGGCGCCGCCCGAAATCTGGCGCGCGCGCTGCGCGGCCAGCAGGACGAGATCGAACCGGTTGGGAATCTTGTCGACGCAATCCTCGACGGTAACGCGCGCCATGCTTTAGGCTCCGATAAACGGGGAATCCGGGAAAGCGCGGCGGCTATCAGGCCTGCCCGCGAAAGTAAAGGAAAATGCCGGGGGTCAGGGCTTCAGGCGGCCTTGGCGGCCTGCGCGGCCTCGTCCTTGTGCGCCCAATAGAGGTGGCAGGGCGGGATGTTGATCCACTCCAGCGCCTCGTCGATGCGATCGAAATGCGGCCTCAGCAGCTTCACGATCTTGGCGGCATATTGATAGACGAGGAATTGCCCGCCGGGCGCCAGCACGCGATGCGTCGCCTCCGCAATGGCCGGCGCGACTCCGGGGGGCAGCGTGGAGAAGGGCAGGCCGGACAGGACATAGTCCGCGGCCGCGAACCCGTGTGTCGCGATGATCTCGTTCACGTCGGCGGCCGAACCGCTGACCGCGATGAAGCGCGGATCGGCGAAGCGGCGGCGCAGATAATCGATGAAAACCGGGTTGGTATCGATCACCAGCAGCGTTCCGTCCGCCGGCAGCCGATCGAGGATCGCGCCGCAGAAGGTGCCGACGCCGGGGCCATATTCGACGAACAGCTTCGTGTTCGCCCAGTCGACCCGCGAGAGCATGTGCTCGATCGTGCGGCGCGACGACGGGATGATCGAACCGATCATCACCGGATGGCGCAGGAACTGGGTGAAGAAGAGCGCGAAAGGATTGGGGGCAGAGCCACGCCGCGAAAGGCGTGTGCGGCTCTTGAGTGCGATTTCCCCGGGGAGGTTACCCATGATGCTCCTGGCGATCTTTCTTATGGATTGCGTATGCGTTGACGCAACATCGTCTCGAAGGCAAGCGGCGTGCCGTCTCCGAAACGTCATAGCTTCGTAAAAAAGGACGAGGCGCCATGTGGTTGCGACAGGCTCGGGCCGCAAGACAAAAAAAGGGCCGATCCCGAAGGACCGGCCTGAAAAGTTTTAGGAGAGGATGCCTGAAAGGCCCGATCTTTGTGCGCCGCAGCATCGTTTTGCGCAATTGCAGAACGAGATCGCATGGTTGCAATTGTTGCAACGATGCACTATCGCTTATTTGTCGGCTGAAAATGGCGGTATCCGAGGGGAGGTGCCGCGACCTTGCCGTGTTGCGATGCAGTACGGCCTTGCCATTGCGGGGCGATAAGGGACGATGCGAAGGCTTCCACCTCTCACGGCTATCGAGGCGTTCGTGCATGTCGCGCGGCTCGGCTCGGTCAAGGCCGCAGCCGAAGAGCTCGCGCTGTCGTCGCCGGCGCTCAGCCGTCGCGTTCAGGCGCTCGAGCGCTTTCTGGGTCGCAACCTGTTCGAACGGCGCCATCAGGCGATGGTGTTGTCGAGCGACGGTGAAATGCTGCTCAACCGCATCGCGCCCGCGCTGGATGCGCTGACCCTGGCGATCGACGCGACCTCGGGCGATACGGAGGTGCTGCGTCTGCGCCTGGGCGTGCTGCCGCTGTTCGCGTCGCAGCGGCTGATCGGCCGCCTGCCCGAACTGCGCGAGAAACATCCCGAACTCCACATCGACATCGACACGGCCGCGCACGCACTGTCGCGGCTGGGTGAGGGTGTCGACGCCGCGATCGTGCTGGCACGCGAGGTCGACGTCAGCCTGTATTCGCGCCGCATCGATCGCGATTTCGCTGCGGCGATCGGCAGCCGATCGATGCTGGAAGGTCGCTACCCGATCACCGGTCCGGAGGACTTGGCGCGCACGACGATCTTCCTCCACCGCGACATGCCCGAAGTCTTTTCATCGTGGCGGGAGGCGATGGGGCTGAGCGATCTCGAGCCCGCGGCGGTCGACCATTTCGATTCGGGGCAGTTGATGCTCGAAGCGGCCGCGCAGGGACTGGGCGTGGCGTTCATGCTCCAGGGCCATCTCGATGGCGCGCATGACGCGCGGCTGGTGAACCTGTTCGACAGCCAGAAGATCGAAAGCCCATACAGCTACTGGTTCGCGTGCCGCCGCCCGGCTTTATCCAACCGCGCGGTGCGCCTGTTCCACGACTGGCTGTTCAGCAGCGTTTCGACGATCTGACGTCGTTGGATCCTCCCCGGAGGGGGAGGGGGACCGCGAAGCGGTGGAGGGGTATTGGCCGGCAGCGAACCGCTTGCGGCGAATACCCCTCCGTCAGTCCTTCGGACTGCCACCTCCCCCGTCGGGGGGAGGTTCTGAGGCTTAGTTCAGGCGCCGACCGTCATCTTGACGATCTTGCCCGGGGTGCGCGGCGGCTCGCCCTTGGGGAGCGCGTCGACATGTTCCATGCCCGATTCGACCACGCCCCACACGGTGTACTGACCGTCGAGGAAGCGCGCGTCGTCGAAGCAGATGAAGAACTGGCTGTTCGCGCTGTTCGGATTCGAACTGCGCGCCATCGAGCACACGCCGCGGACGTGCGGTTCGCGGCTAAACTCCGCCTTCAGGTTCGGAAGGTGCGAGCCGCCCATGCCGCTGCCCGTCGGATCGCCGCCCTGCGCCATGAAGCCCGGGATCACGCGGTGGAACACCACGCCATCGTAGAAGCCTTCGCCGGCCAGCGTCTTGATCTGCTCGACATGGCCGGGGGCCAGATCGGGGCGCAGGGCGATGACGACATCGCCGGTTTCCAGCGTGATCGTCAGGGTGTTCTCGGGATCGGCCATCCGGGCTCTCCTTGATATGAAACGAATCTGGCGCGCCCTCTACCGAGAGTTGATGACGTTAGCGAGGGGTGATTGCTCCGCGGACGCTGTGATGACATGGAGATGAGCCCGCCGGCCGGCGGATGTCGATGAAGCGGGTTCCCCCATGGCCAATGCCGTTCAAAGCTCCGATCCCGCCAACATGCCGTCCGCGCAGCGTTTCGGCGTCAGCGTATTCGCTCTGCTCTCCACCTTGATGGTCGTGCTCGATCAGACGATCGCCAATGTCGCGCTTCCCCACATGGAAGCGGCGCTCGGCGCGTCGCGCGATTCGGTGTCGTGGGTGCTGACCTCGTACATCCTGGCTTCGGCGGTCGCGACGCCGATGACGGGATGGTTGTCGGGACGGATCGGGCGAAAGCAGCTCTTCGTGATCGCGATCGTCGGCTTCACGATCAGTTCGGCTTTCTGCGGATTCTCGGTGTCGCTGCCGATGATGATCGCGTCGCGGGTGGCGCAGGGCATTTTCGGCGCCTTCCTGACGCCGATGTCGCAGGCGATCATGTACGATATCAATCCGCCCGAAACCCGTGTCACCGCAATGACCTATTGGGGGCTGGGCGTGATGGTGGGGCCGGTGCTGGGGCCGGTTCTGGGCGGATTCCTGACCGACGCCTTCGACTGGCGCTGGGTGTTCTTCATCAACGTGCCGGTCGGCATATTGGCAGCGGCGGGCATGGCGGCGTTCTCGCCGATCTTCCCGGCCGACAAGCGACGGTTCGACGCGATCGGCTTCTCGCTGGTCCTGATCGCGGTCGCGGGGTTTCAGCTGGTGCTCGATCGCGGCACGCAGCAGGACTGGTTCGAATCGTGGGAGATCATTCTCGAGGCGGGCCTCGCCATGGCCGCGTTCTGGATGCTCTGCTTCTATCTGCGTTGGAAGAAGGAGCCGATCTTCTCGATCGAGCCGCTCAAGAATTCGAGCTTCGTCGCGGCGCTTTCGCTGGTCTTCCTGATCGGGGCGATCGCGTCGGCGGGCTCGGTGCTGCTGTCGCCGATGTTGCAGAGCCTGATGGGCTATACCGTCACCGATGCGGGGCTGATGTCGATGCCGCGGGGGCTGGGCGCTATGGCGGCGATGCTCGTGACCGGCAAGCTGATGTCCTATATCGATGCGCGGCTGCTGATCTTCACCGGTATGGTGATCATGGCGGTGTCGCTGTGGATGATGACCGGGTTCACGCTGCAGATGGGCAAATCTCTGATCATCTGGTCGGGCGTGTTGCAAGGTATCGGCATGGGCATGTCGATGGTGCCGATCAACATCATGTCGCTCGCCACGCTCGATCCGCGCTTCCGCACCGACGCGACGTCGATCTATTCGCTGGCGCGCAGCCTGGGGGGATCGGTGATCATCGCTGCGGTGAATGCGATCCTCGCGCGCAACATGCAGGTCAATCACGAGGAACTGGCGGGTTCGGTCCACGCGAGCACGATGCCCTATCTGCTCGACAGTATCCTGACCGGGCTGGGCGATAGGGCGGCGAGCGTCGTCGCGATGCTTGATGCCGAAATCACCCGGCAGTCGCTGATGATCTCCTATATCGACGATTATTGGTTGCTGATGGTGGCGACGATCGTGCTGCTGCCCGTCCCACTGCTCGTCAGGAAAGTCGCACCGCCCGGCAAGGGCGAGGCGGCGATGGCGGTTGGCGAGTAGAGGCAGCGAGTAGGTTTCGCTGCGCTGCAAAAGTGATAAGAGCCGCGGCATGAGCGAGCGCGAGCCCGAAATCGAGATCGACGACGTGGAGATCGAAACCCTCCACGACGAAGACGATCGCATGAAATCGAGCTTCGTCGATGCCGTGGTCGAATGTGTCGAGCAGGGTGACGACGAAGGCGCTCGTGCGCTGGTGCGCCCGCTCCACCCGGCCGACGTCGCCGATCTGTTCGAGCTGGCGCCGCAGGACATGCGGCGGCCGATCGCCAAGGCGCTTGCCGAACTCCTCGACGGCGACGTGCTGGCCGAAATGAACGAGTGGGTGCGCGACGAGCTGATCGACGCGCTCCAGCCGCACGAAGTGGCCGAGATCGCCACCCAGCTCGACACCGACGATGCCGTCGCGATCATCGAGGAGCTGGAGGAGGAGGAACAGCGCGCCGTCCTGCGCGCGATGGAGCCTGACGATCGCGCCGCGATCGAAGAGGCCTTGTCCTATCCGGAGGAATCCGCCGGCCGCCTGATGCAGCGCGATCTGATCGCGGTGCCCGAGCATTGGACCGTGGGCGACGTGCTCGACTATCTGCGGCGCAACGAGGATCTGACCACCGATTTCTGGGAAATCTTCGTCGTCGATCATTTCCATCACCCGGTCGGCACCTGCAAGCTGAGCTGGGTGATGCGCACGCCGCGATCGATTGCGATCGCCGACGTGATGCAGCGCGAGCAGACCTTGATCCCGGCCGACATGGATCAGGAGGAGGTCGCGCTCCGTTTCCAGAAATATGCGCTGATCTCGGCCGCCGTGACCGATCCGGCCGGGCGCCTGGTCGGCATGATCACCGTCGACGACGTCGTCCACATCATTCAGGAAGAGGCCGGCGAGGACATCCTGAAGCTGTCGGGCGCGGGCGACGGCGACATCAACGAACCGATCCTGCAGACGGTGAAGGTCCGCCTGTCCTGGCTGGTCGTCAACTTGGGCACCGCGATCCTTGCCGCATCGGTGGTTGGGCTGTTTCAGGGGACGATCTCGCGGCTCGTCGTGCTCGCTGTGCTGATGCCGATCGTGTCGGGGATGGGCGGCAATGCCGGCACCCAGACGATGGCGGTCGCGGTGCGTGCGCTCGCGCTCAACCAGCTGACCAGTTCGAACACCCAGCGCATGATCCTGCGCGAGCTCAAGATCGCGCTGACCAACGGGTTGTGCCTCGGCCTGCTGATCGGGCTTGCGGTGACGATCCTTTACGGAAACCCGCAACTGGGCCTGGTCATCTGTCTGGCGATGCTCATCAACAACATCACAGCGGGCCTTGTCGGTATCCTCGTCCCGGTGACGCTCGATACGGTCGGCGCCGATCCTGCGGTATCCTCCGCAGTGTTCGTGACGACCGCGACCGACGTGATGGGCTTCTTCTCGTTCCTGGGACTTGCGGCCTTGTGGGGGCTGCACGGTTGAAGCCGGGCGCGTGCCGTCCGATATGGCGGCGATGAGCGGGCTTCACCTTACCAAGATCGCCTTCGGTTGCGCCGACTTTGACGACCTTCGCCGGCGTATGGAGACGCGCGCCGAACGCGGCGAACCGATCTTGCTCCACACCCGCTATCGGCCCAAGCGCGAAGCCGAGATGGAGGGGGCGTCGCTCTATTGGATATCGCAGCACAAATACGGCCTGCGCCAGCCCATCCTCGGGTTCCAAGAGGGCGAGAACGGTCATTGCCTGATCCGCCTCTCGCCCGAGATGATTATGGTCGAGCCGCTCCCGCGCCGCGCGCATCAGGGCTGGCGCTACCTCGCAGGGGAAGATGCTCCGCGCGATCTCGAGACGATCGAGGGCGGGGAGGGGATACCGTCGGCGATGCAGGCGGAGTTGGCGGCGCTGGGGCTGTTGTAGGGGAAGACACGTCGTCATGGTGAAGGCGGATCAGGTCGAGGTCGGTTTCCGGATCGTCATAGAGCGGCCAGTGGCTGGCGTGCTTCACAGCCTGCAGGCGAAGGACGATGGGCCGCTCGATCCGAAATCGTCCAAGGATGGCGAACCCTTGTCGTTCGATTTCCCGGTACGGATCGGTCCGGGCCCCAAATATTTCGGCGATCAGGTACGTCGCGAAGGGCCGGAGCGGCGGTTCGTCTATATCCGCATCGGCGATCTGGCCGGCGACGCCGCCTCGCCCTGGTCGCGGCGGATGAAGATCGACATCCATGACATCGGGAGCGATCTGATCGATCGTGCAGTCGCGGGTGGCGGCGTGATCGAGACAGTGGTCGACGGCACCGGCGGGGACGGCACGCCCGCCTGCGCGACGCTCAAGCCACTGCGTCGGGGAATCGCCCTCTAATCCAGGCCGGCGGAAACCGGGTGGGGGAGGGGGCTTCAGCGCCGGAATTGCCACCATCGCCGCCGTGTCGGCAGCGGGTGCGCGGCAGCCCATTCGGCCGCCTCTCTGGCATCCTGTTCCAGCCAGGCGGCATCGCGTTCGAAACGTTCGGCAATCGCCTCACGCCATTCAGCCGACGCATCCCAGCGATCCAGATAGTCGGCCTTTTCGTCCGCTGAGAGCGTTCGCCAGTCGAACAGCCATGCCTCGATACAGGCTTCCTCCGCACCCTGGGTCGCCGGATTGTCGGCGGACAGTCCGGGCAGGGCGATCCAGGGCGGCGGGAAGCCGTATCGATCCACAGGCGCTATTGCACCCCCAGCGCCTTCGCCGCTTCGTCGATCCGCGCCTGTTCGGCCTTGTCGCCCGCGAAGGCGGCCTTGCCGTCCGCCAGTGCTTTGCGTGCCTTATCTGGTTCGTTCAGCACCATCCGCGCACGCATCAGGAATATCCAGCCCTTGCTGTCGCGCGGATTGCTGGCCAGCCGGGCCTCCAGCTTGCCGACCATGCCGGCAATCATCTCGTTCTGCTGGCCGGTCGTCATGCCGGCCGCCGCCTGCATGTCCCCGGCGCTGGGCCCCGGAATACCGTCGGTCGCGACCTGTGCGCCCGATCCGGTCACCGGCATGCCGCCCATGCCGCCGCCGACATCGGCCATCGGCGCGATGCGCTTGGGCGGAACGCGGCCGGCGACGTCGATATTGTGTTCCTTCGAAGCCTTGGCGATCAGATCGCGGACCGCATCCTCCCACGGCGCGCCGGCGGGGGCTTCCTTTACCAGCGCGATCCAGTCGTCGATCGCTTCCTGGTGCTTGCCGTCCTGATCCTTCTTCACACCCATGAAGTAGCGGGCGCGAAAATCCTTGGGATCGATCGCCAGCGCCTTGCCAAACGCCTCGACCGCCTTGGGGGTGATACCGCCGGGGCCGGCCAGCACCTCGACCTCGCCAAGCGCCGACCAGTAGGTCGCGTTCCTGGGATCGATCTTGATCGCGCGACCATAAGCGGTGGCCGCGTCGGCATAGCGCCCGGTCGAGTAATAAGACCAGCCGAGCATGTTCCAGCCTTCGGCATCATCGGGATTCGACTGGAGTCGTTTCTCCAGCGACGCGATCATCGAAGCGACGTCGGCAACCGGCCCTGCGGGCGCCGAAGAATCGGCCGTCGGCTCCGGATTGGCGGATTTATACTTGCGATATTGGGTGATTCCGACCGCAACGACAGCGATCAGCGCCGCCAACAGCAGTGCTACGCGCCCAAAAGACAGGGTGAAGCGCGGTTTTGCCGGCTCGCTGTTGTTCAAGGCGATTCTCCAAATTATAGAAACGACAGGCTTCGTCTTCGCATGTGCAATCAAAGTCTAGCGCAACGTAGCGAAGCTGATAAAGTGATGTCTGGGCTCGCTTAATAGTGAATCGTTGATCGGGGACGGATCGATGACGAACTGAGCGGGCCGGATGCCGGGCAGGGCGTCCGCGAACAGGGCAGGGGGGACAGTGAGCGAAATCTTCCGCATCGCCATCGTGGGCTCGGGTCCGGCTGGCCTGAGTGCTGCGGCGCATGCCGCAAAGCTCGGCATTTCGCATATCCTTCTCGAAAAGACCGATCACCTTTCCGATACGATCTACAAGTATCAGAAGGGCAAGCACGTCATGGCGACGCCCAACCAGCTCATCTTGCGGGCCGACGTCGATTTCGACGCGGGCAAGCGCGAGACCATTCTGGGCATCTGGGATAAGCAGGCCGCCGAGCAGAAGGTCAATGTCCGCCTCAAGAGCGAGGTGAAGGCCATCACCGGTCAAAAGGGCGATTTCACGATCGCGCTGACCGACAAGACTGAGATCAAGGCCGAGAACGTCATCCTGGCGATCGGCACGCAGGGGAACCCCAACCTGGTCCGTTGCCCCGGCGGCGACATGGATCATGTCCAATATCAGCTCGACGATCCCGGCGAATATGTCGACGAACATATCACCGTCATCGGTTCGGGCGATGCGGGCATCGAAAATGCGCTGGGCCTCGCGGCCGATGCGGCGCAGGGCAACGTCGTTACCATCCTCAATCGCGGCGCGGATTTCTCGAAGGCGAAGGGCGCGAACGTCAAGCTGCTGATGGCGGCGGCGGACGAGGGGCGCGTCAACGTGATGACCGATACCTCGCCCAACCGGATCGAGCGCGGCTTCCTCGTTCTCGACACGCGCGATGGCGAGGCGAAGATCGCGTGCGATCGCATCATCGCGCGCATGGGATCGGCCGCGCCGCGCAAGTTCATCGAGAGCTGCGGTATCCAGTTCACGAGTGAGGATCGCGAAGCCTTCCCGAAGCTGTCGCCGTCGTTCGAAACGACCAACGCGGGCATCTTCGTGATCGGCGCGCTGGCGGGCTATCCGCTGATCAAGCACTGCATGAACCAGGGCTATGACGCCGTCGAATTCATCAACGGCAATGTCGGCCTGAAGCCTGCCGACGAGCCGATCCTGGCCGCCAAGTTCGCCAATCTGCCGATCAAGAAGTCGGTCGACGAATGGCTCGAGTTCATTCGCAACAATGTGCTGATCCTGAGCGACCTTTCGCCGCTGCAGATGCGCGAGTTCATGCTCGATTCCGAAGTGCGCTTCTACAAGACGAACGATATCGTCTTCGAAAAGAACGCGCCGGGTTCGTCGCTGTTCGGCATCGCGCAGGGCAAGGTCGACATTCCGCTGCCCGATGGCCGTTCGACCGGCATCGTCATTCCGGGCGGATCGATCTTCGGTGAAGTCGGCCTGGTTTCGGGCCGCCGCCGCGGTTCGACGATCCGCGCGATCGCCGATACCGTCGTGGTCGAAATCCCGCGCAACGCGATCCTGAAGCTGATGGGGTCGGTGCCGGCTGTGAAACGCGCGGTGACGCGCATCTCGACCGAGCGCCAGCTGCTGCAGATGTTCCAGTCGGGCATCACGCCGAGCGACCTGGCCGAAGTGCTGGAAACCGCGGAGATCCAGTCGGTCCGCGCGGGCCAGGCGATCTTCAAGCAGGGCGATCCGGGCGACGACGTGTTCGTGATCCGATCGGGATCGATGGTCGTGGAGAAGACGATCGGCGGCAAGCCGGTCTTCCTGTCCTATCTTCCTGCCGGCAATTATGTCGGCGAACTCGAACTGTTCGACAACGGCATCCGCAAGCAGACGGTGCGCGCGGCGGTGAAGTCCGAAGTCATCAAGCTCAATGGCCAGGCGTTTCGCCGCCTGCTCGAAAAGAAACCCGATTTCGGTACCAAGGCCCGCAACGCGATGGGCGAGCGGATCGATCTCGCCTCCTATATCGAGGCGAAGAAGGACAGCTTCTCCAGCGTCGTCGATATGTATTCGAACGTCGCGAACTTCCTGGTCGACAATGGCGTCGGCGAGGCGACCGACGTGCTGCTGATCGATGAGAATCTGTGCGTCGGCTGCGACAATTGCGAGAAGGCTTGCGCCGACAGCCATGACGGCATCTCGCGGCTCGATCGCGAGGCGGGGCGCACCTTTGCGCATCTCCACGTGCCGACCAGCTGCCGCCACTGCGAGAACCCGCACTGCATGGCCGATTGCCCGCCCACCGCGATCCACCGCGGGCAGGACGGCGAAGTCTATATCGACGAAACATGCATCGGCTGCGGAAACTGCCAGCGCAATTGCCCCTACGGCGTGATCCGCATGGAAAAGGAGCCGCCCAAGAAGCCAAGTCTGTGGACATGGTTCCTGTTCGGCAAGGGGCCGGGGCCGGGCGAGCCCAGCCATGATTGGGCCTATAAGAACGCCAAGGGCGAAAAGGCCAAGCGCGCGGTTAAGTGCGACATGTGTTCGGGAATCGAGGGCGGGCCAAGCTGCGTGCGCGCCTGCCCGACCGGCGCCGCGATCCGCGTCGCACCCGAAGAGTTCCTGACGGTCGCCCGTCTCGAACGCGGCGAGGCCTAAGTCATGGCGAGCAAGGCTGACCGGCAGAAGACCACGGGTCGCACCCGCCATTCGGACCACGAAAGCTTCCTGCGCTATCGCGGTTTCCTGTGGCTCAAGATCGCGTTCGCGGCCTCGTTTCTCGCGATCCTTCTTTACGGCTTCAACCATGTCGAGCCGCGCGCCAATGGCGGTAGCGCCTATGGCTATATCATGGGCACGATTGGCGCGGGCCTGATCCTGTGGCTGACATTGCTCGGCGCGCGCAAGCGCACGATCACGCCGGGACGCTGGTCGCTCAAGGCGTGGACCTCGGCGCACGTCTATCTGGGGCTTGCGCTGATCGTCATCGCGACGCTCCACACCGGTTTTCAATTCGGGTGGAATGTCCACACGCTCGCTTATGCGCTGATGATGTTCGTGATCATCTCCGGCATCTTCGGCATCACCGCTTATTCGCTGGTCCCGCAGGAGCTGTCCGCGAACCGTGGTGAGACGACCCAGGTGCAGATGCTCGACAATCTGCGCATGCTCGATCGTCAGATCCACGATGCCGCCCAGCCGCTCAACCATGACGAAGCGGAAATGGTGCAATATTCGCTGAACGACGATCCGTTCGCGGGCGGGCTGATCGCGCGGCTTTCGGGCAATTATCCCAAGTGCGGGACCAAGAAGGCGCTCGATCTGATCCGCGCCGCACCGGGCCGTGAAAGCGGTTACGGGAATGACGCCCTCGACCAGGTCGAAACGCTGCTCGAACGCAAGCGATCGTCGCTGTCGCGGATCCGAAAGCACTTGCGATTGAAGGCTTTGCTGGAGGTGTGGCTGTACATCCATGTACCGCTGACCTTCGCGCTGATCGCGGCGCTGTTCGTCCATATCTTCGCCGTCTTCTACTACTGGTGAGCGCGAGATCATGAGCTTCATCGTCCGCAAGCTTGCGCGCACCGCCGATGGCCGAGAAATCGTCCGTTCGAAGAGCTATAACCGTCCGCAGCTGACCGTGGGTCGCGGGACCGACAGCGACATTCACCTGCCGGATCTGGCGGTGACGCTGCACCACGCGATGATCCGGCTGGTCGGCAACGGCCAGGTCGAGATTTCGGCGACCGCGGGTCTCCCCGTCGTCGTCGACGGCAACCAGACCGAACATGTCACCGTCAACGCGATCGGCGGCGCCGACGTCCGCATCGGATCGCACGATATCCGCGTGTCGGCGGGCGACGGCGACGAGGCCGGACAGGTCATCCTGACGGTCGAGCGCGTCGGCGCGATCTCCAATTCGTCCGAGGCGAAGGAGGAGGTCAAGGTCTTCTCGCTCGCATCGGTCATTCCGGGCAAGCGCCCGCTGGCCTGGACCTTCGTCATCGCCGTGCTGGCGATCTTCCTCGCATGGCCGCTGGTCGCGAGCTTCCAGCGCAGCGATCCCGATCCGGGTGCCGCACGGCCGAAGAGCTTCCATGCCGATCAGATGTGGTCTTCGGGCGCGCTGTCGCAGGTCCACAAGGGGCTGGAGAATGATTGCCGCGCCTGCCACGTCAATGGCGGCTCCTCGGTCAAGGACGAAGCCTGCGCGACGTGCCACACCGCGGTTCATGACCATGCCGATCCGGCGCGCCTGCAGGTCGCGATGGGCAAGGGCGGGATCGAAACGCGCTTCAAGCGTACCGTCAACGGGCTGTTCAACCGTCCGCCGGGTCGCTGCGTCGAATGCCATACCGAGCATGAGGGCGCGACAGCGATGCCCGCGACCGACGAACGCTTCTGCACCAATTGCCACAAGGACATGAAGGGCCGCCTGACCGACACCAAGCTGGCCGACGCGGCCGACTTCGGGGACGATCACCCGCAGTTCATGCCCACCCTGCGCATGGTGAGCGCAGCGGGCGTGCCCAGCGCGGCGCGCGTGTCGCTCGACGGCAAGCCGACCGAGAATAACGGGCTGAAATTCCCGCACGATGTCCACCTGTCGGCGACGAACGGTATCGCCCAGATGGCCAAGATGCTGGGCAAGGGCGAAGGCTATGGCCAGCCGCTCCAGTGCGCCAACTGCCATCGCCGCGATGCCACGGGCAGCAGCTTTGTCGCTGTGGATATGGAGGCCGATTGCCAGGCGTGCCACTCGCTCGATTTCGATGCGGTCGGCGGCACGATCCGCACGTTGCGCCATGGCGATCCGGCGCAGGTCGTCGCCGACATCCGCGCCTTCTATTCGTCGGGTGGTCAGTATCGCGCGGCCGCGACTCAAGGCATGGAGCGCCGCCGTCCGGGGGCGTTCACGAACCGTGCGGTTGCGGTCGACTATGCGCAGGGCCAGGTCGGACGCGGCGGAACGGCGGACAGCGCGATCCGCGCGGTCTTCTCGCCCGGCGGCGCCTGCTTCGACTGCCATGTCGTGAAGCCGACCGGCAATGCGCGCGTGCCCTTCGCGGTGGCGCCGGTGGCGCTGACGAAGCGCTACATGATGAAGGGCTGGTTCGATCACGCCGCGCACGACACCGAAAGGTGCGAGAGCTGCCACGCGGTCAAGACGTCGAAGCTTTCGAGCGACGTCAACCTGCCGAAGATCGCCCGCTGCCAGGATTGTCACGGCGGGCAGGATGCGCACAAGCAGGTGCCGTCGTCCTGCGCGATGTGCCATGATTATCACCGCAACGATTTCGCGCCGCTGATGGTGCGGAGCGGCAAGGTGCGCGGCAAGGCCGCCCAGCGACTCGACGACAAAAGCAACGAGCGCGCGGCCGGAAGTGACGACCCAAGTTGAAACCAGATCGTTTCGGCTTTCGTATTAGGTCGAATCGACGTTAAGCCTTGTTAAGTGTGTCGTGTGTCACAGCGGGCGCAATGGGGACATGTTGATCTCCCCATGCGTCCTGAAGGGGGACGTAAAGGACCGCCGGTCCGTCAGCCGGCCGCAGACATGGGATCGACCCGATGCTGATTGCCCAGCTCACCGACCTCCATCTCGGCTTCGAGATCGATGCGCCCGACGAACTCAACCGCCGCCGGCTCGATCAGGCGATCGCCTGGCTCGGCAATCTGACGGTGAAGCCGGACATGCTGTTCCTGACCGGCGACCTCGTCGATCGCGGCGATGTCGCGAGTTATGAGCGGCTGCGCGACGCGATCGAGCCGTGTGGCTTTCCCGTCTATCTGTGCGTCGGCAATCACGATGATCGTGCGGCGATGGCGCATGTCTTCCCGCATATTCCGCGCCCCGATGGCTTCGTCCAATATGTGATCGATACCGATCCGGTGCGCTTCATCGTCATCGACACGCTGGGCGAGGATGGCCATCATGGCGGCGTCTTCTGCGAGACGCGCGCCGCGTGGCTGCGCGCGCGCCTGGCGGAGACTGGCACCAAGCCGGTGATGATCGTGCTGCACCATCCACCCGTCGAGACGGGCATTCCGTGGATGTCGCCGGTGCCTGACGCGCGCTGGATCCAGACGCTCGACGCCGCGATCGGCGATCATCCGAACGTCACGATGATCTGCGGCCATATCCATCGTTCGGTCAGCACCCGGTGGAAAGGGCGCCAGCTTGCCATTTCGCCGTCGACCGCGCCGCAGGTCGCGCTCGATATGTCGCCGATCGATCCGGACCGCCCTGATGACCGCGCGATGATCGTCGCCGAAGCCCCCGGCGCCGCCCTCCACCTGTGGACCGGTGACGCGTTCGTCACGCACCATAATGCAGTGGCCGATCCGCTGGTTCTCGCGCGCTATGATGGGCGCTTCCAGCCTGTCGTCCGCCACCTCCACGACGAGAATCTGGAGGAACTGGGGCAGGGGGGTACCGCCCCTTTCAGGGTGGCGGCGGCCGGATAACGCCAGGGCAGGGATGAAGCCAAAGCTCGCCTCGGCGCTTGCGGTGCCTTCGCGACCTCCTTCTCGATGATCCCGCTCAGGTCGCAGATTCATCTGAGCCGACTGTCCGGATGCGCCCCACTAGCGGCCGGTCTGCTATGATGGCATGCCTGTCGAGTGAAGCACGTCCTTCCCTTCATTGTGGTCGTTTCGCTGTTGGGGTCGCAACCCGCGACGGCGGCCACCACTCTCTGCGACGTGATTAGAAGCTTCGAGACAGCGGTTCCCGCAAAGATCGACAATCCTCGCGAGCGGCGTTGGATTGAGTTTCATTGGGGCTTTGACCATTCGCCCGGCACGATATGGTCTTGGGGATGTCAGCATTCGACCCAAGCTATCGCTAGTCAAACATGCGGATGGCTCAAAGATAATACCAATCAAGAGTTTGCGATGATGTTGCCGCACGGCATCATGGCTTGCTACGGCTATCGCTTTCCAGCTCACGCCAATACCGATTGGTCTGAATTAAAGGGAACGATCGCGCTGCACGGCCGGAATGGGAATCGCTTACTTCTCGATCTCAACTACCGCGACCTGCCACTCGGGGAGGTCGCTATGAGGCTCGCCGTCGAACATGAAAATGGCGACTACATACCGGAAGAATTGCCAGCGATTGCGACCATGCCGGTGACCAAGACCGAATAGGTTTTGTGCTGAACGACTGCTTCCCACCCCAAAGGCGACGTTCCCAACCCGTCACCCCGGGCGTGTTCCGGGGTCACCAAGCCCAGTGCCTTCTCGGTTTGCGCTTACCTCCCGATGGACCCCGTAACACGTCTGGCGATGGAGGGGTGCTTGCGCACCCCATCTGTGCGTTGAAGCGCGGTCCCGATAGCAGCCCAATATGGGTTCACGACTTGGCTTGCCAATCGAATGCTTAGTCCACGCCCACTCCTTCGGGCTTGACAATGTTCACTATTTGTTCTAAACAGCGTCGTTTCGAAGTTTCAGAGGTCGAGTCGATCCCTTCGCCAAAGGGCTGATGACCGATCTGCATTGGGGGATGCCATGAACCGCGCTGACGAAGTCATGATCGAAATCCTCGCGGCTCGATCGTCGCAGCGCTCGTCCGGGGTGCCGCAGGATGGACGCCTCTCCCCATCTCGTCATTGCGAGGAGCCGCAGGCGACGCGGCAATCCAGGCCCGCACTTGAGATGGTCGCAAACCACGCCGGGTTCGGGCCTGGATTGCTTCGCTCCGCTCGCAATGACGAGGTGAGGGGTGAAGCAGCCATCCGAGCTGGGACTGGAGAGAAAGTGCTGTTTTAGCAGCGAAAATCCAAAGGCCACAAAAGCCACGACCATTGTGGCCTTTGCCCTTCACTCCAACGCCAACGCCAACGCCAACGTCAACGCCATCGTCACTGCCGCGCGAGCAGCCCGCGCCGTTTCTGGCTTCCCCAGGTCGAACGGCCCGTCAGGAACGCGATCCAGCCCCATGCTGCGCCGACATGGCGCAGCAGCTGGAACGTGAAGGGTTCGATCAGCGAGGTGAGCAGGATGCGCGCGCTGCCTTCGGGAACCAACCCGCCCGACCAGCGCCGGTAGAGGCGGATCGACCAGAAGTGGAAGCTGAGATCGAGCACGACCTTCGCCAGCATCACACCCAGGATCGGCAGGACCAGCACGAAGCGGCCTGTCGCGACGAAGCCGACCAGCAGGGCGAAGGCGGCGAGGCCGTAGAGCGGCTGTACGGTATCGAGCGCCTTGACCGGGAGCATCATCGTGCCCAGCCGCCCGAAACGCTGCGATCCGACCATGTCGCGGTTCCAATATTGCGTCTGCAGGAAGCCGCCGAACCAGCGCCGCCGCTGCCGCAGGAAGGGGATCAGGCGCGCGGGTGCGTCGGTCTGCGCGCGGGCCTCGCCCAGCACCCGGACCGTCCAGCCCAGATCATTGTCGCACGACCAGCGGTGAAGCCGGTGGATCAGCTCATAATCCTCGACCATGCAGTCGGGATCGAAGCCGCCGACCGCGACCACCGCGTCGCGCCGGAAACCGGCAAACGCGCCCGAGATCAGGAGCAGCCCGTTCACCTGCATCCACGCGAAGCGCGAGATGAAGTTGCGGACATATTCGTAGGTCTGGAACCATTCGAAGATGCGGCCGGTGATGCTGTGGTCGCAGATCGGCGCGAGCAATCCGGTTGCCGCCACCAAGTCTGGCTCGCGGCGGAAGGCGGCGCGCATCGCGGCGATCGCATCGGGCAGCAGGATCGTGTCGGCATCGACCGTCAGCACGATGTCGCTGTCGATCTTTTCGAGGACGGCGTTCAGCGCGCCGGCCTTTCCTGCCTGTTCGACACGCAACCAGCGCACCGACGGCATGACGGGCGAAATCGCGATGTCGCCATAAGGCGCCGGGGCCAGTCCGAAGGCTTCGGCCAGGACAGCGGGGGTCGCGTCGGTCGATCCGTTGTCGGCGATCAGGATGATGTCGGGCGCTTCCGCCTGCGCGGCGAGAGCCTTGATGGTGGCGACCAGCACCGCCTGTTCATTGTGCGCG
Organism: Sphingomonas montanisoli; assembly: GCF_008274695.1. GTDB lineage: Bacteria > Pseudomonadota > Alphaproteobacteria > Sphingomonadales > Sphingomonadaceae > Rhizorhabdus > Rhizorhabdus montanisoli. The sequence goes on along the minus strand of NZ_VTOU01000005.1, from coordinate 178,116 downwards.
GCGAGCAGGACCGCCAGCGTTTCCGGCCGCTCGCGCGGTGGAGGGGGCGCGAGCATCTGCCGACGATGGAGCGACCAGGTCATCACCGCGACGAAGCCGAGCAGGAAGGTGTCGTAGCCGATATAGGCGATGCCCACGCTCCACGCGAACAGGCCCGTCTGCCGCCATGCCATATCCACCAGCACCGCGAGCAGCACCAATGCTCCGAGGTGGAGCAGGACGCTGATGGTCGTGAAAGGCGGGCGATTGAGGCGCGGCGAATAGGCCGCGAACCGGACGTCGAGCGGGGTCGGGGTAAGCATCGCCTGGGACGTATCCGAAAAATATGTTACGCGGCCGAACCGGGTGGCCGTTCGCGCCGGCTGCTCTATGATCCTTTTGCGAACCACCCGCAACTGCGCTTTCTGCCGGGGGCCGATCGATGCCGACGAACGACATGAACCTTCCCCGCTACACCAAGCCGGCGATCATTCTTCATTGGGTGATTGCGGTGCTGATGATCGGCAACCTGCTCGTCGGCCTGTTCTTCACGAAGCTGCCCGATGATTGGATCCGGCCGGTGCTCGATGCGCACAAGTCGACCGGCATCACGGTGCTCGGCCTCGTCCTGCTGCGCGTGCTGTGGCGGATCGGGCACAAGCCGCCACCCTTTTCGCACGGCATGGCCGCGTGGGAGCGGGTGGCCGCGCATGTCGCGCATTTCGGGCTTTACGTGTTCATGCTGCTGATGCCGCTGACCGGTTGGTTCATGGATTCGGCGTGGAAGGATGCCGACAGCCATCCGATGTTCTTCTTCGGCACGTTCGAATGGCCGCGCATCGGCCATTTCCTGAACATGCCGCTGGAGCAGAAGAATTACTGGCACGATCTTTTCGGCGCGATCCACCAATATGCGGGTTACGCGTTGTTCTGGCTGATCATCCTGCACGTCGCGGGTGCTCTGAAGCACCAGTTTATCGACCGCGAACCCGAGTTTCAGCGCATGTGGCCCCGCTGAGCGGGTTGAACGGGGTCTTTCGCTGACCCCTCCGATTTGGCGGAAGAGAAACAGTCGCGGATATTGGCGGGCTCCGATCCCCGCCTATATGCGTTCCGACACATTAGAAACGAAAGAAGGGCAGGACCGGATGTCGCTATGGGACGACGATGAAGAAGCGCTGGACACCAACGGCAAGCTGGTCGTTCCGGACGAGGTACAGAATGCCATCCGCACGCTGATCAAATGGTCGGGCGACGATCCCACCCGCGAGGGCTTGGTCGATACGCCGTCGCGCGTGGCGCGGGCGTGGCGCGAATATTGCCAGGGCTACAAGGAAGACCCGGCCCACCATCTGACCCGCACGTTTGAAGAAGTCGGCGGCTATGACGAGATCGTCCTGTTGAAGGACATCCCGTTCCAGTCGCATTGCGAGCATCACATGGCGCCGATCATCGGCCATGCGCACATCGCCTATCTTCCGCACCAGCGCGTCGTCGGCATCTCGAAGCTCGCGCGCGTGCTGCAGGGTTATGCGCGCCGGTTACAAATCCAGGAGCGGCTGACGGCGGAGATTGCCGATTGCATCTGGCAGCACCTCGAGCCCGTCGGCGTCGCGGTGGTGATCGAGGCAAGCCATGCGTGCATGACGGCACGCGGCGTGCGTACCCCCGGCGTTTCGATGACGACCAGCCGCATGATGGGCGTCTTCCGCGAGGATGAGCGCAGCCGCAAGGAAGTGCTCAGCCTGATGGGGTTCGAGTAAGCCTCATCCCGTCTAACTCGTCATTGCGAGCGTAGCGAAGCAATCCATTCCGAACTACGGAGTGGATTGCCGCGTCGCCTTCGGCTCCTCGCAATGACGAGTTGGGGAGGTTAGGCGGCCAACTCCACCGCCACGGCGGTGGCTTCGCCGCCACCTATGCACAGGCTCGCGACGCCCTTCGTGCCGCCGCGCGCCTTCAGGGCGGACAACAAGGTGGCGATGATGCGCGCGCCCGAGGCGCCGATCGGGTGGCCAAGGGCGGTCGCGCCGCCGTTGACGTTCAGCTTGTCGCTCGGAATGTCGAGTTCCCGCTGGGCGATCATCGCGACGACCGCGAAGGCTTCGTTGACCTCGAACAGATCGACGTCGCCGACCGACCAGCCCGCCTTGTCCAGAACCTTGCGGATCGCGGGGACCGGGGCGGTGGTGAACAGCCCGGGTTCGTGGGCGTGCGCGGCCTGCGCTACCACGCGGGCGACGATCGGCAGGCCCAGTTTCTTCGCGACGCTTTCGCGCGTCATCACCAGAGCCGCCGCACCGTCCGAGATCGACGAGGCATTGGCGGCCGTGACGGTGCCGTCCTTGACGAAGGCGGGCTTGAGGGTGGGGATCTTCTCTGGCTTGGCCTTGCCCGGCTGCTCGTCGGTGTCGACGATCGTGTCGCCGGCGCGGCCCTTGACCGTGACGGGCACGATCTCGCCTGCGAAGGCGCCGCTGGTGATCGCTTCGTTGGCGCGCGAGAGAGAGCGGAGCGCATATTCGTCCTGCGCTTCGCGGGTGAACTGGTAATCGCGCGCGGTATCGTCGGCGAATTCGCCCATCAGCTTGCCGGTGTAGGCATCCTCAAGCCCGTCGAGATACATGACGTCCTTGATCGCATCATGGCCCATGCGCGCGCCGCCGCGATGCTTGGTCATGATATAAGGCGCCTGCGACATGCTCTCCATGCCGCCCGCGACGACGATGTCGGCCGAACCGGCGGCGATCGCATCGGCCGCCATCATCGCGGCCTTCATGCCCGATCCGCACATCTTGTTGACCGTGGTCGCCTCGACCGAGAGCGGCAGGCCCGCGCCGACCGCCGCCTGACGCGCGGGCGCCTGCTTCAGCCCATGCGGCAGGACGCAGCCCATATAGATGCGATCGACCGCATCGCCCGATACGCCCGCGCGCTCGATCGCGGCTTTGACCGCGACAGCGCCGAGATCGGTCGCGCTGACAGTGGAAAGGGCGCCCTGAAAGCCACCCATCGGGGTGCGGGCGTAGCTGACGATGACGACGGGATCGGATGTGTTGCTCATGACAAGGATATGGTCATTCCGGAGGGGATTTGAAGATCAGGCGGCGGCCAGCATTTCCTTCAGCGGAACGCTGGCGTCGGCGAGCTTGTCGGGGGCGATCTGGGCGCCCGCGACGACCAGCGCCTTGCCCTGCACATAATCCTTCACGACGTTGACGCAGTCGAGCGCGATCACCTTGCCTTTGCGCAGATAGACGAGGGTGAAGGCGCGGGTCGCAGGATCGCCGCGCAGCACGGTCTGGTCGTAGCCGGTCGACAGGCCCACGGTCTGGAGACGCAGATCATATTGGTTCGACCAGAACCACGGCACCGCATGATAGGGTTCGGTGCCGCCCAGGATCGCCTTCACCGCAGTGGTCGCCTGATCATTGGCATTCTGGACCGATTCCAGTCGCATCGTGATGCCGTCGGCAAAGTCGTTCTTGTGGAGCGCGCAGTCGCCGATCGCCCAGATGTCGGGCAGCGAGGTGCGGCACAGCTCGTCGACCGCGACGCCATTGCCGCCCTCGGCTCCCGCCGCGATCAGCGGCTCGACCGCCGGAATGATGCCGATGCCGACGATCACCATGTCGGCGGGCAGGACGCTGCCGTCGGCCAGCCGAACGCCGGTCGCCTTGCCGCCCTTTTCCTCGATGCAGTCGACGGTGACGCCCAGGCGGACGTCGACGCCATGCGCGCGATGCTCGGCCTCGTAGAAGCGCGACAGCGGCTCGGCGGCGACGCGCGCGAGGACGCGATCGAGCGCTTCCAGCACTGTGACATGCTTGCCGAACTTGGAGAGGACGGCGGCCACCTCCAGGCCGATATAGCCGCCGCCGATCACGACGACCTTCTCGGTGGTCGCCAGTTCATCCACCATCCGATCGGCATCGGCGCGGGTGCGGACGCCGTGGACGCCCTTCAGGTCATGGCCCGAACAGACGAGCTTGCGCGGCGCGCCGCCGGTGGCCCAGATCAGCTTGCCATAACCGACCGTCGAACCATCTTCGAGCGTCAGCAGATGCGCCGTGGGATCGACCGTCGTCACCTTCTTGCTGGTCAGCATAGCGATGTTGCGATCTTCCCAGAAGGTCGCGGGACGGATCAGGATGCGATCGAAGGTCTTTTCGCCGGAGAAATAGTCCTTGGACAGCGGCGGCCGCTCATAGGGGATTTCCGGCTCTTCGCCGATCACGGCCACGCTGCCTTCGAACTTCTGCGTGCGCAGCTGCAGCGCGGCCTGCGCGCCGCCATGCCCTGCGCCCACGATCACGACATCATAGCTGGTGGTCATCGATATCCCCGAAATTCCGTTGGTGGCGATGTGCGGTCGAAGCGGCCACTTGTCCAGTTCTCACTCGTCATTGCGAGGCGGAGCCGAAGCAATCCAGTCCGCAGTTCGGGGTGGATTGCCACGTCGCCTTCGGCTCCTCGCAATGACGAGGAGAGGTCAAGCCAGGATGCGCTTGCGAACCTCGGCCTTGCTGGTGCCCAGCATCGAGATCAGGTGCGAACGCTTCAGGAAGAGGTGCGCGTCGCACTCCGCGGTGAAGCCCATGCCGCCGTGGATCTGGATGTTCTGCTTGGCATTGGCGAGCGCCGCTTCGCCCGCAAGCAGGCGTGCGCAGGCCACCTCGACCCCGTCGTCATTGCCACGGCCGAAGGTGACGGCCGTGTGGTAGCACTGCGTCTCCGCACCCGCCGCGCGCAGGGCGAGATCGGCGCACTGATGCTTGATCGCCTGGAACGCGCCGATCGGCTGGCCAAATTGCTCGCGGGTCTGGGCATATTCGACCGCCATGTCACGCGTCGCGCCTGCAAGGCCGGCCATATAGGTGGCGAGAAGCAGCGAAAGCCGCTCGGCCTCCGCGCCGCCCGACAGCGATGCCGAGGTCGAGACCTTCGCGACCGCGACCGTCTCGTCAATCAGCTCGACCGGCTCGGCAGTGCCCAGCGTATCGATCGCGACGAGCGCCACGCCACCCTGGCCGACCACGACCGCGTGGGTTGCGCCTTCGCCATCGATCAGGTGTGCGCCGCCGTCAAAGGCGTTGACGAAGGCCGCGCGTGCCTCACCGCTCATCAGTGCGGGACGGGTGGCGTCGTCGGCGAGGTGGACCGCGATCATCTGCGCGATGATCGAAGGTGAGGCGAGGTGGGCGCCGAGCGCCTTTGCGACGATCACTTCCTCAGGCAGGCCGTAGCCGATGCCGCCGCGTTCCTCCGCCAGACCCAGGCCGAACAGACCGAGTTCGGCGAGATCGTTCCAGATCGCGCGTTCGGCTGCGCCGCCGTGCGAATGGCTTTCGCGCAGGCGATCGACGGGCAGCTTGCCGGCCAGAAGGCCACGGATGCTGTCCTCGACGAGCTGCTGTTCCTCGGTGGGGGTGAGATTGACGATCATCGTGCGGAAGGTCCCTTGGGCAGGCCGAGCACACGCTCGCCAATGGCATTGCGGCGGATTTCATTGGTGCCGCCACCGATGCCCCATTTGAAGCATTCGAGATATTCGAGCGGATAGTCCGGATGGCCGCCGCGTTCGAGCGCGGCGGGGCCGAACAGCTCGAGCGCATAGCCGTTCACGCGGCGGGTCAGTTCGGCGAACTGCAGCGCGACGATATTGCCCTCTGCGCCCGGAACCGCCTCGCTCATCCCGCGTGAAATCTGCGCGACGGTGAGCGAGCGGAGCGCCGCGACTTCAGCCTTCAGCGTGGCGAGATCGGCGCCGGTCGCGTCGTCGAGCAACCCCTTGGCCTTGGCCTCGGCGATCATGTCGTCGGTGCGCTTCGAAAGCTCGATCTGGTGGGGAACGGTGCCGGTGCCGCGCTCGAAGCCCAGCGTCGTCATCGCGACTTTCCAGCCGCCATTCACTTCACCCACCACGTTCGACAGCGGGATGCGGACATCGTCGTAGAAGGTCTGCGCGAAGTGGGTCAGGCCCGACATGGCCTTGATCGGTCGCACTTCGACGCCTGGCGTCTCCATGTCGCAGATCACCCAGCTGATCCCCTTATGCCGTGGCAGATCGGGATCGGTGCGAACGAGCAGCTCCTGCTGCTTGGCAAGATGGCCGTAGGTCGTCCAGATCTTGGTGCCGTTGACGACCAGATGATCGCCATCGATCACCGCGCGGCACTTGAGCGCCGACAGATCGGACCCCGCGCTCGGCTCCGAAAAGCCCTGGCACCAATTCTCTTCGCCTTTCAGGATCGCGGGCAGGTAACGCTGCTTCTGCGCCTCGTTGCCCGAATTGATCAGGGTCGGGCCGGCATGGCTGAGGGCCACGAACATGCTGCCCGAAACCGGGCCGTTGGCGCGGGCATATTCCTCATGCCAGATCAGGGTTTCGAGCACCGAAGCGCCGCGCCCGCCATATTCCTTGGGCCAGCTGATGCCCGCCCAGCCGCCATCATATTGGCGGCGCTGCCACGCGAGATCGAAATCGCGCATCGCGGCGCCGTCATGCGGGCGGGGGTCTTTCGGGACATTGTCGGCAAGCCAGTCGCGGACTTCCTCACGGAAGGCGTCCAGCTCGGCGCTATCGATGATCTTCATTGGAAAAGAGCCTTAACCTCGGGCAGTGAAACCTTCATCGACGCATTGCGTGGCAGCGCGTCGACGATACGAAAATCGACCGGAACCTGATAGGCGACGAGCCGGTCCTTGAGCCAATCTTTGAGCGCGCCGGCATCGGCGCTCCGGCCGCGGCGCAGTTCGATCGCTGCGACCGGCACTTCGCCGAGGCGCACGTCGTCGATCCCGACAACGGCCGCATCGGCAATGGCAGGATGCTCGCGCAGCGTGGCGGCGACCTGATCGGGGACGATCTTGAACCCGCCCCGGTTGATCGCCCCGTCCGCGCGGCCGTGAAGGAAGAGGAATCCGTCCGCGTCCAGCGAGGCGAAATCGTTGGTACGGACGAAATCAGGTCCAATCCGCTCGACCTGCGCTTCAAGCAGGCCGACCTCGCCGGGGGGAAGCGCGATGCCGGTATCGCGATCGACGATGCGCAAAGTCGCGCCGGGGCTGGGCATGCCCGCGCTGCCGCGTTTTTCCGCGCCGAAGCGGCGATAGGCGTCGAGCGTCCAGTTGGCGATCACCCCGCCGAATTCGGTTGCGCCGAAGGCCGGGAGGGCGGGGATGCCGAACCGATTTTCGAACGCCACCTGCAACGCCTCATCGAGCTTGCCGCCGCCGACCGCGACGAGGCTGAGGCTGGAGAGCCATTCGGTCGGGATATCCGAATCGAGCAGCATGCGGACGCCCGCGGGGGGCACGGTGCCACGGCTCGGGCGATGATCGCGCACCGCCTCTGCCCAGGCGAGCGGATCGAAGCGTTCGAGGATCACGAGCCGCTGTCGCCAGACGAGCGGGGGCACCGCATAAGCCAGCCCTGCGATGTTGCCGAGCGGGTGGACCATGACCTGCGGCGCGGAAACTTCGGAGGTTCCCGCATAAGCCGACTTGGTGCCCGCAACGGCACCTGCGATCGTCGACCACGGCAGGCCGCTGCGGCGGGGGGCGCCGGTGGTGCCCGAGGACAGAAGTTCGAGGCCGATGTCGGGCATCGGCTCACGGAAAGGGCCGGGACCGCGCGGCGCGAGCGCCTCGACCGAGCCGTCACCGATCGCGATGGCCTGCGATCCGACCGATCGGGCGGCCGCCAGCGCCTCGGGCGTCCAGTCCTCGGCATCGGCTATGATAGCAGGGAGGCGCAGCGTCGCGATATCCGCCGCAATCCCTGCGGGCCTCTGTGCCGCGTAGATCATCGACGTCGTGCGCTGCGCCATCAGGGTGGCCGCGAAGGCGGCGATATGCTGCGGCCGGTTGCGCGCGACCAGTCCTACCGTGTGGGCATCGCCCAGCGCAGCGTCGAGCTTACTCGCAATATCCCGCACCCAATCCCAGCTGCGCCAGCGCCCGCCAAAGGCAAGCGCATCGTCCGCGCCGCCGCCGGAGACGGTGGCGCGGATCGCAGCTGGGAGGTCCAGCGTCATGGGCGCTTACTTGCCGGTGAAGACCGGCGTGCGTTTGTCGGCGAAGGCGTTGATCGCCTCGCGATGGTCGAGCGAGAGGTGCGACATCGTTTCGTAGCCGAGATGCGCCTCGATCATCGTGTCGAGCTTCTGGCGCAGGTCCATGTTGATCGACTTCTTGGTCAGCTTCACCGCGACCGCGGGCAGCGCGGCGATCGTCTCCGCAATCTCCTGCACGCGCGCGTCGAGCGCTTCGGCGGGGACGGCTTCGGTGATCAGGCCGATTTCGGCGGCTTCCTTACCGGTGATCGGCTTGCCGGTGAGCAGATAGAGCTTGGCGCGCGCATGGCCGATGATTGCGGGCCAGATCACCGCACCGCCATCGCCCGCCACCAGGCCGACATTGACGTGGGTGTCGGCGATTTTCGCGGTGTCCTTCGCGACGATGATGTCACTGAACAGAGCAAGCGTCGAACCCAGGCCGGTCGCGGCGCCGTTGACCTTGCAGATCAAAGGCTGCGGCAGATCGACGACGTTATAGAGGATCGCGCGCGCTTCGCGCATCGCTTCGAGCCAGCGGACATGATCGTCGAGCCGGTCGCGCATGTCGACGATGTCGCCGCCCGCCGAGAAGCAGCGGCCTTCGCCGGTCAGGATCACGACATTGCAGTCGGGATCGCGGCCGATCTCAGGAAAGGCGCGCTCCAGTTCCTGGTGCATCTGGGGGTTGGTGGCATTCATCACTTCGGGGCGATTGAGCGTGATCGTGACGATCTTGCCCTCGCGAGTGACCTTTATCGTCTCGTAACCCTCATAGACGTGCACGTCGGCATCTCCCTCGATTTGCCCCTTGTTGGGCCGCGCCGTAGCGGATATCGCGATAAAAGATATTACTCAATTGCGCTAGAGCGGTTTCAGACAGAACCGCCTGAGGGGACAAGTTATGGCGGACGACGGCCTGTTGCGGAACATGATCACTGACGAGTCGGTGGACCTGATGCGGCGACGGATCGGCTTCCCGAACCCTACACTGCGCACCGGTGCCATTGACGAGCCCTGGAACCTCAGCTGCACCGACGATGCAGTGCGCCGCTTCGCGATCTGCATCGGCGACGACAATCCGATGTTCGTCGATCCGGACTATGCGAAGGGCACGCGCTGGGGCGGCGTGATCGCGCCGCCGGCCTTCGAAAAGTCGATGGGGATCAATCGCAATCCGGTGATGGACCCGGAAGAAGCGAAGATCACGTCGAAGGCGTTGCGTGGTATTCAGCTATTTCATTCGGGCGGCGAGAATTTTTATTACGCTCCGATCATGGAGGGCACGAAGCTCTATCGCTCGCGCTTCGTGAAAGCGGTCGAGGACAAGCCGTCGGAATTTTCGGGTCGTTCCGTTATCGTCACCAACGGGCTGTGTCTGTGGGACCAGAATGACAAGGTGCTGGTCGACGGCGTCGACTGGTTCATCCACGCCGAACGCAAGAAGAAGAGCGGCGACGCCAAGGCGAAATATGCCAAGGAAGAGCCGGCTTCCTACACCGATGAGCAACTCGCCGAGATCGAGGCAGCCTATGACGCCGAATATCGCCGCGGGGCCGATACGTTGTATCTGGAGGACTGCACGGTCGGGCAGGAATTGCCCAGGATGGTCAAGGGGCCGCTGACGGTCACCGATCTGATCAACCTGCACATGGGCGCGGGCTGGCTGATCTACGGCAACTGGCCGAATCGTCTGGCGTACGAGAATCGCAAGAAGCTGCGCGGTTTCTACAGCCGCGACGAATATAACGCCTGGGATACGGTGCAGCGCGTCCATTGGGACAAGGAACTGGCCGACAAGGTGGGCGTGCGGATGATGTACGACATCGGCCCGGTGCGGCAGTTCCACATCTCCAACTTCCTGACTAATTTCGCGGGTGACGACAGCTTCATCCACCGCATCAAGTTCGAATTCCGCCGCTTCAACTATATCGGCGACGTGACCTGGATGACGGGCGAGATCACCGAAGTTTCGGTCGACGAGAAACTGGGGCCGAAGATCGAGGTGGCGCTGCGCGGTACCAACCAGCGCGGGATCGAGAATATCCGTGCGACCGCCACGATCCTGGTGGCGTCGAAGGCCCATGGTCCGGTAAAGTTGCCCGAGAGCCCGAAGCCTACGGAGCATCGGGCCAGATAGGACAGGGGAAGCCACGTGATGCAGCCGACGATCGCCCATTGGATATTGCTCGTCGGCGGCCTCCTGCCGATCATCTCGGTCGCGATCGCGAAGTCGACCAAGGCCTATGACAATGCCGATCCGCGCAATCCGGCGAGCTTTCCCGATCCGCTGCGCCAGCGGGCGCACGCGGCGCACGCCAACAGCTATGAGGCATTTCCGTTCTTCGCGGTGGGTGTGCTGCTCGCAACGCTGCGCGCCGCGCCTCCGGGCCATATCGATCTGGCGGCGAGCGTCTGGCTGGTGTTTCGCCTGCTCTACATCGGCTGTTATCTGGGCAATTGGGCGGGCCTGCGGTCGCTCACGTGGTTCGGCGCCTTCTTCGCGGCAATCGCGCTGTACGTGATCGCGCTGACATGACCGACTTCACCGAACGCTACGGCGAATGGGCGCTGGTCCTCGGCGCATCGGAGGGGCTGGGTCGCGCGATCGCGGCGCAGGCGGCGGCACACGGCATGAAGGTCGCGATGGTCGCACGGCGGCCGGAACTGTTACGAATGGCAGCCGAAGACATCGCCGCCGAATATGGCGTCGAAACCCGCGCGATCGCGGCCGATTGCGGCGATCCTCATATCGTCGAGACGATCGAGGCGGCGCTGCACGACGTGGCGATCGGCCTGATGATCTACAATTGCGCCGCCGAACCGCACGGCACCTTCCTCGATCAGGATATCGCCGAGCATCACTATAACATCGCGGTGAACTGCACCGGGCCGAGCCTGCTGGTTCACCATTTCGGGCGGCAAATGGTCGCGCGCGGCAGAGGCGGGATCGTGCTGTGCTCGTCGCTCGCGGCCGAGCAGGGCATCTATTCCTATGTCAGCTACGGTGCAGCAAAAGCCTATGAAATGATCCTGGGTGAAGGTCTGTGGGACGAGTTGGCCGATCACGGCGTCGATGCCGCGACATTGATGGTCGGATCGACCTATACGCCGAATTTCATCAAGCAGCAGCGCAAGAAGGGCACGTTGTTCGCAGAGACGCGGACACCCGCGAACCTTCCCGAAGGCGTGCCGGTGCCGCAAACGCCCGAGGATGCGGCGTCGCATCTGTTCCGCCAGATGGCGGGCCAGTGGCTCCCCCGCTTCTTCGCCAATCCGCGTGACGAGGTGCGGGCTGGCGAGATGAAGGCGATGAGCCGGGTCGAACTGGTCAAGCGGATGGGCGATGCCATGCGCAGCGGTTACCGAGCGATGGCGCAATGAATCCTTCCCCTGCGGGGAAGGGACTAGAAGATCAGAGCGACCCTTCGGGCGCCACGTCGCCATCGGGCAGGAACATGCCCACGCGCCATTCCTTCGACGTCGGATCATTCTTGTACGTCGTGAAATCGCGCACGCCTTCTTCGTAGAGGAAGGTGTCGTCGATGAAGAAGTTGCCGGTGCATAAGCGCGCGGGTTTGTTGAAGATCGCATAGGCGGCGTCCGACATGATCTCGGGCTTGCGGCACTTGCGCATCTCGTCTGAATTGCCGACCGCGAACTCGATCGCGGAGGTGGCAATGCCGACGCGAGGCCACAGGCAGTTGAAGGCGATTCCCGCCTCGCGATATTCTTCGGCCATGCCCAGCATCGCCATCGACATCGAATATTTGGTGATCGTGTAGGCTACGTGCCCCGCAAACCACTTGGGATCGAGGTTGAGCGGCGGGGAGAGCGTCAGGACGTGCGGATTCGCCGCCTTCCTCAGATGCGGGATCGCCGCCTTTGAACAGAGGAAGGTGCCGCGCGTATTGACCTGATTCATCAGATCCCACCGCTTCATTTCGGTATCTTCGACCCCGGTCTTGGAGATCGCCGAGGCATTGTTGACCAGGATGTCGATCCCGCCGAAACGCGCGACCGCCGCGTCGATCGCGGCCTGAACGCTGTCCTCGTGCCGCACGTCGACAACGATCGGCAGCGCCTGCCCGCCCGCTTTCTTGATGTCCTCGGCTGCTGAATAGATCGTGCCGGGCAGGTGCTTGTGCGCTTCGGTCGTCTTAGCGGCTACGACGATATTGGCTCCGTCGCGTGCGGCGCGTAGGGCAATCGCAAGCCCGATGCCCCGGCTGGCGCCCGTGATGAACAGCGTCTTTCCGGATAGGCTCAAGGCAACGACCCCATTTGAGATTACTCTTTTGCGCTTTGGCCATAATATTATAACGTGGCAAGTCCCATCGTCAGGAGCCCGAATGTCCCGTCCCAAAGAGCCCAAAACGTCCGCCGTCGATCAGGCCGCCCGCGCATTGCGCGATATGGCGATGAAGCGTGACGAAGGGCGGCTGGTCGGGTCCGAGGACGAGCTGATGACGCGGCTGGGCGTCAGCCGCCCGACGCTGCGCCAGGCGGCGGCACTGGTCGCGCAGGAACATCTGATCGAGATCAAGCGGGGCGTGAACGGTGGTTACTTCACCTCGCGCCCCAGCAGCATCACGGTCGCGCGGATCGCCGCCATCTATCTGGAGGCGCATGACGCCAAGCTGCGCGAACTGGTGCGCGCGGTCGAGCCGATCCGCCACGAACTCGCGCAGCTTGCGGCACGCAACCGTGATCCTGAAGCGCTCGCCGCGCTAAGCGCGTTTCTCGACAAGGAACGCGCGCTCGACGAGCAGGGCGGGGCGAATGATTACCTCACCTTCCTCAAGACCGAGCGTGAACTGGGTCGGTTGATCGGGCGGGCGAGCGGCAACCTGCTGCTCGAACTGTTCCTGAACATCACCTATGATCTGGCGGCGCGCGTCAGCGGCACCGACGACGTCTATGCGCACCGCCCGGACCGGATCGAGCAATATCGCCTGCACCGCAACCAGATGGTCGCCGCGATCCTGAGCGGGGATGAGGAGATGGCGTCGCTCGCCACGCGGCGCTGCTCGACGATCGTCGTCGAATGGATGCAGGACGACATGGGCAGCGGCGGCTTCCAGTCCGATCCGATGGCGCTTCCGGCACGCTAATGGGCGGCGAGGCCGTCGCTGGCGGCGGTCTCGGCCTCCCGCTCTCGCTCGATATGCGCGAGAGGATCGAGGCGCTGATCGCGCTATTGCGATCGCCTTTGTCCGAATATGGCTTTGCGAACCTCTGGCTGTTCCGCGATCGGCACGATTATCGCTTCGTCGACGGCGACCTGCCGCACCTGATCGGCCGTACCTATGATGGGGTGCGGCATGCGATGCCGCTGGTGCCGATCGATGCGGAGAGCGCGGCGCGGCTGCTCGATTGTGTCGACTGCCTTTACCCGTTGGCCGATGATGCGCTGGCGCAGGCGGGTTACGACGTGCGCTGGAACGACGACGATGCCGACTATGTCTATCGCGCCGAGACGCTGGCGCAGCTCGGCGGCGCGAAGGCAAAGCGGGCGCAGGCGCGCGCTTTCGAGGCCGAACAGGCGCCGATCGCGGAGCCGCTGAGCGACGCCAACCTTGCGGCCGCGCGGGTAGTGCTCGACGGCTGGCTCGCCGATGTCGGGCGCGATCCGGACGCGACCGATCTCGATGCCTGCCGCGAGGCGCTGGCGCGGCGCGAGGCGCTGGGGCTCGACGGGCTGCTGGTGACGACGGGGGCGAGGGCGCCGGCAGCGTTCCTGCTGGCCGGGACCAATGCAGACGGATCGCGCGTCGTCCATTTCGCCAAGGGGCGCCGTATCCATGCCGGCGCCTATCCGTGGATGTTCGCGCGGTTCGCGGCGACGTGCGGAGTGGCGATCGTCAACTTCGAACAGGATTTGGGCAAGCCGGGCTTTGCGCAGGCGAAGCGCGCGCTCGCGCCGATGGGGCAGCTTCGGAAATACAGAGCAAGCAAAAGGGGTGGAGCATGAGGGCGTTGGTGGCGGATTTGCGGGCGGAATATGACGAGCTGGCCGACTATCTGGCAACCTTGCCCGATGCCGATTGGGCCAAACACACCGTCTTCTACGATTGGACCGTCGCCGATGAGGTGATGCATCTCCACCAGGTCGACCTGTTCGGCCTGATCGCGATGCGCGACGCCGCCGAGTTTGCCGAGCTGTTCAAGACGGTACGCGCGGGGCAGGCACAGGGGATCGAACTGAGCCAGGAGATGCGCCAGCGTTTCGGCCATCTCACGCCCGCCGAGCAGCTTGCCGCATGGCGCGCGACCTATGAGGAGGTGCTGACGCGCTTCGCCGCGTCGGATGCCGAGACGCGTATGCCGTGGTTCGGGCCGGAAATGGGTGTCGCCTCCTTTGCCGCCGCACGCCAGATGGAGGTGTGGGCGCACGGGCAGGACATCTATGATCTGTTCCGCGTCCGCCGTCCGTCGCACGACCGCATCCGTGCGATCTGCGATCTGGGGGTGCGGACGCAGGGCTGGTCGTTCCGCAATCGCGGCCTCGATCGCCCCGCGCCGCCGCGCGTGACGCTGACCGCGCCATCGGGTGCGGTGTGGGAATGGACCCCCGATGGTGTCGAGAGCATCGTCGGGCCGGCCGAGGATTTCGCGCTGGTCGTCACGCAGCGCCGGCATGTCGACGACACCGATCTGGTCGTGACCGGCGCAGGCGCCCGCGCGTGGATGGAGGTGGCGCAATGCTTTGCCGGCAAGCCTGCCGACGGGCCGGCGGCAGGCGTCCGCAAGGTCGAGTTTGCGGACGCCTGATCCGGATCAAAGCGGGATGTTGTAGAGCTTCGAGGCGTTGGTGCTGAGGATCTTCTCGCGCTCCTCGAAGGTCAGCTGCGCCAGGCCCGATGCCGCATGTTCGAGCGGCTCGGGGTAGAGGCAAGTCGGGTGCGGGAAGTCGGTTTCGAACATGACGTTGTCGACCCCGCACTGGCGCACCGTGGCGGACATGTTTTTCCGTTCGAACCAGAAGCAGCCGTAGATATTGCGGCGGAAATATTCCTCCGGCGTCAGCGAGAAGGTCTTGGTCGTCGCATTTTCGTGGAGCTGATATTCGAGCGTTTCGAGCAGGAAGGGGATCCAGCCGATCCCGCTTTCGACCGACACGAACTTGATCGTTGGATAGCGATCGAGAATGCCCGACAGGATGATGTTCGCCATCACGCGGGCATTGCCGAAGAACAGCATCGACGATCCGATCGCGAAGCGGATGTCGTGCGGCTCGGAGGGCCAGAAGCTGCTGCCGAACCACGCCGATGAGCTTTCCGACGCGCCGATGTGGAAGTTGATCGGCATGTCGTTGGCGACGCACGCCTCCCACAGCGGATCCCAGTGGCGTTCGGCCAGGTCGGGCAGGCCGTTATTCTGCGGATCCGAATTGATGATGACGCCGCGCAGGCCCATCTTCTTGGCGCGCTCGACCTCGGCGACCGAACGCTTCACGTCCCACCAGGGGAGCAAAGCCATGCCGTAGATGCGCTGCTTCGATTCGTGCAGCATATCGGCCATCGCATCGTTGTAGATTTCGATGCTGGCGATGCGGATATTCTCTTCGGCGTCCCAGCCGCGCTGTCCGCCGAAGCCGAGGACGTTGGGATAGACGATCTGGGCGTGGATGCCCGCTTCGTCCATCACCTCGAGTCGTTCCTTGACGCTGTGCGCGCCGGCATGAACGTCGCCAATCTGCCAGTCGAAGAATTCGAGCGAGCGCGACTTGCTGCCGTCCTTCTTGATCACCGAGATCGGGCTGGCGCCGATGCCCGACAGCTGCTTGCCCTCACCGATGATCCAGGTGGGCTTGCCCTCGAACAGATCAACGCGGGGGACGAGGTTCTTGAGGTTGGCGGGGGCGCGGCTCGTCCACAGATCGTGCGGTTCGCTCAGATGCGTGTCGGTATCGATGATCTTGATACCGGCAACGAGATCGCGCGCGGTGGGCTTCAACTGGGTGGCCATGATCCTGCTCCTCTATTTGAGGTGGACGTTGGGCTTGTCGGCCACGTCGGGCAACTCCGGGGCTTATCGCGGACGCGCATATCCTTTGGCGCGTGCGACAGGTGGTCAGACGTGCGACGATTCCGCGATCGCGCCCGCCAGCGCGGGGCGGCGGCTGTTATGCCATAGCAGCAGGCCCGCCGCGATGATCAGCGACGCGCCGAGCATTGCCAGCGCATCGGGCCACGTGCCGAACACCAGCACACCGAAGCCGATCGCGACGAGCATCTGGAAATACATGAACGGCGCGATGTGGGCGGCGCTCGTCCGCTCGGTCGCCATGAACAACAGGATCTGCCCGCCCGTCGCGACCACCGCGATGGCGCAGGCCGTCAGGACGATGCCGAGGCTGGGCCACGCCAGTTGCAGCCCCTCCGCCCCCGAAACGTCACCCACCAACGCGGCGATCAGCGTGAAGGGCAGGGCGCAGCCCGATCCGAGCAGCTGCATCTGGAGGGCGCTGGCATGGCCCACCGCCATACGGTTGAACAGGACCAGGAAGGCGAGGCACAAGGCGCTGACGAGCGGCCACAGCCCCGCCCAGCCGACGTTGGACAATTCGGGCTTGATGACCAGGGCGATGCCAATGATCGCGAGGAGCGAGGCGGGCCAGGTGACGCGCGGCGCGCGTTCGCCGAGGAACAGGGCCGAGATCATCACGAGCATCAGCGGGCTTGCGAACTGGATCATCGTGGAGGCGGCGAGCGGCATGTAGCGCAGGCCGACGAAGACCGAGACGGTGCTGAGCGCGATCGCCGCGCCGCGTGCAAGCTGCATTCGCCACAAGGGGAAGGTGAAGCCCGCGCGCCCTTCGCGGAGCCACAGGATGATCGCGATCCCGACCGCGGCGAACAGATGGCGCAGGCAGGCGAGCGCAGTGCCCGGATAATGGCCGGTCACGAGCTTGGCGATGCCGTCGCTGATCGCGAACAGGCCATAGCCCGACAGCGCGAGCATCATGCTGCGCAGGCCGAGGCCATGATCCTGTTCCGGTGGGTTCATCAGGCCGTGCGATAGAAGCGGCGCGTGCCCCCGACAACCATCGGCATCGCATCCTGCACGAAACGCAGCCAGCGCGGATCGGCATGGGTGGCGAAGCGCATCGGATTGAACGCCGCGATCGAGGCGAGCGACCAGCTGGACAGGATATCGGCATAGTCGCCGGTATCGTCGACGGTGCGCCAGCGCTGGAGCAGAGGCGCGCCGTTTTCGGCCATGAACGGATCATAATCCGCCACCATCGCGGCGATGAAGGCGTCGGCGTCCTTGGCCGCGACCCGCGCGGTGTAGGTCAGGAAGGTCGGGACGGCGTCTTCGGGCATCGGTCGGGGTGCGGCATCGGATTTGAGCGCGAAGTCGTAGGTGAAGATCTTGAGCTTTTCGAGCGGGAGGCCGAGGCGCGCAAAGCCTTCACTGCTCGACGTGGCGATGCCGTCGCGGCTGCGCAGAAAAGCGTCGAGCTGTTCTTCATCGGCGAAGGTCTGTTCCCAGATATGCGTCCAGGGGCGGCCCTTGAACGAGACCCAGCCGACATTGTCCTCACCCAGAACCGAGGAGGCCATGCCTTCGCCCTTCGCGACCATATCCGCGATCGCAGAGGCATCCGATCCTTCGGCGACCTTCATCAGCACGATGCGGCGTATGCCCTTTTCGATGTGCGGAGTGGCGGGCGTATCGAAGGTGTAGCGGGTGGCGTAGATGTCCTGCGTGATGCATTCGGGACTGTCGGCCATCAGATAATTGTCGAGCATCTGCGCGTGATAGGCGTGCAGCATATAAGGGCCGGTATAGGCCGCCTCGTCGACGAAGTTGTTTTCCCAGATGACGGTGTCGCTGTCATAATCGAGGCCCGCCGCGGAATCGACGAGGCCGGGCAGGAAGCGATCGGTATCGTCGAAGCCCTTGCGGAACTCCTCGACCTGCGTGTCATCAACGCCATAGCGCAGCGGCATGATGTAGAAGCGCCGGATCATCGTCTCTCTCCCCTTAGGATCGCTTAGTCGCGGAAGCCCGCGCCGCCATTGACCGCGAAGGTCTGGCCCGTGATCCATTCGGCATCGTCGGAGAGGAGGAAGGCAAGCATCGACGCAATGTCTTCCGGCTGGCCGAAGCGGGGCAGGGGCGTATCGGCCAGCGCGCGGGCGCGCATGTCCGGCGTCAGGTTGACCATCGCGCCGGGGGTTTCGACGAGGCCGGGGGAGACGCCGTTGCAGCGGATATTCGCCTTGCCCACCAGCCGCGCGACGTGGCGGATCAGCGCCTGAAGTCCCGCCTTCGACGCGGCATAAGCGGGAAGCGCGGGCATGCCGTTGAACGCCGACCCCGAGGAAACCGCCGCGATCGATCCGCCGCCGGCCGCCTTCAGATGCGGGATCGCCGCGCGGATCAGTACGGCGGGGCCGATCAGGTTGACGCGATTGGTCCGCTCCCAGATCGCGACATCCATGTCGGGGACAGGATGATCGTTGCCCATCGTCGCCTTGGACAGATCGGCGCCGGTGATCGCGATGCCGTCCAGCCCGCCAAATGCTTCGACGGCGGCGGAGACGAGCTTTTCGGCCGATTGTTCGTCGGCGAGGTCATAATGCTGCGTCAGGATCGCGCCGCGCTCGGCCTTCAGAGTGTCGAGCGCGGGCAGGTTGATGTCGCCCACCAGCACCTGCGCGCCTTCGTCGATCAGGCGCACGGCCAGCCGCGATCCCATGCCGGTCGCGCCGCCGCCGATGATGAAACGCTTGCCCTTCAATCCTCTCATGGCATCCTCCGCTTATATCTGTGGATGGCGCCTGTTTTCCGTCGTTTATGGCGCTCTGTTTGGAACCGGCTTGAATACCCCGCTCATACGCAAAACCTCGCGGCCGTTGGTGGTGGCCATCGCGTCGGCGAAGATCAGGTTGGCGGTGCGCTTGCGGGTGACGACCTGCGCCTCGATCCATTCGCCGACCTTCACCGGGCGGATGAAGTCGGCGGTCAGGTTGATCGTGATGCCCATCGTGATGATCGTCATCGCAAAATCGGCGAAGGTCATCAGGAAGCCGCCATGCGCGAACCCCTGCGTGTTCGACTGGCCTTCGCAGATCAGCGTGCCGAGCGAGTGGTTTCCGTCATCCTGCCGCCGGATGAAATAATCGGCGGATCGGCCTATGAATTTGCCGGGGCCGGGCAGGTGGACGAAGCCGTGCGGTGGCGTGAAATCCTGCGGCACCCAGCCGAACTCGTCTGTCGGTGCCGCGTCGATATGCCTCATGCCGGCAACTTGAACTTCTGCACCTTGCCGGTCGCATTGGTTGGCAATTCATCCGAGAATATGACCGAGCGGGGCACCTTGAAGTTCGCCATATGCTCGCGGCTCCACGCGATCAGCGTCTTTTCGTCCAGTTCAGTGCCTGGCTTGAGAACGACGAAGGCACGGCCGACCTCGCCCATGCGCTCGTCGGGAATGCCGGTGACGGCGACCTGCAGGATCGCGGGATGCGCGAGCAGCATCTTCTCGATCTCGGCGGGGTAGCAGTTGAACCCGCCGACGATGAAGATGTCCTTCTTGCGATCGGTGATGCGCAGATAGCCGGCTTCGTCGAGGATGCCGATGTCGCCCGAATGGAGCCAACCGTCGGGATCGATCGCCTCCTCGGTCGCCTTGGGATCGTCGAGATAGCCGAGCATCACGTTCATGCCGCGGATCATCACCTCGCCCGCCTCACCCGGGGGAAGGGGGTTGCCGTCGGCATCGATGATCTTGAGCTCGATCCCGTCGATCGCACTGCCGCACGAATTGACGATCGTTTCGGGCGGATCGCCGGCCTTCGACATGGTCGCGGTGCCGTTGCACTCGGTCAGGCCGTAGCCGGTCAGCACGGTCGGGATGCCCAGCACCTCGTTCATCGCGGTGATCATCGACGGCGCGACCGAGGCGGCGCCCGTCACCGCGACACGGATCGAGGCGACGCGCTTCGGATCGAATTCCTTCGCGTTGAGCAGCGTGGTGAAGAGGGTGGGGGGGCCGGGCAGGAACGTCACCTGCTCGCGCTCGACCTTGTCGACGAGGCTCGGCACGTCGAGCGTCGCTTCGGGTACGATCCCCGCGCCGACCGTGAGGCAGACGACCCAGGCCGCCTTGTAGCCCGAGCAGTGGAAGAAGGGCCACAGAACCATGAAGCGATCGCCCGCCGTCAGCGTGGTCGCCTTCGCCCACAGGCGCGCGGTCTCGACAACCTGTGCGTGCGTCGCCAGCACGCCCTTGGGATCGCCGGTCGTGCCGCTGGTGAACATGATGTCGCACACCGTATCGCCGGTCAGCGCGGCGGTGCGCGCCTCGCCCTCGGCAATGCTGGCGGGGGTGGCTTCGGCCAGGAACGCATCCCAGCCTTTCGGATCGTCCGCGCCGATGTGGATCACGCGCCGCATGTGCGGGATGGCAAGGCCCTCGATCACCTCGGCATAGCGGGTGTCGAGAAACTCGGTGGCCGCGACCGCCATGACGGTGTTCGAACGGCGCAGGATATAGTCGACCTCGGCGCCCCGGAAGCGCGTGTTGAGCGGCACCAGCACACCGCCCGCCGCCTGCAGGCCGAGGCAGGCGACGATCCATTCGAGCGAGTTGGACGCCCAGATCGCGACGCGTTCACCGGGCTGGAGCCCCGCCGCGACGAAGGCGCCCGCCGCCTGCTTCATGGCCTGCGCAAGTTCGGCGAAGGTCAGGCGCTTGTCATTGTCGATCACGCCCATCACGTCGGGCCAGATCGCCGCCGCTTCGAGCGCGGCGTGCGGGATCGTCATGGCTTTGCTCACGCCGACGCCTCCGCAGCCTTGGCGGCTTCTGCGGCCTTGCGGGCCTCCACCAGCGCGTTGCGCGCGAGCATCATGTTGAGCGACTCCCGATCGAGCGAGGCGGCGAAACCTTCGGTCAGCGCCGCGTTGAGATTGGCCTTGGCATAAGCCACGCCTTGCCCCGGCAATGCCGCCAATATGCGGGCGACCGCCATCGTCTGCTCGACCAGTTCCGCATCGTCGTAAACCCGATCGACCAGCCCGAAGCCGAGCGCCTGTTCGGCGCTGCGCTTCTCATCGATCAGGTAAAGCTGGCGCGCCTTGGAGGGACCGAGAATGTGGGTCCACAGCCAACTGCCGCCATAATCGCCCGGCATGCCGCCGGTGGTGAAGGCGGCGCGGAACTTGGCGCCGGTGCCGGCGAAGCGGAAATCGCACGCGGCGGCCAGGCTGAGGCCCGCGCCCGCGCACGCGCCGTTGATCATCGCGATCGTCGGCTTGGGCATTTCGTGGAGGATGCGCGACGCCTCGACCGAGCGACGCAGCCAGCGCACCCGGCTTTCGGTGGTCGAAACCTTCGGTGCGGTGCCCGCGACACGATCCGCCGAGGCCTTGCCGATCGCCTTGACGTCGCCGCCCGCGCAGAAGCCCTTGCCCGCGCCGGTCAGCACCACGGCACCGATCTTGTCGTCTTCACTCACGCGCCGGACGGCGGCGAGCAATTCGCGCATCAGCCCAGTGTCGAGCGCATTGAGGCTGTCGGGCCGGTTGAGCGTGAGGGTCGCCACGCGATCCTCGACCGTCTCGATCAAAACGTCGGCCAAGCACGCTCTCCTATATCCAACTTTTCCGCGAGTTGGTTTCGTATATAGAGTTATCTCAAATCGGAAGGGAAGAGATTCACGATGCAGTTCAGAGAAGCCTTCATCTGCGAACCGCTGCGCACGCCGGTCGGTCGCTTCGGCGGCATGTACAAGGACGTCAGCGCGCATTTTCTGGGTGCTGCGGTGGTCAAGGCGCTGATGGAGCGGACCGGGCTTCCGGGTGAGGCGGTCGACGATGTGCTGTTCGCGCAATGCTATCCGTCGATGGATGCGCCGGCGCTTGGCCGCGTCGTCGCGCTCGATGCCGGGTTGCCGATCACAGTGGGCGGGCTCCAGCTCGATCGCCGCTGCGGTTCGGGCCTGCAGGCGCTGATCTATGCCGCGCTGCAGGTGTCGAGCGGCGCTTCGGATGTTGTGCTGGCGGGTGGCGCCGAATCGATGAGCAATGCGCCTTTCTATTCGACCGAGCAGCGTTGGGGCATCAAGGGCAGCGCCGCCGTCTTCCACGATGCGCTTGCCCGTGGCCGCGTGACGGCGGGCGGCATCCACTATCCGGTGCCCGGCGGCATGATCGAAACCGCCGAGAATCTGCGCAAGGATCACGCGATCTCGCGTCTGGAGCAGGATGAGTTCGCGGTGCGATCGCACCAGAATGCGGTCAAGGCGCAGCAGTCGGGCGCCTTCGCCGAGGAGATCGTACCGATCACGCTCAAGACCAAGAAAGGCGACGTGGTCATCGACACTGACGAGCATCCCCGCGCCGACACCACGGTCGAGGCGCTGGCGCGGCTCAAGCCGATGCTCGCCAAGGACCCCGAAGCCACCGTCACCGCCGGCAATGCGTCGGGCCAGAATGACGGCGCGTCGGTCGCGATCGTCGCGTCGCGCGAGGCGGTCGACAAGTACGGCCTCAAGGTGTTCGGCAAGCTGGTGTCGTGGGGCATTGCGGGCGTCGAGCCGAGCCGGATGGGCATCGGCCCGGTGCCGGCGACGCAGAAGGCGCTCGACAATGCGGGGTTGAAGCTGAGCGACCTCGACCTGATCGAACTCAACGAAGCCTTCGCTTCGCAGGTGCTGGCCTGCACGCGCGACTGGAGTTTCGCCAAGTCGGACTTCGATCGTTTCAACGTCAACGGTTCGGGTATCTCGCTGGGCCACCCGGTCGGCGCGACCGGCGGCCGCATTCTCGCGACCTTGCTGCGCGAGATGAAGCGTCGCAATTCGCGCTATGGCCTCGAAACGATGTGCATCGGCGGTGGGCAGGGCCTCGCTGCAATCTTCGAGCGGGCCGAGTAAGGGATTAGAGCTAACTCTATGGCGGTCCATAACTTCGAAGGTGTCGGTGGCGCGAAAATCGCCGCCGACATCGTGGGCACGGGCAGGCCGGTGGTGATGCTTCACGGCGCGGGGCAGACCCGCGGTTCGTGGTGGCGCACCGCCGCGATGTTCGCCGACCAGGGCTACCGCGCGATCACGCTCGACGCGCGGGGCCACGGCGAAAGCGCGTGGTCACCCGAGGGCTATGGAATGGACGTGTTCGTCGGCGATCTGCGGGCGGTGCTCGATCAGGTCGAGGGGCGGCCCGCCTTGATCGGCGCGTCGCTGGGCGGGCTGACGTCGATGGTGGCGATCGGGGAGGCGGCTCATGCGATCGCCTCCGCGCTCGTCCTCGTCGACATCACCCCGCACATCAAGCGCGAGGGCGGATCGGCGATCCAGGGCTTCATGGGCGCGAATCCCGAAGGCTTTGCGACGGTCGAGGAGGCGGCCGACGCGGTGTCGCGCTACCTGCCGCACCGGCCGCGGCCCAAGAGCGTCGAGGGGCTGCGTCGGAACCTGCGCGAACGCGAGGACGGGCGGCTGGTGTGGCACTGGGATCCTGCGTTCATCAATCCGCGGCCGGGCCACCGCCCGGATATCGATGCGATGCAGGCGCGGCTCGACGATGCCGCACGCGCCATCGACGTGCCCACATTGATGGTGCGCGGATCGGATAGCGAGATCGTGTCGGACGAAGGCGTCGAACAGTTTCGTCGCCTCGTCCCCACAGCGGAGATTGTCGAGGTGAGCGGCGCGCGGCATATGGTCGCCGGAGACGCCAACACCGACTTCGCGGGCGCGACCATAGAGTTCCTGTCCCGCGTCTATCCGGCCTGATTTCGAAGGGATTTCACATGCGCCTGCGTTCGATGCTGTTCGTGCCGGGGGACCGGCCCGACCGGATGGAAAAGGCGTTGGGCGTCGGCGCCGACGCACTGATCCTCGATCTCGAGGATGCGGTCGCCCCGGACAGCAAGCCCGCCGCGCGCGGCATGGTCGCCGAATTTCTGAAGGCGAAGACCGATCGTCCGGTGCCTCTGTTCGTCCGCATCAACCCGGTCGATCTGGGCATGGTTGAGGAGGATATGGCGGCAGCGGCCGACGCCGACGCCATCATGGTGCCCAAGGCCGAGGGGCGGGTGACGATGGACATCATCGCGCCCTATCTGCGCCGGATGAACAAGAAGGCGCTGCTGATCACCTGCGAGACGCCCGCTGCGGTCTTCACTTTGGGCGATTATGCGCTGTTCAAGGATCTGCTGATCGGCCTGAGCTGGGGCGGCGAGGACATGGCGGTCGGCGTCGGCGCGACGGCGAACCGCGAGGACGGTATCCACACGCCGCCCTTCCAGTTGATCCGATCGCTCACGCTGTTCGCGGCGCATGGCGCGGGGGTTAAGCCGGTCGACACGGTCTATCCGGCGTTCACCGATCTCGACGGGCTGACGGCCTATGCCGGCCGCGCGCGCCGCGACGGATTCCAGGGGATGCTGGCGATTCATCCATCGCAGATCCCGGTCATCAACGCCGCCTTCACGCCGAGCGAGGCCGAGATCGAGCACGCCAAGGCGATCGTCGCGGCGTTCGACGCCAATCCCGGCGTGGGCGCGCTGCGATTGGATGGGCGCATGATCGACATGCCGCACCTGAAGCTGGCGCAGGCGACGCTCGCGGCGGCGGGCTGATTCGTGGCCCCGGCGCAGGCCGGGGCCACGAGTCGTCAGATCGTCTCGCTCGCCTTCAGCGCTGCGACCTCGTCCGCCGAAAAGCCCAGCTCCGTCAGCACGTCGCTTGTGTGCTGGCCCAGGGTCGGCGGGGGTGTGCGGATGTCGGCGGGGGTTTCGCTCAGGTTCACCGGCATGCGGAACAGGGTCGCGCCGTCGGCGAGGCCGGGATAGGGCACGTGCTGCTTCATCCCCATCGCCTCGACCTGCGGATGATCCAGCACTTCGCGCGGCGACAGGACCGGGGCGGCGGGGATGCCGGCGGCGCCGAGTTCGCCGATCGCCTGGTCGCTGGTACGTTCGGCGCACCATCGGCCCATGCGTTCGGACAGCACATCGCCATTGTCGCCGCGGGTGCCGTCGCTCGCGAAGCGCGGATCGTCGAGCCATTCGGGCTCACCCATCAGCTTGGTCCACCGCTTGAACAGCGGGTTGGAGACGACCTGCGTGACGATCCAGCCGTCGGTCGTCTTGTAGATGTCGGTCGGGCCGTTGATAAAGCTGCGGTTGCCGATCGCGGTGCGATCGATGCCCAGCGCCGCCTGCTCGACGAGATAGGTGGTCGAGAACGACACCGCCGATCCAAGCAGGCTGCCGTCGATCTGCTGCCCGCGCCCCGATTTGTTGCGCTCCCACAAGGCCATCATCACGCCGATCGCGGCGTAGAGGCCGGTCGCGTGATCGACCCAGCTGATCGGGGTGCGGTAGGGCTGGTCGGCCGTGCCGGTCAGATGCACGCCACCGCTCATCGCCTGGCCGACCGAGTCGAAGCCGCCCTTGTCCTTCCACGGGCCGATGGGGCCGAAGGATGAGACGTTCGACAGGATGATGTCGGGCTTGATGCTTTTCAGCGTCTCATAATCGATGCCCATGCCGGCGAGCGCGCTGTCGGGGACGTTCGCCATCACCACGTCGGCGCTTTCGATCAGGCGGCGTAGAACCTCTTTCGATTCCGGCGTGCGCGTGTCGATCGCGACCGAGCGTTTGTTGCGGCTCATCTGGAGGAAGATCGATCCTTCGCCATCGTCGGTGATGGGGGCGACAAGCCGGTCCTCGCCGCCCTGGCGACGCTCGACCCGGATCACGTCGGCGCCGAAATCGGCGAGCACGGTCGCGCCATAAGGGCCGGCGACATAACGGCCGAAATCGAGTACCCGGATGCCGTCCAAAACCCCCGCCACGATCGCTCTCCTGTTATTCAGGTAGTTCTTTTATTCAGCGGAATATAATTCCGCAATGCAGAATTGGACTTGGCTTTCGGGTTCGAGCCTTTACAAGCGCCATCCGACTCCCGGCTCACCCATAGACTGGATCGATGATGGACACCGAAACCTTTGCAATGCTCCGCGAAACCGTCCGCCGCTTTGTCGACGAACGGCTGATCCCCAATGAGGATCGCGTCGAGCATGAGGATGCGGTGCCGCAGGAAATCATCAACGAGATGCGCGATCTGGGCCTGTTCGGCCTGACCGTGCCCGAAGAATATGGTGGCCTGGGCCTCACCTCGGCCGAAGAGATCCAGGTCATCTACGAACTGGGCCGCACCAGCTTTGCTTATCGTTCGGTCATCGGCACCACCGTCGGCATCGGCAGCCAGGGCATCGTCATGGATGGCACCGAGGCGCAGAAGCGCGAATGGCTGCCCAAGCTCGCCGAGGGCATGTTTGCCAGCTTCGCGCTGACCGAGCCCAACGCTGGTTCGGATGCCGCGTCGATCACCACCACCGCGATCCGCGAGGGCGACGTCTATCGCGTCAACGGCACCAAGCGCTTCATCACCAATGCGCCGCGCGCGGGCATGTTCACGCTGATGGCGCGCAGCCAGCCCGACGTGAAGGGCGCCGCCGGCGTCACCGCCTTCATCCTGCCGGCAGGTACGAAGGGCATCAGCTTCGGTAAGCTCGACAAGAAGATGGGCCAGAAGGGCACGATGACTTGCGACGTCATCCTCGACGACGTGATCATCCCGGCCGAAAACATCATCGGCGGCGTGCCCGAGCGCGGCTTCAAGACCGCGATGAAGGTTCTCGATCGCGGCCGCATCCACCTGTCGGCGCTGTCGAGCGGCATGTGCGATCGTCTGGTGCAGGAAAGCGTCAATTACGCGGTCGAGCGCAAGCAGTTCGGGCAGGCGATCGGCCAGTTCCAGCTGATCCAGGGCCTGATCGCCGACAGCCGCACCGAGGCCTATGCCGCGTGGCTGATGACGCAGGACGTCGCCAAGCGGTATGATGCGGGCGAGAAGGTTTCGGCCGACGTCGCATCGACGAAGTATTTCGCATCGGAAGCGCTGGGCCGCGTCGCGGACCGTGCTGTGCAGATCCACGGCGGCGCCGGCTATATGGCCGAATATAAGGTCGAGCGTTTCTATCGCGACGTCCGCCTGATGCGCATCTACGAGGGCACGTCGCAGGTCCAGCAGACGATCATCGCCAAGGCGCTGCTGCGCGAGGCGGGCCTGAAGGTCTGATCGGGGCCGGGGCGGAGACGCGCGGGCGTGGCCAAGGAATTCGGCAAGGTTCTCGCCCTTCCCGGTGCGGAAGAGGAGAAGACCGATCGCCAGTTCGTGACCGCGCTCGCCCGCGGGCTGGAGGTGCTGCGCGCCTTCACGCCCGAGGACGGCCCGCTCGGCAATCAAGAACTGGCCGAGCGGACGGGGCTGCCCAAGGCGACCGTTTCGCGGATCACACACACGCTGACGACGCTCGGCTATCTCGATTATCTGCCGCGCCTGTCGCGCTACATGATCGCGCCGTCGGTGCTGTCGCTGGGCGCGGCCTGCGTCGCGGCGGCGGGCATCCGGCGGATCGCGATGCCGCACATGAAGGAACTCGCCGAATATAGCGATGCTTCGGTGGCGCTGGGCGCGCGCGATCGGCTGACGATGATCTATCTCGATGTCGAGCGTGGGAGCCGCACCGTGGCGTTCAGTCTCGATGCCGGCGCGCGTGTGCCGATCCACCGGTCGGCGATGGGCGCGGCCTATCTGTCCGGCCTGCCCGAGAAAGACCGCACCGTCCTGATGGATGCGATCGCGCGGGCGAGCGAGGATCACTGGCCGGCGACGAAGACGCGGCTCGAAGGTGCTTTCGCCCAGATCGAGGAACGCGGCTACTGCGTCTTCGAAGGGACTTATGACCGTGCGATCAACGGCGTGGGTGCGGTGCTGGTGCAGAATGACGGTACCGTCCACGGCTTCACCTGTTCGGCCCCGACCTATTTGTTCACGCCCGAGCGGATGGAGGCCGATATCGGCCCCCGCCTCGTCGCGATGAAAGAAGCTGTGCGGGCGGAATTGAGCCAGCGGCGCTGGTGACGACGACATTTCGGAAAAGAGGAGAGGGATATGGCCGAAGTCTTGAAGGAAACGCCGATCGAAGGCGTCGCGCTGCTGAAGCTCAACCGGCCCGAAGTGTTGAACGCGCTGAGCGTTCCGCTCCGCCTCGAACTTGCCGCGCATATCGATGAGTTGAACCTCGATCCGGCGGTGCGCGCGATCGTCATTACCGGGGACGAGAAGGCGTTCGCGGCGGGCGCCGACCTGACCGAACTCAAGAAGCGCACCGTGCGCGACGCGCAGACGCGTGAGTCGGTCGCGGCCTGGGTGGCGCTGCGGGCGTGCACCAAGCCGGTGATCGCGGCGGTCAACGGCTTCGCGCTGGGCGGCGGTTCGGAACTCGCCTTCCACTGCGACATCATCATTGCGGGTGAGGGCGCGAAATTCGGTCTGCCCGAGGTCAAGGTCGGCATCATGCCGGGGGCGGGCGGCACGCAGCGGCTGGTCCGCGCGGTCGGCAAGTTCAAGGCGTCGCGCTATTTGCTGACCGGCGATCTGATCCCCGCCGAGGTGGCCTATACGATGGGCATCGTTTCCGAAGTTGTGCCCGACGATCAGGTGATCCCGCACGCGCTGAAGATCGCGTCGAAGATCGCGGCGCTCCCGCCGCTGGCGGTGCAGGCGATCAAGGAGGCGGTGGGCCTCGGCCCCGACGCCTCGCTCGACACCGCGCTCGCGCTCGAACGCAAGACCTTCCAGCTTCTCTTCACCACCGAGGACCGTGACGAGGGCATCGCCGCCTTCCTCGAAAAGCGTAAACCCGTCTTCAAGGGACGTTGATCCATGGCTGAAACCACCACTCTCGGCGTCGTCGGCGCCGGCCCGATGGGCGCGGGCATCGCGCAGATCGGCCTCACCGCCGGCCTCAAGGTCGTCCTGTTCGATCTGTCGGCCGATGCGCTCGCCAAGGCGGGCAAGGACATTATCGGCCGCATCGCGCGCATGGTCGAAAAGGGTCAGCTGGCCGAAGGCTATACCGCCGAAGCCGAAGCGCGGCTGACGCTCGCGACCGACCTGAACCAGTTCGCGCCGTGCGAGACGGTGGTCGAAGCGATCATCGAGCGGCTGGAGCCTAAGCAGAAGCTGTTCGCGCAGCTTGAGGAGATCGTGTCGGCCGATGCGATCCTGGCGACCAACACCTCCTCGCTATCGGTCGCGGCGATCGCGGCGAACTGCAAGAACAAGGCGCGCGTCTGCGGCCTTCACTTCTTCAACCCCGTGCCGCTGATGAAGCTAGTCGAGGTGATTGTGGCGCCCGCCACGTCGCAGCAGGTCGCCGACGACGCGACGGCGCTGTCGAAGCTGATCGGCAAGGTGCCGGTCACGGTGAAGGACGGCCCTGGCTTCCTCGTCAACCTGCAGGGCCGCGCCTATACGCAGGAAGGTCTGGCTGTCGTGCAGGAACGCGTTGCCGATCCGGCCACCGTCGATCGCATCATGCGCGACGGGGCTGGCTTCCGCATGGGGCCGTTCGAGCTGATGGATCTGACCGGCATCGACGTGAACTTCCCAGCGACGACCTACATTTACCAGGGCTATCAGCACGATCCGCGTCTCAAGACGACGACGCTGCACGAGATCATGTTCCACGCCGGCCTGTTCGGTCGAAAGACCGGCGAAGGCTTCTTCAAGTACGGGGACGAGGCCAAGGAAGCCGCGCCCGCGCCGGAAGTGGGCGAGGGCGGTCCGTTCGCCGCGAAGATCGGCGATGCGTCGGAGGATTTCGCGGCGCTCAAGGAGTTGGGCCTCGTCGACGGTGACGGCCCCACCCTGATCGCGCCGCTGGGTGAGGATTGCTCGACGGTCTGCGCGCGGCTCGGCCTCGATCCCACGAAGACGGTCGCGATCGACTTCACGGCGGTCGACAAGAAGCACCTGACGCTGATGACCGCCCCGGGCGGTTCGGCGGCAGCGCAGCCGGTGGCCGCGTGGCTGCGCGGGCATGGTTTCATCGTCGAGGTCATCAAGGATTCGGCGGGCTTCGTGCTGCAGCGTATCTTGTGCATGATCGCAAACCTCGGCAGCGAACTGGCGCAGATCGGGGTGGGTTCGCCCGCCGACATCGATCTGGGCATGAAGCTGGCGCAGAATTATCCGGCCGGCCCGCTTGAGTGGGCGGAGAAGATCGGCGTCGCCAAGACGTACAAGATCATGCAGGGCCTGCAGGAAGCGACCGGATCGGATCGCTACCGCCCCAGCCTGTGGTTGCGCCGCCGCGCGCTGCTCGGCCAGTCGATCTATCAGGCCGATTGATCGATGTACGATCTCCTCAAAGGTCTGACCGTAGTCGAGGGCGCGGCGTTCATCGCCGGGCCTTCGTGTGGCCTCCATTTCGCGCAGATGGGCGCGACCGTGATCCGCTTCGACCAGATCGGCGGCGGCCCCGACAGCGCGCGCTGGCCGATCGGCCCGGACGGGCAGAGCCTTTATTGGGAAGGGCTGAACAAGGGCAAAAAGTCGATCGCGATCGACCTCAGCAAGCCCGAGGGCCGCGAACTTTCGCAGCGTATCGCGACCAGCGGCGACGGCCTGTTCGTCACCAATTTCCCGGTGCAGGGCTTCCTCAGCTACGAAAAGCTGTCGGCGCTGCGCGAGGATCTGATCTGCCTGCGCGTGATGGGCTGGGCCGATGGCACGCCTGCGGTCGATTATACGATCAACGCCAGCGTCGGCGTGCCGACGATGACGGGGCATCCCGACGATCCCCGTCCGGTGAACCACGTCCTGCCGGCATGGGATCTCTATGCGGGCGCGATGGCGGCGTTCAACATGCTGGCGGCTGAGCGCGATCGGCGGCTGAGCGGCAAGGGCCGCGAAATCCGCCTTGCGCTCTCCGATCTCGCCGCAGCGACGATGGGCAATCTGGGCAATGTCGCCGAAGTGATGCTGGGCGGCGCCGATCGTCCGCGCAGCGGCAACAACCTGTTCGGCGCCTTCGGCCGCGACTTCGCGACGGCGGATGGCGAGCGGGTGATGCTGGTCGCGATCACCCCGCGCCAGTGGACCGGGCTGATCAAGGCGCTGGGTCTCGCCGACGCGATCGCGGCGCTCGAGAGCGCACTCGGCGTCGACTTCGCCAGGGACGAGGGGGCGCGTTTCAATCACCGTGCCCGCGTCGATGCGCTCGTCGAAGGCGCGATCGAGAAGCTGCCGCTGTCGGCCTGCGCAGAGGTATTCGACGGGGCGGGCTGCACCTGGTCGATCTATCGCACGCTGCAGCAATCGCTGGCGAAGGAGCCGCGGCTGTTCGGCGAAAATCCGATCTTCTCGAACGTCACCCATGCGGGCGGCGCATCCTATCCGACGCCGGGTGCGGCCGCGCGGCTTCCCGCCGACGAGCGCAAGCCCGCCGCGCCCTCGCCGAAGATCGGGCAGGATACCGACGAAGTGCTGGCGACCCTGCTGGGCCTCAGCAGCGGCGAAATCGGCAAGCTTCACGATCAGGGACTGGTGGCATGAGCGACATCACCGAAGACATGATCGCCGAATGGCGCAGCGCGATCGGGCGTACCGAGACGCTGAAGCAGCGGCTCGAAGCCGAACCGCTGCGGCGGTACGCGCTTGCAGTCGGCAGCGACCGTAATGTGGAGAAGGTGCTGCCGCCGCTGGCGCACTGGGCCTTCTTCCTGCCCGAACCCGCCGATGGCGACATCGGTGAGGACGGGCATCCGAAGCGCGGCGGCTTCCTGCCCGCGATCACCTTGCCGCGCCGCATGTTCGCATCGGCCAAGATCCGCTTCGAAGCGCCGCTGCTGATCGGGGAGGAGGCCGAACTGGTCTCGACCGTCGCCGACGTCACGCACAAGAGCGGCCGTTCGGGCGATCTGGTGTTCGTCGAGGTGGATCGCGAACTACGCCAGGGCGGCGTGGTGCGCGTCACCGAACGGCAGAGCTATGTCTATCGCGATGCCGACAACAATCCGGTGCCGCTGCCGACGCCGACGGCGGATCCGCTCGATGGCGATCTGTGGGAGCCGTCGACGGTCAACCTGTTCCGTTTCTCGGCCGTCACGTTCAACGGGCACCGCATCCATTATGATGTGCCCTATGCGACGGGTGTCGAGGGCTATCCGGCGCTGATCGTCCACGGGCCGTTCATCGCCGCGAAGCTCGCCGCGCTTGCGGCGACCAAGGGCGAGCTCGCCAGCTTCGACTTCCGCGCGTCGGCCCCGATCTTCCTCGGCCAGCCGATCCGCCTTCAGCACGCCGGCGACGGCGAAGTTCAGGCCGTCCGTTGCGACGGCGCCACCTCCACGTCCGCGAAAGTGACCTATAAATGACCGACTGGATCGCCTCCGCCGCCGCTGCCGCCAGCGCCGCGCGCACCTATGCCAAGGCCGCGCAGGCCAAGGTCGGCGCCACGATCGCGCCTTCGGGCAAGGTCGAAAGCAAGCTTGCCGATCAGCAGCAGCGCCTCGTCCACGGCTTCGCCTGGATCGCGACGACCGCTGAAGCCATCGCCGCCATCGCCGACTGGGCGGCGCGCGGGCAGTCGGCCGGCCGCCAGCGCGAGATCGACGTGCTGACGCTGCGCATCGGCGTGGGCGAATATCTGGCGCAGCTGCTCGGCGGCGTGCCGATGAGCCAGAACGAATATGCGCGTCCGGGCGAACTGGGCATCATGGATGCGGCGGCGACGCTGGCGGCTGACGAGGCCGTGAAGGTATTCCTGGCCGACGGCAACACCGCCGAGACGCGCCTCGCGCTTGCGAACCTGCTGCGCGGCGGCGAGCTGCCCGACGAGGCGCTCGACGACGAGACGATGGACATGATCCGCGAACAGTTCCGTACCTTCGCGGCCGATCGCATCGCCCCCAACGCGCATGCCTGGCACCTTGCCGACGAACTGATCCCCGACTCGGTGATCGCAGAGATGGCCGAACTCGGCGTGTTCGGCGTCTGCATCGAGGAAGAGTTCGGTGGCCTCGGCCTCGGCAAGCTCGCCATGTGCCTCGTCTCCGAAGAACTCTCGCGCGGGTGGATCTGCGCCGGTTCGCTCGGCACGCGTTCGGAAATTGCGGGCGAACTGATCGGCCAGAACGGCACGGCTGAGCAGAAGGCCAAGTGGCTTCCCGGCATCGCGGCGGGCACGATCCTGCCCACCGCCGTCTTCACCGAACCCGACACCGGCTCCGATCTCGCCTCGGTCCGCACCCGCGCGATCAAGCAGGATGACGGCAGCTGGAACCTGAAGGGCAGCAAGACCTGGATTACCCATGCCGGGCGCGCGGACGTGATGACGGTGCTGTGCCGCACCGATCCGAACACGCCGGGCTATGGCGGGCTTTCGATGATGCTCGCGGCGAAGGGGCGTTCGGAGGGGACGAACTTCCCCGACGAAGGGCTGGACGGCAGCGAGATCGAAGTGCTCGGCTATCGCGGCATGAAGGAGTTCGTGCTGTCGTTCGACGACTTCAAGGTCGCCGAAGACGGCTTGCTCGGCGGCAATGAGGGGCAGGGCTTCAAGCAGCTGATGAAGACCTTCGAAGGCGCGCGCATCCAGACGGCGGCACGCGCAATCGGCGTGGGCTGGAACGCGTTCGACGTGGCGCTGCGCTACGCCACCGAGCGCAAGCAGTTCGGCAAGCAGCTCGCCGAATTCCCGCGCGTCACCGACAAATTGGCGCTGATGGTCGCCGAACTGGTGATGGCGCGCGAGCTGACCTATTCGTCGGCGCGCCACAAGGATAAGGGCCAGCGTTGCGACATCGAAGCCGGCATGGCCAAGCTGCTCGGCGCGCGGGTCGCGTGGTCGAATGCCGACCTCAACGTCCAGATCCACGGCGGCAACGGCTATGCGCTCGAATATGAAGCAAGCCGCATCCTGTGCGACGCACGCATCCTCAACATTTTCGAGGGCGCGGCCGAGATCCAGGCGCATGTGATCGGGCGCGGGCTGGCGACGGCCTGACCTCAAAAGTCTCGTCATTGCGAGCATAGCG
This sequence comes from Sphingomonas montanisoli, assembly GCF_008274695.1. GTDB lineage: Bacteria > Pseudomonadota > Alphaproteobacteria > Sphingomonadales > Sphingomonadaceae > Rhizorhabdus > Rhizorhabdus montanisoli. The sequence goes on along the minus strand of NZ_VTOU01000005.1, from coordinate 144,156 downwards.
AAGCAATCCATTCCGCAGTTCGGAGTGGATTGCTTCGTCGCCTCCGGCTCCTCGCAATGACGATGTGGGGAGGTTAGAGCACCGCCTTGAATAAGGCCGCCGCATCCTCGCGGCCGGTCGATCGCGAGACGCGCTTCGTGATCTGCCAGCGCCCCTCGCGCTTCTCCAGTTCCCAGCGCCCGAAAGACTGGCGCCAAACCTTCACGTCGCCATCCTCGCGGACATAGACGGTCGCATAGCCGGTCGCGACCGCGCGTGTGCCGTCGATCTCGACCACGAACGGCCCCATTACATGCGCGCAATTGGGCAGGATCGCCTGATGGAGCGGCGATGCGACGATGCCGCGGGTGGCATCGCGCCCGTCCATGAACACGCTCGCGTCGATGTCGACATGCGTATCCTCGGCATAGAGCAGGCTCGCCTCGATCTCGCTGTTGCTGTCGACGGCGAGGCCGTAGCGGATCAAGTGCGCCTGGATCGCGCGTTCGTCCTCCAATCGCTCGATGCGGGCGGCGAGTTGCTCAAGGGTGGGGGTGGTCGTCTCCATATCTCCGGGTAACCGTGTTGGCGCAGTCGGGCATAGCCGAAACGGTGTAGGTGGCTTCCCATTGAAACCCATTATAGCTTAGGTTCAGTCGAACAGAGACCGCCAACCGGCGGCGCGTGGATCGAGGAACCGAATGAGCGATATCTACCCCGCCTATGCCGAAATCGTGTCGCGGCTGACCGCGCCGGGGGCGCCGTTCGAAATCGTGCCGGTCGCGGTGCGCGGCGAGGAAATCCGGGCTTATGCGGGCGCGTCCGAAAATCTGATCGACATCTATCTCGATACTGCCGCCAAGTTCGCCGATCGCCCGCTACTGTGGGAAAATGGCGACTTCACGAGCTATGCGGAAATGTTCGCGGCGGCGTGGCGCCTGGCGGGCGGGCTGGCCGATCGCTTCGGCGTGGGGCCGGGCGACCGGGTCGGCATCGTCATGCGCAATCGCGGCGAATATCTGCTGTCGCTGTTCGCCTGCGCGCGGATCGGTGCGGTCGCGGTGCTGGTCAACAGCCGGGGTTCGGCCGACGAACTCAGTGCGGCGACCAGCGACGTCGATTGCAAGGTGATCGTCGCCGACGGCCCGCGCGCGGCCCTGCTGCGCAAGGGCGGCTGCGAGGCGCCGATCGTCTTCATTCCGGAAGATGACCGCCCGGTCGACGTATCGGGCGCCACGCCGTTCGCCGAACTGACCGATGCGCGTCAGGCCGAGGCGCCGATCGTTCGCGTCGCGCTCGACGATCCGTGCTGGATCCTGTTCACCTCGGGCACGTCGGGCCGCCCCAAGGGCGCGGTGCTGACCCAGCGCAACATCACGCAGATGATCCACAATCTCGGCTTCTACGCCGCGAGCGGGATGGCGCTGGCGGCGACGTTGATGAAGGTCGAGATCGACGTGATCCGCAAGAATGCGAAGCCGCCGTCGAACCTGCTGATCGTGCCGCTGTTCCACATTTCGGGGCTGACCGCGATTGCGGGCTCGCTGATGGGCGGCGGCCTGATCACGATCATGCGCCGCTGGGACAAGGAAGAGGCCGCGCGCCTGATCGCTGCCAACAGCGTGACGCAGCTGACCGGGCCGCCGATGGTGTTCGAAGATCTGCTCGACCTGCCCGACGGCGTCGCGCGGATGGCGACGATCAACAATGTCGCGATCGGCGGACAGGCGCTGCCGCCCAATCTGGCGCAGCGCATCCGCGATGCTTTCCCGCGCGTGAGCCTGGGCAATGGCTGGGGCATGACCGAGGCGAGCGGCAGCGTGTGTGCCGGCTCCGGCCCGCTGATGGCGCCGCGCCCGCGTTCGGCTGGGATGATCTGCCCGGTGATGGAGACGCGTGCGGTCGACGAGGCGGGCAAAGTGCTTCCGGCCGGGGAGTCGGGCGAGTTGCAGGTGCGCGGGCCGTTCGTGATGGCCGGTTACTGGAACCAGCCGGAGAAGACCGCCGAGGTTCTGAAGGACGGTTGGTACGCCACCGGCGACGTCGGCTTCATCGATGCGCAGGGCTATATCCACATCGTCGATCGCCTGAAGGAGATGATCATCACCCATGGCGAGAATGTCTATTGTGCCGAGGTGGAGCGCGTTCTCGAAGCGTCGGGCCAGTTCCTGGAGGTTTCGACCTTCGGCATTCCCGATGAGCGCGCGGGCGAACTGATGGTCGCGGCGGTCGTGCCGCGTCCGGATGGGCCGACCGACGCGGCGGGGGTCAAAGCGATCGCGAAGGCGGGGCTGGCCGACTACAAGGTTCCGACGCACGTCATGATCGGGATGCGTTCGCTGCCGCGCACCGCGACGGGCAAGGTCGAGAAGCGCAAGTTGCGCGAGGCGTTCCTGGCGGCGCTCGAAACAGTCTGAAAAGGCGGTCGAGTAGGAGGGAGTGTGATGATGACCAAGCTCGATGCCGACGCGCGCGCTGCGCTCGACGAATATTATACGCTGGTGACGGTGCCGGTCGAAACGCTGCCGCATCTCGAATATCGCGCCCGAGTCGATGCCGGGGGCGATCTCAAGCCCAAGCAGCCGATTACCCGGGTCGAGGATTTCGCGGTTCCGGGGCCGGATGGGGACATTCCCGTCCGCCTCTACGCGCATGGCGATGCACCGGCGCCGACGCTGGTTTTCTATCATGGCGGCGGCTTCGTGATCGGTTCGATCAAGAGCCATGACGCGACCGCGCGCGCGATCGCGCTGGCGACGGGCTGGGCGGTGCTGTCGGTCGACTATCGCCTCGCGCCCGAGCATCGCTTTCCGGCGGCGGCGGAGGATTGCTACGCCGCGCTCGTCTGGGCGGCGTCCGATGCGGCGAGGGCCAAGGGGATCGACACCGCGAACCTTGCGGTCGGCGGCGACAGCGCGGGCGGCAATCTGGCAGCGGTTGCTTCGATCATCGCGCGCGATCGGGGCGGGCCAGTGCTGCGGCATCAGCTGCTGATCTACCCGGTGGTCGACGTCGATTTCGACACGCCGAGCTATATCGAGAATGCCGACGGCTATCTGCTCAGCCGCGATGCGATGAAATGGTATTGGGACCATTATATGGGCCCCGATGGCGATCGCAGCCACCCGCACGCGACGCCGATCAACGCCGAGGTCCATGATCTTCCGCCCGCCACCGTCATCACCGCCGGCTTCGATCCGTTGCGCGATGAGGGCGAGGCTTATGCGAAGAAGCTCGAGGCTGCCGGGATCGACGTGGAAATGACGCGTTATCCGGGCGCCTTCCACGGTTTCGTCGGGATGGGTGATCTCCAGTCGGGTCGCGATGCGATGGCGCAGATCGCGCGGCGATTGACGGGATCGGTAGCTTAAGCCGTCGGCTGACTCTGCAGTTCGATCAGCTGGCCGTAGAGGAAGCTGCCCGAGACGATCACGTCCTGATGGACGAAGGCCTGCACGGTGCTCGCGCCCTTCGCGCCCGATCCGCCGGGGCCGAAGACGCGGATGTGCATGCGATCGCCGAGGGTGGCGCCGAGCGCGGCTCGCAGCCGCCCGGCGGCCTCGGTGACGGCCTCGCCCGAGGGATAGCGGATCGCGAAGTGGGGGACGCCGAACGGTTTGCTGCGCGCTATGCTGCGATATTCGGCGAGGGTTGCGGCGAAGCCTGCATCCTCGTCCGCCAGCTTCAGAAGCCGCGTCTCCATCGCCTGCTGTTCGGGCCGCATCGGCGACAGGAAGAAGGCATTGTTGCGCATGTCGCGATCGACGGGATTGGGGTGAGCGGCGAGGAAGCTTTCCTCGCCGTCGCCCGAAAAACCAGTGTCCGATATCGCGCAGCCAAGCGCCTCGGCCATCGCCACCGCAAGGTGCCGTTCGCCGGGGCGGTAGAGCGCTTCGATATGGTTGAGCAGATTGCCGCGATAGTCAGCGATCCGCTCCACCGTGTCAGATCCCGAACGCCTGGGTGGCGATCCGGTCGGTATGGAAATGCGCGTCGCCGAACAGTTCGCTCGCCACGCGCACCCGCTTGTAAAAGAGGCCGATGTCGAGTTCGTCGGTGACGCCGATGCCGCCGTGCATGTGGGTCGCCTCGACCATTACGTCATAAGCGAGCTTGCTCATCGCGCCCTTGGACAAGCTGCAGAGCATCGTGGCTGCCTTGTCGCCCTCGTCCAGCGCGCGCAGCGCCTTGAGGACGGCGCCGCGGGTCAGGTCGAGCCGGGCATAGAGCCGCGCCGCGCGGTGCTGGAGCGCCTGAAAACTGCCGATCGGGCGACCGAACTGCACGCGTTCCTTGAGATAGGCGACGGTGCGGTCGAAGGCTTCGTCGGCGATGCCGAGCAGTTCGGCCGCCAGCAGCGCGCGAGCGACGTCGAGCGTGCGCGCGATCGCCGCCTTGGCGGCTCCCACCTCGCCGAGCGGTGTCGCGGGCGTATCCGCGAAATCCACATCGGCGGCATTGCGGCTGTCGATCAGGTCGAGCGGACGGACGGTGACGCCCGCTGCCGACGGATCGACCAGGAACAGGCCTGGTCCCGCATCGGTCGCCGCGACGACGATCAGCAGCTTCGCGCCGACGCCGTCGAGGACGATCTTCTTGGTGCCGCTGACCTTGCCGTCCTTGAAGGTGACGGCGGTGCCCGCAGGATTGTGGCGGAGCCCTTCCTCGAAGGCGAAGCCGACAATCAGGTTGCCCGCGATGATCTTCGGCAGCAGATCGGCCTTCTGTTCCGCGCTGCCCACCTGCACCACCAGCTCGGCAGCGATCGCGGCCGAGAGAAAGGGGGTGGGGGCGAGGGTGTGGCCCATCTGCTCGGCGATCAGGCCGGCGGCGGCATAACCCATGCCGAGGCCGCCTTCGGCCTCGGGCACATGCGGCGCGATGAAGCCGTTTTCGGCCATCTCGCCCCAAACCGATGGCGTGTAGCGCAAAGTGTCGCCGCTATCGCGTAGCGCGCGCAGCGCGGAGACGGGCGCCGACTTCGTCAGGAAGCCGCGCGCGGCGTCGACGAGCATCACCTCGTCTTCGGTCAATACCAGCGGCATGGATCAGAGCTCCGGAAGGCCAAGCGCGCGCTTGGACAGGATGTTGAGCTGCACCTCGTTCGATCCGCCCGCAATGCAGTTTGCGGGGGCGTGGAGGTAGGAATGGACCGGTTCGCTCATCAGGTCGTTGATCGCTTCGAATCCGCCGATGCTCATCAGCAGCTCGCCGCGACGATAGTTGAGCTCGGTCCCCATGAGTTTCAGGACCGAGGGCGAGAATTGCGAGAATTGCTTCGCCTTGCCCATGTCCTTGAGCCGTTCGACCGCGATGCCGAGGATCCAGCTTTCCATCTCATGCTGCGCGATCGCGATGCGCAGACCCGGATCGGCCTTGAGTCCGTCGGCGCCCAGCTTGGCCTTGGCAACGCTCGATACCGTCTCGGTGACCGAATTGGTCATCGAAGATCCGATCATCTCGCGTTCGTGGCCCAGCAGATATTTGGTGACGTCCCAGCCCTTGCCGCGCGGCCCGACGACCTGATCGGCGGGTGCGGTCGCATTGTCGAAGAAGGTCTGCACGAAGGGATCGTCGCCGTTGATCAGCTTGATCGGCTTGGTTGTGACGCCGGGCTGATCCATGTCGATCAGGATGAAGCTGATCCCCTGATGCTTGGGCGCATCGGGTTCGGTGCGGACCAAAGTGAAGATCATGTCGCACTTGTCGCCGTTGGTGGTCCAGATCTTCGATCCGTTGACCACCCACTGGCCGTCTTTCAATTCGCCCTTGGTCGACAGGCTCGCAAGGTCGGAGCCGGCGCCCGGTTCCGAATAGCCCTGTGCCCAGCGGATTTCGCCGCGCGCGATCTTGGGCAGATGCTCGGCCTTCTGCTCGGGCGTGCCGAAGTGCAGCAATGCCGGCCCGAGCATCCAGATGCCCAGGCTCTGCAACGGCGACTGCGCCTGAATACGGCGCATTTCCTGCTGCAATATGTTGGCGCGGGCCTTGTCGAGCCCCGCGCCGCCATATTCGACCGGCCATTCGGGCACGGTCCAGCCCTTGTCGCGCATCCGTTCGAACCAGAGCTGCTGGTCCTCGTCCTGGAACACGGCCTTGCGGCCGCCCCAATAATTGAACGTGGAGAAACCCCGGAATGCTCCGCGCCGGCTCTGGGGGCAATTGGCCTCCAGCCAGGCGCGGGTTTCGGCGCGGAAGTCGTCGAGATCGCTCATCGTTCTGACCTCAGCTGATGCCGAACAGTGTCAGCGCGTTTTCGCGCAGGAATTTCGGCCAGACATGATCCTTGAGCGGGAGGTTGTCCAAATCCGCGAAGATCGTGTCGAGGCTGATGCCCATCGGGAAATAGCCCGCGTACATCACCTTATCGGCGCCGCGCGAGTTCATGTAGTTGATGATCGACTTGGGATAATGCTTCGGGCGGAACGCCGAGGGGCTGTAATACAGGTTCGGGAACTTGATCATAAGCTTGACGGCCAGATCGTCCCACGGCTCGGCGCCATGGCGCATCACGAACTTGAGTTCGGGGAAGAACCAGACGACCTCTTCGATCAGCTCGGTCTTCTGCACCATGCTCGGAAAGCGCGGGCCGCAGATGCCGGTGTTGACGAAGACGGGCAGCCCTTCCTCGACGCAGGCGGCATAAACCGGGAACATCTTCTTGTCGTCGATCGCGACCTGGGGGACGAGGCCCGAGGGGAAAATCGAGACGGCGTTGATGCCGTAATCCTTCTTCGCCTGCTTGATCTGGCGGACGGTTTCCATGCCCCGATTGGGGTTTACGTCGAGGATCTGGAGGAAGCGATGCCGGTTCTTCGAGATCGTCTCACGGATTTCCGGGCGCCCTTCATAGACGCCGACGAGCGCGCGCTCGATATTGTGCTTGTCCATCTGCTGAAGGACCCACTCGACCTTGTCGGCGCTGTCGTCGACCGACGGAATGTCCTTGAACATATATTGGGCTGGCATCTTGAACTGCTGACGGCTTTCCTCGTCCATCATCAGCGGCTTGAGATATTCGTACATCTCGTGATTGCTGGACGAGATGGGGATGCCCATCATCAGATCGATGGCGGCGATGTCCTTGGGCCTCGGCACGATATCCCTCCTCTTAGCGCTCTATCGGCGCGGAAGAGGGGGCTTTGACGGGCGTGCAACGCCCTTGGCCGGTCTCCCCTCCGCCCGTTCGTTATAGTGCGTTATAGTAGCCGGAAGGGGCTATCAAGCGGATTCGGGCGCGGGTTCCGGCAATGCGGATGCGTAGAGCGCGGCGAGCAGTTCGGCGCGGAATTCCTCGCCGAACATGCCCAGGCAGACGATCAGGATCGCCGCGCGCATCTCGCTGCGCATCCGCACGTCGTCCCATCCGCGGCGCACCCAGCGCTGCATCGTCGCTTCGTACATCCGCGTGATCTGCGCGGTCAGCATCGACTTGGGCAGGTCCAGTCGGATCGCGCCGTCATCGACCAGACCCTCGACCAGCGGACGGAGCAGCAGGTCCGACAGCGGCGATATCAGGCGCGAGCTTTCCGCCGCGCCCAGCGTCGCCATCCCGCGCGAAAGCGCTCGATAGAAATGCGGCTTGCGCTCGAGCACCTGCAGCAGATGCTCGATGACCGCGAGCACGCGATCGACCGGCGGGGCAGGGGCGATCGTGGCGTAAACCGCATGGAAATGCTCGATCTCGCGCTGGAACACCGCTTCGAGGATCGCGGCCTTCGATCCGAACAGATTGTACGGCGTGGCAAGGCTCAACCCCGCACGTGCTGCGAGTTCGGGCATCGAGAATTCGCCATTCTCGCGTTCGTTGATCAGTTCCTTGGCCGCGCGGACCAGCCGCTGGCGCCGCTCGTTCATGCCGCGTGCACGGGCGCCTGCGGGCGTCAAGTCCTCATTGGGGGCTGCTTCCATGCTTCCGAGCATTAGGTGAAACCCAGATTGCGTCAAGCGAAGGCGGTGGCTCTTGCCTATGATGGCCGAGCTTACCAAATAGAGATTACTGAATAGAGCGGGGAACGATGATGACGGAAGCGGTGATTGTCTCGACGGCACGGACCGGGATCGGCCGGGCCTATAAGGGTGCGTTCAACGATACCGAGGCGCCCGCGCTCAGCGCCCACGTCATCCGCGCCGCCGTGGAGCGCGCGGGAATCGATCCCGCCAGCGCCGACGATGTCTTCTGGGGTGTCGCCAGCCAATATGGCAATCAGGGCTATAATCAGGGCCGTATGGTCGTCTTCTCCTCCGGCCTGCCGATCTCGGTTCCAGGCTTCACGATGGATCGCAAGTGCGGTTCGGGCCTGACCGCGATCGCTATGGCCGCGCGTTCGATCGTCTCGGGCGACATCGACGTCGCGATTGCAGGCGGCATGGAATCGATCTCGCTGACGATGAACAAGCATGCGCCAACCTATCGCCGGGAATCGGACAGCGTGAAGGCCGGCAATGCGCTGGCCTATATGGCGATGCTCGAGACCGCCGAGGTCGTCGCCGAACGTTATAATATCAGCCGTGAAGTGCAGGACGAATATTCGGCCGAGAGCCACCGCCGCGCCGCAGCCGCGCAGGCCGAGGGCCGCTTCGCCGACGAGATCGTGCCGATCACCGTCACCAAGAACATCGTCGAGAAGGACGGCAGCGTCTCGGGCACCGAGCAGGTGACGCTCGACCGCGACGAGGGTGTGCGCGGGGACACCACGCTCGAAGGTCTCGCCAAGCTCAAGCCCGTCTGGAAGGACGGCATGCTGATCCAGGAAGGCAAGTTCATCACCGCCGGCAATTCGAGCCAGTTGTCGGACGGCGCATCGGCACAGGTGCTGATGAGCCGCGCGGCCGCCGAAAAGGGCGGTCATCCGATCCTGGGCGTCTATCGCGGTTTCCAGGCCTATGGTTGCGGGCCGGAGGAAATGGGCATCGGCCCGGTCTTCGCGATCCCCAAGCTGCTCGACCGTGCGGGTCTCAAGATTTCCGACGTCGGCCTGTGGGAGCTGAACGAGGCGTTCGGCAGCCAGGTCGTCTATTGCCGTGACAAGCTGGGCATCGATCCGTCGATCTACAATGTCGACGGCGGCGGCATCTCGATGGGCCACCCCTTCGGCATGACCGGCAGCCGCATCGCGGGCCACGCGCTGATCGAAGGCAAGCGTCGCGGCGTGAAATACGTCGTCGCGTCGATGTGCATCGCCGGCGGCATGGGTGCCGCTGCCTTGTTCGAGATCGTCTGATCCGGGGAGGGCGCCGGGCCTGGTCCGGCGCCCTCGCTCCTTATTGCGCAGTCGCCTGCGAATTCTTGAGCCGGCCCAGACCGATGCTGTCGCTGGCCTCGATCGGAACCCCGGTCGTCTCCAGAATGCGCGACACAGTCATATATTGGCACGCCGCTATAAGGGTGGTGAAGGTGCCCTCGATCCCGAAATGTGCGCGCATGTCCGCCAGTGCCGCGTCGCTCGGCCGCACATCGCGCACGATTTCGTCGACGAAGCGCATGATCGCCCGTTCCTTCGCATCGAAGATCGGATTGTCAGGCGTCGTTTTGATCGCCGCTATCTTGTCATCTTCCATGCCGAGGTAGCGGGCGAAGGTCTGGTGCTGGAACTGCTCATAGGCGCAATTGCTGAGATGGCCGACGCGCAGGATCGCAATTTCCCGCAGCAGCGGATCGAGCGACGTTGTGCGCATCACGGCACCCGCCAGCGCGGAGAAGCCGGGGCGAAGATCGTCGGCGATATGGCCGAACATCCGTTCAATGTTCAGCGCGGCGGGGTCGGCGTCGTCTTGCGGGTACGGTATGCGCGGTTCGCTCATGGTCATCTCTCCTCATCTGTTTTGCGGGGATGATGATAGCGATGGCGGTTTCGAACGAAAGCACTGCCTTGCTGTCGTAACGCAGATCGGCCTAGCATTCCGCGAACCAAAAGGAGAGGAAGCGGGACATGGCGAAATATCAGCTGCTGGTTGTCAGCAATCCGGTTGCGGGCAAGGAAGACGAATATAACAACTGGTATGACAAGCAGCATCTGGGCGATGTGATCGCGATGGACGGCTACACCGCCGCCAAGCGTTATACCGTCACCCACCTTATGGGCGATCAGCCCGCCGGCACCTATGCCGCCATCTATGAGATGGAGACTGACGACCCGATGGCGGCCTTCGCCAGCCTCGGCAAGGCGATGGAAGCCGGGACGATGTACATTTCGCCCGCTATGGACCCGGTGAAGGTCTCGATCCAGCTGCTCACCCCGATCGAGGGGTAAGCCTGGCTCTCCTCGTCATTGCGAGGAGCCGAAGGCGACGAAGCAATCCAGGCCCGCATTCGAGAGACTCGCGAGCCTCTCTGGCGTGGGCCTGGATTGCTTCGCTGTGCTCGCAACGACGAGTGTTCGTGGAGAGGTTACCTCTCCACCACCGGTGCGAACATATAACCCTCGTTGCGCACCGTGCGGATCAGTTCGGTGCCGCCCTCGTTGCCCAGCTTGCGGCGCAGGCGGCTGATCTGCACGTCGATCGCGCGGTCGTAGAGTTCGCTGTCCGAACCCCGCGCATAATCGAGCAGCTGGTCGCGCGTCAGCACGCGGCGCGGATGCTCCACGAAGGCGCGCAGCAGCCGATATTCGCCGTCCGACAGGATCACCGGGCGATCGGCGGGATTGTAGAGCGCGTGCGCTTCGACATCCATGCGCCAGCCCGCAAAGCGATAACCCGGCTCCTTGACCGCGTCCCTGGCCTTGCCCGCAGCCTGCGGTTCGGCACGAACGCGGCGCAGCACGGTGCGGATGCGCGCCAGCAATTCGCGCGGGTTGCAGGGTTTGGCGAGATAGTCTTCGGCGCCCATTTCCAGCCCGACGATCCGATCGACGTCGGTGCCGACCGCCGAGAGCATGATCACCGGCGGTCCTTCCTCACGCTGCAGACCGCGCAGGGCGGACAGCCCATCCTCGCGCGGCATCATCACGTCGAGCACGATCAGGTCGTATCGATACGCCGCCAGCCGCTCGCGCATCTCTATCGGATCGGCGGCCGTGTCGGCGCGGAAGCCGTGCTTTTCCAGAAAGGAGGACATGAGGGTGCGGATGCCCGGATCGTCGTCGACGATGAGGATGCGGGTATCGAGATCCATGAAGGTAGCAATGGCGTTCATCGGCCTGCTTTGCCAGCCCCTTGTCGCGGGCGTTTTTCAGGCGGTGATCCATCCACGATACAATGTCGAAATCTGGCTGCAACATGGGCGGCGGACAGACGAGCTGTCGGTGATCGACATGCCCCGTCCGTTCCGCCCCTGTGACGGACCCGGGCGCCCGATCGCCGTAGCGCCCGCAATGACGCGATGGAGCGTGCGACCCTCTGTCGCGTCATTGCGGGCCGACCCCTTACGCGCGCGTGCAAGGACAGGATGATGGGATTTCCGGGGGCCGTGAGATCAGGCGATGAGCCGCCGCAGACGACCTCTGTCGGCGTGCGTCCCGACGTGGCATCTTCGCGCCCGATGATGCCGTTCTTCTTTCAGCGCCTGCGCGGCCCTACGCTGATGGTACAGATTCTGATCCTGCTCGTCGGCGGGCTGGTGATCGCGCAGCTCGTGACGTTGTTGCTGACCTTGCTGCTGCCGCCCGCGCCGACGCCCCAATATGATCTGCGCACCGTCGCCGCGGCACTGCGAGAGGCGGAGGAGAGCCGGAATGGCAATCTGCAGCATATCATACAGCCGGGGCCGCCCGATCTCGGCGGGCGCGGCTGGCTCGTGTCCGAACGATCGCGCACCGAACTCGCGACGCTGCTCAAGGTTGGGTCCGACGATGTTCGGCTCAGCTTCTACACGCCCTTGCCTTTCGCCGGCACGGTGGCGGGCCGCAAGCTGGCCATGTCAAATGACGGGCCGGTCAGCGGGGCCGCGCCCGTAAGCTGGACCGCGCCAGCAGCTTCAGGGTCAATGTTCGTTCTCGCTCAGGCCTCCATGCCGCCTGTCGACCGCGTGGGGCCTATTCTGCCCCGCACGCCCGATGGCCAGATCCGGCCGCGCATCGGCGCGCCCAATCGGGAAATGCTGCCACCCGGCGTCCGCCGTCGGATCGATGAGCGGCGCGACAGTTCGGATCCCTCGACCGCCGGGCCAGTGGTGCGCCCGCCCGACATACGCGGTGCCGGACAGCTCATCACGATCGACCCCACACCGCTGCAGGGCCGCGACGGCATCTGGATCGGTGGTGATCGGGGTGAGGCCGTTCCGCCGATCCTGCGTGGTAGCACCGAGAGCGGCACCGCCATTCCCCCAATTGGCGCGGCATTGCGCGAGCGCATCGGTGGCGGGGGGCTCTTTGAACGCCGGCCGATGTTGGGGGGATTGCCCTTCGCGCCGTCGCCATCTCAGCTGCGCTCCGCCATCCCGGCGATCGAGACCGAGGCATCGCGCATCCCGGTGACACCGATGCTGGAAGCGCCGCGCGATGCGGTGGTGCCGGAGCGTCGGGCGCCCGTGGCGGCACCCGCGCCGACCCCGCAGGCCTTGCTCGAAGAAATCCCGTTTGCCGCCGCTGCGCCGAAAAACCCGCTAGAGGGCACCGCGGTCGTCTCGACCCCCGAGGGCGACTTCCTTGAGCCGGCGATACCGCTCCTGCCGCGTGAGCGTGGGCTGTTCGGCCTTGCGCCGGCGCCGTTCGTGGAGGGTGATTTCGTAGCTGCGCTGCGGCTGCCCGACGGGCGCTGGTCGGTCGTACAGCCAGCGGCCGAGCCTTTCCCGAACAGCTGGCAGCGGCGCGTGCTGTTGTGGTTCATCATCGCCTTTGCGACGGTCGCGCCGCTTGCCTGGCTTTTCTCGCGCCGGATCGTGAAGCCTTTGCGCGGCTTTGCCGACGCGGCCGAGGCGCTGGGTCGCGATCCGACCGCCGCTGTCATCCCGCTGGATGGCCCGGCCGAGATCGGCCGCGCCGCCAATGCCTTCAACGTGATGCAGAGCCGGGTGAAGAGCTTTGTCGGCGATCGCACGGCGATGATCGGCGCGATCAGCCACGATCTGCGCACCCCGCTGACCCGCCTGCGCTTCCGCATTGAAGAGGTCGATGACGATGCCGTGCGCGCGGGCATGATCGAGGAGGTCGAGGAAATGGAGATGATGATCACCTCCGTCCTCGCCTTCATCCGCGACGCATCGGCGCCCGGTGTGCGCGAGCGGCTCGATCTCGGCGCGATCGTCGAGGATGTCGTCGCGGATGCCGCGATGATCGGTGGAGACGTGCGGGTCGAGCGGCTGACGGCGGCACCTGTCGAGGTGGACGTGCTGGGGATGCGGCGACTGTTTGCCAACCTTGTCGAGAACGCCGTGAAATATGGCGATCGCGCGCGGCTGCGTCTTTCGATCGATCAGGGGGATGCGGTAGCGGAGATCATCGACGAAGGACCCGGCGTGCCGGAGGAGGATCTGGAGCGCGCGTTCGAGCCCTTCTACCGCGCCGCCAACGCGCGTTCGATCGACAAGCGCGGCAACGGCCTGGGACTGGCCGTATGCCGTTCGATCGCCCGCGCGCATGGCGGCGATGTTCACCTTATGCGCTCGCCCGAAGGCTTCAAGGCTCAGCTCCGCCTGCCGCTCGCTTATGATGCGGCGACGGTTGCGGCTTAGAATCAGCTACTTCGTCACCCTATCCTCGTCATTGCGAGGAGCCGAAGGCGACGAAGCAATCCAGGCCCACACTAGAGATCGTCGCTAACCTCGCCAGTTCGGGCCTGGATTGCTTCGCTACGCTCGCAATGACGAGTTGTAGTTGGGAGCGGTCCTTAGGGAACCGTCGGAATATCCACCGGATCGGTCGGCGCGCCCGGATCGGGATCGACGGGCGAGGGCACCGGGATGTCGACCGGGGTATCGATCGGAACTTCGCGGGCGGGCGGGGGCTGGGTGGCCATGTCGTATCTCCTTCGGGGAAGGAAACGCATGGGTTCTGCGGAAAGATGCGAGGTCCACCTCGTATAGCTTGCGTTCAGCCGCAAAGCCCCAAAACGGAAAGCGCCGGGACCTTTCGATCCCGGCGCCGGTGACGATTACTCGTCAGCCCCCTTGAGCGGGCTCTACGCGGCGTCGCCCCTAATGACGCGCGGAGCCTTTTCTCCCCGAACCTGGCCGTTTTCCGTGCCTTTGTCCGTGAAAAGGTGCCTACCCGCATGGCCGGTTCTTGTCATTGCATTTCAAGGGCGCAGCATACGAAAGCCGCGCGGTGTGTTTTCTGCGCAACAGACGTTTCGCCGCCGGTTGCGGTTGCTCCGGCGCTTCGCGCGGCATAGACAGCCCCCATCCTTATCGAAAGACGTCTCTACCCATGCGCCTATCCCGCCATTTCCTGCCCGTGACCAAGGAGTCCCCCGCCGACGCCCAGATCGTCAGCCACAAGCTGATGCTGCGCGCGGGGATGATCCGCCAGACTGCCGCCGGCATCTACGCCTGGCTGCCGCTGGGCCACCGGGTATTGCGCAAGATCGAGCAGATCGTGCGCGAGGAGCAGGACCGGGCCGGCGCGGTCGAATTGCTGATGCCGACGCTGCAGTCGGCCGATCTGTGGCGCCAGTCGGGCCGTTACGATGCCTATGGCCCCGAAATGCTGCGCATCAAGGACCGGCACGATCGCGAAATCCTCTACGGCCCCACCAATGAGGAGATGATCACCGCGATCTTCCGCGATTCGGCGCGCAGCTACCGCGATCTTCCGCGTACGCTCTATCATATCCAGTGGAAGTTCCGGGACGAGGTCCGCCCCCGCTTCGGCGTGATGCGCGGGCGCGAATTCCTGATGAAAGACGCCTACAGCTTCGACATGGACGAGGCGGGCGCGCGCCACAGCTATAACCGCATGTTCCTCGCCTATCTGCGTACCTACAAGCGCATGGGTCTGCGCGCGATCCCGATGCAGGCCGATACCGGCCCGATCGGCGGCGACCTTTCGCACGAGTTCATCGTCCTTGCCCCCACCGGCGAGAGCGAGGTCTTCTACCACACCAATTGGGAGCAGGACCGTGCGCTCGAGGTCGATGCCGATGACCGGGAGGCACTGCAGGCGTTCGTGTCGGGCTTGACCACCGATTATTCGGCGACCGACGAGAAACGCGACGAGGCGCGCGAGGCGGCGGCGGGCGATGCGCTCAAGACGTCGCGCGGGATCGAAGTCGGCCACATCTTCTACTTCGGCACCAAATATTCGGCGCCGATGGGCCTGAAGGTGCAGGGCACCGATGGGACCGAGGTTATCCCGCACATGGGCAGCTACGGCATCGGTGTGTCGCGTCTGATGGGCGCGATCATTGAGGCGAGCCATGACGATGCGGGCATCATCTGGCCAGATTCGGTTGCGCCTTATGCGGTTGGCCTGATCAACATGCGGGCCGACGATGCGCGTTGCGCCGCGGCCAGCGACGACATCTATGCCAAGCTGCAGGCAGCGGGCGTCGAGACGCTCTATGACGATCGCGACGAACGCGGCGGCGCGAAGTTTGCGACGATGGATGTCATCGGCCTGCCGTGGCAGCTCGTCGTCGGTCCGAAGGGGCTCGACAAGGGTGTCGTCGAACTCAAGCGCCGCGCGACCGGCGAGAAGGTCGAGCTTTCGGTCGACGACGCGATCGCGAGGATCGTGGGTTGATCAACCACTCGTCGTCCCCGCGAATGCGGGGATCCATCCAGTCTCTCTCCGCGAGAAGGCTTTGGATAGGCCCCCGCCTTCGCGGGGGTGACGTTTCGGTTTTGGCACGGTGATCGGCCTCTCCCGCTACGAGCGGATGATCGCGAAGCGCTACCTCCTGCCCGGCAGGGGGGAGGCGTTCATCGTGCTCGTGGCGTCGATCAGCCTAGCGGCAGTCGCGCTGGGCGTCGCCGCGCTTATCATCGTGATGAGCGTGATGAACGGCTTCCGCGCCGAACTGTTCGACAAGATCGTGGGCCTGAACGGCCATGCGGTGATCCAAGGATATGACAATAAGTTGCCCGATTGGCGGCGTGTCGCGGCGGAGGCGAAGGCGCTGCCCGGGGTCACGTCGGCAACCCCGCTGATCGAACAGCCGCTGATGGCGAGCTTCGCCGGCCGCGTCGAAGGCGTGCTGGTGCGCGGGCTGACGACCGAGGATATCCGCACCAATCCGGTGCTGCGGGGCAAGGTCATCGCCGGTTCGCTCGATGCGGTCACGAAGGGCGAAGGCCGCGTCGCGATCGGCGCGCGGCTCGCGGAGCAACTCGGCGCAGAGGTCGGCAGCCAGATCAGCCTGATCAGCCCGGACGGGCAGTCGACCCCGTTCGGTACGGTGCCGCGCATTGTCTCCTATCAGGTGGCAGCGATCTTCGAGGTCGGCGTCTACGATTATGACAAGGCGTTCGTGGTGATGCCGATGGCCGAGGCGCAGACCCTGCTGATGCTCGGCGACGCGGTCGGCATGGTAGAGGTGCAAACCACCGATCCCGATCGGGTCGGTGAAATCCTCGCGCCGCTCAAGCCCAGGATCGCGATGATCGGGCAGATATCCGACTGGCGCGACATGAACGCGTCTTTGTTCGAGGCGCTGGCGGTCGAGCGGGTGGCGATGTTCGTTGTCCTCTCGCTGATCATCCTCGTCGCGGTGTTCAACATCCTGTCGTCGCTGATCATGCTGGTGCGCGCCAAGACACGCGACATCGCGATCCTGCGGACGATGGGCGCGTCGCGCGGGGCGCTGATGCGGGTGTTCATGATCGTGGGCACGACGATCGGCACGCTGGGCACCGCGGCGGGCATCGTGCTGGGCGCGGTGTTCCTGTTCTATCGGCAGGCGGTGGTGAACTTCGTTCAACTCGTGACCGGCCAGAATCTATGGGATCCGTCGATCCGTTTCCTGACCGAACTTCCCGCCAAGACCGACCCGGTCGAAGTGACGACGATCGTCGTCATGTCGCTGGGTTTCAGTTTCCTCGCGACGCTCTACCCGGCGTGGAAGGCCGCGAGCACCGATCCGGTTCAGGTGTTGCGTTATGAGTGATGTTCTGGCTGTCACCGGCCTGCGCCGCAGCTTCGTCCAGGGCGGAGCGCGGATCGACGTGCTGCGCGGAGTAGATCTCCATGTCGGTCCGGGCGAGATCGTGGCGCTTCTCGGCCCCAGCGGATCGGGCAAGTCGACCTTGCTGCAGGCGGTCGGTCTGCTGGAAGGGGGATTTGAAGGATCGATCCGCATCGCGGGCGAGGAAGCGGCGCAGGTCGACAATGCGGGGCGCACGCGCATCCGCCGCGACGCGCTGGGCTTCGTCTATCAGTTCCACCATCTCCTCCCCGATTTCTCGGCGGTGGAGAATGTCGTGCTGCCCCAGCTCATCCACGGAGCGGAGACCGACGCGGCGCACAAGCGTGCGGAAGGATTGCTGGGCGCGCTCGGCCTCGGCCATCGCCTCACCCACCGGCCGAGCCAGCTTTCGGGTGGCGAGCAGCAGCGTGTCGCCGTCGCCCGCGCGCTCGCCAACCGCCCCGCTCTGGTGCTGGCGGACGAGCCGACCGGCAACCTCGATGAAGGTACGGCGGATGTCGTCCTGGGCGAGTTCCTGCGCCTCGTGCGCGGGGAAGGGAGTGCGGCTTTGGTTGCGACTCACAATGAGCGGCTGGCGCAGAAGATGGATCGCGTCGTGCGCCTGCATGATGGGCATTTGAACTGATCCGTTAACCAATCCCGCCAAGGGCTTCCTTAACCCTTCGCCATTAGTCGAATTTGTATGATCGCCATCGCGACTCATACGTTTGCGCTTTTGACGCGATTGCGCCGCAATACGCGGGGTGCGGTCGCGTTGATGGGTGCGCTGTCGCTGTCCGTGCTCGTCGGCATGGGCGCCTTCGCTGTGGAGGCGAGCCAGGGCTATGCGCAGAAGGTGCGTAACCAGCGTGTGTCCGACATGGCCGCACTTGCCGGAGCGCTCGCCTACAACGTCAACAAGAGCGAGACCGAGATGCGCGCGACCGCCAAGGCGGTGGTTGCGGCGCAGGGTGTCGCGGCGAATGCCGCCACGGTCGATCTCGTCACCGATCCCACGACGTCGAAGAAGCTCGTCTCGGTCACCGTTACCACGGCCGTCCCGCTCGCGCTTGCGCGGGTGATGACCTCGGCGCTCAGCTATGACGTGACCAGTGTGGGCATGGCGACGGTGAGCGCCACGACGACGACAGCGCCGCCCTGCATCTCCGCTTTGTCCAATGCCGGTCAATATGGGATCAACACCACAGGTGGTCCCAACATCAATTCGCCCAGTTGCGCGATTAACACCAATTCGGGCGTCAACGTACCGTGGGGCGTGAAGATCACCGCCAAGCAGATCAACGCCGGCAAGAAGGTCGACGATCCCGGCGCCGGCATCACGACCGCGCCCAAGGCGAATGACGTCAACCAGAACAAGAGCAACGCTGCGTCCGATTGGATGAAGGACGACAGCGCGCTGAAAGGCCTGTTGTGCAAGGTCAACAAGCTGACCGGCACGTCGGACAGCGACTATGGCGACGGCAACACCGTCTGCACCACGACGCTGGTCGCGCCGACGACCTATGCCAATACCGGCGCGGGGGACGTGACGCTCGATTATCGGCCGCGCAGTGACGGTGGCATATATGCCTATCAAACCGCTGATAATAACTGCAAATATGTAATCCCGGCGGGCAATTACACCGTCGGCAAACTGACCATCAAAGGCGGCTGCGAACTGACCGTCGCCGACGGTGCCAACGTCCGTGCGGACTCGATCGACATGAGCGGCAACGCGATGACCGTGGGCAACGGCAATTTCATCGTCGGGGGGGTTTTCGGCTTCAACAGCGGCAGCACGATCACGCTGGGCAACGGCACGCACAGCTTCGGCACGCTATCGATCACGGGCGGGCGCTCGCTCAACATCGGCAGCGGCAGCTTCAACGTTACCAACGGAATCAGCCTGGATGGCGGCAGCTATCTGCGCGTCGGCATCGCGGCAGGTGATACCGTGACGATCGGGCACAATAGCGGCACCGCAATCTCGATCGGTGGCGGCAGCTTCGTCTGCTTCACCGCCAATTGCGCCGCTCCCAGCGCCGCTGCTGGCAATTTCAGCGCGAATGGCAGCATCATCACCTCGGGCGGCAGCACGATCATTTTCCCCAAGGCCATGAGCCACACGATCGCGGGCGACCTGAATCTGAACGGCAGTTCGACCTTCGGATCGGGCACCTATGTGATCAAGGGCAGCTTCACCAACAATACCGGTGGCACGATGACCGGCGTGGACGTCAGCTTCGGGCTGGGCGGCACCTTCACCCTGTCGGGCGGCACCTCGATGGAGCTCGACGCGCCGGGCGCTGGCGCAAGCTATGGCGTCCCCAACATCCTGATCGCGACGAAAAGCAGCGCGGCGACCAAGCTGGGCGGCGGATCTCAGAACAAATATGCCGGGCTGCTCTACGCCCCCAAGTCGGACATCCTGCTCGATGGCGGTGCATCGATGGCGAGCAGTTCGGGCGCGTGCCTGATGATGATCGTCAACACGCTGTCGCTGAACGGCGGCACTGCCGTCGCCAGCAGTTGCACCGGCATAGCCGGCAGCTCGGGCTCCTCCGACAGCGTGGCGCTCTACAAGTGATCGCATGGTTCGCCCGATTGCGCCGCGAGGAGCGGGGTGTCGCCACGATCGAGTTCGGGCTGATCTCGGTCCTGTTCTTCACCGTGATCTCCGGTGCGCTCGATATCGGCATCTGGTATCAGCATCGGCTGCGGCTCGATTCTGCGGTGGAGCAGGGCGGGGTGGCCGCGTTCAACCAGCGTAGCAGCGTTGATGCCAATGCGATCGGCACCTTCGTCGCGGCCGCATCGCAGCTGTCGACCGCGCCCACCGTCACCGTGACCTGCAATGGTGCTGCCTGCGTGAACAGCGGGCGGACCAGCAAGTGCGTCGGCGGCACCAGCGGCGATCCGACCTTCACCAATCCGATCGCCTCGCTCTGCCTCGATGGCAGCCTGCCGGGCTATTATATGGTCATCAAGGCGGTCGCTACCTCGTCGAGCGTCGTCGTGCCGATCGCGAAGCTGGGCGGCGCGATGACGCAGACCAGCCGATCGATCGTGAGGCTGCAATGAAGCGGCTCGCGTCCGATGCGCGCGGCGTGACGGCGGTCGAGTTCGCGCTCGTCGCACCCGTCTTCCTGATGTTCATGTTCCTGATCATCGATGGCGCGCGCGCGGCGTGGACGTTCCAGACGCTCCAGCAGGTCGCGACCGCATCAGCGCGGTGCGCGGGGCTCGGCACCACCGACTGCAATTCAAGCGCGAACGTGAAAAGCTATGCGGTGTCACGGGCGACCGGCTTCGGCGTGCCGCTCGCGACGTCGGCCGTGACGCTGACGACGGGGACGACTTGTCAGTCGATGGCGAACATGACGAAGGTCGCCATCGTGACGAGCTATCAGGGCGCCACGACCAAGTTGCTGCCCAGTGCGCTGTCGACCTTGCGCGCCGAAAGCTGTTTCCCCACCGCACCGACGACCTGACACCTGTTGGTGTCGGCGCTCGATTGAGTTAGCCCTTTCCGAAAGAACGAGGAGAGGGTGAATGAACCGACTGAACGGACGGGTGGCGATCGTCACTGGCGGCGCACGCGGGATCGGCGGGGCGATCGCGAGACGCTTCGTGGACGAAGGCGCGCACGTCGCGATTTCGGACATCCTGGTCGCCGATGGAGAGGCGCTGGCGGCGGAGCTGGGCGGTGGGGCGATCTTCGT
The DNA here is from genome assembly GCF_008274695.1 of Sphingomonas montanisoli. Lineage (GTDB taxonomy): Bacteria > Pseudomonadota > Alphaproteobacteria > Sphingomonadales > Sphingomonadaceae > Rhizorhabdus > Rhizorhabdus montanisoli. Next base: position 123,454 of record NZ_VTOU01000005.1, on the reverse strand, counting down.
GCGCGCGGACGTGAAGAGCTCTGCCGACTGGGCGATGCTGGTCCAAGCGACGGTCGATCGCTTCGGCGGGGTCGACATCCTCGTTAATAATGCGGGCGGCGCGCCGGGGATCGGCAATCTGATAGACGAGACCGAAGAGTTTCACCGGCACGTCGTCGACCTGAACCTCACCGGTACTTGGGCTGGGATCAAGGCGGTCATCCCTGCGATGAAGGCACGCGGGGGCGGATCGATCGTCAACATCTCGTCGATGGACGGGCTGGTCGGCGTTCCCGGTGTCGCGAGTTATTGCGCGGCAAAGTTCGCGGTGACGGGGCTGACCAAGTCCGCGGCGCTCGAACTCGGCCGCTTCGGAATTCGCGTCAATTCGATCCATCCGGGCATGATCGGCACGCCGCTGGTGCTCCAGAGCGGGGCCGCGACTCTCGCGCGCGTTGAAAAGTCACTCGCGCACCAACCGATCCGCCGCATGGGCAAGCCGGAGGAAGTCGCGGCGGCAGCCGCCTTCTTCGCATCGGACGACAGCAGCTTTTGCACGGGCTCCGAACTGCTCGTCGACGGGGGCCATATTGCGGGTCCGGCACGTGAGCCGATCGACGGGCTGGTGATGCACGAGGGCGGCTGAACTCCTCCCCCGGAGGGGGAGGGGGACCGTCGAAGACGGTGGAGGGGTAGCTCGCCACAAGGGTATCGCTGCCGGCCAATACCCCTCCGTCAGTCCTGCGGACTGCCACCTCCCCCGCCGGGGGAGGATCTGGAAGTTACCCTTCCAGCTTCGCCCGCATCTCGGCTTCCTGTGCCACCACCTCGGGCGGCAGGAAGTCGATCAGGTCAGCCTCTGTGTAGGTCGGGCGGATCTCGATCTCGCTGGGGCCGGGCATCGGATTGGGGCAGCGTTTCACCCAGGTTACCGCCTCGGCCATGTCCTTGACGTCCCAGATCCAATAGCCCGCGACCTGGTTGTTGGGGACGTCGAAGGGGCCGTCGATCACGGTGCGGTTCGTGCCGTCGAAGCGGACGCGCTTGCCCGCCGACGTGGGTTTCAGGCCGTCGCCATCCTTCATGATCCCGGCGTCGATCAGCTCCTGGTTATATTTGCCCATCGCCTCGAACATGCCCGGATCGGGCATCGCACCTGCCTCGCTGTCGGTGGTCGCCTTCACGAAAATCAGGACTTTCATCGTCATTCTCCAATCCGCGGGGGCGATCAGGCATCCACGATCGTCTGGAAGCCGCCATAGATCATGCGCTTGCCGTCGAAGGGCATATCGCCGGGCGGGGTCTTCATCCGTTCGTCGGCCATGATCTTGGGCTGGGCGGCGTCGCGGATTTCCTTCGAAGGATATTCGACCCAGGAGAAGACGACGATCTCGCCTTCCTCGGCCTTCACCGCACCCCGGAAGTCGGTGACCTTGCCGTCGGGCACGTCATCGCCCCAGCATTCGACGACGCGGGTCGCGCCATGATCCTTGAACACCGCGACCGCCTTTTCGGCCATTGCGCGATAGGCCTCCCGGTTGCCCGCAGGCACGGCGACTACGAAACCATCGACATAGATCATCGTCCGTCTCCTTATATCCGTCCTCAATCCTCGAATGTTTCAGGCCGGCTCGGGCTGCATCGCGGCCGTCATGGCCGCCATGTCCATCCAGTTGATACCCGTCATATGCCCGTCGGGATCCTCGTAGCCGCGACCATACATGAACCCCATTTCATCCACGGGACTCGGATCGGCGGTGCCGCCGGCGGCGACCGCGCGCTCGACGATCGCATCGACTTCGGCGCGGCTGTCGACGCTCAGCGCGAAGAAGGCTTGGGCGCTCGCCTGAGCATCGACAATCGCCTTGGGCGTGAAGCTGGCGAACTTTTCGTGGGTCAGCAGCATGATGTGGATATTCCCGCTCCACGTCATCATCTGCGCGGTGCCGTCGCAGAAGCGATCGTCGCGCACGAAGCCGACCGCTTCGTAGAACGCGATCGATCGGGCGAGATCGGCCACCGGCAGGTTGACGAAGATCATCTTGCTCATCGTCGGTCTCCTCGGATCGGGATCAGGCGGGCTGCGCCTCGAATGCGGCGGTGGCGGCGGCGACGTCCATCCACATGACCTCGAAGATGTGGCCATCGGGATCTTCGTAGCTGCGGCCGTACATGAAGCCGCCCATGTCCTGCTGCGGCGTGGGATCGAGCTTTGCGCCCGCCGCCGCCGCGCGGCCGATGATCGCGTCGACATCGTCGCGGCTGTCGGCGCTGGTGCAGATCAAAACCTGTGCGCTCTTCTTCGCGTCGGGGATCGCCTTGGGCGTGAAATCGGCGAAGCGGTCGTGCGTCATGATCATCACATGGATGGTCTCGCTCAGCGTCATCATCTGCGCGCGATCGTCGCGGAATTGCTGGTCCGCCGTGAAGCCGACCGCCTCGTAGAAGGCGATCGACCGGGCGAGGTCGGTCACGGGCAGGTTCACGAAGATCATCTGGGCCATTTTCCGTCTCCTTTCGACTCGATGGTTGATTGGGTAGCGCACTGTAGTTATATTTAGCAACTATGAAGTTAGAAAAAGTAACCGACTCGACGAAGCGTTCTTATGACGATGCCTGCGGGGCCGCGCACGGGCTCGATCTGGTGGGCGATCGCTGGGCCTTGCTGGTGGTACGCGAACTGATGTTCGGCCCGCGCCGCTTTTCCGACCTGCGAACCGGACTTCCGGGCATCAGCGCCAACGTGCTGACGCAGAGGCTGGAGGGGCTGGAGGCGTCGGGCGTGGTGACGAAGCGCAAGCTGCCGCCGCCCATCAATGCGCAGGTCTATGAACTGACCGACTGGGGGTATGAGGCGAAGCCGATCCTCGAAATCCTCGGCCGCTGGGCGGCGCGTTCGCCGGGGCACGATCCGTCTAAGCCGCTGAGCGCGGCGTCGCTGCTGCTCTCGTTCGGGACGATGATCGACATGAAGCGTGTCGGCGTGATCGCCGCAACAGTGGGCTTCCGGCTGAATGGCGAGGATTATATCGCGAGCGTCGGGCCCGGCGGTTTCGCCGCGCGACGGGGCGATCTGGCGGGGGCGGACGTGGTGTTCACCGCGCCGCCGCCGATGATCGCAGCGGTCGTCTATGGCGGCGCGCCGATCGATCTGATCGGGGTCGAGGGGAGCGAGCAGGTGGCGGAGTGGTTCGTCGGGCTGTTCCCGTTGCCGGAAAAGGCGGCGCCCTGACGGCGCCGCCTTCCGTGTTCGTCAGTCCTTGAAGCGATCGGCGTTCATCACCTTGGCCCAGGCCGCGACGAAATCGTCGACGAACTTCTGCTTGCTGTCGTCGGAGGCGTAAACCTCCGCCACCGCGCGCAGTTCGGAGTTCGAGCCGAAGATTAGGTCGACCGGGGTGGCCTTCCACTTCGCCGCCCCGCTCGCGCGGTCCTTGCCGTCATAGAGGCCGGCGGTCGCCGATTTCGACCAGACATTGTCCATCGACAGCAGGTTGACGAAGAAGTCGTTCGTCAGCGTCCCCGGACGCGCGGTCAGCACACCGTTCTGCGAACCGCCGCTATTGGCATCGAGCGCGCGCAGGCCGCCGACCAGCACGGTCATCTCGGGCACCGTCAGGTCGAGCGCATCGGCCTTGTCGACCAGAGCGTCCGCCGGACTGAGTTCGGCCTTCGCGCTATAATAGTTGCGGAAGCCATCGGCCTTGGGCTCGAGAAAGGCGAAGGACGCGACGTCGGTTTGCGTCTGCAACGCATCGACGCGGCCCGGCGTGAACGGCACGCTGGCCTTCATCCCGCCACGCTCGGCGGCCTGTTCGATCGCGGCGTTACCGCCCAGCACGATCAGGTCGGCCATCGACACCTGCGTCCCGCCCTTCGCCAGATCCTTCTGGACAGCGTCGAGTTTCTTCAGGGTCTTGGCGAGGTCGGCCGGATCGTTGACCGCCCAGCTACGCTGCGGATCGAGCCGCAGGCGCGCGCCATTCGCCCCGCCGCGCATGTCGGTGCCGCGGAAGGTCGATGCCGATGCCCAGGCGGCGCGGATCAGATCCGCATTGGGAATGCCCGATGCGAGGACCGCAGCCTTGGCCTTGGCCTGGCCCGCATCGTCGAGCGGCGCGAGCGTCGCCTTGGGCAGCGGATCCTGCCACGAATAGGTCTCGCTCGGCACGTCCTTGCCCAGATAGCGGGCCTGCGGGCCGAGATCGCGGTGCGTTAGTTTGAACCATGCCCGCGCAAAGGCCTGCGCGAACAGTTGCGGGTTCTTCTGCCAGTTCTCCATCACCTTGCGGAAGGCGGGATCCTCCTTCAGCGCGATGTCGGTCGTGAACATGATCGGGGCGTTGAACTTGCCCTTGATATGCGCGTCGGGAACCTTGGGCGCCTTGCTCGGATCCTTGGGGGTCCACTGGGTCGCGCCTGCCGGGCTCTTGGTCTTCACCCATTCGATGTTGAGCAGATTGTCGATGTACTGCGAGGTGAAGCGCGTCGGGGCGGAGGTCCATGCGCCTTCGAGGCCGGAGGTCACGGTGTCCTCGGCATTGCCCTTGCCGCACTTGTTCTTCCAGCCGAAGCCCTGTTCCTCGGTGGTTGCCGCGGTCGGCTCCTTGCCGACGCAATCGTCGGGCTTGTGCGCGCCATGCGCCTTGCCGAAGGTGTGGCCGCCCGCGATCAGCGCCAGCGTCTCTTCATCGCTCATCGCCATGTTGCCGAAGGCGCGGCGGATGTCGGCGGCGGCGCCGATCGGATCATGGTTCGCGTTCGGTCCTTCGGGATTGACGTAGATCAGGCCCATCGTCGTAGCGGCGAGGCCGCGCTTGAGCGAGCCGTCCGGATTGGACCGCTCGGTGCCCATCATCTTGGTTTCCGGGCCCCAATAGACGACGTCGGGCTGCCACGCATCGACGCGGCCACCGGCGAAGCCCACCGTCCTGAAGCCCATATCCTCCAGCGCGACATTGCCAGACAGGACCATGAGATCGCCCCAGCTGAGCTTGCGCCCATATTTCTGCTTGATCGGCCACACCAGGCGGCGGGCCTTGTCGAGGCTGACATTATCCGGCCAGCTGTTGAGTGGATCGAAGCGCTGCTCGCCGCCGTCAGACCCGCCGCGGCCATCGGCGGTGCGGTATGTGCCCGCGCTATGCCACGCCATGCGGATGAAGAAGGGGCCGTAATTGCCGAAATCCGAAGGCCACCACGGCTGCGACGTGTGCAGCACCGTCTTGATGTCCGCCTTCACCGCGTCGAGATCGAGGCTGGCGAATTCGCGAGCATAGTCGAAATCGGCGCCATAGGGGTTGGCCTGCGTTTCGTGCTGGCGCAGCGCGCTGAGATCGAGACGGGTTGGCCACCAATCCTTGTTGGTCATGCCGCCCGGTTTCTCGGGCACCGGCGGCACCGGATTTTCGGCGACGGTCTTGGCCTCGGTCGCGGCAGTATTGGGCTTGGGCCGTTCGGCCGCAATCGCGGGCATCGCGATGGCGCAGCACGCCACACCCAGCATCAAGCGGATCTGATGGATCGTCTTCCCTGGCATTGAACCCTCCTGTTTCCTCGTCCCTCAATGGGAATAGGCTGTGGCGGGTTCGCGACTAAATGGATTTGCGTGCACAGTGTCATCGACAGGATCGATCACCAAATCGGATCGATCATCATCAGGTGATGCATTTAGCGGCGCGTGAAGCCCGACCAGCGCAGCAAAAGGAACGTCGCCGCGGCGGCGCCCAGCGCGATCATCGTGGCGACGAGAGTGCCATGTCCCGCCTGTGCCAAGGGCATGCCGCCCGTGTTCATGCCGAAGATGCCGGTGACGAGCGTTGCCGGCAGCATCAGCGCGGTCGTGATGGACAGGATGTAGAGGTTCTGGTTGGTCCGTTGCGCGGCTTGCCCCTCCAGTTCGTCGCGCAACAGGCGGAGCTGGCCCTGGATCGCCATCACGTCGCCGTCGAGCCCGCGCAACCGCTGCGATATCTTTTCGACCGCGGGAAGCACTGTCATCGGCAGTTCGTCGTCGACCTCGAGCCGACGGAACACCGCATGCATCCCGTCGAGCATGCGGTGGAGTTCGGCGAGGCGCCGGCGGATCAGCATCAGATCACGGGGGGACGGGGGCAGGTGGCCTGCGAGAAACTTGTCCTCGGCGCGCTGCATCTCGACGCTCAGCTGTCGCGCCATGCCGCCGACGACCTCGGCGATCGCGGCGAGCAGCAGATCGAGCGCCTGCGCCGGTTCGGCGACGGTCGCGCCGCGCGTCAACCGCGAACGGACGAGATCGGCGGAGCGCAGCGGGTGCAGCCGCGCGGTGATCATCATACGATCGGTGAAGGCGAGGCGGAGCGCACCGACATTGACGCTGTCGTCATCGTCGAAATCGCGTTCCAGATCGTGCAGCACGCAACCGACCACCCCGCTATCGACCAGTGCGCGCTGGTGGGTGTCGGGGGACAGCAGGAGTTCGCGGACATCGGCGGGCAGGTCGGCCTGCGCGGCGATCCAGTCCTTCGATGGCTGGCTGGCAAGGTTGAGGTGGAGCCAGCGAAACCCCGTACCCGCATCCGCCGAACAATCGTCGACCTGACGCATCGCGCCGTCGTCGAAGGCGAGGCCCCAGATCAATCCGGGCCGCGTCGCCGCCGACGTGAAATCGAAGCCGGTGGGGGGTGAGATAGCCGTGGGACGACTCCGGTTGAGGGGACGACGAAGTGTCCGCTTAGCCGATCATCATGACAAGAGCTGTCATCCCCAACCAAGGCTCGTCATTGCGAGCGCAGGGAAGCAATCCAGACCCGCATGAGAGAGGCTCGCGACCTCTTCTCGAGTGCGGGCCTGGATTGCTTCCTCGCCTGCGGCTTCTCGCAATGACGAGTCTTGGGCTGGGACGAAAGGTTATCCACAGCCGCGTCATCGGCTGGTCCCATTACGGCTGTCGAATCGCGTCGCGATGCCTACATTGCGAATATGGCCTTCAACCCCTTCGTCCCGCTGCGCGTCTTTTCGTCCTTCACGATGCTGGAAGGCGCGATCGATCCCAAGGCGATTTCGAAGCAGGCGAAGAAGCTCGGTTTTCCTGCCGCCGCGATCACTGATCGCAATGGCCTCTATGGCGCGATGGCTTTTTGCGACGGGGCCAAGGGCAATGGCGTGCAGCCGATCGTCGGCACGATGCTTGCTGTCGCGCGGCCGGGGATAGACCGGCTGATCGTCGACTGGCTCGCGCTCTACGCGCAGGACGCCAAGGGTTACGACAATCTGTGCGCGCTCGTCTCCGCCGCGCATCTCGATCGGCCTGTGCATGAGGATGCGCATGTTCCCATGTCGAAGCTCGAAGGGCTCACCGACGGCCTGATCGCGCTGACGGCGGGTGGAGAGGGGGCTTTGACGCGCCTGCTCGCCGAGGAACAGGTGGACGCGGCGAACGCCTATGCCGATGCGCTGGAAAAGCTGTTCCCCGGTCGGCTCTACATCGAACTCGTCCGCCGCGAGCAGGAGGCCGAGGAGAAGGCCGAAGGCCCGCTGATCGACATGGCCTATGCCCGCGACATTCCGCTGGTCGCGACCAATCCGACGAGCTTCGCGGAGCCCGACTTCTTCGCCGCGCACGATGCGATGCTCTGTATCGCCAGCTCATCCTATGTGGAGAGCGCCGATCGCAACAAATCCTCGCCGCACCTGTGGATGAAGGATGCGGCGGAAATGGCGCGGCTGTTCGAGGATGTGCCCGAGGCGCTCCAGAACACGCTGGTCGTGGCGCAGCGCTGCGCCTTTGCAGCGCCTTATCGTAAGCCGATCCTCCCCAGCCTTGCCGGCGATCGCGACGCCGAGGCGGAGGCGCTGCGCAACGACGCGCGCGAGGGACTGGAGAAGCGGCTCGCCAAGATGACCGGCCCGGTCGATCGCGACGCTTATTTCAAGCGGCTCGAGTTCGAGACCGACATCATCATCAAGATGGGCTTTCCGGGCTACTTCCTGATCGTTGCCGACTTCATAAAATGGGCGAAGACCAACGACATTCCGGTCGGCCCGGGACGCGGTTCGGGCGCGGGCAGCGTGGTCGCCTGGTCGCTTACGATCACCGATCTCGATCCGCTCGCGCTGGGGCTTCTGTTCGAACGCTTCCTGAACCCCGAACGCGTGTCGATGCCCGACTTCGACATCGACTTCTGCGAAACGCGGCGGGGCGAAGTGATCCGCTACGTCCAGGCGAAATATGGCCGCGATCAGGTCGCGCAGATCATCACCTTCGGTAAGCTGAAGGCGCGCGCGGTGCTGAAGGACACCGGCCGCGTGCTGCAGATGAGCTATGGCCAGGTCGATCGGCTCGCCAAGCTGGTGCCCAACCACCCGACCGATCCGTGGACGCTCGAACGCTCGCTCAACGGCGTGTCGGAATTCAAGGCCGAATATGACAATGACGATCAGGTCCGCCGCCTGATCGACCTTGCTATGAAGCTCGAAGGCCTGCCGCGCCACAGTTCGACCCACGCGGCGGGTGTGGTGATCGGCGACCGGCGGCTCGACGCGCTCGTCCCGCTCTATCGCGATCCGCGCTCCGACATGCCGGTCACCCAGTTCGACATGAAATATGTCGAGGGCGCGGGCCTCGTGAAGTTCGACTTTCTCGGCCTGAAAACGCTGTCGGTGCTGCAGAAGGCGCTGCAGATGCTGGCGAAGCGCGGCGTGACCGTCGATCTCGATACGCTCGCCTGGGACGATCCGGCGGTCTATCAGCTGCTGCAAAAGGGCGACACGGTCGGCGTGTTCCAGCTCGAATCCGAAGGGATGCGGCGCACGCTGGCGGCGGTGCGGCCGACCTGTTTCGAAGACATCATCGCGCTCGTCTCGCTCTATCGCCCGGGCCCGATGGACAACATCCCGATGTTCGGCGCGCGCAAGAACGGGCGCGAACCGATCGAATATCCGCACCCGTTGCTCGAAGGCATATTGTCCGAAACCTACGGGATCTTCGTCTATCAGGAACAGGTGATGCAGGCCGCGCAGGTGCTGGCCGGCTACTCGCTCGGCGAGGCCGATCTTCTGCGCCGCGCGATGGGCAAGAAGATCAAGGCCGAGATGGACGCGCAGCGCGCCCGCTTCGTCACCGGCTGTGCCGACAAGGCGATCAGCGAGGCGAAGGCCAACGAACTGTTCGACTTGATCGACAAATTCGCGGGCTACGGTTTCAACAAGAGCCACGCGGCGGCCTATGCTCTCGTCGCCTATCACACCGCCTGGCTGAAGGCGCACCACAAGCCCGAATTCTACGCGGCGTCGATGTGCTACGACATGCACCAGACCGACAAATTGTCGATCTTCGTCGAGGATATGCGCCGCATGGGCGTTCCGTGCCTCGGCCCCTGCGTGAACCATAGCGAGGCCGAATATTCGGTCGAGGACGGCGCAGTTCGCTATGCTCTCGGCGCGCTCAAGGGCGTGGGCGAGAAGGCGATGGACGATATGGTCGCCGAGCGGAATGAGAAGGGTCCGTTCAAGTCGCTCGACGACTTTGCCGACCGGATCGACCCGCGCCTGCTCAACCGCCGCCAGTTGGAAAGCCTGGCGGGCGGGGGCGCGTTCGACGCGCTGGAGAGCGACCGTGCGGTGCTGTTCGCCGCCGCCGAGACGATTCTCGCACACGCCGCCGCCGCCGCCGATCAGCGCAATAGCGGGCAGGGTGGCCTGTTCGGCGAAGCGATGGGCGGCGGGGTCGCGCCGATCCGGCTCGATCGCAGCGTCCACTGGGCCTTGATGGACCGGATGGGCGCGGAGAAGGAGAGCTTCGGCTTCTACTTCTCCTCGCACCCGACCGATCGCGTCCGCCACCTTGCCGACGCCAATGGCGCGCGCAGCTATGCGGCCTTGTGCGCGCTGCCTGCGCCGGTCGATGGCGGGCGGGTCAATTCGGTGATGTCGGCGCTGGTCGAGGATGCGCGCTGGCGCACGTCGGCGCGCGGCAAGCGCTACATGATGGCGACCTGTTCGGATGCGAGCGGGCAGTTCATCGCGACCTGCTTCGACGACGATGCCTCGGCCGATCTGGAGGGCGCCGCGAAGGCGGGCGCATGTGCGCTGCTTCGCGTCGAACTCGACTGGCGCGCGGGGGAGGAGACGCCGCGCGTCACGGTCCGTTCGCTACAGAGTTACGAAACGATGCAGTCGATCCGGTTGCGCGTCGATATCGAGACGGCGGAGCTTGGGGCGATCCCGGCGCTCGCGGCTTTGGTCGAGCGCGGCGGGCGGGGCGAGATCTGGCTGAAGGCGCTGCTGCCTGATGGGGCGACGGCCGACGTCCTGCTGGGCCGCGACTTCAATCTTGACGCGGATCTGGTGGCGCGGATCGAGCGGCTGCCGGGTGTCACGGCGCGGATTGGGACGGTGACGGGGCCGAAGCTGGCGCTGGTGGCTTAGCGCCTCTCTTCGTCATTGCGAGGAGCCGCAGGCGACGCGGCAATCCAGGCCCGCATGCGAGAAAGGTCGCGAACCTCGCCTGGTTCGGGCCTGGATTGCTTCGCTACGCTCGCAATGACAAGGTGTGTGGGGCGAGGGCGCCCTTACAGGATTTCCCTAATCTTCTCCGGCGGCCGACCCAGCCGAGCGCCCTTGTCGGTCTCGACCAGCGGGCGTTCGATCAGGATCGGATCGGCCGCCATCGCATCGAGGATAGCATCGTCCGACGCACCCTTGAGCGCCTTCGCGCCGTCCTCGGCCTCGCGCAGACCCTCCGTCGGGGTGATCCCGGCCTTGGTATAGATCGCTGCAATCTGGCTGCGCGACGGCGGGGCCTTCAGATATTCGAAGACCTCCACCTCGACGCCCTGCGTCCCTTCCAGGATCGCCAGCGCCTCGCGCGACTTGGAGCAGCGCGGATTGTGCCAGATGGTCGCCTTCACTCCGCAGCCTCGCTCTGGCGCTCAAGCCACTGTTCCAGCCACTTGATCGTATATTCGCCCTTCTGGAACTCCGGGTCGTCGAGCAGGGCGCGGTGGAGCGGGATCGTCGTCTTGACGCCGTCGATCACGAATTCCTCCAGCGCGCGGCGCAGGCGCCGGAGGCATCCGTCGCGGTCGCGGCCATAGACGATCAGCTTGGCGATCATCGAATCGTAATAAGGCGGGATCCGATAGCCGGCGTAGATGCCGCTATCGACGCGGACATGCATGCCGCCCGGCGCATGGAAGCCCTTCACCGTACCCGGCGAGGGGGCGAAGGTCTTCCAATCCTCGGCGTTGATGCGGCATTCGATCGCGTGGCCGCGGAACTCCAGATCCTCCTGGCGGACCGAAAGCGGCTTGCCCTCGGCGATGCGGATCTGTTCGCGGACGAGATCGAGGCCGGTGATCGCCTCGGTCACCGGATGCTCCACCTGCAGGCGGGTGTTCATCTCGATGAAGTAGAACTGGCCGTCTTCGTAGAGGAACTCGATCGTGCCGGCGCCGCGATAGCCCATATCGGCCATCGCCTGCGAAACGATTTCGCCCATCTCGCTACGCTGGGCGTGGCTGATGACGGGCGAGGGGGCTTCCTCCAGCACCTTCTGGTGCCGGCGCTGCAGCGAGCAGTCGCGCTCGCCGACATGGATCGCATTGCCATTGCCGTCGCCGAACACCTGGAACTCGATGTGGCGCGGGTCGCCGAGATATTTTTCCATATAGACGGTGGCGTCGCCGAATGCCGACTTCGCCTCGCTCCCCGCCTGCATCATCAGGGTTTCGAGCTGATCGGGCTCGGTCACGACCTTCATGCCGCGCCCGCCGCCGCCCGAAGCGGCCTTGATGATGACCGGATAGCCGATCCGATCGGCGACTTCCTTGGCTTCCTCGACCGAGGTCAGCGGGCCGTCCGAACCCGGCACCAGCGGCAGGCCAAGCTTGGCCGCCGTCAGCTTCGCTTCGATCTTGTCGCCCATCGTCCGGATATGTTCGGGCTTCGGCCCGATCCAGATCAGGTTGTGGCTCTCGACGATCTCCGCGAAGCGCGCATTCTCGCTCAGGAAGCCGTAGCCCGGATGGATCGCATCGGCGCCCGAGATTTCGGCCGCGGCGATGATGTTCGGGATGTTGAGGTAGCTTTCGGCCGCAGGCGGCGGGCCGATGCAGACCGACTGATCGGCCAGGCGGACGTGCATCGCATCGGCATCGGCGGTCGAATGGACCGCGACCGTCTGGATGCCCATTTCGTGGCAGGCGCGGTGAATGCGGAGCGCGATTTCGCCGCGATTGGCAATGAGAACCTTCTGGATCGCCACGGATCGATTACTCGACGATCACGAGCGGCTGATCGAATTCGACCGGCTGACCGTTCTCTACCAGGATCGCGGTGACGGTGCCGGCGCGCGGCGCGGGGATGGCGTTCATCACCTTCATCGCCTCGACGATCAGCAAGGTCTGGCCGGCCGCCACGCGGTCGCCGACGCTGGAGAACTGCTTCGCGCCCGGTTCCGGGGAGAGATAGACGGTGCCGACCATAGGCGACTTCACCGCACCGGGATTTTCGGCGGGAGCCACCGCGACAGCCGCGGCAACAGGCGCCGGCGCGGCGGCTGCTGCGGGAGCCGCATAGGCCGGGGCGACGCCCGCGACCGCGATCTTGCGCGCCACCTTGATGCGGCGCTCGCCATCCTGAACCTCGATCTCCGTCAGGTTCGTGTCGTCGAGGAGGACGGCAAGCTGGCGCACCAGATCGGTATCAACCTGCATTGCGCCGCTTTCCTGGGGTTTTTCGGACATGGTGTCTCTTTTTACTGTTGCGACTTTGGGACGCGCTACTGTCAGAAGCCTGCCGCTGCGTCCAGCGCCAGCCGATAGGATAGCGCGCCGAATCCGGCCACCGTTCCCATCGCGGCCTGGCCCACATAGCTGACATGACGGAAGGCGTCACGCTTATGTGGGTTCGACAGGTGGACTTCGATCACGGGGACCGCAACGGCCTTTATGGCGTCGTGGATCGCGATCGACGTGTGGGTGTAGGCGCCGGCGTTCAGCAGCACCGCCTTTGCGCCCTCGGCGTTCGCTTCCTGAATCCAGTCGACCAGATGGCCTTCGTGGTTCGACTGACGCATCTCGATCTCGACGCCCAGTTCGCGCGCCCGATCTTCGAGCAGGCCGGCAATGTCGTCGAGCGTGTCCGAGCCGTAGATTTCGGGCTCGCGCGTGCCGAGCAGGTTCAGATTGGGGCCGTTGAGAACGTAGATGACCGGACGATCCGCCAAAGCCGCGACCCCTTTCCGTTGCGATAGCTGACCCACGGTCCCTATATGGCCGCGCAGGACAAGGCAAATATCGGGAGCGACAATGAACGCGGACGGCACGATTCAGGTGCGGATCAACGGGGAGCATCGCCGGGTGCTGGCGGGCATCACCATCGCCGATCTCGCGCTCGAACTCGGGCTCGATCCCGCCAAGGTTGCGGTCGAGCGCAATCTGGAGGTCGTCCCGCGCTCCACGCTGAAGGACGTGATCGTCGAGGATGGCGACGATTATGAGATCGTGCATTTCGTCGGGGGCGGCGACCATGCCCCCGCCGTCGATGACGATAGCTGGACGGTCGCGGGGCGCACCTTCCGATCGCGCCTGATCGTCGGCACCGGGAAGTATAAGGACTTCGCGCAGAATGCCGCGGCGGTCGAAGCGTCGGGAGCGGAGATCGTCACGGTGGCGGTGCGCCGCGTCAACGTGTCCGATCCCAGCGCGCCGGTGTTGATGGATTATATCGATCCCAAGAAGATCACCTATCTGCCCAACACCGCCGGCTGCTTCGACGCCGAAAGCGCGATCCGCACGCTGCGTCTTGCGCGCGAGGCAGGGGGCTGGGATCTGGTGAAGCTCGAAGTGCTGGGCGAGGCGCGCACCCTCTATCCGGACATGGTCGAAACGCTGCGCGCGACCGAGATATTGGCCAAGGAGGGCTTCCTGCCGATGGTCTATTGCGTCGACGATCCGATCGCTGCCAAGCGGCTTGAGGATGCTGGCGCGGTTGCGATCATGCCACTGGGCGCCCCGATCGGATCGGGCCTTGGCATCCAGAACCGCGTCACGATCCGCCTGATCGTGGAGGGCACCAAGCTTCCCGTGCTGGTCGACGCGGGCGTCGGCACCGCATCCGAGGCTTCGGCCGCAATGGAACTCGGCTGCGCGGGCGTCCTGATGAACACCGCGATCGCCGAAGCCAAGAATCCCATCATGATGGCCGCTGCGATGAAGGCCGCCGTCGAAAGTGGGCGCCTGGCGTATCGCGCCGGCCGGATGGGGCGGCGCATGTACGCAGACCCGAGCAGTCCCTTGGCGGGACTCATCTGAATCGGGCGTTCGCTATCCAATGTCCACTAGTGCATCGAAGCGGCTCGTCGTGTTCGGCATGTCGAGGGAAGTGCATCGCGTTCCGGCTCCGCGAGGCTCAACATAACAGGGTCACATGCCGCAAATTTCGCCCACCGATGACGCCCGGCTCGACGCCCTGGGCGATTACGCCGTGCTTGATACGCCGGCCGAGCCCGATTTCGACGATATCGTGCATATCGCCGCGCATGTCTGCGCGACGCCGATCGCGCTGGTCAGCCTGGTCGAAAAGGATCGGCAGTGGTTCAAGGCCCGCGTCGGCATCGATGCATGCGAGACGCCGATAACCCAGTCGGTCTGCGCGCTCGGTCTGGCGCGTGACGAATTGCTGATCATCCCCGATCTGACGGCGGATTCCCGCACCGACGCTAACACGCTCGTCACGCAAGATCCCAATCTTCGCTTCTATGCCGGTGCGCCGCTGATCACGCCTTCGGGGGTCGCCATCGGCATGCTGTGCGTCATCGACACCAGGCCCCGCCCCGAAGGCCTTACCACGGAGCAGCAGCATACTCTCAGGGCGCTCGCGCGGCAGGTGATAGTCCAGCTCGAATATCGCAAGGCCATCGTCGTTCAGCAGACGATCGAGGCCGAGCGCCAGTTGCTCAACGAAGAACTCAGCCACCGCCTCAAGAACACACTGGCGATGGTGCAGGGGATCGCCAATCAGACGCTCAAGTCAGTGGCCGATCGCGCGCCCGTCGAGGCGTTCGACGCGCGGCTGCTGGCGTTGAGTTCGGCACACGACATCCTGATGCGCGAAAGCTGGGCCAGCGCGCGTATGAACCTGATCGTCGAAGGCGGGATGAACCTTCATGCGCCCCAGCACCGTTTCACGGCGAAAGGCTGCGACACGCTGCTTGGCCCGCGCGGCGCATTGTCCACCGCGATGCTGGTCCACGAGCTTGCGACCAACGCCGTGAAATATGGCTCGCTTTCGTCTCCAACCGGCCACGTCGACATAAGCTGGCGGATCGAGCCGGGTGAAAAGGGCGAGGAATTCGTCCTCGAATGGCGCGAACATGGCGGCCCCCCGGTCGTCGTACCGGAAATCAAAGGTTTCGGGTCCAGACTGATTTCCACAGGGCTATCGGGAACAAGGCGGGTTGAGGAGAGTTTCGCCCCTTCTGGTTATGAAGCGTGCTTCCGCGCGCCGCTTTCCCGTATGCGGGAAAACTGATCTGTATCCGGGTTGTGGGGCGTGGTGGGGCAGGACTTGAGCAAAAGACTGAAAGTGTTGGTCGTCGATGACGAACTGTTCGTTCGCATGATGGCGATCGACGTGGTTTCCGACGCCGGTCATGATCCCTACGAAGCCGGCGATGCGGACGAGGCGGTCGAGATGCTCGAAGCCGAGCCCTATGACGTCGTCTTCACCGATATCAAAATGCCCGGATCGATCGACGGCCTCGGCCTCGCCGCGCTCATCCACCAGCGCTGGCCACAGACGCATGTCATCGTCACCTCAGGCCACCTGACCCTGCCCGACCTTCCGCAAGACACCGTGTTCCTGCAGAAGCCCTATCGTACGGCCGCGCTGTCCGAACGGCTTCACTCGATCGCGGGATGAACCGCCGGCTCGACCTTCGGGGGCGCAGCCGCTAGCAGACGGCGGCCATGACCACCGCCACCAATCCCTGGACGCTCGAAGCCCGCGCGTTGCTCGCGCTCGCGATGCCGCTCATCGTCGGCAATCTCGCCTGGTCGGCGATTGCGGCGGTCGATCTGATCTGGCTTGGCGAGCTCGGCTCCGATGCGGTGGGGGCGGGGGCACTGGCGCTCAATCTCTACAATGCCCTGATGGTGTTCGGCATGGGGCTGTCGACAGCCGTGTCGCCGATGATCGCGAGCGAGCGGGGCAGGCGGATCCACCCGGTACGCGACGTGCGGCGGACGATGCGACAGGCGATGTGGTCGATCGCGATCATCAGCCTGCCCGTGTGGCTGCTGCTCTGGTACAGCGAAGATGTGCTGATCCTCATGGGGCAGGAGCCTGCGCTGGCGCGCGATGCCGCGCTCATCATGCACGGACTGCAATGGGCGTTCCTGCCCTATCTGCTGTTCTACGCGCTGCGCAATTATATCGGCGCTCTGGAGCGGCCGATGTCGGGCGTGCTGATCGTGGTGGCCGCGATCCCGGTCAACGCGCTGGTGGGCTGGGTTCTGATCTTCGGCCATCTGGGCTTTCCCGCAATGGGCCTGTTCGGCGCGGGGCTGGCAAGCAGCCTCACCGCCGGCTTCATGTTCGCGGCGATGCTTGCGGTGATCCTGACCGATCGGCAGTTCCGCCGCTATAGCCTGCTCGTCCGCTTCTGGGCGCCGGATTGGCCGCGCTTCCGCTATCTGTGGAGCCTGGGCCTGCCGATCGCGGTCACGCTCGCTCTCGAAGTCACGGTGTTCAACGCCTCGGCCTTTCTGATGGGGCTGCTCGATCGCGCCTCGCTCGCCGCACATGCCATCGCGATCCAACTCGCCGCTTTGTGCTTCATGGTGCCGCTCGGTATCGGGCAGGCGGCTACGGTGCGGGTGGGGATGGGCTATGGCCGGGGGGACGGGGATGCGGTGGCACGCGCAGGCTGGCTCGCGATCGCGCTTGGTCTCGCGTTCGCGGTCGTCACCGCGATCCTGCTGGTGGCATTTCCGCGCCAGTTGATCGGGCTGTTCATCGATGTGGCCGCGCCTGCCAACGCCGATGTGGTGCGGATCGCCATCTCCTTCCTGATGGTCGCGGCGCTGTTCCAGCTGGTCGATTGCACGCAGGCGATCGGTGCTGGCGTGCTGCGCGGGCTGCACGATACGCGAGTGCCGATGGCTTTCGCGGCGGTGGGCTATTGGGTAATCGGCATCGGCGTGGGCGCCTTCCTGGCTTTCCGCACGCCGTTGCGCGGGACCGGGCTGTGGCTGGGGCTGGCGGCGGGCCTTGCCGCCGTCGCGATCTTGATGGTCGTGCGCTGGGCGATGCGGGAACGGTTGCGGCTCGTCGCCTAGCCGAACACCGTCTTCAGCCAGTCGTCGACGATCGCGGTTGCGGGGTAATCGGCGCGGCCGAGTTCGCGGTTAATCTCCATGTGACCGCGCAAACCCTTGCCATCGATTGCCTTCACTTGCGCTGGCGTGCCGGATTTCGCGAGCGCCTCACCCAGCGCCTCGGACTGCGCCTTGCCGTCGGCGCGGTCGATGTGGAGGATCAGGAAGGTGGGGGCGTTCGGCCCGGCGGCGTAGGTAGTAGGCGATAAGGCGCGCTGGCGGGCGATGTCGCTCCCGAACGCCTGTTCATAGGTGTTGCGCATCATCGGGCCGGCCTGATCGAGCTGGCTGGGCACGTCGTAGGCGGCGCCGTCGAGCGCGATCACGCCGCGCACCGCGCCCTCGGTCAGCCCCAGCGCCTCCAGCCAGCGCTCATCGGTGCCGACCAGCGCGACCAGATGCGCGCCCGCGCTGTGGCCCATGATGACGATCTTCGTCGGATCTATCCCGATCTTCGCGGCGTTGTCGCGCGCCCAGGCGATCGCGGCGGCGACGTCCTGCGCCTGTTTTTCCACTGTCGCGGCGGGGACGAGGCGATAGTTGATCGACGCGACGGCATAGCCCTGTCCGGTCAGATGCCCGACCATGTCGGCTCCGGTGGCATTGGTCTTGTCCCCCTGTTTCCATCCGCCGCCGTGGACGAACAGGACGAGCGGTGTCGGTTTGGTCGCGCCCTCGGACGTCCACAGATCGAGCTTTTGTGAGGGATCGGCGCCATAGGCATATTCGGCGGCACCGGGCGCGGGATCGGACTTCATCCGCGCCGCCATCCGCTCACGCATCGCCTTGCGCAGAGGGCCTTCGGAAAAGGCGGGGATGGTGAGGGTAGCGCCGACGACAACGGCAGTGATCAATTTCGTCAGTCTCATCCGCACCTCCACCGTTCGTGTCGAGCGAAGTCTAGACACGTCCGCACACACACCCAGTCAACGTGTCTAGACTTCGCTCGACACAAACGGACTTGGAAATGGAGCGACGAGACTGAACCTCGCCTTACGGATTCAGAGCGTCGCGTGCTTGAGCGTCAGGAAGTAATCGAGGCTCTCATCCTCGCTCAGCGCAAAGCCCTTGGCGATCGAGAAGCCGAGGCCGCGCCGGTCGATCACCTCCAGCCCCACAGCATTGGCATGCCCGGTGAGTTCCTCGGGCGTCAGGAATTTGCGCCAGTCGTGCGTGCCCTTCGGCACCATGCCAAGCCCTTCGCCGACCGTGATCAAGGCGAGCTTCGACGCTGGTGTTCGGTTCGGCGTGGAGAGGATCATGAGGCCGCCCGGTGCGAGCAGCCGCGCGAGCGCCGCAATGAAGGCGGCGGGATCGGTGACATGCTCGATCACCTCCATCGACGTGACGAGATCGAACGGCTCGGCGTCGAGCGCCTCGGCCCCGCATGCGCGATAGTCGATCGCCAAACCCTGATTTTCGGCATGCACCTTGGCGACCGCGATATTCTCCGGTGCGGCGTCGATCGCGGTTACGGCCGCACCCATCCGCGCTAGCGGTTCGGCGAGCAGCCCCGCGCCGCAGCCGACGTCCAGCGCGCGCAGCCCCTTTAAGGGCTTGAGCGATGCCGAATCCAACCCCCAATGCAGGTTTGCCTGCTCGCGCAGATAAGCGAGACGCGGCGGATTGAGCTTGTGGAGCATCGACGAGCTGCCGGCCGGATCCCACCACTCGCCCGCAAGTTTCGCAAAATGCGCGGCTTCTTTGGGATCGATCGTTGCGATTTGTGGGGTGCTTGCGTTCATGGTGCCCCCTCTCTATCAGGGCCGCGCTCTTGGACCCAAGGGCTTTTCCGGTCCTTTCGGACCCGCAGCGAAGACGGACGACAATGGCGCGCATCGTGATGAAATTCGGCGGAACCTCGATGGCGGGGATCGACCGAATTCGCAACGTGGCGAACCGCGTCAAGCATGAGGTCGAACTCGGCAACGAGGTGGCGGTCGTCGTCTCGGCAATGTCGGGGGATACCGATCGGCTCGTCAACTTCTGCCGCGAAGCCTCGCCGCTCTACGATCCGCGCGAATATGACGTCGTGGTCGCATCGGGCGAACAGGTGACGAGCGGCCTGCTGGCGATCACGCTGCAGTCGATGGGCGTGAAGGCGCGCAGCTGGATGGGGTGGCAGTTGCCGATCCGCACCAGCGACGCGCATGCCTCCGCTCGTATACAGACGATCAATTCGGACGCGATCGGCGCCGCGATGGCGTCGGGCGAAGTCGCGGTCATCCCCGGCTTCCAGGGGCTGACCGAAGATGATCGCATCACCACCTTGGGTCGCGGCGGATCGGACACGTCGGCGGTCGCGGTGGCGGCGGCGATGAAGGCCGATCGCTGCGACATCTACACTGACGTCGACGGCGTCTATACGACCGACCCCCGTATCGTCCCCAAGGCGCGCAAGCTCGCCAAGGTGACGTATGAGGAGATGCTGGAGCTCGCTTCGGTCGGTGCGAAGGTGCTCCAGACCCGATCGGTGGGCCTTGCGATGAAGGAGAAGGTGCGGGTGCAGGTGCTCTCCTCCTTCGACCAGCCGACCGGCAATCCCACGCCCGGCACAATGATCGTGGGCGAAGACGAACTTGAAGGAAGCACGATGGAACGGCAGCTCATCACCGGCATCGCTTATGACAAGAAGGAAACCAAGGTCACGCTGACCGCGGTTCCCGATCGACCCGGCGCGGTGGCCGCGATTTTCTCGCCGCTGGCCGATGCCAACATCAACGTCGACATGATCGTGCAGAATGTCGCGCACGATACGGGTTCGACCGACGTGACCTTCACGGTGCCTTCGGACGAAATCGCCCGCAGCCTCGATACGCTGGAGCGTGAGCGCAGTGCGATCGGCTATGACAAGCTGATCCACGATGCGAACGTCGCCAAGATCTCGGTCGTCGGCGTCGGCATGCGCAGCCATGCGGGTGTCGCATCGAAGATGTTCTCGACCCTGGCCGACCGCAAGATCAACGTCCTCGCGATCACCACATCGGAGATCAAGGTCTCGGTGCTGATCCATGAGGATTATACCGAACTTGCGGTCCGCGCGCTTCACACCGCTTATGGTCTCGACGCCGAGGATGCGGCCTGATCCCATAATCCGGGGGAACGGCGCCGTTCGTTTTTGGGCGCTTCTCGCGCTGCTGACGCTCGCGGGCTGCGCGGGGACGATCCGCGAACGGGTGTTCGATACGCAAGGGTCGGCGCGCAGAGTTGTCGCCGATCCGGTCTGGCCCGGTCGCGCGCCCGAACGGGTTGCGGCGCATACCGCCGACGGATTGACCCTGCGTGGCTGGTATTGGCCGGCGCAGGGCGGCAAAAACGACCTGATCCTGTTCTTCCACGGCCGCGGCGGCAATGCCGACCTGGCGGCGAAAATGGCTGAGCCGCTGATCCATGACGGGCGCGGGCTGCTGATCGCCGACTATCGCGGCTTCGGCGACAATCCGGGCGTGCCGAAGGAAAAACGGCTGTTTCGTGATGGCGATGCCTTCGCCGCGCTCGCGCGGCGACTGGCGCCGGACGCGCGGCTGACGATCTTCGGCTATTCGCTGGGCAGTGCGATTGCGATCGATCAGGCGGTGAAGCAGAAGCCCGCGCTGCTCGTCACGCTCGGAGCCTTCGCGCGGCTGAAATCAGTATCACCCGATTATGCCAAACCGTTCCTGCCCGACGAATTCGACAATCTGGCGGCGGCGCAGCGGCTGTCGTCGCCTTGGCTGATCCTCCACGGCACCGCCGACGAAACGGTCCCTTTCGGCAACGCTGGACGCCTGAAGGCGGCCGCCGCTGCAGGTGCGAAGCTGATCCCGCTGGACGGCGTCGGGCACCGCGCCGACTTTGCCACTCTGGCGCCGATGCTCTGGCGAACAATGGACGGCGGGCTTTCGGCCGACTAAGCGGGCCCAAACGATAGGATTTACGAATGACCAAAGGGCAAGACCGGCTTAAGGCGCTGATGGCGCGCGGCAGCGAATTCTTCGGCAGCGAAGTCGCGATCCTTGCCGGAGCGATGAGCTGGGTCAGCGAGCGTCACCTCGTCTCGGCCATGTCTAATGCGGGTGGCTTCGGCGTGATCGCGTGCGGGGCGATGAGCCCGGAGCTGCTCGATGCCGAGATTGCGGGCACGAAGGCGCTTACCGAACGGCCGTTCGGCGTCAACCTGATCACGATGCACCCGCAGCTCACCGATCTGATCGAGGTCTGCGCGAAGCACAATGTCGGCCATGTCGTTCTCGCGGGCGGTCTGCCGCCGGGCGGTGCGATCGAGAAGATCAAGGCTTCGGGTGCGAAGGTGATCTGTTTCGCCCCCGCGCTCGCGCTCGCCAAGAAGCTCATCCGCTCGGGCGTCGACGCGCTGGTCATCGAGGGCATGGAGGCGGGCGGCCATATCGGCCCGGTATCGACCTCGGTGCTGGCACAGGAAATGCTGCCGCTCATCGCCGATCAGCTCCCGGTGTTCGTCGCGGGCGGGATCGGGCGTGGCGAGGCGATCACGGGCTATCTGGAGATGGGTGCGGCGGGCGTACAGCTTGGCACCCGCTTCGTCTGTGCGACCGAATCGATTGCGCACCCCAATTTCAAGAAGGCGTTCATCCGTGCCTCGGCGCGCGATGCGATCGCGAGCGTCCAGATCGACCCGCGCCTGCCGGTCATCCCCGTGCGGGCGCTCAAGAATTCGTCGTCGGAGCTGTTCACCGCCAAGCAGCGCGAAGTGGCGCAGCTGCTCGACGAGGGCAAGGTCGAGATGATGGAGGCCCAGCTCCAGATCGAACATTATTGGGCCGGCGCGCTGCGCCGCGCGGTGATCGACGGCGATGTCGAACATGGCAGCCTGATGGCCGGCCAGTCGGTCGGCATGGTCACGAAGGAGGAGCCGCTGGCCGAAATCATCGGCACCTTGATGGACGAAGCCGCGGCCGCGCTCGAGCGGCGCTGATCGCGGACGATCAACCCTCTCCCGTCCGTGGGAGAGGGAAACATAGGGCGACCCACAAGAAAACTTCGTCCATGATGACAGGCGCACCCTTGGAAAGCGCCTTCGCTTTCTGTTAGCGCATCACTCCATGGCTCCAGCAACCGCCACCTCCGCCGCGCGCGAAATCCTGACGCGCCTGCACGACGTCATGGCGTCGCGGTCCGCCGCGCAGGCGAAGCTCAACCAGGTCGTCCAGATTATCGGTGAGGCGCTGCACACCGAAGTGTGTTCGATCTATCTGCTGCGTGACGGCGTGCTGGAACTCTTCGCGACCCGCGGGTTGAAGCAGGAGGCCGTCCACGTCACGAAGCTGGCGCTGGGTGAAGGTCTGGTCGGCACGATCGCCGAGGACGTCGAGACGCTCAATCTCGAGGAAGCGACCAGCCATCCGGACTTCGCCTACAAGCCGGAAACGGGTGAAGAACTCTACCACAGTTTTGCCGGCGTTCCGATCGTCCGCCGCCAGGAGGCGGTGGGAGTCCTGTCCGTTCAGCACAGCGACACCCGCAAGTTCGATGATGTCGAAGTGGAAGCGCTTCAGACAGTTGCGATGGTTCTTGCGGAATTGATCGCCGGCGCCGGCCTGATCGACGAGAGCGGTCCAGGCGGCACGAAAGGGCAGCGCGACACGAGCCCGGTCCGTCTGACCGGGCTCAAGCTGGTCGAAGGCATGGCGCGCGGCCAGGCGGTCTATCACCAGCCACGCATCGAGATCGAACATACCGTCGCCGAGGATATCGAGGTCGAACGCCACCGCGTCATCTCGGCCTTCGCCAAGATGCGCGACCAGATCGAGCGGATGACGCGCGAGGCCGATTTCGGCGCAGGCGGCGAACATCAGGACATCCTCGCGATGTACAAGATGTTCGCTTATGACGAAGGCTGGATCCGCCGCATCAACGAGGCGATCGACAGCGGCCTGACCGCCGAAGCAGCGATCGAGCGCGTGCAGCAGCGCACCCGGATGCGGATGCGCGAGATCGGCGATCCGCTGCTCGCCGATCGCATGCACGATCTGGAGGATCTGTCGAACCGCCTGCTCCGCATCGTATCGGGGCAACTCGGCACCGCGGCGCAGATGGGCTTGCGGCAGGACACGATCCTGATCGCACGCAACCTCGGCCCTGCCGAGCTGCTCGAATATGATCGCCGCCGGCTGAAAGGCGTCGTGCTGGAAGAAGGCTCACTGACCGCGCATGTGACCATCGTCGCGCGGGCGATGGGTGTGCCCGTGCTCGGCCGCGTCAAGGACGTGCGCCGGACGATCGGGGAAGGGGATGCGATCCTGCTCGACGGGACGACGGGCAATGTCATCGTACGGCCGACGCCGACGATGGACGAGGCTTTTGATGCCAAGTTCCTGATCACCCAGCGCCGGCGCGCCGAGTTCGCCGCGATGCGCGATCTGCCCGCGATCACGAAGGACGGTGTTCGGATCGAGCTGATGGTCAATGCCGGCTTGCGCGACGACATGGCGGCGCTCGATGTCACCGGCGCCGACGGTGTCGGCCTGTTCCGCACCGAATTTCAGTTCCTCGTTTCGGCGACGTTGCCGCAGCGCGAGCGCCAGCAACGACTATATCGCGAAGTGCTCGATGCCGCAGGCGATCGTCCCGTCATCTTCCGCACGGTCGACATCGGCGGCGACAAGGCTTTGCCCTATTTGAACGGCGGACAGGCCGACGAGGATGAGGAGAATCCGGCGCTCGGGTGGCGCGCGATCCGGCTCGGGCTGGAACGCGACGGGCTGATGAAGGTACAGGCGCGCGCGCTGTTGGAGGCGGCGGCGGGACGCACGCTCAACGTGATGTTCCCCATGGTGTCCGAACCCTGGGAGTTCGAAGAGGCCCGCGCACTGTTCGAGGCGCAGCGCAAGTGGATCCACGGTCGCAACCGGCCGACGCCGATCCACGTCCGTTACGGCACGATGCTGGAGGTTCCGGCGCTCGCCGAAACCCTAGACATGATCCTGCCACAGCTCGATTTTCTGTCGATCGGCACCAACGACCTGACCCAGTTCCTGTTCGCGGCCGATCGCGCCAATCCGAAGCTGGCCGAGCGTTACGACTGGCTGTCGCCCGCGATCCTGCGCTTCGTAAACCGCGTGGTGCTCCAGGCGATCGACGCACGGGTGCCTGTTGGCGTGTGTGGCGAAATGGGCGGGCGCGCGCTGGAGGCGATGGCGTTGATCGGGCTGGGTATCGATCGATTGTCGATCACCCCGGCGGCGATCGGGCCCGTCAAGGCGATGATCCGGTCGCTGGATGCGGGTGCGTTGCGTGCGCTGATGCCAGAATTGCTGACCCGCCGTTCGCGCTCGATGCGCGACGATCTGGCGGGCTGGGCGGCACAGGAAGGTGTCGCAATCGTCTGAATCAGCGGGTTAACATCTGAAAGTTTGACTTTTCCGGACGCGGCTTTGACAAACGCTGGCGGGGGGACGCCGCGCTTGGCGGCGTGAAGGAGTTTCGATGGCGGTCGACGACAAAGACGAAGCTGGGCTGTTCGCACGCCGGGTCGGCGATGAACTCGCCGCCGCGCGCAATGCGCAGAAGATCGAAATCGAAGATATCGCCAGCCGTACCCGCATTCCCGCGCGTCATCTCGACGCGATCGAGCGTAGCGATTTCGCAGCACTGCCGGCACTTCCCTATGCCGCAGGCTTCGTGAAGACGTATGCTAACACGCTCGGGCTCGATGGAAATGCGATGTCGCGTGCTTTCCGCGACGAGGTGGGCGATGTCGATCGTGCCGCCTTCCAGCCGCAGGCCTATGAACCCGCCGATCCTTCGCGCGTACCTTCCAAGCTGCTCGCGATGATCGCGCTGGGCGTCGCGGTGCTGCTGGGCATGGGCTATCTTCTGCTCCGCTTCGAAGGCGACAGCAGCGATCTCGCCCAACTTGCGGCCGATACACCGGAAAATAGCCGCCCTGCGGGACCCGCCCCTGCGGCGCCCGTCACGCGCACTGTCGTGGCGCCTGTCGCCCAACCGGCGGAGCCGGCAGTGCCGACTGGGCCGATCGGCGTTACAGCGACCGAGGACGTCTGGCTCAAAATCTCCGAACGCACTGGCGGGCCGACCTACTACATGGATGTGATGAAGGCCGGCGAGCGCTTCGACCTGCCCGAAACAGCGACCGACCCGATCCTGCGCACCGGTCGGCCTCAGTCGATCAAGGTGATGATCGGCACCGCCGAGTTGCCCGCGATCGGCGAACCTGATCGGCTCGTCCGCGCGTATAGCCTCAAGCGCGACGCCGTCACCGCGATCGCGACGGGCAAGCCGCTGCCTGAGGCGTCGCCGGTCGCGCCTGTCGTCGATCAGCCGCGCAGCCTTCGCCGATTTAGCCGTCCGCGCGCCGACGATTCGACCCCGTCCGACGCGGCCGCCGCTCCGGAAGCGCCGCTCCAGCCTTGATCCCTGCGCCTAACCGGGCGACAAGGCGGCGATAACTCCCCGCGCTTCAAGGACGTTTCCCGCGATGACCAAGGCGTTTGCCGCCCTCCTGCTTCTTTCTTCGGCCGTGCCGGCGCTTGCCGCGCCGCCGCCCGCGACCGTCGAATCCCGTGTCGGCGTGCTGGAAAAAGAGATGCGCGCCGTCCAACGCAAGGTGTTCCCCGGCGGGGCGCAGCAATATTTCGAGCCCGAGATCAAGGCACCGACGGCCGTGCCAATGCCAGCTGGAATGCCCTCCGATGCGCCATTGGCTGATCTGATGCGCCGCGTCGATGCCCTAGAACGAACTCTGGCCGACATGACGGGCCAGATGGAGCAGAACAGCTTCAAGGTTCGCCAGCTGACTGAAGATGTCGCGAAGCTGAAGGCTGCCGCCGCGCCGCCAGCGGACGTTGCTGGCGCCGCTCCGGGCGCAACCCTGCCTTATGTAGTTCCGCCGGCCCCCAAGGGCGCAACCGGCGGCACGCCTGCGCCCGCCACGGCCGAGGCGGCCCCCGCGACAGCGCCCAGCGGCGATCCGGGCAAGGACGCCTATATGGCGGGCTACGATCTGTGGACGGCGAAGAAGTTTCCGGAGGCCGCGACCGCGCTGAAGGCGATGGCCACCAAATATCCGAAGAACAAATATGCGAGCTATGCTCGTAACCTTGCCGGTCGTGCCTATCTCGACAACGGCCAGTATAACGAGGCGATCCGCGAATTCTTCGAGAATACGAAGGACGAAGCGGGCGAGCGCGCGCCGCACAGCTACGTCTATATGGCGCAGGCGCTGATGAAGCGGAAACCGCCGCTGCCAGACAAGGCGTGTCAGGCCTATGAAGTGCTTGCGTCCAAATATCCGGACAAGGTGACCGGCGGCCTCGCTGATCTGGTCGCCAAGGGAAAGGCCGATGCCAAATGTCCGTGAGGCACCTGGCCTGATCCCCGACGCTCTGATCGCCCGGTTTCGGGCAGACGTCGAGGCTTTGTGCGGCGGGGGCGGTCTGGCTCTCGCGGTGTCGGGCGGGCCGGACAGCATGGCGATGCTGCTGCTTGCAGCCGCGGCCTTTTCCGAGCGTGTTGTTGCGGCGACTGTCGATCACGGATTGAGGCCAGAGGCGAAAGCCGAGGCTCAACTCGTTGCCAACACCTGCCAAAGTCTGGGCATTGCGCACGCGATCCTGACGGTCGACGTCACGCCGGGTGCCAGCATCCAGGCGCAGGCGCGCGACGCCCGTTATGCTGCGCTGTCCGATTGGGCACGAGGGCAGGGGGGGACGGCGCTCCTTACCGCACACCATGCCGATGATCAGGCGGAAACGATGCTGATGCGGCTCGCACGCGGCAGCGGCCTTGGCGGGCTGTCGGGTATCCGTGCGCGGCGCGATCTGGGCGAGGGCCTGGCTCTGATCCGGCCGCTTCTCGGTTGGCGCCGCGCGGACCTCGTCGCGATCGCGTCGGCCGTGCCCACCGTCGACGACCCTTCGAACCGCGATCCTCGGCACGACCGCACCCGTGCGCGCGCGCTTCTTGCCGAAACCGACTGGATCGATCCCGTCCGGCTCGTCGCCACTGCGCATCATCTGGCGCAAGGCGAAGCCGCGCTCGATTGGGTGGCGGCGGAGGTCATCCGTTCGCGCTGCTCGCTCGAAACCGACGTGATCGTCGCCGATATCGATGGGCTGCCGCGCGACATCGCCCGTCGCGTGCTCGCAAAATTGATCGCGCGTGCTGATTCGCCTGCGGACGGGCCTAGCCTCGATACTCTGCTCGATCGCCTCGAAAATGGGCTACCGGCCAGCATTGGTGGGCTGATCCTTCAGCCCGGCGACAGGCTGCTCGTCCAAAAGGCGCCTGAACGGCGCTGAAATCGGTCCGTCTTGTGACCGGGTGCATTGTCATTAACCCTCGAATGCCTATCTTCATACCGCACGAAAGGCGGACCCCAGAGAATGAGCGACCAGAAAGAGCCCCAGCAGCCGAATCCGTGGATGAAGAGCCTTGCGATCTGGATTGGTATCCTGCTCGCGCTCGTTCTCTTCGTCTCGATGTTCGAAAGCTCTTCGCGGCAGGCGGGCGGTAACGCGATCGCCTATTCGGAGTTCCTCGCCCGCGTGAATGAAGGCGCGGTGCGTGAGGTCGACATTGGCGACGGGGTCGTATCCGGCAAGTATAACAACGGCACCGCATTTTCGGCCAACGCGCCGAGCGATCCGATGCTGATCCAGCGCCTGTCCGAAAAGAACGTCACCTTCCGCGCCAAGCCGGAGGAGCAGACGAGCTTCTGGATGATCATGCTCTATCAGTCGCTGCCGTTCCTGCTGATCCTCGGCATCGCCTTCTTCGTGATGCGCCAGATGCAGAAGAATGCGGGATCGGGCGCGATGGGCTTCGGCAAGAGCCGCGCGAAGATGCTCACCGAAAAGCATGGCCGCATCACCTTCGACGATGTCGCGGGTATCGATGAAGCACGCGAGGAACTGCAGGAGATCGTCGATTTCCTGAAGGATCCGACCAAGTTTGCTCGCCTCGGCGGCAAGATTCCGAAGGGCGCGCTGCTCGTCGGCTCGCCGGGCACCGGCAAGACCCTGCTCGCGCGTGCGATTGCAGGTGAGGCGAACGTCCCGTTCTTCACAATCTCGGGTTCGGACTTCGTCGAAATGTTCGTCGGTGTCGGGGCGAGCCGCGTGCGCGACATGTTTGAGCAGGCGAAGAAGAATGCGCCGTGCATCGTCTTCATCGACGAAATCGACGCGGTCGGCCGTCATCGCGGTGCCGGCCTCGGCAATGGCAATGATGAGCGCGAACAGACGCTGAACCAGCTTCTGGTCGAGATGGACGGCTTCGAATCCAACGAGGGCATCATCATCGTCGCGGCGACCAACCGCCCCGACGTGCTCGATCCCGCGCTTCTGCGTCCGGGCCGCTTCGATCGCCAGGTCGTCGTCCCGCGCCCCGACATCGAGGGCCGCGAGAAGATCTTGGCCGTCCACATGAAGAAGCTGCCGCTGGCGCCTGATGTCAATGCGCGCACGATCGCACGCGGCACGCCGGGCTTTTCGGGCGCCGACCTCGCCAACCTCGCCAACGAAGCCGCGCTGCTCGCAGCCCGCAAGGGCAAGCGCCTCGTCGCGATGAAGGAGTTCGAGGAAGCCAAGGACAAGGTCATGATGGGCGCCGAGCGCAAATCGATGGTCATGACCGAGGAAGAGAAGAAGGCGACCGCTTATCACGAGGCGGGTCACGCGCTGGTTTCGCTGCATGTCCCGGGCTGCGATCCGCTGCACAAGGTCACGATCATTCCACGCGGCCGCGCGCTGGGCGTCACCTGGAACCTGCCCGAACGCGATCGTTATTCGATGACGATGAAGCAGATGAAGGCGCGCCTTGCGCTGTGCTTCGGCGGCCGCATTGCCGAGCAGATCATTTACGGCGCGGATGAACTTAACACCGGTGCATCCAACGACATCCAGCAGGCCACCGACATGGCCCGGTCGATGGTGATGGAATATGGCATGTCCGAAAAGCTCGGCTGGCTGCGTTATCGCGACAATCAGGACGAGGTTTTCCTCGGCCACTCGGTCGCGCGCAATCAGAATGTATCGGAGGAAACCGCCCGCCTGATCGATCAGGAAGTCCGGCGCTTCGTCGAGGAAGGCGAGCATGTCGCCCGCACTGTCCTGACCGAGCATCTCGACGAGCTGCACCGTCTGGGTACCGCGCTGCTGGAATATGAGACGCTGTCGGGTGAGGAAGCCAAGCGCGTTATCAAGGGCGAGGATATCGGCCGCGACGACAATGCGCATCGTCAGCCGATCGCGCTGAGCGGTGGCGGCTCGTCGATCCCGAAGAGCAAGCGCCCGGGTGGCGGCGGTTGGGGCGAAGCGGCACCGCAAGGCGCCTGATCGCCCTGCCGACGAAATGATGAAGGGGAGGGTGGCGACGTCCTCCCCTTTTTCGTGCCCGCCGTCCGTCATCTTGGCGGAGGCCGGGATCTCAGGAGGTGGGGAGGCAAGTTCGTCGCAAGAGCCCGCTGAGATCCCGGCCTTCACTGGGATGACGGCTTCGCTCTACCCACGCCCTCGTCATTGCGAGGAGCCGAAGGCGACGCGGCAATCCACTCCCAACTGCGGAATGGATTGCTTCGCTACGCTCGCAATGACGAGAAAGGGAGGAGGGGCGGCGCCGATATCCTCCACATACGAAAACGGCGCCCCGTGAGGGACGCCGCTTTCATTCTCTCCATCGAGACAGCGAGGAGGGCCCAGCCTCCCCGAAAGGCGTTACGCCTCGGTCGCCTGCTCGGCGAGGACCGTCAGGCCCTTTTCGTTGACCTCGGCGAAGCCGCCCTCAACGCGGATGCGCGAGACGACCGTCGTCAGGTTCGAATAGATCGACAGCTCACCCGGGCGGACCACCGACATGAACGGGGCATGCCCCGCGAGCACGCCGAAATCGCCCTCGGTGCCAGGAACCACCACCATATACACTTCCTCCGAACGGAGGAGCTTTTCCGGGGTGACGAGTTCGAAGTGCAGGTCTGCCATATATCGTTCCTAAGCCCTCTCCCGCACGCGGGAGAGGGTTGTAAGGGAAAAGAAGGTTACGCCGCTTCGGCGGCCAGCTTCTTGGCCTTCTCGATCACCTCTTCGATGCCGCCGACCATGTAGAAAGCGGCCTCGGGCAGGTGGTCATATTCGCCTTCGACGACGGCCTTGAACGACTTCACCGTGTCTTCGATCGACACGAACTTGCCGCTGATGCCGGTGAAGACTTCGGCGACATGGAACGGCTGCGACAGGAAGCGCTGGATCTTGCGGGCGCGCTGAACGGTCAGCTTATCTTCTTCCGAAAGCTCGTCCATGCCCAGGATCGCGATGATGTCCTGCAGCGACTTGTACTTCTGCAGCGTCTCCTGAACCTTACGAGCGGTTTCGTAATGCTCCTGGCCGACGATGCGCGGCTCGAGCATGCGCGAGGTCGAGTCGAGCGGATCGACGGCGGGGTAGATGCCCAGCTCCGAAATCGCGCGGTTCAGGTTGGTCGTCGCGTCCAGGTGAGCGAACGAAGTTGCCGGCGCCGGATCGGTAAGATCGTCGGCGGGCACGTAAATCGCCTGCACCGAGGTGATCGAACCCTTGGTGGTGGAGGTGATGCGCTCCTGCAGCGCGCCCATGTCGGTCGACAGGGTCGGCTGATAGCCAACCGCCGAAGGAATACGGCCCAGCAGCGCCGACACTTCCGAACCCGCCTGGGTGAAGCGGAAGATGTTGTCGACGAAGAACAGCACGTCCTGGCCTTCCACGTCGCGGAAATATTCGGCGATCGTCAGGCCCGACAGAGCGACGCGCGCACGGGCGCCCGGCGGCTCGTTCATCTGGCCGAACACCAGGGCGACCTTCGAACCTTCGCTGGTCGGGTTGCCGTCGGCATCCTTGGCGATGACGCCTGCGTCGAGGAACTCGTGATAGAGATCGTTGCCCTCGCGGGTGCGCTCACCGACGCCCGCGAACACCGAGGTGCCGCCATGGCCCTTGGCGATGTTGTTGATCAGTTCCTGGATGAGAACGGTCTTGCCGACGCCGGCGCCGCCGAACAGGCCGATCTTGCCGCCCTTCGCATAAGGCGCGAGGAGGTCGATCACCTTGATGCCGGTGACGAGGATCGCCGCTTCGGTCGACTGATCGATGAACAGCGGGGCTTCGGCGTGTATCGGAGCGGTCTGCTCGGCGTTCACCGGGCCACGCTCGTCGATCGGCTCACCGATGACGTTGAGGATGCGGCCGAGCGTCTTCGGGCCGACCGGCACGCGGATCTGCGAACCGGTGTCGGTCACTTCCTGGCCGCGGGTCAGACCTTCGGTCGCGTCCATCGCGATCGTGCGGACGGTCTTCTCGCCCAGATGCTGCGCGACTTCGAGGACGAGGCGGTTTTCGCCGTTCTTCGTCTCGAGCGCGTTCAGAATGGCCGGCAGTTCGCCATCGAAGCTGACGTCGACGACGGCGCCGATGACCTGCGAGATGCGGCCGACACTGTTGGTGGTGGGGGCGGTTGCCATGATGTCTTCCTTGCCTGCCTGATCTACTTACAGCGCTTCCGCGCCAGCAATGATTTCGATGAGTTCGGTCGTGATCGCCGCCTGACGGGTCCGGTTATACTGGATCGTCAGCTTGTTGATCATGTCGCCGGCGTTGCGGGTCGCATTGTCCATCGCGGTCATGCGGCTGCCCTGCTCCGATGCGGCATTTTCCAGCATCGCGCGGAACAGCTGTACCGCCACGTTGCGGGGGAGAAGCTCGGCCAGGATCTCGTCCTCGTCGGGCTCATATTCGACGGCGGCGGAAACGCCGGTCGCTTCGGCGGCCGGGGCCAATGGCACCGGCACGATCTGCAATTCGGTCGGGATCTGCTCCAGCGCCGACTTGAACTTGGCGAAAAACAGATGCGCGATGTCATATTCGCCGCCGTTGAAGCGCGCGATCAGATCCTCGGCCACTTCATGCGCGTCGGCAAATGCGACGTTCTTGATGTGGCTCTGATCGACCTGATGGACGATCTTGCCGGGGAAGAGGCGCGAGATCACCGGACGGCCCTTCTTGCCGATCAGGTAGAACTTCACCGTCTTGCCCTGCGCGATCAGCTCGTCGGCCTTCTTGCGGGCGGCGCGGACGATATTGGTGTTGAACGCACCGGCGAGGCCGCGCTCGGACGTCGCGACCACGAGCATGTGGCACTGATCATTGCCCGTGCCGGCCAGCAGCTTGGGCGAATTCGGACCAATCGTCACCTTGGAGGCGAGGCTGGCCATCACCGCGTTCAGCCGCTCGGCATAAGGCCGTCCGGCCTCGGCCGCCAACTGGGCGCGACGCAGCTTCGCCGCGGCGACCATCTTCATCGCCTTGGTGATCTTCTGGGTCGACTTCACCGAAGTGATGCGGACCTTGAGGCTCTTCAGACTTGGCATCTGCTTCCCTTAGTCGTCACCCCCGCACGCAAGGTGCGGGGGCGCCAATCACGTTCAGGCGAAAGTCTTCACGAAGGCGTCGAGCGCCGACTTGAGCGCCGTGGTGCTGTCGGCCGACAGATCCTTGCTGTCGCGGATCGCGGTCAGCAGATCGGCATGACGCGAGCGCAGCTCGGCCAGGAACGCCGCTTCGAAACGGGTCACCGCGGTCACCGGGAAGGCGTCCAGATAACCGTTCACGCCGGCGAAGATCGACACGACCTGCTCTTCGAAAGGCAGCGGGTTGAACTGCGGCTGCTTGAGCAGCTCGGTCAGGCGCGCGCCGCGATTGAGCAGCTTCTGGGTCGAAGCGTCGAGATCCGAACCGAACTGCGCGAACGCCGCCATTTCGCGATACTGGGCGAGGTCGAGCTTGATCGAGCCCGCGACCTTCTTCATCGCCTTCGTCTGCGCAGCCGAACCGACGCGCGACACCGAAAGGCCGACGTTGATCGCGGGGCGGATGCCCGCGTTGAACAGATCGGTTTCGAGGAAGATCTGACCGTCGGTGATCGAGATCACGTTGGTCGGGATGTAGGCCGACACGTCGCCCGCCTGGGTCTCGATGATCGGCAGTGCGGTCAGCGAGCCATTGCCGTTGTCGTCGTTGAGCTTCGCGGCGCGCTCGAGCAGGCGGCTGTGCAGGTAGAACACGTCGCCCGGATAGGCTTCGCGGCCCGGCGGACGGCGCAGCAGCAGCGACATCTGGCGATAGGCGACCGCCTGCTTCGACAGATCGTCATAGACGATGACGGCGTGCATGCCGTTGTCACGGAAATATTCGCCCATCGCGCAGCCGGTGTAGGGCGCGAGGAACTGCAGCGGAGCGGGATCCGAAGCGGTGGCGGCGACGACGATCGTATATTCCATCGCGCCATTTTCTTCGAGCTGGCGGACGATCTGCGCGACGGTCGAGCGCTTCTGGCCGATGGCGACGTAGATGCAGAACAGCTTCTTCGAATCGTCCGGGCCCTGGTTGGCCGTCTTCTGATTGATGAAGGCATCGATCGCGACGGCGGTCTTGCCGGTCTGACGGTCACCGATGATCAGCTCGCGCTGGCCACGGCCGACCGGGACGAGCGCGTCGAGCGCCTTGAGGCCGGTCTGCACGGGCTCGTGCACCGACTTGCGCGGAATGATGCCGGGGGCCTTCACCTCGACGCGGCGACGCTCGGTATATTCGATCGGGCCCTTGCCATCGATCGGATTGCCGAGGCCGTCCACGACGCGGCCGAGAAGGCCCTTGCCGATCGGCACGTCGACGATCGTGCCGGTGCGCTTGACGATATCGCCTTCCTTGATCTGCGCGTCCGATCCGAAGATCACGGCGCCGACATTATCGGCTTCAAGGTTGAGGGCCATGCCCTGGATGCCGTTGGCGAACTCGATCATCTCGCCGG
This sequence comes from Sphingomonas montanisoli, assembly GCF_008274695.1. Classification (GTDB taxonomy): domain Bacteria; phylum Pseudomonadota; class Alphaproteobacteria; order Sphingomonadales; family Sphingomonadaceae; genus Rhizorhabdus; species Rhizorhabdus montanisoli. The sequence goes on along the minus strand of NZ_VTOU01000005.1, from coordinate 89,303 downwards.
CCTGGACGTTGTCGAGGCCGTGGATGCGGGCGATGCCGTCGCCGACCGACAGCACCTGACCGACTTCGGAGACCTGCGCTTCGGCACCGAAGCTGGCGATCTGGTCGCGAATGACCTTGGAGATTTCTGCGGCGCGGATGTCCATTTTCAGCCTTTCATCGCAATCGCGAGGGTGTTCAATTTCGTGCGGATCGAGCCGTCGATCTGCGTGGAACCGATCTTGACGATCAGCCCGCCGAGGAGCGCGGGATCGACCGTCAGGTCGACCGCCACGTCGCGGCCCAGCTGGCTCTTGAGCTTCGCCTTCAGCGCTTCGACCTGTTCGGCCTCAAGCGGGTGGGCGGAGGTGACTTCGGCGGTGGTCTCACCGCGATGGCGCGCCGCGAGCTGGCCGAACACGCGGATTACGGCGCTCAGCTGATGCAGGCGGCGGTTCTGCGCGAGGACGCCGACGAACTTGGTGGTGATGGCGTCGAGCTTCATGACGGTCGCCACGGCGGCGACGGCCTTCACTGCTTCGTCGCGACCAATCAGCGGACTGGTCGTCAGACGACGAAAATCGTCCGATTCGGTCAACGCGGCCTTCAGGCCAGCAAGGCTGTTGGAGACGGCGTCGATCGCCTTCTCTTCGCGGGCCAGCTCGAACAATGCGGTCGCATAACGTCCGCTGAGGCTAGCCTGAATACCGCCGGAATTCTCCACGCGCGCTCAATCCCCCGATTGGATTTCGGTCCATGCGGAAAAGGGGGCGCCTGAGAGGGCGTCCCCGCATGTTGGCCGGCCGGTTAGCAGGGGGGGGCACGCGATGCAACCCGATTGGAACAGCTGTTTTGCAGCCGGTCCGAATGGGCTTAGTCTTGTTGGTTCAGAAGATCGAAAAGAGACGATGTCGACGTGTTCGAAGCGGTCGCGACGAATGCGGCCGCCTGGCTGCGGGTCTGGGCAGTCCAGCCGCGCACCTCGCGTTCCTCCACGCTCATCGAATCATAATCGCTGATCATCAGCTGGTTGTAATTGGCGAGGCTGGTCAGCGATGCCGAGCTGCCCACGGTGCTCATGAAGTCGTTGCGCGTGCGCTGGTTGAGCTGCTTCTTCGCGGCGGCCCGTTCCCCCGCGCTGAACTGATCGCTTTTGTCGAGAACCATCGCGGCCAGCGCGCGGCCCGACAGTTCGGACAGGTCCGCGCCCTTGCCCGCTTTCTTGGCGGCGTCGAGCGCGACGCGGGTTTCCTTGCCGACGGTCGCAAACTCCTTCGCATTGTCGGCGACATCCGCCGCAGCGGCCTTCGCAGCCGCCGAGATGGTGACGCCGTTGGGCGAAGGGGCTGCGGTCGCGCTGCTGCTCTTGCCCGTTTTGCTGTAGGTCAGTGCCGGCACGCCCTCGGTTGCAGCGCTGCCCGACGATTGGCCGAGCAACGTCGAGAGGCTGGTCGAGAGTCCTGAAAGCGAAACGGTCATGGCGCGATCATCCAGTGATTTGCGGATGATCGTGACGGGATATGGTTAACGCACCGCTAAAGTTTGTACGTAAGCGGTTGGAATACCGACGGCTTACGCCGCCAGCTTCATTTCCATGCGTTCCCAGATTTCGATGAGGGCGTCGGTGAGTTCGCGCATCATCTCTTCGCTGTGGGCGGGGCCGGGGGTGAAGCGCAGGCGCTCGGTGCCGCGCGGCACGGTCGGGTAATTGATCGGCTGAACGTACACGCCATATTCGGCGAGCAGGATGTCCGAGACCCGCTTGGCCTTGATCGGATCGCCGACCATCAGCGGCACGATGTGGGTCACGGTGTCCATTACCGGAAGGCCCGCTTCGGCGAACATCCGCTTCAGCGTCGCGGCGGCGGCCTGCTGGCCCTCGCGCTCGGCCGAGGAGGACTTGAGATGGCGCACGCTCGCCAGCGTGCCGGCGACGAGCACCGGCGACAGCGATGTCGTGAAGATGAAGCCGGGCGCGTAGCTGCGGATCACGTCGATGATCACCTGGTCGGCCGCGATGTAGCCGCCCATCACACCAAACGCCTTGCCCAGCGTTCCTTCGATCACCGTGATCCGGTCGGCCGCCGCGTCGCGATCCGAAATGCCGCCGCCGCGCGGGCCGTACATGCCGACCGCGTGGACTTCGTCGAGATAGGTGAGCGCGTTATATTTGTCGGCCAGGTCGCAGATCGCGTGAAGCGGGGCGACGTCGCCGTCCATCGAATAGACGCTTTCGAACGCGATCAGCTTGGGCGCGTCGGGATCGGCGGCGGCCAGCAATTCCTCAAGATGGGCGAGGTCATTGTGGCGCCAAACGCGCTTCTCGCAGCCCGAATTGCGAATGCCTGCGATCATCGAGGCGTGGTTGAGCTCGTCCGAGAAGATGATGCAGCCGGGCAGAACCTTGGCGAGTGTCGACAGCGTCGCTTCGTTCGAGACATAGCCCGAGGTGAAGAGGAGCGCGCCTTCCTTGCCGTGCAGGTCGGCCAGTTCGAACTCGAGATCGACGTGATAGTGCGTGTTGCCGCCGATGTTGCGTGTGCCGCCCGAACCGGCGCCGACGTCGTGGAGGGCTTCCTCCATCGCCGCGATCACCTTGGGGTGCTGGCCCATCGCGAGATAATCGTTCGAACACCATACGGTGACCGGCTTGGGACCGTTATGGCCCGCAAAGCAGCGCGCATTGGGGAACATGCCCTTGTTGCGCAGGATATCGATGAAAACCCGGTAACGGCCTTCGGCATGCAGCCGGTCGATCGCCTGGGTAAATACGCGCTGGTAATCCAAACTCGGTGCTCCCGCCCCGGCCCGTTCCCCTCCAACGGGCTGAATCTTCGGGCTCTTTAAGACCTTGGCTTTCCAATTTCCAGTGAGAACGATTCGCGAGTTCAGAGGGTTGCGACGGACGGAAGGCCGCGCCGCCCAAGTTCCTGTCTGAAAGCGTCGGAAAGATCGGCCGGGGCGGTGAACAATGCCTGGCCGATCGGGCTATCCGGCCACGCCTGTCCCTGCGTGAGAAAGGCGACCCGTCGTGCGATGCCCGGACCGCCGTCGACAAAGGTGATCGGATGCGGGGCGGCGGCGGCCAGTTCGTCGGCGACCAACGGGAAATGGGTGCAGGCGAGGACGGCGATGTCCATGCGGTCGCCCCCCGGGTGATCGGTCAGCCCGCCAAGGACCGCGCGATATTCCTGCAGGTCTCCGGAGTCGCCGCGCAGCTTGGCCTCGGCCAGTTCGACGAGCCGCGCAGAGCCGTGGCGCAGCACGGTGCAGTCGGCGGCAAAGCGCTGCGACAGATCGTCGACATAGGGTTGGCGCACGGTCGCGTCGGTGCCCAGCACGCCGATGACACGCGCCTTCGACTGTTCGGCGGCGGGCTTGATGGCGGGGACGGTTCCCACCACCGGCACGTCGAGCGCGGCACGGACCGCCGCCAGCGCGATCGTCGACGCGGTGTTGCACGCGATGACCACCAGGCGCGGGCGATATCGCTCCACCAGCCGCCCGAGCAAAGCCGGCACGCGGGCGGCGATCTCCGCCTCGGTCTTGGTGCCGTAGGGGAAGCCGCCATTGTCGGCGACGTAGACATAGGATGCCTGCGGAAGCAGCGCGCGCGTCGGCGCGAGGACCGAAAGCCCGCCCACGCCGGAATCGAACATCAATATCGGGCGATCGTCAGCCATTATCGCCGATCTAGTGAACGCAAGGCATGCTGCCTAGAGGAAGCTATAGGGGTCGACATCGACGGCGACACGAACGCTACGTGGCCATTCGAGCGCGCCGAGCCACTCGCGCATAACATCCTGCACGTCGAGCGAGCGGCGGGCGTGGACGAGCAGGCGCTGGCGATGACGCCCACGCAGCATCGCCAGCGGGGCGGGGGCGGGGCCGAAGACGTGCATCCCGTCGACCCGCGGCGCGCTCCGCCCGATCAGCCGCGCCGCCGATGTCGCGTCGTCGAGCTTTTCGGACGAGACGATGATCGCGGCGAATCGGCCGAAGGGCGGTGCGTCGGCCATGCGCCGGGCTTCGGTCTCGGCCTCGTAGAAACTCGCGACATCGCCCGACAGCAGCGCCTGGATCACGGGCGCGCCCGGCGAGTGGGTCTGGATATAGACGGTTCCGGGCTTCTCGCCGCGCCCCGCACGTCCCGCGACCTGTGCGATCTGCTGGAAGCTGCGTTCTGCCGCGCGCAGATCGCCGCCCGAAAGGCCCAGATCGGCGTCGATCACGCCGACCAGCGTCAACTCCGGAAAGTGATAGCCCTTGGTGATCAGTTGGGTGCCCACCACCACGTCGACGTCGCCCGCCTCCATCCGCTCCACGAATTCGGCGGCGCGCGCCGGCGTGTTGAGCGTGTCGGAGGTCGCGATCACGACGCGCGCATCGGGAAAGAGCGCGGCGACCTCGTCGGCGATGCGCTCGACGCCGGGGCCGCAGGCGACCAGCGCATCCTCCTCCTTACATTCGGGGCACGCGCGGGGCGGGGGCATGTTGTGCCCGCAATGGTGGCATTGGAGCCGCTGGAGCAGGCGATGCTCGACCATCCATGCGGTGCAGTTCGGGCATTGGAAGCGGTGTCCGCACGAGCGGCACAAGGTCAGCGGCGCATAGCCACGTCGGTTGAGGAACAGCAGGCTCTGCTCCTTGCGCTCGATCCGCTCAGCCATCGCCTTGACCAACGATGGCGCGATCCAGCGTCCACGCGGTGGCGGCTCCTGCAGAAGATCGATCGCGATGATTTCGGGCATCTCCGCGGCGCCATGGCGGGCGGTGAGCTTGAGCTCGGTATAGCGCCCGATTGCCGCCTGTTGCCGCGTCTCGATCGCGGGGGTGGCGGAGGCCAGGACGACCGGGATTGCCTCCAGCTTGGCCCGCATCACCGCGACGTCACGGGCGTGGTAGAGGACGCCGTCCTCCTGCTTGAAGCTCGTCTCGTGCGCCTCGTCGACGATGATGAGGCCGAGATCGCGATAGGGCAGGAACAAGGCCGATCGCGCACCGACCACCACCTTCGCATCGCCTATCGCCAGCCCGCGCCACGCGCGTCGACGCTGCGACTGGCGCAACTCGCTGTGCCATGCGACCGGCAGATGGCCGAAGCGCGCCTCGAACCGTTTGAGGAAGGGCTCGGTCAGCGCGATTTCGGGCAGGAGGACGAGCACCTGCCGGTCCTGCCGCAATGCCTCGGCGATTGCCTCGAAATAGACCTCGGTCTTGCCCGATCCGGTGACGCCGTCGAGCAGGAAGGGGTGGAATTCGCGCGCCTTTACCGCGTCGGTGATCATACCGGCGGCCAGCTGCTGCTCGTCCGAGAGGTCGGGCGGCGCATGATCGGGATCGGGCGAAGACCAGGGCGTGTCGATCGACACTGTCACCGCCTCGATCGCACCGGTTTTCACGAGACCGCGGATGACGGCCTCGGAGACGTCGGTGATCGTCGCGAGTTCGCGGATCAGCCCCTGCCGCTGGCCGATGCGGTCAAGCGCCTGTTCGCGCTGCGGGGTCATGCGATCGGGCGCCACGCCGGTTGCCCGATATTCGGTGATCGTCCGCGATCCGTCGAGCGCGCTCGATGAGGGAAGGGCCATGCGCAGCACGGCCGCCGGTGGCGCCAGGTAATAATTCGACGTCCATTCGATCAGCCGACGGAGCGGCGCCTGGATGGGCGGCACGTCATAGACGCCGAGCAGGGGGCGCAGGCGATTGTCGCCGACCTGATCGGCCGAGGGAAGGCTCTCCTCCTCCCACACCACGCCAACCATCTGGCGCGGACCCAGCGGCGCGAGCACGACGCTGCCCGGCTCGACCGCGTGTTCGCGATCGGCACGATAATCGAGCGGCCCGAGAGCCGGGTTGAGGAGAAGCACATGCGCGCGCGGCATGGGGGCTACTTAGGGTGGGGTGAGGCTGGCGGCAAATCCCTCGTCATTGCGAGGAGCCGGAGGCCACGAAGCAATCCACTCCGCAGTTCGGAATGGATTGCTTCGCTACGCTCGCAATGACGAGCTGGAGGTCGTCTTACTTCTTGTCAGGCGCGATCGTGATGCGCACCTCTTCGCCCGACTGACCGGGGAAGTTGGTGAACAGCGCCTCGATCAGGTTCGGCACCAGCTTGGTCAGCGCATCGTCGAGCGAGCGGGCCTTGGCCTTGCCTTCGAACAGATGCTGCTTGTCGACCGAGCGTTCGATCGTGAGGTTCACGTAGCTGGTATAGACCGTGTAGGTATCGATCCGGTTGTCGAAGAACGGATCATACCACAGCGGATCCCAGCCATAGTAAAAGGCCGACCCGTAGCCCCAACGACGACCATAGGGGCCGAAACCCGGGCCGAAGCCGCCGCCCCAGCCACCACCCCAGCCCATGCCGCCGCCGCCGCGCGACACCGTCTTCTGCACCCCATGATCGATCCCGTAATCGAGTTGGACGACCAACTGCGGCTTGTCTCCGCCTTCGATCGGACGATAGCCGTAGGAGGCAAGGCGTTGGCTCACCTGCTGCGCATATTGGCGGAACTCGAGGCCGCCTTCGTTGCGCGGATCGGTCGGCACGATCGTGAAGGTCTGACCTTCCGGCACGGGCAGCGCCTGGAAGCGGGAGACATTGGCTTTGAAAGGCTGCGCACAGCCGCCGAGGGTGGCCAGCGCGAGAGGAAGCGCGACGGCGGCGATCAAACGGGTCGGGAACGGCATGGGGAGCGCCTTCGATAGAGTCTTATTGCGTCATAGCCGGGATCGGCACGCATCGGAAACGATCGTTGCGCTTTCCCGGCTGAACAATGGTTTAACGCTTGAGACCGGGCGCTGGTTGCGACGGCGTCTAATGTCGGGCGGGATCCGGGTCGGCCGTTGGTTCAGAAAACAGGCGCGGCAGGTGCTGGGCCATGGTCTGATACCCCGAAACCGTGAGCAGCACATGGGTGCGCCGCCCATCGTCGGGATCGCGCCGTCGGCCGATCATGCCGCGCTTCTCCAGCGCTTCGATCCGGCGAAGGACCGCAGTGCTCGATTCGTCGAGCATGGCGCGGATCTGCTTCACGCACTGCATCCGCCCGTTCAGCAGCGCATCGAGACAGGCGAGCAGGATGACCCAATTGGCATTGCCGAAGACCGGACGTGGAAACTCACGCGAGAATTCCGCATGGAGCTTGAGCGCACGGCGCGTGAATCTGCGCAGCGCATCGCGCTCACCCAAATCGCTGTCGCGCCGGGGCGCTGGAAGCGACCCAAGTAATGACTGGGAATCGAGATCGCGAATATCGAACTGTCCGTGCGATATTAACATGGATTTATTTGTAATCGTGTCACGATTTGTCAGCACCTTCGCCTCCCGATGACGGGATTATTGGACTTACTCTAAGCCGTCCTGAATGCGGCGCCGACTCTGGGTGGTCGGATGATACGTTCGTTTTTTTGCTATCCCAACGAAAAAACCATTACGCAAAACCCCTTATCGAACAATTGCGTCCGAAATCGGAGGTGAGGGAACGTCGCTTTCGTCCAAAACTTACTTAAGCCTCAATCGGTGGAGGTAGCGATGTTGCAAGGTTCGCGTAAATTAACATCCCTGTTCATGGCAACGGTTGCAATAATGGCGCTGTCGGGCTGTGAGAGCAGTGGCGGACTTCGGCTTGCCGGGGTTGGCGCAGGCGCCGGGGCCGGCGCGGGAACGGGTGATGGCAACGGTTCGACCCCCGTCGATAACGGAAGCGGTTCCGGTTCTGGATCAGGCAATGGGTCCGGAAGCGGGTCCGGCGGCACCGGTACTGGTAGCGGTTCGGGCGGCACCGGAGGAACGGGATCGGGTGGCACCGGTGTCGGATCCGGTGGCGGAACAGGCGGCACGGGCGGAACCGGTGGTGGAACAGGCGGCACGGGCGGAACCGGTGGTGGAACAGGCGGCACGGGCGGAACGGGTGATGGCGGCGGGCAGGGTGGCCTGTCGCTTGCGAACTTGCCGGTTCCCGGCCTGATCGGCCCGGGCGGCGTCGCCGACACCGGGCTACTCCCCAACGTGGGCAATCCCTCGAACCCCGGCCCGCTCGGGCCCGTTCTCGTCCAGGCCGGCAATGCGGTTCTGGGTGTCGAGAGCCAGACGCCGACGCTGGTGCAGGCCGTCGACAATGCGGTGCCGGGATCGGTGCCGATCGTCGGTACGGTCGCTCAGGTGATCAAGTCGACTGGGCAGGCGCTCGTCGAGACCGGCAATGGCCAGCAATTTCTGGTCGACGGGCTGACTGGTGCTGTCGGACAGGCCGTGTCGCTCAACGTGCTGGGCAAGGACATCCTCCCGGCCGGGGCGAACCCACTGGTCGGTGTCAGTCTCGCCTCGGCGACGCAGAATGCGGGCAGGCTCGCGACTGTCGGCGTCGATGCGGCAGGCAACCTGGTCAACGCAGTCGTGACCCCGCTTGGCGCGGGCAATGGCGCGGTCGGCGGCAATCTGCCCGGCACCCTTGCTCCGGTCACGAATGGGCTTGGCCAGGTTGCGGGCGTGACAGCCGGCACGACGCAGGTGCTCGGATCGGCGGGCGTGACCCCGGCAGTCGGCGTCAGCGTGCTGTCTCCTACCCAGACGGCGGGTAGTCTGGCCACTGTGGGCGTCGGCGCGGGTGGCAATCTGGTGACGGCAGCGGTCGGCCCGGTTGCTGGCGCCGGGGCAGGTGCCGCGGTTCCGGCAAGCGCGGTCGTGGCCCCCGTCCAGCAGGTCGTCCAGACGGTGACCGGCGCATTGCCCTCGGGCGCTATTCCGGCGAACGGTCTGGCGACGGTGCAGGTCGGCAATGCGACCTTGCTCGATGGCGGCTCCAATCCCGCGATCGGGGCGAGCGTGCTGTCGCCGACCCAGGCGACCGGCTCGGCGGTCACGGCGGGTGTCGCGTCGGCGGGCAATCTGGTCACCGGTACGGTCGGCAACGTGCTGGGTGCCGTGCAGGGCACGGTCACTGCGGTGGCCGCGCCCGTCACCAACGCGGCCTCCCCCGCCGGGGTCGGGGCCGTGCCTGTCCAAGGGCTCGTCCAGGGCCTTCTCGGCCGCAGCGGCGGCCGATGAGGGACGAGGCGGCCGGTTAAGGGGCCGGTCGCCTCCTCCGTCTTGTTTCGGGGCATTTCCAAGGGGACTTCAGCATGAACAGGTGGACCCGCACGTCCGCCGCGAGCCTGCTCGCCGGCGCGACTCTGCTCGGCGGCGTGGCGCAGGCGCAATCGCCGCTCATTCTTGATCGCAACCGACCCGATCGCGTCCAGCCGGTGACGCCCACCACACCGCAAACCAAGGAAGCGCCATCGGCGGCCCCCGCCGAAGTCGAAGGCGGCGCCGAGCGGACCGACACGATCATCCGGGGCATCCAGTTCATCGGCACCAAGGCGCCTGCTTCGGCGGCCCGCGCCGCCGAACCCTTTATCGGGCAGCCCGCCACCCGGCAGAACCTGATCAACGTCGCCAAGGCGGTGTCCGACGGTTATGCCAAAGCCGACGTCGCGCTCTATTCAGTGCTGATCCCCGAGCAGGATCTGTCGAGCGGCATGCTGAAAATCTTGCTGATCGAAGGGCAGGTCGAACAGGTCATCGTCACCGACAAGTCCGGGCCGCGTGCGCGCAAGCTGATCACCGAGATCGCGGCGCATCTGAAGGGCGAACAGGTGCTGAGCAAGACCCGGCTCCAACGCTACATCTCCTTGATCCAGGATGTTCCGGGCACCAAGACCGACATCCAGATCGTCCAGGGATCGCGGCGCGGGATGGTGCGGATCGTGCTGACCATCACCGACAAGAAGCACGATTTTTCGACCAGCTTCGATAATCGCGCCTCGGCCACCTACAAGGGTGGGCAGATCACCGCGAACGCGAAGCTCTATGGCTTGCTGCGCGGTGGTGACCAGACCGACGTGACGGCGGCGGCATCGATCAATTTCAAGAACTTCAAATATGCTTCGATCGCGCATTCGACCCCGATCGGCAGCGATGGCGGGCGGGCGACGGCATCGTTCGGTTATCTCAAGACCAAGCCGCGCAGATCGGTGATCGAAGGCGAGGCGCAGATTGCCGGCCTGACTTACAGCTTTCCGTTGATCCGCAGCTACACACGCAACCTGACACTGTCGGGGACGATCGATGGTCTCAACAGCGATAATGCCGCCTTCGGCCAGTTGATATCGAGCGAACGGACCCGCGCGCTGCGCGCCGCCGCCGGCTATGTCGAAACGAAGCCAAAGCGGACGATCACCGGCGGCATCACCGTCAGCAAGGGGCTGGACATATTGGGTGCACGCGCGATCGAGGCATTTGCGGACAAGGAGTTCACCAAGATCAACGCCCGCGCAACGATCGACCAGATGATCGGCAAGCGGATGGTCGCCCGGCTCCGCGTGTCGGGGCAGTACACCAAGGATCGGCTCGCGGCGGCGGAGCGCTTCGCGGTGGGCGGCGACGAATTCGGTCGCGCCTTCGAGATCGCGCTGCTGAGCGGAGATCGCGGCGCGGCGGGACTGGCCGAGATCGCCTATCGGCCGATCAAGAGCGGCAAGTTCGCGGGTACCGAGATCTACGGCTTCGGCGATTACTCGCGGATCACCATCGTCGAACGCGGGCCGATCCCGCAATTGTTCACCGATGGTATCGTACGGAACGTCATCTTCCCGAGCGCCACCTACGATCTCGCTTCGGCGGGGGGCGGCGCGCGGATCTCTTATTCGACGAAGGCGGCATTGTTCCTCGAAGCTGCCCGCGCGATCGACCGTCCCTATCCGGGGTATGACAAGCAGTGGCGCTTCAACGTGGGCTGGCGGCTAAGCTTGCGGCAGTGAACTCCTCCTTGGGACGGGGAGGAGTTTTAGTCGTTCAGGCACGCCTCGAGCAAAGGCTGGTCGAAGCCAAACTGCCGCGCCTTTTCCAGAGTGTAGGGGCGCAGGTTCGACGGCGTGTAGTGGCCAACGATCTTCCCCTCGGCGTCTTCCGAGTGGAATTCGAACTTGAACAGCTCCTGCGTGATGATCACCGGGCCTTCCATGCCGATTACCTCGGTAATGCTGGTCACGCGGCGCGAACCGTCGCGCAGGCGCTTGACCTGAACGATCAGGTCGACCGAGTCGGCGATCTGGCGGCTGATGGCTTCCTTGGGCACCTTGATGTCCGACATCATCACCATGTTCTCCATACGCGCCAGCGCTTCACGCGGGCTGTTGGAGTGGAGCGTGCACATCGATCCGTCGTGGCCGGTGTTCATCGCGGCGAGCATGTCGAAACACTCGCTGCCACGGATTTCGCCCAGGATGATGCGATCCGGGCGCATACGCAGCGCGTTGACGACAAGGTCGCGGATCGTGATCGCGCCCTGGCCCTCAAGGTTCGCCGGACGGGTTTCGAGCGGCAGCCAATGCGGCTGCTGCAGGCGGAGTTCGGCTGCGTCTTCGATCGTGACGACGCGTTCCCCGGGGTCGATCATCTTCGACAGCGCGTTGAGCATCGTCGTCTTGCCCGAGCCGGTGCCGCCCGAAATGACGACGTTGAAGCGGCTCGCACCCGCAATCTTGAGGACGGTCGACATACGCTCGCTCATCGATCCGCCCTTGGCCATGATGTCGAGCGTGATCGGCTTGGACGAGAATTTGCGGATCGAGATCGCGGTGCCGCGCAGCGACAGCGGGGGAACGATCACGTTGACGCGGCTGCCGTCGGCAAGGCGCGCGTCGGCGAGCGGCGTGGTCTGATCGACGCGGCGGCCGACCTTGGAGACGATGCGCTGTGCGATCTGGAACAGATGCTCCTCATCGCGGAACTGGACATTGGCCAGCTCCAGCTTGCCCTTGCGCTCGACATAGGTCTGGTCGGGGCCGTTGACCATGATGTCGGTGATCAGCGGATCGCCGAGCAACTCCTCGAGCGGCCCGAGGCCGAGCAGTTCGTCAACCAGCACCTTTTCGAGCGCGAACTGCTCGCGCCGGTTGAGCGTGATGCGCAGTTCGGCCAGCACTTCGCCGATGATCGGGCGGAATTCCTCGGCCAGTTCATCCTTGCTGAGCGTCGCGGCGGCTTCGGGGTCGACGCGTTCGAGCAGGCGGGGAAGCACCTGCTCCTTGATCTTGTGGATCGAGGCTTCGAAACCCTCGACCTTCGACTTGCCGGCCTCGCCCGACGCGGCCTCGCGGATGGCGAGGCGGGTCATGGCATCCTGATAGCGCGGCTTGGCGGCGTCTTCGGCCGCGTCGCCCATCACCGGTGTCGGTTCGGCGTTGAAGCTGGGCAGGTCCGCGAAGGGATCCGCGGCGCTGAAAGCCTGCTCGACAGCGGCGAAGGGATCGCCGCCGTTCAGGGCGGACGCGTTGAACGGATCGCTCGACAACGGCGGGAACTGAGCCCCCCCCGCGAGCGGCGCCGGCCCACCCTGCATCGGACGCGCGACGCCGAAAGCCGGCCGCGCGCCATTGGTCATCGAACCCCGTTTGCCGAACGCACTCATACGCACCATCATGTCCTGCCGGCCCGAAGCGGGTCCGCCAACGGTTGCTTCTAGCGCGCAAGCTTTGACAAGTTCCTAACTACGATATTGCCTTTGGAGATCGCCTTGTCCCCCTTCCTGATCGTCGAGCGCGATGGCCCGGTCGTCACCGCCACGCTCAACCGACCCGAGCAGCGCAATGCGCTCACCACCGACACCGATTTCCGCGCGATCGTCGATTTTTGTGCGGAGGTCAGCGCCGATCGCTCGGTTCGTGCAGTGATCCTGACGGGCGCGGGATCGGCGTTTTGCGCGGGTGGCAACGTCAAGGACATGAAGGCGCGCGAAGGGCTGTTCAAAGGCAACCCCTATGAACTGCGCGATCGTTACAGGACCGGCATCCAGCAGATCCCGCTCGCCTTGTGGGAGCTGGAAGTGCCGGTGATCGCCGCGATCAACGGGCCGGCAGTGGGGGCGGGGCTCGACCTTGCCTGCATGTGCGACATCCGGATCGCGTCACGATCGGCCAACTTCGCGCACAGCTTCGCCAAGCTCGGCCTCGTGCCCGGGGACGGCGGGGCCTGGCTGTTGCCACGCGTCGTGGGACAGTCGCGGGCGGCGATGATGACGCTGACCGGCGATACGATCGATGCCGCCACCGCGCTCGATTACGGACTGGTCGGCGAGCTTGCCGAGGCCGAAGCGCTGCTTCCGCGCGCTCGGGCGATCGCGGACCGGATCGCCGCCAATCCCGGCCACGCCACACGGCTGAGCAAGCGATTGATGCGAGAAGCGCAGGATCTGAGCCTGAAGGCGGTGCTCGAACTGTCGGCCGCTTATCAGGCGCTCGCCCACCATACGCGCGATCATGTGGAGGCGGTCGACGCTTTCCTTGAACGGCGACCGCCGCGTTTTGAGGATCGTTGAGGCCCCGTCTTTCCAATCGCTTCGTGGCGTGCTTTCATCACTGTCATGAAACAAGCGATCTTTGCTGCGCTCTGCGCCTCCGCCGCCTTCGTGTCCGCGCCCGCGCTGGCCGGGGCCGAACGCTTCTCCGTGATCTTTGGCGGCCGCAATGTCGGCCACCTAAATGTCGACACGACCGGCACCCACAGCGACATCGACTTCGACTATAAGAATAACGGCCGTGGGCCGACGATGAAGGAGTCGTTAGACGTCGACGCCAACGGCTTCCCCGTCGCCTGGACGGTGACGGGCGCCACGACGTTCGGCAGCAAGGTGGACGAGCGTTTCACACTGAAGGGCAAGCGCGCGACCTGGGTCGATTCGACCGGCCCGGGCAAGGCAACCGTTAAGGAGCCGAGCATCTACGTTCCGCAGAGCGGCAGCCCATGGAGTGTCGGCCTTTATGCTCGTGCGCTGCTGAAGGACGCCGACGCCACCATTCCGGCGATCCCGGGCGGCGCGCTACGGATCGAAAAAGGGGAGGCCGTGACGATCGCGGGCAAACCCGGCCCGATCGCCGCCACCGCCTACACGATCGGTGGCATCGATACGGTGCCCGACACCGTGCTGCTCGACGGCGCCGGGGCGCTGGCGGCTTATGTCACGCCCGACTTCATCATCGTCCGTCAGGGCTACGAAGGCGAGGAGGAGCGGCTGCGCAACCTCGCCGCCAAATGGTCGACCGACCGCTATGTCGCGATCCAGAAGGCGGTGGCGCATGATTATGGCGCGCCAGTGCGGATCCGGAACGTCCGCCTGTTCGATCCCGCGACATCGGCGCTGACCGACCCGGTCTCGGTGCTCGTCAACGGCAAGGAGATTGCGGCGATCGAGCCGGTCGACAGCCCTGCGACTCCCGGTGAGGTGACGATCGACGGCGCGGGCGGCACGCTCGTCGCGGGCATGTACGAAGGGCACGGCCATCTGGGGCAGGACGACGCGCTGCTCAACCTCATCGCGGGCATCACCACTGTTCGCGATATGGGTAACGACAATGCGGTTCTCGACGAACTGATCCACCGCATGGATGACGGGATCATCGGCGGCCCGCATGTGATCCGCAGCGGGTTCCTGGAGGGCAAGTCGCCTTTCAACGCCAATAACGGCATCGTCGTGAACAGCGAGCAGGAGGCTGTCGACGCGGTCCGCTGGTATGCCGCGCGCGGCTATTGGCAGGTCAAGGTCTACAACAGCATGAACCCCGAATGGGTGCCCGCCGTCGTCAAGGAGGCGCATCGGCTGGGACTGCGCGTTGCGGGCCATGTTCCGGCCTTCTCCACCGCCGATGCGATGATCGCGGCAGGCTATGACGAGATGACCCATATCAACCAGTTCATGCTGGGCTGGGTGATCAAGCCGGGCGAGGATACGCGCACGCTGTTCCGCCTGACCGCGCTCAAGCGCCTGCCGTCGCTCGATCTCGCTTCGCCGCCTGTGCAGAAGACGATCCAGTCGATGGTCGACAGGCACAAGGCGATCGATCCGACGCTGGGCATCCACGAGATGCTGACGCAGAATCGCGACGGCAAGGTCGCGCCGGGCGCGGTCGATTATTTCGATCATATGCCGATCGGCACCCAGCGTGGGCTGAAAAAGGCGATGGTCGATCTGTCGGCGCCGGGCGATGCGGCGGCCTATCAGGGCGCGTGGGAGAAGATCACCGCCACCGTGAAGATGCTCCACGATCGTGGTGTGTTCATCGTTCCGGGAACCGATACGGGCGGCGCGTTCACCTATCATCGCGAACTCGAACTTTACACGCAATATGCTGGCTTCACGCCGGCCGAGGTGCTCAAGCGCGCGACCTTCGACATGGCCAAATATAGCGGGCAGGATCAGCGGCTGGGATCGATCGCCAAGGGCAAGCTGGCGGACTTCTTCCTCATCCCTGGCGATCCCACGAAGGACATCAAGGCGATCAAGACGATCGCGATGGTCGTGAAGGATGGCGCCTTCTATTATCCCGCTGAAGTTTATCCCAAATTTGGGATCAAGCCCTTCGCCAATGCGCCCAAGGTGAAGCTGCCGAATTGATATCGTTTGCGTACAAAAAAGCTGGCTTTTTTGCGTATAATCTAAAACTATGGCTAGGTTTCATGCGTATCGGCGTGATTGGGGAATGGCGTCGAAATGAAGATATTATGTGTTGAGGATGATCCGCTGGTGCGGGAGGTGACGGTCGATCTTCTGGCCGCGCTGGGCCATGACGTTTTCGCGGCGTCGGGCGGCGAGGAGGCATTGATGCGCCTTCGCGAACGTGGCGCGGCCTATGATCTGCTGGTCACGGACATCCATATGCCTGGCGATCTGGGTGGCTTCTCGTTGGTGGCGATGGCGCGGGCCAACATGCCCGATCTGCGCGTCATCTACTTCAGCGGCACCGATCAGATGCCGGACGACGACAAGGCGGTCCTGCTGCGCAAGCCGTGCAGCCTCGGCATGTTCGAGGAAGCGATCGAGAGAATCGCGGCGCGCTGACCTCCCTTCGTCATTGCGAGAAGCCGTAGGCGACGAAGCAATCCAGGCCCGCACCGGAGATGGTCGCGAACCTCTTCTGGTTCGGGCCGGGATTGCTTCGCTCCGCTCGCAATGACGAGTGGGGGGCATGATTCACTCTTTCCTCACACCCTCCCGCTACATCAGATATGATGGGCGCAATCGGCTGGATCTGGGCGTGGGCCATGTTGCTGGCCGCTGTGCGGGCGCATATGGCGCATTCGCTGCCGCAGACGCTCGTCTGGGCGATAGCGGCATCGGGCGTCGTCGCGCTGCCCATCCTGTGGAGCAAGAAGGACGGTATCCTCGGCGATTGGGCGCCTTCAGGGATCGTCCGCGCGGGACTTGCTATCACGGTCCTGCTGGTCGGCGGCGTGGCTTATCCACAGGCGATCATGAGCTTGATCGCCTGAGCCTTCAAACCCAGTCGCGAACGCCCTAGATGGGGAGCGTGACCAAGACCCCGCCGACCGACCGATTCAACGAAGAGAACAGCGTCTATACCGTGCGCGGCAGCGATGCGCCCGATCTCGATGCGGGCGTCGCCGCGATCCGCAACGTGCTGAACACGTTGCCGGTTCGCCCCGGTGTCTATCGGATGCAGGATGCGCGCGGCGAGGTGCTGTACGTCGGCAAGGCGCGCGCGCTGCGCAACCGCGTCACCAACTACACGCAGGTCGCCCGCCTTTCGAAGCGGCTTCAGCGCATGGTGGCGCAGACCCGGTCGATGACGGTCGTGACGACGGGCAGCGAGGCCGAGGCGCTGCTGCTCGAAGCGCAGCTGATCAAGCGCTACCGCCCGGCCTACAACGTCCTGCTGCGCGATGACAAAAGCTTCCCCTTCATCCTGCTGCGGGAGGATCATGCCTTCCCGCGCATCCAGAAGCATCGCGGTGCCCGGCGTGCGAAGGGGCAATATTACGGCCCGTTTGCCAGCGCCGGATCGGTCACCCGCACGCTCAACGCGTTGCAGAAGCTGTTCCTGCTGCGCAGTTGCACCGACAGCTTCTTCGCCAATCGCAGCCGGCCGTGCCTGCTCTACCAGATCAAGCGATGCTCGGCCCCGTGCGTCGATCGGATCGAGAAATCCGATTATGACGAGTTGGTCGCGGACTCGAAGGCGTTCCTTGCCGGCAAATCGACCCAGGTGCAGAAGAAGCTCGGCGAGGCGATGAATGTCGCGGCCGAGGCGATGGATTACGAACTGGCGGCGATCTATCGCGACCGCCTGCGCGCGCTGACCTTCATCCAGGGCAATCAGGCGATCAACGCCGAAGGGATCGGCGACGCCGACGTCTTCGCGATGCACGCGAAGGCGGGCACGGTCGGTATCCAGGCCTTCTTCATTCGCGGCGGCCAGAATTGGGGCCACCGCGCCTTCTTCCCCGCGCACACTGCAGACGTGCCGGACGACGAGGTGATGGAGAGCTTCCTGATGCAGTTTTACGAGGAGGTGCCGCCCCCCGGCCTGATCCTCGTCGATCGCGAACCGGCCGAGTGCGAATTGCTTGCCGAGGCGTTGAAGGAACGCGCGGGCCGGAAGGTCGTGATCAAGGTTCCCCAGCGCGGCGAGCAGCGCAAGCTGATGGCGCAGGCAGAGCGCAACGCGGTCGAGGCGCTCGATCGCCGGCTCGCGGAATCGACCACGCAGGGCAAGATCTTCCAGGAAATGGCCGACCTCTTCGAACTCGAAGGCCCGCCCGACCGGATCGAGGTGTACGACAACAGCCACATAATGGGCACCAACGCTGTCGGCGCGATGATCGTTGCGGGCCCGGAGGGCTTCCGCAAGAACGCCTATCGCAAGTTCAACATCAAGAATCCCGAGACCAAGCCGGGTGACGATTTCGCGATGATGCGCGAGGTACTCGGCCGCCGCTTCGCCCGGCTGGAGAAGGAGGATCCCGAACGACGATCGGGCGACTGGCCCGATCTGCTGCTCATCGACGGCGGCAAAGGGCAGTTGTCGTCGGTATGCGAGGTTCTGGAAGAGATGGGCGTGCAGGATGTTGCGGTCGTCGGCATCTCGAAGGGGCCGGATCGCAATGCGGGGCGCGAGCATTTCCACTTGCCGGGCGGGCGTGAGGCGATGCTGCCGATGAACTCGCCTCTGCTGTTTCACCTGCAGCGGTTACGCGACGAGGCGCACCGCTTCGCGATCGGCGCGCACCGCACCAAACGCGCGGCGAACCTGACCAAGAGCCCGCTCGACGACATCCCGGGGATCGGGCCCGCGCGCAAGAAAGCGCTGCTGATGCATTTCGGGACGGCCAAGTCCGTGCGCAGCGCCAGCCTGGCGGACCTCGAAGCCGCGCCGGGCGTTTCCACCGCTATGGCGCAGTCGATTCACGATTTCTTTCATCCAGCGGGCTAAGCGTGCAATATGACGGTTATGCCGCCCGCCCTTTCTCCGGACGACAACGCCAGGACGCGCGTTCTCCTCACCGTCGATACGGAATTGACGATCCGTACCGAGGAACAGCCTGGCGACTGGATCGACGGCTATGCGCGCTCTTATGAGGCGGCCGGGGTCGGCGTTCCCTATCAGTTGCGGGTGCTGGCGCAGTACGCGCTGAAGGCGTGTTTCTTCGTCGATCCGATGCCGGCCTGCCTCTACGGGATCGAGCCGATCAAGCGGATGGTCGATCCGATCCTGTCTGCGGGGCAGGAGGTGCAGTTGCATCTCCACCCGCGCTGGTATGGGCCGCGCGACGGGATCCTCGTCGGCGAGTATGAACTCAACAGCTACGATCTGAACAAGCAGCGCGAGATGATCACCAAGGCGCGCGAGCTGCTGATGGAAGCGGGCGTGCCCGAGCCGTGCGCCTTCCGTGCGGGCAGCTATGCGGCCAATGACGATACGCTGCGTGTGCTGGCCGAACTCGGCTTCCGCTTCGACAGCAGCCATAACGGCTCCGAACATCCGTGGCCCAGCTCGATCGATCTGCCGCGCGAACAGATCACGCCGGTCGAATATCTGGGTGTCACCGAGGTGCCGGTGACGTTGATCGGCGATGGCCCGCAGACCCGCCATCTGCAGGTATGTGCGGTGTCGCTGGGCGAACTGGAGGCGGCGATCCGCCATGCGGGGGCGGCGCGTCTGCCCGTCGTCAACATTGTCAGCCACAGCTTCGAACTCGCCAACCGCACCGGCACCGCGCCGAACCGCGTCCATGTCCGCCGGTTCGAGGCTTTGTGCGAGTTTCTGTCGACCTGTCGGGATCGATTCCCGACCGTGTTCTTTTCCGATCTCGACGAAGTCGAACTCGATGTCCGATCGGACATGCTCCCCAACAGCGCGCTGCGCCGCTTCGGCCGGATGGTCGAGCAGATCTGGTCGAACCAGGTCGCGGAGCGGGGGGCTTAACTTCCTGATCCTCCCCCGCCAGGGGGAGGTGGCGCCGAAGGCGACGGAGGGGGAGGGCGGCGACCAACTCGATATGCTTCGCTGTCCTCCCCCTCCGTCATGCTGTGCATGCCACCTCCCCCTGGCGGGGGAGGATTGCTAAGCACTCCTCCATGCTCATCCGCTGCCCCGCGATCGTCTGCTCCGTCCTGCTGCACGGCGAACATGGCGCGGTTGTGCGGGCGCTGACGCCCGATGACGGGCTGGTGGCGGGCTATGTGCGTGGCGGGCGGTCGCGGCGCATCCGGCCGATCCTGTCGCCGGGCAATCTGGTCGCGGCCGAATATCGCGCTCGGACCGAGGATCAGTTGCCAGGGCTGACCGTCGAACTGTCGCACAGCCGCGCGGGCCTGCTGGCCGAGCCGCTGCCGGCGGCGGCGATCGACTGGCTGTGTGCGCTGACCGCCGTGGCCTTGCCCGAACGCGAGCCGTTTCCCGATCTCTATCAGGCGCTCGAAGCGGCGCTGGCGGCGGTCGAATATGCGCCATCGGCGCGCGGCTGGGCGCTGGCGGCGCTGCGCTACGAAATGCTGGTGGTTGCGGGCCTTGGCTATGGGGTGGGGTTGGAGCCGCCGGAGGAAGGCGCCGACTGGCCGGATATTCTCGACGGCTGGCGGCAGAGCGGGCGGCTGTTGTCCGATGACATATTGTCGGGGCGCCGCGCCTCCGCACTCGACGCGCGCGAGCGGCTGATCGAGCGGGTAAAGCGGATCGCGCAATAGAGAAAGGCTTCGTCATTGCGAGCGTAGCGAAGCAATCCACTCCGAACTGCGGAATGGATTGCCGCGTCGCCTGCGGCTCCTCGCAATGACGAGGCGGGGGTGATGGCTTGCCTCGCCTGCCAACACGCCGCATAGGCCCCCCGACATTGCAATCGGAGGGCTTCCAATATGTTGATCGCGCTGCTGCCGGGGGATGGGATCGGTCCCGAAGTCGTCGAGCAGGCGGTCCGCGTGTTGAACGTCGTCACCGACAAGCTGACCTATGAGAGCGCGCCGGTCGGCGGCGCGGCCTATAAGGCGCAGGGACATCCGCTGCCCGCCGCGACGCTCGATCTTGCCAAGCGCGCCGATGCGATCCTGTTCGGCGCGGTCGGCGATCCCGATTGCGACAAGCTGGAGCGGCACCTGCGCCCCGAACAGGCGATCCTGGGGCTGCGCAAGGAGCTGGCTTTGTTCGCGAACCTGCGTCCGGCCAAGCTGTTTCCCGAACTGGCGGACGCTTCGGCGCTGCGCCCCGAGGTCGCGACCCAGATCGACATGGTGATCGTCCGCGAACTCAACGGCGACGTCTATTTCGGTGAGAAGGGCATGCGCACCACGGCGTCGGGGCTGCGCGAAGGCTATGACATCATGTCCTATGACGAGGCCGAGGTGCGCCGCATCGCGCGGGTCGGCTTCGAAACCGCGCAGGCGCGCGGGGGCAAGCTCTGTTCGGTCGACAAGGCGAACGTCCTCGAAACGTCGCAGCTGTGGCGCGACGTGGTGATCGAGATGTCGGCCGACTTCCCCGATGTCGAGTTGAGCCACATGTATGTCGACAATTGCGCGATGCAGCTGGTGCGCAATCCGGGCCAGTTCGACGTGATCGTCACCGGCAACCTGTTCGGCGACATCCTGTCCGATCAGGCGAGCATGTGCGCGGGTTCGATCGGGATGCTCCCGTCGGCATCGCTCGATGACCAGCAGAAGGGGCTGTACGAGCCGATCCACGGTTCGGCCCCCGATATTGCGGGGCAGGGCAAGGCCAATCCGCTCGCGACGATCCTATCGGCGGCGATGATGCTGCGTTACTCGCTGGGCCTGCCCGACGAGGCCGACCGGATCGAGGCGGCGGTCGCCAAGGCGCTGGCCGGTGGTGCGCGATCACCCGATCTGGGCGGCACGATGACGACCGCGCAGATGGGCGATGCGGTGCTGGCGGCTCTCTAATTTTCGGGCCTCCCCTCCCTGCAAGGGAGGGGAATGAGGGGTGGGTGGCGAGCGTAGCGAGTATTCTCGGCTGCGTCGCTAACTCCGCGTTCGGCCTTCGAGCCCTCGGCTACGTCACCCACCCCCGGTCCCTCCCTTGCAGGGAGGGGGGTGATAAGGCATTGGGCATCGCAACATTCATCCGGGGCAGCGGAGCGTGGGCATGAGCGTAATCATCAAGGAAGCCGATCTGATCGAGAGCGTCGCCGACGCGCTCCAGTTCATCAGCTATTATCACCCGATGGATTATATCCGCGCGCTGGGTGATGCGTACGAAAAGGAGCAGGGGCCGGCCGCGAAGGACGCGATCGCCCAGATCCTGACCAACAGCCGCATGTGCGCGGAGGGGCATCGCCCGATCTGCCAGGATACCGGCATCGTCACCGTCTTCATCAAATGGGGCATGCAGTGCGTTCTGGAGAGCGACAAGAGCCTGCAGGACGTCGTCGATGAAGGCGTACGCCGCGCCTATCTGAACCCCGAAAACCGGCTGCGCGCGTCGATCCTCAAGGATCCCGCTTTCGGCCGCGTCAACACCAAGGACAATACTCCGTGTGTCCTGAACGTCGAGATGGTGCCTGGCCACCATGTCGAGGTGCAACTGGCGGCCAAGGGCGGCGGCAGCGAGAACAAGTCGAAGTTCAAGATGATGAACCCCAGCGACAGCATCGTCGACTGGGTGCTCGAAATGGTGCCGCAGATGGGCGCGGGCTGGTGCCCGCCGGGCATGCTCGGCATCGGCATCGGCGGCACCGCCGAAAAGGCGATGACGCTCGCCAAGGAATCGCTGATGGGCGATATCGACATGGCGGACCTGAAGGCGCGCGGCGCACAGACCGATATCGAGCGGCTGCGCATCGAGATCTTCGACAAGGTCAACGCGCTCGGCATCGGCGCGCAGGGTCTGGGTGGCCTCGCGACGATCCTCGACGTCAAGATCATGGACTATCCGACCCACGCCGCATCGAAGCCGATCGCGATGATCCCGAATTGCGCTGCGACGCGCCACGCGCATTTCCACCTCGACGGATCGGGCCCGGCCTATCTGGAGACGCCCGATCTCAACGATTGGCCTAAGGTCGAGTGGACGCCGTCGAAGGAGTCGATCCGCGTCGATCTCGACACGCTGACGCCCGAAGTCGTCGCATCGTGGAAGCCGGGCGATCGCCTGCTCCTCAACGGCAAGATGCTCACCGGCCGCGATGCCGCACACAAGCGCATTCAGGAGATGCTGGCGAAGGGCGAGGAACTGCCCGTCGATTTCAAGGGCCGCGTGATCTATTATGTCGGCCCGGTCGATCCGGTGCGTGACGAGGTGGTCGGCCCGGCGGGCCCGACGACCGCGACCCGCATGGACAAGTTCACTGACATGATGCTGGAGCAGACCGGCCTGATCGCGATGGTCGGCAAGGCCGAGCGCGGCCCGATCGCGATCGAGAGCATCAAGAAGCACAAGGCCGCCTATCTGATGGCCGTCGGTGGCGCCGCCTATCTGGTCGCGCGCGCGATCAAGGAATCGAAGGTCGTGGGCTTCGCCGATCTCGGCATGGAAGCGATCTACGAGTTCACGGTGAAGGATATGCCCGTGACGGTGGCAGTCGACGCGACCGGCGAGAGCGTCCACCACACCGCGCCGCTGGTGTGGCGCGAGAAGATCGCCAAGGAAAAGCTGCTCGAGAACGCCTAACTTTTCTCGTCATTGCGAGCGTAGCGAAGCAATCCACTCCGCAGTTTGGAGTGGATTGCGGCGTCGCCTGCGGCTCCTCGCAATGACGAGGGGAGTGGGGCGAGGGCGTCAGTCGAGATAGAAGTCGATCGTGGTGACGACGCGCACCTTCTGGAAGGGCGTGTCGCTGCCCGACGAACCTTCGCCGTCGCGCGCACCGATCGAAAAATAGCCCTGCGTCGCCTGGCGGATCGTGCCGACGCTGGTGTCCGAATCCTTGGCGAACTGTTCGGCGGCCGCGCGCGCATCGCGGGTGGCGGCGGCGATCATCGCGGGCTTGACGTCGTTGAGCTTGGTGAAGCTGTAGGTCATCCCCGATCCGTCCTCGAGCACGACGCCCTGCCGGACGAGTTGGGCCTGCTGCGCGAACGCCTTCTTCGCCTGCATCACCTTGGCCGTGCGCAGCTGGAGCCGCTGGCGGATCGTGATGTTGGGGCTGCCGTCGTTGTTGCGGAACTGGTTGACGTTGACGCCGACGACCGAGATTTCGTCATCCTTGAAGCCGTTGGCGTGGAGCAGCGCGAGGATCGCCTTGGTATCCTGATCGATCTTCGCCTGATTGCCGGCGAGATCCGGACCATTGGCCGAAAAGGCGAGCGTCCAGGTGGCAAGGTCGGCGGTCACGTCGCGCTCGGCCAGGCCGCGCATCGTCACCGCGCGATCGGCATGCCGTGCACGGACCAGACCATCGCCCATCAGGAAACCGCCCGCGGCGATCCCGACCGCGACGATCGCGGCAGGAACGAGGGCGGCAAGGGCAGGGCGGTCTCCGGACATGGGGTATCTCTCCAAGTTATGCAGGAAAGCTAAGGGCCAGCCGATGAACCGGTGCTGACGGCGGTCCGGCGGCCTTGGAGATACCCAGCAAGGCGGCGAGCGCGTCCTTGCGCACGGTGATGTCGGCGAGGCTATAGCCGTCGAGCACGGCGAGGAAGGCACCCAGCGCCTGTGCCAGTGCTCCGTTGAGCCCACAGGCCGGCGCGATCACGCAGGACGGGCAATCGGCGAGGTCGAAGCCCGCCTCGCCATGGCGCACCACTGCACCGATGTTGATCTCCTGCGGCGGCCTGGCAAGCGCGATCCCACCGCCACGCCCACGCACTGTCCGCACGAAACCGGCGCGCCCGAGCATGTGGACCACTTTCATCAGATGGTTTTCGGAGATCGAGAAGGCGCGCGCAATCTCCGCGATCGACGCCAGCCGGTCGCCCTTGGCGGCGAGGTGGATCAGGACGCGCAGCGCATAATCGGTGTGGGTGGAGAGCCGCATTACCCGATCATAATGCCGGAATAAGATATCTGCAATTTACATCTTATCTCGACGATCTTAAAGATGCTTCCAATATCCACCTTAAGGGAGTCGATCATGGCCGAACCGCTCAGCCCCGAAACCATCGCGATCGTGAAAGCGACCGCACCCGTGCTGCAGAAGCATGGGCTGGAGATCACCACGCGGATGTACGAACGGTTGTTCGTCGACCCGGAGATCAAGGCGTTGTTCGATCAGGCCGAGCAGGCATCGGGCGCGCAGCCCAAGCGGCTTGCGGCGGCGATCCTCGCTTATGCCAAGAACGTCGATAATCTGGCGGCGTTCGGCCCGTCGGTCGAAAGGATGGCGGAGCGACATGTCGCGACCCATGTGAAGCCCGAACATTACCCAGCGGTCGCCAATGCTTTGCTGCCCGCGATTAAGGACGTGTTGGGCGATGCGGTCGACCAGCGGATTCTTGATGCATGGGGCGAGGCCTATTGGTTCCTCGCGGATATCATGATCGGGCGCGAAACGCAGATCTACGACCAAGCGGCCTGATCTCGGTTGCCCGAGTCAAAAGGAAAGGGCCGCCGGATCATCTCCGGCGGCCCTTCCTGTTTCAGCGACGCTCGGAAGCTCAGGCTTCTTCGGTCGGCTCGTCGAGGAGTTCCGTGGGGATCTCGCCGGGCTCGGCGTTCGGATCGAACGCCTCGGTGAAGCCAGCTTCGTCGCGCTCGAACATCTGCGCCATCACGTCGACGCCCTGTGCCTGCAACTCGGCCTCTTCAGGCGAGCGGGCGACGTTGACGGTCACGGCGCGGACGACTTCGGCGTGAAGGCTGATCTTCACCTCATGCGTGCCGATCGTCTTGATCGGACGCGAGAGGACGATCGCCGACTTGGCAACCTTGATGCCGTCTTCGGCCAGAGCCTCGGCGATGTCGCGGGCCGAAACCGAACCGTAAAGCTGGCCGGTGTTCGAAGCCTGACGGATCAGCACCACCGACTTGCCGTCGAGGGCGCCGGCTTCCGTTTCGGCATTGCTGCGACGGTTCGCGTTATCGGCTTCGATCTGGGCGCGGTTCGCCTCAAAGACCTTCTTGTTGCTCTCGTTAGCGCGCAGCGCCTTCTTGTTCGGGAGCAGATAGTTGCGCGCAAAGCCCGCCTTGACGGTGACGACGTCACCAATCTGGCCCAGCTTCTCGACACGCTCGAGCAGGATCACGTCCATGTTCGCGCTCCCTTCTTACTTAACGATGTACGGAAGCAGCCCGATGTGACGGGCGCGCTTGATCGCCTGGGCGAGTTCGCGCTGCTTCTTGGCGGAAACCGCAGTGATGCGGCTCGGGACGATCTTGCCACGCTCGGACACGAAGCCCTGCAGCAGACGGACGTCCTTATAATCGATCTTGGGAGCATCCTTCGCGGAGAAGGGGCAGCTCTTGCGACGGCGGAAAAACGCGCGTGCCATGTTCTATATCTCCTTAGGCCGCATCGCGATCGCGGCGCTCGCCACGATCACCACCACGGTCGCCCCGGTCGCCGCGATCACCACGGCCATCACGGTCGCCACGGCGGCCGTCACGTTCGCCACGACGCATCATCGCGGATGGGCCGGCTTCCAGCTCGTCGACACGGATCGTCATGTAACGGATCACGTCTTCATTGATCGCGGTCTGGCGCTCGAGCTCGGCGACGACACCCGCAGGGGCATCGATCTGGAGCAGCACATAGTGCGCCTTGCGGTTCTTCGCGATGCGATAGGCGAGGCCACGCAGGCCCCAGGTCTCGGTCTTTACGACCTTGCCATTGCCTTCCTCGACGATCTTGGTGGCGGCTTCCGCCAGCGCGTCGACCTGAGCCTGAGCCAGATCCTGACGCGCGAGAAACACATGCTCATAAAGAGCCATGTCGCGTCTTCCTTCATGTTGCCGATCGCTGACATCGCGCCCATCGCGATGCCCCTCCGGCTGTCGTCCAAAAAATGAACAGGGGCGAAGAGACAGGCTCTCCACCCCGAACGCGCGGCCTATGACCGATCGAACCGGTAAAAGCAAGCGACGAACCGCGAGATCACGGCTTCGTTTGGGGGAGATATGCGTTAAAGACGACATGATGAACCGAACGATAATCGCAACGGCGATGCTTTCCCTTGTTATCGCGGCACCCGTGAGAGCGGAGACGTCTCGCGAACTCCTGCTCGATGCGGCTTTCGATACACGCGACAAGGATGTTGCGATCAAACGGATCGATCAGGCACAGGGGGTAGCGTCAGCGCAGCTCGCTCGCACCCCGGGCGATCGTGACGCGAAGCTCTCGATGGCGATGGCGGTGGGGTATCGTGCCAAGCTCACACGCAGCCGGGGCGAGGCCATGTCGGCCAAAAGGCTGTTCGACGGGCTCGCCGCGTCCGATCCACGCGATCCGGAGGCGGCGGCGGCAGTGGGCTGCTGGCATCTCGATTCGGTGATCGAGCTTGGCGGCATGATCGCGGGCATGGCGCTGGGCGCGAAGAAGGCGACCGGACTGGCGGCGATGGATCGCGCGGTGGCGCTGGGCGGGGGACGGGCGATGTTTTCCGGCCTCGCGGGCCTGCTCCGCATCGCGATCGATCCTGCCGATGCACGCGGCCGTGCTCTGGTCGATGCGACGACCCGCGCGGCGACCCCGCAGAAGGTCGACAAACTGTTCCAGCGTAGCGCCGCGACCGTCCTTGCGCAGCTCCGCGCCGGGCGAGGCGAAGTCGCACAGGAGCTGGCGAAGGAACTGCTTCCGTTCGGCAAGGTGCCGCGCTGATCGTGTAAATATGGGCTGTATTGCAGGCCCACGACACCGCTGATAGCTTCGCTTTGTCGGGCGGGCTTGGATCCCGTCGCCAAAGGGGTTCATCGATGAACATCAAACGCCTGCTGCTCGCGGCTTCCGCAATGGCGCTCGTCGCCTCGCCGCTTCACGCGCTCACTCCGGCCAAGCCGCGCTTCGGCAGTTTCGGGGTGGATCTCACCGCGATCGACAAGGCGGTGAAGCCGGGCGACGACTTCTGGAAATACGTCAACGGCACCTGGGATCAGCGCACCCCGATTGCCGCCGATCGTACGAGCGCGGGCGTGAGCGTGCTTCTGGTCGACGAGGCCGAGGCGCAGGTGAAGGCGATCGTCGAGGATCTGGCGAAGAACCCCGCGAGCGCGGGCAAGAGCGGGCAGCAGATCGGCGATTTCTACGCCAGCTGGATGGACGAGGCGGGGATCGAGGCGGCGGGCACGAAGCCGCTGGCGCCCTATCTGGCGCGCGTCGATGCGGTGAAGGACAAGGTGGAGCTGCAGAAGCTGTTCACCGAGATCGGCTATACCGCGCCGATCGGCGTCGGCATCCTGCCCGATCCGGCGGACACCAGCCGTTATGTCGCGATGGCGGGGCAGGCGGGGCTGGGCCTGCCCAACCGCGATTATTATCTGAACCAGGGCGAGAAGTACGACGGCATCCGCAAGGCGTATCGCCTCTATGTCGCCAAGATGCTGACGCTCGCGGGGATCGCGGATGCCGATGCGCGCGCGGACCGGATCATCGCGCTGGAGACCGAACTGGCGAAGGTCCAGTGGGCGCCCGAGCGGCAGCGCGACATCAAGGCGATCTATAACCCGATGGATCGCGCAGGGATGGAAAAGCTCGCGTCCGAATTCGATTGGGACAAGATGCTCGCCTGGTCGGGGCTGGGCGACGTCAAGACCGTGATCATGGGCGAGACGACCGCGATCACGGCGACGGGCAAGCTGCTCGACACCACGCCGCTGGAGACGTGGAAGGATTATTCGAAGTTCCACTTCATCCGCACTCACGCCACGTATCTGCCCAAGGCGTTCGACGACGCCAATTTCGACTTTTTCGGGCGCACCCTGCGCGGCCAGCCGGAGCAGCGGGCGCGGTGGAAGCGCGGCATCCAGCTGCTCAACGACAATCTGGGCGAGGCGATCGGCGCGATCTATGTCGAGCGGCATTATCCGCCGGCCAGCTCGGCCAAGATGGACGAGTTGATCGTCAATCTGCGCGCGGCGCTCAAGGAACGGCTCGACAAGCTGGAGTGGATGGATGAGCCGACGCGGGCGGCGGCGTTGCTCAAGCTGTCGACCTTCGATCCGCGCGTCGGCCACCCGATCAAATATGTCGATTATAGCTCGATGACGGTGAAGCGCGGCGCGTTGCTCGACGATGCGCTGGCGGCCGAAAAGTTCGAATGGGATCTGCAGCTGTCGCGCCTGCCCAAGCCGGTCGACCGCACCCTGTGGGAAATGACTCCGCAGACGGTGAACGCCTATTACGATCCGCTGATGAACCAGATCACCTTCCCGGCGGCGATCCTGCAACCGCCCTATTTCGATCCGAACAGCGATCCGGCGGTCAATTACGGATCGATCGGCGCGATCATCGGGCATGAGATCGGCCACGGCTTTGACGATCAGGGCCGCCAGTTCGACGAAAAGGGGCGCATCCGCGACTGGTGGACCCCGGTTGCGGCCGAACGCTTTGCGGCGCGCACCAAGAACCTTGGCGGC
Source organism: Sphingomonas montanisoli (assembly GCF_008274695.1). GTDB lineage: Bacteria > Pseudomonadota > Alphaproteobacteria > Sphingomonadales > Sphingomonadaceae > Rhizorhabdus > Rhizorhabdus montanisoli. The sequence goes on along the minus strand of NZ_VTOU01000005.1, from coordinate 60,522 downwards.
CAGTTCGATGCCTATGAGCCGTTGCCCGGCGTCCACATCAAGGGCGAGCTGACGATGGGCGAGAATATCGGTGATCTGGGCGGGGTCGAAATGGCGTACAGCGCCTATCGCCGCTACGTTGCGCAGCATGGCGAGCCGCCGGTGATCGACGGGTTGACCGGCGACCAGCGCTTCTTCCTCGCCTACGGCCAGAGCTGGCGGAGCAAGCTGCGCGAGGGGCGGCTGCGCGAACAGCTGCTCACCGATCCACACAGCCCGGGCTATTATCGGGTCAACGGCATCGTCCGCAATGTCGACGCCTGGTACAAGGCGTTCGACGTGAAGCCCGGCGACAAGTTGTACCTGCCGCCCGAGCAGCGGGTGCATATCTGGTGAGGAGCGCGGCCCTCGCCTTCAACTCGTCATTGCGAGCGTAGCGAAGCAATCCAGGCCCGAACCCGACGAGGTTCGCGACGCTCTCAAGTGCGGGCCTGGATTGCTTCGTCGCCTACGGCTCCTCGAAATGACGAGGAGTGTGGGGTGAGGGCGGGTCAGGCCCCAGCCACCCAGGCATTCAGCAGCGTGTTCGCGATCGCGAAGGGCGGGGGCGGCATGAAGGGGCCGCTTTCGTCGCGGCGGAGGGCGGCTTCGACGCCGTCCTTGTCGACCCAGATTGCGGCCTCGATCTCGCGCGTGTCGAGGTTGAGGTCGGCGCTTTCGACTTCGGCGATGCAGGCGATCATCAGCTGTGAAGGGAAGGGCCAGGGCTGGCTGGCGATGTAGCGGACGTTGGTGGCCTTCACGCCCGCTTCCTCGAACAGTTCGCGCGCGACGGCTTCCTCGATCGACTCGCCGACCTCGACGAAGCCCGCGAGCGCCGAATAATTGCGCTGCGGCCACGGCTTCTGCCGGCCGACCAGGATCTTGCCTTCGAACTCGGCGAGCATGATTACGACCGGATCGGTGCGCGGGAAATGTTCGGAGCCGCAGCCTTCGGCAGCCTTGTCGCACAGCCGCGCCCAGCCCGATCGCATCGGGCGGGTATGCTTGCCGCAACGTGGGCAGAACTGGTGGCGCGAATGCCAGTCGATCAGGCAGCGGGCGACCGCATAGGTCGCCGCCTCGTCGCCCTTGAGCTGGCCGAGCGCTGCTGACATCGCCGCGCTGCGCTGCGCGCCATTTTCCTGCACCGGATCGATCGGAACGAAGTGCGGAGCGCCGTCGATCAGGCCGAGCAGGGCGAGGGTTGCGTCAGGCGCGACTTCCGACGCCGGACCCCAGCCGAGCAGGCCGCCATCCAGAACATCCGGCGCCAGTCCGGTCAGGCGCAGCAGCTTCGCGTCGGCGCGGGCCAGCTGTTCGTCATGATAAGCCTGATTGTCGCGCTCATTGTCGATGCGGACCAGGGGGGAGCCGGTGAAGCCGGGGGGCGCGAAGCGGGCCATCTACTATCCTCTACCTATTTCGAACCGGCGATAGCGCGGGCGGCGGCCCGTGCGAAGAGGGTCGGCAGACCTGCCGTATCGACGGAAGGGATCGGCCACCATTCGCCCGATATGTCAGGACGGGCGGACAGCTTCGTGACGACGACACGCAGGTCGAGCGCGAAATGGGTGAAGACGTGGGTGACGCTGCCCGCCTCGCGCCAGTCGGCGTCGACCGGCGCGTCGGTCAGCGCCGGATCCTCGTCGCTCCATGGGCCCGTCGGCAAGGCGCGCATTCCGCCGAGCATGCCCTTGTCGGGCCGGCGCACCAGCAGGACATCGCCCTCATGCTCGATCCAGAAGGCGGTGCCCTTGCGCTGGGGCTTGGGCTTCTTCGCGGCCTTGACCGGATAGGTTTCGGGATTGCCCGCCACCCGCGCCTTGCACGGATCGCGCAGGGGGCAGATCAGGCATTGCGGATTGCGGGGCGTGCAGATGCCCGATCCGAGGTCCATCATCGCCTGCGCGAAATCACCCGCGCGATCGTTGGGGGTAATGGTGTCGACCAGTGCGCGCAGCCTCGGCCGCGCGGCGGGGAGGGGATCGGCGAAGGCGAACAGGCGGCTCGTGACCCGTTCGACATTGGCGTCGATCACGACGGCGCGCCGGCCGAAGGCGATCGCGGCGATCGCGGCGGCGCTATAGTCGCCGATGCCGGGCAGGGTGCGCAGACCCGCCTCGCTATCGGGGAATGATCCGCCATGATCGCGGGCGACGGCGCGCGCGCAGGCGATCAGGTTGCGGGCGCGGGCATAATAGCCGAGGCCCGCCCAGGCGGCCATCACATCGGCATCGTCGGCATTGGCCAGCGTATCGACGGTCGGCCAACGTTCGGTAAACTTGGCGAAATAACCGCGCACCGCCGCGACCGTCGTCTGCTGGAGCATGATTTCGGACAGCCAGACGCGATAGGGTTCGGTCCGCGCGGTGCCAGGCGGCGCGCGCCACGGCAGGGCGCGCGCGTGGACATCGTACCAGTCCAGCAATTTGGCGGCGACCTGTGCCGGGGCATCGACGAACATAGCCCGCCTATGGCATGGACGCCCCATGAGCGAAACGGACGGCGTGCAAAAGCCTGCGAAGGCGAAAACCAAGGCGGCTAAACCGGCGGCCAAGGTGTATGAACGCCCGCGCGGCGGGGCTGCGCGTTCGGTGGCGGACATGCTGCCTGACGTCGGCCGCGCGGCGTTTCGCCGGTTCGGATTCGTTCAGAGCTCGGTCGTCAGCCGTTGGGCCGAGATCGTCGGCCCGCGCTACGCCGCCGTCTCCACCCCCGAATCGATCCGTTTCCCGCAGGGCAAGCGCGACGGCGGAATGCTGACGCTGGAGGTGCAGGGCGCGCATGGGCCGATGATGCAGCATGTGCTGCCCGAGATCATGGAGCGGGTGAATCGCTTTTTCGGCTATGCGGCCGTCGCTCGCGTCGCGATCCGGCAGGGCGTGCCGCCCGCCGCCATTCGCAAGGCACCGCCATCGCTGCGTATTCCGGGTATCCAGCCCGCCGCCATCGACCTGGGCGACAGTCTGCGAACCGTGGGCGACCCCGAACTGCGCGCATGCCTCGCATCGCTTGCGGGCGCATTGTCGGCGACGACAGGCGCACCGATCATCGATAAGGGCGAAGCGATCAAAGGAGACGAGGCCAAGTGAAGAAGCGGCTGATCGCGGGCATCCTGCTCCTGGCGCTGCTGCCGGCGGCCTCCACCGCCGCGACGGTGGCGAAGAAGCCTGCTCCCGCCAAAGCGGCGAACTGGGTCGATACGGTCAACATAACGCCCGAGGGCGCCTATGTGATCGGCAATCCGGCGGCGAAGGTGAAGCTGGTCGAATATCTGTCGCTCACCTGCCCGCATTGCGCGCATATGGCGGGGGAGGCGATGGCGCCGCTTAAGCGCGACTATATCGCCAAGGGGCTGGTCAGCCTGGAAATCCGCCACGCGGTGCGCGATGGCTATGACTTTGCCGGATCGATGCTGATCCGCTGCCAGCCGCGTAACGCCTATCTGCCGTCGATCGAGGGGCTGTTCGCGACGCAGGCCGTTTGGTTCGAAAAGGCGATGGCGGCGTCGAACGATCCCGCCTTCGAAACCATGGCGCCGGCCGCCAAGATGCAGTTCGTCGCCAAGGCTGCGGGCTTCGACAGCTATTTCGCCAAGCGCGGCATGGCGCCGGCGCGCTTCAATGCCTGTCTGGCCGATCCCAAGGGGCAGAAGGCGCTGGAGGACATGGCCGATCGCGCGTGGAATAAGGAATCGATCCCCGGCACGCCCGCCTTTCGGCTGAATGGCGAAATGCTCGGATCGATCGCCAGTTGGTCTGCGCTCGAAGCGAAGATCAAGGCCGCGCTCGGCTAAGCCCACTCTTGCACGCTTCGCGCGGGCGTTTACACCTGTCCCACGATATTCGCGTTCCCCTGGAGTTGATGTAGCGATGAAGACGTATCTGGCCGCGACGGCGATGGTTCTGGCGCTGGCGACGGCAGCTTGCCAGAAGAAGGCCGATGAGGCGCAGGCGCCGCTCGGCAACGCCACCGCCCCCGCAGCGTCGGCAGCAGCGCCGTATTCTGGCCAGGATTGGACGCTCACCACGGCCAAGACTCCCGAAGGCGGCTTCCGCATGGGCAATCCCGACGCGCCGGTGAAACTGGTCGAATATGCGTCGATCACCTGCCCGCACTGCCGCGACTTCACCAAGGCGGCGGGCGAGCCGCTGCGCAACGAATTCGTGAAGACCGGCAAGGTCAGCTGGGAATATCGAAACTTCGTGATGAACCCGCTCGACGTCGCGGCCACCCTGGTCGCTCGCTGCCAGGGGCCGGAGCCGTTCTTTGCGATGGTCGATCAGCTTTACGCCAGCCAGACCCAATGGATCGGCAAGTTCAACTCGGTCGACGAAGCTAAGCTGCGCCAGCTCGGCACGCTGCCGCAGGGCCAGCAGTTCGAGCAACTGGTGACGCTCACCGGCCTCGACGAGTTCTTCAAGACGCACGGCGTACCCGCGGACAAGATCAACGGCTGCCTCACCGACAAGAAGGCGCTCGATGAACTGCTCAAGATCCGCGATTATGGCGTGAACACCGACAAGGTCGATGGCACGCCCAGCTTCTTCATCAACGGGGTGAAGCAGGACCAGGTCTATGACTGGCCCGGCCTTGAACCCAAGCTGCGCGCAGCGGCCCGCTAAGGAGACGCCAGACCGGCCGCGATGAGGATCAGGAAGCTTCGCCTTTCGGGTTTCAAGAGCTTCGTCGAGCCGGCCGAGCTGATCATCGAACGCGGGCTGACGGGTATCGTCGGCCCCAATGGCTGCGGCAAATCCAACCTGCTCGAAGCCATTCGGTGGGTGATGGGGGAGGCGAGCCCCAAGTCGCTGCGCGGCGGCGGCATGGAAGATGTGATCTTCGCGGGCACGGCGACCCGCCCGTCGCGCGATTTTGCCGAAGTCACGATCTTCACAGAACGCCCCGACGCGACCGACGACCAGGATCGCGAGGTCGAGGTCACCCGCCGGATCGAGCGTGGCGCGGGTTCCGCCTATCGCATGAACGGGCGCGACGTGCGCGCGAAGGATGTCGGCCTGATGTTCGCCGACGCCGCGACCGGCGCGCATTCGCCAGCTCTCGTCAGTCAGGGGCGCATTGCCGCCGTCATCGCCGCCAAGCCGCATGAGCGGCGCCAGATGCTTGAGGAGGCGGCAGGCATCGCCGGCCTTCACGTCCGCCGCAAGGATGCCGAGCAGAAATTGCGCGCGACCGAGACGAACCTCGCGCGGCTCGACGAAATATTGTCCGACATGGAGGCGCGGACGTCCACCCTGCGGCGGCAGGCGCGGCAGGCGGAACGCTATCGCGCGTTGAGTGAGCAAATCCGGCTCGCCGAAGGGCGGCTCATCTTCTCGCGGTGGCGCGACGCGGCGGCGGCGGCTGAGGCGGCGAAGAAGGAAGCGCAGGCAGCCGAGGCCAAAGTCACCGAGGCTGCGGAGGCCCAGCGCGATACTGCCGCAAAGCAGGCGTTGGCCGTGACCGCAGTTGCCGATGCGCGGGCGGCGGCACAGGCGGCGCGCGATCGGTCGACCGAACTCGCGCATCGGCTCGCTTCACTGTCAGGCGAGCGCGACGGCGTGGTGCGGCGGATCGCCGAGATCGGGCAGCAGCGCGAAACGCTGGCGCGCGATCGGGCGCGTGAGGACCGGCTCGCGATCGATGCGGCCGCCGCGCTCTCGGCGCTCGCCGAGGAGGACAAGACGCTGACCCAGCGGCTCGCCGAATCGCACGCGCGGCAGGCATCGGTCGATGCGCAGGTCCGTGATGCCGAGGCGATGGCGCGTGAGGCCGAGCTCGCGGTCGCCAAGGCGCAGGCCGCGCACGCCGCCGAACAGGCCGATCTGCGCGTCGCCCAGGCAAATGTCGCCGCGATGCGCGCGCGTCACGATCGCGCGCAGGCCGAACTGAACCGGGTGTTGCGTGAGATCGAAGGGCTTGGTGGCGAAGCGCCGCTCATCGCGCGCCGTGACGCCGCGATCGAAGCGCGCCAGTCGTCCGAACGCGCCATCGCTGCCGCCCTCGCGGCCGTGGCACAGGGCGAGGAAGCCCGCGCCACGGCCGCTGCCGAGCGCGATACAGCCGAGGAAGTTGGCGGCGCCGCGCGAGCGGGCCTCGCAACGCTCGAATCCGAAGCGCGCTCTTTGGAGAAAGCATTGGGTTCGGGCGGCGGCGGGCATCGCGTTCTCGATCGCCTGCGCGTTGATCCGGGCTACGAACATGCGCTCGCGGCCGCGCTGGGCGACGACCTCGAAGCACCTGTCGGGGGGGAAGGGGCTTTGCGCTGGATCGGTGCAGATGCTGCCGATGATCCGGCGCTGCCTGCCGGTGTCGATCCGCTTGCCACGCACGTTGCGGCACCGGCCGAACTGGCGCGCCGGCTCTCGCAGATCGGCGTCGTCGATACAGATGACGGCGCGATGTCTCTCGCGACCGGCCAGCGGCTCGTCACGCGCGACGGGAAGATGCGCCGATGGGACGGTTTTGTCGCGCTGGAGGCGGGCGCGGCGGCGGCCGAGAGGCTGCTGCGGATCAACCGTCTCGATGAACTCAACGCCGCGCTTCCGGCCGCGCGCGAGGCGCTGGAATCCGCGCAGGCTGCGCTGGCTGCGGCGGGCGGGAAGATCGGCGCAGCAAAGACCGCAATCGATGCAGGCCGCGCCGATCTGTCGCGCGCCGAAAATGCCCAGCGCGGTGCGATCCGTGACGAGGATCAGGCGACGGCCGCGATCGAGCGCCTCGCCGCCCAACGTTCGGCGCTTGGTGACCGAGAGGGGCGTGCGAAGGCGGAAGCCAGCGAGGCAGGGCAGGCGGTCGAGGCCGCGATGGCCGCGATGCTGGCGCTGCCGGACGGCGAAAAGTCGCGCGCCGAGGCGGAGCGTTTGCGTGCCGGTGCGGAGGCTGCGCGGTCGACTCTGTTCGAAGCGCGGGGCGCATCGATGACGATCGCGCAGGCGGCGTCGGCCGACGCCCAGCGCCAGCAGGCGGCGCGCGCCGAGGCGAAAAGCTGGAAGGCGCGCGCGGGCGATGCCGCCGGCCGGATTGCCGAAATGGACGCCCGCGCCACCGCGATCGAGACCGAGAGCAGGAGCCTGGAAGGACGACCCGAAGCGTTGAACGGCCTGATCGAAAAGCTTCGATCGGATTCGAGCAACGCCGAGCAAGCCTATAAAAATACTGCCGAAGCGGAGCGTGCGGCGGATGCGCAGCTGCGCACGTCCGAAGCCGCGGCCGCGCAGGCGGGCGAACGCCTTGCCGAAGCGCGCGAACAGCGCGCGGGCGCGCAGGCACGCGCCGAAAATCAGGAGCTGCGCCGGGTCGAGATGGGCCGCATTTCGGGCGAGCGCTTCGAATGCCCCGCGCCTGTCCTCCCCGAAAAGCTGGGCTTTGCGAGCTCCGATGTCGCCGACGGCCCAACCGAATCCGCGCGACTCGACCGGCTGACGCTCGACCGCGAGCGGATCGGCCCGGTCAATCTCGTCGCCGAAACCGAACTCGCCGAACTCGAAGCCACTCAGGCCACGAGCGCGGTCGAGCGCGACGAATTGCAGGAAGCCATCCATCGCCTGCGCGGATCGATTGGCAGCCTCAACCGCGAGGGCCGCACCCGCCTGCTTGCCGCGTTCGAAGCGGTCGACCAGCATTTTCGTCGCCTGTTCACGACTCTGTTCGCGGGCGGCGAGGCGCATCTGGCTTTGATCGACAGCGATGATCCACTTGAGGCCGGCCTCGAGATCATGGCGCAGCCGCCAGGCAAGAAGCTCGGCTCGCTGACCTTGCTGTCGGGCGGTGAGCAGGCGCTGACCGCGGTTGCCTTGATCTTCGCCCTGTTCCTCACCAATCCCGCGCCGATCTGCGTCCTTGACGAGGTCGATGCGCCGCTCGACGACGCCAATATTGAGCGCTTCTGTGACCTGCTGATCGCGATGACGCAGGAAACCGACACCCGCTACCTGATCGTCACCCACAATGCGGTGACGATGAGCCGCATGCACCGCCTGTTCGGGGTGACGATGGTCGAACGCGGGGTTAGTCGCCTCGTGTCGGTCGATTTGGGCGGCGCCGAGCAACTGCTGGCGGCGGAGTAGCCACGCAATCCTCCCCCGCCAGGGGAGGTGTCAGCTTTAGCTGACGGAGGGGGAGGGCGAAGACCAACTAGCGTTTCGTGTCCTCCCCCTCCGTCGCCTTCGGCGCCACCTCCTCTGGCCGGGGGAGGATTGAGGGTTGGGAAGTGTTCACGACGATACTGTTTCAACCTTCGAAACCCGCTATAAGCCCAACATCCAACAGGGTGAGGCGATGATCGAGCGGCTTCTTGCAGGGCTGGCGATTGCAGGACTGATGACGGTGGCTGCGCAGGCCGCCGCTCCCGATGTGCCGCCCGCGCCTGGCATCACGATTTCGCCGCCTGCCGATCCCTTCGCGCGTTTTGCGACCGAGATCAAAGCGTTCGAGCGCGCCGATGCCCAGTTCGATGCGATGGCCGACGAGACGATGTTCGTCGGTAGTTCGAGCATCCGCCTGTGGGATATCTCGCACAGCTTCCCCAGCCATACCGCGCTCAACCGCGGCTTCGGCGGCGCGACGACGCCCGACGTACTCCATTATTACGAACAGGTGGTGGGGGATCACGATCCGGCCACCGTCGTCGTTTATGTCGGTGAGAATGACATCGCCGCCGGCGCCGAACCCGTGCAGGTCATCCGTGATGTCAGCAAGCTGCTGGCCCGTATTCGCGCGGACGAGCCCAATGCTCGCATCGTCTATCTGTCGATGAAGCCCAGCCCGAGCCGCTGGGAGCTTTGGGACGAGATGGTCGAGGTCAACCGCGCGATGGCCGCGCGGGCAGGGCAGGCCGCGGGCTTCGACTATCTTGATGTCGCGAGCGCGATGCTGACCAAGGAAGGCAAGCCTGACGCGGGCCTGTTCGGCCTCGACGGCCTCCACATGAACGCGCGTGGTTATGCCGTCTGGACCGGCGCCGTCGAGGCGTGGCTCAAGGCGCCGCGAAACGCCCGCCCGATCGAAAGCGCGACGCGCACCACCTCCTGATCTTGCCGTTCGGCAGAAAAACGATGATGTCTCGGTTATAAAGGCCGAGGAGGGGTGATGCGATATTCGGGCAAGACCGTGATGATCACGGGTGGCGCGCAGGGCATTGGCGAGGCGGCGGCGCGCGGCTTCGTTCAGGAAGGGGCGGCGGCGGTGATCGCCGATCTCGATATCGACCGGGCGACGGCGCTGGCCGCCGATCTGGGGCGTGCGATCGCGGTGCGGGTGGACGTGCGCGATCGTGAGGCGATCGATGCGTGCGTCGCGGCGGCGGATGCGGCGTTCGGCGGGGTCGATGTCCTGATCAACTGCGCGGCGCTCCACAATTTTACTTATGGGCAGCCGACGCTGAAGCTCGATATCGCGAAGTGGCGCGACATGCTCGACGTCAATGTCGTCGGCATCGTCAATGCGGTCGCGGCGGCGCAACCGTCCATGCAGCGGCGGGGCGGGGGCGTGGTCGTCAATCTCGCCAGCATCAATGCCTATATCGGGCTGAGCGCCTATGGCGTGTCGAAACTGGCGGTGCGTGGCCTGACTTCGGCGATGGCGGGGGAACTGGCGCCCGACAATATCCGCGTCGTCGGCATCGCACCGGGCATGGTGGATTCGGAATCTGTGATGGCCGAACTGCCCCAGCATCATCGCGACGCGCTGATCAACCAGATGCAGCTGATCAAGCGGCAGGGGCGGCGCGAGGATATCGTCAACGCCTTCCTGTTCTTCTGCTCCGATCAGGCGAGCTTCATCACCGGGGAGACGATCATCATCGGCGGCGGCTACCCCGCTTTGCCGTAAGGCCGTGCTGCCCTATAGCGCGCGCAGATTCGCATCCTGGAGGCATATATGAAGTTCTTCGTCGACACGGCCGACACCACAGACATCGCCGAAATGGCAGCCACCGGGCTGCTTGATGGCGTGACCACCAATCCTTCGCTGATCGCCAAGTCGGGCCGCAAGTTCGTCGAAGTCATTGCCGAGATCTGCGATCTCACCGACGGGCCCGTTTCGGCCGAGGTGGTCGCGCTCGATCACGCGACGATGATGAAGGAAGCCGAAGTTCTCCGGAAGATCGCCGACAATGTCTGCATCAAGGTGCCGCTGACGATCGACGGGCTCAAGACCTGCAAGGCGCTGTCGGATGACGGCACGATGGTCAACGTCACGCTCTGCTTCTCGGCGAACCAGGCGCTGCTGGCCGGCAAGGCGGGCGCGGCCTTCATCTCGCCCTTCGTCGGTCGTCACGATGATATCGGTTTCGACGGCATGGATCTGATCGCCGACATCCGCCAGATCTACGATAATTACGATTTCGGCACCGAAATCCTGGTCGCGAGCGTCCGCCACCCCGTTCATATCCTGCAGGCGGCCAAGATCGGCGCCGACGTGATGACCGCGCCGCCCTCCGTCATCAAGGCGCTGTTCAACCATCCGCTGACCGAGAAGGGCATTGCCGGCTTCATGGCCGATTGGGCCAAGACCGGTCAGTCGATTCTTTGATTTAGCCCTCAGACGCCGGGCGGCGGGCATCCGCCCGCCTTGGCTTCGCGCCAATAAGGCGCGGCGGCCGTTCGGCCTTGCGGAGCCTGCGGCTCCGTTGGTTCTCTTCGTCATTGCGAGGAGCCGGAGGCGACGCGGCAATCCATTCCGCAGTTCGGAGTGGATTGCTTCGCTACGCTACGCTCGCAATGACGAAGGGTGTAGCGAGCGTTGCACCTTCGCCACGCGATCCCCCCTATCAATCGACGTCACCGTTAAGCCATTGCCTGTTAACCATTCCGGCGTAGAATCCGCCCTCATGGGAAGCGTGATCGATTTCGAGGGCGGGGCGGTGGCCTCGATGCGGCGCAGGGTCGCGGAGGTGGAGGAGGCGAATCAGGATCTGATCGCCTTTGCGCGCGGCCATTCGGGTGCGGTCTCGTCTATCCATCAGGCGGTGATCGCCGCGACCGACGCCAACGGCCTCGATCATCTCATCCACATCGTGACGCAGTTGTGGCCCGACATTCTCGGACTCGATGCCGTGTCGGTCGCTTTGTTCGCTGGCGACAAGGGGCTGCGCGCCGATGCTTCGGGGATGCAGTTCGTCGAACGTCGCATCGTCGAGAAGTCGGTGGCCGATATCGAAGGCGTGGTGATGCGCGGAGTCGAGCGCGGTCATCCGTTGTTCGGCCCGGCTTCCGAACTGATCCGCGCCGAGGCTTTGATCCGCCTGACCGCCGAAGCGCCGCTGCCCGGTGGCGTCCTCGCGCTCGGCCAGCGTCGTCCGCAGGGTTTCGATACGCGCGCGGGTTCCGAATTGCTGGGCTTCCTCGGCGCGATGCTTTCGCGCATGATCGGGCGGTGGCTGCTTCCCTGAAGCATTTTCCTCGGAAAATGCGACCAACAAAGGACAAGGCATGATGGGCGATTTGAAAAAATCGTCCAGAGGGCCGACATTAGACGTTCATCCGGCGCGCCTCGTGGCCGCCGAATGGGCCGATCATTTGCGCCGCGACCGGCGGCGTTCCGAACACACCGTCCGCGCTTATGCGGCGACCGCGCATCGGCTGATCGCATTCCTCGGCCGGCATCGTGGACAGATCATCGATGGCGATCTGATCGCGGGGCTCGATAAGGGCGATCTGCGTGCCTTCCTGGCCGAGCGGCGTGGGGAGGGGCTTGCGAACGTCTCCGCCGCGCGGGAGCTTTCCGCCGTGCGCGCCTTCCTCGACTTTGCGGGCGGCAAGGCGCGCGTGAAGGGACCGCGCATCAAGAAGGGCGTGCCGCGCCCCGTCACCCCCGCGGATATCGCCGCGATCGCCGAGGATGCGGCCGAAAGCGCCGCCGAACCTTGGATCGCCGCACGCGATGAGGCGGTGCTGCTGCTGCTCTACGGCGCGGGCCTGCGCATCGGCGAGGCGGTGGGCCTGACCGGCGACGCGCTGCCGCTGGGCGATCGTCTGTCGGTGACGGGCAAGCGCGGCAAGACGCGGATCGTGCCTTTGCTCCCGCCGGTGCGCGAGGCGGTCGAGCGTTATGCCGCGCTCTGCCCCTATGGCTATGCCGATAACGAAATCCTGTTCCGCGGCGCCAAGGGCGGCCCGCTCGCCCCCGACCTCATCCGCCGTGCCGTCCGCGCCGCGCGTGTTCGGTTAGGTCTGGACGGCCGCACCACCCCCCACGCTCTCCGCCACAGCTTCGCGACGCACCTGTTGGGGCGGGGGGCTGATCTGCGTTCGCTCCAGGAACTGCTCGGCCATGCGAGCCTGTCCTCGACGCAGGTCTATACGGGCGTCGATGCGGCGCATCTGATGGACGTGTATCGCAACGCGCACCCGCGGGCGTGATTACGACGCCGCGCTAGGATCGATCGCCGCGCTGACAAAGTTGTCATCGAGATTGTCGCTTGGGTGTGTTTCCAGCCGAGCTTCGCCGCCGAACTCGAAGATAACGATACCTGCTCGACTTGTAACAATACGCTGACCAGCGCAGCCAGAGCAGGCCAACTTGTAAGACGCCGGCGGAGCGAGACGTATGCCGATCTTCGCTACGGCGCTTAAGGGTATGGTTGCCAAGACATAGGTATCGATCTTTGTCGGCGACTGGATCACCGCAACTACCCGCGCGCTCTGCTCGCGGGCATTCACCAGGATGCGGGCTTCGTCGATAACGCCGTCAACGTTGAAATCTGCCGACACCTGCAAGAAACCGCCGGGATCGAGCCGCCTGCTTTCGAAGTTAGGTGTACCTTCTAGAGTATCGATCGATACTTCAGAATAGCCCATCGCTGTGAACGCAATGGGAGGAAACGGGCCTGCCAACGCGCCATTACCGGCAATACAGGCCCATGCGACGGCCATACATCGGGCTATCATCGCCAGCGACTTCGTCACCGCCGCCGCGCGGTCGCCGATCCGCTAGCCTTCGCCGGGAGCCAGTCCGCGAAGGTCGGCGTGTCGCTGACCTTCCACGGGACGCCGCGGCTGTCGAGGAACAGCTTTTCCATCTCGCTGCGGTGGAACGGGCGTGAACCCAAGCGGCCGAAGATCGCGATCTGGTTGCCGCTTTCGTCGACGCCGCGATCGCGATCGAGACCCTTCGACAAAGCGAGTGCGGGGGAGGTGGTCTTGACCCAGGCGATCAGTTCGGGCTTGGGCGCGGGCGAGAAGCCGTAGAAATTGGGCTGGCTGTCCGGGCTGGTCAGCTGGATCACCTTCAGGCCGTTCCGCCCGTCCGCGACATAAGCGAAGAGCGAGGCGTTGGTGGTGCCGACGATCACGTCCTCGGCATCGTTCAGCTTACCGTCGAAGCCGACCTTCATGTACAGCTGCGGCGCCAGCGGCTTGCGGATGTCGACGATGACGAGGCCGTCATTCTTCGCCGCGACATAGGCATAGGTGCGCGCCAGATAGACGCGGCGCGCATCGGCCAGCGGGAAGACCGCCGGGGTCAGCACCGGCTTGTCGAGATGCGTCACGTCGATGAGTTGCAGCCCCTCGGCGGTCGTCACCCACAGATAGCGGAACTGGAGCGCCGAGGCGCGGGCGTCGCGCAGCGGCACCGTCGCGGCCAGCTTCGGCCGGATCGGATCGCTGATGTCGACCACGACCATGCCCGCATCCGCCGCGATATAGGCATAGTTGCCGCCGATCGTGATGTGGCGCGCACCCTTGAGCACGTTGCCATCGTTCCAGGTCGCCGAACGCTTCAGGAAGTTGTTGCGCGGATCGCCATCGGCCAGCGTTTCGACATTGACGACGATCAGCCCTTCTTCCGAGTCCGTGACGAAGGCGTAGCGATACAGCTCCGCCATCTTCTGTTCCTGGTTCTCGGGGTAGAACTTCGTGATCTGATCGTTGCGCTGGGTGCTGATCGCCTGGCCGGTGGGCAGCGCCATGCAGGTCGCGTTCTTCGACTTGACCGTGGTGTTGTGGCCGAGCGGGGAGAAGGGCGCGGTCAGGATGCGCTGCGACGTGCCCTTGTTGGCGATCGACGCGACGTCATAGACCTCGAACCCGCCACGCCCCTGCGCGGTGAAGATATATTCGCCGCGCAGCTGCAGGCAGCGTGCTGCATCGGGGGTCGGATGCGTGGTGTTGGCGAACTCCTCGATCGAGTCATCCTCGCCCGAGAATTTGTCGCCGAAGCGGGTGCCGCGCTTCCACTCGATCAGCTCGCGATTATGGTCCTGATGCGCCTTATACCAGTCGGGATAGGCGTACTTATGCAGGTAGCTGCCGATCACGGCCTGCGGCTCGCTCCATTCGGTCACGCGCACCGCCTCGATGCCATGTTCCAGCCCGGTCCAGGCGTTCATGCCGACGAAGTTCACGAAGTTGGTGCCCAGCACCATCAGCTGCGCCATGACGGCATTGTTGTCGTCATTCGCGCTGAGATGGCAGTCGGTGCAGGTCTTCGTCTCGGTCTTGCGCACGGTATGCGGGAAGTGCGGGGCGAAGGCCTGGCTCGAATAGCCCGCCGACGAGATGGGCGGCTGCTGGATATAGATGCGCTCGCGGTTGATGTTGGTCGACGAGAGGACCAGCGCCGAGGTGGAGCGGATCGGGGCGACGATATTGCCCTTCGTGGTCTGATGCCGGCCGATCTGGAACATCTCATCGCGCGCGACCTGCGGGTTGTAGGTCGCGAAGTTGCGGCTTTCGATGCCGTCATATTTGTGGCCGGTCGTCTTCCAGTTCGCCTCGATCGGCAGGTGGCAGCCGCCGCACGACGTGGTCCACGACAGGTGGCAGGTGAAGCAGGCCATATTGTCTTCGGTATGCGCGCGCTCCGACTTGGGAACGCCCGGACCCCAATCGAATTTGCCGGTCTGCGCGCCGAGCTTCGACACCAGCTTGGCGCGGGCGGCGAGCGGATTGAAGTGGCTGCTGCCGCGATCGACCGACTGGGCGACCAGCGAAACCTTCCACTCGATCTTGGGATCGACCAGCGAACGCTGGATCAGGGTGCGTTCGCCACCCGCCTCGGTCACCCACTCGAAGCGGCGCTTGCCGTCGGGGTTGCGCAGGAGGGCGAGGTTGGTGCCGCCCGGACGCGCAGCCGGACCCGAGGTCAGCAGGGTGGGCAACGCGTCGGCGGTGCCGTGGCAGTCCTTACACCCGATCTCGATCGCGTTGGCGACTTCGCCATACATGAAGCCGCTTCCGTGGCTGTCCTGCGCGAAGTGGCAATCGGCGCACTGCATGCCCTTTTCGGCATGGATGTCCATCATGTGGACCGCCTTGCCCTTCTGCTCGCCGACGGGGGCGAATTCGCCCATGCCGTGCTTGCGGAATTTCTCCGGATCGTTCGGATCAATGATGTGGGCCGTCTCGGTCCCGTTCGTCGACATCTTGCCCCAGGCATCGAGCAGATTGCCATCGCGATCGCGCTTGTAGATCGCGCGGAAGTTCCAGCCGTGGCCGTGATAGTCGGCGAACTGCGTATCCTTGGCCTTCGGATTCACGTCGTCATAGACGCGGCGCAGGAAATCGACGTCGGACCATTTGCCGATCGCGGCCGCGGCCTCCGGGTTGCGATCGATCACCGCGAAACGCTCGGCCGCGGTCGGATATTTCTGCTTGGCCGGCCACATCAACGGCGCGTCGGACTCATAGTCCCACATCGTGTAGCCGAGATAGCTGTTCAGGAAGATGTTGGGCTGGTGCATGTGGCAATTCATGCACTGCGCGGTTGGGATGGCGCGCGTGAAGGCGTGCTGGATCGGGTGACCCTTCTCCTTCACCGCGCCGACCGGGTGTGCGGGCGTCGCGTGATCGCCGTGCGCCGTGACGTTGCCGTGGCCCTTCTCGGCCGGCTCATGGCCTTTGGCCGACGCATGGGCATCGTCTTCATGACCACCTTTGGCGCCATGCTCGGCAGCGCCGCCATGGCCACCGCCCTCGTGATGATCGAGTTCGGGGCGCTCGACGAGGTCGCGGATCGTCGGATCG
Organism: Sphingomonas montanisoli; assembly: GCF_008274695.1. GTDB lineage: Bacteria > Pseudomonadota > Alphaproteobacteria > Sphingomonadales > Sphingomonadaceae > Rhizorhabdus > Rhizorhabdus montanisoli. Next base: position 44,533 of record NZ_VTOU01000005.1, on the reverse strand, counting down.
ACCGTCGCGGTCTGTCCGTCGCGGCCATATTTGGCGTAGATCAGGCTGTGGGTCGGCTCGCGATCGTTCGCATAGACGACGTGGCAGCCCGCGCAGCCCGAATGGCGATAATCGCCGGGCTGGTCGTTGGTGCCCAAGAACCACATGAACGGATCGTTGAGACGCGTCTTGTGGATGTTGAGCACGGGGATTGCAGTGCGCAGGCCGGTGCCGGGGCCGCGGTTCGACTGTTTCAGGTCGGGCCGGCCGGGCTCCTCGAGGCGCTGGATGCTGCCCGACGGATTGGGCAGGCCGATTTCGGAGAACTGGCTGCTGATCACGCGGCCGCCGCGTTCGAACACCCGGAAGATGTCGGCCGGCGGAATGACGTGCCAGGTCGGCAGCGGATAGAAGATGGGCAGGGCGCCGCGCGCCTTCTGTTCGGGCGTGACGGTTCCGATCGCGGTGCCGACGCCCGGCGACTTCAGGATCGCGGGTTCGCCACGCGCGGTGTACGCCTCACCGAAGCTGTAATTCTTATACGGCAAAATACCGTTATTATAGGCCGCACCGCCCCACAGCATCGCGCCTGTCGCCATTAGCGATCGTTCGGCTGCCGTGATGATCTCCATATGGCACGCGCCGCACGCATCGCGCGCCACCCGATAGTCGGACGGGTTCACGAAGCGGATATATTCAGCCGATTCCTTGTTCAGCAGCGTGTAGCTGCGTTTCGGATTGGCCGACGAGGGCCAGCGCCACGCGATCGGATAACGCGGCAGGACGTGCGCCTGATCGCGCGCGGCGACGTAGGTGGGGTCGTTCGGCCCCTTGCTGGGATCGCCCGAAATCTTGTTGTTGCCGCCATGGCAGTCGGTGCAGCTCAGCACCACCGCCTGGCTGTCGTGCATGGTCTTGCGGTCGCTCTGCGTGTGGCAGGACATGCAGCCGGCATTCTTGGCGTCGGCGCCCTGAACGCCGTCATGATCTTCCCAGAACTGGGTGCGGGGGGCAGGCCCGACGCGGACCAGGCTGTAATCGCGCGCGACGGGCTTCTCGCCCTCGTTCGCGGTCAGCGGTGCGGTTGCGAACAAAGTCAGGCACGCCGACAGCGCGACCACGCATCGCGCCGCCCAAGCTACCAGTCCCTGTCGCCCCAAAGTTCGCATCTAACCCCTCAAAACGTCAGGATCGCATTGAAAAGCACAGAATAATAACGCTTCTGGCCCTTCGAGTTGGTGAAGAGATCCTTGAAACCCTTGCCCGGATCGAGCACCGCGCCCGACAGGCGGAACACCGCATTCTGCACCATTGCGGGCCGGTAAACGATCGCGGTCGACAGATCCCAGCCGATAGACTTGGGAATGCTGTCCTCGACGCGCAGCGCCTTCAGCGTCTCGGTGGTCGCGAACCACAGCCGATTGAGTTGCGGCGAGATGCGCAGCTGCGGCAGCACATCGAGATCCGCGCCGACGCCGGCCAGGATCGTGCCCGGATTGTTGAAGTTCGACTGGCCCTGATCCTTCGACGATCGCAGATCGTTGAGCAGGCCGTTGCGCTGGCTGACGTTCACCACGCGCCCACCGCCCGCAAAAGGGATCGACTGGCGGATCCAGTAGCTGGTGTCGGCGCCTGCGAAGACCGGGTTCTCGAAGATCGCGTCGAAACCGGTTTCGGTGTTGTTATACGGCTTCTTGTCGCCGCTGGCGTAGAGGCCCGACAGCTTGAAGCGCATCCAATCGATGTCGTAGCTCAATTCCGCCGCGCCGAAGAAGCCGCGCACCTTCGATTCCCGCGCCGTGAACAGATTGTGGCTGTCACGGCCGAGCAGGCCATAGACGCTGGCCGACAGGTTGAACCGGTTCAGCCGGCCATCGACCGAATAGCCGAGATAATAGGCTTCGTACTTGCGTGGCTTCAGATCGCCCAGCAGCACGGGGACGATCGGGAAGCCGTTGTCGTCGACCTTGATGTCGTTCTCGCGATTGATGTTCGCGGTTGCCGAGACGAGCGAGGTCATGCCCGCGATCGGGAAATCCTGCAGGAACATGTTGCCGAACAGGACGAAATCGTCGCGCGGCATCGTCGTGACGTCGTTCAGGCCGCTGTTCGTGTCCTTCTCGAGCCGCCAGATCGCCGCCAGATTATATTGGAAGCGGTTGTTGTCGCGGTTGCCGAACAGGCGGATGCCCAACTGGTTGTCGTTGAACAGGAAGCCGCGGAAATCCGCCTGGAAGGGCTGGATGCCGATGCGCAGCGAATCGAAATCGTAATGATCCGACTTGTTGCCGAGGTGCTTGTCGATGAAGAGTTCCTGCACACCAACGAACTGGTCGGTGCGGTGGGTCTTCTTCGACGGCTCGACATTCAGGACGCGACGTTCCTGCACGTTCACGTAGTTGACGTTGAAGGCCAGTGTCAGGCGATACTCGATATCTGGCGGCTTATACGCGGTCGATCCTTTGATGAGCGCGACCGATCCGATGAAGGTCTGGGCCGCGACCAGGCTTTCGCCGCGCCCGAACACGCCATTCTGTTGCGGGCGCTCGACGATCTGCCGGCTCGCCGGGGTCGGGAAGTTGCGCGGCTCGACGATCGTGTCGGAGATTCCCGACAGGATGAAGAACCAGTCGTCGCCGTGGATCGGCAGCCAGGACGGGATCTTGTCCTTGGCAATCGGGCGATCGCCCTTCAGGAAATTCTGGTGATAGGGATCCCAGCGCGAATGGCAGACATTCTGGATGCCGATGAAGCCCTTGTCCGGGCACAGCGCCTTGGCCAGACGCCAGCGATCGGGCACCGGAAATTCGTCGCTGTTAAACGCCTCGGGCGGGGGCGGGGCTACCGCCCCGACATTATTCTGGATGATCGGCGCGGGCAGTTCGGCCTGCGCGCCGGGCCGGCGGCGGCCGTCGATCGACTGACCCTGCGCGGGCAGTTCGACGGCTTCCGGAGCGGGAGCAGCCTCGGGCGCCGGCGCCTGCGCGGACGCAACCTCATCCGGCGCGCCGGCGATCAGCGCCACCGCCTGCATCAGGGAGGGGAGCATGTTCGCCATCTACTTGCCCGAACAGATGTCCAGGGTGGCCGAGCTTCCGGCGAACTCCTGCACCGGACACTGCACATAAGGCAGCTTGCCGCCATTGGCCTGCGGGAAGGCGATCTGGCTCGCCCGCATCGCGAGCGGCGCGAGGCCGACGGTCAGCGGACGCTGGCTGCCATTAAAGGTGCCTAGGAACGAGATCATGTCGTCCTGGTCGATGCCGTCGCCGGAAATGCCGATCGCGCCCACCAGCACGTTGCCGCGGAAGATCGGCGTGCCGCCCGGGAAGATCTGGATACCGTTCTGGAGCCGGTTCTGGCTTGTGCCCGAGATCGCCGGCGTGGTGGTGCAACGCTGCGGCGTATCGGTCGCCCCGCCCAGGATGAAGCCGACATGCTGGAGGATGTTCGGGGTGACGAGCGTGCTCTGCAGGCCGACCGAGAAGGGGCTCCACGCCGCGAAGGGGCGCGAAAGGGGGCCGTTCGGCTTGCCGACTTCACCGTCCGGGAAATAGGGGCGGGCGAGCAGGCCCAGCACGCGGGCCGAGACGCCATAGCCACCGGTCAGGATGTTGTTCTGGCCCGTGAAGCTCTGCATCGCCGCAGCATAGCTGGCGACCGACGGGCTGCCTGATACACCCGGATTGGGATTGCCGGTCAGGTCGGCGGAGGCGCGGGGGTTGGAGAAGAACGCCGCCGTCCGGGCTTTCTCGATCGCCACGTCGATGCCGAAGATCGGGGCATCGGGCGACCGTACGACCGCGAGGATCGATCCACGCGTGTCGACGATCGACAACGAGACCTGCGCGCGGCTGTCGTCGGGTTTGCGGATCGCGGCGCGCGCCTTCGCCATCACGAGGAAGGCTTCCTCCTGAATGGCGCGCACTTCGGCGGCGGTCAGCGGCTGTGCGACTTCGGCGGCATCGGTGCCGGCCCGGATCGGGAAGCGATTATTGCCCGATCCGTCGGTCAGGATGAAGGCGTCTGGGTTGGTGACGACGGTACCGGCGCTCCGTTCGGCAGCTGTCGCGGGGCGTATGCCTGAGGCTTCGGTGCCGTAGGTCTGGCCGTCGAGCAAAGCGGCGGCGCCCGTCTGCGCATAATAACCGCGGACCGGAGTCAGACTGCCCAACGTGCCGTTGATCGCGGCGAAGGCGCGCGCGTTGCCCGGATTGCTCCGCAGGCCGTCGGTCGTCGCTTCGCTATAGGCGAGCAGCGTGCCGTCGATCGAAATGCGGTTCGCACGGATCGCGTCGGGCGCTTCGAACCCTGCCGAGCCCGCCAGCGCGATGAACTCGTCGGGATCATTGTCGGCCGCGACCGAATTGCCGTCATAGCTGTACAGCCCGTCGGACATCACGCCGAGTCCGCCGACGACGACACCGTTCTTGTACAGCGGAATGCCGCCCGGATCGGCCGACAGGCCCAGCGGTGAACGCTTCGGGCCGATATTGGCGGCAACCATGCGCTGCAACTGGGTGACGGCGTCCATCAGGAAGCTGCCGCCGGGCGTATAATGCGTGTTCAGGTCCGAACAGGGGGTCGAGCTGAACTGCACGCCGAACAGCGGGCCACTTTCAAGCCCGATCGTGTTGGGCGCCTTGGGGAAATGTTCCTGGACGATGTAGCTCGCCGTACGGGTCGAGAAGGCGTTGCCCGACGAGGAGAGATAGGCACCGGTAACCGCCTTGGCGATGGCGCCGGCGACGAGAACGCTCGCATCGGGCGCGGCGGCGGGCGGACCCTGCACCAGACCTTCAAGGTCACCGCGAGTGACGGTGCGCTCACTCGCCTGGGTGCCGACGGTCAGGATTTTCGGCGCGCCGTTCATTGTGAAAACGCCCAGCACGTTGCCGACACGGTCGGTCACCGCGATCACCGCCGGCTTGCCACGTGCGGCAGCTTCCTCGGTGGACTGCGCGATAATCTTGCCAACGTCGGCGCTCGTCAGGTTCTGCGCGGAAGGTGCGGTGAAGACGCTGCTCGTGATCGTGATGTCGGGCGTTGCCGTCGACGGCGGGGTGCCGCCGTTCGAACTGGACGAACCACCCCCTCCGCCGCCGCAAGAGGCGAGGACGAAGGAAAGCGACGTTACGAACGCGGTAAGCCGGGATACTTTCATCGAAGCGCCCTGATCGAGGCAGCAGCCTGGGAAAGAGCCGAGCGGAATTCCGCCGGCTTATAGTCGTTTGAGTCGTTCACGGCGCGATAGGCGCGATCGATCGATCCGCGCACGCCCTTCGCGCGATCGGCGGTGACATAGCCGTTGTGCACCATCGCATTCAGCAGCGTATCGAGCGCCATCACCGCCTGCACCGATCCTTCATAGTCGGTGAAGCGCGGCGCCGTGACCGGGCCGGCGATCGTATCGACGATCTGGATGATGTCGCCCCGGCCGAAGCTGGCCCGTCCGAAGGCGTCGGCCAGCGACTGCGCGGTCGCGCCCAGCTTCAGGCCCGCCTGCACCGCCGAGGAGCGATCCTTGGCGAGCGCAGCGTGGAACGCCTTGCTGTCGGCATCGAACTTTGCCGCAAGGCCCGGCGCTGCGACCTTCGCCGCCGCCGAGAGCATGATCATGTTCTCGTCGTTGAAGGCGGGCATGCCGGCGGGGATCGGGCGACCGGGGTTCGCGACCCAGCTGACCTTGCCGCCCTTCGGCCCGTCCTGGAACTCGCGGTGGCAGGTCTGGCAGTCGAAGAAGTAAATTTCGGGGAAGACGCCCTGCGTGCCGAGCTTGGCATTCGCATAGAGCGTCACCGCGCGGTTCACCGCGGTCGCCTGGCCGATCGCCCACATCTGCACATTCGAGACGCGGCCCTTGCGGCGGATATAGTCGGCGTCCTCGTCCCAATGCTGCTGGAGCGCGGAGAAGAGGTCGACTTCGAAGGCGACGCGCGGATGGCCCGCCGCCATGATCCGGTGCGACACGAACTGACCGGGCTTGTCGCTGCCGAAGTGGCAGTCGAGGCAGCGTTCGGCGCGAGCGCGCGGCTGATCGAGCGGATAGAGGCCACGCGAGACGTTGGCCGCATGCGTGCCGTTCACGGCATAATGCGAGGAAAGCCACTGGCCTGCACCACCATGGCAGGCTTCGCAGCCGACGCCGTCCGATGTCTGGAAGCTGGCCGCCTTGCCCGTATAGGCCGGATCGGCGTGGCAGCCGAGGCATTCGGGCGCGCTGGTCGCGGGGCCGATGCCCAGCTTGGCGGCGATCGCCTGGCCGCGCGGTTCCGCCAGGACGGCGAAGGCGCGGCTATGGCTACCTGCGGGGCTAGACGGTTCCTGCCAGCGGAGAAGTTCGTCCTGGCGCACGACCTTGCCGGTCGGCTCGCTACGGCCGTGACAGGTCGAACCGGCACATGAAGCGACGCCAACATGCAAAGCGCGCGATGCGGGGGAGGAGGCCGAAGCCTGGGCGCGGTCCGTCCATCCGCCGACCACCGCGAGCGAAATCAACGCGGTCGCGAGAAGTGCACATAGTCCCGCATAGACCAGTGACAGCTTGCCTGACACTCTGCCCCCCAATTCGGCGCTCCCTGTAAAGCTCCGTGCCGGCGCGTAACGATTGACCACCCCTGGTTATCGTTACGCTATTTCCTGACGTTCTTATTGCCAGATACGCAATTGATCAACGTCTTATACTTGCTTGCGTCGTATCACGAGGTTGCGGATTTCGGTCATATCCTCCATCGCGAACCGAACGCCTTCGCGTCCGAGCCCGGAATCCTTGACGCCGCCATAGGGCATGTTGTCGACACGATAGCTGGGAACGTCGTTCACCACGACTCCGCCGACGTCGAGTTCATCCCAAGCATCGAGCACTTTGAAGATGTCGCGCGTGAATACACCGGCCTGAAGCCCGAACTTCGAGTCGTTTACGATATCGAGCGCTTCCTTCCATTCGCGGAAGCGGATCAGGAAGGCGACGGGACCGAATGCCTCTTCACGATTGATCTTGGTCGCCGGATCGACGTCTTCGAGCAGAGTCGCCTCCAGCATCGCGCCGTCGCGCTTGCCGCCGCACAGCAGGGTCGCGCCCTTGGCGGTCGCCTCCTGAATCCAGTTGTCGAGGCGGGTCGCCTCCTTAACGTCGATCATCGGGCCGACGAAGGTCTTTTCGTCATGCGGATTGCCGGCGATCAGCGTCTTCGTCTTCGCGACCAGCTTCGCCTTGAACGCATCATAGACCGCGTCGTGGACGATGATGCGCTGCACGCCGATGCACGACTGGCCCGACTGATAGAAGGCGCCGAACACGGTACGGTCGACCGCGTCGTCCAGATCGGCGTCGGCATCGATGATCACCGCGGCATTGCCGCCGAGTTCGAGCACGACCTTCTTCTTGCCCGCCCGCGCCTTCAGATCCCAACCCACATCGGGCGAGCCCGTGAAGGAGAGGAGCTTGAGCCGATCGTCGGTGGTGAACAGATCCGCGCCGTCGCGCGCCGCGGGCAGGATCGAGAAGGCGCCCTTGGGCAGATTCGTCTCGGCCAGCACCTCGCCCATGATGATCGCGCCCAGCGGGGTGCGGCTTGCCGGCTTCATCACGAAGGGGCAGCCTACCGCGATGGCGGGCGCGACCTTGTGCGCGGCGAGGTTGAGCGGAAAGTTGAAGGGCGAGATGAACGAGCACGCGCCGATCGGCACGCGCTTCCAGATGCCCTGATATCCCTTGGCACGCGGTGAAATATCGAGCGGCTGCACCTCGCCCAGCATCCGCACCGATTCTTCGGCGGCAATGCGGAAGGTATCGATCAGGCGGCCGACCTCCCCGCGCGAATCGTTGATTGGCTTGCCGGCCTCGATGCACAACGCATAAGCCAGCTCGTCCTTGCGCTCTGTAAAGCGATCGACGCAGTGCTGCAGCACCGCCTGCCGCTCATAGCTCGCCATCTTGCGCATCGGCTCCTCGGCCGCATGCGCCGCCGCGATGCCCGCCGCGATCGTCTCGGCGTCGGCCAGCGCGACGCGGGTCGCGACTTCGCCGGTGAACTTGTCGGTCACCGCCAGATCGGTGTTCGGCTGCTGCGCCTCGTTGGCGAGGTAGAGCGGGTAGGTGTCCTTGAGCTTCATTGCGTCCAACCTTTGCACCCCTCCCTGCAAGGGAGGGGAAGGGGGTGGGTGGCGAAGCCGGAGGCTCGAAGCCTCCGGCGTAGCTTTGTGCGATGAGCGGCGATGCTCGCGACTTCGTCGCTCGCACCCACTCCTCAATCCCCTCCCTAATAGGGAGGGGAAGCAGGAGTTTTAACCCTCGACCGCTTTGCTCAGCGTCTTGATGTCCTTGTTCAGGATCTGGTCGTTCTCGCTATAGTCGACCGGGCAGTCGATCAGATGGACGCCCGGCGTGTCGAGGCATTCCTTGAGCAGCTTCGGCAGATGCTCGGCGCTTTCGACGCGGTGGCCCTTGGCGCCATAGGCTTCGGCATACTTTACGAAGTCGGGATTGCCATAGGTCAGGCCCCAATCCTCGAAGCCCATATTCGCCTGCTTCCAGCGGATCATGCCGTAACTGTTGTCGTTGAGGATCAGCACGGTGATGTTGAGGCCAAGGCGAACCGCGGTCTCCATTTCCTGGCTGTTCATCATGAAGCCGCCGTCGCCGCAGATCGCCATGACCTTACGATCGGGATAAACCATCGCGGAGGCCATCGCCGACGGCAGGCCCGCGCCCATCGTGGCGAGCGCATTGTCGAGCAGCACCGTGTTCTGCTGGCGCGCCTGATAATTGCGGGCGAACCAGATCTTATAGACGCCGTTGTCGAGGCAGATGATGCCATCCGAAGGCATCGCCTCGCGGACCTTGCGGACCAGGAAGGGCGGGAAGATCGGAAAGCGATCGTCGCCGTCCAGGCTCTTGGTATGCTCGATCTCGGCGGCGCGCGCCTTGAAGCAGAAGTCGAAGTCCCATTTGCCCGAAGGCACGATGTCTTCCTTCATCTGCCAGATCGCGTTCGCGATATCGCCGATAACCTCGACGTTCGGGAAATAGACCGGATCGACCTCAGCCGATTTGGTGCTGACGTGGATCACCGGGCAGCCGCCATTCTTCATGAAGAAGGGGGGCTTTTCGATCACGTCGTGGCCGATGTTCACGATCAGGTCGGCATGCTCGATCGAGCGGTGAACGAAATCGCTCGCCGACAGCGCCGCGCAGCCGAGGAACTTCGGGTGCATCTCGTCGATCACGCCCTTGCCCAGCTGGGTGGTGACGAAGGGGATGCCCGTCTTCTCGACGAACTGGAGCAGCATGCGACCGGTCAGCTTGCGGTTCGCACCCGCGCCGATGACGAGGATCGGCGACTTGGCCTGCTCGATCATTTTCACGGCGGCGCGCACGCCCTTCGATTCGGCGAGCGGGCGGCGGATCAGCGAGGGCTTGAGCGGGGTCGAATCGGTATGCTCGTCGGCAACGTCTTCCGGAAACTCGATATGGGTCGCGCCGGGCTTTTCCTCTTCGGCGAGGCGATAGGCTTCGCGCACGCGGCTCGGAATATTGTCGGCCGAGGCGAGCTGGTGCGTGAACTTGGTGATCGGGCGCATCATGTCGACGACGTCGAGGATCTGGAAGCGGCCCTGCTTGGACTTCTTGATCGGCTTCTGGCCGGTCACCATCAGGATCGGCATGCCGCCGAGCTGGGCATAGGCCGCCGCGGTGACGAAGTTGGTCGCGCCCGGCCCCAGCGTTGCCATGCAGACGCCGGTGCGGCCGGTGTGGCGGCCATAAGTCGCGGCCATGAATCCGGCGCCCTGTTCGTGGCGCGTCAGGATCAGCTTGATCTTCTTCGACCGCGAAAGGCTGTCGAGCATGTCGAGATTTTCTTCGCCGGGAACGCCGAAGATATATTCGCAGCCCTCTTCCTCCAGACACTGGACGAACAGATCGGATGCCTTCGTCGCCATGAACTCGTCTCCCCCTGAAGCCGCCGCTGCCCCGCGGCGAACTCTATGGGATGGAGTGCTAAGTCATTTCAGGCGAGGCGAATAGAGGCTTTGTTGTCGTCATATGCGCGACATGGAAAGTTCATGTCACCAACTGTCGCCACCGCGACGGAGGCCGGAGCCGCCACGAACATTACATGATAATTCATCGTGCAATATTCTGGTGGCCCCGGCCTGCGCCGGATCGATGGTCAGAGCGACAATAGCCAATCCCAGCGCATGTCCCCGGCGCCGTCCATCACCTGCACGCCCTTGACGGCCAGGTCATCGCGAAGCCGATCGGACTCGGCAAAATCCTTCGCCGCGCGCGCGGCCTGCCGCTCCGCGATCACCGCCTCGATCTCGTCCTCGGATATGACCGCGTCGTCGGGACGCTGCCGCAGATCGATCCGCCGCGTGCCGAGCAGGTTGAGGCCGAGCGCAAGGTCCATCGTCGCGACCAGGCGCAACCGCTCGTCTGCCGGTATCGCCTTGGCGGTCGCCGCCTGCTCGATCAGCGGAAGCGCCTGCGGCACCATCAGGTCGGCGGACAGCGCTTCGTCGAATTGAGCGATCAGCTTGACGGCCGGCGCGGACAGGCCCGCTTCGATTACGCTGCGCTGATAAGCGAAGGCCGCGCCCTTGCTCTTCTCGCTTTCGGCCACCAGCGGCAACCAGTCCGGATCGCCGATCTGCGCGCGAAGCTGCTCCACCGCCAGCACGAGCCGGCCGAGCCGCGTCAACGCCGCCGCCAGCGCCTCGGGCGAGAATTCCAACTCGCTGCGATAATGGGCCGAGAGGCAGAGCAGGCGATAGGCGAGGGGGTGGACGCCCTTTGCGATCACGCTCGCCAAGGTCGCGAAGCCGCCCTTCGACTTCGACATCTTCCCGCCGCGATCGACCAGGAAATTGTTGTGCATCCAGAAGTTTGCGCCCGACTTTTCCGAGCCGGTGAACGCCTGGTTCTGCGCGATCTCGTTGCAATGGTGGATCTCGCGATGATCGATCCCGCCCGTGTGGATATCGAACTGTGCGCCGAGATATTTCATGCTCATCACCGAGCATTCGAGGTGCCAGCCCGGCGCGCCCGGCCCCCAGGGCGAGAGCCATTCCATCTGGCGCTGCTCACCGTCGGCCGAACGGCGCCATAGCGCGAAGTCGGCCGGATTGCGCTTGCCCTCGACCTCGGCGATGCGGCCGACGACCTCGTCGCCTCTGGCACCCGCCAGGCGCCCATAATCGGGCACCTTCGACGTGTCGAAATAGAGGCCGCTGTCCAGTTCGTAGGACGCGCCATGCACCTCGATCTCGCGCGCGAAGGCGATCATGTCCTGAATATGATCGGTCGCCACGCTCCAGATTGTCGGCGTGCGGATGTTGAGGGCCGCCAGATCGGTCTTGAAGGCATCGGTATAGAAGGCGGCGATGTCCCAGATCGTCCGGTTCTGCCGCGCGGCGGCGGCCTCCATCTTGTCGTCGCCCGCATCGGCATCCGACGTCAGATGGCCGACATCGGTGATGTTGATGACGTGATTGACCGGCCACCCTTTCCAGTTGAGCACCCGGCGCAGCGTATCGGTGAACACATATGCGCGCAGATTGCCCAGATGGGCGAAGTCATAGACCGTCGGCCCGCAGCTATAGACCCGCGCCATATCCGGATCGATCGGCGCGAACGTGCGCGTCGATCGGGTGAGGCTGTCGAACAGCATCAGGGGGGCGCCGCTGGGCTGGGTCATCATGCTTCCCGTTGGTTGAACGGGCGGGCTTTAGGGGAGAGTGAGCCGAGTGTCACGATGGACCACGGCTCACCCTTGCAACCTTATCTCTCAGGCGTTTTCGAGCCGGTAGAACTCGACCGCATTGTCGCAGACGATCTTGCGGGTGGTTTCGGCGGGAAGATGCGCGAACTGATCCTCGATGATCGCGCTGCTGTCGGGCCATACCCCGTCGCCGTGCGGGAAGTCCGAACCCCACATCAGAGTCTCGACGCCGATCAGGTCGACCAGTTTCGCGCCGATCTTTTCATACTGGAACGAGAAGCGGCACTGGCGGAGCAGATATTCGCTGGGCTTCATCTTGAGCCGCTGGCCCATCGCGCCGAACTTGAACTGGTCGTCCCATTCGAAGTCCATGCGGTCCATTGCATAAGGCAGCCAGCCGATGCCGGATTCGCCGAAGGCGACGCGCAGGTTGGGATAACGCTCCAGCGCGCCGCTGGAGATGATGCCGGCGACGATCGGGAACAGATTGACCTGAAACGTCGACACCATCGTGAACAAGCGCGCTGGGCGATGTTCGGGGTCAAATGCCGGAATGCCGGTCGGCACCGACGGGAAGGTGTGGAAGTGCATCGGCAGATCGACGTCGGAGATCGCCTGCCAGATCGGCTCCCACTGCGGATGCCACAACGGCACCATGTCCGGGCTGTGCGGCAGCTCGATGCCGGCAAGGCCGAGTTCGGCGACGCGGTGGATTTCCTTCACCGCATAGTCGATGTCGTTCAGAGGCACGCAGCCAAGACCAAGCTGGCGATCGGGGAAAGGCTTGCAGAAATCCTGCGCCAGCCAGGTGTTGTAGATATAGAGACTCTCGCGGATCAGCGCGGGATCGCGCATCTGGAGCATCAGCGACAGCGGGCCGAAGATCACTTCGGCATCGACGCCATCCATCTCCATTTCCTTGAGGCGCAGATAGGGATCGCTCACGCGGCGAATGCCCTTCTTGCCATCGTCATACAGACCGGTTTCGGCCATGCGATCGATGCGGTGGTGCGCGCCGGGAACATAAGGCGCGCCGCCCCCCGAACAGCCGTTGACCAGGCCGTAACCGATCCCGTCGCCATCGAACCAGCGTCGGCCGTCCTCGGCATCGACGACGTGCGGTACGCGCGCCTTGAAGGCTTCGGATGCTTCCGAGACGAACAGGTCAGGCGGCAGATTGCACAGGTCCATATGGCAATCGGCCGAGATGCGGTTGTACTTCATGCAGACATCTTCCCAGTTTTTATCCGTCCGTAGCGACGGTGAATCTTGCGGGATTTCTGCCGGATCGGACGGCCGTTCGCAAATCATGAGCGGGCAGATGGCGCCTTTGCTGTCCTTATGGCGCGTTCGCGCTTCACAAACAGAAAGGCCGGCGAGGATCGCTCCCCGCCGGCCAGGCTGCTGCTATGCGAATATGGTGCCGAAGATCAGCCCTTGGGCGTCGGCTTCGCCTCGGCGGTCTGCGTCACCTGGTTGAGCTGCGCGTCGCAGCCCGCCTTCTTGAAGGTGGTGACCATGACCTGCGGATCGTTCGAGGGCGGCGCGATCACCGAGAATTTCAGGTTGGTCGGTGCCTTGGCGCCGTCCCAGCTGATCTTATAGGCGCCGCCATCGGTGATCGGCACTGCCGTCGGCCAGGCGGCCTTGGCCTGGCCCGGGCCGAACTTGATCGGGCTCGACGCGCCGTTTGCGGCGGTGACGGTCACGAGCGCCTCGGCGGTAGCATCCTTGCGCCAGATGGTGACGTTGGCCGGGTCGATCACACACATGCTCGAGCTGCGGTTCATGTCGACATACCACACGCTCGGGTTCTTCGTGCCGTCATCGCCCTTGACCGAACGGACCGCACCGATGCGGGCCCGCTTCTCGCCGCCGCCCGCCATCAGCGCGCCCAGCGTGCTGCCGGCTGCCGCCGTCTTGGTTTCGACCGCGTTGAAGGTGCCGGGGCCCGAAAGCGTGCGCGTGCTCTTGCCGTCGAGCAGGACGACCGTGTCGCCCGCCTTCAGCACGATCTTGTCACCGGCGACGGCCTTGCCGACCGGATAGCTCTTGGCCGAAGGGCCGGCGGAGCGGACCACGAGCGGCGCGGCGATCGCCGCGCTCGACAAAGTGGCCGCGAGTACTGCCGCAACATACGCCTGCGGCCGACGCTTACTTGTCCAATGCACTGTAGCCTCCTGGTCCCACTTCGCGAAGCCGCTCGACCAGATTGGCGAGCGCCTTGTCATCCTCATCCGCCGCGACCATCGCTTCCAGCTCGGCCAAGGCATTGACGTCCTTATCGTCGAATCGACGCAGTAATTCAGTGAGCTTCGTCACATGCTCGGCGCCCATGTGCGGCACCGGCTCAAACACCGGCATCGGTGTCGAGCGTCCGGATACCGCAATGCGGCCCATCGGTCGGAAGAAGCCCAGAGTCGACGTCTCTTCCACAGTATCACTGACGAGCGTTTTCGTCTTGAGATATTTGTTCGCACCTTCGAGCCGCGACGCCGTATTCATGCTGTCACCCAGCGCGGTGTACTGGATGCGCCCTTCGCCGCCGAAATTGCCGACGATCGCTTCGCCCATGTGAACGCCGACGCGGGTCACGCCGATCGGCGGGCAGCCTTCGGGCGCATCGCGGCGGAACTGTTCGCCCGCCTCGTACATCGCGATCGCGCACCGGACTGCACGGTCGGCGTCGTCGGGGCGGCTGATCGGTGCGCCCCAGAAGGCTACGATAGCGTCGCCCACGAACTTGTCGATCGTGCCCCCGTGCGCCAGCACGGTTTCCGAAAGAACGTCGAGATAGCGGTTGAGCAGGAAGGCGACCATTTCCGGCTCGATCTGGTGGCTGAGCTTGGTGAAGCCCTCCAGATCGCTGAACAAAGCATAGATTTCGCGCTTTTCTCCGCCCAGCGACAGACGCTCCGGGTTTTTCAGGATGTCGGCGGCGATGTCGCGGGGTAGATATTTGCCCAGCGCGCCCTGCGCGAAGTTGCGCTGTTCCGAACCGATCCCGCGCGCGGCGGTGCCGACAGCCGAATAAGCGAAGATCCAGCCGAGGATCCATCCGAACACCGGCAGGTCCTGCGTGTCCATGCCGTTGAACTGCAACGCGAAGGGCGCCGCGAACACGATCGCCGCTTGCACCAGCAGCGCCAGCGCCAGCCACCACCAGCGCATGTTGGCGGTCGAGGTGAGCGCGCCCATCGCGACGATCGCGATCGCGATCAGCCACAATCCCCAGGTCGGGATGCGCGGCGGCATGATATTGTCCAGCATCTGCGCGAGCAAATGGGCGTGGATTTCCAGCCCGATCGTGGTTTCGCCGACAAGGCCCGTGGTCGGGCTTTTCATTCGCGACATAGGGGTCGTGAACTGGTCGACATCGGGGATGTTGCCGCCGATCAGGACGTAGCGACCCTCGATCTGCGGCTTCATCGCCTCCAGCACTTCGGGCATCGCGATCAGTTCGACCGGCAGCTTGTCGAAGACCGGCCGCTCTTTATCCAGCGGAAGGCGATATCGGATCGATCCGTCATAGTCGCGGAACTGCGGGTAACCCTGCGTCAGCGAGTTGGCCATCAGCGGCGGCAGGTCGCGCGGCTGATTGGGCCAGCTCCGCATCACGCCGTCATTGTCGGCCTGCAGGCGGATACTGGTGAAGTGGACGTTGCCGGGCGCGGTCTGCTTCATGAAGTCGCGCAGGAAATTTTCCTGGTCGAGCGTCATGAAGTTCGGGTTCGACTTGTTGGTCGCAAGGCCCAGATAGGTCGGCGTCTTCATGCCCTTGAAGGCATCGATCAGAATCTGGTCCTCGGGCGTAGGCTGATCGATCAGAATATCGATGCCGATCGCCTTCGCGCCCATCTGATCGAGTTGGGTCAGCGCCTTGGCGAGCATCGATCGGTCAAGCGGGGATCGGCGACCGGTCAGCCGCAGCGTCTCCTCGTTGAACGTAACCATCGTGAGGCGCTGGTCGGTTTCGGCCTGCGGCGCGGCGAGAACCTGTCGCACGTCATAGAGCGCGCGCTCGGCATCCTGCGCCAGCGGCACGTGCCAGCTCCACCGTGCGAGCAGCAAACCAATGATGAGGAACATCGCGGTCGCGATCAGGCGTGACAGACCGATTTGCTTGACCGCCTTGCGGCCACGCGTTGCAAGACCCGCCGAAGCGCGGCCCGCACGGGCACTGCTGCTCGATTGACCGGCAACTGTCGCCATCTGCACTATTCCCCCGAAGGACACGCCTTATCTGAACGCGCCCTAAGCCCCGCCGTGTTAATAGACTTTTGCGTTCGAAAAGAAAGGGGCGTCAGCGACTTGCCATCGACCGTAACGACCGGCTAGGTTCCCGGTTCGTTCCTTGAAGGCGAAGATGTGATGACGGTCGAGATTTTGGCGCTTTTCGTGGCGATGCTGATAATCGGTGCTGCGATCGGTTGGGCGGTGAAGGGCCGGGGACTGGCCGTGGTGGCGCGCGAGCGGGACAACTGGCGTGATCAGTTCAATCGCGCCGTTGTCGATCTGGCCGCGACTTCGGAGACCGCCAGGCAGGCCGAATCGTTACGGGGCGAGCTTGCGAGTGCCCGTGACGAGCTCCGCCGTCTCGATTCCGATCGCGCGGGTCTGCTCGCCGATCGCGATGCGCGCACCGAGGCTTTCGAGGCGCAACTGGCGCAGCTGCGCGAGGCCAAGGAACAGCTCTCGGCGCAATTCTCCGAAGTCGGTGCCAAGCTGCTCGATCAGGCACAGCGCCAGTTTCTCCAGCGCGCTGACGAGCGCTTCCATCAGCAGGGCGAAAAGAGCGAGGCGCAGTTGAAGGCGCTGCTCAACCCGGTGGAAACGACGCTCAAGCGCTATGAGGAAGGGCTGCAGCGCGTCGAAAAGGATCGCATCGACAGCTATGCGGGCCTTCGTGAAGCAGTCGATCAGGTGCGCGTAGGGCAGGGGCAGGTGCGCGACGAGGCCGCCAAGCTGGTCAACGCATTGCGTGCCAATCCCAAGGCGCGCGGCCGCTGGGGTGAACAGTCGCTCCGCAATGTTCTCGAACAGGCAGGCTTGTCACCTTATGCCGATTTCGCGACCGAGGTCTCGGTCGACACCGATGATGGCCGCCTGCGGCCCGACGTGGTCGTGCGCCTGCCCGGCGGACGCCGTCTGATCATCGACGCCAAATGCTCGTTCAACGCCTATATGGATGCGAGCGAAGAGGTCGATGAAACCGCGCGCACGACGTTCCTCAAGGCGCATGCCGCCGCGCTGCGCACCCACGCCTCGCAACTCGGCCAGAAAAGCTACTGGGATCGCTTCGGTGAGGCGGCCGACTATGTCGTCATGTACATTCCCGGCGAACATTTTCTGTCGGCGGCGATGGAGCAGGATCCGCAGCTTTGGGACTGGGCGCATGAACGCCGCGTCCTGATCGCCACTCCGATCAATCTTGTCGCGCTCGCCCGCACCGTCGCGAGCTTCTGGCGCCAGGAAAAGCTGGCCGAGGAGGCACGTTCGATCGGCCAGCTCGGCAAGGAGATGTTCGAACGTCTCTCGGTCGCCGCGACCCACCTCAAGCGCGTCGGCGGCGGGCTCAACAGCGCGGTCGACAATTACAACAAGTTCGTCTCCTCGTTCGAAGGCCGCGTGCTGGTGACGGGCCGCAAGTTCCGCGAACTCAACATCGAGACCGGCGGCAAGGAGATCGAGGAGGTCCCCGCCATCGAGGCACTGGCACGCGAACCAGCCGCGCCGGAGCCGATGGCGCTGCCGGACAAGGTTTCGGTCAACGATGCCTGACCTTCTTAATCCTCCTCCGCCAAGGGGAGGATTGGGGGCAACTATGCCCGACCCCGCCGTCCTCCTCCTGATCGATCTTCAGCGCGCGATCGATCATCCCGACTGGGGCGTCCGCAACAACCCTAAGGCCGAGGCCAACGTCTCGGCGCTCCTTGCACATTGGCGCGGCAAAGGCTGGCCGGTCTGGCACGTTCGTCACGATTCCACCCAAGCCGGCTCGCACTACCGTCCCGGCCAGCCCGGTCACGACTTCCGTGCCGGGCAGGAGCCGCTGCCCGATGAGCCGGTCTTCGCCAAGCAGGTCAACAGCGCCTTCATCGGCACCGATCTCGAAGCCAGCCTGCGCGCCGCCGGCCACGATCGTCTCGTCATCGCGGGCGTCATCACCAACAATTCTGTCGAAGCCAGCGTCCGCCATGCCGGTAATCTGGATTTCGATGTGCTGCTGGTCGAGGACGCCTGCTTCACATTCGGCAAAGCTGACTGGTCGGGCGCGCCGCGCTCCGCCGACGAGGTCCACGCCATGTCGCTCGCCAATCTCGATGGCGAATATTGCCGCGTCGTGCGGACGGCAGACCTGATCGGCTGATCCTGTCCTACACCGGACAACGGCGATAAGGTCGCCGGATGAACGCCACTTTCCATCATCGGGATCGCAAAGCTGCAGGTGGCGTGTTGGGAGCGATTCCGGCGCTGACGTAGTCACAACTTCCACAACTTCCGAGGCGTCCTGACACTACGCAGTCGCTAAAAATCGTTGCGCATCAAGAAACATAGTTGCCAACCGCGATCCGGCTTTCTAGCAATTGTGCATTGCAGCGGAGACTTGGAATGATCGGGGTGGGGTTCGGGCGACGGGATATGTTGAAGGCGTCGGCGGCGCTCGGTGGGCTGGCGGGATTGTCCGCCTGCGCGACGGTGCCGGCTGCCAGGCCCACGGTGTTCGGTCGCAGGGCGTCAGGCAAGCCTTACCTCCCGCCGATGCGGATGAATGTGGACGAGATCGTCGACGTCAAATGTTGCATCCGGCCTTTTCGGCCTCAGGGGCCGCGCCTCGATGCGGAGCCGCTGGGCGACACGCTCGTCATCCACAATTACGGCCATGGCGGCAGTGGCTGGTCGCTCAGCTGGGGCTCGGCCGAGATCGCGGTGACCAAGGCGTTGTCGGTCCTGCCAAGGGAGGTCGCGGTGGTCGGCTGCGGCATCATCGGGCTGACCACAGCTGTTGCGGCGCAGCGCGCGGGCCTGAAGGTTACGATCTACGCCCGCGAATTGTTCAACCGCACCCGTTCGGTCCGCGCGAATGGCAGCTGGACCCCGGATTCACGCATCGCGCTCACCGATCCCGCCGGGCCGGGCTTCGGCGACGTATGGGAACAGATGGCCCGCATCTCATGGAAGGCGTTCCGATCCTATCTCGGCCTGCCGGGCGCCCCGGTCGATTTCAGCGACCAGTATAGCCTGTCCAACGAACCGATCGTGCGGCGCGAGCATCCCTCCGACGCCACGATCGCCGACAGCTATGCCACCAAGGGCCTGCCCCAGCAGGAAAGCGAGTTCGGTCATTATGCCGATCGCATCAAGGATATCATTCCCCAGGCCCGCAATCTCGAGGAAGGCGAAAATCCCTTCCCGACCAAGTTCGCGCGCACCGCGTCGCAGATGCACTTCAACTTCGGCAGCTATGGTCATCTGCTGATGCAGGAATTCTACGCCGGGGGCGGGCATTACGAGATGCGCGATTTCCATTCGCCCGCCGATTTCAAGACGCTGCGCGAGAAGGTCGTCATCAACTGCACCGGCTATGCAGCACGTGAACTGGTCCGCGACAATACGATCATCCCGGTGCGCGGACAGACCGGATGGCTGATCCCCCAGCCCGAGGCGCATTACGGCTTCCGCTATAATGACGTCTCGGTCCTGTCGAAGAGCGACGGGGTGATGATCATGAACTTCCCGCCCAATGCGGGTGAGATGTACGGGGTGAATGACAGCACCGAAATCCCCGATCGATCCGATATCGAGGAGGGGATCAGGAAGGTCGCCCCGCTCTTCGCCGATCCGATGTGGAGGGCATGAGGATGACCATCGCTCGCTTCCTCATCGCCGCCGGGTGCGCCGGTGGCATCGCCGCATCGCTTTCGGCCGCCGATCCGGTCAAGACCAGCGCTCAGGGCATCTACACCGATGCGCAGGCTGCCGAGGGCGCCGAACTCTACCAGGCGAGCTGTGCCGCCTGCCACGGTGCGGCGCTGGGCGGATCGATGGAAACTCCGCCGCTCAACGGCAAGTGGGTCGCCAACTGGTCGGGCAAGCCGATGAGCCAGGTGGTCGATTATATCAGCCACGCCATGCCGCTCTACGCGCCGGGTTCGCTCTCGCCTGAGGACAATGCGAAGATCGTCGCTTATCTGCTCAAGGCCAACGGCATGCCCGCTGGCGCCGCCATGTTGCCGAGTGATCCGGCCGCGCTGGCGAAGCTCCGCTTCGATGTCGCCAGACGCTACGAACCAAAGCCCTAGAAGCAGTTCGAAACACCGCCGTCGACCGTCACGGTCGACGCGGTGACGAACGAAGCGGCGGGGCTGCACAGGAAGATCGCGGCCCCGGCAATCTCATCCGGATCGCCGCTGCGCCCCAGAACACCGCCTGCGCCGCGCGTGCTGTTGGCGTTGCTTTCTGTCTGGAAGCGACCTGGGATCAATGCGTTACATGTGATTCCGAACGATCCATATTCGGCTGCGAGCGCGCGGGTCAACGCGGTGACCCCACCCTTGGCGGCGGTATAGGCGGCATCGCCCTTGGCTCCGCGCACGGCGGCGGCCGAACTCAACATCACGATCCGGCCCCATCCGCCTGGCTTCATGCTCTCCGCCGCTGCACGCGCCAGGCGAAAGGGGGCGGCGACGTGCGCGTCCATCATCATGGCGAACCCGTCGGCGTCGATGTCATCGATCGATCTTCGTAACCTCGGCCCGGCATTGTTGATCAGGATGTCGAGCCTGCCATCGGTCGCAACGATCTTGTCGACTGCAGCCACACCGGCATCGCGATCGAGCACGTCGAAGGGCGCGATCCCGACGGCAAGTCCTTCTCCCGCCAGCCTGTCGCGCACCTCCGCCAACCGGCTCGCATCGCGCCCGTTGAGATGGACCTTCGCCCCGCACCGCGCGAGCGAGCGGGCCATGACGAGGCCCAGTCCCTGCGCGCTGCCCGTCACGAGCGCGATCCGGCCGTCGAGCGAGAAGAGCCGCTCGATCTCGGTGCCTATTGCCATCGCCATCTCCCTTATACTTTGCCCTTCGATAGCAAGTTTCGGGATGCGCGCCATGTTGGGCATGACTAGCTTGGGTTATAAGGAGAGACCTTATGATCCTGGCTACCAAGACAGTCCCATCACCGGTAGGCGAACTCACGCTTGCCGCGAGCGGGGAGGGGCTCGTCGCGATCCTGTGGGAGAATGACGATCCCGATCGCGTGCGGCTCGGCGATCGTGTCGAGCAGCCAGACCATCCCGTCCTGATCGCAGCCGGGCGGCAGTTGGGCGAGTATTTCGACGGTCAGCGAACCACCTTCGATCTGCCGCTCGATTTCCGCGGCAGCGATTTCCAGAAGTCGGTCTGGGCCGCGTTGCTGACGATTCCGTTCGGTGAGACGCGCAGCTATGCCGATATCGCCCGCGCGATCGGCCGGCCGAACGCCTGTCGGGCGGTGGGCGCCGCGAATGGCCGCAACCCAATCTCGATCGTGGCGCCGTGCCATCGGGTGGTCGGCACGAGCGGCAGCCTCACCGGCTTTGCGGGCGGCCTCGATGCCAAACGGCGCCTGCTCGCGATCGAGGGCGCCCCGCTCCTGATCTGACTTAGTGGTCGTCCTCGTCGTCCTCGGGCGGGCCGACGAGGAGCGTCCACGCCTCGAAAAGCGCGGCGCGGGCGCGCTGCATGGATCGCGCGGCGTCCGGGCTTGCGTCGAGAACCTCGACGGTGAGGCTAAGCACTTCGTCCTTGAGGTGCAGTATCTTCTGGCGGAGCTCGACGAAAGCCTCCGGGTCGATGCTCATAGGTGATGCTCCATAGCTGCACCTCCCTTGATTAGATCGGCCGATTGCGTCAATATATGAGACACGCAATTCGCTATTTGGACGAGGGTTGGGATAACATGAACGACGTTACCGAGCTTAGCCGCACGCCGCAGGCTGCGCCCGCACCGGATCAGAGCCAGCCTCTCGATTATAAGATCGTCGACGCCGACGCGCATGTTAATCCGCCCCACGAATTCTGGGTCGATTACCTGCCCGCGAAGTTCAAGGACATGGCGCCGAAGGTCGAACATGCCGAGGACGCGGACTATATCGTGTTCGAAGGCAGCCGCCGGAAGATGAACCTGCTCGGCAGCAGCGGCAGCGCGGGTTCGAAGGCGTACAAGGCCGAGGGCCGTCGTTCGTCGATGATGGCGGGTGGTTGGCTGCCTGCGCAGCGCATCGCCGACATGGACAGCGATGGCATGGATGCGTCGGTTCTGTTCGGCGGCGGTCCGCTGGGTTCGAAGAATGTCGATCTCTATATCGAAAGCTTCGCGGCCTATAATCGCTGGCTGTCGGACTTCTGCTCCTATGATCGCCGCCGCCTGATCGGCGTGGGGTATATCCCGCTTCGCGACACGCAGGAATCGATCAAAATGATGAAGGAAGCCAAGGCGCTTGGCTTCAACGCGGTCAACATCCCGGCCTTCCCGCAGTCGAAAGACGCCAACAAGACGAGTGGCGATACCGGCGCGATCGCATCGATGGGCGCGCAGGCCGCGGCGCTGACGGGCGATCCGTTCGGCGGACGCACGATTGCGGATCCCGAGTTCGAGGATTTCTGGGCGGCGGCTGTCGATCTGGACATGACGCTGACCATCCACCTGGGCGGCCGCATCCCGCGCTTCGGAGACAAGCAGCACATGCTGCCTGACATGGTCATGTCGAAGTATGCGATGGCCGAGCCGGTCGCGATCATGATCTTCGGCGGCGTCTTCATGCGCCATCCCAAGCTGCGTTATTCGGTGATCGAGAGCGGCGTGGGCTGGTTCGCGCACATGGCCGAATATATGGACCGGACCTGGGAAAAGCAGCGTTATTGGACCGAGAGCAAGTTGGAGGAGCGCCCGAGCTTCTACATGGACCAGAATGTCTATGGATCGTTCATCAACGACCGTGCGGGCATCCTGATGCGTGATCTGCCGGGTGCCGGCAACATCATGTGGTCGTCGGACTATCCGCACTCGGAAACGACCTATCCGAACTCGGCGGCGGTGATCGAGCGCGACTTTGCGGGTATTCCCGAAGACGCGAAATATGAGATCATCTGCGGCCGCGCCAAGAAGCTCTTTAAGGTCGGCGAGTAAGAAGGTTCAGGGCCGCCTGTGAGGGCGGCCCTGCTTGGTTCAGCGAACGGCGATCCGTTCGTAAAGCGCCTCGATATCGCGCGTGTAGCGCGGCGCATCGAACAAGGGCGCGGTCGCCCGGTTGGCGGCGAGCTTCTGCTTGAGAGCAGCCGCCAGCGCAGGGTTTGTCGCGATCCCCAGTGCTCGTTGTTCGTAGTCAGCAGGCGATTCCGTCACCAGTTCGGGCAAGCCGACTGCGTGGAGCAGGCTGCCCGCGACGCGCGCGA
Organism: Sphingomonas montanisoli; assembly: GCF_008274695.1. Lineage (GTDB taxonomy): Bacteria > Pseudomonadota > Alphaproteobacteria > Sphingomonadales > Sphingomonadaceae > Rhizorhabdus > Rhizorhabdus montanisoli. The sequence continues at coordinate 21,396 of NZ_VTOU01000005.1, read as the reverse complement.
CGAAGCTGCGGCCCAACTTGGTGAGGACTGGCAGGCCCGCCCAGAGCGCGTCGCTGGCGGTCGTGTGCGCATTGACCATGAAGGTGTCGAGGAACAGATCGGCGTGCACATGGCGCGCGAGATGATCGGCCGGATGCATGCGATCGGCGAAGACCAGCCGGTCGGCCGAAATACCGCGCGCGACGATCTCACGGCGCAGATTGTCCGCCGCCCATTCATTGTCCTTGAGAAGCCACAAGACGCTGCCCTCGACCTGTCGTAGCAGGCGCGCCCAGATGTCGTACTCGGCGGCGGTGATCTTATAGTTGTTGTTGAAGCAGGCGAACACGAAGCCGTCGTCGGGCAGGCCGAGTTCGGCGCGGGTGAAGGCCCGATCCGAAATCTCGCGGCGATCGTCGTTCGGCTGATAACTGTTCGGCAGATAGGCGATCTCTTCCGAATAGAAGCGCCGATATTCGGCAGGCACGATCACCTCGTCGGCGATCAGATAGTCGATGAAGTCGGTGCCGAGCGTGCCGGGATAGCCCAGATACGTCACCTGCACCGGCGCCGCGCGATGGGCGAAGATGCCGAGGCGCGATCCGTGGGTATGGCCCTTCAGATCGATCGCGATGTCGATGCCCTTGTCGCGGGCGAGCTTGGCGATCGCCGCATCCCCGGCGCTGTTGACCTGGTGGAAGGCATCGACATTGGCGACGAGGCGCTGGCGCATCTCGTCCTGCTGGTCGGGACCGTAGGAGAAGGCGTGGATTTCGAACCGATCGCGATCGTGCAGTTCGAACAGGCGCGCGATCAGCATCATCGTCGCGTGGTTATGGAAATCGGCGGAGAAATAGCCGAGCCGGATCTTATTCGTCGCCGGGCGCTTGGGGAAGGCAACTGCGCGGCCAGCGCCATATTCTTTGGCGGTCCAGTTGCGCGAGCAGAGCAACTGGCGCTGCGGGCTGTCTTCGAACGCCAGCATGTAGAAGGCGGGGAAGGCTTCCTCGCCGCTGCCGATCTGGGTCATGCCCGCGTCAAACGCGTCGTTGCTCCACACGCACATATGCGCTTGCAGATTGCGCGCTTCGGCGGCGGCTAGCGCCGAACCGGAGGAGTATTTGGCCGCGCGCTTGTGACTTTCCAATGCTTCGTCGAGCCGCTTGAGACGGCGCAGCACGCCCCCGCGATTGTTATGCGCGTGGGCGTGAATCGGATCGATCGCGATCGCGGCATCGAAACTTTCGAGCGCTTCTTCAAGCCGCGTCATCAGCATCAGCGCATTGCCGCGATTGACGAGCGCCTGCGCGAAATTGGGGCGCAGCGCGATCGCCTGATCGAAATCGACCAGCGCCGCATCGAGGCGGCCGATCGCGATCAGCGCGTTGCCGCGATTGTTATAGGCTTCGGCGCAGGCCGGGTTGAGCTTGATTGCGCGGGTGCCAGCGGCCAGCGCGTCTTCGAAACGCTTCGCACGGCGCAGCGCGATGCCGCGGTTCATATGCGCTTCGGCATAATCGGGATTGAGCTTGATCGCCTGGTCGAAGCTGGCGATCGCTTCGTCAATACGCTGATGATCGTTCAGCGCGTTGCCGCGATTGTTGAGCGCTTCGAAATAATCGGGGGCCAGATCGATCGCGCGATCGTAATGGCGGATCGCCTGCTCGAAGCGGCCAAGGCCGGCGGAGATGGCGCCGGCGATGTTGTTCAGGATCTCGCAGTTCGGGAAGCGCGTCAGCAGATCGGCGGCCGCGTCGAGCGCGATCGTCAGGCGACCCTGTTGATAGAGCGAGACGACCTTTTCGAGTTCGTCGGCGGGCGCGCTCACGATCTTCGGGCGCGCGGAATCCTGCGCGGCCTCACGAAGCCGCTTGTTGGCGGGGAAGCGCGCCAGCATTTCGGCATAGAGCGCCTGGGCTTCCTGATCCGAAAGGCTGCGTGCCTTGCGGAGCGCCTGATCGACGGACATCTTCATATCAGCACTCTCTCCGAAGGGATCAGGCGGCCATCGCCAGCGCGGGCTTGCTCAGCAGCGCAAGGATCGAGATGCGGTTGAAGAACCACATCTGTTCGATCTGGAGATCGCTATATTTCCGGATCGTGTTGGCGAAGGTGTAGGGCGTGTACCAGACGTTGTGGTCCGGATGGACGACCTCCACGAAGGTCTGCGCGCCGTCGATATAATCGAAATGACCGCCGCGGCACTGGAAGGCGTCGGGCACCGAGATGAAGAAGGTCGATGCGTCGACCCGCTCGAGCGACTTCAGGAAATCGTCGACGTTCGGGACGTGCTCCAGCACCTCGGGGACGAGGACGACGTCATAGCTGTCGGTCACGTCGTCGAGGCTGCCGAACAGGCGGCCGCTGACATAGGGTTCGAGCTGGGCGAGCGCCTCGACATGCGGATCGACGCCGTCGAGTTGCGCGCACACCGCTTCGAGCGCGAGGTGGAGCGATGTCGCGGGATCGGTGATCGGCCAGTCGGCGCAACCGACGTGCAGCACGCGCTTGCCGCGGCAGATGTTCAGGAACAGTTCGAGCCGGTTGACTGTAGCGATCTCGGTGCTGATCTCGACCTTCTGGACGAAATAGGGATCGTGGATCGTCTCCAGGCGCGAACCCGTCACCTGCGGCGCGGCGGCCATGGGAGCCGGGGCAGGTGCTGCGACAGGCTCAGGCGCGATTGGCGCGATGGCTTCGACGACGCCGAAATCGCCCTGTACCGCGTCGACATCGACCTGACGGATCTCGTCATAGGATGCGCGGGTCGATCCCCACAGCTGGTGCGCATAGACCGGGTCGCTGCCGTCATAGGCGACGCCGCTGAAGTGCTTCGGGATGAAATAGTGGCTCGGGTAGATGCGCAGCTTCGAATAGCCGTAGATGCGATAGCTTTCGGTCAGGCGCAGCGGGCCGACCGTCTTCCACGCGGTATCGTGCGTCACCGAAGGTTCGGCGGCGATATCGTCGATGATCTGCTTGACGAAGGGGTTGCCCGCGACCGACCCGAAATAGCCGGCAGCAATCAGGCCGGGGCGAACGATCTCATTTTCCCAGCAGGCGAAGGCTTCGCAGTCGAGCAGATGGTCGTCGAGCGGGCGCAGCGCGATACTGTCTGCGTCGACGACGATGCCGCCATGCGCGTGCAGGATTTCCCAGCGCATCATGTCGGCGACGCCGTTCAGCTCGCGATCATACATCGCGGTCATATGCTTGGCGTTGATCCAGTCGAGCCCGTTCAGCTCGGCATTGCCCCACAGCCGGAACTCCCAGTCCGGATTGAGCGCATGCCAGCTCTCCATGCAGTTATCCGGGCGTTTGGCTTCATTGCCGACCCAGATGAAGTGGATGAGCTTCGGGATCATATCGACATCCTTGCCGCGGAAAGTTCATGCCGCCCGAGCGATCACGGGCGGCTCGTGCGCAGTCCTAGGCAAATATGGTTAATGGATCCTTGTGGCGCGGAGCGCGCGCTCAGGTGGGCACCAGACGGATGCGATCGCGACCGCCGTCACTCTAGATGCGCCACAGCTAAACGCGCATTCGCCGTGCACAACCGCCGGCTCTCCGCCTTTACGGCTTCGAAACATCCGCAGCTTATGCTCGACGGCATGACAACCGAACGAGACCCTATCGGCGGGCCGCGCCATGGCCACACGCTGCGCCACATCCTGTTCGCCATACCGGCAACAATCTGCCTGACGGTGGTCAGCACCGGGCTGATATTGCTCGTTTCTTCGATCTAGCTGAGCTCCGCGCGTAGCGCGCGTGAACGACCGAAGTCGCTGGTGAGAGTGCGCGCTACAGCGATGCCTGTTCAAACTGCTGAACGGTATTGGCTAGCAGCGGGCGAAGCTTGGACGTGGCTCGGCGGAGGGCCGTCGTCGGCGACCGATCGTCGAGACCACGACGTGCCATGCGTTCGATCGCCTCGGCGGTTGCGCCAAGCGCGAGCGCCCCGAACTGAAAAGCGTCGCCCTGCAGCGTGTGTGCTGCCCGAATGAGCTCGCCAGCGTCAGATGCACCGACGGCTTGTTCGATCGTGGCGATCCACATCAGGGCATCGCGCTTGAACAGAGCCTGCAGGCGAGGAAATTCCGCTTCAAGCAGATCGTGCAGAGCATCGTGTCGTTTCCAATCAACGATGCTGTCAGGCTGCGCCCTATTATTGGCCATCATAGGCCATCAGCCACGTCGTCGCACTCTGCTCGGAAACGAAGAACTGGATGATCTCGCCAAAGCTGTGGGTACGCCGCATCTGCATTTTGACGAGGCTTGAAGCGACCATGATCGCGACACGGTCGCCGGGCCGGTAGATCCGTTCAAACGACCGCATCACGAACGCTTGGTTTACAGGCGTATGCGGCTGAAGATTGTTCGCGTCGATCAGCACGCGGATCGGTTTGCCCCGCGCGCGCCATCTGCTCACGAATTCGGCATTGTCATCGAAATGGCGGGCAAGCGTTTCGGCATCGTAGAAGCCCTCGACCATCATGCAGACGATGCCTGGTATATGGTCTTCGTCGATCGTGTACGTGGGGGGCATGGCCGCAGGAAGAAGTGCATTGATCATCCACGCCGAATAAAATCAGCTGGTTAACCACCGTTGGATGATATTCATCATCACCGGCATTTATATCTCACTTGCCTTCGACGAAGGTCGAACGGAGCCGGGGTGCGGCTGATCAGCGCTGCTTCTTCGCGATGGTCGCCGTGAAATCCGGATCCTTGTTCGCCACCCAATCCACGAACTTACGGACGTTCGGATTGTCCAGGAGGCCCGCTACCTCCATCCCGTGGCGCTGGAGTTCGGAATTCGTGAAGTTGGCGATCAATGTCTGCTGACAGATCGAATGCATCGGCACGACATCGCGGCCTCCGCGGCTCTTGGGCACGGGATGATGCCAGACGATGGTCTTTCCGGTCGGTCGGCTACAGAGCCAGCAGAGCACGGGCGGCGCCGCAGTCTCGTCTTCCTTGGGAAGGTGATCATAGGGATCGTATTTCGAACTTTTGCGGGCCATATGTCGATCTGACTGTGTTGGTTTCACTCGGCCTATAACGGTGTGAGCGCCGGCATCACACGACTAAATCACTAAGCCGGCCCGTTGCCGCTTATTGGGACAGAGCAATGACCGGACCCTCGAAACCTTGGGATGGCGCGCAGGTCCGCACATGGCTCGCGCGGCGCTTCGAGGCGTCGCGGCTCGATCAGGCGGCGGCGGATCGGCGCGGTTACGAGGCGCGGGACGACTATGACAAGGCTGCCGCTGAGGAGTGGGCCTGCCGCGCGCTCAAAGACGCCGCATGTACGGACGACCAGACCGCGTTCGCCAAGCGCCTCAAGGAGCTTGTTGGCCAGGACGAATATCGGGCGACCGGTATCTATGACGATGTGCGGTTCGAGCGGCACGTTCGCGCGCATCTGCGGAAAATAGCCAAGATGACGAAGACGAACGAGGGATTCGAGAAAACTTTGCGATACCAGTGAATTGGGTGAAGTGCGGTTATTTGCATGCTAATGGCATCGCATGCTTCATCCGCGCGGCCTTGGTGGCACTGTCGAAATCGACGGATTCAAATATGATTGGGAGCTTCAGGGCGAGGCGCAATTGTCCTCTGGCGATGGCTGGAAGGGCATGACGGTATCGTTGCGCCAGAGAGATATGCCACGGGAAGCCGTGATCGAATTTCCCACGCCGAAGCGCCTTCTAAGGGGATTGCCGAAAGGGCGTCCCCACATCAACGACGCGATCGCCGCAAGAGGTGTGCGCGCAGCATTATTGGCAGGATGGGATCCAGCGTCACGGGGCAAGACCATGATCTTCATGGTCGATGCCAACGGCGACTAGGGCGGCCATCGGCCAACGATTCTGCATCTCCCGTGGGTCAGTTGCTCGCGGATGCCTGATCCATCGCTCCGTGTTGAGAGGTGGCGCAGGATCGGCAAGGAGGTTAAGGGCAACGTAGGTGCCGTACCGGCTCGCCGCGCGCGAATGCAGAAGGTCGGCGAAAGGACAATCGATGGCTGATCTATATCTCAAGGCACTGGAATCCGAGCGTAAAAGGCTGTGGGCCGAATGCCGCTTGAAGGGGCTTGCCAAGGGAACCCCGGAACGAGTCCGTATCGAGGAACTCGACGGTCTGCTGGCGGAGCACAAAGCGAAAAGCGCCAAGTGAGCGAGTTTGACGCCTGAGTGTGGCAGGAGAGGGCGCGCGCTTCGCGCAAGTCAAATGCTGCCAGATTTAGCAGCTGCATTTCGGCAGGCTTGGGGTCAGGACCCATTGCCGTGAGAGGCATGATTCGTCGGTCAGCCAGTACAGGTCGCTCACATTCGGTCTCCTTACGGAGCCTGAATCAGCGGGCGTGTTCGCCCGGATGATGGAAGGGCTGTCCTGCGCAGGCGCCGATCGCAAGACGGTGATGATCGACGCGACCTATCTGAAGGCGCACCGCACGGCATCGAGCCTGGCGGTAAAAAGGGGGATCTCGGGCGCCTGATCGGCCGCACCAAAGGCGGCATGAACACCAAGCTCCATGCTGTTACCGATGCGAACGGTCGCCCTTTGAGCTTCTTCATGACGGCCGGGCAGATCAGCGTTATATCGGCGCAGCTGCCCTGCTCGACGAACTGTCCAAGGCGCAATGGCTCTTGGCTGACCGAGGCTATGATGCTGACTGGTTCAGGGATGCCCTGGAGGACAAGGGCATCAAACCGTGCATCCCGGGCCGCAAATCGCGCAACGAGCCCATCAAATACGACAAACGCCGCTACAGGCGCCGCAACCGGATCGAGATCATGTTCGGCCGTCTGAAGGACTGGCGCCGCGTCGCGACGCGCTACGGTCGATGCCCGACCGCCTTCTTCTCCGCCATCGCGCTCGCGGCCACCGTCATCTTCTGGCTATGACCAATGAGTCCTGACCCTAGATCGTGGAACATTCCACCACCCAAATAGTCTTCGCCCTCGACGATGAGAGGGTGCGATCATGACGAAATATGCGGCGAGGTTTCCGTTGCTGTGTCTGGCCACAATAGGCGCGCACGGTCCGGCCTATGCGCAAGCCAGCCTCGGCGCCGATTTGCAGATGATCAACGTATCCTTCGTCTGTCCCGAGAAGATGAGCAGCGACGCGCTGCGCAAGGATGCGATGGATGACATAGGACGTCGCTTGGCCTCGCACCGGCTGAGCTATGAGTAGGCGCAGAAGGTGATCCACACGATATACGGCCTGCATGGTTGTGGCGTTGGGTCGTCGAGTGTTGCTGTCGCTTCAGCCGCTTCGACGGCCGTTGCGCCGTAAAATTCACGACATAGGAGCTCGCCATGTACCCCGGCACCAAGGACGAAAAACCATCGGACACGCCGCTTACTGATACGGTCGATGACGAGTTTCCTGAGACCGACGACGTTGCCGAAGAGATTAAAGAGACGGGCGAACCGGGAGGCGGTAATTTCGCTTAGGCCGGCCACCTGTTCGTCTTCTTCGTATCGCTGCTGCCTCGACAGGCCTTCGATCGTGGTGGCGTTCACCATCGGCGTACAAGGTAGTACGGCTCGCCGGCTTCTGACATAGCCGTAACTGGCGGCAATGTCCCCGGACGTGCCCGTCCGATCCACGCTGTTTCAGCCTGTTTAGAACCGATCTATTACCGACAGTCTGACCCAACCCCTTCGATCAAGCATCTAAGTGCTTGAAATCGCTGGTGACCCCTACGGGACTCGAACCCGTGTTTTCGCCGTGAGAGGGCGACGTCCTAGACCGCTAGACGAAGGGGCCATTGCTGGCGGAGCGGCGTCCTTATGGGGCCGCCTTGCGCAAGTCAAGCATGTGGAATGTTATTCCTCGGTCGCATCCGCTTCGCCACCGTCGGCGAGGTCGTCACCCGTATCGGCGTCGTCCGAGGGGGCGATATTGGCGGTGCCGTCGGACAGGTCCGTCTCGGCCTCGTCCTCGCTCTCCTCGATCCGCGCGGCGCCTACGACATGCTCGTCATCGGCGACGTGGAACAGGCGGACGCCGGCCGAATTGCGGCCGATCACGCGGGTGTCGCCCACCGACATGCGGATCATCTTCGCCTGATCGGTGACGAGGATCAGCTGCTCGCCATTATGGGCGGGGAAGCTGGCGACGACGGGCCCGTTGCGTTCCAGATTGTCGATATTGCCGATGCCCTGGCCACCCCGGCCAGTGCGACGATATTCGAACGCCGAAGAGCGCTTGCCATAGCCGTTGGCGCAGACGGTGAGGATGAACTCCTCCGCCGCCTGGAACGCGGCCATGCGATCTGGTTCAAGCGCGGTTTCACGCTCGCCTTCCTTCCACGGCGCGGCCTTGAGATAGGCGTCGCGTTCCTCGGTCGTCGCGGTGAAGCCCTTGAGAATCGACAGCGAGATGACCTCGTCGCCATCCTTCAGGCTGATGCCGCGAACGCCGGTGGAGGTGCGGCTCTGGAACTCGCGGACCTCCGTTGCGGCGAAACGGATCGCCTTGCCGCCACGGGTCGCGAGCAGGACGTCGTCCTCTTCGGTGAGGACGGCCACGCCGATCAGGCGATCGGTGGCATCCTCTTCGAAACGCATCGCGAACTTGCCGTTGGTGGGGACGTTCGCGAAGGCGTCCATCGAGTTGCGGCGGACGTTGCCGTGCGCGGTCGCGAACACGACGTGGAGCGAACCCCAGCTCGCCTCATCTTCGGGGAGAGGGAGGACGGTCGTGATCTTCTCGCCCGGGGCGAGCGGCAGCAGGTTGATCATCGGCCGGCCGCGCGCCTGGGGTGCGCCTTCGGGCAGGCGCCACACCTTCTTGCGATAGACCTTGCCGTGATCGGAGAAGAACAGGACCGGCGTGTGCGTGCTGGTCACGAACAGCTCGATGACCGCATCCTCATCCTTCGTGCCCATCGCCGAGCGGCCCTTGCCGCCGCGCTTCTGCGCACGGAAGGTGTCGAGCGAGGTGCGCTTGATATAGCCGCCGAGGGTCACGGTGACGACCATGTCCTCGCGCTCGATCAGGTCCTCGTCGTCGATCGTGTCGCCCGCCGGCGCGATCGTAGTCTTACGCGGGGTCGCGAACTCGGTGAGGATCGCGTCGAATTCCTCGAGCATCACCTCATAGAGGCGCTCGCGGTTCGACAGGATGTGGAGCAGTTCGGCGATCGAGGTGGCGAGCTTGGCGAGTTCGTCGCCGATCTCGTCACGGCCGAGCGCGGTAAGGCGGTGGAGGCGCAAATCGAGAATCGCGCGGACCTGAACATCGCTGAGCGTATAGGTTTCGGCGCTTTCGATCGTTTCGACCGCCTCGACCAGTTTGATATACGATTCGATCTCGTTGCGTGGCCATTCGCGCGAAAGGAGTGCGGCGCGGGCTTCGGCCGGGCTGGCCGAGGCGCGGATGATACGCACCACTTCGTCGAGGTTGGTGACCGCGATGACGAGGCCGAGCAGGATGTGGGCGCGGTCGCGGGCCTTCGCCAGTTCGAACTTCGAACGGCGGGTGATCACCTCTTCGCGGAACTTCACGAAGCTTTCGACGATGTCGCGGAGGTTGAGCGTTTCGGGGCGGCCGCCGCGGATCGCGAGCATGTTCGCCGGGAAGCTCGTCTGCGCCTGCGTGTGACGCCACAACTGGTTGAGAACGACTTCAGGAGTCGCATCGCGCTTCAGGTCGATGACGATGCGGACGCCGAAGCGGCTCGATTCGTCGCGAATGTCGCTGACGCCTTCGATTCGCTTGTCCTTGGCGGCTTCGGCGATGCCCTCGACGAGCCCCGACTTGCCGACCTGAAAAGGAATCTCGGTGAGTACGATCGAACGGCGATCGCCGCGGCCTTCCTCGATATCATGGCGCGAACGCATGATGATCGAGCCCTTGCCGGTGTGGTAGGCGTTGCGCGCGCCACCCTTGCCGAGGATCAGTGCGCCGGTCGGGAAATCCGGCCCGGGAATGATTTCGTGCAACTCGTCGATGGTGATGGCGCCGTTGGCGATGTACGCCTTGCAGGCAGCGATCACCTCACCGAGATTGTGGGGCGGAATGTTGGTCGCCATGCCGACAGCAATGCCGCCGGCGCCGTTGACGAGCAGATTGGGGAAGCGCGCGGGTAGAACCTGCGGTTCCTGCAGGGAACCGTCATAATTGGGCTGGAAATCGACGGTATCCTTGTCGAAGTCCTGCAACAGCGCCATCGCAGCCTTGCTGAGGCGCGCTTCGGTGTAACGCATCGATGCGGGAAGATCGGGATCCATCGACCCGAAATTGCCTTGGCCGTCGATCAGCGTGACCCGCATCGACCAGTCCTGCGCCATGCGCGCGAGGGCCATGTAGATCGCGCTGTCGCCGTGCGGGTGATAATTACCCATCACGTCGCCGACGATCTTCGCCGACTTTCGATACGGTCGGCCGGGAACGAAGCCGCCTTCCTGGCTCGCATAAAGAATGCGCCGATGAACCGGCTTCAACCCGTCGCGAACGTCAGGCAAAGCGCGAGCGACGATCACCGACATTGCGTAGTCGAGATAACTCGACTTCATCTCGTCGACGATCGAGATCGGGGAAATGTCGCTGTTTTCGATGGGCGGCGGTGCGCTGGCCAAAGTGGGTAAGTCCGTATCGTTGAAGCTGTGTCACGCGCCATGACAGGCGGGTGACATGCTCCTAGCCAATGCGGACCGCGAAGGCAAAGCCTCGCTGAAGAGTGATCAGATCATGTGCGTGGCAAGCAGGATGATGAAGGCGAGAATGACGAGGCCAAGACCCCAGCTAAGGATGTAGCGGGTCATATGCGGCGTGGCGCCGGAACGCGCTTCCTCGGTCGTCAGTTCGACGCCATTGCCCTTGTCCTGATCGGTCGGATGCACACGGCTGTTCATGACAAAAACTCCCAAAATCCAATGCCACCAACGGGTAGCGTTGGCGGTTGTTCCAGTGTGCTGGCCGGGGCGGTTGCGTCGGCGGCGAAGTTGCTGATAGGCCGATGGGCCGCGAACGGATCGCGAGAGGAGAGTTATGCGCGCGCTTGAGGAGAAGAGTTTCCTGCTGCTCGTGCTGGCAGTGTCGCTGGTCCTGATCTGGATCATCTCGCCCTTTTTCGGCGCGATCCTGTGGGCGGTGGTCGTCGCGATATTGTTCGATCCGATGCAGCAGAAACTGCTGCGGCGCTGGCCCGAAAAGTCGACCCGGGCGGCCTTGGTGACATTGCTGACGGTGTTGGCGGTCGTTGTGATCCCGCTGATATTGCTGACGATGTTCGTTCTGCAGGAGGTGGTGAGCGTCTATACGCTGATCCAATCGGGTCAGATCGATTTCAACCACTATTTCGAACAGTTCCAGTCGGTTCTTCCGCAATGGGCATCGAACCTGCTTGATCGCTTCGGCCTGTCGAACCTGCCCGCCGTGCGCGATAAGCTGTCGGCGGGTATCACCAGCCGCTTCCAGACATTGGCTGCACAGGCTTTCACGATCGGTCAGCAGGCATTCGGCTTCACGCTGGCGCTGGGCGTGATGCTCTATCTTACCTTCTTTCTGCTGCGCGACGGGCGGCCATTGGCCGACAAGTTCGATCGAGCGATCCCGTTGAAGACCGAGCATCGCCGCGCGCTGTTCCACCAGTTCGTCACCGTCGTCCGTGCGACGATCAAGGGCAGTCTGGTCGTCGCGATCGTCCAGGGCCTGATCGGCGGCGTCACCTTCTGGGCGCTGGGCATCCACGCGGCAGTGTTGTGGGGCGTCGCGATGGGGCTGTTCTCGCTACTGCCCGCCATCGGCACCGGCCTCGTCTGGGTGCCGGTGGCTGCCTATCTGCTGATCAGCGGCGAACTTGTCCACGGCCTGATCCTGATATTCTGCGGCGTGTTCATTATCGGCATGGTCGACAATGTCCTGCGCCCGATATTGGTAGGCCGCGACACAAGCATGCCCGACTACGTCGTGTTGATCTCCACGCTGGGCGGTATCGAGATCTTCGGGTTCAGTGGCTTCGTGATCGGCCCGGTGATGGCGGCCTTGTTCATGGCGGTCTGGAACATCTTCGCCCGCATCCGCATGGAAGAACGAGAACCAGTATAAGGGACGGGGGATGTTCGATCGGTTCACGCTGGACGAGATTGCAGTGCCCGAAGGGGTGATGCGCGTGCGCCATGGCGGGGAGGGGCCGCCGCTGCTCCTGATCCATGGATGCCCGCAGACCAGCATGATGTGGGGGCCGATCGCCGATGATCTGGCAGAGCATTTCCACGTCGTGGCACCCGATCTGCGGGGTTATGGCGGCGGGCCTATGCCGGAAACGACGCCGGATCACGAACCTTATTCCAAACGCGCGATGAACCGCGATCAGATCGCTCTGATGCGCCATTTCGGGCATGATCGCTTCATGGTCGCCGGGCATGATCGCGGCGCGCGCTGCGCCTATCGCCTGGCGATGGACAATCCGGAGATCGTGACAAAGCTGGCGGTGCTGGACATCATTCCCACCGCCGAAGTTTATCGATCTACCGACTTCACGCTGGCGAGCGCCTACTGGCACTGGTTCTTCCTGCCGCGTGCGGCGCCGGGGCCGGAGCGGATGCTCGCCGCGACGCCCGACATCCCATTCCTCGGCGCGCTTGCGGCATCGATGCCCGCCGAATCGGTGGCGGAATACGAACGTTTCTACCATCGGCCGCAGAACATCCACGGCATGTGCGAGGATTATCGCGCCGGGATGGGGATCGACCGTATGCAGGACGAGGAAGACATCGCAGCGGGCCGCAAGATTCAGGCGCCAACCCTTGTCCTGTGGGGCGAGAGGGGACTGGTCGGGCGGCGCGATCCGATGTCGGTGTGGCGTCGATGGTGCGTCGAAGTGGAAGGGCAGGGCATCGACTGCGGGCATTTCCTGCCGGAGGAGAAACCCGCCGAAACGCTGGCCGCGCTGAAGGCGTTCTTCCTGCGCTGATCGATCAGGCGGGCGTCTTCACGAAGCGCCACACATCGTCCTCGGCACCGTCGAAACGATAGCCGTCGCTGTCGAAGCCCTTCAGTCCCTCGGGATCGGTGACGTGATGCTCGCACATCCAGCGTGCCATCATGCCGCGCGCACGCTTCGCGCCGAAGCTGTTGAAGACGAGGCCGGTCGGGCGTTCCTCGCGGAAGTCGACGGTGATGATGCGGACCCCCTTGGGTGGAGCCTGCTCGACCGCGTGCCAATATTCCTTGCTGGCAAGATTGACGATCACGTTCGATCCATCCTCGAGCAGATCGGCGGCGATCGCATCCGAGATGCGGTTGCCCCACATCTGATACAGCGTCTTCTTGCGGCCGGGCGCCCAGCGCGTCCCCATTTCAAGCCGATAAGGACGGATCAGGTCGAGTGGGCGCAGCAGGCCGTAAAGGCCCGAGAGAATGCGAACATGATCTTGTGCGAAGCGGATCGCGTGCGCATCGAGCGTCTTGGCTTCGAAGCCGATATAGACATCGCCCGAGAAGGCATAGAGCGCGGGCCGTTGCTCCTGCTCGGCAAAGCCTTTGTAGCGATCGGCGTTGAGCTGGGCGAGCTTGTCCGAGATGCTCATCAGCTTGGACAGCTTCTTGGGGCCGAGCTTGGCCGCCGCCGCTGCGGTTTCCAGCGCCTCTTCGGCGAAGCGCGGCGTGCTGGGCGTCAATGACGGTAACGGGCTCTTATAGTCGAGCGATTTGGCCGGGGAGATGAGTGCGATCATGGAACGATTGCTACGGCTTCGTGCTTGAAGGGGCAATGGGCCGATCAGCTTCCGTTCAGCGAGCGAGCATTAGCAGCAGGCGTAACAAAGCGCCGATACCGCCGCTTGTGCCGGCCCGCGGGAGCCATTAGTCCACGCACGTGTTCTTGGAAGCGGCCGGCCCCTTGGCCGCTATGAGGAGGCTTGAATGATGAAATCCCGGATCGCGCTTGCAATCGCGCTCGGCGTCAGCGCTGCGGCGCTTTCGGCGGTAAACCCTGCCGTTGCGGCAAAGAAGGAAGCCGCCCCCACGATCAAGCTCGGCGATGCCGTCCGCAAGGAACTGGCGCCCGCGCAGGAAGCGATGAAGGCGAACGACTTCGCCAAGGCCCAGACTCACGTCGACGCAGCGCGTGCCGCCGCGACGACGGAGGACGAGAAGTACATCGTCGGCCAGATTCAGCTCAACATCGGTATCGTTTCGCAGAACAATGCCAAGGTCTGCCAGGGCGTCGACGAGATGCTGGCGACCAGCAAGACCGACGCGGAGAGCAAGCCCAAGCTCGCTTCGCAGCAGGGCCATTGCGCCTATGAGGCGAAGAACTACGCGAAGGCCGAGCAGGCTTATAACAACGCGATCGCATCGGGTCCGGTGGCGGACGATGTCTATGCGCGCCTGGCCGATGCCCAATTCCGCGGCGGCAAGACCGCCGAAGCGGTCGCGACGCTTCAGAAGGTCATCAACGCCCAAGCGGCCGCCGGAAAGTCCGTTCCGACCGATTGGTATGCCCGTGGTGCCGACATGGCGTCGCGCGCCAAGGCGGCTCCGCAGTTCGTGGACATCACCTCGGCATGGCTCACGGCCTACCCGGTCAAGCAGAACTGGCATGATTCGCTCATGATCTATCGCCAGCTCGCGAATCCGAGCGGCGATGCCGATCTCGATCTGCTGCGGCTGCTGCGCGCCTCGGGCGCGATGCCGCTCGCGGCGGCCTCGGCCTATTCCGATTATGCGATCGCGGTCTACCTGAAGTACCCGAACGAAGCCGTTTCGGTGCTCAAGGAAGGCATTGCAGCGGGCAAGCTGAATCCGACCACCAGCCAGAACACCCGCGAAATCCTGGCGATCTCCGAGCCCAAGGTCGCAGCCGACCGTACCGCCGTGAAGGGCGCGCTCGCCGCTTCGCAGGGTGCAAAGGCGACCTACCAGTCCGTTCTGAGCAACGCCGATCTCTCTTATGGCTTCGGCGATTATAAGCAGGCGGCGGAACTCTACGCGCTCGCCGGCGCGAAGGCGGGCGCCAATGCCGACCTCGTCAATCTGCGCGCTGGTGCGTCGCTGATCCAGGCAGGCGACAAGGAAGGCGGCAAGGCTGCTCTCGCCAAGGTGCAGGGCGGTACCCAGAAGGTACTCGCGCGCTACTGGACCGTCCTCGCCGATCATCCGGCAGCGAGCTGATCATCGTCTAGCCCGTGACCGCGGGCAAAGCGAAGCGCCCCATTTCGATATGGAATGGGGCGCTTCGTCGTTTTGGGATCAGGCGGGGTCGACGGGGATGCCGGGCACGTCCTTCGACGTCCGGATCGTAAGCGACGTCTTGACGCTCGCGACATTGGGTGCGGTCGTCAGCTTCGACGTCAGGAATTGCTGAAAGCCCTGCAGATCGTGCGCGACGATCTTCAAAATGAAGTCGATCTCGCCGTTGAGCATGTGGCACTCGCGGACTTCGGCCAATTCGGCGACATGCTGTTCGAACAGGCGCAGATCGTCTTCGGCCTGGCTGCGCAGCGAAACCAGCGCGAACACGGTGATACCGTAACCGAGCGCGCCCGAATTGAGTTTGGCATGATAGCCCTCGATCACGCCCGCTTCCTCGAGTGCGCGAACGCGGCGCAAGCAGGGCGGAGCAGTCAATCCGGCGCGGCGCGCCAGTTCCACATTTGTCATGCGTCCATCATCCTGGAGATCGCGCAGGATGTTGCGATCGATAGCGTCTAGCGCGACGTCATTTGGCATGTTCGATTCCTGAAGCTGTACAGGCGATATTTATAATATTGTTTCGGTGATCTGCAACAAAATGCTGCTGCCAATAAGTGCGTTAGGCTCTTTTCCGGCCGCGCCGCTGCATCTATCATCGCGCCATGCGTGCTTTCGACCAGCGCGCGATTGGGGCCGGAGATTCTTCGTTGCGATTTGACGACATGCTCGCGACTTTGCTTTCGCAGCCGTTGCCGACGGCGGAGACACGCGCGATGATGTGGCGGCAGGTCGTCGATGTCCTTGCCCAAGGCCGCGGGCATCATGTCGACGATCCACTGGCCGACGCCCCGCGCGCGCTCGATGCCTATAATTTCCTCCGCTCGGTGCGTCCCGAAGTTCCGACAAGCGTGCGTCTCGCCGCTGGTCGCGGGCTGGCCGGACGGCGTACGCCGGCCGAGCTGGTGCTGATGTTCGCCGAGGATCTGCCACACATTGCCGCGCCGATGCTGAGCAATGTCGTGCTTCACGAGCATGAGTGGCTTGCTTTGCTGCCGCGCCTTTCGCCCAGCGTGCGCACCCTGTTGCGCAATCGTCGCGATTTGAGCGCTGCCGTCGCGCAGGCGCTGGAAGGCTTCGGGTCGAGCGATCTGTTAATCACCGGTCCGGAAGGGGCGAGCGAAATCGACGTCGCGCCGCTCGTTGCCGATCCGGTGGTCGTTCCGGTTGTCGATGAGCCGATCGCCCGCCCTTTGGCCGAAGCGACGGTTCGTCGCGCGTCGGAAGCGGGCGAGCACCAGATTCGCGAACTCCTGTCGCGCATCGAATCCTTTCGCACCCGCGCCGGGGGCAATACGCCATCGCCGCCGTCGGCTCCGATCGAAGCGTCGCGGTTGTTCGATGAGGAGCTGGAAGAAGATGAGGCGCGGATCGACACGTTTCGTTTCGAAACGGGGATCGACGGCGTCATCTGTTGGGTCGAAGGTGCGCCTCGCGAGCCATTGATCGGTGAGACGATCGCGGTTGCCGCGCGCCAGACCGATCATGGCGTCGACGGTCATGCCGCCGGCGCCTATCGCAGCCGCACGCCCTTTCGCGATGCGCGCCTGACGATTGCGGGTGGCGGGGCGGCGGCTGGCGAGTGGCGCATTTCCGCCGTACCGTTCTTCGATACGCGCGACGGACGCTTCTGCGGCTATCGCGGTACTGCGCGGAGGCCGCGCGCCGACGAGATCGCAAAGGCGGTCGCCACCGAAGTTCAGCAGGGTGCCGATCCGCTTGCGGCCGAATCGTTGCGCCACCTCGCGCACGAACTGCGCACGCCGCTGAATGCGATCATCGGCTTTTCGGAGATGATCGAAAACCAGGTCCAGGGACCGGCCTCATCCTCCTATCGCGCGCGCGCGCAAGATATCCTCGATCAGGGCCGCAAACTGCTCGCGGCCGTCGACGATCTGAGCCTCGTCGCCGCGGCACGCGAGGGCAAGGGCGTGTCCGAAGACGCTTCGGTCGATGCCGCCGCGATCCTGATGCGCCTGCATAGTGAGTTCGAAGAAGCCGCGTCCGAACGGGCGAGTGAGCTCGCTTTCCGCATCGATCCCGAATTGCCGCCCGTCGCCGCCGATAGTGCGACCGTCGAGCGGATGCTGTCGCGCCTCTTGGCCGCCACCATTTCGATGGCGATGGCGGGGGAAAAGGTGATGGTCGATCTGCAGCGCGATCCGCGTAAGGCGAACCGGCTGCTGATGGTGATCGTGCGACCCCGCGCACTGGCCGGCCGTAACGAGAAGATGCTGCTGGACCCGGGCTATAATCCCGACGGCAACTGGCCCGAGGCGCCGGTGCTGGGGCTCGGCTTCGCGCTTCGCCTCGTCCGCAATCTGGCGATTGCGTGCGGCGGTATGCTCGATATCGATTCGCAGCGTTTCTATCTGAGCCTGCCGTTGCGCAGACCCGGTATCCAGGCGGGCAACGGCAGCCGTTGATAGAATGGCTGGGCTGGTGGGCCCGGCATCTACCGGAACGGCTAGCTAATTGCCCCGAAATGCGGGCATCGGATGGCGGGGCGGTTGGATCGATGCCCCCGCCGATGCCCCCACCGCCTTTACCTTGCATTTAAATCGAAGAGGCTGCCCTGATCGCCCCCAACGGCGTCGACATAACTCGTCCTGCAACTGGTGCCGTCGTCATTCTGATAGCGTCACTCTGCACTTGCACCGTGGAGCCGTTCCAGTCCCTCGGCCGCTCCAAGCTCGTCGCTTACGCCGAAGGGCGTCGGATCAAACTCAGCGAGATGAGAAAGGCCGGTCCAATTGAGGATCCTCACGCTCCTGCCTGTCGTATCGATGAGTCCGTTCATGCGCAAAGCTTGCATAACTCGGTTGACGTGGACTGAGGTGGAGCCGGTGGCATCGCCGATGTCGCTTTGCGTCATCAGCAGCCCGAACTGGTTCTCCGACGCCTGTCCCGCCACCCGGTATCTCACGGCAAGCTCACACAGGAGGTGGGCGACACGGGCGATCGCTGGGATACGGCGACTATTGCCGAGCAGGCGCGCTAAGCTGGCCGCATCAAATGCGCAGTCGTAATAAAGCGCCTGGGCAATGTGTGGGCGTTGGCGACTCAACGTCCGGACAGCTTCGAGGGGGACTTGAAGAATGGTGACGTCGCTTAGAGCGACCAAGCCTGTCGGGTTCCACCCCAAAGCCGTGGCGGCGGGTTCGGCGGTGTCGCCGACAATCCGCAACGCAGTCAGTTGCCTCTGGCCAGACCGGCCTTGGCGAAAGTTCGCCGCGAGCCCCTGTGCGACGATCTGATAGCTATCTGCATTGGAGTTCGGATCGTAAATAGTCGTGCCTTGCCCCGCCACGAGGCTCGCGAAAGGTAGAACACCCATCGCGCTTATGTCGTCGTCGCCAAGTGGCACCCGCAATCGCAGGCGCTGGGCAAAACGATGCAGCGGTCCAGTCATCATGTCTCCCGAAAGTCGAGACCTTTTCATATCGTTTCGCTTGACGCCTATAATCTGGATTAGGTTCCATCCAGGTTAGTTTCATATGAAGGAACAATAACGCCGAGTGAGAAGCTTAGTTGGAATGCCTCGCTTTTTCCTGAACCTTTACGATGACAAAGATACCTTTGACGATGAGGGATGCATATTTCTTGACGCAGATGCCGCTAAAGTAAGCGCGATCGCGGGCGCGCGTAGCATAATCGCAGAGAGCGTAATGGAGGGCAGGGCGATCAATCTCAGTTTCCGCATCGAAATTTCTGACACCAGCGGCCAAGTCTTGGCGGTCATACCATTCAGCGACACCGTCACATTTCGCCTGTCGTGACGTATCACAGAATAATTAGGCGGCGAGGCTGCGAACGACCTGCTCGGCCCACGCCCGATGCTCCGCTCCGGCTAGCTCAGGCTCGTCGCCGTCCATATTGATGACGAGCACGACGTCTAGCTCGGCACCTGAGAAGTTGAGCCCTCGCACCTTCCCCACGATCGCTCGGACATCGTACCCGCGGTCGATCTTCGATCCGATCCAGCCGTTATAGTTGCGCGAGATATAGCCGACGCATACGCCGCGCGCTGAGACGACGGCGACGGCGCGCTCGTCATGCGGGTTGTCAGGCTCGCGGAAGAGGTCGATCGGCTCGCCCGGCTGGCAGCGGCGCAACTCGTCTTGGCGGCTGGTGCCGTCGTCATTCTGATAGCGGCATCCCACCACTGGCAGCTTGAAGTCGTTCCAGCCCATGGGCCGCTCCACTTGTAGAACAAAAGCGGAACACGATATGAAGCGGCAGGCCCGAGTCGGGCAAGGAGGATTCGACAATGGACGGAAATCACGAGCGCCAGCCCTTTGCATCGTGGCTGCTGCAGCAGCAGAATAAGGGTGGTTTCATCGGCTCACTGGCGAAGGGCATGAAGGACGCTCGCGGCTTTCCCAGGCAGGGATCGGTCGACGACGTGCGCAAGTTCCTGTCGACGATCCGAGCGGAAGGCGACGCCTTCGAAGCGCTCGACGATGCCGAGAACGACTGGCTATGCCACTAAGCGCGCGCGACCCAGCGACCGGTCGGTTCGCAAAGCCCGCTCCGCCACCCGAGCCGGCTAAGCGCCAGCCGCTGTATCGCGTGGCTGTCTTTGGGCGGCCTCGCGCGCCATGGCGAGAGAAATGGGAGCACGCCATGGAGGATGCGATCGCGATGGAGCTGACGTCCTATGACGCCAGCCGGCGCGAATATTATCTCGCGGTGCCGACATCGATCGAAGCCTTTACGGGCTTCGCGCCACCGGATGCCCCATGAACGACCGCTGTCGCATATGCACGACAAACGACCTCGACAGGCTGGCGGCCGAGATCGCTGAGAAGATGTGGGCGTATGCGGCCAAGGGCACCGGCGACGACGCGCCCTTTGAGAAGGCGGGCGCTCACTGGGAAATCACGTTCCGCCAATATGCGCGAGCCTTCATCGACGTCGTCAGATCCAGCCATGGATGACGCGGTCGCGGTGCTGCAAGCGGCCGTCGATCGATGCAAACAAGGGAAGCAGCGCGGAGCCGATGTGCGCCTGGCGCTGCGCGTCCTTCGCTTCGCAGGCATACCCGGAGCGGATCTTCGCTATTTCTGGGAATCCTGCCTCACCGACAACGAGATAGGGCGTTCTCAGAACATGTCGGCCGCGCTAAATCGGATTAAGCTGCAACTGCCCGGGCTCGGTGGAAGGAAATGACGATAGTGAGCCAGTCCGAGGCTGATCAGGAATGGAAGATCGAGCCAGCGCTTGGGAAGCGCGACTGGTGGGCCGCAGGATACATCTACCGCGGCATCCCGGGCACGCATCAGGGCCAGTTCGTCCCCGTCTATCATGCGCCTAATGTCGGCGGGGCGGGCGCCTATGTGGACGCGATGAAAGAAGGCTGTTCACGCGCCGACGCCAAGGCCCGCGCGGCGGAATGGACCCGGCCCTAGCTGACAGCGTGACACGCTGCGCGGCGCGCTCTACGGCAGGCGCGCCTTGCAGGGTGGGCCTGCAAGGTAAGGGGACGGCGCTTCACACGAGGCGCCGTCCCCGATCGCCGCCCAGCTATGCCGCCAGCGACCGGCCTCCGTTGTCGTTCGCCGCCCCCGGCCAGGTCGGCAAGTCGAGGCCATAGGACAAAGACGCCCCGTAAAGCGTATCAAGCCGCGCCTTGATCGCCTCGGCCGCGATTGTCACGCCCCGGTCGCTCTGGTGGATCGTGTCCCATGTCCAGATCAGCGCGCCCTGCGGATGCGCTGCCGGAGTGCTGCCGTTGGCGCCGCGGACCCCCAGCGTGACGTTCGCGCCGCTGCGCGTCGTCGGCGTCAGGATTTCAGTGCCGATCATCACCGTAGCCGAACCGGGATTGGGGTAGGCGCTCCAATTCGTCTGCGTGGCGTCCATCGCCGCAGTGAGCGCGCCTTGATATAGCCAGTACCGGGTCGAGCTGACCGGCACGTCGAGCGCCGCGTCAGCCGCGTCACGCGCATTGCCGGGGATGCCTGACGCTACCAGCGTGCCGCGCAGGTTGAGGAATTTCGTTCCGTAAAGCGCGGCGGCCTGGTTGTTGAAGTCGGTGATGATCGACCAGTTGGCGCCGCCCGACTGCCCGCTCGCATCCGAATAGTTCAGCGCCGCGACGATCAGGTAGCGCCCGTTCTTCACCAGCGAGACCATCGTGGCGAGATCGGCCATCATCGCGTTGGCGCTGGCGCCGACATTTGTGCCCAGCCAGATGAC
>NZ_VTOU01000004.1 GCF_008274695.1 Sphingomonas montanisoli | reverse complement strand
ACGAAAAGCGGGAGAGAACTGCGCGTAATGTAGCCGTTGTCGGGAACGCGGATTGCCAGCCTGACAGTCTGTTTGTGGGGCGCAAGCTGCCCTCCGCCCTTCACCAGATTTGGTTCGCCCACACAAAAAATCACCCCGGAGCCCAGTCCGGGGTGACACAACAGAATACGCTACTCGCACGGCATGCCGGGGCGGGTCCGAAGTCCCGCCCCGCGCGCATCACATATTGTCGACGCTCTTGCTGACCATCACGTTCACCGCGACGCGGCGGTTCTGTGCCTTGCCTTCTTCGGTGTCGTTGCTCGCCAGCGGATCGGCGGTGGCCATGCCGGTCGGGGTCAGCATGCGATACGGCTTCCAGCCGCACGCCTGCTGCAGATAGTTGATCACGCGGCTCGCACGCTTCTCACTGAGCGCCTGGTTCGTATCTTCGCTACCCGTCGAGTCGGTATAGCCGATGACCAGCAGCAGCGCATTCTCGGTCGCATTGGCCTGGGTCGCGGTCGAGCAGAGCTGTTCCTTGTCCTCGGCCGACAGGTTGGACTTGCCGGTGTCGAAGTGGACGTTGGTCGTGTGCTTGATATTATACTTGTCGATGTCGCCCACGCGGCCGCGCAGCGCTTCGGTCGCCGCGGCTTGTTCGACGAAACGCCGCTCGGTGGCGTTGCGGATCATCGTCGCGGTCTTCAGATCCTTGGTCTGGAAATTGATCTGGCTGGCAAGAAGATCGGGGCCACCCTGCATCGTCTTGACCGTCACCGGCAGGCCGTTGAGCAGCGAGTCCGAGGAGCGCTTACCCTTAATCTTCGTCGCCTGGTTGATCGCGACAACCGTGCTGTTGCCGTCGGCGGTCGTCACCTTCAGCTTATCGCCTTGGCGCGCGGAGATGACACCCTTGATCTCCGGTCCCTTAGTCAAAGTAACCGGATCAGCCGCCGGCACGCCGTTGACGAGAATACTCGGATCGACCGCATCCTGCTGTTGCGCAGACAAGCTGCCCGCGATGGGCAGGGCAACGATAGCAAGAACGGCATAAAGACTTGGCCTGTTGGCAATGACACGCATGTAGCGACTCCTCTATCCTGTCCCCCGGCTGACATTGCGTGTCCAGAACGACCTTTCTGCTGGATGAACGCTGGCCGTGACAGCGTTCATGTTGCCGATGACGCGAGCGTGAAGTGCGGCGAATTGATGCAAAGTGTGTCGGGAGCGTCTCAAAATCGCGCTGTCCTACAGGCGCCTTCGGTGCCTAGCTGTCCGCATGCCGCATTCGCACACCTTCTCCCCCTCCGCTGTTCGGGGACTGCCGTTGCGAGCGATTCTCACGCGACGTAGTGACAACTTCCACAACTTCCCGGCCGCTCGGGAGCCCCGCGACTCGCCTGTCAGGGAAAGGCGATCAGCTCGAGTTCCAGCTGCTCCGCCTCGATCTCGGGACCGTCGAAGCCCGACAAGGTGACGCCCAGCAGGCGCACCCCCTGTTCGACCGGCTCCAGCGGCGCGAGCAGAGCCAGCGCGACCTCCGCCATCACCCCCGCATCATCGGTCGGGACAGACAGCGTCTTCGCGCGCGTGATCGTGCGGAAATCAGCATAGCGCAGCTTGATCGATACGGTGCGCCCCGCCTTGCCCGATCGCGCGGCGTGGCGCGCGACCGTTTCGCTCGCCTCGCGGAAGAAGGCGGCCATCTCGTCATGGGCGAAAACATCCTGAAAGAAGGTCGTCTCGTGCCCTATCGACTTACGGACCCGATCGGGCTTCACCTGCCGATGATCAATCCCGCGCGCGGCGAGATGGTAATAGTTGCCGGACTTGCCGAAATGCCGGTCGAGCAATTCGCGGCTCGCGCGGCGCAGATCGGCGCCGGTGTGGATCCCCAGCTTCTCCATCCGTTTCGCCGTGACCGGCCCGATCCCGTGGAACCGGCCGATGGGGAGCCTGGCGACGAAGTCCGCGCCCACATCGGGCCGGACCACGCATATCCCGTCGGGCTTGTTCTGGTCCGACGCGATCTTGGCGATGAACTTGTTGTACGAAACCCCCGCCGATGCGGTGAGGCCCGTCTCCGCCTTGATCCGCCGCCTGATCTCCTGCGCGATTGCGGTCGCCGATCCGAACTCGGGGTGCCCTGCGCTGACATCAAGATAGGCTTCGTCGAGCGACAGCGGCTCGATCAGCGGCGTGAAGTCGGCGAAGATGTCGTGGATCTGGCGCGACACCGTCTTGTAGGCATCGAAGCGCGGCTTGACGAAGACCAGATCGGGGCACAGCCGCCGCGCCTGCGACGATGCCATCGCCGATCGCACACCGTAAGCGCGCGCCTCGTAGCTCGCGGCCGCGACCACGCCGCGCTCGCGCGTGCCGCCCACCGCGACCGGCCGCCCCTTCAGCGCCGGATCGTCGCGCTGCTCGACCGAGGCATAGAAGGCGTCCATGTCGATATGGATGATCTTGCGGCCATCATATTCGGGCCTTTGGGCAATATCGTCAGGGGCGTCCACGGAACAAAGCCGATACAGCAGCGGGCCGCATCTAGGAAGCACCCGCTCCGCCGACTCGACCATAAGCCGGGTGGCATAGCCCGATCCGTGATCGTTGCATCGCTCTCTCCCACGCGCTTCGTCGCACGAATGCGGGAAAATCGGAACCCTGCCGGACACTTGGCGTTCTCTACCCGAATTCATTTTACACAGGAGTGAGCGATGGCGACCACCACCCGTACCCGCTCGACGGCCAAGCGTTCCACCACGCCGCGTCGTCGCACGACCACTGCAGCCGGCACCACCGGCACGCGCTCGGCAAGCGCGAAGACCGCCTCGACCCGCAAGAAGGCAAGTACCAAGGTCGCTGATCTGAGCACCCGCGCGCAGAAGGCGATCCAGTCGGTCCCGGTGAACCGCAAAACCGTTTCGATCGGTCTCGGCGCCCTCGCCGCCGCCGCGATCGCGGGCATCGCCGCCTATCTTGGCCGCGAACGGATCAGCAAGATCGCTTCGGACAGCCGCGAAAAGCTGTCGGATGCCACCGCGCAGAGCCGTGATACACTCAAGAAGGTCGCCGACGACGTCAGCAAGCTGGCGCATGACCGGATCGACGAAGCGCGCGACAACATCACGCGCCTGCGCGGCCGGGCCAACGGCAGCAGCACCGCCGAGTCGGCCGATCAGAGCGTTTCGGCTCTCGCGAGCTGATATTCGACGAAAGAGTTACCGCACGGCACCCTTTGGGAGCGGCGGGAAACGGAGCGGCCGGGTCTCAGGATCCGGCCGTTCTTTTTTGCGGCCGTTAACCGCGACGTAAGGCGACGGGCGATATGGTTCCCAAATTAAGTAGTGACCGCAATCTCTCTTAATCCCGCTTTAACCTTTTGCCTTCATATCTTCGATGGTTAACATCGGGGTTCCGATCAGCGGCAACGCGCTCGGAACGACACAGGCAAGGAACGACCAATGCGGGTTTTGCTGATCGAGGACGATCCCACCACGGCGAAGGCGATCGAGCTCATGCTCGGTTCGGAGGGCTTCAACGTCTATTCCACCGATCTCGGCGAAGAAGGTCTCGATCTGGGCAAGCTCTACGATTACGACCTGATCGCGCTCGACCTCAACCTGCCCGACATGCACGGCTATGACGTGCTCAAGAAGCTGCGCAACTCGAAGGTCCAGACCCCCGTCATGATCCTGTCGGGCAATGCGGAGATGGACTCGAAGGTCCGCGCCCTCGGCTTCGGCGCCGACGATTACGTCACCAAGCCCTTCCACCGCGAAGAACTGGTCGCCCGTATCCATGCGATCGTCCGCCGTTCGAAGGGCCACAGCCAGTCGGTCATCAAGACCGGCAAGCTGGCGGTGAACCTGGATGCCAAGACCGTCGAGGTCGATGGCGCCCGCGTCCACCTGACCGGCAAGGAATATGCGATGCTGGAGCTGCTTTCGCTCCGCAAGGGCACGACGCTCACCAAGGAAATGTTCCTGAACCACCTTTATGGCGGCATGGACGAGCCCGAGCTCAAGATCATCGACGTCTTCATCTGCAAGCTGCGCAAGAAGCTGGCGCTGGCCTGCGGTGGCGACAATTACATCGAGACCGTCTGGGGCCGCGGCTATGTGCTGCGCGATCCCGAAGAGGGCCAGGTCTCGCAGGTCGCCTGACCCGCGACATACCCGATCGTTACAGGCGAAGGCCGGACCCCACGGGGTTCCGGCCTTTTCCTTGTCTAGCATCCTCCCCCTGGCGGGGCAGATCAAGGATGCTCAGTAAGTTGCCGTATCCGCAGTATAATCCTCACCCCGTCCCAACGCCTTCACGCGCGGATCGCTGCTGTTGAAGTCGGGGCAGAGCTCGGCGAAGTCGTGATCGGCGACGCAGGCGCGCTGCAGCCGCCGACGCGCCACGCCCGCCAGATCGGGCCGCCCGTGCTGGAGCGCCAGATTGTCCCAGATCACCAGATCGCCACGGCGCCAGCGATGCTCGTAGATGTTGGCCGGCGCGTAGAGCAGCCCGAACAGCAGGTGGAGCAGTTCGTCGCTGTCGGCCTCGTACATCCCGCCCAACCGCACCGTCTGCATCTCGGTCACGTACAGGATCGGCTCGCCCGTCGCGGGGTGCGCGATCAGCGCGGGGCGTTCGGCGCGCGGCAGGATATCGGGGATCACCACCGGTATGGCGCGTCGCGACTGGACGATCGACATCAGCGCCAAAGCCGGCGTCTGCGACAGGCGATCGCGCAGCGCAGGAGACAAATGGCGCGCCGCCGCAATCCCGTTTGCGAACCGCGTCACCGTTTCGCCCTCGGCCACATCGATCGCGTGGAGCGACAGCACCTTGATCGGCTCCTCGGTGAAGATCAGGTCCGAATGGAAGGCGAGCGCGCTCGAACCCAGCGTCCCGTCGACGGACACCTCCCCCACCTCGCGCCCCGCCGGCAGGACGTCGCCCAACGTGCCAAGCGCCCTCGCCTGCTCGTCCTGGCTGAGATTCTGATTCCGAAAGACCAGCAACTTGTGCTCGGCAAAGGCCCTGCGGATCGCATAGCCTTCGACGGCATCGATCGGCCGCGACAGATCGAAATCGCTTTCGACGCCGAAGGGCGCCCCCACGATTGGCGCGAAGCCCGGCATCCCCATCTCCTCTCTTCTATTTTGAGAGGAGATTATGCTTCGGGACAGCGATGTCGAGTCAGAGGATAGCGAGCAGATTGAGCGACAGGTAAACCTCGCCCTGTCCCCGCGCATTCGGCGCGTCGCGCAGGAAGCCGCCGGCGGCGATGTAGGTCGCGTCGACCTCGAACTGGAGATGTTCGGGTATGATCCAGTATCGCCCGCGCCCATCGAACTGGTGTCCCGCAAACCGCCCCGCCCGCCCCGACGCATCGACCACCCCGGTCGTCGAGAAGGCGTCGGTGCGCGAATGGAGCCACATCGGGCGATAGCTGGCGTGGATGTCCGATCGTTTGTCGGGCGCCAGATCGATGCGCACTCCCGGCGACAGGATGTTGGCGCGCCCGATCGCCGCCAGCATTCCGGCGGGCGAATATTCGCCCCGCCGGAAGCCGAAGATCGTGTCGTACCGACCGTAGCGTCCCCCGCGCCGATCACCGCTCGCCACGTCGATGAACACGGACAGGCGCGGCCTCCAGCCCCCGGCCAAGGTGTAGCCCGCTTCGCCGTGAACGAACCATGCCAGCACGTCGAGCCGCCGCGCATTTACCGCCGCCGACGCGCTGATCGATCCGCGCTGATAGCCGCCCTCGACATCGAAATCGGTGGTGTCGGCCGCGGGTTTCCGGAATAGCCGGAGCGCGATCGTATCGAGCGAGCGATCACGGGTCGGTCGACCAGCCTTGTCCGCTTCGCCGAGATGAAAAAAGCTGAGTTCCCCGCTCGCTCCACCGAACAGCTTCGCGCGGCTCGCGACCCCGCCCCACAGGACCAGATCGAAACTCTCCTTGTCGATCGCGCGCTCCGCATCGATCACCGACTCGATATCATCGGGTCGGCGCATCTGGGGCAGCACATACACCAGAGTCGCCTGCCACTGCTTTCCCATACCGATGTCGGCGCGCAGCCCGGTATAGCCGTTCGTAGTGTTCCGATAATCGTCGGCCGCCACCAGCCGGCGCGACCCGAGGTTGAGCATCATCCGCCCCGCCGTCGCCTTCAGGGTCGTACCCGTCCCCAGCGCATCGCGAAGATCGACCTCGACGAACGCCTGTACCGGCTCGATCGTGTTGACCTCGCTCGTCCCGATCGCGCTGCGCCGGTCGACGCCATAGATTCGGCTGTCCCATAGCTCGCCGAGCAGTCGGATCGGCCCATCGCGATATTCGGCCTTCAGCGTCGTGCGCAGATTGTAGGCGGTGTCGTCGCTGCGGAAACCGGGCCGGATCTGACCATCGATCACCTCGATCCGCGCCCGCATCGTGGCGCCCAACGTCAGACCATCGGCGGCCCTGGCGCTTCCCGTGGCGGCCGCGCCCAGGCACAGCCCCGCGCCGATTTTCCATGCTGCCCCCACAGGCGGTCGCTTATCCACGATTTGTTGCGCTTCGCAATCGGAACAAGCGGGGTTCGGGCGGGTTTGGATTTCGAAATTGACCAGCCCATCTTCCCCTCTTGTGCAGCGCAGCGAAGCGTTGCAGTCTTTCCTCCGACGAAAATAAGAAGCACAAGGAGCTTATGGCGATCGAGCGCGCTTTCGACGAGATTTGGGGCTCCAGCGCGACCAGGGAGGGCAGGCCGGAATTCGCCGCCCTCGCTGACTGGATATCGTCCACCCCGCCCGCCGAACTCGATCGACGCCAGAAGGCGGCGGAGGCGGCGTTCCGGCAGCTCGGCATCACCTTCGCGGTCTATGGCGAGGAAGAAAGCGCAGAGCGCATCATCCCCTTCGACATCGTGCCGCGCATCTTCACCAAGAGCGAGTGGTCCAATCTCTCCGAAGGGCTGGTTCAACGGGTCGAGGCGATCAATGCCTTCCTCGCCGATATCTATGGCGCGCGTAAGATCCTGAAGGACAAGATCATTCCCGAAGAGTTGATCCTCGGGAATCCCCAATTCCGGCCGATGCTCGACGGCGCCAAGCCGCCGCACGGCATCTTTGCGCATATCTGCGGCATCGACCTGGTCCGCACCGGGCCGGGTGAGTTCTGGGTGCTGGAGGACAATGCCCGCACCCCCTCCGGCGTCTCCTACATGCTCGAAAACCGTGAAGCGATGCTGCGGCTTTGCCCCGAACTGTTCGAGATGTTTCCGGTCCAGCCAATCGATTCCTATCCCGACTCGCTGCTCGAAACGCTCCAGTCGGTCGCGCCCCGCCCCGCGGGTAAGCCGGTCTGTGTGCTGCTGACCCCAGGCCATTTCAATTCCGCCTTCTACGAACACAGCTTCCTGGCCGATTCGATGGGGATCGAGCTGGTCGAGGCCGCCGATCTCGAAGTCGACGACGACATGGTCTGGATGCGGACGATCGAAGGGCGCGTGAAGGTCGACGTCATCTATCGCCGGATCGACGACGATTATATCGATCCTCTGGTGTTCAAGCCGGACTCGCTGCTGGGCGTTCCCGGTCTGATCGCGGCCTATATGGCGGGCAATGTCGCGCTGGTGAACGCACCGGGCACCGGCATCGCCGACGACAAGGCGATCTACAGCTACATGCCCGAGATCGTGAAATATTATTCGGGCGGCGAAGCGAAGCTGCCGAATGTCGAGACCTATCGCTGCCGCGAGGCCGGCGCGCTCCAATATACGCTCGACAATCTCGACAAGCTGGTCGTGAAGCTGGTCGACGGGTCCGGCGGCTACGGCATGCTCGTCGGCCCGACCGCGACCAAGGCGCAGATCGAGGAGTTCCGCGCGGCTCTGATCAAGGAGCCGCAACGCTATATCGCGCAGCCAACCCTCGCGCTGTCGACCGTGCCGACGCTCACCGACAGCGGGGTTGCCCCGCGCCATGTCGACTTCCGTCCCTTCGTCCTGTCCGGTTCAAAGGGGGTGACGATCACCCCGGGAGGGCTGACCCGCGTCGCGCTCAGGGAGGGATCGCTCGTCGTCAATTCGAGCCAGGGCGGCGGCACGAAGGACAGCCTCATTCTGGCGGGAGACGCCTGATGCTCTCGCGCACTGCCGGATCGCTTTACTGGATCGGCCGCTATGTCGAGCGGGCCGAGTTCACCGCACGGCTGATCGAAGCGACGATCCGCCTCGATGCGCTCTCACCCCGGCCCGCCGGTCAGGGTGCGTGGGACAGCGCACTGCTCGTCGCCGCCGCCGATTATGATTTCGGGCTGACCAACGAGACACGATCGCCTCTTAACATCAGCCGCTATCTCACTCTTTCAGCTAGCAATCCTTCATCTATCCGATCCTGCCTGGATGCCGCACGCAGCAATGCCAAGTCGGTGCGCACCGCGCTCAGCCGTGACGCATGGGAGGCGATCAACCGCGCGTGGCTGAACCTGCGCGGCCGCGCGACAACGGGCGGCAATCAGTCCACGCTGAGCATCGTCGAAGCGATCCGCGCCGAGACACGCGGCTTCGAAGGCGCGCTCCATCGCATGCTCCGCAATGAAGCCTATGCCTTTATCGGGCTGGGTGCCGCGATCGAGCGCGCCGACAACACCGCTCGCCTGATCGACGTCAAATATCACCTGCTGCTGCCCGATGGCGAGCGGGTCGGCGGCCCGATCGACCGCGACCAGTGGACGACGATCCTGCATGCCGTCTCTGCCAACACCGCCTATCGCTGGCTCTACAGCGAGGGTCTGAAGCCCTGGCTCGTTGCCGAATTACTCTGCCTTCGCAAAGAGATGCCACGCAGTCTTGCCGCGTCTGCCGAAGAAGTGGTGATGCATCTCAACGCCATCGGGAAGCGCACCGGCCTTCAATCCGAAGCCGATCGCATCGCACGCATGCGCCAGAGCACGATCGAGCGGACCAGCATCGATACGATCTTCAGCCAGGGCCTCCACGAATGGCTTAGCGCCACGATCGCCGACAATGGACGCATCCATCAGGCGATCGGCGCGCAGTTCCGGTTCGGCTGAGATGCGCATCCTGATCAGCCACCGCACCGAATATCGCTTCACCGAGCCGCAGGCGCGCGTCGTCCAACTGCTGCGGATGACGCCCGACAGCCATCTTGGTCAGAATATCGTCGACTGGCGGATCGAGGTCGATTGCGATGCCCGCCTGAAAAGCCGGCGCGACGGCTTCGGCAACATCGTGTCGATGCTCTATCTGGAGGGACCGATCGAGCGGATCGGCCTGAGCGTCACCGGCGAAGTGCTGACCGAAGATCGCGCGGGCGTCGTCAACGGTGCGGCGAACCTGCTGCCCGCCGGTGTGTTCCTGCGCCCGACCGAACTAACCACCGCGAACGCGGCGATCGCCACGATCGGCGCGCCCCACGGCATCAACGGCTCCGATCCGCTCGGCTGCGCGCACAGTTTGTGTGACGAGATCCACGAACGGATCGCCTGCACCGCCGATCGCAGCACCGACATGCGCTCCGCCGCCGAAATCCTGGAAGCTGGCGCAGGCTGCAGCATGGATATGGCGCACGTCCTTATCGCCACCGCCCGCGCCGCCGGCTTCCCCGCCCGCTTCGTCACCGGCTATCTGTCCGATGACGACGCCGCCCCGCAGCAGCGCCACGCACCGCATTTCTGGGCCGAACTCCATATTCCCGATTATGGGTGGATCGGCTTCGATCCGGCGCGCGAATGTTGCCCGGACGAACATTATGTCCGCGTCGCAATCGGCCTCGATTATCGTGACGCCGCCCCGATTTCGGGTGCCCGCATCGGCGGCGGCCACGAGGTGCTGCGCGTCGGCGTGGAGGTGTCGGCGGACGCGGACGGACAGCTACAGACACAGAATTAACAATCGCGCCGGAGATTTCCCGGCCTTCATAACCATTGTTCACAATTGCTGTGGCTTAATTCACGCCAAAGAGAGCCCGCTTGTGCGAATCAGGCGGGGCGGGTTGCGGTGCGCTGCAAAGCGTCCGATGCTGGACCCGTTTCAAAAGTGGGACGATGAAGCCGATGCGCGCGTGGAAGACATTGCTACTGACGAGCGCGTTGCTGCTGGGCGCCACGCGCGTCTCTGCGGCGGAGGAGCCACTGCCCTACACGATGAAGCAAGGCGATATCCTGCTCACGCTCGCGCGCGATTATATGACGAGGGAAGCCGACTATCTGGTCGTGCAGCGGCTCAACGGCATTGCCGATCCGCGCCGCATTCCCGTCGGCACCGTCCTGATGATCCCGCCCGCCATCCTGCGGACCGAGCCGGTGACGGGTGAGATCGCGTCATTCCGCGGCACCGTGACCGTCAATGGCAAGGATGCCGCGGTCGGCACCAAAGTGGGCGAAGGCATGCGCGTCGAAACCGGGCCTAGCGCCTTCGTCAGCATCCGCCTGCCCGATGCGAGCGCCATCTCGCTCCCCTCGCAAAGCCGCATCCTCGTGACCCGCCTGCGCCGCATCGCGCTCACGGGCGCCATCGACGATGATTTCAAGCTCGAGGCCGGCCGCGCGCGAATGAGCGTCACGCCCTTCAGGGACCCCGGCAGCAAGTTCCGCGTCACGACCCCGCTGTCGGTAACGGCCGTTCGCGGCACCGATTTCCGCGTCGCCTTCGAAGGCGAAGGCAAGGCGATGACCGAAGTCGTCGGCGGCAAGGTCGCCGTCGCGCCCGATGTCGAGAAGCCCACCACCGCGGTCGGGCGTGGTTTCGGCGTGATCGCTTCGCCGGACGGGGTCGGCGATCCGATCGCCCTCCTCCCCGCGCCCCAGCTCGCCAATATCGAGAAAACGGCCACCGGCGCCACGATCAGCGCGAAGCCGCTCGATGGCGCGCGGAAGTACCGGATCGCTCTGGCCGCCGATGCGCGCTTCACCGAGGTGCTCGACGAACAATTGAGCGACACGCCGTCGGCAAGCTTCGCTCTGGCGCCTACCGCGACGTTCTTCATCCGCCTGACCGCGATCGACTCCAACGGGCTCGAAGGCCTGCCGGGCACCTTCGCGTTGAGCGGCGCGGTACCGGCGACGCGCTAAAACCTTCCTCGTCATTGCGGCGTATTGAAACGATCCGGGCTGGAAACAGACGAGGTTGACAACCGCCTGCAGCGCGGGACTGTATTGCTGTTCCCCCGCGGATTGTCGCAATCAAGAGTGAAACAGGTGCGAACGAAGGCGGGGCCGAGGATCGGAATCGGCGCCAAAATCTCGCAGGAAGTGAAACCGCCAGCGACACTGTTTAGCCTCGCTCCACATACTTCCCGACGCCCGCCATCACGGAAGCATGGCAGAACGGCCCGCCCCTCTCAATGGCATGGACGCAGCATCGGTTCGGGCCTAGTTTCGTAGGCAAGATCCACGCGACCGAAAGACCATCCTGAATGAAGCTGTTGAAGGGCCTTTGGGCATTGCTGGTGGGCGTCAAGGACGCGCTCGTTCTGCTGGCGATGCTGATATTCTTCAGCTTCCTGTTCGTGGCGCTCTCGGTTCGGCCGACGACGTCCGGCGTCCCAACGACCGGCGCGCTGGTCGTCGACCTCACCGGCAGCCTCGTCGAGCAGCCGGCCGAGGCCGATCCGATCACGATATTGTCGGGCGGCGGCGGCGTGGCGCGCGAGCATCGGCTGCGCGATCTCGAACGCGCGCTCGACAGCGCTGCGAGCTCGTCCAACATCAAGGCGGTGGTCCTCGATCTCGATCGCTTCGCGGGCGGCAGCCAGGCGACGATCGCCGCCGCCGCGCGCGCGCTCGACAAGGCCCGCGCCGCCGGCAAGCCCGTTCTCGCCTATGCCACTGGCTATACCGACGACGGCTACCTGCTCGCCGCGCACGCGACCGAGGTGTGGCTCAATCCGCTCGGCGCGGTCGTGCTCACCGGCCCGGGCGGTGCGCGGCTTTATTACAAGGGGCTGCTCGACAAGCTGGGCGTGACGACCAAGGTGTATCGCGTCGGCATGTTCAAGTCGGCGGTCGAGCCCTACACCCGCTCCGATCAGTCGCCCGAGGCACGTGCCGCCAATCAGGCGCTGGCCGACACCTTGTGGGCTGCGTGGCAGGCCGATGTCGGCAAGGCACGGCCAAAGGCGAAGCTGACCGACTATATCGCGCATCCCGATCTCGCGAGCGTCGCGTCGAAAGGCGATATGGCGCAGGCGGCGCTCGCCGCGAAGCTGGTCGACCGGCTCGGCGACCGCAACGACTTCAACGCGCGCGTGTCGGCGATCGCCGGTGATGCGGGCGACGGTGGGGTCAACGATTTCAAGGCGATCCCACTTGACCGATGGGCCGACTCGCATCCCGAAAAGTCGAGCGGAACGCCGATCGGCGTGCTGACCATCGCAGGCACGATCGTCGATGGTCGCGCCGCACCGGGTTCGGCCGGCGGCGCCACCATCTCCGATCTGCTGCTGGAGGAGCTCAAGAAAAACCGGATCAAGGCGCTCGTCGTCCGCGTCGACAGCCCCGGCGGTTCGGTAATGGCGTCCGAACAGATACGCTCGGCGATCCTGCAGGCCAAGGCGCGCAGGTTGCCGATCGTCGTCTCGATGGGCGGTCTCGCGGCAAGCGGAGGCTATTGGGTGTCGACCCCGGCCGACAAGATCGTCGCCGATCCGTCGACCATCACCGGGTCGATCGGCGTCTTCGGCATCCTTCCCACCTTCCAGGGGACGCTCGCCAAGGTGGGGCTGTCGGCGGACGGGGTGAAGACGACCCCGCTGTCGGGTGAGCCCGATGTCCTGCGCGGCACCTCGCCCGAATTCGACGCGCTGCTCCAGGGATCGATAGACGACATCTATCGCCGCTTCACGGGCCTCGTCGCCCAAAGCCGCCATCTGCCCGTCGCCCGCGTGCGCGAAATCGCCGAAGGCCGCGTCTGGGCGGGCAGCACCGCCAAGGGGCTGGGCCTGGTCGACCAGTTCGGAAATGTCGACGATGCGATCGGCGAAGCCGCAAAGCTCGCTAAGCTCGATCCTAAATCGGTCCGCCCTCTCTACATCGAAAAGGCGCCGAGCAGCTGGAAGGAAATGCTCAAGTCGCTCACTCGGCCCGAGGACGAGAATGGCGACAGCGGGTCGATCGACGTGTGGAGCCGCGTCGCTGGCCGCCCCGACACGATGCTCCTGCGCGCGCTCGCCGATGCCCGCGAGGTGCTGACCGGCCCCGCAATCCAGGCGCGCTGTCTCGAATGCGCCTCCAACACACCGGTGCGCGCATCGCGTGACCAGAGTCTCTACGAAGGGCTGATCGCGTGGGCGACGCGCTGATCCGCGCCGCCACCCTCGCCGATATCCCAGCCATCGCAGCGATCTACGCTCCTTATGTGCGCGATACGATCATCAGCTTCGAGCTGGAGCCGCCATCCGAGACCGAGATGGCGCGGCGGATGGAGGGCATTGCCGCGCGTTATCCCTATCTCGTGATCGAGGAGGGCGGGCGCGTGCAGGGCTATGCCTATGCCGGCGCCTTCAACGATCGCGCTGCCTATCGCTGGGTGACCGAGACGACGATCTACCTCGCGCAATCCGCCAAGGGTCGCGGGTTGGGTCGTCGCCTTTACGCCGCGCTGCTCGACGACCTGCGCGCCCGCGGCTTCAACGCCGCGACCGGCAAGATCAGCCTGCCCAATCCCGAAAGCGTCGGCCTCCACGAAAAGCTGGGCTTCACCGTCGTCGGCGCGCACCACAAGGTCGGCTGGAAGTTCGACGCCTGGTGGGACATGGGCGTCTTCCAACTCGACCTCGCACCGCGCGAGACGCCGCCGAGGGAGCCGAGGTTCGGGCCTTAACAATCCTCTCCCGGAGGGAGAGGGGGACCACCCGCAGGGTGGTGGAGAGGTATTAGCCGGCAGCGACGCACTCTATCTCTAGCTACCCCTCCACCGGCTTCGCCGGTCCCCCTCCCCCTCCGGGGGAGGATTTGAACCACCTTACCCAAATTTCGCCGTGCACATCTTCATCGTTTCGGCCGGAGCGCCCAGCTTCGCCATATCGCTCAGCGCCTCGTTCTTGAGCGCCTGGGTCTTGGGGAAACTGTTCGCGCCCTTCGCCTTCATGCCGGCACCCACGGGCGCGTCGAGCGCGCGCTTCATCTTGTCATAGCCGGCAAGTTCGTTTTGCCCCTTCTCGTCGATCGTCGCGACCGATCGGCGCAGGAAATCGGCAAGCGCATAGCAGCCGAGTTGCGCGTCGGCCTTGGCGGCCGGTAGCTCAATCCCGCTCGTCTTCACCGTCACCGGATAGGCTTGATCGCACGGCGCTTCGAGCTTCTGCCACTCGCCGGCGGTGATCTTCTCCTGCAGCTCGCCCATCTTCTTGGCCACGGCAGAGGCGCGTTCGGTGTCGAAGGTATCGCCTTCCGATCCAGCCAACATCGCATAATGGGTGATGCGCAGCTGTTCGGCGAAGGGCAGCTCGGCCTTGATGTCGGCCTGCGCTGCCCGCGCGCGCGCCGCACTCACCACCGCGCAGGTCGCAGCCTTGTCGACCGGATCGGCCGGCAGTTCGAGGGGCTT
This sequence comes from Sphingomonas montanisoli, assembly GCF_008274695.1. Lineage (GTDB taxonomy): Bacteria > Pseudomonadota > Alphaproteobacteria > Sphingomonadales > Sphingomonadaceae > Rhizorhabdus > Rhizorhabdus montanisoli. Next base: position 363,757 of record NZ_VTOU01000004.1, on the reverse strand, counting down.
GGGGCCGCAGCTCGCCAACAGACCGGTGGTTAGAAGAAACGGCAGAAATCGACGCATCGCTACATCCCGTGTCATGACTATTACGGGAGAGATACGTTCGCGATACGCCGGGGTTCCCCCCTCAGCGACGATATGCGGGAAGCGCGAGACCGCGCGCAATCGCCAGCGCGCGCAGGATGAAGCCTGCCAGCGCACCCACCGACGCAGCCACGAACGGATCGAGGCCCAGCAGGCTCAGCGCCACGAACAGCCCTGCGGCGAGCGCCGCCGCCGTTACGTAGATTTCCGGCCGCAGCAGGATCGATGGTTCGCCCGCCAGCACATCGCGGATGATCCCGCCGACGCACGACGTCACCACCCCCATCGCGAAGGCCGGCAGCGGCGGGATGCCGTAAGCCAGCGCCTTCCACGCGCCGAACACCGCATAGGCCGCCAGCCCCAGCGCATCGAACCAGTCGAGCGCCCTCTCCCGCCACCAGCGACGCGGCGTGACGTAAATCAGGATCGCGGCGGCCAGACATACGAAGATCGGGCGGTTGTCATGCATCCAGAAAACTGGCGCACCGATCAGCAGATCGCGCACCGTGCCGCCCCCGGTCCCGGTCACACCCGCGAAGAACGCGAACGTGACCGCCGTCTGCCTGAGCTTTGCGGCCGCCAGCGCACCCGACGCGGCGAACAAGGCGATCCCGATCGTGTCGAACATCGGCAACACGCTGCGGACGAGGGTGAAGTCGGGGTGCATGGGTCGGCTTTATCCGACACTTTTCAGAACGTCACGCTCCACCCAATCCTCCCCCGCCAGGGGAGGTGTCAGCGCAGCTGACGGAGGGGGAGGATACGGGGACGCTAGTTGGTTGCGCCCTCCCCCGTCCGTCCCCTTTGGCGCCACCTCCCCCTGGCGGGGGAGGATAAAGGGGTCAGATGTGGATCGGCTTGCCGGTCACCGCCATCGCGGCTTCCTTGATCGCTTCCGAATGGGTCGGATGCGCATGGCAGGTGTAGGCGATGTCTTCGGACGTCGCGCCGAACTCCATCGCCTGCGCGGCCTGCGCGATCATCGTGCCGGCGACCGATGCGATGATGTGGACGCCCAGAACCTTGTCGGTCTTGGCGTCAGCGATCACCTTCACGAAACCGTCGGGCTCGTGGTTGGTCTTGGCCCGCGAATTGGCCATCATCGGGAACTTGCCGACCTTGACCTCGCCGCGTTCCTTGGCCTGCTCCTCGGTCAGTCCCACGCCCGCAATCTCGGGCATGGTGTAAACCACGCCGGGGATGACATCGTGATTCACGATGCCGGTGAGGCCCGCGATATTCTCCGCCACCGCAATGCCCTCATCCTCGGCCTTGTGCGCGAGCATCGGGCCGGGGACGACGTCGCCGATCGCCCAGATGCCGGGCGTGGCAGTGTCGAAATCGTGACCGATCTCGATCTGGCCGCGCTTGTTGACGGTCAGGCCCGCACGCTCCAGCGCGAGGCCGTCGGTGTTCGGACGGCGGCCGATCGACACCAGCACCGCATCGGCCTCCAGCGTCTCGGCCGCACCGCCGGCCGCCGGCTCGACGGTGACGGTCGCGTTGCCACCGTTGATGGTCACGCCAGTCACCTTGGTGCCGAGCTTCAGCTCCATGCCCTGCTTCTTAAACAGCTTGGCGGCTTCCTTGCGGATTTCACCATCCATGCCAGGCAGCAGCGCATCGAGGAACTCGACCACCGTCACCTTGGCGCCAAGGCGCTTCCACACCGATCCGAGTTCGAGCCCGATCACGCCGCCGCCGATCACGACGAGATGCTTGGGCACCTTCGTGAATTCGAGCGCGCCGGTCGAAGATACGACGATCTTCTCGTCGATCTCGACACCCGGCAGCGGAGTCACCGACGATCCGGTCGCGATCACGATGTTCTTGGCGCGGTAGCTCTTGCCCGCGACGTCGATCGTGTCCTTGCCGGTGAAGGCGCCGTGGCCCTTGAGCCATTCGACCTTGTTCTTCTTGAACAGATATTCGATGCCGCCGGTCAGGCCCTTCACGGCATCCTTGCGCTGGCCCTGCATCGTATCGAGGTCGAGTTCGACCGTCGTCTTGATCCCCATCTTGGCCAGCTCGCCATTGGCGGCCTTGTCGTAAAATTCGGACGCATGGAGCATCGCCTTCGACGGGATGCACCCGACGTTCAGGCAGGTGCCGCCCAGCGTCTCGCGGCTTTCCACGCACGCGGTCTTCAGCCCCAGCTGCGCCGCGCGGATCGCGGCGACATAGCCGCCGGGGCCGGCGCCGATGACGATCACGTCAAAATCATAGTCGGACATTATATCGGTCCTCATTCAGAGGATGAAACAGGCCGCCCACCCAAGCTTGCTCGGGATGGGCGGATAAAGCGTGCGATCAGAGATCGATCAGCAGACGGGTCGGATCCTCGATCGCGTTCTTGAGCGCGACGAGGAAGGTCACCGCCTCGCGACCGTCGATCAGACGGTGATCGTAGCTGAGCGCCAGATACATCATCGGGCGGACGACGACTTGGCCGTCGCGGACGACCGGGCGGTCCTCGATGCGGTGGAGGCCGAGCACGCCCGACTGCGGCGGGTTGATGATCGGGGTCGACATCAACGAACCGAAGACGCCGCCGTTGGAGATCGTGAAAGTGCCGCCCTTCATGTCTTCCATCGACAGCTTGCCTTCCTTGGCACGCTTGCCGAAATCGCCGATCGTCTTTTCGATGCCGGCGACCGTCAGCGTCTCGGCGTTGCGGATCACCGGCACGACCAGCCCGTTCGGCGCGGAGACCGCGACCGACACGTCGACATAGTCGCGATAGACGATCTCTTCGCCTTCGATCGAGGCGTTGACCGAAGGAATGTCCTTCAGCGCCATGCAGGCCGCCTTCACGAAGAAGCCCATGAAGCCCAGGCGGACGCCATGCTTCTTCTCGAACAGGTCCTTATACTTGTTCCGCGCCTCGATCACCGCGGTCATATCGACGTCGTTGAACGTCGTCAGCATCGCGGCGGTGTTCTGCGCTTCCTTCAGGCGCTTGGCGACCGTCTGCCGCAGGCGGGTCATCTTCACCCGCTCTTCGTTGCGCCCGCCCGCATTCGACGCGACCGGAGCCGCAGCGGCAGGCGATGCGGCCGGAGCCGTAGCAGCCGGCTTGGGCTGCGACTTGGCGGCGGCGACGACGTCGTCCTTGGTCACGCGGCCATCCTTGCCGGTGCCACGGATCTTCGACGGATCGACGCCATATTCCAGCACCGCGCGGCGCACCGACGGCGACAGCGTCAGCGCATCGCCCGTTTCCTCGACCGGCGCCGAAGCCGGCTCGGCCGGAGCCGCCGCTTCGGCCTTGCCGACCGCGGTGCGATCCTCGACCGCCGGGGTCGCCGAGGTGGCGGCCGCGGCCCCCGCCTCGATCCGCGCGATCACCGCGCCGACATTGACCGTATCGCCTTCGTTGACGACGAGTTCGCCGATCACGCCGGCGACGGGCGAGGGAACCTCGACCGCGACCTTGTCGGTCTCCAGGCTCGCGATCGGCTCATCGACCTTCACGGCCTCGCCAGGCTTCTTGAGCCACTGGCCCAGCGTCGCTTCGGTGATCGATTCGCCGAGCGTCGGCACCACAACATCGGTTGCCATCTTACTTACCCTTTACTTCGTGGCCGAGCGCATCGGCGATCAGTGCAGCCTGCTGCACGGCATGATTGCGGGCGAGACCGGTCGCCGTCGCGGCGGCCGCCTTGCGACCGGCATAGACCGGACGCTGAGGCTTGCCGCCGACATCGGCGAGAACCTTCTCGATATAGGGTTCGACGAAGCTCCAGGCGCCCTGGTTCTTCGGCTCCTCCTGCGCCCACACCACCGTTTCGAGGTCGGGCATCCGGCTGAACCGCGCGATCAGCGCGTCGGCCGGGAAGGGATAGATCTGCTCGAGGCGCAGGATCATCGTGGTCTGGTCGCCCGCCGCGTCGCGCGCCTCGGCCAGTTCGTAATAGAGCTTGCCCGAAACGATCACGACACGCTTCACATCCTTGTCCGCCGGGGGATTGTTGTCCGGCAGGACGCGCTGGAAGCGGGTTTCGCCGGTGAAATCCTCCAGCTTCGACACGGCCGACTTGTGCCGCAGAAGCGACTTCGGCGTCATGACGATCAGCGGTTTGCGGAACTTCCGGATCATCTGACGACGCAGCATGTGGAAGTAGTTCGCCGGGGTCGTGCAGTTCGCGACCTGCATATTATCCTCGGCGCACAGCTGGAGATAACGCTCCAGACGTGCCGAGCTATGCTCAGGACCCTGCCCTTCATAGCCGTGCGGCAGCAGCATCACGAGGCCGTTGACGCGCAGCCACTTGGCCTCGCCCGACGAGATGAACTGGTCGATGATGACCTGCGCACCGTTGGCGAAGTCGCCAAACTGGGCTTCCCACATGACGAGCGTATTCGGCGCCGCCGACGCATAGCCATATTCGAAACCGAGAACGCCGAATTCGCTGAGCGGCGAGTCGAGCACCTGGAAGCGCCGGTCCATCGCCGACAGCGGGATGTACTTGTGCCCATCCTTCTGATCGACCCAGACGGCGTGCCGCTGGCTGAACGTGCCACGGCCCGAATCCTGGCCCGACAGGCGGACGGCATAGCCTTCCTTGAGGAGCGAGCCGAAAGCCAGCGCCTCGCCGGTCGCCCAGTCGAAGCCCTCGCCGGAGGAGAACATCTCCTTCTTGGCTTCCAGAATGCGGCCGAGCGTCTTGTGGATCGCCAGCCCTTCGGGAACCGTCGTCAACTGCTTGCCGAGATCCGCGACCACCTCTTCGGTGAGCCCGGTGTCGGCGGCGCGCTTCTCGGTGATGGCCTCGCGGGGTTCCGCAAAGCCGGCCCAGTCGCCCTCGAACCAGTCGGCCTTGTTGACCTTGTAGCTCTTGCCCGCCTCGAACTCGGCTTCCAGCTTCTCGACGAACTCGGCCTCGTGGGACGAGGTCCAGTTGTCGTTAATCACGCCTTCCTGAACGAGCCGCGCGTTGTAGATCGCCGAAACCGGCGGGTGCTTGCGGATCACGTCGTACATCAGCGGCTGGGTGAAGCCCGGCTCGTCGCCTTCATTATGGCCGAAGCGGCGATAGCACCACATGTCGATCACAACATCGCGCTTGAAGGTCTGGCGATACTCGGTCGCGATCTTGCAGGCGAAGGTGACGGCTTCGGGATCGTCGCCGTTGACGTGCAGGATCGGCGCCGCGACCATCTTTGCGATGTCCGACGGATAAGGCGACGACCGCGCGAACTGCGGCGAGGTGGTGAAGCCCACCTGGTTGTTGATCACGAAGTGGATCGTGCCGCCCGTATTGTAGCCGCGCAGGCCGGAGAAGCCGAAGCATTCCATGATCACGCCCTGGCCGGCAAACGCCGCGTCACCGTGGAGCAGGATCGGCAACACCTTCTCGCGCTCGAGATCGTCGAGCTTGGTCTGCTTGGCGCGTGCCTTGCCCAGCACGACCGGGTCGACGCACTCGAGGTGCGACGGGTTCGGCGCCAGGCTCATGTGAACCTTGTTGCCGTCAAACTCGCGATCGGTGGAGGTGCCGAGGTGGTACTTCACGTCGCCCGAACCGCCGACATCCTCGGGATTGGCGGAGCCGCCGGCAAACTCGTTGAAGAGCGCACGATACGGCTTGGACATCACGTTGGTGAGCATGTTCAGACGACCGCGATGGGCCATGCCGAAGATGATCTCGTTCACGCCATAGGCGCCCGAATATTTGATCACGGCTTCCATGGCCGGGATCATCGATTCACCGCCGTCGAGACCGAAGCGCTTCGTGCCGACATATTTGCGGCCGAGGAACTTCTCCCACTGCTCGGCTTCGACGACCTTGTTCAGGATCGCCTTCTTGCCTTCGGGCGTGAAGTGGATCTCGGCGTCCTTGCCTTCCATCCGCTCCTGGAGGAAGCGGCGCTCCTCCACGTCGGGGATGTGCATATACTCAAGACCAATATTGCCGCAGTAATTCTTGCGCAGGATCGACATGATCTCACGCGGCGTCGCGCTCTGCAGGCCCAGGAACCCGCCCAGAAAAACCTGGCGGTCCATGTCGTCTTCCTTGAACCCGTGCCATTCAGGGCTGAGGTCGACCGGCTCCTCGCGCTTGCTGAGGCCCAGCGGATCGAGATTGGCGAGCAGATGGCCGCGCACGCGATAGGTGCGGATCAGCATCAGCGCGTTCATCGAATCCTGCGCGCGTTGCTGGATCTCCTCCTGGCTGATCGCCGGCGCCGCGGATGGGGCCGGAGCAGCAGCCTTCGGCGCGCCACCCTTGGCGGGCTTTGCCGCAGGCTCCATCTGGGTGGGATCGAGGCCGGCGGTCAGCGAGTCGGTGCTGCTGAGCGGCCAATTCGGATTGGCCCAGCTAGGCCCCGAAACGCTTGCTTCGATGTTGGAGAAATAGTCTTGCCAGCTCGGCTCAACGGACGACTTGTCCTGGCGATACTGACGATACAAATTCTCGACGAATGAAGGCGAAACGCCCTCCGGCCCGTCGAAAGCCACGCCTTCGATACCCAATGTCACCTCCTGGTCTGCACCCACCCCGGAGCTTAGGTCCGAAGCGCAGCAATTGGCCGGGCCGATATAGGAGCGGTATGCGACGAAGGCGAGACGCTATTTGCATCTAAATGATAGAAAATGCGCAGGAGGCTATCTTTTGATTCCAAAGCCCTAATTCCTCCCCGGCGCGGCGAGGTGGCACGCCGCAGGCATGACGGAAGGGGTTCGCCACAATCGGCGCCACCTGCCTCCTGCCCCCTCCACCGCTTCGCGGTCCCCCTCCCCGTGCCGGGGAGGATCAAGAAGACAAAGAAAACGGCGGCCGGGTTGCCCCGACCGCCGCTTCGAAATCGCTCAGGTGGCGAAGGGCTTAGCCCTTGAGCACCTCGGCCAGCGTCTCGCCGAGCAGCGAGGGGCTTGCCGCCACCTTGATGCCGGCTGCTTCCATCGCCGCGATCTTGTCGTCGGCGCCGCCCTGGCCGCCCGAGACAATCGCGCCGGCGTGGCCCATGCGACGCCCCGGAGGCGCCGTGCGGCCCGCGATGAAGCCGGCCATCGGCTTCTTGCGGCCCTTCTTGGCCTCGTCGATCAGGAACTGAGCAGCTTCCTCTTCGGCCGAACCGCCGATTTCGCCGATCATGATAATCGACTTGGTCTCATCGTCGGCCAGGAACAGCTCGAGCATGTCGATGAAGTTCGTGCCGTTGACCGGATCGCCACCGATGCCGACCGCCGTGGTCTGACCAAGGCCGATCGCCGAGGTCTGGAACACCGCTTCATAGGTCAGCGTGCCCGAACGCGAGACGACGCCGACCGAACCCTTCTTGAAGATGCTGCCCGGCATGATGCCGATCTTGCACTCGTTCGGCGTCAGGACGCCGGGGCAGTTCGGGCCGATCAGGCGCGACTTGGAGCCGATCAGGGCGCGCTTCACCTTGATCATGTCGATCACGGGGATGCCTTCGGTGATCGTGACGATCAGCGGCACTTCGGCGTCGATTGCTTCGAGGATCGAGTCGGCCGCGAAGGGCGGCGGAACGTAGATCACCGAAGCATCGGCGCCGGTCGCCGCAACCGCTTCATGAACGGTGTTGAAGTTGGGCAGACCGATATGGGTCGTACCACCCTTCCCCGGCGTAACGCCGCCGACCATCTGCGTGCCATAGGCCAGCGCCTGTTCGGTGTGGAACGTACCGGTATTGCCGGTCATACCCTGGGTGATGACCTTGGTGTTCTTGTTGACGAGGATCGACATGGACTGTGGAGCCTTCCGGGAAGAGGTTGTCGATTGATCGATTATGCGAGCGAGGGATCGATGCCCTTGCAAGCGACCAGCAGTTCCTTGACCGCGTCGACCGAGACGGTGAGGTTGGCCTTCGCCTCGTCGTCGAGCTTCACCTCGATGATCTTCTCGACGCCGCCGGCGCCGAACAGGACGGGCACGCCGACATAGAGATCGTTGACGCCATATTCGCCCGACAGATAGGCGGCCGCAGGCAGGATGCGCTTCTGGTCACCTAGATAGGCTTCCGCCATCGCGATCGCCGAGGTCGCGGGGGCATAGAAGGCCGAACCGGTCTTGAGCAGCGCGACGATCTCGCCGCCGCCGCCGCGGGTACGCTTGACGATCGCGTCGATACGCTCCTTGGTCGACAGGCCCATCGAGATCAGGTCGGTGACGGGAATGCCCGACACGGTCGAATATTCGAGGACCGGCACCATCGTGTCGCCGTGGCCGCCCAGCACGAAACTGTTCACGTCCTTGACCGACACCTGGAACTCGTCGGCGAGGAAGTGGCTGAAGCGCGCCGAATCGAGCACGCCAGCCATGCCGACGACCTTGTTGTGCGGCAGGCCCGAAAATTCGCGCAGCGCCCACACCATCGCGTCGAGCGGGTTGGTGATGCAGATGACAAAGGCATCGGGGGCGTTGGCCTTGATGCCCTCACCCACGGCCTTCATGACCTTCAGGTTGATGCCGAGCAGATCGTCGCGGCTCATGCCCGGCTTGCGGGCGACACCGGCGGTGACGATGATGACGTCGGCGCCCTTGATGTCGGCGTAATCGTTGGTGCCGATGATCTTAGAGTCGAAGCCCTCGACCGGGCCGCACTGCGACAGATCGAGTGCCTTGCCCTGAGGAACGCCCTCGACCACGTCGAACAGGACGATGTCACCCAGTCCCTTGAGGGCCGCCAGGTGAGCCAGCGTGCCGCCGATATTGCCGGCGCCGATCAACGCAATCTTAGTACGAGCCATCAGCCCCTCCCGAAAGAAATCGCATGACTAAGGCGGCCGCGTGGACACCGCCGCCTATAGAACGGAGCCCGCTTAGCTCCGTGATCCGGCGTGGGCAACCACCGGATTGGCATCACGCGACGTTTTTTCATGCAGCGCAGCAATCGGTGGTTCGGGACAGCCTCGCCCCATTCGCTCGTCATTGCGAGCGGAGCCAAGCAATCCAGTCAGCAGTTCGGAGTGGATTAAGAGGAGGAGAGGTGCGCCCCTACTCCCCGTGGCCCGCCGCCAGATAGTCCTGGCTCTGCATCTCCATCAGGCGCGATACGGTGCGTTCGAACTCGAAGGCGCCGTCGCCTTCCGGATAGAGCACGATCGGCTCGGCATCGGCGGTCGCGAGCAGCTTGACCTTATGTTCGTACAGTGCGTCGATCAGCACCTTGAAGCGCGCCGCCTCGTTCCGGTTGTCCGGCCCGAGGATCGGAATGCCGACGATGAAGACGGTGTGATAATTGCGCGCGATCGCCAGATAATCGGCCGCGCCGCGCGCTTCCGAGCACAGGCGCTTGAACGAGAAGACCGCAACGCCCTTCAGGCTCTTGGGCACGTGGATCGTCCGCCCCCCGGGGACCGCCAGCTCGGCCGAGGGCACGTGCGCCGCATCCTCCGGCGGATAGTCAGTCAGACGGAAGAACGCCTTGGACAGCGCCTGCGTCGATGCCTGACCGTTAGGCGAATACCAGGTGGGAAAGCCGCCCAGCCGTTCGAGCCGGTAATCGACCGGCCCGTTCAGGCACAGCACGTCGAGCCGATCCTTGATCAGCGCGATGAACGGCAGGAACAACTGGCGGTTAAGCCCATCCTTGTAGAGATCATCTGGCGGCCGGTTCGATGTCGTCACCACGGTCACGCCCGCATCGATCAGGCCGGTGAACAGCCGGCTGAGGATCGCCGCATCGGCCATATTGTTGACGACCATCTCGTCGAAGCACAGCAGCTTGGCCTCGGCGGCCACCGCATCGACCACGGGCGGGATCGGATCGCCCTTCTCCTTGGTCCGCTCGACGCGCAGCCGATCGTGGATCTCGAGCATGAACTCGTGGAAATGGACGCGGCGCTTCGACGGCGTGTCCACGCAGTCGAAGAACAGGTCCATCATCATCGATTTGCCGCGGCCCACCCCGCCCCACATGTAAAGGCCGCGCGGGGACGGCGGCGGCTTCTTGAGCATCCGCCACAACACGCTGCCCTTGTTCGGCTGCGTCTCGAACTGGCGGCCGAGTTCGGCGAGCCGCCCCACCGTCGCGCGCTGGTCGGGATCGGGACGAAGTTCGCCGGCCGCAACCAGCGCCTCGTAACGGGCGAGAACGTCTGTCATTTGCCCTCTGACTTCTTCTTGACCGTGCCGGTGAACGCGACGCAGGCCTGCCCGTCCTGCTCCATCACCCCGCGCACGAAATACAGCCGATATGTTTCGCGCAGCAGTTCGACGACGATGTCCACGGGCTTGCCCGGCCGCAGCGGCGCGAGGAACTGGGTCGAGCTGTCGACGGTCGATCCGCCGACCACGCGCTCGACCCCCAAAGCGATCGGGGCGATGAACAGCACCTGATCGACCAGCGCCATCACGTAACCGCCGTGGACGGTTTCCTTCGAATTGGTATGGCGCGCATCCAGATCGAAGCGGATCCGCACGTGCCTGTCGTCCTCGACCCGGTAACGGGTCGCGCCATAGACATCGACGAAGCGGCCCACCGAAGGTGCCGGGCGATAGCGCCAGCCGGAATTCGCGGGATCGTCGACGAACCCGCGATCGTCATCCCAGTTACGATCTTCCGCCATCAACGCAGCTTCCGCAGCGTCGCAGTGCCGTGAAGCGCGACGTCGTCCCCCTGCGCGAGCAGCAACCGCAGGAACTGCATCCGCCCGGTCTCGCGGATCAGCTCGACCTTGCCCTCCAGTGGACGGCCGATCACCGCCCCAGCCGGATAATCGAACGCGATCGAGATGGTGACGCACGGCACGTTCGCCGCACGCAGGAACACGCCCGCGACATGCTCACCCAGCCCGGCGAGGAAGGCCCCGTGGATATTGCCCAGCGTGTTGCCCGCATGCGCAGGCGCCTCGGCGAGAACGGCCATATGAGCGCCGTCGCGCCGATAGCGGATCGGCGCCCAGGTCGCGGGCCAGGTGCCCGCCTCGCTCATGTCCCAGATATGCCAGCCGTCGGTGTCGATCCGATCGGGCACGATCAGATCTGGCGCTCGACTTCCATCTTCTTGATCTCCGCGATCGCCTTGGCGGGGCTGAGACCCTTCGGGCAGACGTTCGCGCAGTTCATGATGGTGTGGCAGCGATAGAGACGGAACGGATCCTCGAGCTCGTCGAGACGCTCGCCCGTAAACTCATCGCGGCTGTCGGCGAGCCAGCGATAGGCCTGCAGCAGGATCGCCGGGCCCAGGAACTTGTCGCTGTTCCACCAGTAGCTCGGGCACGAGGTCGAGCAGCACGCGCACAGGATGCACTCGTACAGTCCGTCCAGCTTCGCGCGATCCTCCGGCGACTGCAGGCGCTCCTTGCCCGAAGGGGTCGGCGTTACCGTCTGCAACCAGGGCTTGATCGACGAATATTGCGCGTAGAAATGGGTGAAGTCGGGAACGAGATCCTTGATCACGTCCATGTGCGGCAGCGGGGTGATGCGCACATCGCCCTTCACGTCCTCGATCGCGGTGGTGCAGGCAAGGCCGTTCCTGCCGTCGATATTCATCGAGCACGATCCGCAAATGCCCTCGCGGCACGAGCGACGGAAGGTCAGCGACGGATCCTGCTCGCTCTTGATCTTGATCAGAGCGTCGAGAACCATCGGGCCGCATTCTTCCAAGTCGATCTGGAAATTGTCGTAGCGGGGATTCTCGCCGCTATCGGGATCGTAGCGATAGACCTTGAAATTGCGCGGCTTCTTCGCGCCTTCGGCCCGAACCGTCTTGCCCTTCTTGATGACGCTGTTCTTGGGAAGCGCGAATTCGGCCATGAATCGAAACCCCTTTGTTCACGCGGTCGCGATAGCGCGTGTTTCCCGAAGGCTCAATGGTGCAATGCGGCTTACGGGTTTCCATTCGCGGTATCGTCATTGCGTGTGGGGGAATGGGGCAACAATGACAGACATCGGCTCGCTTGCGCACGCGCGGGGACCATCTAGAAGCGCAGACGCAATGGACGTGCTCCCGGATACGCCCCCGACATCCCGTCACGTCGCCAAGGGCGCGGGCGCCGCTTTGCTTGCACGGGCGGGCGGCGCGATCGAAATCATATCGCAGCCGCTTTACGTTCTGCTGTTCGGCCTGCCGACCTATGGGCTCTACACCGTGCTGTGGGCGGCGGTGAACCTGACCGAGAATATCTTCGACATGGGCATGACGAACGCGCTCCAGCGCGTCGTTCCACAGGCGCGCAACGATGCCGAGCGCGCGGCCGCGCTGCGATCGGCGATGATCGCGGGGGTCGGCCCCTGCCTGCTGATCGCGCTGATCGCCTCGCTCGCCGCGCCGTGGATCGCGCCGATTTTCAATGTCGCCGCCAAGGATGCGGGGGCGGTCGTCGCCGGCATCCGCATCTTCGCCTGGGCGCTGCCCTTTTGGGCCTATGTCGAGATCGCAACCTCGGCGCTCCGATCGCGCAAGGCCTTCGGCCCGGAAATCCGTCTGCGTATCCTGTGGGAACAGGTGATGCGGATGATCGCGGCCACCGCGTTGTGGGCGCTGGGCGCCGGTGCGCTTGGCCTGCTGATCGCGCACCTTACCTCGCTCGCGATCACCTGCGTACTTTCGACCCGGCTGCTCAAGCACTATTACCGGCTCGATCTCGCGCTCACGCCTGCGGGCGCGGAAATGTTCAACAAGACGCTCGTCGCGGGCATCTCGGTCCTACCCAGCAACATCATCGCCCGCCTCTTCGCCGATGCGCCGCCTTTGATCCTCAACATCATGATCCCCGGCGCGGCCGGCGCCAGCGCGTCAGGCCTGTTCGCGATCGCGCGCAAGATCGCCAGCGTGGTCCAGTTGATCCGCCAGGCCTTCTCCTACGTCATGGCGCCGCTCGCCTCCGAAGCCGTGCGACATGACAAGCGCGCGGTGACAGAGATCTATGCCTTCTCGACGCGCCTCACGACCGTCGTCGCGCTTCCCATCGTATGCGGGGTGATCGGCACCGGCAGCGCACTCCTCGGCCTGTTCGGGCCAGCGGGACAGGCGGCGTGGTGGCCGCTCGCCTTGCTGACCCTCGCACGGCTGATCGAAGCGATTGCGGGGGCCGCGGGGACGATCCAGAACGTCATCAGCCGCTATCACCATCCGCTCTACGGCGCGGTGTTGGGCCTGCTCACCTCACTCGCCCTGATCGCGTTCCTGCTGCCCGAAGACGGCATCATCGGGATGGGCATAGCGGTGGCGGCCGGGATCATCGTGTCGGATATCGTGCCGGTATGGATGTTGTGGCGACACGACCATGTCCAGCCGTTCGAATCGCCCTTCCTGCGCGTCGCGACGATCACGACGCTGATCAGTCTGGGGATATTGGCGATAACCTTCGCCGCGACCGCACTCCCCGATGCGCCGCGCCTGATCGGCTGCGTCATCCTGATCCTCGCCGGCATCTGGGCCTCGGGCCGCTTCGCCCTGCCCGAGTCCGACAAGCTCGCCCTGGGCAAGACGGCGCGCAAACTGCGCCTTATTTGAACAGCGTCCGCGCCGCGAAGATCGCCTCGACCAATTCGTGGTCCGACAGCTTGTCGACGTCGATACAGGCTTCCGCCTGCGTCAGTACGACCGCCTTCGCCTTGATCCCCAGCCGCCGCCCCGCAATTGTGATCGCCTGGTGCAACGACGCGATCCGCAAGCCGATCAACAGCGCGAGGCCGTAGCCGAACGCCCCAAGCACCGCGCGCGCCTTCTTCCGCTGCTGTTCGATCCCGCGCCACACCGCCAGCGCCTTCTCCGCCCCCGGCCCGCCGAGCCAGAACAGGTTCGCCCCCGAATAGGCCCCACCGCGAAAACGCAGCCAGGTCCGCTTGTTGCCCGGATAGGCCGCCTCCAGCGTCCGCCGCTCGACCAGCGCGACGCCGATGTCGGCGCCCGCCGTCCCTGCCACGAAGGCGTCGACCATCGGATTGCTCAGCAGCACATTGTCCGCGGTCGTGACCAGCATCGGCCACGCCAGCCCGCGCCCTTCGATCGCACCCAATATCGCTTCGACGATCGATCCCGGCCCGTCATATGTCTCGACGCGCGGATCATCGCGCAGCCACGCCGTTTGCGGATGATCAAAGAACCCCTCCGGCTCCTGCCCCACGATCACTAGCCGCCCCACATCGTCACGCGCCAGCAGCGTCTCTGCGACCCGATCGAGCATCGGCCGCCCCGCAACAGGTACCAGCGCCTTGCGTTCGATCCCAAAATGGCTCGCCAGCGGGTCGACGCCGGGGCGCTGTCCGGCCAGCAGGATGATCGTGAGTCGCGAAGCTGTCATGGCTGAAACTCTTGCGTCACGACGTGCGTATCGGCAAGGAAGCCGACCCACACCTATATAGACGATGATGAGCAACCTCCCCGCCCCCGCCGTCCTGATCGCAGGCGCCAACCCGACCCTGATCTGGGGCATGACCAGCGAAGAGCGCCTTCGCCGCATTGCGGTCGCGCGCAAGCTGCCTACCACCCGCACCGAGCCCGACGGCCCGGTGCTGATCGCGGCGGCGAGCCATGTGTTCGATCCGCAGTGGATCGGCTTCATGCTCGACCGGCCCGGCGCGGTGCTGACCAGCGGCGATGTGCCCGTCCTCGCCCACCTCACGGGCAATCGATCCGCCGACCTGATCCGTAAGGCGATGGCCGAGGGGCATCCGCTGCCCGAGGAACTGCCGGTGGAAATCGTGCGCGCCGAGGATCATCGCGTCTTCTACAATGTCGCGCTGCGCAAGCGCGAGGAGCCGATGCTCGAGCCGCTGACCCCCGGCAATGTCCGTGCGATCGAGCGGATGAGCTATTTCGGCGCCTACAAGGGCGTCACCGACATCCTGACCAAATATCTGTGGCCGGAATGGGCGCTGGTGCTCACCCGCATCTCGGCGAAGATCGGCCTGACACCCAACATGATCACCGGTATCGGCGCGGCCTTCTGCGTCTTCGCGACCGTGCTGTTCGCTTACGGCCATTATTGGTGGGGTATGGCGGCGGGGCTGGTTTTCATGGTACTCGACACCGTCGACGGGAAGCTCGCCCGCTGCACGATCACATCGTCGCATTGGGGCAATGTCGCCGATCACGGCATGGATCTGGTCCACCCGCCCTTCTGGTGGTGGTTCTGGGCGACCGGACTTGCCGCCTGGGGGCTCGCCTTCGGCGATGCGACCTTCTGGTGGGTGCAGGGCGTCATCCAGATCGGCTATTGGGTGCAGCGCGCGATCGAAGGCATCTTCATGCGCCGCAACGGCCTGATGCACATCCATGTGTGGGAAAAGATCGACAGCGATTTCCGCCTGATAACCGCGCGGCGCAACCCGAACATGGTGATCCTTTTCGTAGCCACGGCGTTTCAACGTCCTGACATCGGCCTGATCGCCGTCGCGGTGTGGACCGGCCTGTCGTGCCTGTTCCACCTCGTCCGGCTGATCCAGGCCGAGGTCCGGCGCGCGAACGGAGAGGCGATTACATCATGGCTGGCGGCATGAACGACACGATCCGCGCCTTCGGGCACCCGGCGACCCTGGTGCACGAATATGCGCATTGGGTCGTCCTGCTCCGCCCCGCCCAACCGACCTTGGGCGCGCTGGTGCTGGCGGCGAAGGGCGATGCGACCGCGTTCGGCGATCTCCCGGCCGAGGCGCACGCAGAACTAAAGGTCGTCACCGCCGACATCGAAGCCGCGCTCACCGTGGCGGTCGGCTATGCCAAGATCAACTATCTGATGCTGATGATGGTGGACCCCCACGTCCACTTCCACGTCCTCCCCCGCTACGAAGGGTCACGCGAACATGCGGGCGTCTCGGTGACGGACGCCGGCTGGCCGAAGGTGCCCGCGCTTGGCGAAGCGGTTACGCTCGACGATGCGCAGAAGGCCGCGTTGGTCGAATGGCTCCAGGGCCACTGGCCGCGCTGACCTAAAGATCCTCCCCCGGAGGGGGGCCGGCGCAGCCGGTGGAGGGGTAATCTCCACGCACACTAAATCCCGTTGCCGGCCAATACCTCTCCACCATCCTTCGGCTGGTCCCCCTCTCCCTCCGGGAGAGGATTTAGGCCCCCGCAACCCACCCGTCGGTCAGCGCCTTGGCGATCGCCAAATCCTCAGGAAAGTCGACCTCGGCCCACTTCTGCCCTTCGATCGAAACGGTCCCCACCACGCCCGTTGGCGCGAGCGCGTGGATCGCCTTCAGATACCAGTTCAGCGTTCCTTCGGGCGTCCGCATCATCGCTTCCACCTGATCGCGGAAGATGCGCGGGCCATCGCCCTTGAAGCCCAGCATGCCGATCGATTCCGCATTGGTCTCGTGCGGCTTCAGCGTCTTGCCGATCTGGACTAGCCGATCGCCCTCGCGCTGCACCTTCATGTCGTCGAGGTCGTAATCGTCCTTCACGTCGATCGTCACGTTGATCGGCGCCTTCGCCCCCGCGATCAGCGTGCCGACGATGCCCGGCGAGACCAAAGTATCGCCATTCAGGATGATGAAGTCCTGATCCATCTCCTCGCGCACGATCCAGCATGAGCCCAGATTGTCGGCGACCTTGTAGAACGGGTTGAAGCGCGGGCGGATCGTCAGGCCGGGATGCGCGGCCGCGATCTCCGCCAGCGCGGCGTTCAGCTTGGCGTCCTGAAATCCGGTGACGACCGCGATCTCGCTGATCCCGTTGGCGACGAGCGAGGCAACCTGCCACGCGATCAGGGTCTTGCCCGAAAAATCGATCAGGCATTTCGGCCGATCGGCCGTGAGCGGCAACAGGCGCGAGCCTTGGCCGGCCGCAAGGATGATGGCTTTCTTCATGGGCCCGCCGCTAAGCCGAAAATGCGGCAGGATCATGGAGTGGGCGCGAGACCGCCACCCAGAATCCTACCAAAAAGGCCGGACGTTTCCGCCCGGCCTCTTCGTGATCAGTGGTGGACCGTTCCCGTTGCCGGCCCCGGCGCGCCTGCGGGCGGCACAGGCTGGCTCGCGAGGTCGTCGGCCTCGGTCCAGACGATCGGGGTGGTTTCACCCGCTAGCGCCAGTTCGAGGACCTCGTCGACATGCGAAACGGGGATGATCTTCAGCCCTTCGCGCACATTCGCCGGAATTTCGGCCAGATCCTTCTCATTCTCCTTGGGGATGAGAACGGTCGTAATCCCGCCTCGCAGCGCCGCCAGCAGCTTCTCCTTCAGGCCGCCGATCGGCAGCACGCGGCCACGTAGCGTCACCTCCCCGGTCATCGCGACCTCGCGACGAACCGGGATGCCGGTGAGTGCCGAAACGATGCACGTGACGATGCCGATGCCCGCCGACGGCCCGTCCTTGGGCACCGCGCCTTCGGGCAGGTGGATGTGAACGTCCTTGCGGCCGAACAGGGTCGGTTTGATGCCATAGCCCGGCGCGCGGGCGCGAACGAAGCTGAAGGCGGCCTGGACCGATTCCTTCATCACGTCGCCCAGCTTGCCGGTGGTGTGCACGCCGCCCTTGCCGGGCACCGTGACCGCCTCGATCGTGAGCAGTTCGCCGCCCACCTCGGTCCACGCCAGCCCCGTCACCGCGCCGATCTGATCCTCTTCCTCACCAATGCCGAAGCGGAACTTACGGACACCGGAGAATTCGTGGAGGTTTTCTGGCGTAACGACGACACTCTCCGCTTTGCCCTCGAGGATGCGACGCAGCGCCTTGCGCGCGACCTTGGCGATCTCGCGCTCCAGTGTGCGCACGCCCGCCTCACGGGTGTAGTAGCGGATCAGGTCGCGCAAAGCGGCCTCGGTCAGCTCGAACTCAGCAGGCTTCAGGCCATGTGCCTCAACCTGCTTGTCACGCAGATGCTCCTGCGCGATCGCGACCTTCTCGTCCTCGGTATAACCTTCCAGACGGATGATCTCCATGCGATCGAGCAATGGCTGCGGCAGGTTCAGGCTGTTCGCGGTGCACACGAACATCACGTCCGACAGATCGATGTCGATCTCCAGATAGTGATCCTGGAACTTGCTGTTCTGTTCTGGATCGAGAACCTCGAGCAGAGCCGACGCAGGATCGCCGCGGAAATCCTGACCCAGCTTGTCGATTTCGTCGAGCAGGAACAGTGGGTTGGACGCACCAGCCTTCTTCAGGTTGGTCACGATCTTGCCCGGCAGCGAGCCGATATAGGTGCGGCGGTGGCCACGGATCTCGGCTTCGTCACGCACGCCGCCCAGCGACTGGCGCACGAACTGACGCCCGGTCGCCTTGGCGATCGAACGGCCGAGCGAGGTCTTGCCGACACCCGGCGGCCCGACGAGGCACAGGATCGGCCCCTTCAGCTTGTTGGTGCGCGCCTGAACCGCCAGATATTCGACGATCCGGTCCTTCACCTTTTCCAGCCCGTGATGATCGGCATCGAGCACGGCCTGCGCCGCCGCGATATCCTTCTTGAGCTTCGACTTCTTGCCCCAAGGCAGGCCCAGCAGCACGTCAAGATAGTTGCGGACGACGGTCGCCTCCGCCGACATTGGGGCCATCGTGCGAAGCTTCTTCAGCTCCGCATTTGCCTTCGACCGCGCTTCCTTCGACAGCTTGAGTTCGGCGATCTTCTGCGTCAACTCGGCCAGCTCGTCGCCGCCCTCGCCTTCGTCGCCGCCATTACCCAGCTCGCGCTGGATCGCCTTGAGCTGTTCATTGAGATAATATTCGCGCTGGGTCTTCTCCATCTGCCGCTTCACGCGGCTGCGGATCTTCTTTTCGACCTGCAGGACACCCAGTTCGCCTTCCATCAGCGCGAACGCCATCTCCAGCCGCTTGGCCGGATCGAGCTCGACCAGCAGCGCCTGCTTTTCGGCGACCTTGATCGAGATGTTCGCGGCGACCGAGTCGGCCAGCTTCGACGGATCCTCGATCTGGCTCAGCTGCACGCTGGTTTCGGCGGGCAGCTTCTTGTTGAGCCGCGCGTAATTTTCGAACTGATCGATCACCGAACGCATCAGCGCCGAAAGCTCGTGGCTCATCGGCGTCGCGGGTTCGGCGGCAATGCTGTCATCTTCCTCGTCCTCCGCCGCTTCGAGCAGCTCGATAGCGGCGTTGAGATGGGTTTCGCCTTCGACCAGCTCGGTCAGCCGCGCGCGCTGCTTTCCCTCGACCAGCACGCGGACGGTGCCATCGGGAAGCTTGAGGAGTTGCAGCACGGTGGCCACGACGCCGAGGTCGTAAAGGGCATCACGATCGGGATCGTCCTCGGCCGGATCGAGCTGGGCCACCAGGAAGATCGACTTGTCCGCCGCCATCGCGGCTTCGAGCGCCGCCACCGATTTCTCGCGGCCGACGAACAGGGGCACGATCATATGGGGGAACACGACGATGTCGCGCAGCGGCAGCAGGGGCAGTGTTTCGGTCATCTAGTCTCCAGAGGCGGACTCGGGGTTCGCCGTTTCGACAACCTATATGGGCGGGCACAGGTTCACTATCAATGAAGCTGCCCGCCCCCCGCCGCACCTTTGTCTTTTCGCGCCAACAGATGAGGTTTGTGGGGCGATGCCCTCCCCTCCCCACTCGTCATTGCGAGGAGCCGAAGGCGACGAAGCAATCCACTCCGCAGTTCGGAATGGATTGCTTCGCTTCGCTCGCAATGACGAGTGGGGAGGAAAGGTCGCCTGTTACTCCGCCGCCATCGCCACCGGCGCGGCCTGCGCACCGCGCACCAGCCTGCCGGGAAGGTCGCCAGTCGGCACGCCGTCGCGGGAGATCGTCCGTCCCGACACGATCGACGCGCGATAGCCGCTCGCCTTCTGCATCAGCCGCCGTCCGCCGCCGGGCAGATCGCGCACCGCCGTCGGCGCGTGGAGCGCCAGCCTCACGGTGTCGATCACGTTGACGTCGGCCTTGTAGCCAGGCGCCAGCACCCCGCGATCGTAGAGACCCACCGTCTCCGCCGGCCGCCGCGTCAGCGTCTCGACGGCCTGCGAAAGCGGCAGCAGCCCGCGCCCGCGATCGCGCACCCAGTGCGTCAGGATATGCGTCGGGAAGCTCGCGTCACAGATCAACCCGTAATGCGCGCCACCGTCGCCCAGCCCGAAGATCAGGTTGGGATGGTCCATCATCTCGCGCAGCAGATCGAGCGACCCGTTCACGAAATTGCCCAACGACAGCAGCAACTGCGCCTTGCCGTCATTCTGAAGCAGATAGTCATAGGCCCATTCGAACGGGTCCACGCCCTCGCGTGCGGCGCGTGCGGCAACGCTGTCCTCCGGGGTCGGTTCGTAGTTCGGCGGATCGCCCAGCGGGAACATGCGGGTGAAGTCGCGCGTGCTCTTGGCCAGCGGAATTTGCAGGTCGGCCTCCTCCGACACCAGCCGTGCGCGCACCTCGGGCTTGCGCAATTCGACCAGCCGGTCCTCGTCCGAAAGCGTGGCCAGCGGCGCAAAGCTCGGGCAGAAGGTGAACGGATTCCACGACAGATTGTGCGCCAGGATCATCCCCACCGGGCGCGGGAAGATCTGGCCGGTCAGCTTCGCACCGCCATCGTTCGCCTCGCGCAGCACCTTCATTACGTCGTGGCTGTCAGTATGCGCGCCCATCGTGAACGTGAACGGACGGCCCGACGCCGTCGTGATCCGCTCCATCATGCGCACGTCATGCTCCCACCCGTCCTCGGGCGTGTTGCCGACCATCTGCATGATCCCCCCGCCCGCGTCGGTCATGCCGTCGGCCAGGTTCTGCAACTCGGCCTCGGACGATCGATAGGTCGGGATATATTTGCCGTCGGACGTGCGGTGGATGAACACGCGCGACGTGGCGCAGCCCAGCGCGCCGGCCTCGATCGCTTCCTTCGCGATCGCGCGCATCTTCGCCAGATCCTCGGCGGTCGCCTCCTCGCGCTCGGCCCCGCGCTTGCCCATCACATAGACGCGCAACGGGCTGTGCGGCAGATAGGCCGCGACATCGATGTCTTGCGGGCGCTTGTCGACTTCGTTCAGATATTCGGGGAAGGTTTCCCAGTTCCAGCTGAGGCCCGCGTTCATCACCACGCCGGGAATGTCCTCGACACCCTCCATCACGGTGATCAGCAGGTCGTGATCTTCGGCGCGGCACGGCGCGAAGCCGACGCCGCAATTGCCCATCACCACCGTCGTCACGCCGTGGTTTGACGAAGGCTCCATCCGATCGGACCAGATAGCCTGCCCGTCATAATGGGTGTGAATGTCGACGAAGCCTGGGGTGACGATGCACCCCGTCGCGTCGATCTCCTCGCGCGCGCTGCCGAGATTGTGGCCAACCGCGGCGATCACGCCGTCGCGGATCGCGACGTCGGCCTGATAGGGTTCGGCGCCGGTGCCGTCGACGACCATGCCGCCGCGGATGATGATGTCAGATGTCGCCATCTCTCTTCCTTCCAACAATCAGATTTCGAGCAGCGCGCGGGCGTCTTCGGGGGTCGCGACCTCGTGGCCCATCGCCTCGATGATCGCGACGCAGCGCTTCACCAGCTCGACGTTCGTCGGCTGCCCTTCATGCTTGTAATCATGGTCTTCCAGCCCGATCCGGCAGTGCCCGCCCATCGCGATCGCATAGGGCAGCAGCGGGATGATATCGCCGCCGAAGCAGCTCGCGAACCAGCAGGCGCACACCCCCTTCAGCATGTCGGCATAGGCCTCCAGGCTGGCGGGCGTCGGCGGCAGGCCAAAGGGCTGTTCGGGGCCGCCCAGATAGAATTTCACCAGCAGCGGCTCGCCCAGCACGCCCATTTCGAGGAACTTCAATGCGGTGCGCAGATGGCCCGGCTCGAAGATCTGAAGCGTCGGCCGGGTGAGGCCCAGCGACGTATGATGCTCGATCACCTCGCGGGTCGTGTCGATCAGGTTCTGGTAAAGGTGCGTGCGGATGTAGCGCTTGTTCGCTTCGTCCCACCACGCCAGGTTCACCGAACCCATGTCGCACGCGCCGACATCGGGCTTGGTCGCCGGATCGGCCGACAAGGCGGTGTAGTGGCGGAAACGCTGCGGCACGTCGGCGCCACCCGAAAAGGTCGGCCACAGGATCGGCGACACGCCCTCGGCGCGGATGCCGCGCATGATCGCGGCCAGATCGTCGACCTCGTCATTCCAGCCGCCATCGGGCTGCTTGGCGTGGAAATGGATCATCGATGCGCCCGCGCGCGTCGTGGCGACCGCGTCGGCGATCACCTCTTCATTGCTATACGCGATATTCCGGTTCTGATCCCGCAGGTTCATCCCGTTGATCGCGGCCTCGATCATGACCTTGGCCATCAACATCCTCTCTCTCGGGCGGCTTTACGGCCGTCTTTTCCGACGCCCCTTTGTCTCACAGCGACGGATCAGGGTGCAAGCCGGGCGCAGATCGCGTACTTTGGCGGAAATCGGCCATAGCGATTTGATTATGCTGGATTTTAGCGCAGATCGGCGCCCGTCATTGTCGTTCACGCGCAACTTATGGCGCGAACGCGATATGCGAAGCGGTGGAAGCGGCGGCGATTTGACCCAGGCGCCGCCAAGGTCCATAATCCGGGCTCAGACATGGCGCAGACACAGGCATATCACGAGGCCGAAGATTATTCGGTCAAGGTCACCCGCTTCTCCACGGAGCAGCCGGTGAGTTCGGTCATCCGCACGCCCGACAACCATCTCGTCCTGTTCCTGCCACTCAGCCGGATCGATCCGGGCCAGGCACGCTGCCCCGAATTCGGCATGACCGATTATGTGCAGGGCGGGTCGATCCGATTCCGCCCCGCCGCCGTCACCTACGAATGGCGCAATCTGTACGGGCATACCCGCGTCCTGATCCACGGCTTCTCCAACGATCGCATGCACCAGGCGGTCGAGCGCGATTTCGAATGGACCGAGGAGCAGCTTCAGCGCGGTCTCGACCTGGCGGGATCGCGGTTGACCCCGCTGATGCTCCACATGCTCGACGAAGTGACCGAGCCCGGTCTCGGGAGCCCCGCCGTCACTGACGCGCTGTCGACCGTGATGATCTACGAACTGTGCCGCTACCTCCTCAAGGAACGGCTTCCGGCAGAGGCGACCGGCGGGCTTTCGAGCCGCCAGCTCGGCCTGATCCGCGATCGGCTGGAGGATAACCCTGCGGTCGCACTCGAAGAACTGGCGCAGCTTTGCGGCATGGGCACGCGCAATCTGCAGCGGCTGTTCAAGGCGAGCACCGGCGAAAGCGTGTCGAGCTATGCGCGCCGGCTCCAGATTTCGCGCGCGCGCGCCTTCCTCGACGGCACCGATCTTCCGTTGAAGGAGGTCGCGTTCCGGCTGGGCTTTACCCACACCAGCAGCTTTAACGCGGCCTTCCGCAAGTCGACTTCGCAGACCCCCGCCGACTATCGCCGTCGCACCCGCAAGGGCTATACGGCGCTTTCCTGAGCGCCCCTGGCCTGATCCGTCGCGTGGCGCACCTGCACCCATAGGGCGCCTAGCAGGATTAGCGGGGCGATCCCAACCGGTACCGCCCCGAACGCGATCATCCGCCCCGGCAGCAGATAGGCCACGCACAGTAACGGCGCCTCCCACGCCGCCAGCCGCCGCCAGCGGGTCGCCAGCGTCAGGCCGAAACCCAAGGCCGCGACGGTCATGTCATAATCGAACGCATAAGGCAGGATCAGGAAGGTCGCGGTCGCCGCGATGAAAGCGAGATCGCCTGCCGCAGCATATCGCGCCCGCCACAGCAGCGCGAGCGCCGCCACCGCCGTCGCGATCTGCCCCACCACGCCAAATGACGGCGGAAAACCGCGCAGCGCGACCAATGTTGTCGGCATCAACCGGAAATAGAGTTGGTCGCCCGGCGCATCGAGGATCGCGCCCTGGGTGGCCGGCGCCTTGGTCAGATAGTCCGTCCAGATGTCCATGCCGAAGATCAGCGCACTCACGGCCACGATCGCCAGCGTCGCCGCCACGGCAACCCCCAGCGCAGTCCAGCGTCGACGCGCGATCCAGATGATCGGGATCAGCAGGCCCAGATGCGGCTTCACCGTCAGCAACGCGGCAGACAGGCCCGCCCGTCCCTGTCGCTGGTCAATCGCGGCGAAGGCGAACAGCCACAGCGCCCCCGCCAGCAGCCCATATTGCCCCGCCCAGACATTGATCAGCGCGCCAGGCGTCAGCACCGCCATCCACAACGGCAGCCCGCGCATGAACGGCCGCGCCGCGAGCACGAACAGCCCCATCGTCGCCGTCAACCATGTCGCGAGCGCCACCGGATAAGGCAGCAAAGCAAGCAAGGCAGCCGGGATCAGGCTTTGCGGCGGATAGGAGTAATTGTGCGGGAGCAGTCCCGGAAACATGCTCCGCGCCGCCGTCCAATAGGCATCCGGATCGTAGAGGATGTCGAGCCGCCCGCCCCAGGCGAGCTTGCCGCCCACCCACATATTCACGAAATCGCGCCCAATGAGGACGCCATGTTCGGGCACCACAAGCCCACGCAAATGGCCGATGTCGAACGCGAACAACAACAGCCCCGACACGGCGCCTGCCAGCCACAGAACCGCGATCGCCCCCTTCGGTGCGGCGTCCGGTCCCTCTGCGTGCGCGTCGCTCAGGCGCTCGTCTCCGCAGCGAAGCGAGCGCGGACCATCTGGGTCACCGCGCGCCGGTCGATCTTGGCATTGGCGGTGCGATCGAAAGGATCGGACTGGATCACATAATCGCGCGGCGCCTTATAGTCGGCCAGCCGCGTGCGAACATGCGCGTCGAGCGCGTCTGCATCGATCGTCACCCCCGGCTGCGCCACGATCGCCGCGACGAGCGCCTCGCCCAGCCGATCGTCGGGCACGCCCACGGCGACCACTTCGCGCACGTCCGGATGCGTCGACAAGGCGGCCTCCACCTCGGCGCAATAGATGTTCTCGCCGCCCGAAATGATCATCTGCGTCTTGCGGTCGACGAGATGGAGATAGCCATCCGCGTCGAACCGGCCGACATCGCCGGTCAGCAGCCAGCCGTCGACGATCTTCGCGGCGGTGGCTGCGGCATTGCCGAAATAGCCCTGCATCACCACCGATCCGCGCATCGCGATCTCGCCGGTCTCGCCCTGCGGCAGCGGCTCCGCGTGATCGTCGACGACGCGGATGTCGGTCAGGGGGTTGGGCCTGCCCACCGCGCCCGGCCGCGCAGCCAGATCGGGGCCGGCGATGTTCGTGCCCGCGCCGTTGCTCTCGGTCATCCCATAACCCATGCCGATCGTGCAGTTGGGCAACTTTTCCTTCATCTCGCGGACCAGATTGTCGGGGAATGGCGCCCCGCCTGCGCCGATCGAGCGCAGGCTGGACAGATCGTGGTCGCCAAAGATGGGAGAGCGCAGGATATCCCACATCATCGTCGGTACGCAGCCGATCGACGCGATCGCATGCTCGGCGATCAGGCGGATCGCCTGTTCGGGATTCCAGCGCGCCAGGCGGTAGATCCGGCCGCCCGCCGCCAATGTCCGCAGATAGACATTGTGGAGTCCACTGACATGGAACAGCGGCGCGATCATGATGGTCGCCTGTTGGCGCGCAAGCATTGGCTCGGCCGCCGGGCCCATCGCAGCGCGAGTCATTTCGGCGGCGACCGCATTGCTGAACGAGCTGACCGACAGCCCCGCCAGCATGCTGCGATGCGAGAGCGCGGCGCCCTTGGGCCGCCCGGTCGTGCCCGATGTAAACATCATCGCTGCCAGCTCGCCCGGATCGGCCGGCCGCGCGAAGAAGGGAGTTTCGGGGACGGCTGCGACCAGATCGCCATAGGAGGTGGCGCCCGGCAGATCGCCCTCGGTCACGATCAGCGGCATGGCTCTTTCGATCCTCCCCCGCCATGGGGAGGTGTCAGCGCAGTTGACGGAGGGGGAGGACGGCGGCTCACTAAAGGTCTCGCTTCCTCCCCCTCCGTCGCCTTTGGCGCCACCTCCCCCTGGCGGGGGAGGATTAGTAGCAGCCAGCAGCCGTGCGATCCGCTTGCCGTCGCCGATCACGAGCGCGCAGTCGGTATCCTCGATCGCGCGGGCGATCTCGCCACCCGCGCCCCTGCTGTTGATCAGCACGCCCACGCCGCCAAGCATAGTCACGGCGGTGAAGCTCGTCAGATATTCGCGGCAATTCTGCATCACGATCCCGACGCGCGTCCCCTCGCCCACCCCGAATCGATCGCGCAGCGCCACCGCCAGCCGCGCCGACTCACCGAAGATGTCGGCATAGGTGAAGTGCACGTCACCATCGACGAACAGGATGCGGTCACCATAAGTGTCGAGCGCGCGCTGGTACAATTCCGGCAAGGTGCGCGCGAAGCCGCGGAACAGGCGGAGTGGCTCGCCATCGACCGTCTCGGTCACGACTTCCCAATCGCTGCCGGGCGCCATCACACGGCGCATCGCCTCGGCCCTGTCAATCGCTCCGCTCATAGCCCTCTCCCTATGCGATCCCGTGCGCCGTCACCAGCGCCGCCACCAGCGCCGCCACCCGTTCACCGATCATCATCGCGACCGCCCCGGTATTACCGTTGATCAACTCGGGCGCGATGCTCATGTCCGCGACGCGAAGCCGCTCGATGCCCTTCACGCGCAACTGCGGATCGGTGACGGCGTCCGTATCGACGCCCATCCGGCAGGTGCCGCAAACATGATAGTGGTTGCCCACTGTCGCGCGAACATGGTCGGCGATCTCGTCCCGCGTCTTCACGGCAGCCCCCGGCCCCACCTCGGCCTCGATCAGCTTCGCGAGCGCGGGTTGCGCGGCCAGTTCGCGCATCCGTAGCGTCGCATCGACCAGCGCGTCCATGTCACGCTGATCCTCGAAATAGCGCGGGTCGATGACGGGTGCCGCCAGCGGATCGGCAGAACGCAGCCGCACCTCGCCCCGGCTTTTCGGCCGTCCTTCGTTGATGCCCAGCCCGAAGCCGTGCCGATCGGGCAAGAGCCCCAGCGGCCCCCGCCGCATGCCCCGCAACATCCCCGCTACGAACAGCTGGAAATCGGGACGGTCGAGCGCCGGATCGCTGCGGAAGAACCCGCCATAATTGCCGGTCCCTTCAGCCAGGAACCCGCCCCGCCCGAACAGATAACGGCCGACCTCGATCGCCCCGCGCACCGGCTGGAGATAGTTGTAGGCGGTGATGGGTGCGTTGACCGTGTAGGTGAGGACGTAGGCGGTGTGGTTCTGCAGGTTACGCCCCACCTGCGGGCGATCGAGAACGACCGGCACGCCCAGCGCGGTCAAGGCATCCGCATCGCCAATCCCAGATTGAAGCAGCAGCTTGGGGCTGTTGATCCCCCCTCCCGACAGGATGACCTCGCCGTCCGCGCGGATCGTTTCGATCCCGCCATCGCGCGCCACCTCGATCCCGACCGTGCGGTCGCCCTCGATCAGCACCCGCAGCACGGTCGCATCGGCCATGACGGTCAGGTTAGGTCGACCACCCGATATCCCCGGATAGGCAGTAGCCGCGCTCGCGCGGCGGCCCCTGTCGATAAACCAGTCATAATGGCCCATGCCGTCGGGTTCGGGCACCGACAGATCGTCGAGCCGTTGATAGCCCGCCTGCCCCATCGCCTCGGCGGCCGCGTGGATGATGCCCAGACGCGATCCTCCGCGCACCACCGACACCGGCCCGTTGCCGCCATGATATGGTCCGGCCCCACGCGCGCTCGTCTCCAGCTTGCGGAACCACGGCAGGACGTCGTCATAGCCCCAGCCCTCGGCGCCCAGATCGCGCCAGTGATCATATTCGTGCGCAGCACCGCGCGAATAGCACATGCCATTGATCGAGCTTCCGCCACCCATCACCCGCGCCTGCGTCATCGACAGCGCACGGCCATTCAGCGCGGACTGCGGTTCGGTCATGTAACCCCAGCCGTTGCGCGGATCATAAGCGACGCGGAAAATCGCGCCGGGAATCCTCGACAGCCGCCCCGCATCGCGTCGCCCCGCCTCAACCAGCAGCACACGGACGTTCGGATCGTCGGACAGGCGCGAGGCGACAACGCAGCCGCTGCTGCCGCCACCGACCACGATATGGTCATACCCCGCCGCCATCCGGCCCCTCCCTTATTGTTTTCGCGTCTCCGCCACCCCTTGACATCGCGGTCGCGGGACGGTGGAAGCGGCTCCACGGCAAAAGAGCAAACTCTTTTACCCGAAGCAATGATCAGAGGCGTCTGCGCGACATGGATTTCCGCTACACCCCCGAAGACGAAGCCTTCCGGCAGGAGGTCCGCGCCGGCCTGCGGGCTATCCTGCCCGACGACATTCGCGAGCGGCAGCGGCTGACGACGACGATGAATTCGGACACGCACGACCAGCGCGTCTGGTTCAGCCTGCTCGACGACAAGGGCTGGTCCGTCCCCGCCTGGCCGACCGAATATGGCGGCCCCGGCTGGAGCGCGATCCAGAAATATATCTTCGAAGATGAGATGTATCTGGCGAGTGCGCCGGAATTCCAGTGGACCGGCACCCACATGGTCGGTCCCGTCATCTACCATTTCGGCGACGATGCGCAGAAGGAACGCTTCCTGCCGGCGATCCGTCGCGGCGACCATATCTGGTGCCAGGGCTTTTCCGAACCGGGCTCGGGCTCCGACCTCGCCTCACTGCGCACGCATGCGAAGCTCGAAGGGAACAAATATGTCGTCAACGGCCAGAAGATCTGGACCAGCACGGCTTATGAGGCCGATTGGGGCTTCTTCCTGGTCAAGACCGACCTGACCGTGAAGCCGCAGGCGGGGATCAGTTTCCTGCTGATCGACATGAAATCGCCCGGCATCACCGTGCGCCGCATCCCGCAGATCAACGATGAGGAGCATCTGTGCGAGGTGTTCCTCGACAATGTCGAGGTGCCTGCCGAAAACCTTGTCGGCACGCCCGGCAAGGGCTGGACCTCGGCCAAGTTCCTGCTCGAGCATGAACGCACGTCGAGCGCCTTCATCTTCTGGAACAAGCGCGAACTGCGCCGCGCGCGGATGATCGCCGACGATATCGTCCATGATGGCCGCCCGCTGTCGCAGTCACCCGCTTTCGCGGGTCGCCTTGCGCGGCTGGAGGCCGATCTGGCCGCGCTCGAATGGTCGGTGCTGCGCGTACTGGCCAACGAAT
The DNA here is from genome assembly GCF_008274695.1 of Sphingomonas montanisoli. GTDB lineage: Bacteria > Pseudomonadota > Alphaproteobacteria > Sphingomonadales > Sphingomonadaceae > Rhizorhabdus > Rhizorhabdus montanisoli. The sequence continues at coordinate 334,714 of NZ_VTOU01000004.1, read as the reverse complement.
CGCACGGCTTCGATGCGTCGGTCGCCTCGTCGATCCTGAAGCTGCGTGGTTCGGAAATGCAGCAGGCGACGACCGAGATTCAGGTCGATCTGCTCGCGACGCGCGGCCTGCGTGCCTATGTGCCGGGCCGTGATCAGCCCGCGCCAAGCCTGCCCGACTGGCCCGAATATGTGCCGGGCCGCACCGCGATCGCCACGATCATGCGCGCCGCCACCCTCTATGGCGGCACCAAGCAGGTTCAGAAGAACATCCTCGCCAAGCTCGCCTTCGGCCTCTGAACGGAAACGCCCAGATGAACTTCGATTATAGCGAGATGCAGCAGATGCTGCTCGACAGCGCCGAGCGGCTTATGAAGGAGCGCGGCCAGGTCGAGAAATGGCGCGAGCGGCGCCATATCGAGAGCGGGCTCGACGCCGACGGCTGGGCACAGTTCGCCGAGCTCGGTTGGCTGATGTTGCCGATCCCTGAGGACGCGGGCGGCCTCGATGGCACGATGGAGGATGTCGCCCTCCTCAACATCGCGCTGGGCAAGGGGCTCGCGACCGAGCCGTATATCAACAGCGTCGTGCTGAGCGCCTACATCCTCGATCAAGCGGGTGGTGCGCATCGTGAGGCGCTGCTGGGCGGTATCGCGAGCGGCGAAGCGCGGGTTGCGCTCGCCCATGCCGAGATCGGCGACCGCTATGACATCGACACGCCCCGCGCCACCACGGCGGTGCATGACGGCAACGGTTACAAGATCGATGGCGCCAAGTCGGTGATCTTCGATGCTCCTTCCGCCACCCACTTCATTGTCAGCGCGGACCTGGCCGACGCCGGCACCTCATTGTTCGTCGTGGAAGCGGGCGCTGCTGGTCTCGCTCTCGAAAGCTATCCGCTCGTCGACGGCACCCGCGCGGCGGATCTGCGCTTCGGCGGATTGGTCGTCGATGCCGATGCGCTGCTCGCCTCGGGCGCGCAAGCCACCGACCTTCTCTTCGCCGCCACCGATCGCGCCGCGATCGCCGCGGTCGCGCAGGGCGTCGGATCGATGGAGGCCTGCCTCGATCTTTGCTCGGCCTACATGAAGGAACGCAAGCAGTTCGGGCAGCCGATCGGCAATTTCCAGTCGCTCCAGCACATGATCGTCGACATGCTGGTGGCGACCCACCAGTCGCGCTCCGCCCTCTACGGCGCGCTCGCCGCACTCGACGGCGAAGCGCAGGCGCGCATCCGCGCCATCTCCGCCGCCAAGGTGGTGATGGGCGAGGCCAGCCAGCTCGTCATGCGCCACGGCGTCCAGATCCACGGCGGCTACGGCGTGACGGATGAATATGCGATCAGCCACCATTACCGGCGGCTGCTGTCGCTGGAAAAGGCGTACGGGGACATCGAATATCACGTCGCGCGGCTGGCGGCGGCGCACATCGCCTGACCGCAGCCCCCTACCTCGTCATTGCGAGCGTAGCGAAGCAATCCAGGCCCGCACTTGAGAGGGGTCGCGAACCTCTGACGTGTGGGCCTGGATTGCCGCGTCGCCTTCGGCTCCTCGCAATGACGATGTGAATGCGAATAGCGGCCCTACTCGCCCCCCAAGCCACCCTCCCCTTGCCTTTCGCGCGTCTCGCGCGCACATGCGCCGGCTCGAAAGGACCGATACCAATATGGCGACGAACTGGACGCCCGAAAGCTGGCGCAATCACGAAGCAGTGCAGATGCCCGTCTATCCCGACGCAGAGGCGCTCGCCTCGGCGGAGAAGGAGCTGTCGAGCTATCCACCGCTGGTGTTTGCAGGCGAAGCGCGCGCCCTGACCGCCGATCTCGCCAAGGTCGCCGAAGGCAAGGCCTTCCTGCTCCAGGGGGGCGACTGCGCCGAGAGCTTCGCCGAGTTCCATCCGGATAATATCCGCGACACGTTCCGCGTGCTGCTGCAGATGGCGGTCGTCCTGACCTATTCGTCGAAGCTGCCGATCGTGAAGGTCGGCCGCATGGCGGGTCAGTTCGCCAAGCCGCGTTCGGCGCCGAACGAAGACATCGGCGGCGTTTCCCTGCCCAGCTATCGCGGCGACATCATCAACGATATCGACTTCGCCGAAGCGGGCCGCCAGCCCGACCCGCAGCGCATGGTGCGCGCCTACAACCAGTCGGCCGCGACTCTTAACCTGCTGCGCGCCTTTTCGACCGGTGGTTATGCGAACCTGCATCGCGTCCACGCGTGGATGCTCGATTTCATGGGCCGCAGCCCGTGGGCCGCGCAATATGCGCAGGTCGCCCAGCGAATCGGCGACGCGCTCGACTTCATGGCCGCGTGCGGGATCAGCCCGGAAACGGTGCCGCAGCTCGCCGGCACCAACTTCTACACCAGCCATGAGGCGCTGCTTCTGCCTTATGAGCAGGCGTTGACGCGTCGCGACAGCACCACCGGCGACTGGTACGACACATCCGCCCATATGCTGTGGATCGGCGATCGCACCCGCTTCGAAGGGTCGTCGCATGTCGAATATCTGCGCGGCGTCGGCAACCCCATCGGCCTCAAGTGCGGCCCGAGCCTCGAGCCCGACGCGCTGCTGCGTATGCTCGACACCGTCGATCCGGCGCGTCAGCCGGGCCGGGTCACGCTGATCACGCGCTATGGCCATGACAAGATCGAGAAGCATCTCCCCGCGCTCGTCAGCGCGGTGAAGCGCGAGGGGCGGCCCGTCGTGTGGAGCTGCGATCCGATGCACGGCAATGTCGTCAAGACCAACAACGGCTACAAGACGCGGCCGTTCGAGCGGATCCTGGCCGAAGTCCGTGGCTTCTTCGCGGTTCACCGCGCCGAGGGCACCCATGGCGGCGGCATCCACATCGAGATGACCGGGCAGAACGTCACCGAATGCACCGGCGGCGCGATGGACGTGACCCAGATGGATCTCGCCGACCGCTACCACACGCATTGCGACCCGCGCCTCAATGCGGGCCAGTCGATCGAGCTGGCCTTCCTCCTGGCCGAGATGCTCAACCAGGAAATGAAGGACCGCGCGAGGGACGCGGCCTGATCTAAACCGCCGCCATCGTCACGGCCTCGATCTTGTTACCATCGGGATCGTGGATGAAGGCGGCATAATAGTTTGGATCATAGTCCGATCGAATGCCCGGTGCGCCGTCGCTGTGGCCGCCATGTGCTATTGCGATGTTGTGGAAGCGATCGACCATCGCGCGATCGCGCGCGGTGAAGGCGACATGCGCGCCGTTACCCGCACGCGCCGGCTTATCGTTCGACGGGCAGATCAGGCTGAATTCGATGTCCCCCGTCCCATAGTGGACGCCGTACTCGTCGAACATCAGGCGCCGCATCCCGAGCACTTCCATGATCGGATCATAGAAGGCCCGGGCGCGAGCGACATCACCCGTTCCGAACGAAACGTGGTGAATCATCGGATCAGAGCGCCAGCAGCGCCTTTTCGATCTTGTCGGTCGGGTGGCGGGTGAAGTCCTTGTCGATCTCGGCCACGATCTTGTCGGCGACCGCCTTGTCATAATGCTTGCGCAGCTCGCCCAGCGTGCGCGGTGGTGCGACGATGATCAGCTTTTCGAAGGCATCGACCTTCTGCTTGAGCATCAACGCGGTGTCCGCGGCGAAGCGATCCTCTTCGATCTGGTGGTAGTCGGGTTCCTCCATCGCGCTCTGGCGGCCGCCGACCGGCGACATGGCGCGGCCGGCCGCGTCGGTCTTCATCTCGCGATCGGCCAGATCGGCATGAGCGGCCTGATCCTCGACGACAAGGTTGGGATATTCGGCGTCCCCCTGGTTACGGAAATACAGACTCTTGCGGCCATCGGCGACGAGGACGAGAGCGTCATGGGCAATACGCATGGGGGAGGTCTCCTTGTTCGGTTCTACCTTCCCGACCAACGCCCCGCCCCCCAAGCGGTTCAATATCGGGGGAATATCTTCCGGACGAGCTGCCCCCGCCACGGGGTGCCGTGATAATTGAAGAAGAACCAGCCATAGAAAGTGGTGAAGAACAGAACGACCGGCGCCATCGGATCGCGATGCCCGCGCATCCGCCGGAACAGCGCGAGATCGGCGGCGCGGCGATCACGTTCACGACCACCTCCGTATATGCCATAGGCATTGTCGTGCGCGCGGCAGCCCGCGTTGCGATCATATTTGCGCCCGTCCATGAACAGGCAATATTGGCGTTCCCCATCGGGCATGGACCGAGTAGACAGCCGCGATGCAGGCTTTCAAGCGCAAAATCTTCTATCTCAGCGGCTTCGATCCACGCGGCGCTCGATATTATCACCAGATGTTCGGCGAACAGGCCACGTTGTTCAACGCAATGGCGGGACGCAACGTCACCGTCGGCAAACGCCGCCGCGAACCGCCGCATTCGGTAGCGTGGACGATCGAGGATCGCGATCCCGATACGCGCACCGATTATGTCTTTCTGGGCTGGGACGATGTGGTGCGCACGCACTGGGTGAAAAATCCGCTGGCGCTGCTGAAGCGTTCGGCCGCTGCCTATTGGAACTTCACCCGGCTGCTAGACTGGCCGATCGTAAAGACGTTTCCGTTCGGCGTGCGCTTCGCCTTCTATTATCCGGGCGTGTCGGCGATCGCGCTGCCAATCCTGCTGGGGCTGCTGCTGTGCCTGCCGGCGATCGCGCTGCTCGGCTGGGGTTGGGGATTGGCGATGACGGCGATCGTGGCGGTCGCGGTGTCGATGTTCATCGTAAAGAAGATTCAGGGCTTCTGGCTGCTGCGCTTCATCATCTTCAACGATACGCTGGCCAACGATCGGCTGCCGCCCGACGTCGAGGCGCGGATGAACGACTTCGCCAATCAGATCGCCGCAAGCTTCGATGAGGATTGGGACGAAATCCTGTTCGTCACCCACAGCAACGGATCGATCATGGGCGTGCCGATGATGGCGCGGCTGCTCGATCGCTTTGGCGGCACCCTGCCCGATCGCTTCGGCTTCGTGACTTTGGGATCGTGCATCGCGCTGATCGGCAACCGCAAGGACAGCCATCGCTTCCACGATATGCTCGCGCAGGTCGGCCGGGGCGATTTCCGCTGGCTCGACATCGGATCGATCACCGACGGCGCGTGCATCGCCGGCATCGATCCGTGCATCAGCACCCGCGAACCACGCCGCGCCCGCTTGTTCCAGACGAGCCCGCGCTGGTTCAAATATTGCGACCCCGCCACCTATCAGGCGCGCCGCCGCAACAAATATGAGACGCACTTCGATTATCTACGGACGTTCGATCGCCTGTCCCCGCTCGATTATATCGCGCTGGCATCGGGCGCCCGCCCCCTAGCGCAGTCGATCGCCGCGTTCGAGGCCGAAAATGGCTGATCAATGTCCTGTGCATAATGGCGACGCGCCGATCTTCACGCCGCCCTACCCCGTTCCGCACAAGAGCAAGGCCTCGCTGTTCAAACGGTTCCTGACCGGCTGGAGCAGCTGGATCCACACGCTGTTCGACAAGAGCTACACGATGAAGATGGGCGAGATTCGGTTGCCCCGGCTCGATTTCTACATCGCCAACGATCTCGAGGTCGTCGATCGGGTGATGGACGATCGCGAGAAGGTGTTTCCCAAGCATCCGTTCCTGAACGACCTGCTCGACCCATTGATCGGCAACAGCGTCTTTTCGGCCAATGGTGAGGATTGGGAACAGCAGCGTGCGATGGTGAACCCCGCCTTCGCGCACACCAATCTGAAGCGCGTCTATCCCGCGATGCAGGGCGCGGTCGACGATCTCATGGCGCAGATCACCGCGCTCGATCGCAGCAAGCCGATCGGCGTCGATCCGCTGATGACGCATGTCGCGGCCGACATCATCTATCGCACGATCTTTTCGGTGAAGCTGGACGGGGCGAGCGCGGACGCGATCTACCGCGCCTTCCATCGCTATCAGGAGAATATTCAGCCAGGCGCGATGCTGCGGCTCTATGGCCTGCCGAGTTTCGGATATCGGCGGCGCGCGAAAAAGGCGGCGGCCGATATCCATGCGGTGTTCGGCCCCATCGTGAAGGCGCGACACGACGCCTTTCATGCCGGCACGGGCGAACAGCAGAAGGACATCCTCCAGTCGCTGATGCAGGCGCGACATCCCGTGACGGACGCGCCCTTCACCTACGAACAGATCATGGAGCAGGTCTCCACCATCTTCCTGGCGGGGCATGAGACGGCGGCGAGCACGATGACGTGGGCGCTCTACCTGCTGTCCGAATGCCCGCATCTTCAGGAGGCGCTGGCGGCCGAGATCGAGCGCGTGGCGGGGGATGCGCCGCTGGGCTTCGAGCATCTGCGCGGACTGGATGGGGTGCGCAACCTCTTCAAGGAGACACTGCGCCTCTATCCGCCGGTCAGCTTCTTCGTGCGCGAAGTGACACAGCCGACGACGATGCGCGACAAGCTGCTGCAGAAGGGCGCGATGCTGGTCGTCTCCCCCTGGCTGATCCAGCGCAACCGTGACAATTGGAAGTGCCCGCACGCCTTCGCCCCCAATCGCTTCGACGATCCGACGGAAGCCGAGGCCGCCAAGCGCGCCTACATGCCGTTCGGCAAGGGGCCACGCATCTGCATCGGCGCGGGCTTCGCACAGCAGGAGGGGATATTGACGCTCGCCTCGGTGATCCGCGCCTTCCGCCTGCGCTATCCGGATGCGCCCAAGCCCGAGCCGATCAGCCGCCTGACGCTGCGGCCGAAGCATGTCGTGAAGCTGTATTTCGACGATCGCGCTTAGGCGACCCGGCCGACCCGCATCAGCAGCGGCCAGTGCATGTGGCGGGTGTGGTTCGGATTGCCCCAGACGGCGGCGACATCGCGGCGAAACTGCTCGATCCGATCGCCATGCCCGGCGCGCTCGAACGCCTTGGTCGCCGACCAGCTTTCGATGTAGCCGATGAGGCCCGCGAGGTTCCAGTCGAGCTCGATCGCGAGCTTGGGCGGATCATATTCCTCGAAGGGAAAGGGCAGATCCTGATAACCCGCCTCCACATGGCGCCGTTCGGGTTGCCAGTAATCGTCGAGGATCGGGCCATAGAAACGATCGACCACCGCGCTGATGGGCGCGTCGGTGATGACGTTCACATAAGTGATGAGCGCCAGTACCGCCCCCGGCCGCGCCACGCGCAGCACCTCCGCATAGAAGGTGTCGAGATCGAACCAGTGAGCGGCCTGTGCGACGGTAATCAGATCGACGCTGGCATCAGGCAGCCTGCTCGCCTCAGCCGGAGCGACGCGATAATCGACGCGGGGATGCGCAACCGCGCTCGCGATCTGCTGCGCGCTCGCATCGGTCGCCACAACACGCTCGAAGCGATCGGCGAGCAGGATCGACAATTGTCCGTTGCCACACCCGCAATCGAGCGCGGTTTCGCGCGCGGGTGTCTGTTCGGCCAGCCAATCGGCAAGCGCTGCGGGATAGGTTGGGCGGTGCGTCGCATAGGCCGCAGCGTGACCCGAAAAGTGATCTTTGAAGCCCGTCATGGGGGCGGGTTTAACCGACCGATCCGGTAGTTCAAATCCTTCCCGCCAGGGGGAGGATTATCAGGATCAGGCCGCGCGAAGCTGGGCGACAAAGGTCTCGGTCGCGGCCTTGAGGCTCAATGCGTCGGCCGACAGGCGGGTCGCAGCACTCTGGACATTGCCCGACAGTGCCCCGGCGGCGTCGGCGGCGTAGGCGACTTCGCTCATCCGGCCTGCCATGTCGGCGGCATCCTGCGCCGTGCCATCGGCATGGCCGCCGACGCTGTTCGACACGGCAAGCTGCTCGGCGATCTCGGCCACGATGCGATCGGAGGTCACGCCGAGCGAACCGACCACGTCGGCCACCTCAGCCAGCGCGCCTTCGACCGCGCTTGCGCGTTCGTCGACTGTCGCGACCAGCGCGGTGATCTTGCCGGTAGCATCCTTGGCCTGGCGCGAAAGCAATTTCACTTCGTCCGCGACCACAGCGAAGCCGCGCCCCGCCTCCCCCGCGCGCGCGGCCTCGATCGAGGCGTTAAGCGCGAGCAGATTGGTGCGCGACGCGATGTCGGCGATGATGTCGGCGAAACCGACGATGTCGGTGGTCCGCTCCGCCAGCGCCGCGAGCGAATCGTCGCCCAGTTCGGAGCTGCGCTGCGCGACCGCGGTGAGCGCGCCCTGTTCGTTGACCTGACTGGCGATGCGCGCGACCGACTGCGCTACCGTGCTCATATCCGCCGCCACTTCACGCGATCGTTCGGTGACGGCGTGGGCGGTCGCGGCGACGTCGCCCGCCTTGCGGCTGGCTTCGACCGCAAGCGCGTTCAACTCACGCGACGAGCCTTCGAGCTCGCCTGAGGAGGACAGGACCGAGCGGACCACGCCCGCGACCGAATGTTCGAAGCGATCGGCCAGTTCGAGCATCGTGATCCGCCGCTGCCCATCGGCGGCCCGTTGTTCATCGAGCCGCGCGCGGCGTTCACGATCGGCAATCCGTTCGGCATCGACCTGCGCGGCATAAGCCTGTTCGGCATAAGCGCGGGCCTTGAGCGCACGTTCGGTCGCCTCCTGGCTTTCGATCAGCAGATGCTGGGCGTGAGCACGCGCGGCCTGCTGCGCGCGCAGCAATCTGGCGAGACGTTCGGCGGCGAAGCCGAGGAAGGCGCATTGCAGCAGCACGACGGCACCGTGCATCAGCACGCGGCCGATCTCGCTGTCGTCGTTGCTCAAAAAGACCCAATCGGGCCGGACGATCTCGAACGTCAGGTGATGAACGGTGATGATCGCGCCCGCCAACACCAGAGGCCGCCAGTCGCACAGCACGATAAGCGCACCGAGGCCGACGAAGAAATACATGTGGAGGTCCATCTGCCACGGATGGCCGGTGAACACGTAGAGAAAGAGCGCAGGGTGCAACGCGATCATCATCGCGACGCTGAGCATCGCGGGCAGATCATGCCGGCCCTGCAGCGCGCAGCGCGTGGGGACGATGTTGATCGCCACCCCCATCAGCACCGCGATCGTCAGATCGTCCGCGCCGATGATCAAGCCACAGATCGCCATCACCAGCAGGCTGGCCCAGCCGCAGGCCGATAGCAGCCTGATCCCGTTGATACGGATCAGATCAAGGTCACCCAGTTCGTCGGCGCGCGCCACATCACCGGTGAGAATCCCGATTTTGCTCAAGACGGTTTCGGCGCTGATCATGAAGTGCGGCATGGCGCACAAATGGTTAAGAAAGCCGTGATCGGCGCCTTAGACTTTGGTCGAGCCGTCGCATTTCCAATCGATTGGGGCGACAGGTTCCCCCCCGTGCCGAAAGCCTCTAAAGCCCCCTCCCCATGACATATCAGGTTCACATCATTGGCGGCGGCCTCGCCGGATCGGAAGCCGCGTGGCAGCTCGCCGAAGCAGGTATCAAGGTTCGCCTGTCCGAGATGCGCGGGATCGAGGCCACCCCGGCCCATCAGACCGACAGCCTGGCCGAGCTCGTCTGTTCGAACAGCTTCCGGTCGGACGATCCGGGCAATGCGGTGGGGCTGCTGCACCGGGAAATGCGGGCGCTGGGATCGCTGATCATGGCAAAGGCCGACAAGCACCGCGTACCCGCCGGCTCCGCGCTCGCGGTCGACCGCGAAGGCTATGCCGAGGGCGTGACGGAGGCGATCGCGAACCATCCCAACATCGAACTGGTGCGCGAGCGGATCGACGCGCTGCCCGATGGCCGCGTGATCATCGCAACCGGGCCGCTGACCGGCGAAAAGCTGGCCGGCCAGATCGGCGACGCGACCGGCGCGGACGCGCTCGCCTTCTTCGATGCGATCGCGCCGATCGTCCATCACCACTCGATCGACATGGACGTCGCGTGGATGGCCTCACGCTGGGACAAGGGCGAGACCAAGGATTACATCAACTGCCCGATGACGAAGGAGCAGTACCTCGCCTTCCACCAGGCCCTGATCGACGGCGAAAAGGGCGAGTTCAAGGAGTGGGAGAAGAACACGCCCTATTTCGACGGCTGCATGCCGATCGAGGTGATGGCCGAGCGGGGCGTGGATACGCTGCGTTATGGCCCGATGAAGCCGGTGGGGCTGGATAATCCGAAGACAGGGCGCTGGCCCTATGCGGTCGTCCAGCTGCGGCAGGACAATGCACTGGGCACGCTGTGGAACATCGTGGGCTTCCAGACCAAGTTGAAGCATGGCGAGCAGGTGCGCATCTTCCGCACGATCCCCGGCCTGGAAAATGCCGAGTTCGCGCGGCTGGGCGGGCTGCATCGCAACACCTTCATCCAGTCGCCGCGCCTGCTGGACGGGACGCTGCGGCTCAAGTCGCGGCCGAACATCCGCTTTGCGGGACAGATTACGGGCTGCGAAGGCTATGTCGAAAGCGCCGCGATCGGCCTGCTCGCAGGCCGCTTCGCCGCCGCCGAGATCCTGGGCACCGAAATGGCGCCTCCGCCCCCCACGACCGCTTTGGGCGCGCTGCTGGGCCACATCACCGGCGGGGCGGAGATCGAATCCTATCAGCCGATGAACGTCAATTTCGGCCTCTTCCCTCCGCTCGTCGACGCCAAGGGCGGCCGCAAGAGCAAGAGCGACCGCAAGGCAATGTACGCGGAGCGTGCGGGCGAAGCGCTCAAGGAGTGGATGGCGGCGTAAACTTCGTCATTGCGAGGAGCCGCAGGCTACGAAGCAATCCAGGCCCGCATTCGAGATGGTCACGACCTACTCTCATGCGGGCCTGGATTGCTTCGCTCCGCTCGCAATGACGAGAATATGGACTAAGCGCTGACAAGCTTCGGATTGCCGCATTCGACCGCGAAGGTCGCGCGGGTGCTGACCACGCCGCCGGGTTCGTGGACCTTGTCGACGGTGCGGAAGCGGCTGGTCCACAGATCGGGCGCGACGTCGCACAGCAGATAGCCGCGCTGGTCCTGCTTGAACTTCAGCATCGGGTTGGCGGCCATTACCTGCGCCTGATCGTAGCGTTCATCGCTGCCCGATCCGCCCGAGCTGATCGATGTGGAGACGAACTCGACCGCGACCGGCTTGCCAGTGCCGTCACCGGGCGCGAGTTCGCCCGCGAAATTCTGATGCTCGTCGCCGGTGAGGACGACGACATTGCCGAGGCCCTCGAGATTGCGAAGCAGCCGATCGCGCGGGGCGAGATAGCCGGCCCAGCTGTCGAAGTTACGCGTCGGTTTCGGCCCCGCCGCGCCGTCCCGATCGCGTGCAAGGTTCATCATCATCACCTGTTGCGCCAGCACATTCCAGCGGCCGGCCTTCTGACGCAATTCGCTCGTCAGCCACGCCTCCTGCGCCGATCCCAGCACCTGCGCCTTCGGATCGCGCACGTCGTCGCATTCCGCCGTGAAGTTTGCGCCGCACGGCCGGGACGTGCGGAATTGGCGGGTGTCGAGCAGGTGGATGTCGGCCAGATCGCCGAAGCGCGCGCGGCGATAGGCCTGGATCGACGCGCCCATCGGGATCGAGGCGCGGCGCAGCGGCATATATTCGTAATAGGCCTGAAACGCGGCCTGCCGGCGGAGCAGGAACAGTTCGGGCGGGGTGCCTTGCGCACTGTGATCGCCGACCCAATCGTTCGAGACTTCGTGATCGTCGAAGGTCGCGAACCAGGCGGCGGCGCGGTGCGCTGCCTGCAGGTTCGGATCCATCCGGTACTGGGCGTAGCGCAGGCGATAATCGTCGAGGCTGTAGAGTTCGTCGCTAAGGTGATCGCGCACGACCGGGATCGATCGGCCGTCATGGCCGGGCTTGCTCATCAGCTTGCGGCGGCCTTCGTAGATATAGTCGCCATAATGGTAGAGGAAGTCGATCTCCTGATCGGCGATGTCGGCATAGGCCGTGTAGAGGCCGTCCTCCCACGCCTGACAGCCCGCGACCGCGAAGCGCATGCGATCGGTGCGCGCGCCGATGGCGGGGAGCGTCTTCGCGCGGCCGATCGGGCTGACCTCGCGACCAATCTTGAAGCGATAAAAATAGGGCCGCGCGGGCTGGAGGCCGGCAAGCTCGACATGGACCGAATGGCCGATTTCGGGCCGCGTGGCGGCGGTGCCCTTCTGGACGATCTGCTTGAAGCCGTCGTCGGCCGCGACCTCCCAGTCGACGTCGACCTTCGCCATCGGCATGCCGCCATGGCGATCGAGCGGATCGGGCGCGAGCCGCGTCCAGATCACGAACCCATCCGCCGCCGGCTCCCCGGCCGCCACGCCCAGTCGGAAGGGATAATCCCGAAACAGCATCTGCGCCTTGAGGATCGCGGGCGCCGCCGCGGTGGCGGCCGCCGCACCGACCAGCAGGCCGCGACGGGTGATGAAATAGGTCAAGCGAGCACTCCGAATGCGGGAATGCGCGGGCTATGCGGACGTAACGTGACGGGGATGTGTCGACCCTAAACTCTCAGACGAGCCCCAATTCAGAAAGCCTGCCTTTCAACATCGGAATCGCATTTGCTCGGAAATATCCATTCAACTTGCTCGGATGATAAATCCCGAACGCGACCACAGGTCGATAACCGGGAATTACGAGTTTATATTCGCGCAAGTACACCGCCTCAGAGCGGCCGTTTGGACCCATGAGAGCGGCCCCACCTGTCATGTGCGCAGCATGCGCTTTGGCAAACAATCCAACCCCGGCGTCGCCCCCAAAGATCATCACCTCCGGTTCAATGAACTGAATGAGTTCGCGCAGGAATGGCTTAGCCTCCTGCATATACATCGCCTCGTTCGCCGCGCTGGGTCGCATAGGCGAACGGCGGAAAAAGCGATTTAGAACCTGCACCTTGCGAATGTCGTCTAATGTCGAAATCCCCATTGCGGCGGTCAATATCTCAGCACCGTTCCTAGTCGTGGGGCCACTATTGCGACCTTCGATATATTCGTGTTGCCCGTTCAGCACGTCTACAACTTGATAGTTTGCCGGTGATCCACCAGGATTTGCGTTGATCATGAGGATTGGACTCTTGTTCAGAGGGCCGTAAAATATGCTGTAATGATCACGCGACCCCAAGCCGCTAGCTTCCCGATAGCGTGCTTCAATATCCTTCATCAGATCATAGTTCGCAGCAATCATCTGTGGGCTCCTGCTCAAACGCGCAAAAAAAGAGCCGCGGACGAAGTCCGCGGCTCTTTGCGTTGAAACCCCTATACAGAAAATACTTCGATTTGTCTATAGCCTCGGGATGCTTGAGCTTACTCCGCCGCGACGCCGTCCCCGAACAGGCCGGCCTCGATAACGTCCTCGTTCGCGGCGGGGACCGTCTTGGCGGTCTTGCGGCGGTCGAAGGCGTCCCACACGTCGGACCACTGGCCGCGGGTCGCGGCCTTCGAATATTCGGTCGCGCGGGTTTCGAAGAAGTTGGCGTGCTCGACGCCGTTGAGCAGCGGGGCGAGCCAGGGGAGCGGATGCTCCTCGATCATGTAGATCGGCTTGAGGCCCAGCTGGCCCAGGCGCCAGTCGGCGATGTAGCGGACATATTTCTTGATGTCCTTGGGCGTCATGCCGTTGACCGGGCCCATTTCGAACACGAGATCGATGAAGGCGTCCTCGATCCTCACCGTCTTCTGGCACATGTCGAGAATGTCTTCCTTGACCGACGGGGTCAGGCAGTTGCGCTCTTTCACGAAGGCGTGGAACAGGCGGATGATGCCTTCGCAGTGGAGCGTCTCGTCGCGGATCGACCAGGTGACGATCTGCCCCATGCCCTTCATCTTGTTGAAGCGCGGGAAGTTCATCAGCATCGCGAACGACGCGAACAGCTGAAGCCCTTCGGTGAAGCCGCCGAACATGGCGAGGGTGCGGGCGATATCCTCATCGCTGTCGACGCCGAACTGCTGCAGATAATCGTGCTTGTCGCGCATTTCCTTATACTGAAGGAACGCGCTGTACTCGGTCTCGGGCATGCCGATCGTGTCGAGCAGGTGGCTGTAGGCGGCGATATGGACCGTCTCCATGTTGCTGAACGCGGTCAGCATCATCTTGACTTCGGTCGGCTTGAACACGCGGCCATATTTGTCGTGGTAGCAATCCTGCACCTCGACATCGGCCTGCGTGAAGAAGCGGAAGATCTGGGTCAGCAGATTGCGCTCATGATCGGTGAGCTTCTGCGCCCAATCGCGGCAATCCTCGCCCAGCGGCACTTCCTCGGGCAGCCAGTGGAGCTGCTGCTGGCGCTTCCAATATTCGAAGGCCCACGGATATTCGAAGGGCTTGTAGGCGCGCGATGCGGAGAGGAGCGGCATGGGAGTGAACCTTCCGTTCAGCTGAACAGGATGATGACGACGGCGAGCGCGAACATGACCGCTGCCGACAGGAGATTGCGGGCGCCGAAGGCGCGAAGCTGGGCCGGGGTTTCCTCGCCCTCACCCAGCACCGCGCCCGCCGGCGCGCGAGCGGCCTTGCGCGCCTTGCCGAACGCGACGAACGCGAGGCCAAGGCACAGCAGGCCCACCAGCACGGTCACGCCCGCGATGATCAGGGGGATGTTGAGGTCGTCCACGTCAGCCTCTTACTGGCAGGCCAGACATTCGTCGTAATCCTTCACCTCGACCTCGATCTGGCGAAGGTCGATCGTGTTGTCGGCCTCGACCCCGCCGGCGAAGCCCGCGCGCTGGATCGACTTGGACCGCAGATAGTAAAGCGACTTGATGCCCAGTTCCCACGCGCGGAAGTGGAGCATCAGCAGATCCCACTTTTCGACATCGGCCGGGATGAACAGGTTCAGCGACTGCGCCTGATCGATATAGGGCGTGCGATCGGCCGCAAGCTCGATCAGCCAGCGCTGGTCGATCTCGAAGCTGGTCTTGAACACGTCCTTTTCTTCCGGGGTCAGGAAGTCGAGATGCTGGACCGAACCGCCCTTTTCGAGGATCGAGTTCCACACCGCGTCCGAATCCTTGGATTTGGTCGCGAGCAGTTTTTCCAGATAGACGTTCTTGATCGAGAAGCTGCCCGACAGCGTCTTGTGGGTATAGACGTTGGCGGGGATCGGCTCGATGCAGGCCGAGGTGCCGCCGCAGATGATGCTGATCGAAGCGGTCGGCGCGATCGCCATCTTGCAGCTGAAACGCTCCATCACACCCTGATCGGCCGCGTCGGGGCACGGGCCACGCTCGGTCGCCAGCAGCATCGACGCCTCGTTAACACCGGCGTTCACATGCTTGAAAATCTTGAGATTCCAGCTCTTCGCCATCGCGCCTTCGAAGCCGAGGCCGCGCGCCTGGAGGAAGCTGTGGAAACCCATGACACCCAGACCGACCGAACGCTCGCGGCTGGCGCTATATTTGGCGCGCGCCATCTCGTCCGGCGCGCGATCGATATAGTCCTGCAGGACGTTGTCGAGGAAGCGCATGACGTCCTCGATGAACATCTTGTCGCCGTTCCACTCGTCCCACGTTTCGAGGTTGAGCGAGGACAGGCAGCAGACCGCGGTGCGATCCATGCCCAGATGGTCGCGGCCGGTGGGCAGCGTGATTTCCGAACACAGGTTCGAGGTCGAGACCTTGAGGCCCAGATCGCGGTGATGCTTGGGCATCGTGCGGTTCACGGTGTCGTTGAACACGATATACGGCTCGCCGGTCGCCAGTCGGGTCTCGACCAGCTTCTGGAACAGCGCGCGCGCATCGACCGAGCCGCGCTTGGAGCCATCCTTGGGACTCTTGAGCTCCCATTCCGCGCCGTCGCGCACCGCTTCCATGAAGGCGTCGGTCAGCAGCACGCCATGGTGCAGGTTGAGCGCCTTGCGGTTGAAGTCGCCCGAAGGCTTACGGATTTCGAGGAACTCCTCGATCTCCGGATGCGAGACGTCGAGATAGCAGGCGGCCGAACCGCGACGCAGCGAACCCTGCGAGATCGCGAGCGTCAGCGAGTCCATCACGCGGACGAAGGGGATGATGCCCGACGTCTTGCCGTTGAGGCCGACCGGTTCACCGATGCCGCGCACTGAACCCCAATAGGTGCCGATGCCGCCGCCGCGCGCGGCCAGCCACACATTCTCGTTCCACGTGTTGACGATGCCTTCCAGGCTGTCGTCGACCGAGTTGAGATAGCAGCTGATCGGGAGGCCACGGCCCGTGCCGCCGTTCGACAGCACCGGGGTGGCCGGCATGAACCACAGCTTCGAGATATAATCGTAGAGCCGCTGGGCGTGCGCCTGATCATCGGCATAGGCCGATGCGACGCGGACGAAGAGGTCCTGATAGCTCTCGCCGGGCAGGAGGTAGCGGTCCTTCAGCGTCTCCTTGCCGAAATCGGTGAGGAGCGCGTCGCGACCATGATCGACCTCGACAGGATAAGGCTGCGGCAGGATCGTCGTCGAATCCATCGCATCCTTCTTGGCCGCCTTCACGGCCGCTTCCACCATCGTCGCCACGTCGTTCGAGCTCACTTCGCTGCTGCCAGAAAGATCCACCGCCCTTACTCCGTCCACACCACCGCTCGCGGGGCTTTGTTCCTGTTACGTTCATATCAAGGGCATTGGCACATAGATAGTGCTTCCCGGACGGATTTCACCCCGCCCGTCGGCAAATCCGACGATGTCCCGGCTCGTTGCAGCGATTCGTGAGGGCCCCCGCCCTTCCCAGTCGAACCACCACAATTTGCGTCAGCCCCTGTATGCCGACCCCACCTATAGTGCCTCATCCACCGCGGCACGCAAGAGAGAAAATTCCCTTTTCTCCAGATGTTTCGCTTGACGCGGAAAACCGGGCATCGCGTGCGAGGCGTTGCTTTCAAACAGCTGAATGATCCGTAATTTTTCCTTAATGCAACCTAGTGGACACTTCATGGTTCTCGCTTCGTCCAACCCGACGGAGAAAGAATCATGCGTAAATTTATTCTCGCCGCGATGATGGCGATGACGGCTGCACCCGTCCTGGTGGCCGCCGATCCCGCCCTCGCGCAGGACCGTCGGGACTGGCGCGACGACCGTCGCGGCAACGATCGCCGCGACGAATGGCGCAACGGCCGGCAATATGACTGGAACCGCTATGACCGTCGCAATGGCGATCACTATGATGCATCGCGCTATTATCGCGACGATCGCCGCTATCGTGAGCGCCGCCTAAGTCGCAACGATCGCGTCTATCGCGGAGACGACGGCCGGTATTATTGCCGGCGCAAGGACGGAACGACCGGCCTGATCGTCGGTGCACTCGCCGGCGGTGTTCTCGGCAACGCGCTCGACAACGGTCGCTCGTCGCTGTTGGGTACGGTGCTCGGTGCGGCAGGCGGCGGCCTTCTCGGTCGGTCGATTGACCGCGGCGAGGCCCGCTGCCGCTAAGACGGCATCGTCCTAACTCGTCATTGCGAGCGTAGCGAAGCAATCCACTCCGATCTGCGGGATGGATTGCTTCGACACTTACGGCTCCTCGCAATGACGAGCGGCGAGGTCGTTCGCCGACCTTGACCCCCGCCCCTGCGCGCGCCAATCCGGCGCGATACGGAGGGGATATATGACCGACACCATCGCGCCGCCGTCGCCACGGCGCATATTGCTGGCGAGCCTGACGGGCACGTCGGTCGAATTCTACGACTTCTATATCTTCGCGACCGCAGCCAGCCTGGTGTTCGGGCCGACCTTCTTCGGCGGCTTCGCGCCCTCGACCCAGCTTATCTGGTCCTACACTCTGCTCGGCCTCGCCTTCCTGTCGCGGCCGCTTGGCGCGTGGGCGTTCGGTCATTTCGGCGACCGGATCGGGCGCAAGTCGACTCTGGTCGCGTCACTGATGGTGATGGGTGGATCGACCCTTCTGATCGCCTTTCTCCCCTCCTACGAAGCCGCCGGCTGGCTCGGCGCCTTCCTGCTCGCGCTGCTACGCTTCGGACAGGGCTTCGGCCTTGGCGGCGAATGGGGCGGTGCGGCCCTGCTCGCGGTCGAGAATGCGCCGCCGAACAAGCGCGGGCGCTACGGCATGTTTCCGCAGCTCGGCGCACCCGTCGGCTTCATCGCGGCGAACGGCCTGTTCCTGATCCTGGGTGTCGCCATGACGCAGGAGCAGTTCATGGCGTGGGGGTGGCGCCTGCCCTTCCTGGGTTCGGCCGTATTGGTCGGGGTCGGGCTGTGGGTGCGGCTGAAGCTGACCGAGACGCCCGCGTTCAAGGCCGCGCTGGAAGAGGCGGAGCCCGCTAAGGTGCCGATCGCCGAACTGTTTCGCGAACATATGGTGCCGACGGTCGCGGGCACCTTCGCCGCGGTCGCGTGCTTTGCGACCTATTATCTAGCGACCGCCTTTGCACTCGGTTACGCGACCAAGAATCTGGGCATTCCCAAGGAGACCTTCCTGGGCGTGCAGCTTGTCACGATCCTGTTCATGGCCGCGGGCATCATGCTGGCGGGCTGGTGGTCCGACGTGAAGAGCCCGCGCTACGTGCTGATTGCGGGCTGCATCGGCACGATCGCGACCGGGGCGCTGCTCGGCCCCCTCTTCGCAGGCGGGCATCTCACGCCGATCTTCGTGTGGCTTGCGCTGGCGCTGTTCATGATGGGGTTCGTGTACGGACCGCTGGGCGCCTTCCTGCCCTCGCTGTTCCCGCCGCGGGTCCGCTATACCGGTGCGTCGATGACCTTCAACATCGCCGGCATCCTTGGCGCCGCGCCCGTTCCCGCCGTGGCACAATATCTGGCCGAGCGCGGCGGCCTTTCCTATGTCGGCTATTACCTGTCGGCCTCCGCCATCGTCAGCCTGGCTGCGCTGTGGTGGACGCGCCACCATGATGGTAGGCATAGCTGATGTTCTTCGCCTTCCTCGACGAATTGCGCAGCGCGGGTATTCCCGCGAGCCTCAAGGAGCATCTGACGCTGCTTGAGGCGATGGACCGCGACGTGATCGGGTGGAGCCCCGAGGAATTCTACTATCTGGCCCGCGCCACCTATGTGAAGGACGAGGGGCTGCTCGACCGGTTCGACCGAGTGTTCGCCAAAGTCTTCAAGGGCTTGCTCGACGAATCGGGCGAAGCGACCGAACTGCCCGAGGATTGGCTGAAAGCCGTTGCCGAGAAATTCCTGACGCCCGAACAGATGGAAGAGATCAAGTCGCTGGGCGACTGGGACGAGATCATGGAGACGCTCAAGAAGCGGCTTGAGGAGCAGCAGGGTCGGCACGAAGGCGGCAACAAGTGGATCGGCACCGGCGGCACCTCCCCCTTCGGCAATAACGGCTACAATCCCGAAGGCGTGCGCATCGGCGGCGAGAGCAAGCACAAGCGCGCGATCAAGGTCTGGGAAAAGCGCGAGTTCAAGAATCTCGATAACGACGTCGAACTGGGCACGCGCAACATCAAGGTCGCGCTGCGCCGCCTGCGCCGCTTCGCACGACAAGGCGCAGCAGACGAACTCGACATCGACGGCACAATCGACGGAACCGCGCGGCGCGGCTTCCTGGATATCCAGATGCGGCCCGAACGGCGCAATGCGGTTAAGCTGCTGCTGTTCCTCGATGTCGGCGGATCGATGGATCCCTATATCAAGATGGTCGAGGAGCTGTTTTCGGCGGCCACCACCGAGTTCAAGCATCTCGAATTCTTCTACTTCCACAATTGCGTTTACGAAGGGCTGTGGAAGGACAATCGCCGCCGCTTCGCCGAACGAACGCCGACCTGGGACGTGCTCCACAAGTTCGGGCACGATTATAAGCTGGTGATGGTGGGCGACGCGCAGATGAGCCCGTACGAGATTTCGCACGCGGGCGGATCGGTCGAGCACATGAACGAGGAACCGGGAGCTTTGTGGCTCCAGCGGCTGACCAACGTCTATTCGTCCGCGGCTTGGCTCAACCCGGTCGAAGAACGCTATTGGCCCTCGTCGCAATCGACCCGGATGATCCGCGAGTTGATGGACAACCGCATGTTCCCGCTGACCCTGAGCGGCCTCGACGACGCGATGCGCTCGCTCGGGCGAAAGAAGTAGGCGCCCTAGCCTTCCCACTCGTCATTGCGAGCGTAGCGAAGCAATCCAGGCCCGCACCGGGAAGGTCGCGAACCCCTCCTTTACGGGCCTGGATTGCTTCGTCGCCTGCGGCTTCTCGCAATGACGACTTTGGGTCATATTGTCGCGGACAGGCGATGATCGGGGCGATCGGCGGGCCTGCGGATGGGGGTTCCGATGGCGCGATTTGCCGTATTCGCACTGCCGCTATTGCTGGTCGTGGCGCTGGTGATGCTGATCAATTCGTGGAGCGACACGCCCGCGGTGGAAACGACGCCGCCTGCCGATCTTTCTGCCGTGGTGGCGCTGCCCAACGGATCGGTGCTGACCGCGCCCAAGGGGTCGGTTGGCCGCGACATGGTCGACTGGCTTGCGTCCGACGACGACACCGAGCGTCGCTTTGAACTGGGCGGTCGCGAATTTGACGGTCGATCGATCGAACCAACGATGGAATCGAAAGTGCGGATCGAGCGCGGGGTCGCGATCCTCAAGGCCAATCCCAACGTTTCGCTGGAGGTGATAGGTTATACCGCCGCGACGGCCGATCCCGCCGCCGACCTGAAACTGGGGCAGGCGCGCGCCGACTGGATCGTCAACGCGCTCCACGCTGGCGGCATCGCATCGAGCCGCCTGACTGCGCACAGTCGCGGCGGGGCCGATCCGATCGGCGACAACAAGACCCCCGCCGGCCGCGCTGCCAACGAGCGGGTCGCGATGATCCTGCGGCACCAGCATTAAAAAAATGGCCCGGAGGATTGCTCCCCCGGGCCATGAGGCTCCCGGATTTTCACGGGCGAGGCCCGCGAAACTAGGCTGCGGCTTTTAGGCCGCGAACTGGTTCATCGTGTTGTGGGCGCCACCGGCCTTGAGCGCGGCTTCACCGGCGAAATATTCCTTGTGATCGTCGCCGATGTCGGAGCCCGACATGTTCTGGTGCTTCACGCAGGCAATCCCTTCGCGGATTTCCTTGCGCTGCACGCCCTTGACGTAGCCGAGCATGCCCGCGTCGCCGAAATATTCCTTGGCGAGATTGTCGGTGCTCAGCGCGGCCGTGTGATAGGTCGGCAGCGTGATCAGGTGGTGGAAGATGCCGGCGCGTGCCGCTGCATCCTTCTGGAAGGTGCGGATCTTCTCGTCGGCCTCGATCGCCAGATCGGTCGCGTCATAATCGACCGACATCAGGCGGGCACGATCATAAGCCGACACATCCTTGCCCGCTTCGGCCCAGGCATCGAACACCTGCTGGCGGAAGTTGAGCGTCCAGTTGAACGAGGGCGAGTTGTTGTAAACCAGCTTGGCGTTCGGGATCACTTCGCGGATGCGATCCACCATCGACGCGATCTGCTCGATATGCGGCTTCTCGGTCTCGATCCAGAGCAGGTCCGCGCCGTTCTGGAGCGAGGTGATGCAATCAAGGACGCAGCGATCGGCGCCAGTGCCTTCGCGGAACTGGAACAGGTTCGATGGCAGGCGCTTCGGGCGCAGCAGCTTGCCGTTGCGGTTGAGGATCACGTCGCCGTTGCGCGCGGTCGCCGGATCGATCTCTTCGCAATCGAGGAAGCTGTTATACTGGTCGCCGATGTCGCCGGCTTCGTTGCTGACCGCGATCTGCTTGGTAAGGCCGGCCCCCAACGAGTCGGTGCGCGTGACGATGATGCCGTCCTCGACGCCCATCTCCAGGAAAGCGTAGCGGCAGGCGCGGACCTTCGCGAGGAAGTCCTCATGCGGCACGGTGACCTTGCCGTCCTGGTGGCCGCACTGCTTTTCGTCCGACACCTGATTTTCGATCTGGAGCGCGCAGGCGCCCGCCTCGATCATCTTCTTGGCGAGGAGGTAGGTCGCCTCGGCATTGCCGAAGCCCGCATCGATATCGGCGATGATCGGCACGACATGCGTTTCGTAATTGTCGATCGCGTGGATCAGGCGCTGCGCCTCGACCTCGTTGCCGGTCTCGCGCGCCTTGTCGAGCTCGCGGAACATGCCACCCAGCTCGCGGGCATCGGCCTGCTTGAGGAAGGTGTAAAGCTCCTCGATCAGCGCGGGAACGCTGGTCTTCTCATGCATCGACTGATCGGGCAGCGGGCCGAAGTCCGAGCGGAGCGCGGCGACCATCCAGCCCGACAGATAGAGGTAACGGCGCTTGGTGGTGCCGAAATGCTTCTTGATGCTGATCAGCTTCTGCTGACCGATGAAGCCGTGCCAGCAGCCGAGCGACTGGGTGTAGTCGGCCGGGTTCAGGTCATAGGCGGCCATGTCCTCGCGCATGATCTTCGCGGTGTAGCGCGCGATGTCGAGGCCGGTCTTGAAGCGGTTCTGCAGTTGCATCCGCGCGACCGATTCGGCGCTGATCCCGTCCCAGGTGCCGTCGAAGCCGCTGATGAGTTGGGCGTTGTGCGCGATCTTGTCTTGATAGGTCATCGGATCCTCGTGGACGCTTAAGAACTGCGAGAGCCGATAACGGGAGAGCGGAGGTGGATGCATGTGCGCTGCGGCAAAAAAGGCGTAGCGATGAAAATATGGATGGGGTTAGGGATGTGGAGTTGTAAAGTGCTTACATCCACTCGTCATTGCGAGGAGCCGTAGGCAACGAAGCAATCCAGGCCCGCACTGGAGTTGGTCGCGAGCCTCTCACATGCGGGCCTGGATTGCTTCGCCACGCTCGCAATGACGAGGTGTGAGGGATGGCGTTAATAAAGCAAATGCTCGCGCCGTTCCTGGATCCACGCTTGCTCGTCGGGAATGGTCAGCGCGTCGAGATCGCCCGGTTCGGCACCCGCATCGTCGATCCATTCGCGCAGCGCGGGGCCGCCGTTGATCACGTCGATCGCGAGCTTGTCGAACACATATTCGTAGGGGAAATCGCGCCACAGATCGTAATCGGGCTGCAGCGACCGGATCGCCTTGAACGCGAGCGTCTGGAGCCGCCACGGGCGGAAAGCGGCGTGATCATAGGCCGCACCCTCGGCGTGGATGAACACGCCGGCGCACAGTTGCCCGACATGCTTGTGGAAGGTCGGCTGAAACCAGACATCGCGCAACGTGCAGCCCTCGGTCCAATGCGGCGCGATCCGGCGCATTTCGGCGATCAAAGCGCGGGCATCGAGATCGGGCGCGCCGAACATTTCCAGCGGGCGGGTGGTGCCGCGTGCTTCGGACAGGGTCGTCCCCTCCAGCATCACCGTGCCCGCATAGGCCCGCGCCATGTTGACGTTGGCGGCGTTCGGGCTGGGATTGATCCACGGACGATCGACCGGCCAACCGAAGCAGGGTGCAGCCTCGGGCGCCCAGCCCTCCATCGCGATCACGCGATAATCGACGTCCAGCTTGAAGTGGCGGATGAACCAATGCCCCATCTCGCCCAAGGTCATGCCGTGCCGCATCGGCATCGGCCCTGCACCGACAAAACTCTCCCAGCCTGGACGCAGGGTCAGCCCCTCGACAGGGCGGCCCGCGGGATTGGGGCGATCGAGCACCCACACGCTCTTGCCGTGCATCGCAGCGGCTTCGAGGATGTAGAGGAGCGTCGTGACGAAGGTGTAGATACGGCAGCCGACGTCCTGCAGATCGACCAGCATCACATCGAACGTGTTCATTGACTGGCCGGTCGGCCGTCGTACCTCACCATAGAGGCTGAACACAGGCATGCCGTAGGTCGGATCGGTGAAGTCGGGCGACTCCATCATATTGTCCTGCAGGTCGCCGCGCACGCCATGCTGCGGCCCGAAAACCGCCGAGATGTTGATGCCCGCCGCAACCAGCGCATCGAGGCTGTGCGTCAGGTCCGCCGTCACCGAGGCGGGATGCGCGAGCAAGGAGACGCGATTGCCCTCGAGCGGTTTACGGAGCGTAGGGTCGGCGAGGAGCCGGTCGATACCGAAGTTCATGGAAGCCGAGGTGCCGGGAGTTCGAGGACGAAGCAAGCCGGATCGTGGAAGTCGGGCTTTCCAGGCGGATGCGCGAGCGCCCAATAGGATTTGGTGCCGTCCTTTTCCTCGATGATGGCGCTCACGCTCATGACGCAGGGGAGATACGGGATGACGGACAGGTCGAGATCGACTTCGACGCCGTCATCCGTGCGTTCAATAAAAGGCTCCACTGGCAGGGCGAGGTTACGCATCCCTTCCCGATAGCGATCGAACGCATAGGCTGCCCATCGTGTGGAAGGCGAGAAGTTGAACTCGAAATAGCTGTGGCCGTCTCCGGGCCGGATGAAGGCTTCGAAGCAGGTGGTTTGCCAAAGGCCGTCGGCTCGTTCCGCCACCGCCCATTCGGGCCGCATCGGCCTGGCACCGATGACCCTGTAGGTTAGCAGCATGTCGTCGTCTGTCTGATGGATGTCGACTTCGACCCCGTCGATCGCGTGGGCGGGAAAGTCGGGATGGGGAATGAGCGACAGCGTCATGGCCTCCGACTGCCCCAACTCTCCGATCGATGGAAGACCCGGACCGAAAGCACGCGCCATCCGTTGAGCGCTACGAACATCGAAAGGATTCCTATGCTCCGTGCTTTTCTGATCGGCCTCGTCGGCGGCGCCCGCGCTATGACCCCGCTCGCCGTGGTCGCCAATGCCGCGCGCACCGGAACCCTTCCCGCCGACAATGGCGCGCTGCGCATCTTCGCGCATCCCCTGGTCTCGCTCGGCGCCACGGCGGCCGCGACGTACGAACTGGCCGGCGACAAGCAGAAGACCGCACCGAACCGGACGATCCCGCCCGCCGTGGTGATCCGCAGCATCAACGCCGCGCTGGCGGGCATGGCGCTGTCGCCGCGCAAGGAACGCTTCGCCGCAGCCGCCGTCGCAGGCGCCACCGCCGCGCTCTCCGCCTACGCCACATTCGCGCTGCGCATGATCGCCATGCGCCGGGGCAGTCAGATGGTCACCGGGCTGGTCGAGGATGCGATCGTGGTCGGGGCCGGCATCGCCGCAGCCCGTGCCACCCTGCCCGAAGTGCCCGAACCCACCCGCGCTTTATCCCACGCCTGACGGGCGAAAGCAGTGATGACGCGCGGGCGATTCGTGCTAATCGCCCGCGCGCTATGACCGATTACACATCCGATCTGCTGCGCCTGCTCGATGCGCGGGGCTATATCCACCAGGTGACCGATGCCGGCGCGCTCGATGCGCTTGCGAACAAGGGCGTCGTCCCTGGGTATATCGGCTTCGATCCGACTGCGCCCTCGCTCCATGTCGGCAGCCTGGTGCAGATCATGCTGCTCCGCCGGCTTCAGCAGGCAGGTCACAAGCCGATCGTCCTGATGGGCGGCGGCACCGGCAAGATCGGTGATCCGAGCTTCAAGGACGAAGCGCGAAAGCTGATGACCAACGACGTCATCGCGGGCAACGTCGCGTCGATCAAGCGCGTGTTCGAAAAGTTCCTGACCTTCGGGAATGGCCCCACCGATGCGGTGATGGTCGACAATGCCGACTGGCTCGACAAGCTCGAATATATCCCTTTCCTGCGCGAAGTGGGGCAGCATTTCTCGATCAACCGTATGCTGAGCTTCGATTCGGTGAAGCTGCGGCTCGATCGCGAACAGTCGCTGAGCTTCCTCGAATTCAACTACATGATCCTGCAAGCTTATGACTTCATGGAGCTGTCGCGCCGCGCGGACGTGCGCCTGCAGATGGGCGGCTCCGATCAGTGGGGGAATATCGTCAACGGCATCGAGCTTGCCCGCCGCATGGACGGGACAGAGGTCTATGGCATCACCACGCCGCTCATCACCACGGCCGATGGCGGCAAGATGGGCAAGACGATGTCGGGCGCGGTGTGGCTGAACGAGGATGCGCTGCCCGCTTACGATTATTGGCAGTTCTGGCGGAACACCCACGATAAGGATGTCGGCCGCTTCCTGCGCCTGTTCACCGACCTGCCGCTCGACGAGATCGCGCGGCTGGAAGCGCTCGACGGGCAGGAGATCAACCAGGCGAAGATTGTCCTCGCCAACGAAGCGACCACGATGTGCCGCGGCGCCGAAGCTGCGGCTGCTGCGGCCGAGACCGCGCGACGGACCTTCGAAGAGGGCTCGGCCGGCGGGGATCTGCCGACGTTGGCGGTGCCAGAAGGATCGATCGGCATCCTCGACGCGCTCGTCAACCTCGGCCTCGTCGCGTCGAAGGGTGAGGCCAAGCGCCTGATCAAGGGCGGCGGCGCACGCGTCGACGGCGAAAAGGTGTCGGACGAGAATGCGGTCGTCACCGTCGTCGGCGACGGCGTGAAGCTTTCTGCGGGCAAGAAGGCACATGGGGTGCTGACGCTTTGACGGCGGTTCGGCTGCTCACCCTGATCGGGGTTGCCGCGCTGAGCATTTCGGCCAAGCGCGTGCCCTCCCCACTCGACGGGCTGGCGGCCGATTATGTCCACCTGAGTCTCGAAGCCGGCGAGCGCGAGCCCGGCTATGTCGACGCTTATTATGGCCCGAAGATCTGGGCCGAAGAGGCGAAGGCGCAGCCCGGCACGCCCGCGGAACTGCTCGCCCGCGCGCAGGCGATCGAGACGAAGCTCGCGGCGGTGAAGCCGGCCGGTCTCAGCGCCAACGATCGCCGTCGCCTGACCTTCCTGAAGGGACAAGCCCATGCCGCGACTACGCGGCTTGCGATGCAGAACGGGCGCAAGTTCAGCTTCGCCGACGAGGCCGAGGGGCTGTTTTCAGTTCGCCCGAAGCTCGAGCCGCTGTCGGCTTATGCCCCGGTCATCGCGGAGATCGCGAAACTCGTGCCCGGCAATGGGCCGCTGTGGCAACGCGTCGACGCGTTTCAGAATCGCTATGTCGTGCCCGCCGACCGGCTCGAACCCGTCATGCGTGCCGCGATCGCCGAATGCCGTGCGCGCACCGCCGCGCATATCGCGCTGCCCGCACAGGAGCGGTTCGATCTCGAGCTCGTGACCGGCAAGCCGTGGAGCGGCTACAACTGGTATAAGGGCGACACCCACAGCCTGATCCAGGTCAACACCGACCTGCCAGTGCGCATAGATCGCGCGATCGACCTTGGGTGCCACGAAGGCTACCCCGGGCATCACGCGCTCAACATGCTGCTCGAACGGAAGCTCGCGCTCGCCAAGGGCTGGATCGAGTTCACCGTCTATCCGCTCTATTCGCCGCAAAGCTTCATCGCCGAAGGATCGGCGAACGCCGGGATCGACCTCGCCTTTCCGGGCACAGAGAAGACCGCGTTCGAAGCGGCCAAGCTCTACCCCCTCGCCGGGCTCGATCCCGCAACCGCCGCCCCGTACGATCGCTTGCTCGGCCTGCTCCACAAGCTTGCCGGCGCGCGGCTTACGATCGCCGAAATGTATCTGGACGGAAAGATCGACCGCGCGAAGGCGATCGACCTGATTCAGAATTACCAGCTGCTCAGCCTCGAACGGGCCAAACAGAGCCTCAGCTTCACCGATTCTTACCGTAGCTACGTCATTAACTACGGCCTGGGGCAGGACATGGTCACCGCCAGCCTGAATCGCGCCGAAAAGGCGCGGTGGAAGCGGATGGAAGCCATTATATCGGAGCCGACGACCCCGGCGGATCTCGCCCGCTGACGTCGGTTTTCGACGTTGGTCCAACGGCCCGTCACGAAAGACGAAATTAACTCGGTTCTAAGCGTAACGATTTACCATTTGGTAATTCGGTGACCCGATTTTGTCTTTATCACAAGGACATGACCGAAATGACCCAGCCCGTGCCAAAGTCCGATATCGATGCCGCCGAGCTGCGCCGCGCACCCCGCGACGAGGTTGCGCTGCCCACCCGCATGATCGACGCGCAGAATCGCGCGGCCGACGTGCTGCTGGTCAACGTCTCGCCACTGGGCTTCATGGTCCGCGAATATGGATCGACCGAAAAGGGCGCGATCGTGAAGCTCCAGCTTCCGCGTCTGGGCGATGTTCCCGCAAAGGTCGTGTGGTCGCTGGGCGGCCGGATCGGCGCCGAGTTCCTCACCCCGATCGACCAATATGCCTACACCGCCATGCTGAACGCCGCCAAGGCGCGCCGCCAGCGCTGGCCGATGGGTTGACCCGCCCAACAGAGTTTGTGGCTAAAGCGCCTTCTCAAGCACCACGAAGCTGAGATCGTCCCGCGGCGGATCGCCATGGGGAAATGGCAAGGTCTCACCCGTCAGCACATAGCCGCGCCGGTGATACCAGGCGATCAGCGTGTCGCGAATGTGGACCACCGTCATTCGCATCCGCCCGCCGCCCAGCGATCGGGCCATGTCCTCCGCGCCTTCCAGCAGCCGCCGGCCGATGCCGCCGGCCTGCAAATCTGGCTGGACGGTCAGCAAGCCCAGATACCAGGCGCCTTCGCCCGCCGGCTCGATCCACACGGTGCCGAGTAGGACGCCGTCCTCGCGCAGCAGGATCAGCCGCGCATCGGGCTTGGCGGCAATGTCCGCGCGCAGTTCGGCCACGGTCGTCCGCGTGCCGCCGATATAATCCTCACGGGTCCAGCCACCGTGATCCCCACCGCGATAGGCGAGGTTCACCAGCGCCACGACTTCGGGCAGGTCAGCGTCGGTGGCGATCGTCAGGCCCATTTTCATTCCCCAACATTCGTCATTGCGAGCTGGCGAAGCCAGGCCCGTACTTGCTTTGTCGCCTGTGGCTCCTCGCGATGACGAAAAGAAACAAAAAGGCCCGGGAGTTACCCCGGGCCCTTTTCCTTAGTCAGTCGAGCAGATCAGGCGCGGCCTGACAGGCCCAGCGAACCGATCGCCTTGTCGACAAGCACCTTATCGGCGCCAGCGTCATGACGCTCGGCGATCAGCTTGGCAGCAGCTGCAGCCGCGGCATCAGCCGCGCGGGTGCGAACTTCGGCGATAGCGGAGCGCTCGGCAGCCGCGATCTTGTCCTCGGCCATCTTGCCGCGGCGCTCGATCAGGTCAGCCGCATCGACGCGCGCCTGGGCGACGATCGCTTCGGCTTCAGCCTTAGCATGCGCGATCATCTCAGCCGTATCGCTGTCGACGGCCTTCTGCTTGGCCTCATATTCGGCCTTCAGCTTTTCGGCGTCGGCACGAAGCTGCGTGGCTTCGTCGAGCGTGGCGCGGATCGCAGCGATTTTGGAGTCGAGCGCGTTGCCGATCACGACAGGCACTTTCTTCCAGATCATGATCAGGATGACGATCAGCATCGCGATCGACACCCACGCCGTGGCGTTCAGGCCCAGCGCGGTGGGATCGACGTGATGCTCCTCTGCGGGAGCCGTCGTGTGGGCGGTGTGGGCGGTCATTTCAGGATCTCCCTCACGCTGCCATCACGGCGCCGACAGCCTTCTTGGCGTCCGACGCATCGATGGTAAGGCCGGCAACCTTGGCGACGAGATCCTGCGCCACTTCGGCGGCGACCGTCTCGACGGAACCCAGGGCTTCGGTCTTGGCCGCGTTCAACGCGGCTTCGGCTTTGGCGGCCTTTTCGGCGAGCACGGCATCGGCTGCCTTCAGGCTCTTTTCGGATTCCAGGCCAGCGGCCTTCTTGGCCTCGGTAGTGGCGGCGAGCACGGCGGCCTTCGCCTCCTCCACCTTCGCGCTATGCGCCGCTTCGAGCTCGTCGGCGCGGGCATGGGCAGCCTGGGCGGCGGCGAGGTCGTCGGCGATCTTGCGCTCGCGCGCATCGACGGTCGCCTCGATCTTCGGCATCATTCCCCGCCCGATCACGAAATAGATCAGGCCAAAAACGATCAACAGCCAGAAGATCTGCGAGGCATAGGTCGCTGCGATTTGTGCGATCTGAGGCATCGAAGAATCCCTGTCAGGGCAATATAGACGGGGCCGGACGCTTGTCGCCCGGCCCCGCGACAGTCTGTTAGGCGACGAACAGCAGGATCATCGCGATAACGAACGCCAGCAGGCCGAGAAGCTCGGCGGCGGCGAAGCCGATGAAGAGACGGCCCTGCTGGCTGTCAGCGGCCGACGGATTGCGGAGCGCCGACGACAGGAACTGCGCGAACACGTTGCCCACGCCGAGTGCGGCGAGACCGAGACCGACGGCAGCGAGACCAGCGCCGATATACTTGGCTGCAACAGGATCCATGATTAACTCCCTAGTTAAAACGTTGAATAAGTTGACGAAAAATCAGTGCAGGTTGACCGCGTCGTTCAGATAGAGCGACGTCAGCAGCGCAAACACATAAGCCTGGATCGCGCACACCAGCAGTTCCAGCACGGTGATACCCACCATCAGGATCAGGCTGGGCAGGCTGACGATCGCCGCGATCCCCGCGCCGGCGTTCATCCCGTTGATCACGAAGCCCGCCAGCACCTTCATCAGGATGTGGCCCGCGGTCATCGCGACGAACAGTCGCAGACCCAGCGAGAAGGGACGGATCATGAAGGAGAACAGCTCGATGAAGAAGATCAGCGGCACCATGTAGCCGGGGGTGCCATGCGGAATGAACAGCGAGAAGAAGTGAAAGCCGTGCCGTGCGAAGCCGACGATCAGCACGATCGCGAAGCTGAGCACCGCCAGAACGCCGGTGACGGTCAGGTGGCTGGTGATCGTGAAGGGGTGCACCCCGCCGAAGCCCACCGGCAACATGCCCAGCAGGTTCGCGATCAGGATGAACATGAACAGCGAGAAGACGTACGGGGTGAACTTCTTGCCTTCCGGCCCGATGTTCGCCTTCATCAGATCACCGATGAAGCCGACCGCGCCTTCGACCATCACCTGCCAGCGGCCGGGGACGAGCTCGCGCTTCATCCCGCCCAGCATGAACAGCCAGAACGCGCCCAGCGTCAGCACCATCCACAGCGCCGAATTGGTGAAGGCGATATTATGGCCAGCGACCTGCCAATCCTGACCGAACAACGGTTCGATCAAGAACTGGTGCATCGGATCGATCTTGCCCGATTCGGCTGCCACGCTCGCTCTACCCCTGTCTATGCCAAAAGCGTCCGGAAGCTATTCCGGGCGCTCGTTGGAAATCCGAATGATGTTCCTGAAGGCGATCACGATCCCGAGGGTCATCATCACCAATAGGAGCCCCGGCGACGTGCCGAGCCAGCGGTCGAAAAGCCAGCCCAACAACGCACCGCCAGCCGGACCCGCGATCAGTTCGGAAAGCACGCGATTGCCTTGGGAATATCCCTTTTCGGGCTTCCCATGCTGCGGCGCCGTCCTGACCGTTTCAGCGTCACGCGCCGCCTGCAATCGCTCATCGAGCGATGCCAGGCGATCGTCCCCTCCGCTGGCCGAGTCCTGCCCAGGATCATCCTTCGTCATGGCCTTAACCCTTGTCCGGTTTTGCCCATGCCGACGAGCAATCCCGCCAAGGCGTCGCCCCTTTAGGAAGGGGGGTGGGGTGAGTCAATTGTTGTTACAGTGGGTTTTAAGCTGAGCCCCCTCTCCTCGCCATTGCGAGGAGCCGAAGGCGACGCGGCAATCCACTCCGAACTTCGGAATGGATTGCTTCGCTACGCTCGCAATGACGAGGAAAGAAAAATCCTCAACCGCAATAATCGGGTGCGATATTTTCCCCGGCGCGGGTACGCCATCCGCCGTCCTGCAGCTTATAGGCCTGGCCCGGCTTCACGCCACGCAGCGTCGAGCAGGCGGTGGTCTGGGCGAACTGGTCGACCGTCACGTTCCGCTGTGCCGCGATGCTGGTATAGCCCGCGCGCCGCTTGATGTTGATCGCGTCGACCGCCGACTTCAGGTCGGGCGACGGCGCCTTCACGAAGCCGAGATAGCCATCCCACTGTTCGCCGATCGCACCCGAGGAGAGCGCGGCTTCGACCACCGGTTCGGCGGCGAGCACGGGCGATATGGCAATTCCCATCGCCATCAGCCCCACGACAATCTTCGATACCGTCTTCATTGCGGAAACAGCTCCGGGTTGTTGGCGATGAAGTCGTCTGCGTCCTTCTGGAGTTTGACGACCACCTCCTGCTTCACATTGACGTTGAGGTTGATCTCGATCGGCTTTTCAGGCGCCGTAACGTTGATGCAACCGCCGAGCGGGGCAAGCGCAGCCAGCGAAAGGATCGCCCTCTTCATGGCCGGAAGCTCGCATCGCATCGGTTCACCGTCAATCTGAAGTCGTTCATCGCACGGGCTCGCTTTACTGGGGCTGAATGGGAACCGGAGCAGAACCCGCAGGCGGATCCGGCAGAGGGTTGGGCGGCGGCGGCGCATTCGGCCGTATATCGACGTTGCGCAGCGCCGAAGCGGGATCGACGAAGGTCTGCGCCGAATTGACCAGCCCGCGGAAGGGCGCGGTGATCGTGATGTTGAAACGGAAGGGCAGCCGCGTGATCGGCGCGATGAAGCGACCGATCAGCCCCTTGGGCTTTTCCGCCTTCCTGTCGAGATTCTGCGTTCCGTCGAATCGGACCTTGCTAACCACTTCGCCATCCAGAGATCCGTTAAGGTCGATCACCAACCGATTGTAACGCATGGACTTTAGTGCATCGAAGGCGATCCGCGCCATCGGCCCGAGCGCCGCATTCGTGACATCCCCGACGTAGGACAATGTCCCGCCTTCGGGGCGCACGCGCAGCTCTCCGCCTTCGATCCGCCCGCCTTCGTTGCTGAAGATGATCGGCAGGACGCCGTCGAACTTGCCGGTAAGATCGAGATTCTTGAACTCAAGTTGCTGGAGGAATACGCCTGCGTCGAGCCCGTCAATCCGGAACAGCATACGCCGCTCGACCGGCCGGCCGAAGTCCATCACCGTCGGCTCCAGCGTAAGCGTGCCGCCCGCAAATGGCCACTTCCCGCTCTCCACCGCGAGAACCTGGCCTGCCTCCAGATGGTAGTGGATGACGCCGTCGTTCACCGCGATGCCCGGATTGATCTCGGCGATGCGCACCTCCTGCCCGGGGGCCGTGACCATGGCGAGCAGATCGGTGAAATTGATCGTGCCGCGGAGCCCGGTGACGGGGCCGAAGGCGGCCGCGAAATTGGTGCTCTCGGTCCTGAACACGCCCGAACTGGTGACGTTACCGCCCGCCCACACGATCCGCCCCTGCCCCGCAATCTCGCCTTCGACATTGGCGATGATACCGACCGTCAGCGGCGTTATCCGTTCGGGCTGGAATCCCTTGCCGAAGCGCAGCCCGTCGACGTCGAGATTGGCGTCGCCGCGCCCGCTCTGCAGCGAATGGCGGATCTGGACGCGCGCGACCGACTTCCGCGTCGCCAGCTCGGTGAGCGTGCCGTTCGCAGTGATATAGCCGCCGTTGAGGGTAAGGGTCGCGTCGGGCATCCGCAGCCGGTGAAAGCGCGGTGATGCGGTCTGCGCATCGTCGATCGCGAGCCCACCCTTGATGTCGAGAATACCGCCGCGCAGCGTCCAGTCACCCGCCGCGTCGCTCAGCAGCAGCGGCACCACGCCGATCTGCCCGCTAGTCCCCGCAAAGGTGCCGCCAACGCCTCGGCTGTCCAGGCGGCCCGCGATCGTCTCCGCATCGAGCCGCGTTGGAGATTCGCCCGTCCCAAGCCGCACACGCAGCGCATCGAGCGCGAAGCCGGGCGTGTCGACCGATACCGACAGGCGGCGCGCCTCCATCACCAGCGGCTGATCGCCGATCGCACCGCGCAGGCGAGGGGCCGCGATCGCCGCGCCGCCATAGAGCTGTCCGCCCGCCGTTTGCCCCACCATCGCCCCGCCGACGGGGCATACCGGCAGGCGTGATCGCCCTATTCGCGTGCCCGCCGCCTCAAGCGATGTGAAGGCGAGCGTCGCGCATTCGCGATTGACGGTGAAGCCGCCCCGCCGATCGATCGCGACGCTGATCGGAATATCGAGCCCCTCGATCCTTCCATCGGCCAGCGGCCCATCCAGATGCGCGCGCGTCGAGATCGCGGTGCCGCCGCCGCGCGCCGGGCCGAAGCTAACCGGATCGAAGGCGGCGCGAGCGGTGCCGACGCGATAGGGCGCGATCGTCGCCGATCCGCCGACCGGCCCGCCCGGTACCGCCTGACGCAAACTCGCGCGCATGTCGGGCAGGCCACCACCGCCCAGTTCGATACTGGCGTTGATCGACGCCACCGATCCCGACGACCGCCATCCGAGCCCTTCCGCGCGCTCGGCGCGGACGAGCATCCGCGCTCCGCTCGCCGCATCAGCATCGAGACGGTCGATCCGCGCCTCGATCCCGCGCGAATCGCTGTTCACCGACAGGCTTGCGCGCGCATCCACGCTGCGCGTCGCCGCCGCGACCGCCTTGCCCCACGCCATCGCGACCGGGCCGATCGGGGTCGCCTCGGTCGATGCGAGCATCGCACGAACCTGATCGATCCGGTGCGCATCGACGCTCGCCTTCGTCAGCGCGACTTCGCCCGCCAGCGCCGCGCGGCCACTGGCGATGCCATAGCGATAATCGCCTTCGAAGCCCGCCCGCGCCGCACCGAAGCCCGCCGCCGCCACGCCATCGGCGAACAAGGTGCCGCCGCCGCGCACCTCCTTCATCGTCGCATCGATCGTGATGCGGCCACCGATCCGATCGACCCGCGCCCCACGCGCCGAAACTGCGCCACGCTGAACCACCGCCGCCCCGCGCCAGCGCGCGAGATCCGCATCGCCTGTGATGTCGAGGTCGATCAGCGGCGCCGTCAGCCGCCCCGAAGCACCGCAATCAATCGCCGCAGCCGACAGCGGCCCATCGATTCGCGGCTTGCCGTTCGCGATCGCTACGGTGAGCTTCGCATTCGTACCCGCGACCGCGCAGCCGCCCGCCGCAAGCTTGGCGGACGCCAGTTGCGCGACGCCCTTGAATCCGTCCTTGAGCCCGCCGCCGCCCGTCAGCCTGAGGCCGAAGGCTCCAGCGGGCGTATCGAGATCGAACCGCAGGTCACGCGCGGCCAGTGCGATATCGGGCAGCGCGAAGGGCTCGTCGCTCGCGGTTTTGGGCAGCAGCCTGTCGATCGCGCCGAGCGACAGCTTGCCGTCGACGATCCGCCCCTTCAGCCGCACCCCCGCCGCATCGATCGCGCGGACATAGGGGCCGGTCAGCCCCATGCCGATCGCGATTTCGGCCCAGTCGGCGACGAGATCGGGGTTCTTCGGATCGCCGATCCGGATATTCTCGATCCGCTGGGTGCGGAAACCGATCTGTGTGAGCTTGTAGCTGGCGGGAACGTGCGCGGCGGTCAGTGCATCGTCGATATAGCTTTGCGCGATCGGCATCCGCTCGATCCACAACCAGCCGAGCGCCGCCGCGATCACGGCACCGCTCGCCCCGCCGGCGATCACAAACTTGGACGGGCGTGCCATCACGGAACTCTTAGCGTGTCTTTTCGGGAAGGGAACGGCACGCTTCATCAACGTCGCGACAGGCGGATCGGTTGCGGAGCCGAACCGATACGCTAGGCTGCGCGACGATGAGCGACGCCCCCGATCCCGCCACCGACACCAGCGGCCACCGTGCACGGCTGCGCAAGCGGCTGATCGAAGGCGGGCCGGAGGCGCTGCTTGACCACGAACTCGTCGAATATCTGCTCGCCCTCGCCATCCCTCGTCGCGATACCAAGCCGATGGCGCGCAAGCTGCTCGCCGAGTTCGGCGGGCTGGGCGGCCTCCTGTCGGCCGATCCGGAATCGCTGGCCCGCGCCGATCTGAGCGAAGGCGTCGTTGCCGCGCTCAAGATCGCCGAAGCTTCCGCGCTGCGCCTACTGCGCACGAAGATCACCGACCGACCTATGCTGTCGAGCTGGCAGGCACTGGCCGATTATCTCCACGCCGACATGGCGCACCGCGCGATCGAGCGGGTGCGCGTGCTGCACCTCAATTCGAAGAACATGCTGATCCGCGACGAGCTGATTTCTGAAGGATCGGTCGATCAGGCTGCGGTGCATGTGCGCGAGGTGATCAAACGCGCGCTGGAACTCAGCTCGTCCGCGCTTATCCTTGTCCACAATCACCCGTCGGGCGACCCGCAGCCGAGCCGGCAGGATATCGCGCTGACCAAGGAGATCGCGCAGGCGGGCAAGCCGCTCGGCATCGCCGTCCACGATCACATCATCGTCGGCACGTCGGGCCAGACGAGCCTGCGGGCGCAGGGACTGATCTGAGCGCGAAAGAGGCGGCCCCGGATGGGACCGCCTCTCCTCTCGCGTGAGAGATGGTGAAGATCAGGCCGACAGAAACGCAGCGAGCTCGTTCGGCGAAATCGCCTTGTCCTTGTCAGTATCAGCCTTGGCGAAGTCGCCCGCGGTCGCGTTCAGAACCTTGATCGCGGGGAGATCGGCCTTCTTGCTGGTCTTGGTCTTGTCGACCGCAGCGGTCTGGTCCTGGCCCTTCGACGCCATGATCCAATTGCCGAATTCGAGCGCGGTCAGCTTGCCCTTGTTACCGGCGTCATATTTCGCCCATTCGGCGTTAACCTTGGCGGCGGCATCGGCGTTGACCGGCGTCGGCGTAGCGCCCGAGGCGTCAGCCGTGGCCGTCGCGGGAGCAGCAGGGGCGGGCGCCGGAGCGGCCGCGGCGGTGGCAGTCGCATCGGCTGCCGGAGCAGCGGCCGCGGGAGCCGGCGCGGCACTGGCCGTCGCGGCAGCGTCCGTTGCCGGGGCGGTGGCAGGCGCGGGAGCGGCGCTGGCGGTCGCCGCCGCGTCAGCCGCAGGTGCCGTCGTCTGCGGGGCCGGGGTCGCATCGGCCGTCGTGGTGGCGGGGGTTTCGGTCATGGGCGCCGGAGTCGCAGCGGCAGCATCCGGAGTTTCGGCCGGGGCCGGCGTCGCCATGGGGGCGGGAGCCGCGGCCGCGGGAGCGGCTTCCTGCGCGATGGCAGCGCCCGACAGGGCCAGCAGGGCGGCACCGCCCAGAAGCATGATCTTGGTCATAAGGTCTCTCCATCGGATCGGGTCACAGGCGGACCCGCGAAGATTCGAATATCGTTGCGTCGCCGACCAAATGGCCGGAACTGTCGATCAAACCGACGACCTTGATGTAAGTTGCGATTCCGGTGCCGTAACAACACGAACCGACAGATTTCAGCGACCAATCGAGCCGCGTGACTTCAGATGACTTCGAGCAGTCTTGCCGCCTGAGCCC
This sequence comes from Sphingomonas montanisoli, assembly GCF_008274695.1. GTDB lineage: Bacteria > Pseudomonadota > Alphaproteobacteria > Sphingomonadales > Sphingomonadaceae > Rhizorhabdus > Rhizorhabdus montanisoli. The sequence goes on along the minus strand of NZ_VTOU01000004.1, from coordinate 297,839 downwards.
GCGCTTCTTGCGTGATCTCAGCGCCCGAAAGCATGCGGGCGATCTCCTCGCGCCGCTCGTCCGAATCGAGCGGGCGGACACCGGTGCGCGTAACCAGGCCGTCGTGGCTCTTGGCGATCAGCCAGTGGCTGTCGCCGCGGGCCGCGACCTGCGGGCTATGGGTGACGACGAGCAGCTGCGCCTTCTTCGCCAGTCGCGACAGACGCTCGCCGATCGCGCTGGCGACCGCGCCACCGACGCCGCGATCGATCTCGTCGAAGATCATCGTCGCCGCCCCGCCTTCTTCAGCAAGCGCGACCTTGAGCGCCAGGATGAACCGCGAGAGTTCGCCACCGCTGGCGATCTTCATCAGCGGCGCGAAGGGCGCGCCGGGGTTCGTGGAGATTTCGAACTCGACACGATCCCGCCCGGCTGCGGTCCACCCACCTTCGTCCTGCGCATCGACCACCGTTTTGAACCGAGCGGCATCGAGCTTGAGCGGGGCGAGTTCGCCAGCGACCGCTGTGTCGAGCCGGGCGGCGGCGGCTGTGCGCGCAGCGGTGAGCACTTCGGCGGCCGCCGCATAGGTGGCGCGGGCGGCAGCGGCCTGCTTTTCGAGCATGGCGAGCCCGCCCTCCCCCGCCTCGATACGGCCCAAGCGCGCGGACAATTCGTCGCGCAGCGCGGCGAGTCCATCGGGTTCGACACGATGCTTGCGGGCGAGCGCGCGCAGATCGAATAAACGCGCCTCGACCGTGTCGAGCCGCGCGGGATCGAAAGAAAGCGCGTTGCCGGCGGCGGCAAGCCTGTCCTCCGCCTCCCCCGCCTCGATGATCGCGCGATCGAGCGCGGCGAGCGCATCGGCGAGCAAGGGATGTTCGGCCCCGATCCGATCGAGCCGGCGTGCGGCCTGCCGCAATTGGGCAAAGGCGCCTTCGGAGCCGTCGAGATGCGCACCGACCGCGGTCAGATCCTCGGCGAGCTTCGCGCCCTTCTGCATATCGGATCGTTCGCCGGCGAGGGTCGCTTCCTCTCCCGGTTCGGGCGCGAAGGCGTCGAGTTCGGCCACGGCATGATCAAGCCACTCGCGATCGCGCGCGGCGGCATCCAGATCGTCACGGGCTGCAGTCAGTGCGGTCTGCGCGTCGCGCCACGCGCGGAAGGCATCGGCGGCGGTGCGCGCGTCGATTCGGCCGAAGGCGTCGAGCAGAGCGCGATGGCCCCGCGGGTTGAGAAGGCCGCGATCGTCATGCTGGCCGTGAATCTCGATCAGCATCGCGCCGAGTTCACGCAGGGTCGCGGCGGGCGCGGGCTGTCCGTTGATCGCGGCGCGGCTGCCGCCATCGGCCTTGACGATGCGGCGGATGACGAGCGGTTCGCCCGGTTCGCCATCCAGCCCGTTCTCGGCGAGCAAAGCATGGGCGGGATGATCGGCGGGGAGATCGAAACTGGCGGTGACGACCGCCTGATCGGCGCCGTTGCGCACCAGCCCGCTATCGGCGCGCACGCCCAATGCGAGGCCGAGCGCGTCGAGCAGGATCGACTTGCCTGCCCCGGTCTCGCCCGTCAGCGTGCCGAGGCCGGGGCCGAATTCGAGATCGAGCGCCTCGATCAGGACGACATCACGAATGGCCAGCGCGGTCAGCATCGCGCCCTGCTTAACGGGAGATGCGGCGGGGTGCGAGGGGGCTTCGTATTCGGTGGGGAGGCGAAGGCCACAATGGTTGTGGCTTTTGTGGCCTTTGGGATTTGGCTGGATTTGCTGGAGAAAAGCGGCGGAGTGGATTGCTTCGTCGCCTGCGGCTTCTCGCAATGACGAGGTGGGGAGACGAGCGAGCGTCCTTCCCTCCCCGCCCGTCAGTGCGAGCGTAGCGAAGCAATCGAGTTGCGACGCTTCAGACGAGAGACGAGAAGAGGTCATCCCAGGCCGGGTTGGCTGACTGAATGAGCGCGACCTTCTTCGCGCGCGAACCGGCCTTCAGCTGCTTTTCGCGGAGGATGGCATATTCCATCGTAGAGTGGAGTTCGAACCAGACAAGGCGCTTGCAACCGTGGCGGGTGGTGAAGCCTTCGACGACGCCTTCTCGATGTTGCCACGCGCGCTTGGGCAGATCGGAGGTGACGCCGGTGTAGAGCGTTCCTTTGATGTGATTGGCCATGATGTAAACGGCAGGCTCGATCATGGACGCACTCCGGACGGGAGCTGTCCAACTAGAACAAAAAGAGAACAATGTCAAGCGAGATTCGTCATTGCGAGGAGCCGCAGGCGACGTGGCAATCCACTCCGAACTGCGGAATGGATTGCTTCGCTACGCTCGCAATGACGAGGTGGGGAGGTAGGGTCGCGGCCCCGACGAGTGAGGAGAGAAGGTGGCCTTACGCCGCCCGCTTCTTGCGGAGCAGCTCATAGGCATGCTCGTACCACTTCGAGCCCGGATAGTTGGCGCCCAGCACGGCCGCCGCCTTTTCCGCTTCCTGCGGGACGCCGAGCTGGAGGTAGCTTTCGGTCAGGCGCATCAGCGCCTCGGGGGCGTGGCTGGTGGTCTGATACTTGTCGACCACGACGCGGAAGCGCAGGGTGGCGGCGAGCCAGTCGGCGCGGCGCTGGTAGAAGCGGCCGACCTCCATCTCCTTACCCGCAAGGTGATCGTTGATCAGATCGACCTTCACGCGCGCATCCGCCGCGTAACGCGAATCGGGATAGCGGCGCATCAGTTCCTGCATCGCATCGAGCGCCTGCTGGGTCAGCTTCTGGTCGCGGGTGACGTCCTGGATCTGTTCGTAATAATCCATCGCGATCAGATAGAGCGCGTAAGGCGCGTCACGATTGCCCGGATGGATCGAGATGAAGCGCTGCGCCGAGCTGATCGAATCGGTATATTCGCGGGCGAGATAATAGCTGAACGCGCTCATCAGCTGCGCACGGCGGGCCCAGGGCGAATAGGGGTGCTGACGCTCGACCTCGTCGAACAAGGCAGCCGCCAGCTTATACTGGCGCTTGTCTAGCCGTTCCTTCGCCGCATTGTAGAGCGTGTCGACATCGCGGGCGACATATTTGGTGTCACCCTTGTTCTTCCCCGTGGCGCAGCCGGCCAAAGGAGCGATAAGGGCGGCAGCGATCAGAAGGGCGATCGGACGGTGGGCTTTGCGCAACATGCGCGTTGTCTTAGCGAAGGGTTTGAGGCGAGCCAATGGGGGATCGGACGCTGAAAGTATTGACGCTTTCGACGCTGTTTCCCGATGCGACCCGGCCAACCTTCGGCGTGTTCGTCGAACGGCAGACCGTGGGGCTGGCCGCGCGCGACAATGTCGAGGTGAAAGTGGTCGCGCCGATCGGCCTCCCACCCGCACCATTGCAGGGCGAGAGCCACAAGGCACTGGCCGCCCTGCCCCTCCGCGAAAACTGGAAGGGGCTGGAGGTTTACCGCCCGCGATTCACCGCGCTGCCGATCGTCGGCGGGGCGATCAATCCGTGGATGATGCGGCGGGCGATCGCGCCGCTGCTGACGGAAATTCGGCGCGACTTCGCGTTCGACGTGATCGATGCCGAATTCTTCTATCCCGACGGGCCGGCGGCGGTGGCACTGGGGCAGCGCTTCGGCGTGCCGGTGTCGATCAAGGCGCGGGGCGCAGACATTTCCTATTGGGGCCGACGGCGCGGCTGTGGCGGGCAGGTACTGGCGGCGGGACGTGCGGCGGCGGGCATGCTGGCGGTGTCGGGTGCGCTGCGAGACGAGATGATCGCGCTGGGGATGCCGGAGGACCGGATAAGGGTGCATCACACGGGGGTCGATCAGCGCGCGTTCCGGCCAATGGATCGCGCGGCGGCCAAGGCGGCGCTGGGCGTGTCGGGGCCGTTCGTGGTGACGATCGGCCATCTGATCCCGCGTAAAAGCCAGAGCCTGACGATCGCGGCGATGGCGCAGGTGCCTGATGCGACCTGCTGGGTCGTGGGGCAAGGGCCGGACGAGGCGAAATTGCGCGGCGAAATCGCGGCACTGGGGCTGCAGGATCGCGTCCACCTGATCGGGCCGAAGCCGCATGAGGCGCTGCCGGGCATATTGGCAGCGGCGGACGTGATGGCCCTGCCCTCCGCATCCGAGGGGCTGGCGAACGTGTGGGTCGAGGCGCTGGCGTGCGGGACGCCGATCGTCGTGGGCGACATCGGCGGCGCGGACGAGGTGGTCGATCGACCTGCTGCCGGACGGATCGTGGCGCGCGAGACCGGCGCGGTGGCGGCGGCGATCCGGGCGCTGATCGCCGATCCGCCCGCGCAAACCGACGTCGCTGAGGCGGCGCGGCGGTTTACATGGGAGCGCAACGGCGAGGTACTGGAGGCGCATTTGCGGGGGTTGGTGGCCCTCCCCTAATCCTCGTCATTGCGAGCGCAGCGAAGCAATCCATTCCGAACTGCGGAGTGGATTGCCGCGTCGCCTGCGGCTCCTCGCAATGACGAGTTAAGGAGTGGATCGTGCACCCAGCAGCGGGATGACGATCCCCGCGAGGATCAGGACCATGCCAACGAAGTGAAAGCCGTGGAGGGCTTCGCCCAGCAGGATCGCCGCCAGCACCGCTCCGAACAGGGGTTGCAGGCTGATCGCCTGACCGGCGGCGGCGGGGCCGATCTCGGCGACGGCGCGGTTGAACAGGAAATAGGCGATCACCGACGGGAAGATCGCGACATAGACGACCCCGCCCATCACCGCTGGGGTAAAGCGCACGATTTCCGTGCGCCATTCGAACATCGCGAAGGGCAGCATGCAGATCGCGCCGATCGCGAAGGTGAGCGTGACGAAGCTGACCGCGTCGATCGGCGGCTTCTTGCGCAGCAAGGCGGTGTAGAGCGCCCACGCGACCACGCCGCACAGCACCAGTACGTCGCCCCGGCCGAAGCCGAGCGCCATCAGCGCCGCGGGATCGGCGCGGATGATGATCAGGACGACGCCGACGGCCGCCAGCGTCACCCCGACGATCTGGACAAGGCGCGGGCGCACGCGGAACAGCATCAGATCAAACAGCAGGACCAAAGCAGGGATCGCCGCCTGGATCAGCAGCGCGTTGGTCGCGGTGGTGTAGCGCAGGCCCGAATAGAGAAAGGCGTTGAACAATGCGACGCCGATCGTGCCGAGCAGAAGGATCGACCGCCAGTGACGTCGTGCCGCAGGCCAGTCCGCGACGACGCGGCGATGGCCGAACGCCAGCAGGATCAGGCAGGCACCCATCCACCGACACAGGGCCAGGGTGAAGGGTGGGATATCGGCGTGGATGAACCGAGCGACGATCGAATTGCCCGCCCACAACAAAGTGACGAGCACGAGCATCGCATAGGTGCGCAGCGGAGAGGTGCGGTCCATCGCAGCCGGGCGACGCCCGTCAGAGCCCCATCAATGCGGCGACGAACCAGCGCCCTTCGGCGCGCAGGACGTTCCACATGCGGGCCGCGGCGCGACTGTCCATGATCTCGACGCCGACGCCGACCGCCTCGATGAAGGCAGGCGGCGGGCGGCGCAACGTCGGGCCGGTGCCGAGCAGCAGGAATTCGGGGGTGGGATCGCCATCAAGCGCCCCGGCCAGATCGGCGAGGCTCAGCGAATCGACCCCCGCCGGGTTCCAGTCCACCGCGCTGGTCGGCGTCAGGATGACCCCGCCGGGGACGATGCGGTCCTCGATCCGGAACGCCGCCCCCGAAAAACCGCGGATGATCGGCCCGGTCGAGGGCTGTTCGCGTTCGAAGCTGACCATCGCGGTTCAGCCCTTACGAGCGCGGCCCCATGCGTTCGGCCCCGGCCGCCTTCGAAACGTCCTTCTTGTCGAACTTCTGCGGCTCCAGCCCCAGCGAGATCAGCAACGACGACGAGACATAGACCGACGAATAGGTGCCGACGATGATGCCGAGCATCATGGCGGAGGTGAAGCCACGCAGCACATGGCCGCCGAACAGCAACAGCGCGCCCAGCGCGAGCATGATCGTGACCGAGGTCATCACCGTGCGCGGCAGCGTTTCGTTCACCGACAGATCGATGAGCGCCTTCATGTCCATCTGCCGATATTTGCGCATGTTTTCGCGGATACGATCGTCGATCACCATCTTGTCGTTGATCGAATAGCCGATGATCGTGAGGATGGCGGCGACGATGTTGAGATCGAACTCCATCCGCGTGATCGCGAAGAAACCGAGCGCCATCAGCACGTCGTGGACGACCGCGACCGCGGTCGACACGCCGAACTGCCATTCGTACCGAAACCAGCTGAACACCGCCATGCCGAGGACCGCCAGGACGACCGCGAGCAGGCCGTTGCGGATCAGCTCGTCCGAAACCTTGCCCGAGACAGTGTCGTAGCGGGGGAAGGTGACGCCGGGATACGCCCTCTTGAGCGACTCGGAGACCTTGGCGACCACCTTGTTGGTGGCGCCCTCATCGGTCGATGCCGGCAAAGGCAGGCGGATCGAGACGCTCTTGGGATCGCCGAACTGCTGCAGCGTGGTCTGCCCCACGCCGAGGCTGTCGACGTTCGTGCGAACCGCCTCGAGCGGCGGCGGCGCGGTGAACTTCGCTTCCAGCATCAGGCCGCCGACGAAATCGACGCCCAGATTGAGGCCGCGCAGACCCACCGCCGCGATCGACGCGACCGTCAGCAGCGCGGTGAGGATGAAGGCGATATGGCGGAGCCGGACGAAGCCGATATTGGTGTCGTCGGGGACGAGCTTGAGAAAAGGCATCTGATCGCCTCCCTTACACGTTCAGCGTGGTCGGCCGCGCCTTGCGCAACCAGTGGGCGACGAGCATCCGCGTGAAGACGACGGCGGTGAACACCGACGTCGCGATGCCGATCAGCAGCACGATCGCAAAGCCCTTGATCTGGCCCGAACCGAGCACGAACATGATCAGGCCCACGATCGCGTGGGTCACGTTCGCTTCGAAGATCGTGCGGCTTGCTTCCTTATAGCCGAGCTCGACCGCCTGAATGGGGGTGCGACCGCGGCGATATTCCTCGCGCATGCGTTCGTTGATCAGCACGTTGGCGTCGACCGCCGCGCCGATCGTCAGCACGAAGCCAGCGATACCGGGCAGTGTCAGCGTCGCATTGAGCAGCGCCATCACGCCGACGATCACGAACACGTTTATGATCACCGCGAAATTCGCATAGACGCCGAAGCGGCCATAAGCGGCGCACATGAACACGACGACGGCAAGGACCGCGATCGCCGCGGCCATCGTGCCCGCCTTGATCGAATCGGCGCCCATTTCGGGGCCTACCGTGCGTTCCTCGACCACCTTCAGCGCGACGGGCAGCTTGCCCGAACGCAGCGCGATCGCGAGTTCGTTGGCGCTTTCGACCGTGAAACGGCCCGAAATGCGCGCCTGCCCGCCCAGGATCGGCTCGTTGATGTTCGGCGCGGAAATAACCTTGCCGTCGAGGATCATCGCGAACGGCTTGCCGGCATTTTCCTGCGTCACGCGCGCGAACTTGCGGCCACCTTCGCTGTTGAAGGTGATGTTGACGATCGGCTCGTTGGTCTGGCTGTCGAAGCCCTGCTTGGCGTCGATCAGTTCATCGCCCGCGATGATGATGCGGCGCTTCACCGCGATCGCGGGGAAGCCGCCGGGATTGTCGGGATAGGGCAGGATCTCGCTGCCGACGGGCGCACGGCCCGAGGAAACCTGTTCGGCGCTCGCCGACTGATCGACCAGCTTGAATTCGAGCTTAGCGGTCTTGCCGAGCAGCGCCTTGAGCGCGGACGGATCCTGAAGGCCCGGCACCTGGACGATGATTCGATCCGCGCCCTGGCGGATGATCGTCGGCTCCTTGGTGCCGAGTTCGTCGATGCGCTTGCGCACCACTTCGGTCGCGACATCCATCGCGCTGTTGGTGGCGGCCTTGAGGCCGGTTTCGGTGGGGGTCAGCACGATCCGGGTCGAATCGACGACTGCCACGTTCCAGTCGCGCTGTCCGGTCATGCCCGCAGGCTGGGTCAGCGTGCGGAGCCGTTCGACCGCCGCATCGACCTGCGCACCATCACGCACGAAGAACGAAAGCCGCCCGCCCGTGGTCGAAATGTCGCCGATCGCGATCTTCGTATCGCCACGGCGCATTTCGGCGCGGACCTGCTCCTCCATGCGGACGACGTTGTTCTTCGCGAGATCGACGGTGTCGGCCTCGAGCATCAGATGGCTGCCGCCCGAAAGATCGAGCCCCAGGTTGATGCGCGGCATACCGCCCAGGCCGAGGCGGGCGGCGATTGATTCCGGGATCAGGCTGGGAATCGACAACAGCACGCCGATCGCCAGCGCGATGACGATGCTCAGAACCTTCCAGCGCGGGAAATCGAGCATCGTGCGATCAGTCGTTGGCAGGCTTGGACGAACCCGACGGGGTCACGCCCGACAGGGTCGCGCGCACGATCTTCACGCGCACGTTCGGCGCGATCTCGACCTCGACCTCTTCGTCCTCGACCTTGATCACCTTGCCGCGGACACCGCCGGCGGTGACGACCAGATCGCCCTTCTTCACGGCTTCGATCGTCTTGCGATGATCGGCCGCACGCTTCTGCTGCGGGCGGATCAGCAGGAAATAGAAGATCACGAAGATGAAGATCAGCGGTGCGAACTGCATCAGCATGGCGAGGCCGCTGCCCGAAGGCGCTGCGCCCGTGGCTGCAAAAGCGGGTGACGAGAACATGTTTTTTGCGTCCCGGGATATAAGCGAAGGGCCGCAACGCTGCGGCCCCGAAGTGGCGCGCCGCCTATCACGTTCTCAGGGACGGGTGCAACCGGGCGCTTGCCAAGAGGGAATCTCCTCTCTAGAGCGCGCCTCCTTGGTCGGGGCGTGGCGCAGCCTGGTAGCGCACTTGACTGGGGGTCAAGGGGTCGCAGGTTCGAATCCTGTCGCCCCGACCAGCCTTAGGGATCCGAACCCCCAGCGGATCCATCCTACGCACCTCCCACGCGTCCTTGCGAGTGGAGCGCAATCCCGTCCGACGGCTCGCAAAGGCCGATCGCTTCGGGTCTGGATTGCCGCGTCGCCTTCGGCTTCTCGCAGTGACGAGGAAAGACGTTGGATAGAATCGACTCCGAACGCGGATCATAACGAAATATCCCAGCAGCTTCGCGTTGCCCTACCTGAAGTCATTCGGGTGTGTTGCAATGCGTATCATGTGGATGGTTGCCGCCGGACTCGCGCTGGCGCCTATGCCCGCGCAGGCGGCCCTGGTGTTGAGCCAGTCGCAGGTCGGCACGACTTTCAATGTCGATTTCGGCGGTGCGGTGCTGGGGCTGATCAACCAGCCGAACCTGGGCGCGACAGGGCGCTTCACCTTCGCGGGCGCGACCGACGCGGGCAAGACGTTCAACTTCACCTATGCGCTGACCAACGATTCCACGGTCGCTTCGCAGATTCGGTCCTTCGGGCTGGACGTGGTGGGCGCATCGGTGCGGACGGCAATGTCGACCGGCGCGTTCGCCACCAACAGTATCAACCCGCTGTCAGGTCTGATCGGCAGCGATCTTTGCTTCACGCCGAGCACGTTCGGTACCTGCGGCCTGCTGGGCAACAGCACCGTGACGATGGGCCAGACCGGCGTGGGCACCTTCGCGCTGACCTTCGCCAACGCGATGGAGTCGATCGCGCTCGATGACTTTCGGGTGAATTATACCGGCGTACTGGGGCTGTACGGCGCGACGGGCACGGGCGACATCACCTCCGTCGTCGGGCAGGTTTCCGCAGCGCCCGAGCCGACGACATGGCTAACGATGCTGCTGGGCTTCACATTCGTCGGCATGGCAATGCGCCGGCGCGGCCGGTCAGGCGTGACTTATCCGCGCAGCGCGTGACGCCAGGAAGGTGGCAATCTCCCGGGCCGAGACGCGGCCATTGCCGTCGGTGTCCGCTTCGCGGAACTCGTCCGACGTCCGGTTGAGCAATTGGGTGCGCATCGACACGCGATGCAGGCTCGCTATGCCCGTCGCCTCGAGCAGACCGGGCGGTTGAAGCTGCAGCCATTGCGCGAACTGGAGCGGGGTCAGTTCGGCGTTACCGGAGACACCGCGTATGCGAACCATCGGGTTCGAGTCCGCTCGCGCGCTATGCGCCGGTACGCGCCTGCCCTTCCGGGCATCGGCGGTGCCCGCAATGCCCAGTGCAGCCATGAGCGCCGCCATCACCCAAATTGAATATCTACGCCCCATCACAGAATCGACAACGCCGCGATAGGACAATCGATCCCAAATCGGATCGGTTACGTAAGCGTAACTATCAGATCCGAAACGACTTCATGCCCAACCGGTGCATCCACCAAAGGAGCGCGAAGGCAGCCAATCGCTTTCGAGGGAGCGCGTTTCGATTGGCTCAGGAGCGACTATGGGAGGCGGCGCAGGGACAGGCGCGCTCAAGGCAAGCGGCGTGGGCGGCGCGATCAGCGTCGGCGTGGCGATCAGCCATGCGGGCGGAGCGACCTTGCGCCGCATCGCCCAAAAGGCGCCTTCATCGGCGATCATAAGACCGTTCCGATCCTCCACCTACCCTGTCTCCCCCAAGACAAACGGGTGTCGCAGCCCGATTCGACCGCGTCATAGGACTGTAACATCGGGGCCGATGCGTTCACAGATACATTCGCACCATTTCGGTGGCCGCATGTTCACGTCGCGCGCTAGGATCGGTGGATGACGATGACCCCGCTCCTGCTCCTCGTGTGCTCCAACATCTTCATGACGATCGCCTGGTACGGACACCTCAAGTTCACCGACGCGCGATTGTGGGTGGTGATCGTCGCGAGTTGGGGGATCGCGCTGATCGAATATTGCTTTGCCGTACCCGCCAATCGGATCGGCTACATGCACGGATGGAGCGCAGGTCAGCTCAAGATCACGCAGGAGATCATCACGCTGCTGGTCTTCGCGGTGTTCGCGCTGCTGGTGCTGAAAGAACCGATCGGGCTGCGGCATCTGGGGGCGTTCTGCTGCCTGATCGGTGCGGCAGCATTCATGTTCGCGGGGAAGTAGCCCCCCGCCAGCTGGTCATTGCGAGAGTAGCGAACCAATCCAGGCCCACGAGAAAGGCTCGCGTCAAAACTCCAGTGCGGGACTGGATTGCCGCGTCGCCCGCGGCTCCTTGCAATGACGACGTGGGGAGAGTGGCGATGGGTCAGGGCGCGATTGAACGATCGTTACGCCCTCCCCATATCGCCTCTGCAAAGCATTCAGGACCGATATGAGCGAACTTCCCAAATGGCATGGCACCACGATCCTGTCGGTGCGCAAGGGCGGCAAGGTTGTCGTCGTGGGCGACGGACAGGTTTCGATGGGCAACACCGTGATGAAGCCCAATGCGCGCAAGGTGCGCAAGCTGGGCGACGGCAGCGTGATCGGCGGATTCGCCGGCGCGACGGCCGATGCCTTCACCCTGTTCGAACGGCTCGAACGCAAGCTGGAGTCGCATAACGGCCAGCTGCTGCGCGCGGCGGTCGAACTGGCGAAGGACTGGCGGACCGACAAATATCTGCGCAACCTCGAGGCGATGATGATCGTCGCCGACAAGGAGGTGACGTTGATCCTGACCGGCAACGGCGACGTGCTGGAGCCGATCGGCGGGGTCGCCTCGATCGGATCGGGCGGCAACTTCGCCCTCTCCGCTGCGCGCGCTCTGGTCGAATACGAGCCCGATGCCGAGACGCTGGCCCGCAAGGCGATGAAAATCGCCGCCGAACTTTGCGTCTTCACCAACGACAATCTGACGATCGAGACTTTGGATAGCTCGAACTAAACAACCACCGTTCGTGTCGAGCGTAGTCGAGACACGTTGGCGATCGAGATGTGTCTCGACTTCGCTCGACACGAACGGGTTTTGGGAACCGGATACACGATGAACGACAATCTCACGCCCAAGGCCATCGTCTCGGCGCTCGACGCGCATATCGTGGGACAGGCCGACGCCAAGCGCGCGGTCGCGGTGGCGCTGCGCAACCGCTGGCGTCGGCAGCGCCTGCCCGAAAATCTGCGCGACGAGGTGACGCCCAAGAACATCCTGATGATCGGGCCGACCGGGTGCGGCAAGACCGAAATCAGCCGCCGTCTGGCGAAGCTGGCCGACGCGCCTTTCGTGAAGGTCGAGGCGACCAAGTTCACCGAGGTCGGTTATGTCGGCCGCGATGTGGAGCAGATCGCGCGCGATCTGGTCGAGGAAGCCGTGCGTCTTGAGAAGGAGCGCCGCCGCGCCGCCGTGAAGGACAAGGCCGAGGAGGCGGCGATGGCGCGCCTGCTCGACGCCTTGGTCGGCAAGGATGCGAGCGAGGCGACCCGACTCTCCTTCAAGCAGCGCTTCGACGAGCATCAGCTCGACGACAAGGAAATCGAGATCGAGGTCGAGGATTCGGGCGGCATGCCGTTCGAGATGCCCGGCATGAACGGCCAGGTCGGCATGATCAACCTGAGCGACATGATGGGCAAGGCGTTCGGCGGCAACAAGACCAAGCGCCGCAAGATGACCGTGCGCGCCGCGTGGACCAAGCTGGTCGACGAGGAGGCCGACAAGCGGCTCGATCAGGATGAGGTGAGCCGGATCGCGCTGCAGGATGCCGAGCAGAACGGGATCGTCTTCCTCGACGAAATCGACAAGATCGCGGTGAGCGACGTGCGCGGCGGATCGGTGAGCCGCGAAGGCGTGCAGCGCGATCTGCTGCCGCTGATCGAAGGCACGACGGTCGCGACCAAATATGGGCCGCTGAAGACCGACCATATCCTGTTCATCGCGTCGGGCGCGTTCCATGTGGCCAAGCCCAGCGACCTGTTGCCCGAGCTTCAGGGCCGCCTGCCGATCCGCGTCGAGTTGAAGGCGCTCACCGAAGAGGATTTCGTGCGCATCCTTTCGGACACGCGCGCGAGCCTGACCGAGCAATATCGCGCGCTGATCAGCACCGAGGGTGTCGAAATCGCGTTTACCGAGGACGGCATCAAGGCGATCGCCAAGATCGCCGCCGAAGTGAACGGCCAGATCGAGAATATCGGCGCGCGACGGCTGTCGACCGTGATGGAGAAGCTGCTGGAGGACGTGTCGTTCGAGGCCGAGGACCGTCAGGGCACCACCGTGACGGTCGATGCGGCCTATGTGAACGCGCAGCTGAGCGAAGTCGCGCGGAATACCGACCTGAGTAAGTATGTGCTCTGATTAAATCCTCCCCGGCACGGGGAGGTGGCGCCGAAGGCGACGGAGGGGGCGGGTCACGAGCGATCCGCCCAGCCTCTTGCCCCCTCCACCGCTTCGCGGTCCCCCTCCCCGTTTCGGGGAGGATTTAGGCATCACCGATGCAGGTGCGTCCGCTCGTAGGTCTTGTAGTACTGCTCCAGCTTCTCCCACGCCTCCTCGGCGGTTTCGACGAAGCGGAACAGGTTGAGGTCGCGTTCGGAGATCACCCCCTCCTCGACCAGCGCGTCGAAATTCACGACGCGCTCCCAGAATTCGCGGCCGAACAGGAAGATGGGCAGCTGCGCCATCTTGCCGGTCTGGATCAGCGTCAGCAGTTCGAACAGCTCGTCGAAGGTGCCGAATCCGCCGGGAAAGGCCGCGACGGCGCGCGCGCGCATCAGGAAGTGCATCTTGCGCAGCGCGAAATAGTGGAAGTGGAAGCTGAGCGTCGGCGTGACATAGGGGTTCGGCGTCTGTTCGAACGGCAGCACGATGTTGAGGCCGATCGATTCCCTGCCGACGTCCGCCGCGCCGCGATTGGCCGCTTCCATGATCGATGGCCCGCCGCCCGAGCAGACGACGAGCTGGCGCGTGCCATCGGGGTCGGTCGGATATTCGCTGGAAATCTGCGCGAGCTTGCGGGCTTCGTCATAATATTTCGACTTGGCGAGCAGGCGTTCGGCGATCAGGCGCTGGCCGTCCGTCGTCGCGGCGGCGAGCAGAGCCTCCGCCTTGTCGCGCTCGGGAATGCGGGCGGAGCCGTACATCACGAAGGTCGAGCCGATCTTCGCCTCGTCGAGCGCCATCTCGACTTTCATTAACTCCAGCTGGAAACGCACTGGGCGAAGCTCGTCGCGCAGCAGGAATTCCTCGTCCTGGAAGGCGAGCTTGTAGCTGGCAGCGACGGTCTGCGGCGTCGGGGTCGCGGTCTTCGCGACGGCGGCGTCCTCCTTGGCGCGCGGGAAGATGCGCTTGGGGATCTTGCGGTCGGTCATTCTATGTCTGTCCTAGGAAAAACGGGCGTTTTTAACGGCAATAGGGGCCGTTGCCCATGTCGAAATGAAAATGGTCGGCGTGGAGCGCGTTGGCGTCTGGCCCCAGCACGACCGCAAAACGGCCGCATGCCGCCTTGTGGAGCGAGCGCAGGAAGCCGCGCACCCGTTCGTCGCCACCATTCCACCCTTGCTTGACGGTGATGCGACGCCCGTCCTTCAAAACGAAGGCGGCGATGTCGATGGCGTTGGCGCGGCCATGTTCGGACAGGCGGTTGCCCGCCTGATTGTTGACCGGACGACAGGCGAAGCTGCCGAAGCTTTCGATCTTCGTAACATAGCCGCCCAGCCAGCGTGCCGCCTGCCCCTGCACGTCGTTGCGCACCCAGCGCGCGAAGGGGAGCGCGAGCCCGCATTTAACCGCGCCGAGATTGGTGACGGGGATGCCGATCGCGACCAGCTTCACCGACGAGGTCGCCGAACAGCCATTGTCGAAACGGCGATCGGGCAACGCATCGACCTGCGATCCTTCGGCGCGCATCGCGGCGACGCAGGCGCGGAACCGCTCGGGCGTCTCGACCGGCGGCGTCCAGCGCGACCGCGCGGGCTTGCGCGACGGGCCGACGCAGGCGGCGAGGATCAGGCAGAGGAGGAGGACGCAGGCACGAACGGACATTGGGGCGATAGTGGCGATGCCCGACTCTCGGGTCAAATGCCTCGTCCCACATAACTCGTCATTGCGAGGAGCCGCTTGCGACGACGTGGCAATCCATTCCGAACTGCGGGGTGGATTGCTTCGCTATGCTCGCAATGACGAGTTTCTTTGGGGAGACGACATGAAAAACGGCCCCCGGATCGCTCCGGGGGCCGCCTCTCCTATCCCTAGAAGGGATCAGTTGCCCGGGGGCGGGGTCGTCTCGACGTCGGTCGTCGTCGTGGTCGAGGTCGAGCCGCTCACGGCCGGGGCCGCGTCGGTCGCGCTTTTGGTGGTGTCCTTCGCATCACGCGCCGCCTGGCGGGTGGTCTCGCGCGATTCGCGGGCGGCCTGACCCGCGGCGTCGCGGCTTTCCCTCGCAGCCTGACGCGCGGTCGCCGCGGTGCTGCGGGTCGTGTCGGCCGCGGTGTTCACCGTGCTCTGCGTCGCGTTGCCGGCAGTGCTGGCCGCACTCTGCGTGGTGTCACGCACCGCGTCAGTGCCGGCCGCCTGCGCGGCGACGCTGCCATTGCCGGTTACGCCCGCAGTCGCGCCGCCGACTCCGGCCGAGCCGCTGCTGGCGACCGAACCGCTGCGCGGATTGACGCTGGTCGAGCCATTGCCGGTAACGCTGCCGCCGACGGTGGCCGTCGACTGGTCGATCGAGCTGCCAAGCGTGCCCGTGCCCGCGGTCGATCCGGTCACGCCGCCGACGGTTCCGCCGACCGCACCGGTGGCGCCGCCGGCACCGGCACCGCCCAGAAGCTGCGCCGAAGCAGGCGCCGCCGCGACGAGCGCCGCAAGCGCGCTACCGATAAGAATCTTGTTCATGGTCATCCTTCCTTCTCCACTTTTGGTTTTGAACGCACGCCACTGAAATCCTTTGCGGCGCGATAACGGATGAAGCGTCGATTCTATCCGAATCGACCGGAAGCGGGCCTGAACCCCTCGTTGTGCGAGGTTCATGTGCGGCTCTCGTCGCCTGCGGCTCCTCGCAATGACGAGGAAGAAGGCAAGTTTTTGAAAGATTGCCGCCAAATCCGTTGACGCCACCCCCCACATCTCTAGAAGCGCCGACGGGCCACGCGGTCCCAACGCCGCGCGTGCTCTCTGTGAGGAGAGTCTTAAATGACTGATTTTGAACGCCCGGCCGTCAAGCCGGTACGCCCCCATTTCTCGTCCGGCCCTTGCGCAAAGCCGCCCGGCTGGGATCCCGAAAAGCTCGCTCTCGGTTCGCTCGGCCGCTCGCATCGTTCGAAGCTCGGCAAGGCGCGGATCGTCCATGCGATCGACCTGACCCGCGAAATCCTGGGCATTCCCGCAACGCATCGCATCGGCATCGTGCCCGGTTCGGATACCGGCGCGGTCGAAATGGCGCTGTGGAGCATGCTGGGCGCCCGCAAGGCGACGATGGTCGCGTGGGAAAGCTTCGGCGAAGGTTGGGTGACGGACGTCGTCAAGCAGCTCAAGATCGAAGCGGACGTGGTCAAGGCGCCCTATGGCGAGCTTCCCGATCTCGCCGCGCTCGACCAGTCGACCGATATCGTCTTCACCTGGAACGGCACCACGTCGGGCGTGCGCGTGCCGAATGGCGACTGGATCAAGGACGATCGCGAGGGCCTGACGATCGCGGACGCCACCTCGGCGTGCTTCGCGATGGACATGCCGTGGGACAAGCTCGATGTTGTCACCTTCTCCTGGCAGAAGGTACTGGGCGGCGAAGGCGCGCACGGTATCCTGGTCCTCGGCCCGCGCGCCGTCGAACGCCTTGAGAGCTACAGCCCCGCATGGCCGCTGCCGAAAATCTTTCGCATGACCAAGGGCGGCAAGCTGATCGAAGGCATCTTCAAGGGTGAAACGATCAACACGCCGTCGTTGTTGGCGGTGGAAGATTATATCTACAGCCTCGAATGGGCCAAGCAGATCGGCGGCCTCAAGGCGCTGATCGCGCGGGCCGACGCCAATGCGGCGGCGGTCGACGCCTGGGTGCAGGCGACGCCGTGGATCGAGCATCTCGCGGTCGACCCGGCCTCGCGGTCCAACACCTCGGTCTGCCTGAAGTTCGCCGATGATGCGGTGAAGGGTCTCGACGAGGAAGCGCAGCTTGCACTCGTCAAGAAGATCGCGGGCGCGCTCGAGCTCGAAGAGGCGGCTTATGACGTTGCGGGTTATCGCGACGCGCCTCCGGGCCTGCGCATCTGGTGCGGCGCAACCGTCGACACCGCCGATGTCGAAAAGCTCGGCCCCTGGCTCGACTGGGCCTGGGCGCAGACGCGCGGCTGATTTCCCTACGAACTCCACGTCATGCCCGCGATGGCGGGCATCCATCCAGTGCAGTCACATGTGATGACCTTGGATAGGCCCCCGCCTTCGCGGGGGTGACGGCAATATGAAGGACAGACTTCGATGCCCAAGGTTCTGATTTCCGACAAGATGGATCCCCTCGCCGCCCAGATCTTCCGCAATCGCGGGGTCGAGGTCGACGAGATCACTGGCAAGACCAAGGACGAGCTGATCGCGATGATCGGCCAGTATGACGGCCTGGCCATCCGCAGCTCGACCAAGGTGACCAAGGAAGTCCTTGCCGCCGCGACCAACCTGAAGGTGGTCGGCCGCGCAGGGATCGGCGTCGACAATGTCGACATCCCCGCCGCTTCCGCCGCCGGTGTCGTCGTGATGAACACGCCGTTCGGCAATTCGATCACCACCGCCGAACATGCGATCGCCCTGATGTTCGCGCTCGCCCGCGATCTGCCGGAGGCCGACAAGTCGACCCAGGCCGGCAAGTGGGAAAAGAACCGCTTCATGGGCGTCGAGGTCACCAACAAGACGCTGGGCCTGATCGGCGCGGGCAATATCGGTTCGATCGTCGCGGATCGTGCGCTGGGCCTCAAGATGAAGGTCGTCGCGTTCGATCCGTTCCTGACCCCGGAGCGCGCGATCGAAATGGGCGTCGAGAAGGCGACGCTGGAGGAACTGCTGGCGCGTGCCGACTTCATCACGCTGCACACGCCGCTGACCGATTCGACCCGCAACATCCTGTCGAAGGAAAATCTGGCCAAGACCAAGAAGGGCGTGCGCATCATCAACTGCGCGCGCGGCGGCCTGATCGACGAAGCGGCGCTCAAGGAAGCACTCGACAGCGGCCATGTCGCGGGTGCGGCACTCGACGTGTTCGTCGAGGAACCGGCGAAGGAATCGCCACTGTTCGGCACGCCGGGCTTCATCTCGACCCCGCACCTTGGCGCGTCGACCAACGAGGCGCAGGTCAATGTCGCGATCCAGGTCGCCGAGCAGATGGCCGATTTCCTGATGTCGGGCGGCGTCACCAACGCGCTCAACATGCCGAGCCTGTCGGCCGAGGAAGCCCCCAAGCTGAAGCCGTACATGGCGCTGGCCGAGCATCTCGGCGCGCTGGTCGGCCAGCTTGAGGGCGATGCGGTGCAGGCCGTGTCGATCGAGGTCGAGGGTGCCGCGGCCGAGCTGAACATCAAGCCGATCACCGGCGCGGTGCTGGCGGGGCTGATGCGCGTCTATTCGGACACGGTGAACATGGTCAACGCGCCGCATCTGGCCAAGGAGCGCGGGCTCGACGTGCGCGAAGTGCGCCATGACCGCGAAGGCGACTATTCGACGCTGGTGCGCGTGACGGTGAAGACTGCGGCGGGCCAGAAGTCGGTCGCGGGCACCCTGTTCGCCAACGCGCAGCCGCGCCTCGTCGAGATCTTCGGTATCAAGGTCGAGGCCGATCTGGACGGCAATATGCTCTACATCGTGAACGAGGACGCGCCGGGCTTCATCGGCCGCCTGGGCACGACGCTGGGCGAAGCGGGCATCAACATCGGCACCTTCCACCTCGGCCGCCGCGCCGCCGGTGGCGAGGCGGTGGTGCTGCTGTCGGTCGACGGCCCGGTCGACGTCGCGCTCAAGCCGAAGATCTACGGCCTGCCGGGCGTGAAGACCGCGAAGGCTCTCCGTTTCTAAATAGCTCCGTCGCACCAGCGGAGGCTGGTGCCTATGTCTCTCGCCTCAAGCGACACCGTTCAAGAAGAGAGAGATGGGTCCCAGCCTTCGCTGGGGCGACGGGCTAAAGGATGTGATCGAACAGGTCGGTCCAGCCCGGATTGGCCTTTTCGATCAGGTTGAGCTTCCACGATCGTTTCCATGCCTTGAGCGATTTTTCGCGCGCGATGGCCTCTTCGATTTGATCATAGGGTTCGGCGTAAACCAGCCGGGTCAGGCCATGCTCGCGACAAAAATCGGAGCCCGTTCCGGTTCGGTGCGCATGAACCCGAGCAGCAAGGTTCGCGGTCACCCCGATGTAGAGCGTGCCCTGCGTTTGATTGGTCATGATGTAAACGTAGCCGCCCTTCACAAGCGGCACTTTGCGACGGAACAGAAATAGGCACCAGCCTTCGCTGGTGCGACGGCTTGAACCTGACACCCACACCGCTATGAGCCTCACCCCATGAGCATCGCCCCTGGACTATTGCCCGAAGGATTGCGTGATCGCCTGCCGCCGCAGGCGGAGGCGGGGTCGCGACTGTTGCATCGCGTGATCGTCGCGATCGGCCGGCATGGTTATGCGCGCGTCTCGCCGCCGCTGGCAGAGTTCGAGGAAGGGCTGGTCGGGCGGCTCAAATCGGCCCGCGCGCAGGATCTGCTGCGCTTCGTCGATCCGGTGTCGCAACGCACGCTGGCGCTGCGCCCCGACATCACCGCACAGGTCGGCCGCATCGCCGCCACCCGGATGGGCCACCGCCCCCGCCCACTCCGTCTCGCTTATGGTGGGCCGGTGCTGAAATTGCGTGCGACCCAGCTCCGCCCTGAACGCGAGCTTACGCAGGCGGGTGCCGAGCTGATCGGCACCGACAGCCTTGCCGCCGTCATCGAGATCCTGCGCGTCGCGATCGAGGCGCTGACGGTCGCGGGCGTGACCGGCATCACCGTCGATCTGACGCTTCCCGATCTGGTTGAGGCGCTGGCGACCGACGTGCTGCCGATCGCAGCCGACAAGGTCGATGCCGTGCGCGCGCGGCTCGACGCCAAGGATGCGGGCGGATTGAAGGCGCTGAGCGCGGAGGCCTACCTCCCCTTCGTCGCGGCCGCCGGACCGATCGATTCCGCACTCGCGGCGCTCCGTGCGATCCCGGCCGGCCAGGCGCTCGGCCACCGCATCACCGCGATCGAGGCGATCCGCGAGGCGATTGGAAACGACGTCACGCTGACACTCGACCCGACCGAGCGGCACGGCTTCGAATATCAGAGCTGGATCGGCTTCTCGCTGTTCGGCGCGGGGCTTTCGGGCGAGATCGGGCGTGGCGGCAGCTACACGATCCTCAACCCCGACGGATCCGAGGAAAAGGCGATCGGCTTTTCGCTCTATATCGATCCGCTGGTCGACAACGGCCTGGGCGTCGTCGCGCGCAACACGGTGTTCCTGCCGCTGGGCACCGATCCCGCCGCCGGCGCCGCGCTGCGCGCCGAGGATTGGACGACGATCGCAGCACTTTCGGATACGGACGACGCGGCCGCTTTGGGCTGCACGCATATTCTGGCAGGGGATGGTCCCCGACCGATTTAACTCTTCCGTTCGTGTCGCGCGACGTCGAGACACGTTCACAAGCGCCCGGCCAACGTGTCTCGAAGTCGCTCGACACGAACGGTGTGGGTTTGAACAGGACTGACCAATGGCCAATGTTACCGTGATCGGCGCCCAGTGGGGCGATGAGGGCAAGGGCAAGATCGTCGACTGGCTGGCCGAACGCGCCGATGTCGTCGTGCGGTTCCAGGGCGGGCACAATGCCGGCCACACGCTCGTCGTGTCGGGCAAGACCTACAAGCTGAGCCTGCTGCCGTCAGGCATCGTGCGGGGCACGCTGAGCGTCATCGGCAACGGCGTGGTGTTCGATCCGTGGCACTTCCGCGACGAGGTCGCCAAGCTCAAGGCCCAGGGCGTCGAGATCAACCCCGACAACCTCCACATCGCCGAGACATGCCCGCTGATCCTGCCGATCCACCGCGATCTAGACGGATTGCGCGAAGATGCGTCGGGCGCGGGCAAGATCGGCACGACCCGCCGCGGCATCGGCCCGGCTTACGAGGACAAGGTCGGCCGCCGCGCGATCCGCATCTGCGACCTCGCCCACCTCGACGATCTCGACATGCAGCTCGACCGGCTGTGCGCGCACCACGATGCGCTGCGTGCGGGCTTCGGCGAACCACCGGTCGATCGCGACGCGCTGAAGGCCGAACTGGCCGAGATCGCCGACGTGATCCTGCCTTATGCCAAACCCGTCTGGCTGACGCTCAACGAAGCGCGCAAGCGCGGCCGCCGCATCCTGTTCGAAGGCGCGCAGGGCGTGCTGCTCGACGTCGATCACGGCACCTATCCGTTCGTCACCTCCTCCAACACCATCGCAGGCACCGCATCGAGCGGGTCGGGCCTCGGCCCGTCGGCCGCCGGCTTCGTGCTGGGGATCGTGAAAGCGTACACGACGCGCGTCGGCTCCGGCCCCTTCCCGTCCGAGCTGGAGGACGAGACCGGCCAGCGGCTGGGCGAGCGGGGCCATGAGTTCGGCACCGTCACCGGCCGCAAGCGCCGCTGCGGCTGGTTCGACGCGGTGCTCGTGCGCCAGTCGGCCGCGGTTTCGGGCATCACCGGCGTGGCGCTGACCAAGCTCGACGTGCTCGACGGGTTCGACGAGATCAAGATCTGCACCGGCTATCGCATCGGCGACCAGACCTACGATTATCTGCCCCCGCACCCGCAGGATCAGGCGAAGGTGGAGCCGATCTACGAGACGATCGAAGGCTGGAGCGAATCGACCTTCGGCGCGCGCAGCTGGGCCGAGCTTCCGGCACAGGCGATAAAATATATCCGCCGTGTCGAGGAGCTGATCCAGTGCCCGGTGGCGCTGGTGTCGACCAGCCCCGAGCGCGAGGACACGATCCTGGTCCGCGATCCGTTCGCGGATTGATACGCGCCTAATTCGTCATTGCGAGCGAAGCGAAGCAATCCATTCCGAACTGCGGAGTGGATTGCTTCGTCGCCTTCGGCTTCTCGCAATGACGAGATTTATAGCGGCAGCTCGCCGCAAGAGCCTCCTGAGATTCCGGCCTCCGCCGGGATGAAGGTTATACGGTAGGCTTCTGGACGAACCCCGGCCCCACAATGCCCGGCGTATCCTCGACCTCGACCCGATCGACCCGCGAGGCGGGCGAGCCCTCGTGCAGCTTCGCGATCAGCGCCTCGACCTTGTCGGTTGGTCCCGCCGCGAGCGCCTCGACGCTGCCGTCCATGCGGTTGCGGACCCAGCCGTCGATGCCGCCGATTGCGGTGGCCTGCTCGATCGTCCAGGCGCGGAAACAGACGCCTTGCACCTTGCCGTGAACGGCGATGCGGCGGGCGATCCGGTCTGCTGTCATCAGCCGATCTGTGCGCGGTGCAGCAGCTTCTGGTCGGCCAGCACCAGCGCCATCATCGCCTCGACAACGGGCGCGGCGCGGATGCCGACGCAGGGGTCGTGGCGGCCCTTCGTGCGGATCTCGGCAGCGTTACCTTCACGGTCGATCGTCTCGACATGGGTGAGGATCGATGAGGTGGGTTTGAGCGCGACGCGCAGCACGATCGGCTGACCGGTCGCGATGCCGCCCGCGATGCCGCCCGCATGGTTGGCGAGGAATACGGGCTTGCCGTCATTGCCCTCTGATTCTTGGCGAGGCCGCATCGGATCGGCGTTGGTTTCGCCGGTCAGGCGCGCAGCCGCGAAGCCGTCGCCGATCTCGACGCCCTTCACCGCATTGATGCTCATCATCGCCGCCGCCAGTTCGCTGTCGAGCTTGGCGTAAAGCGGCGCGCCCCAGCCGGCGGGCACGCCCTCCGCGACGCATTCGACGACCGCACCGACCGACGATCCGGCTTTGCGCGCATCGTCGACGATCGCCTCCCAGCGCGTCGCTGCTGCACGGTCGGGGCAGAAGAAAGGGTTTTCGTCGATCGCCGCATCGTCGAAACCCGCACGATCGATCGCGTCGCCGCCCAGTTCGACCAGATAGGCGCGGATGCGGATTTCGGGGATCGCCAGACGCGCGACCGCAGCCGCCGCGACCCGAGACGCCGTCTCGCGCGCCGAGGAACGCCCGCCGCCGCGATAGTCGCGAAAGCCATATTTGGCGTCATAGGCGTAATCGGCATGGCCGGGGCGATAGGCGAGCGCGACTTCGGAATAATCCTTCGATCGCTGGTCGACATTCTCGATCATCAGGCTGATCGGTGTGCCGGTGGTGCGCCCTTCGAACACACCGGAGAGGATGCGGACCTGATCGGGCTCCTGCCGCTGCGTGGTGAAGCGCGAGGTACCCGGGCGGCGCTTGTCGAGCCAGGGCTGGATATCGGCTTCGGCCAGTTCGAGGCCCGGAGGACAGCCGTCGACGACCGCGCCGATCGCCGGCCCGTGGGATTCGCCCCAGGTCGTGAAACGGAAAACCCGGCCGAAGCTGTTGAAGCTCACTCTGCTTGTCCCAGTCGCGCGAAGGCCCCAGCATGATCGGCCCGCCCCCGCACACCGCAGGGGATCAGGCCGCCCTGCAGCGGCGTCGCCATGAAATAGTCGCCCGCATAGGGGCTTTCGAAGCCCGAAGCCACATCCGCCGCGAAGCCGAAACGACCGTAATAGTCCGGCTCGCCCAGCACGAAACAGAGGACGACCCCCTCCTGCTCCAGCCGTTCGAGCCCCGCCTGGATCAGCGCCTCGGCGATCCCCTGCCGGCGATAGTCGCGCTCCACCGCCACGGGCGCCAGCGCGACCGAGGGAACCGACTTGGCGTTGACCTCGACGGCCATCCGGCTGAACGCGACCGATCCGACGACGGTCCCGTACTCCTCGGTCGCCACGAGCATCAGCACCATATCGCCGTCGATGCACAGATCCCGCACCAGCCGCGCCTCCTCGGGCGCCGGAAAGGTGCGCAGGAACAACCCGTCGATCGCGGCGACATCCTCACCGCGCGCAGGGCGGATCTCGATCGTGTCGCTCACGCCAAGGCGATATCCGGGGCGTCCTCGGCTTTCATGCCGATGACGTTGTAGCCGGCATCGACATGGTGGATCTCACCGGTCACGCCCGACGACAGATCGGACAGCATGTAGAGTCCCGCGCCGCCGACATCCTCGATCGTCACGGTCCGGCGCAGGGGTGCGTTCAGCTCGTTCCACTTGAGGATGTAGTTGAAGTCGCCGATGCCGCGCGCGGCGAGCGTCTGGATCGGGCCGGCCGAGATCGCATTGATGCGGATGTTTTCCGGGCCGAGATCGACCGCGAGATACTTCACGCTCGTCTCCAGCGCAGCCTTGGCGACGCCCATCACGTTATAGTGCGGGATCACCTTTTCGGCGCCGTAATAGGTCAACGTCAGGATCGACCCGCCGTTCGGCATCATCGCCCGCGCGCGCTGCGCCACCGCGACCAGCGAATAGGCCGAGATGTTCATCGTCATCAGGAAATTGTCGAGCGTGGTGTCGTAAAACTTCCCGCGCAGCTGGCTCTTGTCCGAAAAGCCGATCGCGTGAACGACGAAATCGATCGTCGGCCATTTCGCCTTCAGCTCATCGAACGCAACGTCGAGTGCCGCCATGTCGGCGACGTCGCAATCGATCAGCGTGTCGGAGCCGAGCTGTTCGGCCAGCGGCTTCACGCGCTTCAGGATCGCGTCACCCTGATAGGAAAAGGCCAGTTCGGCGCCGTGCTCCCGCAGCGCCTTGGCAATACCCCAGGCGAGTGACTTATCGTTGGCGAGCCCCATGATGAGCCCGCGTTTTCCCTGCATCAGGCCGGACACGTTTCCTCCCTTATTCGGTCCCTGGCGGTCCCTTTACCGAAGGATCGGTCCCTTCGGCTAGAGCCGCGTTCAGGTGAGCACCGAAAACAAGGCCCAGGCCCACCAGCCAGAAGAACAGCAGCGTCACGATAACCCCCGCGAGACTGCCATAGGTTCGCCCATAGCCGCCCATCATGCCGAGGAACACCGGTAACAGCAGCGTCACCGCGATCCACCAGACAGCCGTGAACAAGGCGCCGGGCCATTTGGGGCTGGCCGACATGCGATATTTGGATGGCGTGAGCGACACGAACAGGCCGTAAAGCGCCACGATCAGCATGCCGAGCGGGGCGATGCGCGACAGGCTGATCAGCGGCTGGAGCCGATCCGAAAAGGGCAGGATGCGCCAGACGAACTGTTCGACGCCGGTCAGGATCAGCTGCGCGCTGAACGCCGCCATGGCCAGGATCACCGACACGATGATGATCGCGATCGAACCCGCACGATATTGCAGGAAGCTGCGGCTCGGCTTCACGCCGTAGGCGCGATAGAGGATGTCGCGGATCGTTTCGACGAAGCTGCCCACCGTCCACAGCCCGACGATACAGCCCAGCCACAGCACCGCACCGCCCGCATCGGACGCCTTGAGCACCTCCATGATCGGTTGCGACACCAGTTCGGACACCGAACGCGGCAGGGTGGCGAGAAAGCCGTGGAGCGCCTGCTGCACGTCGGGCTGGCGCCCGAAGAGCTGGGCCAGCGCGGTCATGACGATGAAGAAGGGAAACATCGTCAGGATCGCCAGATAGGCGATGTTGCCCGCGTGGATGAAGCCTTCGATATACACGCCGACCGCAGCGCGCTTGAACACTGCATAAATACGACCGCCGGGCCGCATTTCCGCGAGATGTCGTTCGAGCGGGCGCTTGCTGCGCGCTTCCGGTGTTTCGTTCAGCAAGCGTCCGTCCCTGTCAGCCTGCGCCTCAAACGCCGAGATTAGCCCTCGGGTTGCGGCCTTCCTTCGCGGCCCAGCCTTCGACGAACGCTTTCAGCTCCGCATCGTCGGCGGGCACGTCGATCATCACCGTGACGAGTTGGTCCCCGCGCGAACCATCCTTGCGATGGAAGCCCTTGCCCTTGAGGCGCAGCGTCTTGCCCGAGCTGGTGTTGGGCGGGATCGACAACATCACCGCACCGTCGACCGTCGGCACCTTCACCTTCGCACCCAGCACCGCTTCGTCGATGCCGACGGGCAGATCGAGGCGGACATCGTCCTCATCGCGCTTGAAGAAGCGATGCGGGCGGATGTCGACCGTGACGATCGCATCGCCATTGCCTGCAGGACCGGGATCGCCCTGCCCGCCCAGCCGCATCTGCGTGCCGGTCTCGACGCCATTGGGAAGCTTGACGTCGATCGTCTTGCCACTCGACAGCGTCACGCGCTGTGCGTTGAGCGCGGCCGCATCCTCGAAGGGCACGGCGAGGCGATAGGACACATCCGCGCCGCGGATCGGCCGCCCCCCACCCTGCGTCGAAAATCCGCCGAAGCCGCCCGGGCGTGGGCCCGCGCCGCCAGCCCCGCGCGAGCGACCGAAAATGCCTTCGAAGATATCGCCGAAATCGGCGCCGCCATCGCTGAAGTCGAATCCGCCCGCGCCGCCCGGGCCACCGCCCGGATGGAAACCGCCGCCGCCGCCGCGCCCGCCAAAGCCGAACGGACCGCGCGGATTGCCCTGCTCGTCAATCTCGCCACGATCATATTGCGCGCGTTTGTCGCGATCGGACAACAGGTCATAGGCCTGCGTCACCTCGGCGAATTTCTCGGTCGCCTTGGGATTGTCCTTGTTGCGATCGGGGTGAAGCTCCTTGGCGAGCTTGCGATAGGCCTTCTTGATCTCGGCCTCGTCCGCCCCGCGCTTGATGCCCAGCTTCGAATAGAGATCAGCCATCGTGTCCGTCGTCATCCCGTGAACGCACCCTGTTGCAATTATGCAACAGATCAGATGTGCATCGGCTTGCCATAGCGCAAGTGAAAAAATGGTGGTGCGCGGTCGCAACCGCGCACCTCACGCGGCGTTCTGCGTCCGAAATCTCCTGACCACAAGCGAGTTGACCATTTATGGCGCCCTATCAGTGCCCGAACTGCTCACGACTCCTCCATTTCGAAGCGCGGGTGTGCCCCGCATGCGCCTTCACACTGGGTTATGATCCCGCAGCCAACACTTTCCTGTTCCTGGGCGACGGCGCGACGACGTGGCGCGACGCGCAAGCCGAGGCGCATGACGTGGTCGTTTGCGCGAACAACAATGCCTACGAAATCTGCAACTGGCTGGTGTCGACGACCGACAGCACGCCCTTTTGCCGCGCCTGCCGATACAACAGCACGATCCCCGATCTGTCCGGCCCGCAGGTGCCCGAACGCTGGGGCAAGATCGAAGCGGCGAAGCGGCGGCTGATTCAGGAGATCATCGCACTGCGCCTACCGTGCGAGACGATGAACGAGGCCACCGAAAACGGCAGCTTCGGCCTCGCCTTCGCCTTTCTGTACGATCCGATCGGCGAAGAGAGCGGAAACGTCCAGATCACGACAGGGCACGAAGCCGGCCTGATCACGCTCAACGTCATGGAAGCCGACGACGCGAAGCGCGAGGCGATGCGCAACAGCCTGGGCGAGCCCTATCGCACCCTGCTCGGCCATTTCCGGCATGAGATCGGCCATTATTACTGGGCGCGCCTGATCGAGGGTGACCCGGAGAAGCTGGCCGAATGCCGCGCGCTCTTCGGCGACGACACGATGAGCTATGACGAGGCACGCGAGAAGCATTACGGATCGGAGGGTGGTGGTTGGACCACCGATTATGTCAGTGCCTATGCGACGATGCATCCGTGGGAGGATTTCGCGGAAACCTTCGCACACCTGCTGCACATCAAGGATGCACTGGCGACGATAGGCGGATTCGGGATGCGCCTGACCAACTGGCCCGGTGAAGACTGGGAGCCGTCGATCGACTTCGATCCCTATACCGCCGACACGCAGACGCTGGTCAACGAATGGCGTCCGTTCGCCTTTGCGGAGAATGCGATCAATCGATCGATGGGGCAGGCGGACCTCTATCCGTTTCATATCAGCGAGGCGATCACTGCGAAGCTCGACTTCGTGAACCGCCTGCTGATGGGGGCTCGAACCTCTTAGTCCTCCCGATACGGGGAGGTGGCGCCGAAGGCGACGGAGGGGGTTGGTCGCAGACGCTGCGCCTAATCTCTGCCCCCCTCCACCAGCTTCGCTGGTCCCCCTCCCCGTCCCGGGGAGGATTTTTTACGCGTGTTCCGCCTTCTTCAACTGGCGGAACTTGTGGAGCAGCGGCTCGGTATAGCCATTGGGCTGTTCGACGCCTTCGAACACCAGCGCGCGGGCGGCCTTGTACGCGATGCCGTCATAGCCGGGGGCCAGCGGCTCATAATCCGCATCGCCTGCATTCTGTGCGTCGACCTTCACCGCCATGCGCTGGAGCGCGGCATCGACCTGTTCGGCGGTACAGACACCGTGAAGCAGCCAGTTGGCCATATGCTGCGACGAGATACGCAAGGTCGCGCGGTCTTCCATCAGGCCGACATCGTTGATGTCGGGCACCTTCGAACAGCCGACTCCGGCATCGATCCAGCGCACGACATAGCCGAGGATGCCCTGGGCATTGTTATCGAGTTCGCGCGACACCTCCTCGGCGGTCCAGTTGCGGCCGGGTTCGGCGAGCGGGACGGTCAGGAGCTTGTCGAGCGCAGGCGTCGCCTCGGCGGCGACCTCCGCCTGCCGCGCGAACACGTCGAGCTTGTGATAGTGAGTCGCGTGCAGGATCGCGGCGGTCGGCGACGGAACCCAGGCGGTGTTGGCGCCGGTTTTCGGGTGGCCGATCTTCTGATCGAGCATGTCGGCCATGCGATCGGGCATCGCCCACATGCCCTTGCCGATCTGCGCCTTGCCGCTGAGGCCGCAGGCCAGGCCGATCGCGACGTTGCGTGCCTCATAGGACTGGATCCAGGCGCTCGTCTTCATCTCGGCCTTCGGGATCATCGGGCCGGCCTGCATCGATGTGTGCATCTCGTCGCCCGTGCGATCGAGGAAGCCGGTGTTGATGAAGATGACGCGGCCCTTCACCGCCTCGATACAGGCGGCGAGATTTGCCGAGGTGCGGCGCTCCTCGTCCATCACGCCGATCTTCACGGTGTGGCGCGCGAGGCCGAGCAGATCCTCGACCGCGTCGAACAGGCGATTTGCGAAGGCGGTTTCCTCCGGCCCGTGCATCTTGGGCTTCACGATATAGACCGAACCGGCGCGGCTGTTGGTGAAGCGGCCGGCCTTCTTCAGATCGTGGATCGCGATCAGGCTGGTGACGATGCCGTCGAGGATGCCCTCGGGCGCCTCGCTGCCGTCCGCGAGCAGGACGGCCGGGGTCGTCATCAAATGGCCGACATTGCGAACGAGCATGACGCTGCGGCCGGGCAACGTGAAGGCGGTGCCGTCGGGCGCGGTCCATTCGCGATCGGGATCGAGCGCGCGGGTCATCGTCTTGCCGCCCTTGTCGAAGCGCGCTTCCAGATCGCCCTTCATCAGACCGAGCCAGTTGGTGTAGGCCGCGACCTTGTCCTCCGCATCCACGGCGGCGACCGAATCCTCGAGATCGACGATCGTGGTCAGCGCGGCTTCGAGGATGACATCGGCGAGGCCGGCAGGATCGGTCTTGCCGATCGGATGCGCGCGATCGATCACGAGTTCGATGTGCAGACCGTTGTGCCGGATCAGGATCGCCGAAGGCGCATCCTTGGTGCCGCGATAGCCGACGACGTCGCCCGCCTTGAGATCGGGCAGGCCGCCGGTCCAGTTGCTCCACGACCCGCTGGCGAGCGGCACCGCATCGTCGAGGAAGGCACGGGCGGCGGCGATCACCTGCGCGCCCCGCTCCGCATCATAGCCGCCGGGCTTCGCCGCGCCGGGCAGCGCATCGGTCCCGTAATAGGCGTCGTAGAGGCTGCCCCAGCGCGCATTGGCGGCGTTGAGGACGAAGCGATCGTTGAGGACGGGAACGACGAGCTGCGGGCCGGCCATCGTCGCGAGTTCGGGGTCGACATTGGTCGTGGTCACCGAGAACGGCGCAGGTTCGGGCACCAGATAGCCGATGTCGCGCAGGAAGGCTTGATACTCCGCCTGATCGATCGGCGTTCCCTTGCGCGCGGTGTGCCACGCATCGATCTTCGCCTGGATATCGTCGCGCTTGGCGAGGAGCGCGCGATTTTGCGGCGCGAGCGTCGCGAAGAGATCGGCGGCGCCCTTCCAGAAAGCGGCGAGATCGACGCCGGTACCGGGCAGCGCCTGCTCCTCGATGAAGCGCACCAGCACGTCGGAAACCTTGAGCCCGTTCTTGTCGATCATCGTCGCATCTCCTCTGCGCAAGATGGCTACCGAAAGCCCTATCGATGCACTAGACACAAAAGAGGCAAGTCAGTCGTGCAACAGGGTACTGAATGATAGATCCCGACGCGGAGGTTTTCGTTGAGGTGGTGAAGGCCGGGAGCCTGGCCGCCGCCGCGCGTGCGCTGGGCATTTCGGCGCCGTTGGTGTCGCGGCGGCTGTCACGGCTTGAGACACGGCTGGGCGTCGCGCTGGCGCATCGCACGACGCGACGCTTCGAACTCACCCACATCGGCGAGGCCTATTATCGCGACATGATTGTGGTGCTGGATGCGTGGCAAAATGCCGAGACACGCGCCAAGCAGCCTGCGCGCATCGCGTCCGGACCGCTGCGGATCAGCGCGCCGACATCATTCGGACGGCTCTACGTCGCGCCGGCGCTGAAAGGTTTTCTCGATCTCCACCCCGACGTGGCGATCACGCTCGACCTTTCCGACGCCTATGTCGACCTTGCGGCGACACGCTTCGACCTCGCGATCCGGATCACCGCTGCGCCGGATGCGGCGGCCGACCGGCTGGCGGGCAGTACGCGTGTTCTATGCGCGGCTCCCGCCTATCTTGCCGCACGGGGCGAGCCGAAGACGCTCGGCGATCTCGACGCGCACCGCATCCTCGCAGCGGAAGGCCAGCTGCCGTGGCGGTTGGCCGAAGGGATCGTCAACGGACCTTCGCATGTCATCACCAATTCGAGCGAGGTGGTGCGCGAACTGGCGCTGGCGGGCATGGGGATCGCGCTGCGATCCTTGTGGGATGTGCACGCAGAACTGGCGAGCGGCGCGCTCCGGCAGATTCTGCCTGGACTGTCGACGGCATCCGATGTCGGCATCTATGCGGTGCGGCCGCGCGTGGAGGGATCGACCGCCGCGACGCGCGCTTTCATCGACTATCTGCGCGGGCTGCTGTCACCCGTCGCGCCGTGGGAGCAGCGCTAGGGCTTCCGCAGCGGCTCGGGCCGGCCCAGGCCGCCACCCAACGCGACGTAAAGGCTGATCAGGTTCTGAAGCTCGGACGAGCGCAGGCTGATCATCGCCTGTTCGGCGTCGAACAGGTTACGTTCGGCGTCGAGCACCTCGATATATTGGGCCACGCCATTCTGGTAACGCAGCCGCGCGAGGTGGGCCAGGTTGCGCTGCGCGTCGAGCGCGCGTTGCTGCGCGGCGATCTGCTCGGCCAGGAAGCGACGCCCGGCAATGCCGTCGGCCACTTCGCGGAATGCGCTCTGGATCGCCTTCTCATAGGCCGCGAGTGCGATCTCGCTCTGCGCCTTCGACACCTTGAGGTTACCGGTGCGGCGCCCCCAGTCGAAGATCGGCAGGTTGATCGACGGACCGAAGCTCCAGCTGCGATTGTCCTTGCCTACCAGCCCGTCGAGCTCGGGCGATGCCCAGCCATAGTTGCCCGTCAGCGTGATCGACGGGAAGAAGGCGGCGCGCGCCACGCCGATATTCGCCTCGGCCGCGCGCAGGCTCTCTTCGGCCGAGATGATGTCGGGGCGATTGGCGAGCAGATCGGAGGGCAGGCCTGCGCCGATATCACGGATGATGCCCTGATTTTCCATCGGCCGCGCTTCGGGCAGATCGTCGGGTGCGGCGGTGCCGACCAGAACATAGGTGAAGTTACGGGTCTGTGCGCGCTGAAGCTTCAGGTTGGCGAGTTCGGTCTCGGCCTGCGTGAGCAAAGTCTCGCTCTGGCGATAGTCGAGTGCGGAGGTGACGCCTGCATCGAGGCGCTTCTTGGCGATCCCCAAGCCTTCCTGGCGGCTCTTGACCGTTCCTTCGGCGATCACGATCCGCTCGGCGAGTTCGCGCGCCTTGAGATAGTTGATCGCGACGTCGCGGATCAGCGACAGCCGGAAGGCGCGCTCGGCCGCGACGGTCGACAGATAGTTCGCGCGCGCGGCCTCGGTCAGATTACGGACACGGCCCCAGAAATCGAGTTCGAACGAGGTGACGCCGATACCGACGCGATAGATTTCCTGCGTGAAGCCAGTCGCACCGCCGGTGCCGAAATTGCCGCCGCCGAAAGTCGCAGTCGGCGTACGGCTCTTGGTGTAGCTGCCGGTACCTTCGAGAGTCGGGAAGCGATCGGCGCCCTGCACCTGATACTGGCCGCGCGCCTGATCGATCCGCGCGACGGCGGTCCGCAGGTCGCGATTATTTTCGAGCGCAAGCGCAATCAGCTTCTGCAGACGCGGATCGGCGAAGAAATCCTGCCAGCCGATATCCACCGCGGCGCGCCCCGGCTGGTCCGCCGAATAATCGGGCGGATAGACCGTCGGCGTCGGCAGTTGCGGCACGCGATGCGGCGGCGACAGCGAACAGCCGCCGAGCGCCGTGGCGACCAGGAGCGTGACGAGCTTACGCATGGTGCGAGCCCCCCTCGCCCGCCGGTTTCGGATCGACATCCTCGGGATGCGCGGCCACCGACGTCGGATCCTTGCGACTGACCCAACGGCGGATTGCGAGGTAGAAGAGCGGCACGAAGAAGATGCCGAAGATGGTCGCGGCGACCATACCGCCCATCACCCCGGTGCCGACCGCGCGGCGGCTGGCAGCACCCGCCCCCGTCGCGATGAACAACGGCAACATACCCAGAATGAAGGCCATGCTGGTCATAATGATCGGGCGCAGGCGCAGGCGGACCGCCGACAAGGTGGCGTCGAGGATCGACTTGCCCGTCGCCTCTTCCTCGATCGCGAACTCGACGATGAGGATCGCATTCTTGGCGGAAAGGCCGATAATCGTGATCAGGCCCACTTGGAAATAGACGTCCGCCGAAAGTCCCCGCAACGAGGTGAGCATCACCGCGCCGAGCACGCCGAGCGGGACGACAAGCAGCACCGCGACCGGCACCGCCCAGCTTTCGTAGAGCGCGGCCAGCAGCAGGAACACGGCCAGCAGCGACAGCGACAGAAGCAATGGCACCTGCCCCGCCGACTCACGCTCTTCATACGAGATGCCGGTCCATTCGTAGGAGAAGCCCTGCGGCAGCTGCCCGGCCAGACGTTCCATCTCGTCCATCGCCTCGCCGGTCGAATGGCCGGCGGCCGGGGTTCCCGAGATCGTTGCCGATCCATAGCCATTATAGCGCTGGAGCTGCGGCGGGCCCGACGTCCATTCGGCGGTGGTGAACGCACCGAATGGCACCATCTCGCCCTTGTCGTTGCGCACGCGCAGGTTGAGCACGTCGGCCGGCGTCATGCGATAGGCGGCATCCGCCATCAGCAGCACCTGCTGGACACGGCCATTGTGCGTGAAGTCGTTCGCGTAACCCGAGCCGAACGTGATCGCGAGGGTGGCGTTCACATCGGTGATCGACAACCCGAGCGCGCGCGCCTTCACGCGATCGATGTCGACATGGAGCTGCGGCGCGGGTTCCATGCCCTCGGGGCGGACGCCCGTGAGCACCGAGCTTTGCGCGGCCATGCCGAGCAGCTGGTTGCGCGCCTGGGTCAGCGCCTCCTGCCCCATGCCGCCGCGGTCCTCGAGACGGAAGCTGAAGCCCGATGCGTTGCCAAGCTGCGAGATCGGGGGCGGATTGATCGTGAAGATCATCGCCTCCTTGACCTGCATCAGCGCACCCATCGCCTTGCCGACGAGCGTATCGGCGCTGTTCTCCGTGCCCTTTCGCTCATCCCAGGGGTGAAGCGAGCTGAACATCATCGCCGCGCTTTGGCCCTGCCCGAAGAAGCTGAAGCCGCGCAGCATCACGCGCCGTTCGACCTGCGGCTGCGCTTTGAAGAACTGCTGCATCTGGGTGGTGGCTTCGTTGGTGCGCTCGATCGTGGCACCCGGGGGGCCTTGTACGATCGAGATCACGTAACCCTGATCTTCCGACGGCAGGAAGCCTCCAGGCACGCGCAGGTACAGGAAGGCCGTCAGCGCAACGAGCAGGACGAACACCGCGAGCCAGCGCACAGGCGCGGCCAGAATCTTGCCGACGCCGCCGACATAGCGCTTCGTCGCGCGGCCGAAGAAGCGTTCAAACCAGGCGAAGAAGCGATCCATGACGGGAAGCATGCGGCTGCTGCGCGTCTGCCCTTCGACATGCGGCTTGAGCATCGTCGCGCACAAGGCCGGCGTGAGGGACAACGCGAGCAATGCCGAGAAGGCGATCGAAACGATCAACGTCACCGAAAACTGGCGATAGATGCCCCCGGTCGATCCCGGGAAGAACGCCATCGGCACAAACACCGCCATCAGCACGAGTGTGATGCCGATGATCGCGCCCGTGATCTGGCCCATCGCCTTGATCGTCGCTTCGCGTGGGCCGAGATGTTCCTCGGCCATGATGCGCTCGACATTCTCGATCACCACGATCGCGTCGTCGACCAGAATGCCGATCGCCAGCACCATGCCGAACAGGCTGAGCACATTGATCGAGAAACCGGCGACCCACAGGCCCAGGCACGCGCCCGCCAGCGCGATCGGCACGACCAGCGTCGGGATCAGCGTGGCGCGCCAGTTCTGCAGGAACAGATACATCACCAAAAAGACGAGGATCATCGCTTCGATCAAGGTGACAACCACCTCGTGGATCGACGCGTTGATGAACGGCGTGATGTCGAACGGCACGCTCCACTGGACGTCCGCCGGAAGCCCTGCCTCGAGCTCCTTCATCCGTTCGTTGATTGCGCGTACCGTTTCCAGTGAGTTGGCGTCGGGGGATGGCTCGATACCCAGGCCGACCATCGGCTTTTCGTTCAGTTCGTTGCCGGTGACGTAGCTCGACGCGCCCAGTTCGATCCGCGCGACGTCGCGCAGGCGGATCGTCGACCCGTCCGGATTGGCGCGCAGGATGATGTCCTTGAACTGCTCATCGGATGTGAAGCGGTTCTGCGTGATGATCGTGGCGTTGAGTTCGGCGTTGTTCGCCAGCGGCTGATCGCCGACTTGGCCGCCCGCCGTCTGGCTGTTCTGCTCCTGCACCGCTGTCAGCGCGTCAGACGGCGACAGTTTGTACGACGCGAGCTTATCGGGATCGAGCCAGATGCGCATCGCATATTGCGCGCCGAACAAACGCACGTCGGCGACGCCCGGCAGACGACGGATCTCGTCGATGACCTGGGTATTGGCGACGTTGCCGAGTTCGAGCGGCGTGGTGTTTCCACTCTTAGACGTCAGCGCGATGATGCCGAGGAAGCTGCCCGACACCTTGTTGACCAGAATGCCCTGTCGCCGGACTTCTTCGGGCAGGCGCTGCTCGACGCGGCGCAGCCGGTTCTGCAGCTCGACCTGCGCGATATCGATGTCGGTGCCCGCCTTGAACGTCACCTGGATCGACGCGGTGCCGTTCGAAAGGCTGGTCGACGACATGTAGAGGAAGCCGGGAACGCCGTTGAGTTCCTGCTCGATCGGCTGGGTGACGTTGGTTTCCAGCGTCTTGGCGTCAGCGCCCGGATAGGTGACCGATACGGTGACCGATGGCGGCGCGACGGTCGGATATTGTTCGATCGGCAGCGCGCGGAGCGCCATGATACCCGAAAGCAGGATGCCGAGCGCGATCACCCAGGCGAAAACCGGGCGATCGATGAAGAATCTGGACAACATGCCGGTGCTACTTCTGCGCCGGCTTCGGAGCGGGCTTCGCTGCCGGTTGCTTCATCGGCGTCGCCTTCACCGGCGCACCCGGCCGTATCTTCTGCAATCCCTCGACGATAAGCTTGTCGCCCGGCTTCAATCCGCTTTCGATGATCCAGTTGCCGCCTTGAAGCGCGCCGACCTTCACCGGGCGGGTTTCCGCCTTGCCTGTCGCGTCGACGAGCATCACGGTGGCGCCCGACGGGCTGACCTGAACCGCACGCGCGGGAACCATGATGCCCCCCTTGCGCACGCCGCCACTCAATCGTGCGCGCACGAACTGACCGGGCAGCAGCAGGCCCTGGGCATTCGCGATCTCGGCACGCAGCGAAACGGTGCCCGTCGATTCATCCACCGCGGTATCGAGGAAATCGATCGTGCCTTCGGGGCCATAAGCCGTGCCATCTTCAAGCAGCAGCTTCACATGGATGCGCCCGACATTCAGGCCGCTGATCTGGCCACTCGCGATCATCTGCCGGATCTGCAGCACGTCGCTGCTCGATTGCGAGAAGTTGACGTAAATCGGATTAACCTGCTCGATCGTCGCCATCAGCGTCGCCTGACTGGCCGAAACGAGCGCGCCCTCGGTGACCTGAGCGCGGCCTGCGCGGCCCGCGATCGGCGCGGTGACGGTGGTATAATCGAGATCGAGCTTGGCACGATCGACGGTCGCCTGCGCCGAGGCGACATCCGCTTCGGATTGGCGCAGCGCGGCGATGGCAGCATCATATTCCTGCTTGCTGATCGCCTGCTCCTTGACGAGCGGCTGATAGCGGTTGGACACCTGCCCCGCATTGGTCGCTGCGGCCTGGGCGCGACGCAGCTGGGCGAGCGCATTGTTATAAGCGGCGCGGTTCTGCGCGGGATCGATCTGGAACAAAGGCGTGCCGGGGCGGACGTCGGTACCCTCTTCGTACAGGCGTCGCTGGACGATGCCGTCGACGCGGGCGCGAACCTCGGACGTACGGCGCGCCTGGATACGCGCGGGCAGTTCGATCACCAGCGGCACGTCACCGGCCTGGACGGTCATCACCGTGACAGGTGTCGGGGGCGGAGCCGGCTGCTCCTTCTTGCCGCAGCCCGAGAGCATGATCAGTGCGGCTATAGCCACCGCACCGCCACGCACACGCCGAATTTCCTTGGTGGTGAATGGCTGTACCATCCGATTCTCAATACCCATCCGCGCTCCTTGAGCGAACATCGATGTCAAAATCAACGGTGGCCGATTGCTGTTGCCGATTATTCAACTGCAGAAAATGCAACTCCAACCAGTCCGTCGATCACGTCGCCCCCAGGATAGGCTGCGAAAACGAGGCTGTCCGGAGCAATCGTCAGCCGTGCCATATCTTCGACGATCGCAACCTCACCGATCGCAAAGGGCTGCCCTTCCAGATCGATCGCCCCGCGCACCGGCATGATCCATAAAGGCACCGGGTCCGGCTGGAGAAGCAGATCGCCCGCCGCCGTCCAGCGCTCAAGCACGAACTTCCCGCCTTGCGCGAGAATTTCGCGACCTCCCGGCAAGACGCGCGGCGCAGGATTGCCCGCGAACGGCCTGGGATCGGACACCGCGATGCCGTCGTCGAGGTGGAGTTCGCGTGGGCGGCCGTAATCATAGAGCCGATAGGTCAGATCGAGATTCTGCTGGATCTCCATCACCCGCAGCCCCGCGCCGATCGCATGAACGGTGCGGGCAGGCGAATAGATCACGTCACCCGCCTTGACCGGCTTCCAGTCGACCAACTCTTCGATCGACCCGTCGAGTGCGGCAGCGCGCAGAGCGTCAGCGCTGACGGCCTTCGTCAGCCCCAGGCCGATGGTGGAATGATCTTCGGCGGCAAGGACAACCCATGCCTCGTCCTTGCCGCGCGCAAACCCGCGCGCCTGCGCCGATTCGTCGTCGGGATGTACCTGGATCGACAGCTTCTCGCTGGTGAACAGATATTTGATGAGGAGATCGCGCGGAGGTGCACCCTCGCTTTCCTCATACCAGATTTCGCCGACGGCATCCTCGTCCTGCGGCTGATCGGGAAAGAGCGGGGCGAGATCATGCCGTCCCCAAGGCTTCAACACGCGATGGGTCTTCAGCCTGATGACGGCCAATGCAAATCTCCCCGAACCGAAGCCATACGCGCGGAGAGGCACCCGGTTCCACGGACGGAGATTTAAATCAAGCCGCCCGCGTAACGATTCAGTTGGGGAGGCGGGCTTCCACCTTGTCGACCCATTCCGGATAGAAGGCCGGTTCGCGGTTCGACCAGCCCGGTGCCGTAGCTGCTGCCTCGCTGATCGACTGGAGCAGAAGCCTGCGCTTTTCCGGGTGGAGGTGCGGCAAAGCCGCCGCCGCGCAAAACGCCGCAGGCAGCCAGGGGCGGACATTGGCCCCGATCAGCCGTTCGTAGAGAAAGCGGTAGGCGCCAAAACTGCTCAGCCGGTCCTGCCCCAGATCGAAGGCCGAAATGGTGATCAGCGGGGCCATGAAAGGCTCGATCGCCTCCAGCCCGCTATCGTCGGGCACCATGTCGCGGATGTGATCGAGGCGTACGTAGATGCGCGCCTGGGCAACGATGCTCGCGCTTTCGACCACATCGCGCGACCAGCGGGTCAGCGCGTCCTCACGACCGAGGCCGACGTCCAGAGAACGACGGATGTAGCGTTGTGTAGCGGCCGGGAAACTGGCGAACTCTTTCATTTCCGCCAGCGTCATCGCGCCGTCTGCAGGTCTCGAACTCGCCATGCCAACACCCCTTTCAGGAAGTCTGGCCGTAACTCTGCGCCTACTATGCTTAAGAGGCGCTTAAGCCCACCGAAGCCTTCCGTTAATGATCCGAGCATGGATTTTGTTGCGTTGCAACACGGCAATTTTTCAAATCAATGAAATCTGGGGATAAGTTTCGGGCCGCCGCACGGATGCGACGGCCCAAACTTTCAGATCGACATAGCGGAGCGATCACTCCTTTGCCGCCATCCGCGCCTTTTCGGCATCTTCGTCATATCCTGAAGACGGCGCGGGGTCCGAACCCTTGCCCGGCTGCGTATTCGACGGCGCATCCGAAGTCGGAAAGCTCTCGTCGAGTGCGACGTCGAGTTTGGCGTCCTCATTCTTCGGGTCGGATGCCAGTTTCTTGTTGTCGCTGGCGTCGTGCGCCGTGCGGATGTGCGGTGTCGTTCGCTTGATGTCTTCCATTGAATCGGTCGTCATCGGTCTTCTCCACCATCGGTAACTGTCAACGCGCAGAAACTGACGGGTGTTCCGGCGAACGTGCCAAACTGAACTTTCGATGAACACCGCCCGTCGTTCGACCAGCGTCATGACGAAAGCGCGCATATTCGATCGGCATTTGATATAGAATGGCGATGACATCTGACACGACCGGTCCACGCGGAGCCCTCGTTAGCCCGCGCGTCGCCTTGCTTTCGATACTGGGTTTCTGGACTCTCTACTTCGCGATCGCCACGCTGCGCTGGGTGATGCTCGATTACGGGCACCAGATCGAGATGATGGCCGCGCGCCTGCTGGTCACGATCGGGTCGATGCTGGCGACCTTCTTCGTCTATCTGGCGCTGCGCCCGCTGGGCAATCGCCCGCTGCGCACCAACGTGACCGCGGTCGCCCTGCTCTCCATCCCCGCGGCGATCGCCTATTCGTCGATGAACTGGGCGGCATTCCATCAGATGGACAAGCAGATCGAGGCCGAGAAGGCCAAGGCGGTGGGCGAAGGCAAGATCGTCATCGACAGCCGCGTGAGCGAAGCGGTGCGAAAACAGACGGAAGCCGCTATCGCCGCCGCGCGCGTGGCCGTCGCCCAGGCAGCGGAGCAGGCCCGCGCCGCGAGCGACGCCCGCCGGGAAGCCCTTGAGGCGAAGGCGGAGGCGCTACGCGA
Organism: Sphingomonas montanisoli; assembly: GCF_008274695.1. GTDB lineage: Bacteria > Pseudomonadota > Alphaproteobacteria > Sphingomonadales > Sphingomonadaceae > Rhizorhabdus > Rhizorhabdus montanisoli. The sequence goes on along the minus strand of NZ_VTOU01000004.1, from coordinate 258,249 downwards.
GGCAAAGGAAGCCCGCCGTGCCGCCGATGCCGCGCGTCGCGAAAGCCGCCAGCAGGAGCGCAGGGCGCGCGACGAAGCCAAGCGTGCCGCAGACGAAGCCGAGAGCGAGGCGAAGCGCAGCGCCGCCGAAGCCCGGACCGAAGCGAGGCGCGCGGCGTCCGAAGCGCGCAGGGAAGCCGCGCAGGCTGCGCGCGAAGCACGACAGGAGGCGCTGGAGGCGCGTCGCGAGGCCGCACGTCAGGCGCGGGAGGAATTCGAAAACTACCAACAGGGCATCCAGCAGGCGCGCGAAGCCGTAGAAATGGCCCGTAAGCACGGCATCAATATCGATCTCGATCAGATGCTTGCCGGCCTGCCTGCACCCCCTGCCCCACCCTCACCCACCAAGGTTGCACCGGCCGCTCCGGTTGCTCCACCTGCCCCGACAACCGTCGCGGAGGTTGCCGCAGCACCGCATATTGTGCCCACGACCCCGAAGGCGACCGCCACGCCGGGCGCGCCTGTCGCGAAATCGGTGCCTATGCCGGCTCCGGTGCCGATGGTGACCGTCCGGATACCGACGCTCAGCCCCGACACGGCGACGATTCAGGTCGGCCCGATGCCGTCCAGTGACAAGCAGGACAAGGAAGAGGACGACTATAAGCACTCCCCGCTGAGCGCGATCGCCGATCAGGCGATGAACGGCTATTTCTTCTTTGCGGCCTGGGGCGCGCTGTTCCTGGCGCTGTCCTATGCCGCCGCCGTGCGGATCGCCGAGCGTGAATCCGCGCGATATCGTGCCGCCGCGCGCGATGCCGAGCTCAAGGCGCTGCGTTATCAGGTCAATCCGCACTTCCTGTTCAACACGCTCAACTCGCTCTCGACCCTTGTCCTCAAGGACAAGCCCGACGAGGCCGAGAAGATGATCCTCAACCTGTCGACCTTCTTCCGTACCAGCCTGACCGCCGATCCGAAGGAGGATGTCACGCTGGCCGAGGAGATCAGGCTGCAGCGCCTCTATCTGGATATCGAAGCGGTGCGCTTCCCCGAGCGACTGTCGGTCGACATCCAGGTGCCCGAGACGCTGAAGAATGCCTGCGTGCCGTGCCTGATCCTGCAGCCGCTGGTCGAAAACGCGATCAAATATGGCGTTTCGCGATCGAAGCGACCCGTGAACGTCAAGATCGTTGCGCGCGAGGATTCCGAAGGCCTGGTGCTGAGCGTGGAGGATGATGGCGAGCCCATCGACGACAATGGCGCGTCGAAAGGTACCGGCGTCGGTCTGCGCAACGTTATCGATCGGTTGCGCGCACGCTTCGGCGACGAGGCGTCGTGCCGCCACGGCCCGCTGCCCAACGGTGGTTTCGGCGTGACGATTTTCATGCCACTGATCCGGGATGGCCGATGAATCACCCGTCCGTACCCTCGTCGTCGACGACGAACCTCTCGCGATCGAGCGCCTTCAGATTCTGTGCGCGCGCGAGCCGCTGATCGACCTGGTCGGCACCGCGCAGGATGGCGAGGCCGCGCTTCGCCTTATCGAGGCACTCGAGCCCGAAATGGTGCTGCTCGACATCGCAATGCCCGGCCTGGATGGCATCGGCGTGGCACGCGCGATCGACAAACTCGACAAGAAGCCCGCCATCGTCTTCTGCACCGCCTTCGATCAATATGCCGTCACGGCCTTCGATCTGTCGGCGACCGACTACGTCTTGAAGCCCGTATCGTCCGAACGCCTGTCGCGTGCCGTCGCGCGTGTGATCGAGAGGCGCAAGGCACCGCCCGAGGAGAAAACGGGGGACCATGCGCAGGAATTCTGGGTGCCGCACCGTTCCGAGATGATCCGGATCGCCGCGCAGGACATCGACCGGATCGAGGCCGAGCGCGACTATATGCGCCTTCATGTCGGCCAGCGCAGCTTCCTGCTGCATCAGACGATAACCGAACTCGAGCGACGGCTCGATCCCGCTGCCTTCATCCGGCTTCACCGTTCGACGATCGTCCGCCGCGAGCGGATTGCGCGGCTCAGCCATGACGGTATGGGCGTGTGGCATGCGGTGATGGAGGATGAAGAACGCATCCGGATAGGCCGCACCTATTTGCCCAACGCCAGGGCGCTTATGGGGCGCTGATCGCAGGCGCAAACGTCGTTCGTCGTTACGCCGCGCGAGTATATCGCAACTTTTGGCGCGATTTCGCCGTCGAACCTCCACCACACCATAGGAGGAAGCGATGGCTCGCTCGATCTGGGCAGTGGGGGGAACGGTCGTCGCGATCATGATCGCGGGCGTGCCCGGCGCCGCACAGCGCCCCACGTTGAAAACCGATCACGCACTTCGTGACGGCGGCGTCAGCATGCCGCCAGGCGGGTGGATCGATTATTGCGCGCATACCGCGTCCGATCCGGCCTGCCGTGCCGCGCGCAAACCCGATCTGCGCCCCGGCGACGTCATTCCGCTCGACGAAGCCCGATGGAACCAGATCGAGCAGATCCACGCCGAGCTCACGAAGATCGAGCAGACCGATGAGAAACGGATGGACGATCATTGGGTGGTCGCGCGAACCAGCGGCGATTGCGAAGATATCGCGCTGGCCGGTCGTGAAAAGCTGATCGCGGCGGGATTTCCGCGTCGCGCCGTCCGCCTGACCACCGCCCTGACCGAAGATGGCGATCGGCACGTCGTCGTCACGGTCGATGGGATTCGTGATGCCACGCTCGACACCTGGGTGCTGGACAACCGATCCACGCGGGTCACGTCGTGGCGAAAACTCGAGGATAGTGGCTACCGCTTTCTGACGCGCCAGGCGCCATCGGGCCCCTATTGGGTGTCACTGAAAGGGCCGGACGGCAAACGCCTTTCATAACGTCGACGGAACCGTCCCGATCGCCGTTCGTCATAGGCGCCACGGGAACGGGCATGAGTGCGACGTTCGAGGAGAGAATGATGCGGAATTATATGATCGCGGCCGCGCTGGCCGCCACGGCGATGGCAACCACGCCGTCACAGGCACAGACGGTAGTCTGCAAACAGGATAGCGGCGGTCGTTTGGCTGCAACCGTGGTCGGCGCCGGCATCGGCGCCATCCTCGGCCGTGTGGTCACGGGCCGGCATGGCGGCACAACCGGCGCGATCGTCGGCGGCGTCGTGGGTGGCGTCGGCGCCAACCAGCTCGCCAAGTCCGACCAGGACAATTGCTCGCGCGCCTACGGCTATTATGACGATCAGGGCCGCTGGCATGCCAACCGCATCGGTCGTGGCGAAGCCGTCGGCTATTATGACCGCAGTGGTGCGTGGGTGCAGGGTGCCCCGAACGGCTATTATGACGGCGACCGCTGGGTTGCGCTGAGCAGCGATGCCGAGGCGTCGGGCTATTATGACCGGGACGGTCGCTGGGTGCCGGTGGCCGCCTCCGGCTATTATGCAGCGGACGATAAGTGGGTGCCGGTGTCGGCGCCTGGCTATTATGATCGCAGCGGCCGCTGGGTCGCGGGTCCGGCCAATGGCCGATATGATGCGAGCGGCCGCTGGATCAGCGACACCAACACCGCCTATCGCCCCGCCGGTAATGGCTGGGTCGCGGCAAGCCAGCCGGGCTATTACGACTCCAACGGCCGTTGGCATGCCGGGCAGGTCACGGGCTATTATGATGCGCGGGGCCGCTGGGTCTCGATGGGCGGCGCGACGAACGCGTCGTATGACGACCGCCGCGACGTGCGCGCCCGTGCCGAACGCCTCGGCGATCGGATCGAGCGCAATCGCGAGCGTGGTGTGATCACCAACAGCCAGGCGCGCGTCGCGCGTCAGGAACTGGCCGGGATCAAGAGCGCCGAGGCAAGGTTCCGTCGCAATGACGGCACCTATTCGGCGCGTGACGAGGCGCTGCTCCAGCGCCGCCTCGACAGGCTGGCCACGACGGTTCGCGCCGATCGCGCGGACAACGACTATCGCCCCGGCTAACGCCGGCGCTTAGCCGAAAGTAGGGCGTCCGGGACCGGAAGGTTCGGGGCGCCCTTTTTCGTGCAAGATTTCGTTAACCACGATCACCGATAATTTACCTCGGTTAATCGAAAGGATCGTGGCCCGTGGGCCTGCAACGGCTGATATTCGGAGGATCGAAAGCGGGCGTCGACGACGTCCGCAATGCGATCGGCCGTGCCGCGCAGAAGACCGGGGTCGACTTCGGCTATCTTTACAATCAGGCCAAGAGCGAAAGCGGCCTCAACCCCAACGCCCAGGCTTCGAGCAGTTCGGCCGGGGGACTTTTCCAGTTCATCGATCAAAGCTGGCTTGGCGCGGTCAAGATATACGGCGCCAAGCACGGCCTCGGTTGGGCATCCGACGCGATCAGCCGCCGTTCGGACGGCAGCTGGAAAGTCGACGGCGAGGTCAAGAACGCGGTGATGAGCCTGCGCAACGATCCCGAAGCCTCCGCTTTGATGGCCGGCGAATGGGCCAGCGACAATGCAGACGGGCTCAAGTCGGCGCTAGGCCGCCAGCCCCGCGCCGCGGATCTCTATTTCGCACACTTCCTCGGGCTCGAGGGCGCAACCAAATTTCTTAAGTCGGCCGGTTCCAATCCGGACGCGATCGCCGCGAACCAGTTTCCGCGCGAAGCCCGGTCGAACCGGGGCATCTTCTACGACGGCGCCGGCAATGCCCGCACGATGGGCCAGGTCTATCAGCTGATGGCCAAGAAGATTTCCGACGACGGATCGTCGATCGGCACCGGTGCGCCATCGAATGGCGGCGGCATGTCCGCCGATCGCCTGCGGCTGGCCTATGCCAACGAAGTATTCGAAGGCGACGGCAAGAGCGCGTCCACCAACGACATGCTCGCGATGATCAGCGGCCGGGGCATGAACCTGCTGCGCCCCAGCCCCCAGACCGCCCAGCTCGCTTACATGATGCTGGCGAGCGGTGGGGACGGATCGATCACCGATCTCGACCCTCCGAAGGGCTCGGGAAGCCTCTGACTCCCCTCGAATAATGACGTCACCCCCGCGAAGACGGGGGCCCCCGCCCAGTCTTATCTCCACGGAACGCGCCAGAGGTAAGAGCGGATAGGCCCCCGTCTTCGCGCGGGTAACGAACGAAGGAAGCCCCCTCCCCCGAAAACTCAGTGCTTCGCCGCTTTCGCGGCCGCCATCGCGGCGCGGGCTTCGGCCGGCATGGCGGTGGGGTCGTTCGGCCCGGAACTCGCCATCAGGTCGACCGGACGACGTGCCTCAAGGCCATCACCACCACCCTGCTGATCGTCGGTGCTGGCCTCACCCGTCCAGGCGAGCGTGACCGACATGCGGCGGTTGCGCGGATCGTAAGGATCGCTGGTCACGAACGGCTCACGATCGGCAACGCCTTCGATCCGCAGGAAACGCTTATCAGGGATGCCGAAGTCCGACAGCGCCTTGCGAGTCGATTCCGCACGATCCGACGACAGCGTCCAGTTGTTGACCGTGCGACCCGCCGAATAGGGCATGCCGTCGGTATGACCGCGCACGATCACCTCGTTATCGACGCTCCTGATAACCGAAGCCACCTGCCCCATCAGCGCGCGCGCCTTGGGCATCAGGACACCGGTGCCCGTCTGGAACATCGCGAAGTCCGCCTGGTCGACCAGATCGATACGCAGCCCTTCGCGCGTTTCCATGAAGCGGACGTTCTTCGCCATGTCCTTCAGCTTGGGATCGGCGGCCATCTTGGCCTCGATCATCGCCTTCAATTTCTGGAAAGCGACGCGATCGCGCGACTTGAGCGCAGCCGAGCCTTCCTTGGTGCCGCCCGTCGTATCCTTGGGGATCGTCAGCGACTTGGAGCCGGTCTGCGCCGCGCGGTGCGGATATTTGTCCGCCGAGATGATCGAATCGCCGCCGAAGATGCCGTTCGAGCCTGCGCTCTTTTCCTTCATCTGGACGAGCGTGGGGCTGAAATAGTCGGCGATGCCCTTGCGCTGCTTCTCGCTGGTGGCGCCGAGCAGCCACATCAGCAGGAAGAACGCCATCATCGCGGTCACGAAGTCGGCATAGGCCACTTTCCAGGCGCCGCCGTGATGGCCGCCATGCCCTTCCGCGATGATCTTCTTGATGATGATCGGCCGGGGCTCGGGCTCGTTCTTCCCGCGCTTCGAAGGGGACTGGGCCATCTTGGTCTAGCGTCCTTGCAGAAAGTGGTCTTAGCGGCCGCGCATGCCGTCGAACACATCCGAGAAGGCCGGCTGGTTCGCATGACTGATGCCCGAGCGCGCAGCTTCGATGACGAGCGGCAGCGGGTGACCGTGGAGCGACGCGATGATGATCTGCTTGACCACACCGTAGATCGCGGCATCGGCTTCGATCACCGCCTTACAGCGGCCGGCGAAGGGCGCGACGATGCCGTAAGCGAGCAAAATACCGAGGAAGGTACCGACGAGCGCCGAACCGATCATGCCGCCCAGGATCGCCGGCGGCTTGTCGATCGAGCCCATCGTCTTCACGACGCCGAGAACGGCCGCGACGATGCCGAGCGCCGGAAGCGCGTCGGCCAGGCCCTGCATCATGTCGGCAGGCTTGATCTCGTCGTGGTGATGGGTCTTGAGCGCGTTGTCCATCACGTCCTCGACCGCCATCGGATCGAGCGTGCCCGACGAGATCACGACCAGCCGCAGCGTGTCGGTGATCATGTGGATCAGCGTGCTGTCCTTCAGGAGCTTGGGATATTCTGCGAAGACGGTCGACGCCTTGGGATCCTCGATATGCGGTTCGAGCGCGACCGGACCTTCGGTCCGCAGCTTCTTCATCAGGCTGCTGACGAGGAAGATGACGTCCAGATAGTCCTTCTTGTTATACTGCGGACCCTTGAAGACCTTGGCGAAACCGCCGCCGAACGCCTTCAATTCCTTCATCCCGTTGCCCGCCACGAGCGCGCCGACCGCGGCACCGCCGATGATCAGCATTTCGTGCGGGATCGCGTGAAGAACGGGTTCGAGATCGCCGCCGGTGAAGGCGAAACCGCCGAACACCATGACGAGAAGAATGACGAGGCCGATGCCTGCAAACATGAACGCACACTCCCACGCGATTACCGGTCGATGCGGAGGCACCCGGTTCGGCGCTTCCCATCAACGTTAACGGCGGGTTCGGGAAAAACTTTAGGCACCTTTTCCACGAAATCGCGTGGATATCGGCGCTCTCCCGAACAGCCTTGCGAGGGGCTTAACTGAGAAAGTCAAACAAAGTGTTGCGATTGACGCGGGCAAATGCGGCTTGTGCCGCCTGAAGGCTAAGCGTCTTCGCATTAAGCTGCATCACCGCCGCCGTGACGTCGGTATCCTCAAGGCCCGAGCGTTCTTCGGTGAGCTGCAAATTGCTCAGTTCCAGCGCGTCGCCTGCGGCATCGAGCCGCGACGCGCGCACACCCTGGGCCGCACGCTGGCTGTTGAGATGGGTCGACGCCGCGTCGACATTGTCGAGCACGGTATCGGCCATGGTGGCGCGGGTCGTGGGATCGGTTGTGCTGATCGCGGTCTGCGCTGCCGTGATGATCGCCGACAGGCTGGTGGTGCCCCCACTCGGTATCGCGACAGTATCGAAGATGTCGCCCCGCTTGCCGGTCGCCGGCAACCGCAGCACGCCCGACACCGAGATCTGCAGCGGCGCATCCGGCGGAAAGATCGGCTGTCCGGTCGGCGTCGTGCCGGTCATCAGGTTGTTCAGCGTGACGTTGAGTTCGCCGAGTTCCTGTACGATCGCAGCGCGATCGGTTTCCGAAACCGACTGGGTTCGGCCGGACAGGACCAGTTCCTTCACGCGATTGAACAAATCCTGCACGTTATCGATGCTCGTATCGGCCTGTGCCGCGATCGACTGGGCGTTTTCGATATTGCGCTTCCACGTCGTCGTGTCAGCCTGTGCGCTGCGCAACTGGGCGACGCGCGCGGCGGCGACGGGATCGTCGGAGGCGGTGGCGATCTTCTTCGTCGTCGAGATGTCGCTCTGCAACCGCGCGATCTGCGCGGTCAGCTTGCTCTGCTGGGAGATCTGGGTCAGGGCCCGATAGCGGGTGCTGTTGATCATTTCGTCCCTCAGCTAAACAGATTCATGATTTCCTGCAGCGTTTCGCGCGCGACCTGAATGATCTTCGCCGAGCCGCTATAGGCTTGCTGGAAACGGAGCAGCTGCGCCGCTTCGACGTCGAGATCGACGCCCGTAACTTCGTCGAGACCGAGCAGCGCGCCGTCCTTCTGCGACGAGGCTGCGGTCGCCTGCGCATTGGCCGACGACACGGTCTGCGCGTGGGTCGACACAAGCAGCGCCCATTGCGCTTCCGGACCGGTCGAGTTGCGCGTATTCTTGAGCTCGAGGGCGTTGCCGTTCCGCACCCCGGTGAGCGACTGCGCGGCAACCTTGGTCGTGTCCTGCGTCGCCGCGACGATGGTCGAAGCCCCGCCGGCCCCCAGAGTTAAAAGGTCGGCACCCGGCGCGCCATTCTGGTCGACGCCGTTGCGGTTCCAATTGTTGATCGTGCTTGCGAAGGTGGCTGCGATCGTATCGAGCTTCTGGCGGCGATCGGCCACCGTGCCCGCGACGTCGACGAGCGCGGAGAGCGAGCCCGACTGCGGCGAGACCGGAACCTGCGCACCCAGCAGAGCGCCGGACGCGATCAGCGAGATGCGCCCGTCGCTCGACTGTACCGCGCCGATATAGGCGGTGTCGGTGCGGTTCGCGTCGAGCAATTGAACCGCGCTGTTGCCGGTGATGGCGACGCTCGCGCGCCCATCCGTTTCGAACCGGACGTCGACGCCGATGAGCTTCGACACATCGTTGAGCACCGCGTCACGCCGATCGAGAAGCTGCGCTGACGCGGCCGAACCGGGGCTGGCGCGGCGAAGGCCCATGTTGATCTGCGCAAGCGCGGTCAGCGAGTCATTAAGGCTGGCGACACTGGTCAGCGCGGCGGTGTTGATGCCGGCTGCCGTATCCTTGAGCGCCTTGGCGGTGGCGTTGAACTGCTGCGCCGCCTCGGTCACGGCGGCGATCACCGTCTGACGGTTCGGGTTGCTGTCGACGTCGGCGGTAAGCCCTTCGACCGAAGTGAACACGGTCGACATCTTCACGCCCAGACCGACATCCGTGTCGTTGAGCGCACCTTCGGCGGTGCTCAGCCAGGTCGCCTTGGTCGAGGCGCGAGCATCTTCCGAGGTCGACAGGCGGACATAGGACGCCTTGTAATCGTTCGCGATCCGATCGACCGAGCCGACATTCGCGCCGCCGAAATAGGTCTGCGACTTGTACTGATAGCTCGACGAGGAGGAGAGATTCGATTCCTTGATCGTAACCGTGCGGCGCGAATAGCCCTCGGTTTCCGAATTGGCGACATTCTCGCCGACCGCGGACAAAGCGGCGCGATATGCGACGACACCCGAACGGCCGATCGAGAGGAGATCGCTCATTTCGTTTCAGCCTGTGCTTCGGCGGGCTTGGCCGTGGCATCCGCCGCCGGGGTCGATCCCCCGACGCGCGCCGCGAACTGCTTCACCAGCAGATCGGCCACGCCGAACACGCCCTTGTCGGCCATGTTGTCGGCCAGACGCGCGTCCTGCATGTCGCGGAACTGATCGGTGGCGTCGCTGCCCATGATGTCGTCGCCCAGCTTCGACTGGCGCGCCGACGACAGGATCTGGCGCAGGAACACCGCCTCGAACTGCTTCGCGACTGCCTTGAGCTTTTCCAGGTCGGACGACTTGGAATCGGTGTTCGGCGCACCGCTGATCGAGGTGACATTGCCTATCATAGCACCACAAGCTCCGCCTTCATCGCGCCCGCCTGCTTGAGCGCTTCGAGGATCGCGACCAGATCGGCCGGTGAGGCGCCGATGGCGTTCACCGACTTGACGATGTCCGACAGGCTGGCGCCCGGCGCGAACTGGAACATCGGGCGCGCGGGATCGTCGACCTTGATTGCGCTCGACTGCTCGACCGCGGTGCGGCCCTGGCTGAATGGCGCGGGCTGAACGATGCGCGGCTTTTCGTCGACCTGCACGGTCATCTTGCCGTGGGTGATCGCGACCGGCGAGATACGGACCGCGCCATTGATGACAACGGTGCCGGTGCGGGCATTGACCACGACGCGCGCCGGGGCATCGGCCGTGTCGACGTCGAGATTTTCGATCTTGCTCATCAGCGTGGCGCGCGATTCCGCGCCCTGCTGGGCTTGAATGGTGATGGTGGTGCCGTCGATCGCCTGCGCGATCGGTCCCAACCGGCCGTTGATCGTAGCTGCGACACGCTGCGCGGTCGTGAGATCGGTTTCCGCGAGGTCGAAGCGCAGTTCGGGCGAAGTCGCAAAACCCGCGTCGACCGCACGTTCGACCGTGGCGCCGCCAGGGATGCGACCTGCGGTGGGCACGTTGATGGTCAGCTTGGAGCCGTCCGCCGCGTCGATGCCGAGGCCGCCAACCGCGAGGTTGCCCTGCGCCATCGCATAGACCTGCCCATCGGCGCCCTGAAGCGGCGCCATGATCAGCGTGCCGCCGCGCAACGACTTGGCCTTGCCGAGCGCCGAAATCGTGACATCGAGCCGCTGGCCCGGCTTGGCGAAAGGCGGCAGCTCGGCGGTCAGCATGACCGCCGCCGCATTCTTCAGCGCCGGATTGACCCCCGGCGGCAGCTGCAGCCCGAAGCGCGAGGCAATGCCCTTCACGCCCTGAGTCGAATAATCGAGGCTGTCGTCACCCGTCCCCGCCAGACCGACGACAATGCCGTAGCCGGTCAGCTGGTTGGCGCGCAGCCCCTGGAAAGTGCCGATATCCTTGATCCGTTCGGGATGCGCGGCACCACTGAGCGCAAGGCCCAGGGCGCAGAACAGCGAGGCGATCCATTTACGCAACATCGACAGATCTTTCCGGCGGTTAACCATATTTGGTCAGAATGGGCTCAGAATGGAAAAGAAACGGTTAATCCAGCCCTGGCGCGAGGCCCGCGCAATCTCACCCTTACCCGAATAGGTAATGCGGGCGTCGGCAACGCGGGTGGAAGGCACGCGATTGTCCGGGCCGATGTCCGCCGCGCGGATCAGGCCGGTGATCGCGATATTTTCGTCGCCACGATTGAGCGTGAGGAGCTTTTCGCCGCGCACGAGCATCGTGCCGTTGGGATAGACGCGCGCGATCGTGACGCTGATCTCGCCGTTGAGCTGGTTCGACTGGGCGGCTGCGCCCTTGCCGTCGAACTTGCCACCGCCGCTGGTAGTCACGTCGTCCTTGTCGATCAGCTTGCCGAGCCAGCCGGTGGTCGGCGGATTGAAGCCGACATTGCCCGAACGATCGGTCGACGCGCTGTTCGCCTTCACCGCCTGGGTGCGTTCGACCAGCAGGATCGTGACGATATCGCCGACCATCGCGGCGCGCGCGCCGTTGGTCAGGGCATTATAGCCCATAGACGCCTGATAGATCGAACCGTTCGCCTGCGCCGGCATCGGCACCGCCGCATAGCTCGGCTCATATTCGCTGACGCGCGGTGCCTTGCGGGCATGCGCCGGCGCTTCGAGTGCCGAGCCCATGACCATAGCGGCGACCAGGCCGAGGGCGGTGAAGGCGTGCATGTCGCGCTTAGATGTTCTGGTTGACATACTGCATCATCTCATCGGTCGATTTGATCATCTTGGAGTTCACCTCGTAGGCGCGCTGGGTCTCGATCATGTCGACCAGCTCCTCCACGATGTTGACGTTCGAGCTTTCGAGCGCGCCCGAGCGGATGTTGCCGCGTCCATCGGTGCCACCGGCGCCGATCTGCGGCTGACCCGACGATGCGGTCTCCAGCAGCAGGTTGGTGCCGATTGCCTCGAGACCCGCAGGATTGGAGAAGCGCGCAATCTCGATCTTGCCGAGCTCGACCGGCGCTTCCTGCCCGTTCACGCTCGCGCTGACGGTGCCGTCGGTCGAAATCGTAATCTTCTGGGTATCCTGCGGCACCTGGATCTGGGGCATCAGCTGATAGCCCTCGGTGTTGACGATCGTGCCGTCGGCCGAGAGGTTGAAATTGCCGTCGCGGGTATAGCCGGTGCGGCCGTCGGGCATCTGTATCTGGAAATATCCCGATCCCTCGATCGCCATGTCGAGCGCATTGTCGGTCGTCTGAAGCGAACCCTGCGTGTCGATCTTCTTGGTGCCGTTGATCATCACACCGGTGCCGAGCGACGTGCCCGTGGCGTACTGCGTCGAGTCCGAAGACTTGGCGCCCGCCGCGGTGATCGACTGGTAAGCCAGCGTCTCGAAGCTCGCGCGGTCGCGCTTGAAGCCGGTCGTGTTGACGTTCGCCAGGTTGTTGGCGATCACCTGCATGCGCATGTTCTGGGCATCGAGGCCCGTGCGCGCGACGTGCAATGCTGCGGTCGTCATACTCTAACTCCTCAATCCAGCCGCATCAGATCGGCCGAAGCCTTGTCGATGTCCTGAGCGGACGACATCATTTTCACCTGCATGTCCCAGTCCCGGCTCGCTTCGATCATGTCGATCAGCGTGCCGGCGCTATTGACGTTCGATCCTTCGAGTGCGCCCTGCCGGACGGTCGCCTGCGGATCGGTCGGCAACGTGCCGCCCCCCTTCACCCGGAAGATGCCGTCGAGCCCCTTGGCGATATCGACGCCGTTCGAGCGCACCAGCTTCAACCGATCGACCTGCTGCGGCTGGCTGGCGTCGCCGCCGACCGGGATCACAGAGATCGTGCCGTCGCCCGCGATCATGACCTTGCTGGCCGGCGGGATCGTGATCGGGCCGCCTTCGCCGAGGACGGGCAGGCCGTCACCGGTGGTCAGCAGGCCGCTGTCGCCGACCTGAAGGTCGCCGCGGCGGGTATAACCCTCCGCGCCATCCGAAGTCTGGACGCCGAGCAGCGAGTCCCCGAGCATCGCGACATCGAGCTCGCGCCCGGTATCGGCCACAGGCCCTTCGCGCATGTCGGCGGAGAGCACCTCTTCGGAGGTCGGCGCGCGGGTGTTCATGCCCGCGCCCTTGATCCAGAGCGCCTGGCTGTTGGTCATTTCGCCCTTGAAACCGGGCGTGTTGACGTTGGCCAGGTTGTTCGCGGTCGTCGTCTGCCGCGACATCGCCGCGCGCATCGCCGAAAGCGAGCTGTAGATCAGCCGGTCCATCGTGGGTCTCCGCTAACTACCGAGCTTAGGCGCGCAGGTTCACGATGGTTTCGGTCATCGTGTTCGCGGCCTCGATCGCCTTGGCATTGGCCGAGAAGTTGCGCTGCGCCTGGATGAGCGCGACGAGTTCCTCGGTGATGTCGACGTTCGCCTGCTCGAGCGCGCCCGACTGGATCAGGCCGGTGCCGTTGGTGTTCGGCTCGTTGATCTGCGGTTCGCCCGAAACGCCGGTCGAACTCCACTTGGAGTCGCCCAGCTGGCGCAGACCTTCGGGGTTCGAGAAGGTCGCGAGGACGATCTTGCCCAGCGCCTGGCTGTTGCCGTTGGAGAAAGTGGCGATCACGAGGCCATTCGAGTCGACCGATACGTTGTCGAGCTGGCCGGCGGCGTAGCCGTCCTGGCTGAAGCTGGTCAGCGTGAACGGAGCCGACGCCATCTTCGTGGCGCCGCCGTAGGTCAGCGAGAAGCCGATCGGGCCGGTCGCGCCGGTCGGGCGGACCTGGTTGGTCGTGATCGGCCCAGGTGCCGCACCGTTGACCTGGCTGAGCGTGCCGAACTGGTCGAAGGTCAATGTGGTCGGGGTCGGCGGAGCCGAGACGGCCGGATCCGAGCTGATTTCCTTGTCGCCGACGAAGGTGCGGGCGGTCCAGGTCGTGTCGGTGACCGCACCCGACGGGATGTTCTGACGGATGTAATAGGTGGTCATCGGGAAGGCCGTGCCCGCCGCGTCATAGACCGTCGTCGTCGTGGACTGGTTGTAGCTGTTCGGATCGAAGCGATCGAAAGCATAAGGGTTTGTCGCGGTATAGACCGAGCGGGCGCCCGGCAGGTCGGCGTCGGTCGGGAAGGTCACCGAAAGATCGACTTCGCCGGTCGCGCTCGACGTACCAGAGGTCAGCGGAAGCTGGAGCGAGCGGGTCGAGTTCAGGCCCGTCGCGGTCAGCACGCCTTCGCTGTCGGTCGGCAGGATCTGCAGATAGGAGCCCGAGCTGTCGACGACGTAACGGTTGGCGTCGACGCGGAAGCTGCCGTTGCGGGTGTAGCTGACCTGGCTGTTCGATTGCGAGCTGCGGGTCACGAAGAAGCCCTGGCCCGAAACCGCCATGTCGAGCGAGCGATCCGAATTCTCGAAGCCGCCCTGGGTGAACTGCTGGTCGATCCCGCGCAGGCGGGTGCCCTGCCCCGCCACCGTCGAAGTCTGGAGCGGCGCCGACGAGATGATGTCGCCAAATTCGGCCGTGCTCTTCTTGAAGCCCGTGGTGCCGACGTTGGCGATGTTGTTCGAGATGACCCCGAGTTCGGTCTGCTGCGCCTTGAGGCCGGACAGAGCGGTATAGAAGGACATTGGGCTACTCCGTTACGAAAGCTGAAATTACGAAAGCTGGATGGCGTCGGCGGGATCGATCGTGCCGAGCGCGGTGACGAGCTTGGTCGATCCGCTGGCCGGCGACTGGACGCCGTTCACGGTGGTCCAGGCAGCGCTGGCCGTCTCCATCTGCTGGGCGGACGTATCCTTGGCGTTGACGACGATCTTCAACGGGCCGGCGACAGCCTTGCCGGCGTCGTCCTTGCCATCCCAGAAGAAGGGGACATCACCCTTGGCGACGTTGGTCGCCTTGCCGTTATAGACGACCTTACCGGTGCCATCGACGAGGCTGATGCTGACCTGGCTGGCATCCTTGTCCAGCGTGACGTTGCCCGCGAACGAGCCGTCCTGCAGCGACGTGACCGTATCCGACTGAACGAGCGCGGCCTTGCCGATCCAGCTGGCCGCATCGCCGACGCGCGACGAGGCGAGGTCCGACTTGATCGACTTGAGCGACGCGTTCATCTCGGCGATGCCCGTCGTCGACGAGAATTGCGCCATCTGGGCGACCATCTGCGTGTTATCGACCGGATTGAACGGATCCTGGGTCTGCATCTGCGTGGTCATGAGCTTCAGGAACGCCGTCTGATCGAGGGTTCCGTTGCTCTTCTTGGTGGTGGTCGCGCCCGCCGCCGTGTTACCGGCGAGCGAGTCGAGATACGAGTTTCCGGTGCTAATCGTCATTTGCCGAGCCTCAGAGTATCGAGGGTTAGGGTCTTTGCGGTCTGCATGACCTGGACGTTGTTCTGGTACTGACGCGACGTCTCCATCATCTCGACCAGCTCCTGCGCCTGATCGACCGCGGCCTCCCAGACATTGCCGTCCTTGTCGGCCTTGGGGTTGGACGGGTCGTGACGCTTGGTCGGATCGATCTTGGTGGCGACGACGCTGTCGACCTTCACGGTGGCGATGCCGGGGGCGTCGGTGACCGATTTGAAGACCGGCTTGATCGAACGAAACGCCTCTTCCTTGCTGCCCGCGACCGCGCCTGCATTGGCGAGGTTCGAGGCCGTCGTGTTGAGGCGCATCATCTGCGCGGACATCGCGCGACCGGCGATGTCGAAGACCGAAAGGTTGTTGGCCATGTCTTATTCTCCCTTCAGCGCCTGCATCACGGTGTTGATGCGGCCTTCGAGGAAAGAGAGCGTGGTGCGATATTTCACCGCATTCTCGGCGAACTGGTTCTGCTCGGTCGACAGTTCGACGGTGTTGCCGTCGAGCGAGGCTTCGAGCGGCACACGATATTGGACGTTCGCATCGGCGGCCTGGCCGGCCGAGATGCCGTTCGTACCGGTCGCCTGCTTGAGCGCCGACCCGAAATCGATGTCGCGGGCCTTGTAACCGGGCGTCGCGGCGTTCGCGATGTTCGACGCAAGCAGCGACAGGCGCTGCGACCGCAGCTCCAGTGCCTTGCCATGAACCCCGAAAAGCGGATCGGACATTTCGTCGTCTTCCTCTAAAACTATCGGCAAGCCGTCCGTTACCATCGCTGTAGAGGCGCGATCGCTTGGGTGCGGCATTCCTTGCCCATCCCATAAGCAACCACCGTGCCAATTGCGGAAAACCGCCGATCTTTCTGGCTGCGGCAAGGTCGGCAACGGGCGAACGGCAATCATTTGCCGGGGGCGGCAATTTTTTGCCGGTCCCTGCCCGTGGGCTGAAGGACTGGGCGGGCACGCATGATTTTCCTCGATCAACTGACCCGTTTCTTCGACCCGTTCGCGCTGGTGATCGTCTTTGGCGGCACCCTGCTGGTCACGGTTTTCCGCTCGACCCACGCCGATCTCGGCCGCGCCTGCAGTTCGATCGCGCTCCTCTGGAAAGCCGATCCCGACGCCGATGCCGCCGCCGCGCGCGCCGCCGTCGGTCGCGTTCGCGAGATGGCGGAGGCGCGCAGCATCATGTGCGCCGACCGGATCGACAGCGCGCACCGCTTCCTCGTCCGCGCGGGTCGCCAGCTTTCCGACAGCCAGAATTCGGCTGAATTCGTGCGGTGGGCCACCGACGACATCGATAGCCGTCGCAAGCGGCACGATGCCGTCGCCGGCGTCTGGCGCGCGGCTGCCGAAACGGCGCCGTCGATGGGCATGATCGGCACGATCATCGGCCTGGTGCAGATGTTCTCGTCGATGGACGATCCCGCGCGGATCGGCCCGGCCATGGCCGTCGCCATGCTCACCACCCTTTATGGCGTCTTCCTGTCGGCAGGCGTCGCAGGCCCGATCGCCGGGCGTCTCGAACGTCTTTCGGAGACCGAGATCGCCTGGCAGCAGGCCGCCTGCAAACAGTTCGAGTTGCTTGCGCGTGCCGAGCTCGACCACATGCCGGTCAAGCTCCGTCCTACCCTCAAGGCCGTGTTGTGAGGCGTGAGGCCTCGCAGCGCTGGGTCCTGAGCTTCGCCGATCTCAGCCTGCTGCTTCTGTCCTTCTTCGTGCTTCTGCAGGCGCAGACCGCCAACAAGGACCGCGTCGCCGCCGGCATCCGCGCTGCGTTTGGCGGCAAGGGCCAGGCGCGCCCCGCCGATGCCTTCCGCGCAGCGCCGCTGTTCGAAGGCGGCGAAGCGATCCTCACCGCATCCGCCCGCGCGCATTATATACGCATGGGCGCCGAAGCTGCGCGCGCGAAGACGCCGCTGATCGTCGCGAGCCAGGGACGTGACGGCGGATCGGCCCGGCTTGACGCCTGGGAAATGTCCGCCGCCCGCACCACCGCGGTCGCCCGTGCACTGCGCGCCGGCGGGCTGCCCGACGCGATGATCGAAGTGTCGATCCCGCCGATGCGCGCCGACGATCCGATGAAAGGCCAGACGATAAGCGTGCGGGTGCAGGGCAAGTAACCCCACAAACTCGTCATTGCGAGCAAAGCGAAGCAATCCAGGCCCGCATTAGAGAGGTTCCCGACCTACTCTAGTGCGGGCCTGGATTGCTTCGTCGCCTACGGCTGCTCGCAAAGACGAGAAAAGAAAACTGGCACACCCCTTGCTTAAATCGGCTCCGAAGAACGGAGTCATTTGAATGAACCGCACGATCACGCTTCCTCTCGCTGCCGCCATGCTCGGCGCGTTCGGCATGGCCGCCGCCTCGCCCGCCCCCGCGCAGATGATGGCGGCATCGCAGAATCTCGACGAGCTCGAACAGATCGTCGTCACCACGCTGGGCGCCGATGTCGGCCAGCCGGGCGGTCCCCTCGCCCCGATCGACCGGCGCATGCGGCTTACCGCCTGCCCCACGGGTATTCAGATCGATCCCCCTGCCAACAACGCCGTCACCGTTCGCTGCACCACCGCGGGCTGGCGACTGCGCGTGCCGCTGAAGGTCGGCGGCGGCTATATGACACAGCAGCAGGGCGGCGGGCAGATGATGGCGCCGATGGCACAGCGCGCGCCCGACATCCGCAAGGGCGACCCGGTCCAGCTCGTCGCGCAAGGCGATGCGTTCAGCATCTCGGTCGATGCTGTCGCGATGGAAGATGCCAGCATCGGCGGGCGCGTTCGCGTGCAGACGGGCGGCAAAGGCGGTACGATGTTCGCCCAGGTCGTCGATATCGGCCGCGTCCGTCTGATGGGATTTAAATGATTCTGAAACCTGCCGTTATATAACGACAGAGGTGGACCATCGGGGCAGCAACGCCCCATCGAAAGGAATTTGGACATGATCAGTGGGATAGGCTCATCTAGCCCGTCACCGATCGGCCCAGCCAAGGACGGCGTGAAGGTTGATGCCGCCGGTGCCGCGATAGCGGTATCGACGACGAAGACCGACAAGGAAATGCCAATGACCTTGGTCGCGGCAATCGCCGAACTCGGCCCGCCGGTCGATACAGACAAGATCCAGGCGATCCGTCAGGCAATCGCCCAGGGTCGTTATCCGATCGACGCCAAATCGATCGCCGACAAGATGATCGCACTCGACCTTCCCAAGGTCGGTCGCTGAGTCTTGCAGGCATGACCGACGCAGCACTCGACGGCCTGATCGGGGCGGAAGAAGCCCTGATCGACGCGCTCGACACCGGAACCATCGACGCCGTAGAGGCGGCGATGGCCCAGTTCGGCGCGGCCGTCGGGCGCTTGCGTCCGTTTCCGGGGGAAGCCCCGGATCCGGCGCTGGCCGCCCAGGCAGCCCGTGCCCTCGCGCTTACCGATCAGGTGCGCGCCCGCATCCGCTTCCTCGCGGATCGCAACCTGCAGCGGATCGATCTGCTCGCCGCCGCCGCTAACCGCTTCGACATCACGCCTGCGACCTACTCGCGGCGCTGAGGCGCACGCCTCCTCATCTTCAAACACAATCGTCGCCCCAGCGAAGGCTGGGGCCTATTTCTCTCATCTCCCCACCATCGCGTGACGGGCGAGAGATAGGCACCAGCCTTCGGCGGGGCGACGATTTAGGGGCGTTAAGACCAATGTCTAACCGCGCCTGCGCATTTTTCCCCTAAAGTTCCCACGCATCCGGTCGTTACCGTCGTTGGACCGTAAACCTTTCTTAACCACGTTCCGGGCATTCACTCTCCGTCTCCAGAAGGAAACCGAGAGTCCGATGGCCAGTGCCGCGTTGAACAAGAAGGTGTGGGTGGGGTCGCTGAAAGGCGCCATCCTGCCGCTCGCCACCTTGATGCTGGTCGGCCTGATGGTCGTTCCGATCCCGTCGGTGCTGCTCGACGTCGGTTTCATCACCAACATCATGATCTCGCTGGCGGTGCTGATGGTCGCGCTGAACGCCGCCCGGCCGCTCGATTTCTCGTCCTTCCCGACCGTCCTGCTCTTCGCCACCTTGCTGCGACTCGCGCTCAACGTCGCTTCGACCCGCGTCGTTCTGGTCGACGGGCATACCGGCGGGGCCGCGGCCGGCCATGTGATCGAGGCGTTCGGCCAGTTCCTTATCGGCGGCGATTATGCCGTCGGCATTTTCGTTTTCAGCATCCTAATGGTGATCAACCTGGTCGTCATCACCAAGGGCGCGGGCCGCGTGTCCGAAGTTTCGGCGCGCTTCACCCTGGATGCGATGCCCGGCAAGCAGATGGCGATCGACGCCGATCTGAACGCCGGCCTGCTCACCCCCGACGAAGCCAAGCTGCGCCGTCAGGAAGTCGCCACCGAAGCCGACTTCTACGGTTCGATGGATGGTGCGTCGAAGTTCGTGAAGGGCGACGCGGTCGCGGGCGTCCTGATCCTCGTCATCAACATTCTGGGCGGTCTCGTCCTCGGCGTGGTCAGTCACGGCCTGACCTTCAGCGAAGCGGCCTCGACCTATATCGTGCTCGCGATCGGCGACGCGCTGGTCGCGCAGGTGCCCGCGCTGCTGCTCTCGATCGCCGCCGCCTCGATCGTCACCCGCGTTTCCTCCCCGCTTGACCTTTCCGGCCAGATTACCAGCCAGTTCGGTTCGGCCCGCGCGTGGACCCCGGTTGCCGGCATCCTCGGCCTGCTCGGCATCATGCCTGGCATGCCGCATTTTATGATGCTGTGCGCGACCGGCCTCGCCGGCTTCGTCGCATGGAAGCTGCGCAAGCCCAAGGTCGACGACACCGCGCTCGACATCATCGCCGCCGACGCCGCCCCCACCACCGCCCCGACCAGCATCGGCTGGGACGAAGTTTCGGACGGCGCCGCGCTGGGCCTCGAACTCGGCTATGGCCTGGTCGGCCTGGTCGACGAGCGCAAGGGCGCGCCGCTCATGGCGCGCATCACCGGCATCCGTCGCCAGCTCAGCCGCGAACTCGGCTTCGTCGTGCCGATGGTCCGCGTTCGCGACAATCTCTCGCTCGCCCCCAACGCCTATCGCATCACCGTCGCCGGCGTCGTCGTCGGTGAAGATGAGGCGTGGCCCGACGAGTTGCTCGCGCTCGACAGCGGCGATCTCGAAGGCAAGGTCGAGGGCCGCGATTGCCGCGATCCGAGCTTCGGCCTCGAAGCCGTGTGGATCTCGCCCGAGAAGCGCGGCGAAGCGATCGTCGCGGGCTACACCGTCGTCGATCCCGCCACCGTCGTCGCGACCCACCTAAACCAGATGATCGCCGGCGCCGCCGCTGACCTGTTCGGCATGGACGAGGCCCAGCACCTGCTCGACGCGCTCAAGGAAGTGGCGCCGCAGTTGGTCGCCGGCCTCACCCCCGCCCCGCTCAGCCTCGCTCAGATCTCGGCCTGCGCCCGCGCACTGCTGGCCGAAGGCGTGCCACTCAAGGATTTCCGCCGTATCGCCGAAGCGATGGTCGACTCGGCCGGTCAGTCGAACGACATTCCGTCGCTGGTCGAAAATGTCCGCTCGCGGATCGGTGCGCTGATCGTCCAGGCGGTCGTGCCGGTGAAGATGCCGCTGCCCGTCGTCACGCTCGACGCCGGCCTCGAATCTTTGCTCGCCCAGGCGGTGCGCGCCAGCCCCGGCGCCGCCCACCCGTTCGAGCCTGCGCTCGCCAACCGGATCGTCACCGCAGTGTCCGAAGCGTCGCTGCCGCTGGTCAACTCGGCCACCCGTTTCGCGATCGTCACTTCGCCGGTCGCCCGTCGTCCGCTCGCGCGGCTCCTCAAGCCGCACCTGCCCGAAACGCCCGTCATGTCCTTCCTGGAAATCCCGGACGGCAAGGCGGTCGAGGTCGCGGCGGTCGTCGGCGGCGGACCCACCAATGTGAATAACGCCGCGCTGGGTGCTCGGCCGATGGAGATGGCACAATGACCAACTGGGCCAATACCGAAGCGCGCAGCGCCCGCGTGATCTCGATCGCCTGTGGCGTCAGCGGGGTGGGCAAGACCACGGTCGCCGCGAACCTTTCGCTCTCGCTGTCGAAGCTGCGTCGCCGTACCATGCTGGTCGATTGCGATCCCGGCCCCATCGACGCCACCCGCTCGATGGGCTTCAGCCCACGCGAATCGATCAATGACGTGATCGACGGGCGCCTGACGATCGACCAGATCGTCGTCGACGGCCCCGACGCGCTGTTCGTCGTGCCCGCCGGCCCGGTCGATCGCGCCGGCCGCGTCGATCTCGCCGCGCGCCGCAAGCTGGCCGATGCTTTCCGCCCGCACCGTCGCTCGCTCGACTACGTCGTCGTCGACACACCGGGCAGCGCCGATCCCGACACGCTGGACATGGTCGCGTCGTCGGATCTTCCGGTCGTGATCCTGTCGGGCCAGGGCGATGGCTTCATGGACGCTTACGGCACCGTGAAGCTGCTGGCGCTGGAACATGGCGTCCGCGAGATCGCGATCATCGGCAACCGTCTGGGCGACGAGATCGCCAGCCGCGAAATGTTCCGCCGCTTCCGCGACGTGACCGCCCGTTTCCTGACCGACACCCGCCTTTCCTATCTGGGCGGGATCATGGAGGATGAGCGCGTGCGCACCGCCGCGCGCCGCCGCCGCTGTGTGGTCGATCAATATCCCAGTGCGATTTCCGCGCGCGGCTTCGCCGATCTCGCCCGCACCATCGACTCGATGGATATCGGCGCGGTCCCCGGCGGTGACTGCTTCTTCGGCATGGAGGCCGTAGCCCATGCATATTAATCCCAAGGACGAGATGCACACCTACGGTCGCAAGCCTGCCAAGGCCCGGCCCGACGATCTCGTCCGTTCGAACATGCAGCTGGTGCGCAAGATTGCGTGGCACGTTCACGGCCGAGTCTCGTCGGCGATCGACGTCGAGGATCTCTGCCAGATCGGCATGATCGCGCTGGTCGAGGCGGCGAACGGCTACGAGGATCGTGGCCACGCTTTTTCGACCTATGCGTCGATGCGCGTGCGCGGCGCGATGATCGATCATCTGCGCAAACATGCGAACATGTGCCGGTCGGCGATGCAGAAGCGCAAGCTGCTGACCAAGACCCGCTCGGAATTCGAGAAGAAGCATGGCCGTCCGCCGAGCGAGTCCGAACTCGCCCACGCGCTGGGCCTCGATGGCGCCGCGATGCGCGCGATGATCGACGAGACTGCGGCATCCTATCTGGAGTCGATCGACGAGGTTTATTCGGACCAGTCGATGTGGTTCGCCGATGTCGAGGAGCGCGTCGACGAGACGATCGAGCGCGAGCAACTCGGTGCCGCTCTCGCGGCGCATATTGCCGAGTTGCCCGAACGCGAGGCGATGGTGCTGCAGCTCTATTTCGTCGAGGAGATGAATCTGGAGGAGATCGGACTGACCCTCGGCGTCGGCGCGGCGCGGGTCTGCCAGATCAAAAAATCGGCGCTCGATCGATTGCGAAAGGAACTGGCCGACCTCGCTTAGCGGGCCTTCGGCTCTTCCACGCCTATATATAACGTCACCCCGGCCTTGGTCCGGGGTCAAGCTTCTATGCGTCCGGTTTCGATCGCTCGATCCGGAGGAAGAAAAAGCTGGACCCCGGATCAAGCCCGGGGCGACGGCGATTGTGTTGCGCAGATGGATCAGGCGGGAGGGCCCAGTGCCCTTCGGTCAGTGCCCCTCGCTCACCCCACCCGCGCCGCCTTCGATCCGCGAAACCTTCGTGGCGACGGTGCCGATCATGTTAGCCAGTTCGTTCTGCCCGTCACGGATCTGACGCAGCAGCGGATCATCCTCGCGCTTGTCCGCCAGATCGAGACGCAGCGCATCCATCGATGCGTTAAGTTCACCCTTGCTCAGCGGCGCGGCTTCGGCCGCCGCCTTCTGCAGCTTGAGGAGTTCGATCTGCTTGGCGCGAACCTTCTCGAGATCGCTGACCAGCTTGCCAACCTGAACCATCTGCGCCTGGCGTTCGCGCGCATCGGCGACGACGAGTGACGCATCAGCCACCGTGCGGCTCGCGACGATCAGGCCGACGACCGACAGCAGGCTGGCGAAAACCCCCATTCCCGCCGCCGCGACGGGTAGCAGCCCCAATTTCGACGCGGTGGCGGGAGGGTTCGGCCTCGAAGTCGGCTGAGCCTTGGGCTCGGCGGGGACTTCGGCGACCGGAGAAACCTGGGCGAGGCTCTGGGCCGTGGCGGCCTCCAGAGCATCTTCGACAGCGGGTGCTTCGGCGGGCTCACCCTTCGCGGGAGCCTCGGCCTCGATTTCGGCATCGCTGTCGCAAGGATCGCCGAGCGTGATGCCCAATACGGGCTCCGCCTGCGGCGCGGGCATGATGGTCTTTTCGCGCAGTACATCTTCCTCAAGCGCTTCGAGCGCCTTGAGCGCTTCGTCGAAACCCTGGGTCGGAGTACCTGCGTCCATCTCTGCCATTCCGTTCTGTATGTTCGATCTGTTCCGCGTCCGCCGAAGCCCCCGGCACGCCGCGAAGGCGATACCGGGGGCCGATCGGGCGGCGGAGGTGTGGCGCCGCCCGAAACTTAGCGGAGCAGGCTCAGCACCGACTGCTGCGACTGGTTCGCCTGGGCGAGCATCGCGGTCGATGCCTGCGACAGGATCTGCGCCTTGGCGAGCGCGGTCGATTCCGCCGAGAAGTCCGCGTCTTCGATGCGCGAGCGGGCTTCCGAGAGGTTCGTCACGTTCGCGGTCAGCACGTTGACAGCGGCGTCGAGGCGGTTCTGCGTGGCACCCAGGCCGGCGCGGACCGTCGAAACCTGCGTCAGCGCGGTGTCGGCGATGCCGATGGCGGCCGAAGCGTTGGTGATGTCGTCGACCTTCACCGTGGCGTTGTACGAAGCCGCAACCTTGTCGAGGCCACCGACCGAGATCGACGTCGTGTCGCCCGAGTTGATGCCGGTCTGGATGCTGAACGTGGTCGCCGTTGCCGTTGCCGAGAACAGCGCGTTGCCGTTGAACTTGGTGTTCGTGACGACGTCGGTCATCTGCGCCTGGAGGGCGGCAACTTCGGTCTGCAGGTTGGCGCGGTCCGAAGCCTGGTAGGTGCCGTTGGCGGCCTGAACGGCCAGTTCGCGGACACGCTGCAGCATGTTGGTGACTTCGCCCAGCGCGCCTTCGGCGGTCTGCGCCAGCGAGATGCCGTCGTTGGCGTTGCGGATCGCGACGCTCATGCCGCGGACCGAAGCGGTCATCGACGAGGTGATGGCCATGCCGGCCGCGTCGTCCTTGGCCGAGTTGATACGCTTGCCGCTCGACAGACGCTCCATGGCGGTCGACAGCTGCTTGTCCGCGAGGCGGCTCGCATTCTGCGAACGAAGCGACGAGACGTTGGTGTTGATGACGGTCATAATGAATCCTTCCGCTACTTACTCGGCGTTGGGGCTCAGCCTGCCATCGCCACGGTGAGAGTAACGGTCCCCGGGAATCACCCTTAAGTAGAATTGATGGTTACTGCGGGCTTAACCATCTTGGGACTTGGAATGCCGCGATTTTTCTTTCGCAGAATATTTCGGACCACGGATTTTATTGATGTTTTCGTCCGTCGCCCGATGCCTCGACGTGCGTAGAAAATACCGCGGGATCGAGATCGGAGCGCAAGAGCCGGCCCCATGCAACATGGTCAACGTGCCGTTGTCCATCGCCTGGGACGCCAGCAGCGGTCGCGTCCGAGATGCACTTTCACCGGGATAGGCAGAAGCCCACGTCTGGCCGCCCTGAAAGGGCGACAGATCGACTACCGCAACTTTCCCCCGCCCGCCCCGTCATTGCGAGGAGCCGTCGGCGATGAAGCAATCCAGGCCCGCACAAGAGAAGCTCGCGGTCCACTCTCGTGCGGGCCTGGATTGCTTCGCTCCGCTCGCAATGACGAGGATCCAGTCGGGGATGTTCATGCAAACGAAAAAGGCCCCCGGCTTTCGCCGAGGGCCCTTCACGCGGGCATCGCGCCTGTTGCTGACGTTTACTTCAGCAGGCTGAGCACCGTCTGCTGGCTCTGGTTCGCCTGCGCCAGCATCGCAGTCGAAGCCTGAGACAAGATCTGCGCCTTGGCGAGGGCAGTCGATTCCGCCGAGAAGTCCGCGTCCTCGATGCGCGAGCGGGCTTCCGAGAGGTTCGTGACGTTCGCGGTCAACAGGTTGACGGCCGCCTCGAGGCGGTTCTGCGTGGCGCCCAGGCCGGCACGAACCGTCGAAACCTGCGTCAGCGCGGTGTCGGCGATGCCGATGGCGGCCGAAGCGTTGGTCACGTCGTCGACCTTCACGGTCGCATTGTACGAAGCGGCAACCTTGTCGAGGCCGCTGACCGAGATGGTCGTGCGATCACCCGAGTTGATGCCGGTCTGGATGTCGAAGGTCGCGGCCGTCGTGGTGGCCGAGAACAGCGTGTTACCGTTGAACTTGGTGTTCGTGACGACGTCGGTCATCTGCGCCTGGAGGGCGAGGACTTCGGTCTGCAGGTTCGCACGGTCGCTCGCCTGGTAGGTGCCGTTGGCGGCCTGCACGGCCAGTTCGCGGATACGCTGGAGCATGTTGGTCACTTCGCCCAGCGCGCCTTCGGCGGTCTGCGCCAGCGAGATGCCGTCATTGGCGTTGCGGATGGCGACGCTCATGCCGCGGACCGAGGAGGTCATCGAGCTGGCGATCGCCATGCCGGCCGCGTCGTCCTTGGCCGAGTTGATACGCTTGCCGCTCGACAGGCGCTCCATGGCGGTGCCGAGGGCCTTGTCGGCCAGACGGCTGGCGTTCTGCGAGCGGAGCGACGAGATGTTGGTGTTGATGACGGTCATGAGATCAATCCTTCGTTTAATCGATCGGCGATCCGGGGCTGCTGGCCGTCGTCGCCTCGAAACCAGTAACGGCCGGGTTGCGCAGGGCTTTAACCAGAAAAATTGACGGCCTCTGTTTTTGGCCGAAAACCGCGAAATAAATCGTGATTTTGCTGGATTTTTTGGGCCTTCGCGCGCGCGTACATGAGGGCGCGTGCGAGCATGCGCCTACGCAATATCCCGGGGGCGCGCGGCGCGCGGTCCATAAAGACTTTGTTAGTTAATTCGGCGGTAAGGATGTCTGACAAGGAATTGATGAAGGCACCGCATCATGATCGGCATCAGTGAGAAGGCTCAGGGTTCGCACCCCACCCTCACCGCCTGGCTCAAGGGCGCAGGGGTCGAGGTCGCTCGCGTCGATCCCGCCGCCGCTTCGGCCCGTGACGCGGTTCGCATTCTACACGTCACCGAGCGTGACCTCGCCCGCCAGCACGACATCCTGATCGACTTTGCCGACGGCGCCCCGATGCTCCGCCGCGCCACCATCGGCCGCCCGACCCAGCTGGTCTTCGGTTTCGAGGATATGGCGTTCGGCCACGCGCTGATCGCCGAGCTGTGCCGCCGCCCCGCCATGCCGGCCTGCGGCGAGCCCGAGAGCGCCGCCTTCCTGAACCTCGCCGCTCGCGTCGCCCGCCACGATGCCACCGTGCTGGTGCTCGGCGAAACCGGCACCGGCAAGGAAGGGATCGCCCGCTTCATCCACGCGACCAGCAACCGCGCCGACAAGCCGTTCGTCGCCGTCAACTGCGCCGCCCTGCCCGAGACGATGCTCGAAGCGATGCTGTTCGGCCACCAGAAGGGCGCCTTCACCGGCGCGAGCGGCGCTGGCGAAGGCCTGTTCCGCGCGGCCGAAGGCGGTACGCTCCTCCTCGACGAGATCGCCGAACTCCCGCTCGCGCTGCAGGCCAAGCTGCTCCGCGCGATCCAGGAGCGCGAAGTTCTCCCCGTCGGCGCGACTGCTCCCATCTCGGTCGATGTCCGCATCATCGCCGCCGCCAACCGCGATCTCGCCGCCGAAGTCGAAGCCGGACGGTTCCGCGCCGATCTTTACTGGCGCGTCAACGTGATGCCGCTGAACCTGAAGGCTCTGCGCGATCGCCGCCAGGATATCCGCGCGATCACCGCCGCCCTCCTGCTGCGCCACACCCCCGCCGCCGACGCCTTCGCCTGGCCGACCGCCAACGCGCTCGACCGGCTGATGGCGCATGGCTGGGCCGGCAATGTCCGCGAACTCGAAAATGTCCTGCAGCGCGCACTGATGCTGCGCGACGGCGACCGGATCGAAGCCGCCGACCTGATGATCGACACCACGCTCTCGCAGGCTCCGCGCCTCGCGCCGGTCGAAGCCGCGACGCCGGTGGCCAACGCCCCGATCTCGCTGGCCGACGCCCGCCGCGACGCGAACGCCCGCGCGATCGAAGAAGCTCTCGCCGCCACCGGCGGTCATCGCCAGCGCGCCGCCGAGCGCCTTGGCATTTCCGAGCGCACGTTGCGCTACCGGCTCGCGGACATCCGCGAAGCCCGGGCGGCTTGAGTATCTGATCGATGACCACGATCAACACCTCCAACCTGATGGCGATGCGCAACGCCATCCTTCAGCAGAACTCCGCTCTGCAGAAGGCCGCTGCCGCTCCCGCCGCCCCTATCGGTGGCGTCGGCGCGGTCAACGGCGCGCAGGATAGCAACTTTACCGCCTCGCTCCGTGACGCGCTGACTTCGGTCAACACGCAGCAGACCAAGGCGGCGTCGATCACCGAAAGCTACGAGCGCGGTGAAACGAACGACATCGCCGCGGTCATGCTGCAGCGGGAACAGGCCAACGTCGGTTTCCAGGCAACCCTGCAGGTCCGCAACAAACTCCTGTCCGCGTACAAGGACATCATGAGCATGCCGGTGTAATTTATGGCTGACGCGACCCTCCCCACCACCGTCCCCGCGCTCAACAGCGCCAGCGGAATCCTCGACAAGGCGAAGGCCTTCGTCGGACAGCCTGCGGTTCAACGCAGCCTGCCGATGATCGGCCTGATCGCCCTGTTGGGCGTCGCCGCGCTCATGTGGATGTCAATGTCGGGCGCGCCGCAGCGCGACCTGTTCGCCGGCATGGGCGATTCCGATAAGGCCGCCGTCGCCGACGCGCTCAAGACTGCGAACATCCCGTACGAGATCAACCGCGACACCGGCGCGCTGACCGTTCCCGAAACCAGCTTCTACCAGGCCAAGATGCTGCTCGCGCAGCAGGGCCTGCCGAAGTCGGCTCCGTCGGGCGACAGCATGATCGACTCGCTCCCGCTCGGCGCCAGCCGCGCGGTCGAGGGCGAAAAGCTGCGCGGCGCGCGTGAGATGGATCTGGCCCGCACGGTCGAGGCGATCGACGCCGTCGACACCGCAAAGGTTCATATCGCCGCCGAACAGCCCAGCGTCTTCATCCGCGACGAAGCCAAACCGCAGGCGTCGGTGATGCTGCGCTTGCGCGCCGGCCGCATGCTGTCCGAAGCTCAGGTTCAGGCGATCGTCCACCTCGTCGCATCGTCGGTTCCGGGCCTCTCGCCCGACGCCGTGTCGATCGTCGACCAGGCAGGCCGGCTCCTTTCGTCGTCGGGCAACGATCCGCTGGCCGCTGAGTCGACCCGTCAGGTCGATGTCCAGAACAAGATGGAAGCGCGCTACATGGAAGCGCTCTCCAAGATCCTGACGCCGATCGTTGGCCCCGGCAACTTCACCGCAGAGGTTCATGCCGACGTCGACTTCACCCAGACGCAGGCGACCCGCGAAAGCTTCCCCAAGGATGCGCAGGTCCTGCGCGCCGAGACCGGCGGCTGGACGGGCGACAAGAATGGCGAAGCCGGCGGCATTCCCGGCGCACTGTCGAACCAGCCTCCGGTTGCGAGCCAGGTTTCGGCCGCGCCGCAGCAGACGATGCCGGCTCCCGGCACCACCGATGCCGCCGCGCAGGGCAAGACCAGCGAAGAATATAACCGCACCTACGAACTGGGCCGCGAAGTCTCGGTCACCAAGGCGCAGGTCGGCACTGTGAAGCGCCTGTCGGTCGCGGTGGCTCTGCGCGAAGGTTCGAAGAAGTTCAGCCGAGCGGAGCTGGCCTCGATCGAGACGCTGATCCGCGGTGCCGTCGGCGCCGATCAGGCCCGCGGCGACGTCGTCGCCCTCTCCGCCCGCAGCTTCGCGGTCGCCGAGGATGTCGAAGTCAAGCCGAACTGGTTCGATGCCCCCTGGGTCTCGACGCTGGCCCGCAACCTTTCGGCCCTGCTCGTCGTCGCCCTGCTCGTCTTCGGCGTCGCCAAGCCGATGCTCAAGAAGCGCGCCACGCAGGCCGCCGAAGCCAAGGCCGCCCGTGAGCTGGCTGCCGCAACGCGCGGCGCCCTTTCCGGTGGCCAGGCCGGCGCCCGTGCCGGTGGTGCGGCCGGCGGGATGATCGGTTCGGCCGGCAACGGTGCGGGTGGTGGTGTCGCCGCCCTCTCCGGCCCCGGCGGATCGAACGAAGTCCGTCAGGAAATCGCCGCCGCCCTCGCCAACGAAGCGCTGACCGATCCCAACAAGCAGGTCACGCTCGAGATGATCGAGGCGACCCCGGGTTACGCCAACCGCGCCGAACTGATCCGCAACTTCGTTCGCCAGGACCCCGATCGCGCCGCGCTCGTCGTCCGCGACCTGATCCGCGCCGATATGCCGGGAGCCGAAGACGCCAATGGCTGACGATATCGCCCCCGAGCCCGAAGGCGAGGCCCTGCCCCCCTCGGGCAGCCAGGTCGCAGCGATCCTGATGATGCTGCTCGGCGAGGATGAGGCCGCGAAGGTTCTCTCGCGCCTCGATCCGGACGAGGTCCAGCATCTGGGCGGCGCGATGTTCGGTGTCGCCAACATCTCGGAGCCCGAGATCGAAGGCGTGCTCGACACATTCGTCGAGCGCGCGCGGGTTCGCACCACGCTGGGCTTTGGCGTCGATCGCCAGATCAAGGGCATGATGCACAAGGCGCTCGGCCAGGAGAAGGCCGACAAGGTTCTGCAGCGCATCACCCCGGTGAAGCACGTCAACGCGCTCGAAAACCTCAAGTGGATGGACGCAGGCACGATCGCCTCGCTTGTCGAGCATGAGCATCCGCAGATCGCGGCGCTCGTCCTCGCCCATCTCGAACCGCAGATTGCCGCCGACGTGCTGCAGCTGCTGCCCGAGGACAAGCAGGCCGACCTGGTCTATCGTGTCGCGACGATGGGTCCCGTTCCCGAGACCGCGCTGGCGGAGCTCGAGGATCTTATGAACCGCCCGACAAAGAGCGTCCCCACCGGCGCCGCGACCCGTCGCGGTGGCGCGGGCGAAGCCGCGAAGATCGTGACCTCGTCGCGCAAGGCGGCCGAACAGCGGATCATCAAGGCGCTCCAGAAGCTCGACAAGACCCTCGCCCGCACAATCGAGGAAGAGATGTTCGTGTTCGACAACCTGATGGGCGTCGACGAAAAGAATCTCGGCACGCTGCTGCGCGCCGTCGACAACGACACGCTCGTCGTCGCGCTCAAGGGTGCAGACGAAAAGCTGCGCCAGAAGATCTTCGGCTGCATGTCGAGCCGCGCGGCCCAGTCGATCCAGGACGAGATCGCCGATCGCGGCCCGATGCGCCTGGCCGAAGTGCAGGAAGCGCAGAAGACCATGCTGGCCACGGCCCGCAAGCTCGCCGCCGAAGGCGCGATCAATCTTGGCGGTAAGGGCGACGATTATGTCTGATCTCTGGCATCCCGAACTGTCCGCCGGCGCAACCCGCACCGAACCTTGGGCCCGCCCCTCGATCGGCGGCGGTTTCACGCCGTGGACCGAGCGCGCCGGTGCCGGCCGCCGTTCGACCGATCAGGGCTTCGTCGCCACCGACCGCCGCACTTCGACCCGCGAGACCGAACCGCAGCCCGCGCCGGCCCCCGACGTCGAGCAGATGGTTGCCGATGCCTTCGCCGCCGGCTTCGATCAGGGCCGCGAGGTCGTGATGGCTGAGTTCGCCGCCGAGCGTCAGGCGCTTGCCGCGCTGATGCGCGCTACCGAGACGCTTCAGGCCGAGCCCGCCGCGCCGCTCGCCGCCATCCTCGCCGAAACCGTTTCGCGCTTCGTCAAGCAGGTGGTGGGTGAGGTGCAGGTCGACATCGAAACGCTGCAGGAGCGCGCGATCAGTCTCGCCGAGCTGATCACCGCCGAGAGCGGCCCTGCCCGCCTGCGCTTGCATCCGGACGATATCGATCGGCTTCAGGGTCTCGACCTGCCGTTGCCGACCGCGCCCGATCATCATCTGATGCCCGGATCGATCGTGCTCGAAAGCGGCGAAGGCTGGATCGAAGATGGCCCGCAGGTCCGCCTCGCCAAGCTGCGTACGCAGCTCGACAATATGGGCCTGCCCCGGTGAACAGCCTTACGCGCGCGGCCGGTGCGATGCTGGCGACGGTCGATCTCGACTATCCCGGCCCGCGCCGCATCGGCAAGCTCGTTTCCTATGACGGCCTCATGCTCGAGGCGACCGGCTTCCCCATGCCGGTCGGCTCTAACGCCCGCGTGATCGACGCGGACGGCCATGCCGCGCTTGCCGAAGTCGTCGGCTTTCGTGGCGACCGCACCCTTCTGATGGCACTCGATTCGGACGCCCCGCACAGCGCCGGCGCGCGGATCGAACCCGACCGGCGCGGCGGCAATGTCGAAGTCGGCGATGGCCTGCTCGGCCGCGTGATGGACGCGCTGGGCAATCCGATCGACGGCCTTGGCCCGATTTCGACCGCCGATCGCTGGCCACTGGCCGGCCGTCGCGGAAACCCGCTCGATCGCGCCCGCGTGACCGAGCCGTTCGACATGGGCGTCCGCGCGATCAACGCGCTGCTGACCGCTGGCGTGGGCCAGCGTATCGCGATCGCCGCCGGCTCGGGCGTCGGCAAGTCGGTGCTAATGGGGCAGATGATCGCCGGCGCCGATGCCGACATCATCGTCGTCGGCCTCGTCGGCGAACGCAGCCGCGAAGTCAGCGACTTCTTGGCCACCAAGCTGACCGGCGACGTGCGCAAGAAAAGCGTCGTCGTCGCCGTTCCCGCCGATCATCCGCCGCTGCTGCGCCTGCGCGCCGCGATGCGCGCGACCGCGATCGCCGAATATTTCCGCAGCCAGGGCAAGCGCGTCCTGCTGCTGATCGACAGCCTGACCCGCGTCGCCCATGCGCAGCGCGAGATCGGCCTGTCGCTGGGCGAACCGCCGACGATGAAGGGCTATCCACCCTCCGCGCTCGGCCTGATTCCGCGACTCGTCGAGCGCGCGGGTGTCGACGTCGTCACCGGCGGATCGATCACCGCGCTCTACACTGTCCTCGCCGATGGCGACGATACCGACGATCCCATCGTCGATACTGCGCGCGCGATCGTCGATGGGCACATAATCCTGTCGCGTGGCCTTGCCGAGCAGGGCGTTTTCCCCGCTATCGACGTGGGCAAGTCCCTGAGCCGCGTGATGAGCGACATCGTGACCCCTGAGCATCAGCGCGCCGCGCAGATCCTGCGCCGCCTGTGGTCGCTTTATGAAGAAAATCGCGATCTCGTCCTGATGGGCGCCTATCGCGCGGGCAGCGATCCGGTGATCGATATCGCGATCCAGCGCCATGACGAAATCTTGGAGTTCATCGGCCAGGACCAGAAGGAGCGCGTCGATTACGCCGCTTCTAACCAGGCATTACTTGAGAGGTTCGGCTGATGAAGGCGATGGCCGATCGCCGCGCGCGTGTCGCGCGGATACGGGGCGCGCAGCATCTGCTCGCCGCCGCCGAGCAATCCACTGCCGATGCGAAGGTCGCGCAGCTCGAAATGAGCGTTTCGCGCCTCGCCGAACTGCGGGACAGCCTGACCGTGCCGGTCGGCACGACCAGCGGATCGGCGCTCCAGAATCGCGGCGAACTCGCCCAGCGGCTCGACAAGGCCCGCCATTCGATGGGCGACGCGATCGCCAGCGCCAAGGTGCTCGCCACTCAGCGTGCCGCCGAGCGGCTCGAAGCCCGCCAGAAGCAGGAAGGCGCGGAAAAACTCGATGCCCGTGCGGGACAGGCGCTCGCCGCCTGGCTCGAACAGCGCAGCGCAATACCGTTCCGCCGCCGGCCCGGACATTTCGAAAAGGGGGATTATTGATGACGCTTTCGGCCCTCGCCGCTTCCTCCGCGTTGACGAGCATCACCAGCGTGCCGGCCGCGCCGCAGACCGCAACCCCGGCTCCTGCCCCGACTGCTGGTGCTCCCGCGCCCGCATTCAACAAACTGCTCGACCGCGCCCGCACCTCGGATGACGGCGCGGCCAAGGACGAGACTGCGCTCCCCAAGAGCGGCTCGACCGATACCGACGACAGCGACAGTGATGGCGAGACGACGACCGACAATGTCGTGACGCTGCAGATCGCGACCACACCCTCCACCGACTCGCTGACCGCTGCGGCGAGCGAAGGCGTGACCGCCGTGCTTGCACTGATCCAGATGGCCAACGCCGCGATGACGCCCCCGCCAGCCGCTGCGCCCATCGTGACAACGACCTCTACAGCACCGGTCATTGTCGCGCCGACGATCGCCGCCCCGATCGTCGACACCACTCCGGTCGCATTGGCGAATGTTCCGGCCGCGCTTCAGCAAGCGCTCGCGCAGGCATCCGTCGCAGAACCGGCGCCCACCGTTGTCGCCGTGCCCACCACGGACATTGCCGATGCTCCGGCCGATATCGCATTGCCCGATACCACGACCACCGTCGTGACTTTGCCGAAGGCCAACACGGCCGTCCCGCTCGATACGGCGACAATCCTCGCCGCGCTAAAGGCCCGTGCGGCTGTGATCGACACCGAGACCGTGCCGCAACCCGTCGCCCCGACTGCGGAGGTCGCGCCGATCGCAACGCCTGCGCCGACGCAGCCCGTCGCACAGATCACGAAACCTGCGGCTCCGGTCAAAAACGCACCGGTAATAGTGGCGGAGACAGCACTGGTCGCCGGTAACGCGCCGGTGACACTGACGAAAGTCGCGCCCGCCATCGACTCCGCGCCGGCGAACCTGACGAACGTCGCGCCTGTCATCGACTCCGCGCCGGTGAACCTGAGGAACGTCGCGCCCGTCATCGACCCCGCAATGGCGGAAACCGCGCGCGTCGCCGTAGCGGCGACAGCCGCAGCCGTCCCGGCCCAGATCGTCAATGCACAGCCCGTCTTGGCACTGCCACTCGCTGCCTCCGACACAGCCCCGACCACCCCCATCACCGCACCGGCACCCATCGTGGTTGCCACTCCGATCAGCATCGCTCAGGCGCCGGCGTCGGTCGCACCGCTTTCGGTCTCAGTGGCACCTGAAGCAGCCGCCCCCATCACCGTCGCTGCCGCTTTGCCAAAGCCGGCCGCGCCGCACATCGACGCGCGCACCGAAGCCGCCAAGGCCGAAGTGCCGCGCAACGACGAAAGCAGCGAGGCCACGGCGCCAGCCCCCGATCTCGCCGCGTCGACGGATACATTGCCAACGCAAGTCGCCGCCCCCCCGGAGCGCGCACCGCGCACCGAATCCACGCCGCAGACCGCCGCTGCCGCCCCGGCCGACAATCAGCCGGTCCAGCGTCACCTCGATCTCGCCCGCGATACGCAGTGGCTCGATCAGCTGACGCGCGACATCAACATGGCGGCCGCGACCAACGGCCAGTTGAAGTTCCAGCTCAATCCGGAGCGCCTGGGCGCACTGACGGTCGAGATTGCGAACAGCGCGAGTGGCGCATCGATCCGCTTCACCGCCGACAGCGCCGACGCGCAGAAGATCATCGCCGACGCGCAGCCACGCCTCGTCGCCGAAGCGCGTTCGCAGGGGCTGACGATCGCAGAGACCAAGGTCGATCTGTCCAACAATCGGCAGTCGGGCGGTGCCGCGACGACCGCGAACGGACAGGGCCAGAACCAGAGCCAATCCTCTGCCGGCCAACAGTCTTCACAAGATGCTAAGCATTATGTGCGAACAACGTCGACCATGCGCGAGGAGCCGGCCGAATCGGCGCCCCGCGACGATGATGATCGCTATGCGTAACGGGATGTAAGCCGATGGCCGATGCAGCAGCCGCCCCCAAGCCCAAGAAGAAGGGCGGGATGATGAAGATCCTGATGATGCTCGTCGCAGCCTTGGTGCTGATCGGCGGGGGTGTCGGCGCGGGCCTTTATGCGGCCGGCGCGGGCCTGGCCGGCGGCGCGCATCCCAAGGAAGAACCCGAAGATCCCAACGCGCCCAAACTCGTCAAGAAGGAAGGCGCCGAGGAAGGCCATGGCGGCGAAAAGACGTCGCTGCCTTCGGACGGCATCGAAAGCGACAAGTCGCCCGATCCGACCAAATATAAGGCGACCTATTATACGTTCGAGCAGCCGTTCACGTCGAACCTGCGCGATTCGGATGGCTTCGCTCAGGTCGGTCTCGGCATCTCGACCTATTATGACGCGAAGGTTCTCGACAATATCAAGAACGACGAAATGCCGATCCGCTCGGCTGTTCTGATGACCCTGGCCGATCAGGACGCGTTCAGCATTCAGACGCCCGAGGGCAAACTGAAGCTTCAGAAGGCACTCAAGGACACGATCAACAACGTGCTGCGCCAGCATGAGGGTTTCGGTGGCGTGGACAATGTCTATTTCACCAGCCTGGTTGTCCAGTAAATCGATCCACAACCGATTTTGAGAGGCCGGTTCGCGAAGGCGAGCCGGCCTTTTTCTTTTGCGGCGCCTCTCACCCCGTCATTCCAGCGGAAGCTGGTATCTCGTGAGGCTCCAGCGGTCCCCTCATCTCCAGAGATCTCAGCTTTCGCTGGGATGACGAATGAGGATCGGACCGGCCATCCGCCCACAACCAATTTGTTAACCACGCTCGCGTAGAGGTGAGTCCGACAAGACGACTCAGGCAGGGCATCTCCTCACCAACATGACGCGCGCCAGCAACAGCCTCTCGGGTGACGAAGTCGCCGCGCTTATGGACGAATTGAGCGACATCTCGATCGATCCGACGCCTGCGGCTGCGATCGACGGTAGCGCCTCGGTCTTCCCGCTCGGCGCCGCCAAGGAGCGCCCGCACGCCGATCTTTCGCTCGTCGAGCGGATGAACGAGAAACTCGCCCGCCGCCTGCGCGACGTGATCGAGCCGATCGCCCAGGCGCGGACCCGCGTCGAGGCCGATCCCCTGGAATGCCGCCGTTTCGAGGAATGGCAGCGCAACCAGCCCGATTATATGAGCCTGAACATGTTTCGGCTGCGCCCGATGAAGGGCAATATGATGATCGCGATCGAACCCGCGTTCATCAGCAACATGGTCGACACCTTCTACGGCGGAACCGGCAACGGCCTGACCCACAAATCGGAAGAGTTCACGCCATCGGAGGAGCGCCTGCTCACCCGCATCGTCACCGCGATCACCGATGTCCTCACCCGCACCTGGGCAGAGCTCTACCCGCTCGAATTCAAGCCCGCCGGTCACGAGACCAACCCGGCCTTCGCCAGCATGATGCGCCCCGACGAGACGGTGGTCGTGCAGAGCTTCTCGCTCAAGCCCGGCATGTCGCGTTCGACCCGGATCGAAATCCTCTATCCACTCGCCGCGCTCCAGCCCATCGAGGCCGAACTGACCGCGCGGGTCCACGAGGATCCCGAAAATGACGACAACGAGTGGCGCGGCAAGCTCGCCTCCGCGCTCGAAAACGTCACCCTGCCCGTCCGCTCGGTGCTGGCGCGACCCGAAATCACCGTGGCGCAACTGATGGCGCTCAAGCCCGGCGACGTCATCCCGATCAAGCTCGCCAACTCGATCCCCCTCCTCGTCGGCAACCGCCGCTTTGGGGAAGGCACGATCGGCGAGCAGGAAGGGCGCGTCGCCATGATGATCGAAGATATTGGAAAAGGCCTGTTGAAATGACCGATATGTCCGATGTTCCCAGTGTCGCCGCCGGCATCGAGCTGGGCGAGCGCGCCAATTATCGGCTTTTGCAGGATATCCCGCTGCGTCTGTCGGTCGAAGTAGGCAGCACGTCGATGCGCCTCGCCGACCTGATGGATCTGGGCGCCGGCAGCGTCGTCGAGCTCGATCGTCAGGCGAATGAGCTGCTCGACATCCTCGTTAACGGCACCCTCGTCGCCAAGGGCGAGGTAGTGACAGTCAACGGAAAGTTCGGGATAAGGGTGGTCGACGTGGTCGCCGCCGATGCGCGACTGTCGGGTATCGAACGCCGGTCGTGACACCTGTCGCGACCGCTTATTGAGCGGACGCGATGATCTTCGAATATGTCCTGAAACTGCTGATCCTGGTCCCGCTGGTGGCGGGCCTGGCTTATGGCTCGCTCTGGCTGTGGCGCCGGATGCAGCCCGGCATGGCAATCGGCGGCAATCGCACGCGGGCGATCAAGGTCGTCGATGCGATGCCGATGGGCGCGACCGGCCGCATCGCAGTGATCGAGTTCGCCAACAAGCAGATCCTCGTCTCCATCTCGCGCGGCAAGATCGAGAAGCTGGCCGAAGCGCCCGCCGACGGTGTGTTCGTGCTGCC
Source organism: Sphingomonas montanisoli (assembly GCF_008274695.1). Taxonomy (GTDB): domain Bacteria; phylum Pseudomonadota; class Alphaproteobacteria; order Sphingomonadales; family Sphingomonadaceae; genus Rhizorhabdus; species Rhizorhabdus montanisoli. The sequence continues at coordinate 220,661 of NZ_VTOU01000004.1, read as the reverse complement.
GGACGAGATTTAACGCCGGCGCCCGGGAATCGCCCGTTCGATCTCGGGCGGTTCCAATCCCAACGCCCGCATCTTGCCTTCCCACCGCTCCAAAGCAGCGTTGTAATAGTCGAAGATGCACGGCTCACAGCCGCGCCCGCAACAATTCTCGATATCGGGTCGACGCGGCGGAGCGGGCGGTTGGGTCACGCTTCGCGCTGTGGCAGCACCCAGCTCGCTTGTGAAGGCTCCCCCATGCAGGAGATGCGCGGCGGTCAGCTCCGTGGATGCCCGCCGACCAGCACCACCGCGACCACCGCGGGGACGTCGCCAAGATTGAACCAGCGGTGGCGCGTGCCGTTCTGGATGAAGCAGTCGCCCGCTTTCAGATGCTTGACGATGCCATCATCCAGTTCGATCGAGATCTCGCCCGACAGCACCACCTCATAATCGATCGTGTCGGTGGTGTGGAAACCGTCGCCGCCCGGCTCCATCACGTCGCCTATGCCGGTGCCGACCTTCGCTTCGATCTCACCGGGCTTCGAAGGCACGATGGCCTGTCCCTTCGCCGGGAAGGTCATGATGATGAAGCGGCTGCCGCCCGGCCCCGGAAAGAAGCGGCTGACCGGCGGCATCGATCCGTCGCGCGGGAAGCCCGCGGTGTCATCCTCGCGCCAGATCGGCACGGTCAGCCCGACCGGCTCGATCACCTCATCGCTGACGATGATCGACTTGCCCGAGGCATCCTGCCCCGAAACTACGCGCCGCACCCCCATATCCCGCTCCTCTGGTCTGTTTGGAGGGAACCTAGGCGCGCGCGGCCCGTAATGGGAAGCAGGAGGATCGCATGACCCTTACCGCCATTTTTGCGAACATCAGCTGTTCAGACCTGAAGCGCAGCGCCGCCTGGTTCACGACCCTCTTCGACCGCGGCCCGGACGCGACCCCGATGCCCGGCCTCGCCGAATGGCATCATGGCGATACATCGGGATTCCAGCTGTTCGAAAATGCCGACAATGCCGGCCGCTGCACATTGACGCTGATCGTGTCCGATGTGCGGGCGGAGCGGGATCGCGTGGCCGCGCTGAATCCTGGCGAGATCGAGACCGCCGACTACACGACGATCACGCGCCTGCACGATCCCGACGGCAATCTCGTAGTGCTCGCGCAGCCGGGGACGGCTTAAGCCCGCGCCGGAAGCCCCGCGCTGTTGCGATGAAGCGCCGCGAGGACGGTGCCGACGATCGACTCCGCATCGAGCCCCGCCTCAGCATATTGCTTCTCAGGCTTGTCGTGATCCTGGAACACATCGGGCAGGCGCAGCGTGCGCAACTTGAGGCCGTTGTCGATCAGGCCGTGATCCGACGCCAGAGTCAGCACATGCGCGCCAAGGCCGCCGATCGCGCCCTCTTCCACCGTCACCGCGACTTCGTGGCTCGTGAGGAGCATTTCGATCAGAGCTTCATCGAGGGGCTTGGCGAAGCGCAGGTCGGCGACCGTGGTCGACAGACCCAGTGCTTCGAGCTGTTCGGCGGCTTTCATCGCCTCTTCCAGACGCGTGCCCAGCGACAGGATCGCAACCGCCTTGCCTTCCTTGACGATGCGGCCCTTGCCGATCGCCAGCCGTTCCGGAACCGCGGGCAGCGCCACGCCGGTGCCGTTGCCCCGCGGATAGCGGACCGCGATCGGCCCGCTGTCGTGCAGAGCGGCGGTGTGCGTCATATGGACCAGCTCGGCCTCATCGGACGCCGCCATCACGACCATGTTCGGCAGGGTCGCGAGATAGGTGATGTCGAAGCTGCCCGCATGGGTCGATCCGTCGGCACCGACCAGCCCCGCGCGATCGATCGCGAAGCGCACCGGCAGGTTCTGGATCGCGACGTCGTGAACCACCTGATCATAGGCACGCTGCAGAAAGGTCGAATAGATCGCGCAGAACGGGCGCATACCCTGCGCGGCCAGGCCGGCGGCGAAGGTCACTGCATGCTGCTCGGCAATGCCGACGTCGAACGTGCGATCGGGGAAAGCCTTGGCGAAGCGATCGACGCCCGTTCCGCTCGGCATCGCCGCAGTGATCGCGCAGATCGTCGGGTCGCGCTCGGCCTCGCGGACGAGTTGGTCGCCGAAGACATTCTGGTAAGCCGGCGGTCCCGGCGGCGCCTTGACCTGCGCGCCGGTGACAACGTCGAACTTCTGAACGCCGTGATATTTGTCAAAAGCCGCCTCGGCGGGGGCATAGCCCTTGCCTTTCTGGGTCACGACATGGATCAACACCGGCCCGTGATCGCTGTCGCGGACATTTTCCAGGATCGGCAGAAGATGATCCAGATTATGGCCGTCGACCGGGCCGACATAATAGAAGCCCAGTTCCTCGAACAGCGTGCCCCCGGTCGCCATGCCGCGCGCATATTCGTCCATCCGCTTGGCGGCGTCGTGAATCGGGCGGGGAAATTTCTGCGCCACGCGCTTGGCGAACTCGCGCATCGACAGGAACGGACCCGACGACACGATCTTGGCGAGATAGGCCGACAGCGCGCCCACCGGCGGCGCGATCGACATGTCGTTGTCGTTCAGCACGACGATCAGCCGGTTGCCCGCCTGCTTGGCGTTGTTCATCGCCTCATAGGCCATGCCCGCCGACATCGCGCCGTCGCCGATCACCGCGATCGCGCGGCCCGGCTTGTTCGCCAGCTTGTTCGCCACCGCGAAGCCCAGCGCGGCCGAGATCGAGGTCGAGCTGTGCGCCGCCCCGAACGGATCATATTCGCTCTCGCTGCGCTTGGTGAAGCCACTCAGGCCGCCCGGCTGGCGCAGGGTGCGGATGCGATCGCGCCGGCCAGTCAGGATCTTGTGGGGGTAAGCCTGATGGCCGACATCCCAGATCAGCACGTCGTTCGGCGTGTCGAATACATAGTGGAGCGCGGCGGTCAGTTCGACCACGCCGAGGCCCGCGCCCAGATGCCCGCCCGTCACCGAAACCGCCGAAACCATCTCCGCGCGCAGCTCATCGGCCAGCTGGCGGAGCTGGGCCGGGTTCAGCTTGCGCAATTCTTCGGGGGTTCGCGCCTGATCGAGGAGCGGAGTTTCGGGACGGTCACTCATCCACGCGCCTTAATACGATCTGACCGGCGTTGGTAGGGCAATCCTTTTCGGCTAAGCGCGAAGCCATGTCGTTTACAGACGAACAGCTCGATCGCTACGCGCGCCACATCATCCTCAAGGAGATCGGCGGCGCCGGACAAACCGCGCTTTCGCGCGCAACAGTGGCGATGATCGGTGCCGGCGGAATCGGATCGCCAGCGCTCCAATATCTCGTTGCGGCCGGGGTCGGCACGATCCGGCTGATCGACGATGATGCGGTATCGCTCTCGAATCTTCAGCGGCAGACTTTGTTCGCGACCGCCGATGTCGGCCGACCCAAGGTTGCGGTCGCGGCGGAACGCGCTGCGGCAGCCAACCCCGACGTGACGATCGACGCGCGGGCGGTGCGGCTCGACGCCCGTAGCTCCGCCGACCTGTTGAGCGGGGTCGACGTGGTCGTCGATGGCTGCGACAATTTCGCGACCCGGTTGATCGTGTCCGACGCCGCGACAACATTGCGCATCCCGCTCGTTTCGGCGGCGGTCGGCCAGTTCGATGGGCAGCTGTCGGTTTGGCGTGGGTGGGAAAGCGACAAGCCCTGTTATCGCTGCCTCGTCGGTGACGATCCCGACCGGCCCGACATCAGTTGCGCCGATCAGGGCGTGCTGGGCGCGCTGACGGGTGTTCTCGGCAGCCTCGCCGCGATGGAGGCAGTGCGCGCCATCACGAAGTTCGGCGACGATCCGACCGGCAAGCTGCTGCTGATCGACGCGCTCGCCTTCCGCTTCCGCACGATTGCCGTGCCCAAGGATCCGGGATGCCGATGCTCACGTTGATCGTCGCCGGCTCGGACCCCGAACGCCTCCACGCCGCCCTCACCTTCGCCGCCGCCTCCGCCGCGATCGGCGACGAGACGCGGCTCCACGCGCATGCCCCCGCCGTGTCGTTGCTGCTGTCCCCTGACGCCACACCGCCCGCCCCCGGTCTCCCGAGCATAGCCCAGGCGATCAACGACGCGGTCGAACTGGGCGTGCGGATCACGCTTTGCCAGACGGGCCTCAGCGATGCCGCGTCCGGCCGCTTCGATATCGACGGCCCGATCGGCGTGCTGACGGCCGGCGGGCGGCTGGTCGTCTTCTAACCACCCCCGTAATAGGCCGCCCGGAAGTCGTTCGCGAAGGCGGTCAGTTGCCCCTCGGCTATCGCGCTGCGCAGGTCGGCCATCAGCGCCTGGTAAAACCAGATATTGTGCTCTGTCATCAGCATCGCGCCGAGGATTTCGCCCGAGCGGTTGAGGTGGTGGAGGTAGGCGCGGCTGAACTGGTCGCAGACCGGGCAGGCGCAGCTCGAGTCGATCGGCGACTGATCTTCGGCCTGCTTGGCATTGCGGATGTTGATCGGGCCTTTGTGCGTGAACGCCTGCCCGTTGCGGCCGCTGCGGGTGGGCAGGACACAGTCGAACATGTCGATTCCACGTTCGACCGCGCCGACGATGTCGTCGGGCTTGCCCACGCCCATCAGGTAGCGCGGCTTGGCCGGATCGAGCTGCCCCGGCGCATAATCGAGGCAGGCGAACATCGCCTCCTGCCCCTCGCCCACCGCAAGTCCACCCACCGCATAGCCATCGAACCCGATATCGAGCAGCGCGTCGGCCGATGCCTTGCGAAATCCCTCGTCGAGCGCGCCCTGCTGGATGCCGAACAGCGCCGCGCCTTCGGCATGTTCGCCGCCGCTGTCGAAGCCCTCGCGCGATCGACGCGCCCAGCGCATCGACCGCTCCATCGCCGCCGCCTGCACCTCGCGGGTGGAGGTGGTCGGCACCAGTTCGTCGAACGCCATCACGATGTCGGAGCCGAGCAGCCGCTGGATCTCCATCGACCGCTCCGGCGACAGCATGTGGCGCGAACCGTCGAGGTGGCTGGCGAAGGCCACCCCCTCCTCGCTACGCTTGGTGAGCGCCGACAGGCTCATCACCTGATAACCGCCGCTGTCGGTCAGGATCGGCCGGTCCCACCGCATGAACTTGTGCAGCCCGCCCAGGCGCGCGACCCGCTTCGCACCGGGGCGGAGCATCAGGTGATAGGTGTTGCCCAGGATGATGTCGGCGCCGGTCGCGCGCACATCGGCGGGCTTCATCGCCTTGACGGTGGCGGCGGTGCCGACCGGCATGAAGGCGGGCGTGCGGATATCACCGCGCTTCATCCGGATCGTGCCGGTGCGCGCCTTGCCGTCGGTCGCGGCGATCTGAAAGTCGAAACGGGGCTTGCTTGTCATGCCGCGCCCATAGCGCCTCCTCCCCTGCTCGTCATCCCGGAGGCTCTTGCGGAAACCGGGGTACTCCGCCACCAATCGATCCATGCATTTCGGCCCCGAAACCTATGCCATCCTCACCGCTGTCGCCTTCGTGGCCGGCTTCATCGATGCGATTGCGGGCGGCGGTGGGCTGCTGACCGTGCCCGCGATGCTCTCTGCCGGCGTGCCGCCGATCGCGATGCTCGCGACGAACAAGCTGCAGTCGAGCTTCTCATCTGGCACCGCCTGCTGGAACTTCAGCCGCAAAGGGCTGATCGACTGGCGGACTTATTGGCCGACGGTGCTGATCATCCTGATCCTGTCGGGCGTCGGCGCGATCGTGGTGCAGATGATCGATACCGAGGCGCTCAACCTGCTGGTTCCGATCCTGCTGATCGCGGTCGTCGCCTATGTGATCTTCTCGCCGCGGATGACCGACGATGATGTCCACCACCGGATCAGCGCGACCGGCTATGCGCCGGTGGGCGGGGCGATCGGCTTCTACGACGGCTTTTTCGGGCCGGGCACGGGCAGCTTCTTCGCGACCAGCCTGGTCTCGCTGCGCGGTTTTGGCCTGACGCGGGCGACCGCGCACACCAAGGCGTTCAACTTCGCAAGCAACCTCGGCGCGCTCGGCATCTTTGCCTTCAGCGGGCAGATCATCGTGTCGCTCGGCCTGTGCATGGCCGTCGGATCGATCGCGGGCGCCTATACCGGCAGCCACACCGCGATGCGCTTCGGCGCAAGGGTGATCCGCCCGGTGCTTGTCACGATCTGCCTGTGCCTGACCGCGCGGCTGATCTGGAATGCGGTGCACTAACCTTTTTTCGTCACCCCGGACGTGATCCGGGGTCCCGCTTCTTTCCGATGATCAAGAAGAAGCGGGATCCCGGATCAAATCCGGGATGACGAGGAAGGCAGCAGCAGGCTCGAATCCCCGTAGCTGTAGAACCGGTATCCGCCCGCGATCGCGTGGGCATAGGCCGCCTGCATCCGCTCCCGCCCCATCAGCGCGCTGACCAGCATGAACAGGGTCGACTTGGGCAGGTGGAAGTTGGTCATCAGCCCGTCAATCCCCCTGAACCGATAGCCGGGGGTGATGAAGATAGCGGTGTCGCCGTCGAACGGGCGGATCAGGCCGTCCTCGCCCGCAGCACTTTCGATCAGGCGCAGGCTGGTGGTGCCAACCGCGATCACGCGGCCACCCGCCGCACGCACGGCGTTGAGGCGGTTGGCAGTGGCGGGATCGATGCGGCCCCATTCGGCGTGCATCTTATGATCGTCGGTGTCGTCGGCCTTGACCGGCAGGAAGGTGCCCGCACCGACATGGAGGGTCAGCGTCTCGGTGCCGATCCTCGCGTCCGCCAGCGCCGCCATCAGCGCGGGGGTGAAGTGAAGCGCAGCGGTGGGGGCCGCTACGGCGCCCTTCTCCGTTGCAAACATCGTCTGATAGTCGTCGCGGTCGCGTTCGTCGGTCGGGCGCTTGGACGCGATATAAGGCGGCAGCGGCATCGTGCCCGCGCGTTCGAGCAGCAGTTCGACCGGCTCGGTGCCTTCGAAATCGAGCAGGATCGATCCGTCTTCGCCCCGATCCGCCGCGATGGCGGTGACGCCAGCCCCGAAATCTATCCGATCGCCATTGCGCACGCGCTTGGCGTTGCGGACGAAGGCGCGCCACTGGCGCAGCCCCTCGCGCTTGTGGAGGGTCGCGCCCACCTTCGCCTCGCCGCGCGTGCCTTCGAGCTGAGCGGGGATGACGCGGGTGTCGTTGAACACCAGGCAATCGCCCGCACGCAGCAGCGACGGCAGGTCGCTCACGCGATGATCGGTCAGCCGCTCGCCGCCTTCGACCAGCAACATGCGCGCGCTGTCACGCGGCGACGCGGGGCGCAGCGCGATATTTCCTGGCGGCAGATCGAAATCGAACAGGTCGACGCGCATCGCGTCCTAATCCTTAAACGGGCAGCGCCCGCCTCGCTGTTATTGCCCGCCTGGCTTCGACATCTGGCGAACGGCGTCGGACGTCTTGTTCGCCTCGATGTTGCGCTCCATTTCCCGACGCTCCTTCTTGGAGAGCTTCGCGGCCACAGGCGCTTCGGGCGGCTTCGACGCCGCGGCGGATTCGGGCGTCTCGGCGGGCTGGCCCAGATCGTCGGACTCGATCGATGCGTGGACGATCTTGGTCGGGTTCACCGGCGGCTCGCCCTTTTCGATCGCGTCGGCATATTGCATGCCTTCGATCACGCGACCGATAGCGGTGTAATTGTGGTCCAGGCCAAGGTTCGGCTGGAGCATGATGAAGAACTGGCTGTTCGCCGTGTTCGGTTCGTTGGTGCGCGCAAGCGAGACGACGCCACGGACGTGCGGCAGATCGTTGAACTCGGCCTTGAGATCGGGAAGGTCCGAACCGCCCTCACCCGTGCCCTTGGGATCGCCGCCCTGCGCCATGAAGCCTTCGATGACGCGGTGGAAGGCCAGCCCGTCATAGAATTTGCGGCGCACCAGCGTCTTGATCCGCTCGACCGAACCCGGCGCCACGTCGGGACGCAACTGGATACGGACCGGGCCGCCGACCGAAAGGTTGAGGACGAGCACATTCTGCGGCGTGACCGGCGGCACGACCGGCGACGGCGCGATCACCTGCGCAGAGGCGCTTCCGGCAACCAGCAGCCCGGCCAGCAGGGCAGTGACGAACTTCGACGACATCAGCACTCTATCTCCAAACACACGGGCCGGCGCTACCGCGAACCGGATTGCCCCGCGCTGAACCGCGTCATTGCCCTTTTCGGCCCAGCTTGTCGACACGCGCGACCACTTCGCGCTCGACGTCGGCCGGAACGAACTTGCGGATCGCGCCGCCATAGATCGCGATCTCCTTCACCAGCTTCGATGCGATCGGCTGCAAAGCGACGTCGGCCATCAGGAAGACGGTCTCGACCCGATCGTTCAACTGCTGGTTCATGCCCGCCATCTGATATTCATATTCGAAATCGGCGACGGCGCGCAGGCCACGCACGATGATCGACGCGCCCATATCCTCGGCGAACTTCATCAGCAGCGAATCGAACGCGACGACCTGGATCGCGTCACCCAGATGCGCGGTTTCGCGGCGGACCATCGCGAGCCGTTCGTCGAGCGAGAACATCGGCGACTTCGACGCATTGGTCGTGACGCCGACGACGAGCCGGTCGACCAGCTTCGCGCCGCGATTGATGATGTCCATATGGCCGAGCGTGACGGGATCGAAGGTTCCCGGATAGACGCCGATACGCATATGACCCTGTCTCCCCCCGGATTAATGGCTGCGGCTGATCGAATAGACCGCGATCGCGCGTAGCAGATCGGCTTCGGCCCCGTAACTGTTGAGACGCGCGAGCGCCTGATCGACGAGCATGGTCGCCTGGGCTCGCGCGCGATCGGCGCCCAGCAGCGACAGCAGCGTCGCCTTGCCTGCATCGGCATCCTTGCCCACGGCCTTGCCGACCGTGTCCGCATCCCCCTCCGCATCGAGCAGATCGTCCGCGATCTGGAAGGCCAGACCCACGTCCTGCGCGAAGGAGCGCAGCTTGAGCCGCCCCTCGGGTGCCAGCCGGCCAAGGATTGCGCCGGCCTCGACCGAGAAGGCGATCAGCGCGCCGGTCTTGAGATGCTGGAGCCGTGTGACACTCTTTTCGTCCTGCTCGCTGCCGGGTGCGGCGATATCGAGCGCCTGGCCGCCGACCATGCCCGACGCCCCCGCCGCGCGGGCAAGGCCCGCGACGAGTTCGGAACGGACGAACGGATCGCTGTGGGTCGCCTCATCGGCGAGAATTTCGAACGCCAGCGCCTGGAAAGCGTCGCCCGCCAGGATCGCGGTCGCCTCATCGAACGCCTTGTGAACGGTCGGTTTGCCACGGCGCAGATCATCGTCGTCCATCGCGGGCAGATCGTCGTGGATCAGGCTGTAGCAGTGGATCGCCTCGATCGCGGTGCCGACGCGCAAGGCGCAGTCGCGATCGACCGCGAACAGGTCCGCCGCCGCGCAGACGAGCAGCGGGCGCAGCCGCTTGCCGCCGCCGATCGCGGCATGGCGCATCGCTTCATAAAGGCGCCTGCGCCCGTCGTCGGGCACGGCCAGCAGCGCATCGAAGTGCGCGTCTATCTCTCGCGCCACGGACGCCATTGCGATGTTCAGGATGTTCGACATGCGTGTCAGCCCGCGTCGAAGGGCGTTGTCCCCACCGGCTTGCCGTCGCCGCCCAGGCTGATCTTCTCGATCCGTGCCTGGGCCGCGCGCAGCCGCTCCTCGCACTGGCGGCGCAGCGCGTCGCCCTCGGCATAGAGATCGATCGACTCGTTGAGCGGCACCTCGCCCGTTTCCAACCGGCGGACGATCGCCTCCAGCCGCTTGAGGGCGTCTTCGAAGGAGAGTTCGGGCATAGCTTCGGTCATGCGCGGCTATTGGGCCTGTGAGGAAAGAGGGTCAAGCTACTCACCCACCCGTCGTTGCGAGAAGCCGAAAGCGACGAAGCAATCCACCCCGGGGTTGGAATGGATTGCTTCGCTATGCTCGCAATGACGAGTTGAGGAGGTTACTTCTTGAACGGATCCTTGAAGCCCGGCTCACCGAACAGAGCGGCGGCTTCGTCGGTCAGCGTCGTCTCGGCGACGTTCGCCGCCGCATCGCGCTCGGCGCGAAGCTGTTCGATCAGCGCTTCGCGGTCGCCATCGAGGCGGGTGTCGACCGGGGCTTCGATGCCAGCGGCCTTGGCGGCCTTGGCGACGAGCGCATCAAGCTCACGCTGCGAGCAGAGACCCAGCGTCACCGGGTCCTTCGGCGTGATGTTCGCGATGTTCCAGTGGGTGCGGTCGCGCAGCGCAGCGATCGTGGTGCGCGTCGTGCCGATCAGCTTGGAAATCTGGCCGTCCGAAACCTCGGGGTGATTGCGCAGGATCCAGGCGATGCCATCGGGCTTGTCCTGGCGCTTCGAAACCGGCGTGTAACGCGGCCCCTTGGTGCGGCGGACCTGATCGGGGCCCTTCTGCATGACGAGGCGATAATTGGCGTCCTTCTGCCCCTTCTCGATCTCGCTCATCAGCAGTTCGCCGGCGCGGACGGGGTCGCGACCGGTCAGCTTCGTCGCGGCGGTATCGTCGGCGATCGCCTGGATCTCCAGGATGTGGAGACCGCAAAAGGCAGCAATCTGCTCGAAACTGAGCGCGGTATTGTCGACCAGCCACGATGCAGTGGCATGGGGCATGAGCGGCTGGGCCATGATGGTCCTCTTCCCGAAAATAAAAGGGCCGCCCCTTCACGGAGCGGCCGAAGCGTGGCGACCGATGTAATCAAGCCCCGCGAGGAGGGCAAGACGTTCTGGCTTCTTAGTCCTCTACCGCCTGCGGGAGAAGGTAAGGTGAGGGTTTTCTTCTTTCTTCTTGGCTATCAAGGAGATGAGGCAGACCCTCAGCCCGGCCCTCTCCCGCAGGCGGGAGAGGGGGAAGAAAATCACGCGGCCATCCGCTCCACCGCGCGGATCGGGTGGAGGGCGCCGAGAAATTGTTCGGCGCTGCGCCGCCAGCCGAAGGTCGCGCCGTAAGTGGCCGCCTTCGCGCGATCCTTGGTGAGTGCCGCCGCGACTGCGACGCCCAGATCGGCATCGATCGCCGAACTGTCGGGATGAAGGACGTCGACCGGACCCGGCACGGGAAATGCGGCCACCGGGGTTCCGCAGGCCAGCGCCTCGATCATCACCAGCCCGAACGTATCGGTGCGGCTGGGGAAAACGAACACATCCGCCCCCGCATAAGCCGAAGCGAGCGCCGCGCCAGACAGCGAACCGAGGAACACCGCATCAGGAAACTTCTTCTCGAGGCCGCTCCGCGCCGGGCCATCGCCGACGACGACTTTCGTGCCGGGCGTGTCGAGCGACAGATAGGCTTCGAGATTCTTCTCGATCGCGACGCGGCCGACATAGAGCTGAATCGGCCCGGCGAGGTCGGCGAAGGCCGGATGCGGCGCAATGTCGGCGCCGAACAGGCTCAGGTCGACTCCCCTGCCCCAGCGTGTGCTGTGTGGCAGGCCACGGCTGCGCAATTCCTGCGCGATCGACGGGGTCGACACCATGATCGCCGAAGATGGCGCGTGGAACCAGCGGATATAGGCCCAGAACCAGTCGGCCGGCATGTGCGTGCGCTTGGCCAGATAGTCCGGAAACTGGGTGTGATAGGCGGTGGTGAAGGGGATGCCGCGGCTCAGGCAATAGCGCCGCGCGGCCAGCCCGATCGGCCCTTCGGTGGCGATATGGATCGCGTCGGGATCGATCGCGTCGAGCCGGCGGCCTACCGCGACATGGTTGGTCATCGCCAGCCGAATTTCGGCGTAGCCCGGGCATGGGATCGACCGGAACTGATCAGGGGCGATGACGTGCACCTCCTGCCCCATGTCCCGCAGTTCGCGCGATACCGACTGGAGCGTGCGCACAACGCCATTGACCTGCGGACTCCAGGCGTCGGTGCAGATCGCGATCCTCACGCGGCGACCGCGCGCAGCGGCACCACTGCCGCTTCGGCTTCCGCAAGCTTGCGGGCTTCCATCTCGTCGGCCCAGTGGAGGATTTCCATCCGACCGTCGAAATGTTCGACCAAAGCGGTGCAGCCTTCGACCCAGTCACCGTCATTATAATAGAGGACGTCACCGAACGGGCGGATCTCGGCGGTGTGGATGTGGCCGCACACGACCCCGTCGACCCCGCGCGATTGCGCCTCGTGCGCAACCGCCTCTTCGTAGCGCGAGATGAACTCGACCGCGTTCCTGACCTTCTGCTTTGCGTGCTTGGACAGCGACCAATAAGGCAAGCCCATCTTCTGGCGCACCCAGTTGAGCCCGACATTGAGGCTCATCAGCGTTTCGTAGGCATAGTCGCCCAGGAAGGCGAGCCAGCGGTGGCACATCACCACCGTGTCGAACTCGTCGCCATGCGTCACCATCAGGCGGCGGCCGTCGGCAGTGGTGTGGATCGCCTGACGACGGATCTCGATGCCGCCGAAGGTCATTCCGGTGAACTGGCGGAACATCTCGTCATGATTGCCGGGGATGAAGACGACGCGGGTGCCGCGCTTGGCCCGCTTCATCACGCGCCACACAATGTCGTTGTGCGCGGCGGGCCAGTACCAGCTGCGGCGCAGGCGCCAGCCGTCGATGATGTCGCCGACCAGGTACATCGTGTCGCTGTCGGTCGAATCGAGGAAGTCGATCAGCATCTCGGCATTGCAGCCGCGCGTGCCGAGGTGAATATCCGACACCCATATGGTGCGGTAGCGGCGACGCTGGCCCTCGCGCTCCGGAACGGAGGGTTCGACGGGCATGTCGGCGGTGATACGGGTAAGCGCGTTCATCGTCGGCGTCTCCTGCCATCCAGTTGACGCCCCGAGCCTATCGCTGATCCATGTTACAGAGCGGGCAAGTCTTGGTTGCCGCTTTGTGACAGTCCACAATTAGCTGCACTTTTCAGAAGCTATCCACAGTTGATTTGCCGCGATTTTCTGTGGCCGCTAGGTCATCGATCCGAAACAGGGGGATGGCGATGCGCATCTACGGCGATTCGATTTCGGGCAACTGCCTCAAGGTGAAGTGGACCGCCGACCTGCTCGGCCGCGACTATCAGTGGATCGAAACGAGCGTGCTCGCCGCAGAGACGCGCACACCCGACTATCTGGCGATGAACCCTGCGGGCCAGGTACCGATCGTCGTCTTCGCCGATGGTCGCCCGCTTGCCCAGTCGAACGCGATCATCCTGCATCTGGCCGAAGGGTCGGCGCTGATCCCCGCCGATGCCTATGATCGCGCCAAGATGTTCGAATGGCTGTTCTGGGAGCAGTACAGCCACGAGCCCTATGTCGCGGTCGCGCGGTTTCAGGTCCATTATCTCGGCAAGCCCGCGTCCGCGCTGGAACCGAAAATCGTCGAACGCGGCAAGGGCGCGCTCAAGCTGCTCGACGACGAACTGGCGAAGCGCGACTGGCTGGTTGGTGACGCCCTCACCCTCGCCGACATCGCGCTGGTAGCCTATACCCGCGTCGCCGAGGAAGGCGGCTTCACGCTGGCCGATTATCCTGCAGTGGTGCGGTGGATCGCGCGGGTGGAAAAGGCGCTCGGCCTGTAGTCCCCAAGCGGAGGGATCATTGGCCGACCGTCAACACCACCTTCCCCACATGATCCTCATCCATCCGCCGGTGTGCGTCGGCAGCCTGGGCGAGCGGCAGCGTTGCGTCGATGACCGGGCGGATCTCGCCTGCTTCGAACAGCGGCCAGACATGCTTGGCGATCTCGTCCGCCACCGCCGCCTTGAAGGCATTGTCACGCGGGCGAAGTGTTGAGCCGGTGAGGACGAGGCGTTTGCCCATGATCTTCCAGATCGGGATTTCGGCCTTCGATCCGCCCATGATCGCGATCGAGACGTGGCGCCCCTCGTCGGCGAGGCAATCGAGGTTGCGGGGCAGATAGTCGCCGCCGATCATGTCGAGCACCGCGGTCACGCCGCGCTTGCCCGTGATCCGCTTCACCTCCTCGACATAATCCTGCGTGCGATAGTTGATCGCGTGGGCCGCGCCGAGTTCGATCGCCTTCGCGCATTTTGCGTCCGAACCGGCGGTCACGATCACCTCGACGTCGAACGCCTTGCCCAGCGCGATCGCCATCGTGCCGATGCCGCTGGTGCCGCCGTGGACGAGCAGGCTGTCGCCATCGGCGATGTAGGCGCGTTCGAACACGTTGCTCCACACGGTGAACAATGTCTCGGGGATCGCGGCCGCCTCGACCATCGACAGCCCCTCGGGCACCGGCAGGCACAAGGCCGCTTGCGCCACGGCATATTCGGCATAGCCACCACCCGATAGCAGCGCGCAGACCGGCTGGCCGAGCATCTCGGGCATCACGTCCGGCCCGACGCGCACCACCGTGCCCGCGACCTCCAGACCGGGGATCGAGGGCGCGCCCGGCGGCGGCGGATAGGCGCCCTTCCGCTGCATCACGTCAGGCCGATTCACCCCCGCCGCCGCGACTCGGATCAGCAGCTGACCGGGGCCGGGCACAGGCACATCGCGCTCGACGGGGACGAGAACTTCGGGCCCGCCCGGCTCGGCGGGGTCGATAGCCAACATCTTCGCAGGAATCTGGGCCATATTGGCCTTTCGAATGAGACGAACCGATGCGGGTTTATTGACAAGGGTGCCGCCCCGGTCAACGCTGTGTACATGGAGCCCGACGAGAGCCTCGCCCGCAGCAACGCCGATCCGGCCGCCGGCCTCGCGCGCCAGGATCTCAACCCCTTTTCGGTCGAGGAACTTCACGCCCGCATCGCCTTGCTCGAAGCGGAGATCGTGCGCTGCCGTGCAAAGATCGACGCCTCGGTTAACCATCGCGCAACCGCAGACGCACTATTCAAACGATGAGTGTGGGCCAGCCGGGGAGCGGAAGACGCGCCGATCTCCGCCTTCTGGGCCACGCACAGATCCGCTTCCTGGGCGGACAGACTTCGATCAGGGGGCAAGCCTTGATCGCGGGGCACCGGACCCCAAGATATACGTTGTCGGCAGGGGGAACCCTCTGCCGAGAGGAGTATCGATAATATGCCTTCATTCGCCCGCGAACTCGAACAGACCCTCCACAACGCGCTGTCAGCCGCGTCGAGCCGTCGTCACGAATATGCGACCCTCGAGCATCTGCTGCTGGCGCTGATCGCCGACGAGCATGCGTCGAAGGTGATGGTGGCGTGTGGGGTGGACCTGACCGAGCTCCGTAACGCGGTCACGCAATATCTCGACACCGAACTCGACGCGCTCAAGGTCGACAGCGAGAGCGATCCGAACCCGACCAGCGGTTTCCAGCGCGTCGTTCAGCGCGCGATTCTGCACGTCCAGTCGTCGGGTCGCGAGGAAGTGACCGGCGCCAACGTGCTCGTCGCCCTGTTCAGCGAGCGCGAGAGCTACGCCGTCTATTTCCTGCAGCAGCAGGACATGAGCCGCCTCGATGCGGTGAGCTATATCAGCCACGGTGTCGGCAAGGCCGGCCAGCCCACGGAGCAGCGCGAAGTGAAGGGGGCAGAGGAAGAGAAGGCTCAGGCCAAGGCCGACGGCAAGAAGGGCGAGAGTGCGCTCAAGCAGTTCTGCGTCGACCTGAACGAGAAGGCCAAGGCCGGTAAGGTCGATCCGCTGATCGGCCGCGGGCCCGAGGTCGATCGCACGATCCAGATCCTGTGCCGCCGTTCGAAGAACAACCCGCTTTATGTGGGCGATCCCGGCGTCGGCAAAACCGCGATCGCCGAGGGCCTGGCCCGCAAGATCGTCGAGGGCGACGTACCCGAGGTGCTGCTGCCCGCGGTCATCTATTCGCTCGACATGGGCGCGCTGCTCGCCGGCACCCGCTATCGCGGTGACTTCGAGGAGCGGCTGAAGCAGGTCGTCACCGAACTCGAGAAGCTGCCTCACGCGGTGCTGTTCATCGACGAGATCCACACCGTCATCGGCGCCGGCGCCACCAGCGGCGGCGCAATGGATGCGTCCAACCTTCTCAAGCCCGCGCTGTCGGGCGGGTCGATCCGCTGCATCGGCAGCACGACCTACAAGGAGTTCCGCAACCACTTCGAAAAGGATCGCGCGCTGCTGCGTCGCTTCCAGAAGATCGACGTCAACGAGCCGACGGTCGAGGATGCGATCAAGATCCTGACCGGGCTGCGGTCGGCTTTCGAGGAGCATCATCACGTCAAGTACACCCCCGACGCCATCAAGGCGGCGGTGGAGCTGTCTTCGCGCTACATCAACGACCGCAAGCTGCCCGACAAGGCGATCGACGTGATCGACGAAGTCGGCGCGATGCAGATGCTGGTGGTGCCCACTAAGCGCAAGAAGGTCATCACGCCCAAGGAGATCGAGCAGGTCATCGCGACGATGGCGCGCATCCCTCCGAAGTCGGTGTCGACCGACGACAAGAAGTCGCTCGCCAGCCTCGAAACCGATCTCAAAAGGGTCGTGTTTGGGCAGGACAAGGCGATCGAGGTGCTGTCCTCGGCGATCAAGCTGTCCCGCGCGGGCCTTCGCGATCCCGACAAGCCGATCGGCAACTACCTGTTCTCCGGCCCTACGGGCGTCGGCAAGACCGAGGTGGCACGCCAGCTGGCGAACATCATGGGCATCCCGCTCCAGCGGTTCGACATGTCCGAATATATGGAGCGTCACTCGGTCAGCCGGCTGATCGGCGCACCTCCGGGTTATGTCGGATACGACCAGGGCGGTCTCCTGACCGACGCGATCGACCAGCAGCCGCATTGCGTCCTGCTGCTCGACGAAATCGAGAAGGCGCATCCCGACCTGTTCAACATCCTGCTGCAGGTGATGGACAACGGGAAGCTGACCGATCACCACGGCAAGACGGTCGATTTCCGCAACGTCATCCTGATCATGACGACCAATGCCGGCGCCGCCGACATGGCGCGGGAAAGCATCGGCTTCGGCGCGATGACCCGCGAGGACGTTCAGGAAGACGCGATCAAGAAGATGTTCACGCCGGAATTCCGCAACCGGCTCGATGCGGTGGTGCCGTTCAGCTACCTGCCGACCGAGGTCGTGAACCGCGTCGTCGAAAAGTTCATCCTGCAGCTCGAACTGCAGCTGGCCGATCGCGACGTCCACATCTCGCTCGACGAGGAAGCGAAGAACTGGCTGACCGCCAAGGGCTATGACAAGCTCTACGGCGCACGCCCGATGGGGCGCCTGATCCAGGAGAAGGTCAAGCAGCCGCTCGCCGAGGAGCTGCTGTTCGGCAAGCTCGTCCACGGCGGCGAGGTCAAGGTGAAGCTGAAGGACGACGCGCTCGCCTTCGAAATCACCCCGGCTGCGCCCAAGCGCCCGAAGAAGAAGCCAACGCCGAAGGTGAAGGCGTAACTTCGTAACCCACTAACAAAGAGGCCCGCTTCCGACTGGAGGCGGGCCTTTTTGTATTCCAATCCTCCCCCGCCAGGGGGAGGTGGCGCCGAAGGCGACGGAGGGGGAGGATACGACCCAAAACGAGTTGGCCTCTGTCCTCCCCCTCCGTCAGTTACGCTGACACCTCCCCCTGGCGGGGGAGGAATAGCTAGGCCGTCATCTCGACCACCGGATTGCTCCCGTCCCACATTTTCGCCGCTGCGATCCCGGCGTCGGCCATTTCGCGCATCCCCGGCCCCATGATGAACTCGGCGAGCAGCCCCGGCTCATTGTCCGACGCGAGATAGGCGACGCGGGTGGCGGGGTTGGAGGCCTCGAACACGACGCGCAGGCCGTTGCCGCTCGCCTTCGCCACCGCCGCGTCGAGATCGTCGACGATATGCGCGGTGTGGTGAATGCCGAGCAGGCGCCTGCCGTCCGCGTCGCGATAGGGCGACGGCGTGTCGTTGGTCGCCTCGATCAACTCGATCTGGACATTGCCCTGATAGGATAGTCCGACGTCGATCGTGACGGTGCCCGCCTGCCCCCTATAGACGCCATCGAGCGGCACGTTGCGGAACACCGTCCACGGCCCCACGCCGAAACGGTCGATCCAGAATTGGATCGCCGCATCGAGATTTTCGACCAGATATCCGATCTGATCGATCTGCCCAAAGCCGTGCTGCGACATCGCAAACTCCCGCCATGATTTTGGTCTTCATAGCGGGAGCCGATCGGGTCAGTCCGCGGCAAGTGCCTCTTTCCGAGCGGGCAGAGCCACGCGGCGATGCGCGCGCAGGATCGATCCCAACACGACGGCCACGAAGCAGATCCAGAAGATCGCGATGAACGGGGCGTCGTTGCCGATCACCATGCGCGCCGCGAAGGTCGCGACCAGCGCGACGGGCGCGCCCCACACCACGCCATCCCATGCGGCGCGCAGGCGCGGTTCGTCCATGCCCCGGCGGCGGCGCTTGCCCAGCCAGATATAGGTGCCCGTCGCGCTGATCGCCGACAGGCCCAGCCCGAACGCCAGATAGGCGATCTTGACCGGCGTGCCGCCGAAGGTGCCGAAGTGGAGCTTGTAGGTCGACGATGCCGCCTGCTGCCCCAACGCGCCTTGATCCATGCCCGCTGCACCTTCGAAGCGCCCCTGCGCATCGTAATTATAATATTCGCCGAAGATCAGTCGGCGGCGCGGTTCGCCCATCAGCTGGACATGCTGCCCCACCGTTTTCGGATCGTGGATGATGACGAAGGTGGCCGGGATATCGGGATGGCGGCGCGCCAGATCGTCGAACGCCGCGACCACGTTGGCGATCGGCGCCGACTTCTTGTCGGGCTTGGCTTCCTTGCCGAAGATCGGTTCGTACACCTTCTCGGTCTTGCCGCCATAGCTGGCGGTCGCGATCGCATAGACCGTGACGGTCCCCAACGCGATGACGGTGCCGGTCAGCGCGACCGCGATCGTGAAGGGCAAGGTCCACACGCTCAGCCGGTTATGCCAGTCGGCCAGGCCGATCCCGCCCGTGTCGCGGGCGCGCAGGCGGAAGGCGTCGCGGAAGATGCGCGGCAGCGCCACCACGCCCGACAGCGACAGCGCAAGCATCATCACGCCCAGGATGCCGACGATCGTCATGCCGATCAGGCCGGGAATGTTAAGCGTGTAGTGGAGCGCGAAGAGGAAGTCGGACCACTTCTTCTCCTCCGCCATCGCGATCGATCCGTCCGAATTGATATGCTGGCTCTGCGTATCGGTCGAAACCGTGGCGCGCGGCATATCGACGGTGGGCAGACGGACGAACAGGTGGGTCGTGTTCGGCTTGCCCTTCTCGCTCGCCAGCACGGCTTCGATCCCGCGTTGCACGGCCTCAGGGCTGATGCGGGCCATTTCCGGGGCGCCGGGCTGCTCGATCCGCTGGAGATCGGTGTAAAAAGCGAGGACCGCGCCCGTCACCGAGACGAGATAGAGCATCGCCCCCGCGAGCAGGCCGATCGCGGCGTGGACCGAAAGCGCGCGTTTGACGGTGCCGGGTTCGACCGCTTTCACAGGGCACCTCCCTGGATCGCAGCGGGAAGCGCACTCGCCAGTCCGATCCCGACCAACAGCATCTGGCGACGACGCCCCGCCATCATCATGAAGAAAGCGAGGAAGGTCCAGGCGAGCGGCATCACGAACAGGCCGATCACGTTGGCGTCGGCCTCCCCTGCCCCCGCGAGCGCCGCGATCCAGCGCGCGCCGACCGCGAAGCCGGCCGCCGCGAACATGCCGAGGCCGATGACGATCAGGAAGGTCAGGATACGCCGCCCGAGGCCCAGCGGTTCGCCGGCTTCGGGCAGCATCTTCACACGGCGATTGGATGCCTTCGCCTTGCTGGGGGGCGAGGTCGAGGCCGCATGGGCCATAATCGCGATCGCCGTGACCATGCCGATGAGCGTCTCGACCGAAACGCCCCACATGCCCGCCGACGCCCAACCGAGAGCGATCGCCAGCGCCCACAGGCCCCAGGCAATCGCGTTGAACATCCGCGACCGCTTCGGCAGCGACCAGGCGTAGCGCAGCAGCGCCACACCCGCGATCGCCGCCGCCGCGCCCACGTAAAGAAGCGCATCAGCCATCAGAAGCGATAGCCGACGGTCGCATAGACATTGCGCGCGGCACCGACGAAGCAGTCGCCACGCGCCAGGCAGGCCGAATAATAGTCCTTGCCGAACAGGTTGGTCGCGTTGACCGAGAAGCGCCAGTTCTGCCAGCGAACCTCGGCATAGGCATCGGCCACCGTATAGCTCGGCGTCACGATCCCCGCCGGGAAAGCCGCGCCGTAAGACACGTTCTTGCTGGTGTAGCGAACGCCGGCGCCCAGCGTGAGCAAAGCGTCTTCCGACAGATCGAAGCCCTTCGTCGCCCAGGCCGAGGCGTTATATTTGGGCACATTATCCAGCTGCACGCCGGTGCCTTTGATCTGCGCCTTGTTGTAGCTGTAATTCGCGAGCAGCGTGATCTTGCCCGGCAGCGCGGTGCTGCCTTCGATCTCGAAGCCCTTGGTCGTCAGTTCGCCGGCCTGCATCTGATCGAAAGGATCGGCGGTCGAAGGATCGTCGATCGGGCGGCCGCTTTCCTTGATGTGGAAACCGGTGATCGTCAGCAGGGTCGCCTTGCCGGGATGCAGCTTCACGCCCGCCTCATATTGGCGGCCGCGCTTGGGCACGAAGAGGTTGCCGTTGCTGGCGATGCCCGCGAGCGGCTCGAAGCTTTCGGTATAGCTGACGAAGGGCGAGAGCCACGGCGTGATGTCGCCGATCAGGCCCGCGCGGAAGGTGGTCGCCTTGTCCTTCTGCCACGCGCCGCCAAAGGAGCGTTGCTTCGTCCAGTCCTGCCGCGCGCCAAGGACGATCGAGACGCGATCGTAGAAGCGGATCTGATCCTGGATGTAGACGCCGAGCTGGGTCTGCTCGCCATCCTCGTTGGCCGAAGTTGGCTGCGGGAGGCCTCCGCCATAGTTCGACAGGGCGGCATAGTTGATGTTGTAGATATCGATCACTTCATAGCTGAAGCCACCCGTCTTGCGGACGTGGTTCCAGCTATAATCGACACCCGTCAGCAGGACGTGCTTCACATTCTCGCCGGTATCGAAATCGAAGCGCAGATTGTTGTCGGTGGAGAAGATGTTCATCCGGGCGCGGGTGGCGTCCGAATAGAGGCCGATCGTGCGCTGCGCCGCATCCAGATAGGGATTGGTCGGGTTCGAATAGCTGTCAGGATAATGCGTGAAATATTCGAGGTCGCTGTCGATGTAGCGGGCCTTGAGGCTCAGCTTCACGCTGTCGCTGAACTCGTGGTTGATGATGCCGGTGCCCTGCAGCAGGCGGCCGTCATAGCGGTCCCAGCCCGGCTTGCCGATGAACAGGCTGTTCTTCAGCTGGCCGTTCGGGTTGGGCAGGATCGTACCGACCAGCGGCAGGAACTGCGCGGTCGATCCGCCATCATCCTCCTGATAGAGACCCAACAGCGTGATCTTGGTCTTTTCACTCGGCTCGAAGCTGATCGAGGGCGAAATCATCACGCGGTCATCGGGCACATGATCGGTCTGGCTGTCGGCGTCGCGCACGCGTGCGACGATGCGGCCCGATATTCCGTTGGTGATCTCGCCCGTGAAGTCGGCCAGCGCCTCCTTGCGGTCGAACGATCCGTAGCGGACCTGGAATTCCCCGCGCATCTCCTTTTCGGGTAACTTGGAAGCGAGGTTGAAGATACCGCCGATCGCCCCCTGCCCGAACAGGACCGAGGCCGGGCCGCGCACCAGTTCGACTTGGTCGAAATTATACGGATCGGCGCGGATGCTGGCATAATAGCTGAAGATGTCGCGCATTCCGTCGCGGAACTGGAGCGCGCTCACGCCGCGAACGGTGATGCCGTCGGTGCGGCTATCGGGACCGTACGGATTGGCGGTCACACCGGCAACGTAACGAAGTGTGTCGTTGATCGACACCGCCCCCTGCGCCTCGAACAGCGTATCGTCTACGATCGTGACCGGCTGCGGCGTCTGGAGAATCGGGGTGTCGGTCTTCGTCGCCGAACCGCTGGTCTGGCGCAGCGCGGTAACCAGAATGTCCGAGTCCACTGCCGCTTCGTCGGCCCAGGCCGGTACTGCGATCATAGCCGTGCAGCACAGCATCGACAGTCGAAGAGCGTTCATGTGCGATCCCCTTTTTATGAAGGGTACCGCCTTTAATGCGAGTCATTTGCATTATCAACATGAAACAATGTTTCGGATATGTTGCGAATTTTCAAACGATTGCCGCTAACGAATGCGCGCTGAAATCAGTATTTCGTGCGGCATTTCCGGGCGAGATGCACGCCACGCAGGAAGCCACGGCGGGCATAGCCGGCGTCGATCGCAGCGTTCAGGCGGCGCTGCGCGGGTGCGGCGCCGGTTGCCTCGCGCACCAGCCCGCGAAAGGGGATCAGCGAGTTGACGATTGTCTGCCCACCCGCTTCGGCGATCTTGCCGCCGCGATTTTCCTTGGCGGCCGGCCCCGCGACGAAATCAGCGCCGAGCGCGCCGTTCAGACCGGTGATCGCCTTGGCGATCGTCGTGCAGTTCATGCCCGAGATCGCATACGGATTGTCGCGCGCCGACTGCAAAACGGGCGGGATCTTGGTCTTGACCGCGCCGATGTCACGCCCGGGCTGGGAAGCGATCCGGCCTGCCTTCTTGCTGGCATCCTGAAAGCCGTTCTGCTGCGACGGGCTCGATGTATTTTGCGCAACGGCGGCGCCACTCATGACGATCAACACTGCACCGAACACACCGAACCCGATCTTCATTCCTTGAATTCCCTCGCTATTTGGCGGCGACGGCCTCGATCTCGACCAGCGTCTGCGGGCGACCGAGGGCTGCGACCTGGACCGTGCTACGCGCAGGAACGTTTGGTTGTTCCGCCGTACCGAAAAACTGCTTGTAGCTTTCGGTCATCCCGTCGCGGTCCATCTTGCCGCCCTTGGCCGGATCGCCGACCAGGAAGACGGTAAGCTTGACGATATCACCCATGCCAAGGCCGAGTTCGGCGAGTTGCGCCTTGAGCTTGGTAAGGATGCTGAGCGTCTGCGCCTTGGTGTCGCCAAAAGCGTCGGGCGTGTCGGTGACCTTGGGGTCGATCGGCGATCCGGTCGATCCCGACAGGAAGTAGAGCTTCGTCCCCGCCGGCACCGTGACCGAACCAGCGATCATCGCGTTCGGCGCAGCCTTGCGGGTGACGCCTTCGGCCTGGGCAGCCGACGTGGCGGCCGCCGCGATCAGAAGGCCGGCGACGAGTTTCTTGACGGACATGACGAACAATCTCCCTGGACAAAGGTGCGCGTCCTCCCACGCGGCCTCTCCGGGCCGTCGGGCGCATAAGGCCCGTCCGTTTCCTGCTGGTCAACTTCCTTCCGCGCCACGAAGGAAGATAAAGCGTCAGGCCAGCACGGCTTCGCAGTTCATCACCTGCGCCAGAGTGCGGTGGCGCCGCTCGACAGCTTCACCGTAGAGCGCGCTGTCCGCCCGATCGAGGCGGAGGACCACGGCACCGCCATCGACCGCGATCCGGCTCGCGAGCAGCGCGTCGGCGACACCGCCGCTCAACCGCTGGGCAAGCCGTATCGCCAGGCCCCAGCGCTGCGCGGTCTGGAGGTCCGCAGGCGTACACAATTGCGCCACCACGTCGACCGGCGCCTCGCCACCGAAGCTGACCCACAGGGCATGCGCGATCATCGCCCGGCCGCGCGCGTCGATGCCGACCCAATTGCCGTGCAGTCCGATGTCGAGCCCACGTTCGGCCCGGAATTCCGGATGCGCGCGCCAGCTGACATCGGCGAGCAGGCAGACGGCGTGGCGATAGCGGATGAGATCGCCGCTCTCGTCCTCGAACAACGGCGCGATCCAGCGATCGAGCAGGTCGCCATGTTCGGCGAAGCGCCCCTGCCGCGCGCCTTCCTCACGCGCTGCGGCGATCAGCGGATCCTGCCCGCGCACCTTTTCGGGCAACGACTGATACAGCAGCCCTTCGCGCAGGCCGTAAGCTGAAACGATCAGTTCGCTCGATCCCAGCCGCCGCGCGACGTGCGACAGCAAAGCCGCGCTCGGCAGCAGCGACGGCATACGTGAGCCCGAAAGACCCGGCACTTCGCGCAACCGCTTGCGATCGAGGTGCGAGAGGACGCGAACGAGATGCTGCGCATTCTCGCGCGCCATCCGATAATGGTGGACGATCGGCAGCGGATAGCCGGTGAGGTGCATGTCGACCCGCGCAAGCGAGCGCCACGATCCGCCGACCATATAGAAGGGCAGCCCCTCCCCCTTCCCCTGCCAGCCCGACTCGCCCAGCGCCTTGTCGACCTTCTTGCCAATCGTCTGGAGCGTGTTCGCGCCGATGCGCAGCACGCCGAGCGGGAAGGAGACGGTGTCGCGAATCTCGCCATCAGTAATGCGGACGAGTTCGAGGCTGCCGCCACCAAGATCGCCGACTATGCCGTCCGCGCCGGGAATCGCCGCGATCACGCCGAGCCCGGCCATCCGCGCCTCATCCTCGCCCGACAACAGCTCGACCGTCAGGCCAAGTCCGCCGACCATGCCGAGGAACAGATTGCCGTTGCTGGCATCGCGCACCGCCGCGGTGGCGACGGTACGGGGATTGGGCACGCCCATCTGTTCGGCCAGGCGGCGGAAGCGCGCGAGCGACGCCAGCGCACGTTCCATCGCCTCCGCATCGAGCGCGCCGTCACGCGACACGCCCTTGCCGAGACCGGCCATCACCTTTTCGTTGAACAGAATCGCCGGGATTCGCGCCGGCCCCTCGTAAATGACAAGTCGGATCGAGTTCGATCCGATGTCGATAATCCCCGACCGACCTTCTTCCGCCTTAGGAATTCGGTCGATGCTGCGGAGGGTCGATCCCGATGGCATTGGTGCGCCTTAACTCAAATCGCTGCCGGATCAAACGCGCGAAACGGCCGTCTGGTGCGAAAGATGCCGATGCCTGCCCCCGGCGCGATGAAGCGAAGCACACCCACTCCACGCTTTGCCCGGGAGAGCCTCAGCTCCCCCGTCGCAGCGACAGCTTGGGCACCGCGCCGCCGCTCTGCGCCGCGCCGCGGCCCGAGAGCGATGGGTTGGTCATGAAATAGCGATGGAGGTTGAACGGGCGGCGCGCCGGCTTGACGCGCTCGTAGGTGCCGTCGGGCTGGAGCACCCAGCTCTGCTCGTCATCGTTCAGATTGGCGACCATCACCTGATCGAGCACCTGCGCGTGAACCGTCGGGTTCTCGATCGGCAGCAGATATTCGACGCGCCGATCGAAGTTGCGCGGCATCCAGTCGGCCGAAGAAATGAACACCTTCGCGTTCGGATTGGGCAAGGCGGCGCCGTTGCCGAAGCACATGATGCGGCTATGTTCGAGGAAGCGGCCGACCACCGACTTCACCCGGATATTCTCCGACAGCCCTGCAACGCCCGGACGCAGGCAGCATATGCCACGCACGACCAGGTCGATCTGCACGCCCGCCGCGCTCGCGCGGTAGAGCTTCTCGATGATCGCGGGATCGACCAGCGAGTTCATCTTCGCCCAGATCGCCGCCTCCCGGCCTTCGCGCGCATGATCGATCTCGTTGTCGATCAGTTCGCACAGCCGATCACGCATGCCGTGGGGCGAGATGGTGAGCATCTCCAGCGCCTGCGGTTCGACATAGCCGGTGATGTAGTTGAACACCTGCGCCGCATCGCGGCCCGCACGCGGATCGGCGGTGAAGAAACTGAGATCGGTATAGATGCGCGCGGTGATCGGGTGATAATTGCCCGTCCCGAAATGGCAATAGGTGCGGTAGGCGCCGCCTTCGCGCCGCACGACCATCGAAACCTTGGCGTGGGTCTTCCAGTCGATGAAGCCATAGACGACCTGCACGCCGGCATTTTCGAGCTGCGATGCCCAGAGCAGGTTCTGCTCTTCATCGAAGCGCGCCTTGAGTTCGACGACCGCCGTCACCGATTTGCCCGCCTCGGCCGCGTCGACCAGCGCGCGGATCACCGCCGACTGCTTGCCCGCGCGATAGAGCGTCTGCTTGATCGCGACGACGTCGGGATCCTGCGCGGCCTGGCGCAGAAAGGCGATGACGATGTCGAACGACTCGTACGGATGGTGGACGACGATGTCCTTCGATCGGATCGCCGCGAAACAATCGCCACCATGTTCGCGCACCCGCTCCGGAAAGCGCGCGCTGTAAGGTGTGAACTTCAGGTCCGATCGATCTTCGTCGACCAGCTGGGCAAGGTCGCCGATGCCCAGGAACTGGCCCGACTCGATCATGAAGCTGTCGACGGTGCCGATCTGCTCTCGCCAGATCGGTTCGAGCGAAGGCTGCATATTGGCTTCGAGTTCGAGGCGGATCACTCGCCCGCGTCGCCGGCGCTGGATCGCCGAGCGGAAGGAGCGGACGAGATCCTCGGCCTCTTCCTCCATTTCGATGTCGCTATCGCGGATGATGCGGAAGGCGCCATGGCCCTGGACGCGATAGCCGGGAAACAGCAGATGCGTGAAGCGGCGCACCAGCGTCTCGACCGACACATAACGCGCAGCTTCGCCGGGCACGCGCACGAAGCGCGGCAGCGTCGCCGGCACCATCAACAGTTCGAAGATCTGCTCCCCGTCCGACTGGCGCACCAGATCGAACAGCAGGCTGAAGCCCTTGTTCGGGATGAACGGAAAGGGATGCGCGGGATCGAGCGCCTGCGGCGTCAGGATCGGGAAGATCTGCCCCTTGAAATGCTGTTCGAGCCATTCGGCGATGTCGCCGGTGATCTCATTCTCTTCGAGGACGCACACCCCGGCACGGGCGAGTTCGGGGCGGATCGTGCGCCACATGCGCTGCTGATCGCTCATCAGCTGATCGGCGCGTCCGGAGACGACTTCGAGCTGTTGGCTGACGGTCAGTCCATCGGGAGAGAGCGTATCGACGCCCTCCAGGATCTGCCCCTTGAGGCCCGCGACGCGCACCATGAAGAACTCGTCGAGATTGTCGCCCGAAATCGACAGGAAGCGCAGCCGCTCCAGCAGCGGGTGCGCGCGGTTCGCGGCCTCATCCAGCACGCGCTGGTTGAAGGCGAGCCAGCTCAGCTCCCGGTTGAAATAGCGATCACGCGGGGCAATCGGCGTCAGCGGCGCATGATCGCCGACAAGCTCTTCCTCGATGCGGGGTTCAATCTGGTCCATCCGACAGGTTTTAAGCGAAACATCATGTTTCGTCGATGACGGTGGCGTGATGAACCCTGCAATTCGATCCTCCCCCGCCAGGAGGAGTATCGCGTTTAGTCGAGGTCATTTGTACCCAGCCCCGCCAGCACGTCGCGCGCCACCGGCACGGTGATCCGCTGCCGCCGTTCCAGCGACAGTTCGTCCATCGCCTCGACGGTGCGGTGGATCGCCAGATAGCTGCGCTCGATCCGGGGTGACAGGTAACGCAGCACCTCGGGCGCCGGGAAAAGGCCGCGCGCAATCAGCAGCTTTTCGATCAGCCGCGCGGCCAGTTCGTCGTCGGGCTCCTCGATCGCAACCGTCGGCGTCGCGAGCAACCGCGAGCGAAGGTCGGGCAACCGGATCCCCCAGGCCGCCGGCGTGCTCTCCGCGATCATCAGCAGTGGGACGTGGCTTGCCTGCGCCGCATTCCAGGCGTGGAACAGCGCCTCCTCGTCATGGCGCTCGGCATTGTCGATCAGGGTCGCCGCCGCCTTGGCGGCGAAGATGCGGCCGAGCAGGCTGCGACCCGACTTGCGTGGGCCGATCAGCACGCACGCCATGACCGGCCAGAGCGATCTGTGCTCCAGATGACGGACGGCGAGACGGTTGGCGTCGGTGACGATGAAATCGCGCTCATTCTCTCCGGCCGGCCAGGCGAAGGGCAGCGCGATCTGATTCATCGCGCGGAAGGCGCCGGTGGCGGGGGCGCCGACGCGCGACGGATACGCAGCCCGCCGCCCGCATCCTCGACCTGCCAGCCGCGCGATATCAACTGCTCGCGCAGCGCCGGGAGCGGGCCGGCAAAGTTGACGCGGAAGGTGGAAACACCGCCCAGCGCAAGACTGCTCGTCTGAACCGAGGTGATGCCCGTCACGCCGCGCAGCGCCACCTCGGCCGAACGCAGCATCACCGAATCGGGGGTGTCGACCTGGATCGGCACGACCGTCGACGCCGCCAAAGCAAGCTGCCCCAGCACGTCGTCGATCGGGATCTCCTCGACAGCAGGCGCATCCTCAACCACCAGCGTCGGATCGGCGCGCAATTCGCCGGCCTGCAGCGCGCGGACATAGGCCGCGTCGATCCGCGCGGCGCCCTTGTCGAGCATTGCGGGCAGACCGTCGCCCGTCTCGGTGCGCAGCGTGAAACTGTCGATGATCTTGCCGTCCGGTCCGTGGCGCGCGGTGAACGTGCCGATCACCGGGCCGCCCGGCCATTGCCGCTGCAGCGACACCTCGGGCACGACGATGTCGGCCGCACCATATTGATCGAGCAGCATCCGCCACCAGCTGCGCCCCGGCCGACGCGTCTGTGCGGCGTTCAGCAGGATCGGATCGGCACCGGTGCCCGACACGCGCACATAATCGACCGGGCTGTTGCCCGACCGGAAGCGCGCCCACGCCTTCTGCCACTCATTGCGCAGTTCGAAGCTGATCGGCGCGCCGCCGCTCCATTCGATCGGGATGACGAGCATCGGCGCCGAACGCCGTATCGCCCCCTTCGCGCCTAGCAATTCGCCGGTGCGCGCGCGATCGAACAGGACGCCGAGCGAGGCGATGTAGCGATGCGCGCTGATCTGTTCATGTTCGACGACGATCGCACCCGCGATCGAATCGAGCGTCGAATCGGGCAGGCGCGGTGCGGCGGTTTCGGGTTGCCCGTTGGTGCGCGCCCACAGCATCGCCCAGCCCTGGCGCTGCGCCGCGCGCCAGCCGGCCGATCGCGCCGTCTCCGCATCGCGCGCGGCGATATCGACCACGACCCCCGAAACCTCGTAGCTTCCCGATCCGTCGATCGGGTTCACCCCGCGCTGCGCGCCGCGTTCGAGCTGCGCCCACAGCACCCCGCCGGCACAAAGCGCCACCAGCAGGACGATGATCGGGGTCGGACGGGAAATGCGTTCGGCGATGCTCACGCGCGTCTTTTGGCGACTTGCCATTGGAAATCCAAGCGCGATGTCGTTAGGGGGCCGCATGACCGATCAACCCGAGAGCTACACCTACGCCAAGGCCGGCGTTTCGATCGCAGCGGGCAATGCCCTCGTCAAGGCGATCGCCCCGCTTGCCAAGGCGACCCGCCGCCCCGGCGCCGACGCCGATCTGGGCGGCTTCGGCGGCTTCTTCGATCTGAAGGCCGCGGGCTATAACGATCCGCTGCTCGTCGCCGCGAATGACGGGGTCGGCACGAAGCTCAAACTCGCGATCGACAGCGGCCGACATGACGGCGTGGGCGCCGATCTGGTTGCGATGTGCGCCAACGATCTGATCGTACAGGGTGCCGAACCGCTGTTCTTCCTCGATTATTTTGCGACTGGCCGCCTCGACAATGGCGTTGCCGAACGCGTCATCGCGGGTATCGCGGAGGGCTGCAAGCTCGCCGGCTGCGCGCTGATCGGCGGCGAAACCGCGGAAATGCCCGGCATGTATGCCGATGGCGACTATGATCTCGCCGGCTTCTGCGTCGGCGCCGTCGAGCGGTCCGAGGCACTGACGGGCAACCGTGTGAAAGCGGGCGACGTTATCCTCGGCCTCGCATCGTCGGGCGTCCATTCGAACGGCTTCTCGCTCGTTCGCCGCCTGGCCGCCGACAAGGGCTGGAAGCTCGATCGTCCGGCTTTGTTCGATCAGGACGTGCTGCTGATCGAGGCGCTGATGGCGCCGACCCGCATCTATGTGAAGTCGCTGCTGCCGCAGGTCCGATCCGGCAAGGTCGCGGCGATGGCGCACATCACCGGCGGCGGCCTGCTGGAGAATATTCCCCGCGTCCTGCCCGAAGGGCTCCACGCGCATGTCGACGCCGATCTGTGGGCGCAGCCACGCCTGATGGCCTTCCTGCAGGCGCAGGGCCATATCGAACCCGGCGAGATGGCGCGCACCTTCAACTGCGGGATCGGCATGGCCGTGATCGTCGATCCGGCCGACGTCGCCGACATCACCGCTGCGCTCGAAGCCGCGGGCGAGACCGTCCACCGCATCGGTGATGTCCGGCCCGGCGCAAAGGGCTGCACTGTGCGGGGCGGCGACGAAACGTGGAGCGCACGCGCACCCTGGTCGTCGACGCATGAAGGCTAAGCTCGGCGTCCTGATTTCAGGGCGCGGCAGCAACATGGCGTCGCTGATCGCGGCGTCGCGCGCCGATGATTGCCCCTATGAAGTCGTGCTGGTCGCGTCGAATGTCGAGGATGCAGCTGGCCTTGCCACCGCCGAGGGCGAAAGCATCCCCACCTTCGCGCACCCGCATCGCGGTCTGAAGCGCGCCGATTTCGACGCACTGATCGACGCCGAACTGCGCGCCGCCGATGTCGAATATGTCGCGCTCGCCGGTTACATGCGTATCCTGAGCCCCGAGTTCATTCAGGGCTGGGAAGGCCGGATCGTCAACATCCACCCCTCGCTCCTGCCGCTCTACAAGGGTCTCGATACGCACCAGCGCGCGATCGAAGCGGGCGATGCGGAAGGCGGCTGCTCGGTCCACATCGTCACCCCCGAACTCGATGACGGCCCCGTGATCGGCCAGGCGCGCGTTCCGATCCTGCCGGGCGATACGCCCGAGACGCTGGCGGCGCGCGTGTTGATCGAAGAACACCGCCTTTATCCCGCCGCGCTCGCCGCCTATATCCGGGACCATGGCTGACGAGACATCGACCCCGGCCGAACAGGCCGCGGAAATCCGCCGCCGCCGATTGCGGCTGCTGACCCTGGGCGAGATCGTCGCGGTGGCAGCGCTCGTCATATCGGGGCTCACGTTCTGGAACAGTTATGAGGAGCGGCGCCACGCCGAGGCGGACAAGGTCGCCAGTTCGACCAAGGAGAGCCGCGCGGCGCGCACACTCGTCCTCAGCGGCAAGGCCGACAAGGATGGCGACCGGCTGACGCTCACCGCGCTGGGCGGGCAGGCGATCCAGGGGCAGACGATCGCCTTCCCCGCCGCGCTGGATCTATCCGCCGTCGACAGCACCGATCCGCGCATCGAACGGCGCTGGATCGAAAGCGCGCTGGTCGATGCGCTCAAGAAAGCGGGCGAAAAGACCAAGGCGGGTGGCGACGCGCGCCTGCCCATCGCGATCACCACGCATTTCTACGCCGACGACGCTTTGGTCGACGACGTCGCGCTCTACGATATCGGCTACGCGACCAGTTCGAGCTTTCTCAGCGGCACCGACGTGAAGCTCAAGGGTCTCTCGCTGATCGGCCACACGACCGCCGCCGCCGCGCAGAAGCGGATCGATGCGCTCTGGTCGGCCCGCCACAAGGCGCCCGCCGAATGACCGTCGCCGACTATCCGCGCACCCACACCCGGATCAGCGACCTCGCGCTCGCAATGCCTCAGGCGACCGAAACCGTCTCGCACGGCTCGCCCGCGTGGCGGATCGGCGAGAAGGGCAAGATGTTCGCCTATCTCTGGCACGATCATCATGGCGACGGCATCACTGCCGTTATCGTCAAGACGAGCGGGCCGGAGCATCAGGCGATGCTGATCGAGGCCGATCCCGACCTTCACTACAGCCCGCCCTATCTTGGCCCGTCCTGGTGGATCGGCGTGCGGCTCGATCTCGGCGAACCCGACTGGGATCAGGTCGAACACCGCATCCGCGAAAGCTGGAAACTGGTGGCGCCGACGAAGTTGCTCGCCGCGTTCGGCGACTAGGATCCGGCCTCGATCCGATTACGCCCGCCGCGCTTCGCCGCGTAGAGCAACTGATCGACCTGCTCGGTGAACCCCACCGCGCTCATATCCTCAGACCGCACGATCGTACCGACGCCAAGGCTGGCGGTGACGAACTGCCCGCAGCTCGAATTTTCGTGCGGGATCTGAAGCTCCGCCAACACGTCCACGCATCGCGGCGCATAGTCCAGCGCAGCCGCTGCATCGGTGTCAGGAAGCAGCAGGACGAACTCCTCGCCACCATAACGCGCCACGATATCGCGCGGTCGCGTCGCGAGGCTTTTCAGCCTAGCCGCCACCCGGCGCAGGCAATCGTCGCCCTGCAGGTGGCCATAGCGGTCGTTGAACTGCTTGAAATGATCGATATCGAGCATGATCATCGACAGCGGCTGGCCACTTTTGGCTGCGCTCGCAAACTCGCTTTCCAGATGATTATCGAACATCCGGCGGTTGGCGATGCGGGTCAGCCCGTCCTCGAACGACATCGCCTCCAGATCGCGTTGCAGGTGGAGCAACTCCTGCTCGGTCTTCTTGCGCTCGGAGATGTCGAACATGAAGCCGACCAGGCTGTCGACATCGCCATCCGCATTACGCGCGACGTGCACGACATCGCGGATCCAGACATAGCCGCCGTCCGGCGTCAGCGCGCGATAATCGGCTTCATGATCGACGCCCGCCTGCGACTGCGTGACGCAGAAATTGACCACATAATCCCTATCCTCGGGATGGATGCGCGTGGCCCAGTCTTCGACCGAAATCCAGCTATCCTGCTTCCACCCCAGCAGCGCCTCGATCTGCGGGCCGATATAGGCGAACCGCATCGTCGCCCAGTCGATCTTCCAGGGGATGGCCTTGGTCGATTCCAGCAGCGTCTTGTAAACCGCCGGATCATAATCCGGCTCCGCAATCTCATCGGGCGCGGCGAACCGCACGTCCGGAACATTGTCATTCATATGCGCGACCACTTTTTGGATTTCGCTTCTCATCGGGCATGGCGCGGTTGCTGGCCATCCGAAAAGTGGCTCGTTTGCGCTGCGGATCGACCAAACGGGCGGCCGGATGTCTCACAATGGGTCGAACGCACAGCCTGCCCACGCGTGGCGGATGCTCCAAACTTCCAACGATTGCGCGGGCCGCGCGAATCGGCCGCTTGAACCCGGCCGGAAGGCCCGTAAAGATGGGGACATGACAGGGATACTATCGGGGCTGGGGCGCGTCCTTCTGGGCGCGCTGATCGTCATCACTGCGGCACAGGCGGCGAATGCGCAGGACCGCAAGCTGCCTTACTGGGCATCGCTCGCCTCGGGCGACGTGCTGATGCGCACCGGGCCGGAGCGCACATTTCCGGCGATCTGGCGCTATCGCCGTCGCGATCTGCCGGTGCAGGTGATCCAGATCTACGGCGACTGGCGCAAGGTGAAGGAAGTCGACGGGACCGAAGGCTGGATGCTCTCCACCCTGATGTCCGCAAAGCGCACCGCGATCGTCGTCGGGCAATCCCCCGCCCCGATGCATGCCGAGCCGACCGATGGTTCGGCGGTCAACTGGCAGGCCGAGCCGGGCGTCGTCGGCAAGATGCCGTCATGCGAAGCGGGCTGGTGCCTGTTCGATGTGGCCGGCAAGAAGGGCTATATCCGCAGCGACCGGATCTGGGGCGCCTCCCCCGGCGAAAGCTCCGAAGAGTGAGCGCGCGCGTCGTCATCGAGACCGAGCGCCTGCGCCTGCGCCAGCACCGCGTCGACGATCTCGACGCCTGCGCCATACTCGGGCGCGATCCTGTCGCGGTCGAATCCATCTACAAGGCACCGCTCAGCCGTGAGGACGTGTGGCACCGGCTGCAGCGTTTCGCCGGCCACTGGGCGCTGCTCGGCTACGGGCTGTTCGTCGTCGAGGAAAAGGCGACCGGCAAGGTGATAGGCGAGGTCGGCCTGGCCGATTTCAAGCGCGGGCTGGGCGAGGATTTCGATGGCCCGCCCGAATTCGCCTGGGTGATGTCGAGTGAGGTCCACGGCCAGGGCTATGCGAGCGAGGCGGCCAAAGCCGCGCTCGGCTGGATCGAGGCGCAGATGGCGCCACCCCGCGTCGTCTGCATCATCGATCCCGAAAATACTGCATCCCTGCGCGTCGCCGAGAAGCTTGGCTTCCGCGCCTATGGCAGCGCCGAATATAAGGGCAAGACGGTGACGAAGCTGGAACGGCTGGCCTAGGCCGCTTTCCTGAGCCGCAGGATCAGGGGATAAAGCAAGGCTTGCTCCTCACGGATCCGCGCACGCATCCCGATGCGCAGTCCCTTCGAAAGAACGCGATATTCCGGCCAGTTCGTCTGCAGTTCAGCGGTCGTCCAGCGCTTGATATGCTCGGACGACGCCAGCATCCGCTCGCGCCCGCGGCTACGCAATCCTGCGATCGCCTGCGGTGCGAAGGCTTCGATGGCGGGATAGACGGTCGCTTCGAGGAAGGATGCGCGCACCCGGCTCACCTTGCTGATCGCGAGACGCGCGGCCGCGACCTCGGCAAGCCTTGGTTCCACCTCGGTGGCCAAAGCTTCGAGCGCGTCGATGCCTTTGATCGCGGCATCGTGAAGGGCCTGGAGCCGATCGAGCATGATCCCGTTCTAGCCGGCCACATCTTAACGCTCAGTAGGATTCAGAAGCGCGAAAGCCATTCCGCCCAGCGCTTATGGTCAGGCATTTCGCGATTCATCCAACTTTCGTCGAATAGGCTGTCGAGATAGCGCTCTCCCGAATCGCAGATCAAAGAAACGATGCTGCCGCGATCGCCCCTGCTCGCCATCTCTTCGGCGAGGCGCAGCACGCCGACCAGATTGGTGCCGGTCGACGGCCCGACCCGCCGCCCGAGTCGCGCCGACAGGAAGCGCGCGGCGGCGAAGGAGGCAGCATCCTCGATCTCGATCATGCGATCCACGATATCGGGCTGAAAGCTTGCCTCGACGCGCGGGCGCCCGATGCCTTCGATCCGCGAGCGACGATCCGACGTCAGGTCGCGCCGTCCGGTGCGCCAGGCTTCGGCAAATACCGAACCTTCGGGGTCGACCACCGCGAGCCGGGTGCCGCGGCAACTCGCCCGACGATAGCGGACATAGCGCCCGATCGTGGCGGATGTGCCCCCCGTCCCTGCCCCGACCACAATCCACGTCGGGCACGGATGCCGCTCATTCTCCATCTGCTGGAAGATCGACTGGGCGATATTGTTGTTGCCGCGCCAATCGGTCGCGCGCTCGGCATAGGTGAACTGGTCCATATAATGGCCGCCGGTTTCGCGGGCGAGCTGCTCGGCCGCCGCATAGATCGGGCCGGTCACCGGATGACATTCACCGCCCAACCGCTCGATCTCGGCCAGCTTCGCAGGTGCAGTCCCCTGCGGAACCACCGCGATGAAGCGCAGACCGAGCAGCCGCGCGAAATAGGCTTCGGAAATCGCCGTCGACCCCGATGATGCCTCGATCACCGGCGTGTCCTTGCCGATCCAGCCATTGCACAACCCATAAAGGAACAGCGACCGCGCGAGGCGATGCTTGAGCGAACCCGATGGATGGGTCGATTCATCCTTCAGATAGATGTCGACTCCACTCACCCCGTCGAGCGGCACGCGAACGAGATGCGTGTCGGCGGATCGCGTCAGATCGGCCTCGATCTCCCCGACCGCCCAGTGCAGCCAGTCGCGGTCGTCACTCATTCAGTAAACTCCGTTCGCGCGGGGAGACCCGTCACGCATAATTGAAACTGATGCTGATCCGCTCGGCCTTCGCCGCGCCCGCGACGACTTCGTGCCGCAGCCAGCTTTCCCACAGGAACACGCTGCCGACCGACGGTTCGGCATAGACGAAGGGTTGGCTATCCTCGGGCGCGTCTGCCGCGCGACCAGGCGCGGCCATCAGCATGGGCAGGCGCGGATCCTCGAGCTTCAGCGCGCCCGCGCCCGGCGGCACGGTGATGTAGATGGTGCCGGATATGATGCTGTGCGGGTGGATATGCCCGCTATGACCGCCGTCGCCTTTCAGGACGTTGACCCACAGGCTGTCGAGCTTGGGCTTCTTCGCCAGATCCATGTGCGAAGCCTCCGCGAAGCGGCGGACATGCTTGTCGAGCGCGCGCTTGAGATCGTCAAAGGCCGGATCGCGCATCGGAAGGTCGTTGAGCGACGCGTAGGACGTATAGCCGCGATAGCCATGCGCCTTCGACCAGGCCCGCCCAGCCCGATCCTCCTTTGACAGCATGAGACAGGATTCGCGCAGCTCGTCGATCAGCGCGCCGTCATCGATGCGGTCTTCGTAGAAGCGGGTGACGAACAGGGTGCGGATAGGCATCGGCGCGGTCTAGCGGGGGTTGGACGAGACGCCAATCCTCGCTTTGCTACACCCGACCGTCACCCCCGCCTTCGCAGGGGGTGACGAATTGGGGACATTCCGCCGCCGCAACGCAAAACGGGCCGCCATCGCTGGCGACCCGCTTCGTATCCGGCAGTTGCCGAAGCGGCTTAGCGCTTCGAGAACTGGAAGCTGCGGCGGGCCTTCGCCTTGCCGTACTTCTTACGCTCGACGGCGCGGCTGTCGCGGGTCAGGAAGCCCGCGGCCTTCACCGGCGCACGCAGGATCGGCTCATACTTGGTGAGCGCCTGCGAGATACCGTGCTTCACGGCGCCGGCCTGGCCCGAAAGGCCACCGCCCTTGACGGTGCAGATCACGTCATACTGGCCATCACGCTCGGCGACACCGAACGGCTGGTTGATGACGAGACGCAGCGTCGGACGCGCGAAATAGACTTCCTGGTCGCGACCGTTGATCGTGATCTTGCCGGTGCCCGGCTTGATCCACACGCGGGCGACGGCGTCCTTACGACGGCCGGTCGCATAAGCGCGACCCTGCGCGTCGATGATCTGCTCACGCAGCGGCATCGTCGACACGACGGGGGCGGGAGCGGCGGCAACAGCCTCACCTTCTTCGGTGTATGCGGCCGGAGCCTGCGCGACGGCAGCAGGCGCCTCGGCGCCGGTCAGCGCCGCGAGGTCGGAAAGGGACTGGCGATTGTCGGACATTATGCGCCCACCTTGTTCTTGCGGTTCATCGAGCCGACGTCGAGCGTCTCGGGGTTCTGGGCGGTGTGCGGATGCTCGCTGCCGGCGAAGATACGCAGGTTGCGCATCTGCTGACGACCCAGCGGGCCGCGCGGGATCATGCGCTCAACGGCCTTTTCGAGAACGCGCTCGGGGAAGCGGCCTTCGAGGATCTTGTCCGCGCGGGCTTCCTTGATGCCGCCGGCATAACCGGTGTGGCGATAATAGACCTTCTGGGTCAGTTTCTTGCCCGTGAAGCGGACCTTCTCCGCGTTGACGATCACGACATTGTCGCCGCAATCGATGAACGGGGTGAAGCTCGGCTTGTGCTTGCCG
The DNA here is from genome assembly GCF_008274695.1 of Sphingomonas montanisoli. GTDB lineage: Bacteria > Pseudomonadota > Alphaproteobacteria > Sphingomonadales > Sphingomonadaceae > Rhizorhabdus > Rhizorhabdus montanisoli. The sequence goes on along the minus strand of NZ_VTOU01000004.1, from coordinate 183,533 downwards.
CGCAGGATATTGGCGACGATCGAGGCGAGGCGGCCGACGACCAGACCTTCCGCATCGATCACGAGCCACTTCTTTTCCACCGTCGCAGGCGTCGCCACCTTGGTGGTCTTCATCAGCGCCTTCATGGGCTTAGACCTTCTATCGCAAAACGAACTGCGCCGCCCGTAGATCGAGCGGCGCGAACGGCGGCCTAATGCGCGAGAGGCCCAAAAGAGTCAAGCAAACCGGGCTGAATTTAATAGGTATCAGGATACCTTCATGATTTTCAGACCCGCCCGATGCGGTGCGCGGCGGCGATGGCGGCGGCGAGCAGTAGCGCAGCAACTGCCTGATGCGCGACCGCGATGACGATCGGCACGCCGAGCAGCAGGGTCGCGATACCCAGCAGGATCTGAATGATTGCCACGCCCGCAATCGCAATCACCTCTGCGGTCGCCCCCACATCCTTCGCCTTGCGCGCGAGGAGCAGCAGCGCCGCGAGCGTCACCCACGCCCACCAGCGATGGACGAACTGCACGACGATCGGATTGTCGACCACATTGCCCACGACGCCCAGCGCCGCCTGCCAGCCGCCTTGCGGAAACCACTCGTCGCCCATGCGCGGCCAGCTGGCGAAGGCATAGCCGGCACGCAGTCCCGCGGTGAAGGCGCCGAACAGTATCTGGATCGCGAGCGCCGCGATCGCGAGGCCAGCCGGCCAGCGCAGCCGCGAACGGACGTCGGCACCGGTCCGCGCCAGCGCGAACAGATCGAGCGCGGTCCAGATCAAAGCCGAGAAGATCAGCAGCGCCGCGAGCAGATGGATGGCGAGACGGATATGGCTCACCTCGGTGCGCACGCTCAGCCCCGAATAGACCATCCACCAACCGATCACGCCCTGCAGCCCGCCGAGCAGGAAGATCACGACCATCCGCCGGCCATATCCCGCCGGGATCGCGCGCTTCCACCAGGCGACGGCCAGGATCACGAGAAGCACCGTCCCGATCGTCCGCGCGAGCAGGCGGTGCAGATATTCCCAGAAATAGATCGACTTGAAGCCTTCGAGCGTCATGCCCGTATTGAAGGCGGCATATTGGGGGATACGCTTGTAACCTTCGAACTCGGCCTGCCAGTCCGCCTGGGTCAGCGGCGGGATGATGCCGTGGATCGGCTTCCACTCGGTGATCGAAAGCCCGGATTCGGTGAGCCGCGTGATGCCACCCACCACCACGATCGCGAACACGAACGCCGCGAGGAACAGCATGCTCCAGCCGAGGGCGCGGGGTTTCGGGGCGGGGACGGCAGGGCGGGCGAACGACATGGCGGCCCCATGCGCCAAGCCTCCCGCGCAATCAAGCGGGCGTCATGTCCCAGGCCCGTCTTCCTCTCTCCACCCGTCATTGCGAGGAGCCGCAGGCGACGCGGCAATCGAGGCCCGCACTAGAGTCAGGTCGCCAGCCTCCCTCGTTCGGGCCTGGATTGCTTCGCTATGCTCACAATGACGAATGGGGTCGGACAAGCCACGCCTTGCCTCCGGTTGCATTGACGGCTAGAGGCGCGCGCAACTTCCCAACCCCTTATTAAATGGAGCCCGCTCGGCCATGTCGACCGAACGCACCTTTTCGATCATCAAGCCCGACGCGACCCGTCGCAACCTGACCGGCGCCGTCACCGCGAAGCTCGAAGAGGCCGGCCTGCGCGTCGTCGCTTCGAAGCGCATCCACATGACCAAGGAGCAGGCCGAGGGCTTCTACGCGGTCCATAAGGAGCGTCCCTTCTTCGGCGACCTGGTCAGCTTCATGATCTCGGGCCCCGTCGTCGTGCAGGTCCTGGAAGGCGAGAACGCCGTCCTGAAGAACCGCGAAGTCATGGGCGCGACCAATCCGGACAATGCCGATGCCGGCACGATCCGCAAGGAGTTCGCCGAATCGATCGAAGCCAATTCGGTCCACGGTTCGGACAGCCTCGACAATGCCAACATCGAGATCGCCTATTTCTTCAAGCCCGAAGAAATCGTCGGCTGATCACAACTTCGTCGTCCCGGCGAAAGCTGGGACGACCGAGGCTCAGGCGCCGCGCTCCTCTCCTGAGATCCCAGCTTTCGCTGGGATGACGAAAAGGAGTGCGGCACCCCGCTTGACGGACCCGCCCGCCCGCGACTAGCCCGAAGCATGACTTCGACCACGCGCCCGTCAAAACCGAAGATCATCGTCACCCGCCGTCTGCCCGAAGGCACCGAGGCGCGGCTGACCGAGCTTTTTCCCGACGTCGAGCTGGCCGAGGGCGAAGGCATCACCGACAAAGCCGGGCTGATCGCCGCCGCCGCGCGCTGCGACATCCTCGTCCCCACCGTGATCGACACGGTTGACGCCGATGTGATCGCGGCGGGCAAAGGGCGCCTCCAATTCATCGCCAATTTCGGCAATGGCGTCGATCATATCGACCTTACCGCCGCGCGCCGTGCGGGCGTGATCGTCACCAACACGCCGGGCGTCCTGACCGAAGACACCGCCGACATGACGATGGCGCTGATCCTGTCGGTGCCGCGCAGGCTGGCCGAGGGCGAGAAGCTGGTCCGGTCGGGCGACTGGTCCGGCTGGAGCCCCGGCGCGATGCTGGGCCATCGCATCACCGGCAAGCGGCTGGGTATCATCGGCATGGGCCGCATCGGTCAGGCGGTCGCCCGCCGCGCGCTCGCCTTCGGGCTGACGATCTCCTACCACAATCGCCACCGACTGCCGGCCGTCATCGAGCAGGAATTCGCCGCCACGTGGGAAGCCGATCTCGATCGGCTTCTGATCCGCAGCGACATCGTGTCGATCCACTGCCCCCACACCGCCGAGACCGAGCATCTGCTTGACGCACGCCGGATCGGGCTGCTGGGGCCGCAAAGCTACCTGATCAACACAGCACGCGGCGACATCGTCGAGGAAAAGGCGCTGATCGACCGGCTGGAACGCGGCGAAATCGGCGGCGCGGGCCTCGACGTGTTCGAACGCGAGCCGCTCGTCGATCCCCGCCTGCTCGCGCTCGATAATGTCGTGCTGCTGCCGCATATGGGATCGGCCACTTTCGAAGGGCGCGCCGCGACCGGCGAGCGCGTCATCGCCGCGATCCGCCAGTGGCTCGACGGCGATCGGCCCCGCGATCAGGTGCTCGAAGGCTGGGCCTGAGCGCCGGAGCCATTTTCCGTTCAGCGCAAATCCATGTCGTCCCGCCTACCCAGGCTGAACAGTGCATAAACCTCGGATGAACCCCCGATAAACGGTGGAACCATGTGGTCGCAGTCTCGTTCCGGGGAGCACTGATTGACAACGACAGGAGCGTGACATGAACACCAGCAAGATGATCGCAGCGGCGGTTGCGCTGTCCGTCGCCGGCGCCGGCGCCCCGGCTTTCGCGCAGAGCGCGGGCAAGCTTGCCAAGGGTGCCCTTATTGGTGGTGCCGGCGGTGCGGTGGCAGGCGCGGTGATTCCGGGCCTCGGCACCGGCGAAGGCGCGCTGATCGGCGCGGCCGGTGGTGCGGCCATCACGGCGCTGAGCCACAAGGATCGCCGCTACTATCGCGACAATTATGGCCGCAAGTACTATGTCGATAAGCAGGGCCGTCGTCGCTACAAGTAAGCGACTGATACCAGCTTCGAAGGCCGCCGGGTTCGCCCGGCGGCCTTTTTCGTGGCCCTAAGCCAGCCGCGCCAGCCAATCGGCGATCATAAGCCGGCCTGCGGCCACCGCTGTCGATCCGTGCGTATCATGCTGCGCGCGAAGCTCGGGCACCGTCAGCCCCGCCGCTGTCACGTCGTCCTCATTTTCCAGCCACGCATCGAAGCGCGGATCCTCGCCCATTTCGGAATGGAACTGGAGCGCGAGCAGATTGTCGCCGCGCCGGAACCCCTGATGCGCATATTTGTCCGACGATGCGAGCAACTCGACGCCGCTCGGCAGATCGAACGTATCGCCATGCCAGTGCAGCACAGGCACGTCTTCGATATGCCGCAGCGGTGATCCCTGCCCCGCGCCGTTGATGCTGATGGGGGAAAAGCCGACCTCTTTCACCGGCCCCGGATAGACGCGCGAGCCCATTGCGGCCGCGATCATCTGCGAACCGAGGCACACGCCCAATGTCGGCCGATCGAGCAGGATGCGCCGCGCGAGCCGCGTGATCTCGCACGATATCCACGGATGCCGCTCGACATCGTAAACGCCCATCGGCCCGCCCATCATCACGACCAGGTCGGGCGCGTCGAAATCGACATTGGCGAAATCGGGATCGGTCACGTCGACCCGATCGATCGCATAGCCCGCCGCTTCGATCGGTGCGCGGAAACCGGCGACGCCTTCATAGGGGACGTGGCGAATGACGAGACAGGACTTCATCGCCGCAAAGTAACGCGACGCGCGCAGATGCCAACGCTAGGGATTTTTGGGGGCGGTAAAGGTCGCCGTCTCAATCCTCCCCCGCCAGGGGGAGGTGGCGCCGAAGGCGACGGAGGGGGAGGTCAGCGACCAACCAGCGGCTGGCATCCTCCCCCTCCGTCAGCTGCGCTGACACCTCCCCCTAGCGGGGGAGGATTAAGAAGGAAGGATCAATCCCCCGTCAGGATGCGATCGACGAGCTGCTTCACCGTCGGCACGAAGCCGTTCGAGTAGAACGGATCCTGCTTGAACTTGTACGCCGCGTGGCCCGCGAACATCAGATTCTCGTCGATCGGCCCGCCATGCGCGATATCCTGCAGCGTCTTCTGGATGCAGAAGCTGCGCGGATCGGCGAGGCGGCCGGTCGAGTTGCCTTCCGTGTCCGCCCAGGACGAGAAGCCGCACTGGCTGAGACAGCCCATGCAGTCGGCCTGGTCCTTTCGGATGATCTTGGTTTCTTCCGGCGTTTCGAACACCAACGTGTTGTCAGGGGTCTTGAGCGCCGTCGTGAAGCCGTGGCCATACCATTCGCGGGCGCGGTTGAGATCGCCCAGCGTGACCCAGAAATTCTTACCCTTCACACCGACATCGAGCTGATATTGGTGGTCGCCCGCAGCCTCCATAGAGAAAGCGATCTGGCGCTCCGAGCGCGCCTCGAGGTTGCGCAGGAAAGGATTGCGGACCGCCGACGAATAGAAGCCCGTTGGCGAGAAGCGGTGAAGCAGGACATCGCCCGGGTTCAGGGTCGTCAGGTGATCCTTCCAACCCTGCGGGATCGGGCTTTCCTGCGTCAGCAGGGGCCGGGTGCCGAACTGGAACACGATCTGCCCGAGTTCGGGATTGTCGATCCAGTCGTTCCAGTCGCGCAGGAACCAGACGCCGCCCGCCATGATGATCGGTACGTCATCCGAAATGCCACCGCTGCGCATCGTTTCGCGCAGCAGCTTCACGCGCGGATAGGGATCCTGTGGAACCTTGGGATCTTCGGCGTTCGAAAGGCCGTTATGCCCGCCCGCCAGCCAAGGATCCTCGTAAACCACGCCTGCCAGCCATTCGGCTGCTTTCGAATAAGCGCGCTTCCACAGGGCGCTGAACGCACGCCCCGATGACACGATCGGCAGATAACTGACGCCATAGGACGCCGCGATCTCGCTGAGCTTATAGGGCATGCCGGCACCGCAGGTGACGCCGGCAACCATGCCTCGCGTCTTTTCCAGCACGCCGTGCAGGATGCGTTGGGCGCCGCCCATTTCCCAAAGCACGTTGATGTTGATCGCACCGCGGCCGCCAGCGATTTCGAAGGCGCGCTTCACCTGTTCGACCGCACCCTCGATGGCATATTGGATCAGCTCCTCGTGCCGGTCGCGGCGCGTGAGCGCGCGATAGACCTGGGGAATGATCTTGCCGTCGGGATCATAGCTGTCGGCGTTGACGGCCGACACGGTGCCGATGCCGCCCGCGGCGGCCCAGGCACCCGAGCTTGCATGGTTCGTCGCAGCGACGCCCTTGCCGCCTTCGATCAGAGGCCAAACCTCGCGCCCACCATAAAGGATCGGCCGCACGCCCTTGAACAAAGAAACCTCCAGACAGAATGTGGCGCCCCTATAAGCGCCTTGGCCACGAAATGCGCGTGGAATCTGCGAAGCGCCTTAGCGCCCGATGAATGACCAATATAGGGATCGATAGCTTTCGATCATCACCTTCTCGTCGAATTCGTGCAATGCGACCATCCGATTGGCCGCACCGATCATGCACCGGCGTTCAAAATCGGCCGCCAGCCGCGCCAGCCCCTGCGCCATTCCCGCCTCGTCGCCCGTCCCGAACAGGAACGGCGCGTTATCGACGCTCGCCATCGCGCGGATATCGCCAACGTCGGTGGACAAAGCCGGTAACCCGCACGCCATCGCCTCGACCAGCGAGATCGGAAACTGTTCGCTGTCCGAACTCAACGCGAAGATGTCGAAATTGCCCAGATAGCGTACCGGATCGCTGACGAAGCCCGGCAGGATCAAACGATCCGCCACGCCCAGCCGCGCGGCCTCGGCAATGATCGCCTCGCGCTCCGGCCCTTCCCCCAGGATCACGAGCCGCGCATCGGCGGGCGCTCCGGCGGCGAAGACGCGAACAAGGCGCGGCAGATTCTTCACGGCACGAAGGCCCGCGATCGTGCCGATCACCACGCCCGGCCGGCCGCGATCGAGGCCGGGGATCGGCAGCGGCGCGGCGATCTCCGCCTCGCTCGGCAGGCGAATCCCGTTGGGGATGCGCAGGACACGCGACGACGGCTGCTTCCACACGTCGCGCGCGATCGTCTCCAACCGCTGCGAGGGCACGACCAGCTTTTCGGCGGTCGGCAGCATCAGGCGACGGAACGCCACGCGCTTGGGGTTCTGGCGGACGACCTCGTCCTGGTTGAAGCCGTCCTCGGCATGGATCAGCGCCGGAAGCTTCATGAAGGGCGCCCACATCCGCCGCGCGCCCACCGCGTCCATCGCACCCCAATTGTAGGTCAGGACCAGATCGAACCCAGCCATGTAGCGCGCGAGCTGCAGGTAACGCCCTGGCGACGGCTTCCCATGGAGCGGCGGCGCGCCCTCGTCGCCAGGAAATTCCACCGCAATGCCTCGATCGATCGCACCGCGTGCACCCAGCGCGCCCGGCACCGCCGTCAGCACGACATGGGTCACGTCCTCGCCGAAGGCATTCATCAGGCGCACCGCACGCGCTTCCTTGCCGCCCAGCGCAAAGGTCGAATGGGCGTGAAGGATACGCGCGGGCCGCTTCATCCGGCGGCCGCGATCCGTGCCAGCAATCGATCGATCCCGGCGATCGACGGCGGCTCGGACAGGCTCGGCGTATGGCCGACCCGCGCGATCACGACCTCCTCCATCTGCGGCAGCGTTTCCAGCATCCGCGCCGCCGTCTCGGGCTTGAGCAGATCGGACAGGCCGCCACGCACCAGCAAGGTCGGAATGTCCTTCAGCGCGTTGAGGACCGGCCACATGTCCACCCCCGGCTCGGCCCCGCCCGGCGCGCGGAAGGGTTCGGCGATCGCCATGTCGTAATCGAACACGATCCGGCCTGCGGGCGTCAGGCGACACAGCCGCTTCGCCATCGCCAGCCAGTCGTGCAGGCCGTTGCCGGGGAAATTGCTCGCCTGCGTTTCCGCGATCCCACGCGCCGCATGGAGCCAGGTGGGATAGCTGACCGACTTGCCGACATAGGATCGGATCCGCGCCAGCCCCGCCGGATCGATCACCGGCCCGACATCGTTGATCAGCGCGCCCGCCAGTCGCCCGACATTGCTCGTCGCCAGCAACGACAGGATCAGCCCGCCCAGCGACGTCCCGAACATGATGAGGCGATCGAGCTTCAATTCGTCGATCAGCAGCTGGACGTCCTGCAGATAGGTGAGCGGAACGTAGCTCATCGGATCCTTGGCATAGGCGCTTTCGCCGCGCCCGCGCAGTTCGACCAGGATCAGGCGATGCCGACCCTTCAGCCGATCCGCCACCTCGGCGAAATCGCGCGCATTGCGGGTCAGGCCCGGGATGCAGATGATCGGTAGGCCGGTGCCGGGATAATCGCGATAATGGAGGCGCAGGCCGTCGGCCGACCACCAATATCCGTCTTCCCAATCCGCCATGCCTTGCGCCCTTCCCGTTGCCGCCCCCATATCGCCGCATGCCTGCCATCCCGCAACCCGCCGCCTACCGTCCCGATCCCAGGATCGAGGAACTCGAAGGGCGACTGTCCGATCCCGTCGCCGCCGCCGATTTTCCGGAGACGGTCCTGCGCTTCCGCAATAGCCGGTGGGACAGTTCGGTCGGCCTCGACGCGCTCGATGACGAACAATGGCTCGCGCATTTCGGCCGGTTCCAGCCACTGCCCGGCAACCTGCCCCAGCCGCTCGCGCTGCGCTATCACGGGCATCAGTTCCGCGCGTACAATCCCGATATCGGGGATGGGCGCGGCTTCCTGTTCGCGCAGCTGCGCGATGGCGCCGATCGGCTGCTCGATCTGGGCACCAAGGGATCGGGCCAGACGCCGTACAGCCGGTTCGGTGACGGCCGCCTGACCTTGAAAGGCGGGATGCGCGAAATATTGGCGACCGAGATGCTCGAAGCGCTGGGCGTTAAAACCTCCAAGACCTTTTCGGTGATCGAGACCGGCGAAGCGCTCGAGCGCCATGACGAGCCCTCCCCCACCCGCGCCGCGGTCCTCGTGCGCCTGAGCCACAGCCATATCCGCATCGGCAGCTTCCAGCGGCTCGCGACGATCGACGATGCCGAAACGATGCGCCTGCTGACCGCTTACTGCCTCGCGAACCTGTTCGATGAGCCGGCCGATGCCGGCGCAGGCCGTTTCCTGGAGCTGGTATGCGAACGCACCGCACGGCTCGCCGCAAGCTATATGGCGGCGGGCTTCGTCCACGGCGTGCTCAACAGCGACAATATCAACGTCACCGGCGAGAGCTTCGACTACGGCCCATGGCGCTTCACCCCGCAATGGACGCCCGGTTTCGTCGCTGCTTATTTCGACAATAACGGCCTCTACGCCTTCGGGCGGCAGGCGCAGGCGATCCATTGGGACGTCGTCCAGCTTGCCTTGTCGCTGCGCCACATCGCCGAACCCGAAGAACTCGCCCCCGCGCTCGATCGCTGGCCCGCGCTGTACGAGGCGGCGGTCGCGGAAGCGATCTGTGGACGACTGGGCATCGCACCGCGCGGTGAGGAGAGCGATCTCGCGCTGCTGCAGGCGATGGACGAGGCGCTACAGGCAACGAAGGTCGGTACCGATCGATTCTTCTTCGACTGGCGCGGCGGCCGCCTGCGCGCGCCGAGCGACCTTTATGATGACGATGCCTTCAAGGCGTTTCGCGAGATAGCGGCCGCCTATCAAAGTTCGGTTTCGATAGACCATCCCTATTGGTCCGACGCCGAACCCTGTTCGATGCTGATCGACGAGGTCGAGGCGATCTGGTCGGCGATCGATACGCGTGACGATTGGGCCCCGCTACACGCCAAGGTCGAGGCAGTCCGCCGCATGGGCGCGGCGCACCGAGTTGCCGACGCCGACGCCAGCCACTAGGGCGACCGGATGACCATCAACATCCTTGTAACCGGCAGCAGCCGGGGCATCGGCCGCGCGATCGTCGAGCGGCTCGATTGCGACGACGTCCGCGTCGTCGGCCATCGTTCGTCGGCGGCGGAGGGCGATGACGCTCTCGTCGCCGATTTGTCGCAGGCCGACGCGCCTGCCCGGCTGTGGCAGGCCGCGCTCGATCGCCTCGACGGACGGATCGACGTGCTGATCAACAATGCCGGCGTATTCGAAGCCGCAGCCCTCGAAGCCCCCGACACCGCCTGGTCGGATGCGTGGGCGCGCACGATGCAGATCAACCTGACGGCATCGGCCGAACTGTGCCGCCGCGCCGTCCTGCACTTTCAGCGCAACGATGGGGGCCGCATCGTCAACGTCGCGAGCCGCGCCGCCTATCGGGGCGACAGCCCCGCGCACTGGCATTATGCCGCGTCGAAGGGCGGCATGGTCGCGATGACCAAGACGATCGCGCGCGGCTATGCCCGCGACAACATCCTCGCCTTTGCGATCTGCCCCGGCTTCACGATGACGGGCATGGCCGACGATTATCTGGAGAGCCGCGGCGGCGACAAATTGCTCGCCGACATCCCGCTGGGCCGTGTCGCCGATCCGGCGGAAGTGGCCGAGATCGCCCGCTTCGCCGCGCTCCAGGCACCGGCATCGATGACCGGCGCGGTGCTCGACGTGAATGGAGCCAGCTATGTCCGCTAAGCGTCGCGGAAACGAGCCGAAAGGCGACGGCGTCACCGGCTTCCCGTTCGACGCATCGCGTACCGGCAGCTGGAAGATCAGCCTGCCGTGCAGCAAGGCCGAGGCCGAGCGGATCGCCGAAGGCGACCTGACCGAAATCGACGCCCTCGATCCGCAGCCGACGCTGATGACCAGCGAGCCCGATCCGGACCAGCCCGACGCGTGGCAGCTCGATGCCTATGTCGAAGACAAGCCCTCCAAGGCGCTGATCGCCATCGTCGCCGCGCTCGCCCCCAGCGCGACCGTGAAGCCGTTGGTCACGCATATCCCCGAAGATGACTGGGTGACGCTCAGCCAGGCGGGCCTCGAACCGATCCGCGCCGGACGCTTCTTCGTCCACACACCGCACAATGCCGAGAGCGCCCCCAAGGGCATGACCGGCTTCGTGATCGACGCGGGTCGCGCCTTCGGCACCGGGCACCATGAAACGACCACCGGCTGCCTCGAAATGCTCGATCGGTTGCGCACGTCGGGCCGGCGCTTCGACGATATCGTCGACGTCGGCACCGGCACCGGCCTGCTCGCCTTCGCGGCGCGCGCCTTGTGGCCGGCGGCGAAGGTCATCGCATCGGATATCGATCCGGTCTCGATCGAGGTCACGGCCGAAAATGCCGTGGTGAACGGAGTGCCCGTCGGCCGATCGCGCGGACAGGTCGAACTGGTCGTCGCCCCCGGCCTGTCCGATCGCCGCCTGCGCGATCGCGCGCCCTACGACCTGTTGATCGCCAACATCCTCGCCGGGCCGCTGATCGAGCTCGCGCCGGTCTTCGCCGATGCGTTGCTGCCGGGTGGAACGTTGGTCCTTGCCGGGCTGCTCGACACGCAGGCCGATGCGGTGGCGAATGCCTATCGGCGCGAGGGGCTCTACCTCACCGACAGCATCCTGCGCGGCGACTGGCGCATCCTGCGCATGGCCAAACGGCGGCGCTAAGCGCTCACCTCACCCCAAATACCTCGTCATTGCGAGGAGCCAAAGGCGACGCGGCAATCCAGGCCCGCACGAGAGAGGCGCGCTACTCACTCCAGTGTGGGCCTGGATTGCTTCGCTACGCTCGCAATGACGAGATACCTGCGAAGCGCGCGCCTTAAGCCGGCCTATTCGCCCCGCCGCCGTCCATCACCTCGCGCACCTTCGTCGCGAGCTGGCTGACCGTGAATGGCTTGGGCAGGAAGGCGACGCCCGCGTCGAGCATGCCGTTATGGACCACGGCGTTGCGGGTATAGCCGGTGGTGAACAGCACCCTGAGATCGGGGCGCAGCGCCAATGCGGCGTCGGCCAGCTTGCGGCCGTTCATTTCGGGCATGACGATATCGGTGAACAGCATCGTGATCTGCGGCTGTTCGCGCAGCGCCACCAGCGCCTCGCTGCCGCTTGCGGCGGAGATCACGATATAGCCAAGCTCGCGCAGCGCATCGACCGAGAAGTGGCGCACGCGCTGCTCATCCTCGACCACCAGCACGACCTCGCCCGCCTTGCCCTGCGGCAATTCGCTTTCGGGGACGAGCGTGTTGCTCGTCATCGTCGGCTCGCCCATGTGGCGCGGCATGTAGAGCTTGACGGTGGTGCCCTGCCCGGGCTCCGAATAGATCGCGCAATGGCCACCGGTCTGTTTGGTGAAGCCGAAGATCTGGCTGAGGCCCAGCCCCGTCCCCTTGCCGACCGCCTTGGTGGTGAAGAAGGGGTCGAACGCCTTCGCGATCACGTCTGGCGTCATGCCGGTGCCGGTGTCACTGACGCTGATCATCACATATTGGCCGGGATTCACCTCGACATGCTGCCGCGCATATTCGTCGTCGAGATAGGCGTTGGCGGTCTCGATCGTGACATGCCCGCCATCGGCCATCGCATCGCGCGCATTGACCGCCAGGTTGAGGACCGAATTCTCCAACTGCCCCGGATCGGCGAAGGCGCGCCACAGCCCACCGGCCAGGACGGTCTCGACCATATATTGCTCGCCCATCGTGCGGCGCAGCAATTCGGACATGCCCTGAACGAGCTTGTTTACGTCGATCGTGATCGGGGCGAGCGGCTGCTGCCGCGAGAAGGCGAGCAACCGCGCGGTCAGCGATGCTGCGCGCTCGGCCCCTTCGGACGCGTTGCCGATATAGCGCGCGAGCGTCTCTGGATCGCCACCGATCTTGCGCTTGGCCAGATCGAGACTGCCGATAACGATGGCCAGCATATTGTTGAAATCATGCGCGATACCGCCGGTCAATTGGCCGATCGATTCCATCTTCTGCAGTTGGCGGGTCTGCGACTCGGCCGCCTCGCGCGCGATCATCTGTTCGCGCAGCCCTTCGCTGGCCGCGATCGCCGTGTCGCGCATCCGGGTCAGATCCGCCTCACGCCGCCGCGCATCACGCAAAACCACTGCTGCCACACCGACCACCAGCAGCACGGTGAGCGCCAGGCTTAATCCCAGCGCGAAGATCAACCGGTCGGTCGCGATGCGACGCTCGGCCTGCAGCCGTTCCTCCTCGACCAGCATCGCGCCAATCATATCGGTCACGCGGCGCATCTGTTCGGGGCCGTAGCTTCTGCTCTTGGGATCGCTGTGCAGGATCTGCTGCGTCCGCGCAAAATGATCGGCGGTTTCGTGCAGCGATGCAAAGCGTTCGTCGAGAAGCTTGCGCAATGCGACCATATGGTCCGCCTGCACGGGATTGTCGGCGACTTCCTTCGCGATGGCATCGAGCGCAGGCGGCGCAGCGCGGATCGCGCTTTCCATATTGTCGTAGAAACGCGCCTGGCCGGTCAGCAGGAAGCCGCGCGTATCGGACTCCGCCTGACGCACCGTTTCGCTGAGGCGATTGAGCTTCACCTGGATGTCGAGCGAATGCTGCACCCAGTCGCTGGCCCGCGCTTGCGCCATGACGAGCATGAACGCACCGAGGGCCGCCAGAACGGCGACGACCAGCCCAGCGATCGCCAGCAGAGGCGTCCTACGTGTCACGATGCTTGCGCGCATTAACGTTTCATGACCGATCCAACGCGCGCATTCCACCGCTAATCGCCGCACTGCGGCTATCGCGTCGCAAAAACTTTTCGCAAAGCTTTGCGATTTCAACCCGCATCCGAAACGATTTGTGCCCACTCGGCTTCGCTGATGACACGTATGCCGAGTGCTTCGGCCTGCTTGAGTTTCGACCCCGCGCCTGGCCCTGCAACGACAAGGTCGGTTTTCTTCGAAACCGATCCGGCCGACTTGGCGCCCAGCGCTTCGGCCTGCGCCTTCGCCTCGTCGCGCGACATGGTTTCGAGGCTGCCGGTAAACACGACGGTCTTGCCCGAAACCGCCGATTCCTGCGTCTCGACGATGAAGTCGGGAGGCGAGACTTCGCGCAGCAGATCGTCCCACGCCTCGACATTGTGCGGTTCGTGGAAAAAGTCGGCGAGCGCGTGGCCGACGGCCGCACCGACATTCTCGACCCCGATCACTTCGGCGACGGCCTTGTCCAGCCGGTTGCGATAGCGGCCATCCTCCTCGGCCAGAGCCTGCGGAGTCGCCTCGCGCAAGGCAATGATGTCCGCGCCCAGCGCGCGGATCGCGGGCAAGGTCGTGTACCGCTTGAGCATGTCGCGCGCCGTCACCGCCCCGACATGGCGGATGCCCAGCCCGAACAGCAACCGCGCGGCATCGGGTGCCCGCTTGGCTTCGATCGCGGCGAGCAGGTTTTCGACCGATTTCTCCTTCCAGCCCTCGCGCGTCAGCAGTTCGTCGCGATGCGCGGCGAGGCGGAAGATGTCGGCCGGCTCCTTGATCCAGCCCAGCTCCAGAAACTCCTCGATCGTCTTGTCGCCCAACCCCGCAATGTCGAGCGCGCCGCGGCTGACGAAATGGCGCAGCCGTTCGAAACGCTGCGCCGCGCAGATCAGCCCGCCGGTGCAGCGGATGTCGACCTCGCCCTCCTCGCGCACCGCCTCCGATCCGCAGACCGGGCAGTGATCGGGATAGATAAAGGCGGGGAGCTCCTCATCGCGGGTCAAATTCTCGACGACCTGCGGGATCACGTCACCCGCGCGCTGCACGACGATCCGATCCCCCGGGCGCACGCCCAGCCGTGCGATCTCGTCGGCATTGTGGAGCGTGACGTTGGAAACGACCACGCCGCCCACCGTCACCGGCACCAGCCGCCCTACGGGCGTGAGCTTGCCGGTCCGCCCGACCTGGATGTCGATCGCCTCCAGCGTCGTCTGCGCCTTTTCAGCCGGAAATTTATGCGCGATCGCCCAGCGCGGCGCCTTCGCGACGAAGCCGAGGCGCTTCTGCCAATCGAGCCGATCGACCTTGTACACCACCCCGTCGATATCGAACGGCAGGTCCGCGCGCCGCGCCTCGATCCCGCGATAATGGGCGAGCGCGGGCGCCGCGCCCTCGACGCGGACGAGATCGTCCGACACGGGCAGGCCCCATGCCGCGATGGCGTCCATCACGCCCTTCTGCGTGTCGGCGGGCAGATCGGACGCTTCACCCCATCCGTGGGCGAGGAAACGCAGCGGGCGCGATGCCGTGACGCCCGGATCCTTCTGGCGCAGCGATCCGGCGGCGGCGTTGCGCGGATTGGCGAACTGCCGCGCCTTGGCCGGGTCTTCGGCCTCGTCGAGAAGGCGGGCGTTGAGCGCGGCGAAATCGTCCTTCGCCATATAGACCTCACCGCGAATCTCGAAAACGGCGGGGGCCGCGCCTGTCAGCCGATCGGGAATATCGTCGATCGTTCGTACATTGGCGGTCACGTCCTCGCCGACCGATCCGTCCCCGCGCGTCGCGGCCAGCACCAGCACGCCCTGTTCGTAGCGCAGCGAGCAGGACAGGCCGTCGATCTTCGGCTCGGCGGTGAGCGCCACCACCTCGTCCTCAGCAAGCTTCAGGTAACGCCGCACGCGATCGACGAACTCGGTCACGTCCTCATCGGCAAAGGCGTTGTCGAGGCTGTACATGCGCTGCGCATGCGCAACCTTGGTCAAGTTGCCCGCCGGCGCCGCGCCCACCACCTTCGACGGCGAATCTTCCCGCACCAGTTCGGGAAAGCCCGCCTCGATCGCATTATTCTCGCGCATCAGCGCGTCATAGTCGGCGTCCGAAATCTCGGGCGTGTCATCGGTATGATAAAGCGCATTGTGCCGCGCGATCTCGGCGGCAAGAAAGGCGAGACGATCGGAGGCTTCGGCCTCGCTGAGCTTGTCGGGGGCAGTCATGCGCGTGGACTAGCGCAAAGGGGGGAGCGGGTGGAAGCGATGAAGCGGATGTCATTGCTGGTCGCGGCGATATTCGCGTTGACGGCAGCCCCTGCTCTGGCCGCAGAACCTGCGATGCGCATCCATCTGCTGGGCACTGGCGGACCGGAAATGACGGCCGATCGTGCGGGCTATGCGACGCTCATCGAAGTGCCGGACGATCTGCTGCTGTTCGATGCGGGGCGCGGCGTGCTCGATCAGATCTATCGCCAGCGGATCAATCCCAAGCGGGTGACGCGGATCTTCCTGACGCACCTCCATTCGGATCATATCGCCGGCCTGCCCGATCTGTGGATGACGCCGTGGTTCCTGCTGGGCCGCACCGCGCCGCTGGAGGTCTGGGGTCCACCCGGCACCGCCGCAATGATCGCGGGGATGCGCGCGATGTACGGGCATGACGTCGCCCACCGCGTCAACGCCTTCAACCCCGCAAGCGCGATCGAGGTGACGGTGCACGAAGTCGCACCCGGCCGCGTCTATGCGCAGGGCGGTGTGACCGTCACCGCCTTTGCCGTGGCGCATGCCGATGGCGATCCGGCGTTCGGATACAGGATCGAGCGCGCGGGCCACGCCGCCGTGCTGTCGGGCGACACCACCGCGACACCCATGCTTGATGCCGCCGCGAAAGGCGCCGACCTGATCGTTCAGAACGTCATCGCCTTCTCCCCGCGCCTGTCGGCCATGCCCGAGATGCAGGGCGTCCTCGCCAAGCTGACGACGCCCGAACAGGCTGCAAAATTGTTCGCAGGATCAAAGCCAAAGCTCGCCATCTTCTCGCACATCGTGAAGAAGGAGTTGCCCGGCACGACGGGTGACGAGACCGTCCTCGCCCGCGTCCGCGCCGCCGGCTATGCGGGCCCGCTGGCGATGGGGCACGACCGCGAAATCGTCGAGATCGGCGACACCGTCCGTCTCCTCCCCGCGCCCTCGATCGACGACTTGCGCGAACTCGACAGCAAGTCCGCCGACTTCTGATCGTTGTCCGCACCGGATCGCTCTGCTAGGCGCGCCGGCATCCCGGGCACAGCAGGAGTCGAGCCACCATGATCCCCCGTTACGCACGCGCGCCGATGGTTGCGATCTGGGAGCCCGAAAACCGCTTCCGCATCTGGTTCGAGATCGAGGCGCACGCGACCGACGCGCTCGCCGATCTGGGCGTCGTCCCCAAGGAAGCCGCCGCCGCGCTCTGGAAATGGTGGGCCACCAAGCCCGCGATCGACGTCGCCGCGATCGACGCGATCGAGGCCGTCACCAAGCATGACGTGATCGCCTTCCTGACCTGGGTCGCCGAACAGGTGGGTGACGAAGCCCGCTTCATGCACCAGGGGATGACGTCGTCCGACGTTCTCGACACCTGCCTGGCCGTCCAGCTTTCGCAGGCCGCCGACATGCTGATCGCCGATCTCGACACCTTGCTCGAGACGATCAAGCGCCGCGCCTACGAACATAAATTGACGCCCACGATCGGCCGCAGCCACGGCATCCACGCCGAACCCGTCACCTTCGGCCTGAAGATGGCGCAGGCTTATGCCGAGTTCGCGCGCAACCGCGAGCGGCTGGTCGCGGCGCGCAAGGACATCGCGACCTGCGCGATTTCGGGGGCGGTCGGCACATTCGCCAATATCGATCCACGCGTCGAAGCGCATGTCGCCGCCAAGCTGGGCCTGTCGATCGAGCCGGTTTCGACCCAGGTCATCCCGCGCGATCGGCACGCGATGTTCTTCGCGACTTTGGGCGTCATCGCCTCGTCGATCGAACGCCTCGCCACCGAGGTTCGCCACCTGCAGCGCACCGAAGTCCTCGAAGCCGAAGAATATTTCTCGCCCGGCCAGAAGGGCTCGTCGGCGATGCCGCACAAGCGCAACCCGGTGCTGACCGAGAATTTGACCGGCCTCGCCCGCATGGTGCGAGGCTATGCGCTGCCCGCGATGGAGAATGTCGCTTTGTGGCATGAGCGCGACATCAGCCACTCGTCGGTCGAGCGCTATATCGGTCCCGACGCGACCATCACGCTCGACTTCGCGCTCGGCCGCCTCAACGGCGTGATCGACAAGCTGCTCGTCTATCCCGAGCGGATGGAGAAGAACCTCAACAAGATGGGCGGTCTCGTCCATTCGCAGCGCGTGCTGCTGGCGCTCACCCAGGCGGGTGTCAGCCGCGAGGACGCCTATGCGCTGGTTCAGCGCAACGCGATGAAGGTGTGGGAAAGCGACGGGGCGCTGTCGCTTCTCGAACTGCTCAAGGCCGATTCGAAGGTTAACGAGGCGCTTACGACCGCCCAATTGGAGGACAGTTTCGACCTCGATTACCATTTGAAGCATGTCGACGCAATTTTCGGTCGTGTATTCGGCGATTGATGATTGCATTTTACGCAAGCACTTGCATGAATTGCAACTGCGGCGAACCGATGCGAAATTGCGGCCAACCGTTTTAGTAGAGTAAACGCTTCTGCGACGTCGTGGGGACGTCATCGGGCCAACGAGCCCCAAAAGCAGGAGCATACCATGTTGAAATATATCGAAAACACCACGACGGCCTTTCTCGCCATCGCGGTGCAGGTGGTTGCGGTCGGCCTCGTCGTCGCCCTCTAAGCCTGTCTGAACCGGCACCGGGTCGTCCTTCGACCCGGATAGCCTGGCAACCGCCGACAGGTTGCCACACTCCGTCCCGCCCGCCATCGTGGCGCGATGCCTGCGCCCACCATCCTGGTCAGCATCGTCAACTATCGCACCGCCGATCTCGCCGTCGCGGCGCTCGGCGCGATCGCCGATGAAGCGATCATGCGCGGCGACGTCATGGCGGTCATCGTCGACAATGCGTCTGGCGACGGATCGCCCGAAGTGATCGCTGACGGGATCATCGAAATGGGCGGCCCCGAAGGCTGGGCCGAACTGCTCGACCGCGACGTCAACGACGGCTTCGCCGCCGGCAACAACGCCGCGATCGCGCGCTTCCGCGAGCGGCACGGCCGCACCCCCGACATCGTCTGGCTGCTCAACCCCGATACGGTGGCCGAACCTGACGCGCTGGGCGCGCTCGTCCGCTTCCTCGATGCGCACCCAAAAGCCGGGATCGTCGGCGGGCGGGTTCTGTCGCCCAATGGCAGCGCGAATTATTCCGCCTTCAATTTCCCCTCGCCGACCGGCGAACTGCTCGCCGCGCTCCATTTCGGCCCGCTGACCCGCGCGCTCGCCCACCGTGAGGTCGCGATCCCGATCCCCGACGAACCTATCCGCGTCGATTGGGTCGAAGGATCGCATATGGCGATCCGCGGCGCGGTGATCGACGCGATCGGCCCGATGGACGAAGGCTATTTCCTCTATTTCGAAGAGGTGGACTATTGCGCGCGTGCCGACGATGCGGGGTTCGAGGTGTGGCACGATCCCGCATCGCGCGTCGTCCATATCGGTGGGCAGGCGACCGGCATCACCGGCGCCGCCACCGGCATCGGCCGCCGCCCGCGTTACTGGTTCGCATCGCGCGCACGTTTTTATAGCGGCCGCTACGGAAAGAGCGGCCTCGCCCGCGCCAATGCGCTGTGGCTGATCGGCTGGCCGATCGGCAACCTCTGGGCGATCCTGCGCGGCCGTCCGCGCCGCACCCAATCCGGCCTGTGGCGCGACATGTGGCGCTATGGCGGGCTTTGAGGGTAGCGCCAGGGAATCTCACCGCCTAAGGTCGGCGCATGCCAGCCCGGACACTTAGCCCGCTCCTGCCGCTGACCGCCTTGTTGGTGACAGCGTGCATCCCCGGCCAGCAGCGCGGTCGCGCGCCCGTCACCCGCCCCCCGGCCGAGATCCAGGTGCCGGTGGTCGAACCGACGCCGCCGCCTCCCCCGCCGCCCACGTCCGAAGGCACGCCGCCCAGCCCACCGCCCGCATGGCAGGTGAAGAAGGTCGTCGCCAATGCCACCAACGTCGCCGACCAGACCTATCTGGTGAAGCCGGGCGACAATCTGCGCCGCATTTCCGACACCACAGGCGCGGCATCCGAGGCGATCGCGCGCGCCAACAATATCGCGCCGCCTTTCAAGATCCTTGCCGGGCAGAAGCTAAAAATCCCCGGCGGACGCTATCATCGCGTCGGCAAGGGCGAGACCGGCATCGCGATCTCGCGCGCTTATGGCGTCGAATGGGCGCGGATCGCGCAGCTCAACGACCTCGAAGAACCCTATGTCCTGCGCGAAGGCATGCGCCTTGTTTTGCCGAGCAGCGGCGAAGTGGCGCGGATGAGCCCGCAGGATCGCGCCGACGCCTTCCGGCTCGACATCGAGGATCTGATCACCGGGTCTGAACCCGCACTGGCCGTGCGCGAGAAGGCCAAGCCCCCCGCCCCGACGCCCAAACGGGTCGCACCGACGGTGGCGGTCGCCGAGCCGACCACCTTTGCGGGCCGGTTCGACTGGCCCGTGCGCGGCCCCATCCTGCGCAGCTTCGGCCGGATCGGCGACGGGCAGCAGAATGACGGCGTCAACATCGGCACGCCGGCAGGCAGCGCAGTCGCCGCCGCCGCCGATGGCGTGGTCGCCTATGTCGGGCAGGATATTCCGGCCTATGGC
The DNA here is from genome assembly GCF_008274695.1 of Sphingomonas montanisoli. GTDB lineage: Bacteria > Pseudomonadota > Alphaproteobacteria > Sphingomonadales > Sphingomonadaceae > Rhizorhabdus > Rhizorhabdus montanisoli. The sequence continues at coordinate 163,491 of NZ_VTOU01000004.1, read as the reverse complement.
ACGCTGATCCTGATCCGACATGGCGACGGCTGGCTATCGGCTTATGGCTATGCCGCCACCATCACGGTGACGCGCGGACAGAAGGTCGTGCGCGGACAGATGATCGCGCGATCGGGCGCCAGCCCCTATACGGGTGAGCCGCAATTGCACTTCGAAGTCCGCAATGGCCGGAAACCTGTCAATCCGCTGAGCGTTCTGCCGGGCCGGAGCTGATATCCGGCGGAGCTGATATCTGGTGCCATCCTTGCCTGTTCTCGACCGTCGCGCCGCGCTGCGCCTGATCGCCGCATCCCCGATCGGCCTGCCGCTGATCGCGGCGGCAGGCGATCTGGCCAGTGGTGGCCTGACCGATCGCCTGGCCCCGTTCTGGCCGGTGTACGACTATACCCGCCAGAATGAGGACCGCGTCGGTGAGTTGCGCGCCGGCTACTTCCTGCCCGAAAAGAAGCTCTACAGCGGGGCCGGGATCACAGTCAGCAAGCTTCGAATCGATTCCTGGCTGTCCGATTTCGATGGGATCGCCGAAGACGTCCGCCGCCTTCACGCGCGCTTCCCTGCCGCGTGGGCCCGTCATGCTGCGCATTTCGACAAGGTCTTCCCCGATTTCCGGGTCAGCACCGCGCCGATCTACCTGATGCTGTCGCTGGGCGATTTCGACGCGCATCTGGAACCGAACAAGGGCGTGCTGCCATTGTTCATCGGCCTCGACGGCATCGTCCAATATCACGGCGCGCAGGCCGATCTCGCCGTTCTGCTCGATCACGAATCCTACCATCTCTATCAGGGGCAGGTGAACCCGGCCCTCGCGCTCAAGAGCCGCCCGCCCCTGTTCATCACCTTGTGGATGGAGGGCACAGCGACCCGGGTGAGCGAGTTGCTCAACCCGCAGGCCAATTCGCTCGCAGTGCTGCTCAACGACGCCGCGCTCGCCGCTGCCGCGCCTGACACCATCCGCCGCGCCGCGCAGGTGATGATCGACCGCATCGACGCGGTGAGCGAGAAGGATGAGGATCGCTTCTTCGGTGCGGGCCATGAAGGGCCGGAACCGGCGCGGATCGGCTATCTGCTCGGCCTCCTGATCGCTCGCCGCCTCACAGGCCGCTACTCACCGGCCGCGCTGGCGCGGATCGACGGTCCGGCCGTGCGAGAACTTTGCCTGGAGGGCTTGACGGCAATCGCGCGCGGATGATCTGTCCCTCCCCGACAAAAGTGGAGGATGACGAATGGCCGCACCCGAACCGCTGATGATCGCAACGCCAGACGGCGATTGCCGCGCGTGGCTGTTCACCCCGTCGAGTGGCAACGGCCCATGCCCGGGCGCGATCTTCTACATGGATGGTATCGGCATTCGCCCCAACATGTTCGCGATGTCGCAGCGGCTCGCCGATGCGGGCTATGCGGTGCTGCTGCCCGATCTCTATTTCCGCGCGGGCGATTATGGGCCGTTCGATCCGAAGGAACTGCTCGCCAGCGATGAGAGCCGCGCGGTGATGATGGCGCTGATCGGCACGACCGGCAACGTCAAGGCGGCCGCCGACACCGAATATTTCCTGAAAGCGCTCGATGCGCGGCCCGAGGTGAAGGCAGGGCCGATCGGAACGACGGGCTATTGCATGGGCGGTGCGATCTCGCTGACGGTCGCGGGCACCTATCCCGATCGGATCGGCGCGGCGGCGAGCTTTCATGGCGGTGGCCTGGCGACCGACGCCGAAACCAGCCCGCATCGTTTCGCGGTGAAGGCGAAGGGACGACTCTACATCGGCGAGGCGGACAAGGACCCATATTATCCCCCCGAAATGGGCGAACGGCTGGGCGAGGCACTCGACGAGGCCGGGGTCGATTACACGCGCGAGCTGTACGAAGGTTCGCTCCACGGCTGGACCCAGGCCGATTTCCCGATCTACGATCCGCCCGCGGCCGAACGCCATTGGGACGCTTTGCTCGGGTTGTTCGGTGCGACCATAAAGTGAGCCCGTCCGGCTGGCCGGAATCGACTAAGCGCGCCGATTGACAGCCTGTCACACCCCCATCATCCCATCCTGACGGCCCATCCAGAGGCCCGACGAGGAGAAGGTTGTGAAGGGGATGCTTCGACTGGCGGCGACGGCCGCGCTTGTGCTGCCGGTGGCCGCGGTGCTGAACGCCGCAGCGACCTCCTACACGGTCGAACAGGCGACGGCTGGCAAGGCGCTCTATGGCGAACAATGCGCGGCCTGCCACGCAGCAGGCGGCGCCGCTCCGCCGCTCGTGGGCGGCGCCTTCGCGCGCAACTGGTCGGGCAAGAGCGCGGGTGAACTGTTCGCCAAGATCCGCGACACGATGCCGACCACCAACCCGCATTCTCTGTCCGAAAACCAGACTGCGGCGCTGATCGCCTATATCTACCAGCAGAACAATGTCGTCGCAGGCGCCGCCTTCCCGCGCAGCGTCAAGGAAGTCGGCACCGCGACCGTCCCGGTGATGACCGAGGGCCGCAGTGCCGAGGCCGCCGCAGCACCGACCGCACCCATGCCGCCATCGGTGATGCCCAAGGGGCCGTTGCCCCCGATCCTCGCCAAGCTCACCCCCGTCACCGACGCGACCCTGCGCAACCCGTCGCCCGCCGACTGGCTGATCTGGCGCCGCACCTATGACAGCCACGGCTTCAGCCCGCTGGCGAAGATCAACAAAGCGAATGTTAAGTCGCTGCGCATGGCGTGGAGCTGGCAGCTTGCGCCCGGCCCGATGGAGGCGACCCCGATCGTCCATGACGGCGTGCTGTTCATAGAAAGCGGCCCGGGCACGGTCCAGGCGTTCGACGGCGCGACCGGCGATCTCCTCTGGGCCCACAGCCGCAAGGTGCCCGCCGAACTGCTGAGCGCCTATCCGCTCGTCCGTGTGAAGCGCAGCATGGCGATCTATGGAGAGACCCTGCTCGTCCCCACGATCGACAGCCACCTGATCGCGCTCGACATGCGCACCGGCAGGGTCGTGTGGGACAAGGAGGTCGCCGACTACAAGAAGACCTTCATGCTCACCGCCGGGCCGATCGTCGCGCGCGGCAAGATCTTTCAGGGCATTTCGGGGAGCTATGCGCGCCAGGCGGGCGGCGCGGGCATCGTCGCGCTCGACGCCAAGTCGGGTGAGGAGGTCTGGCGCTTCAACACCGTTGCCCGCGACGGCACGCCGGGTGGCGAAACCTGGAACGACCTGCCCGTCGAGCGCCGCAGCGGCGGATCAGTGTGGGTGCCGGGCAGCTACGATCCCGACAACAACCTGCTCTATTTCGGCACCGGCCAGACCTATGACGTCAATCCGCTGCGCGAGAAATCGACCAAGCCCGGCGTCACCAACGACGCGCTCTACACCGACACCACGCTCGCGATCGATCCCGATACCGGTAAGCTCATCTGGCATTTCCAGCATCTGCCCAACGATCTGTGGGATCTCGACTGGTCGTTCGAACGCACGGTCGCGACGATCGACGGGAAGCGCATGGTCGTGACCGCAGGCAAGCAGGCGATCTTCGAAGCGCTCGACGCCAAGACCGGAAAATATGGCTTCAACTACGACTTCGGTCTGCAAAACGTCGTCACCGCGATCGATCCGGTAACGGGCGCCAAGACGATCAGCCCGGATACCGTACGCTGGGGCGAAAAGGTCACTGTCAACAAGACCTGCCCGACCGAATATGGCGCGCGTAACTGGATCGCGACCTCCTACGACGCGGCGAGCCATCTGCTCTACATCCCGCTCGATTCGTCGTGCACCGACGGGCTGCGCTCGCACGTGCCGGAACAGGGCGATACGTCGGTCGGCAATGCCGATGCCAGCAAGCTCAAGTTCGGCTATATCGCCGCGCTCGACCTCAAGACCCGCAAGGTGGCGTGGACCGAGCGCACGGCGGCGGCGCAGACCTCGGCGATGCTGGCGACCGCAGGCGGCCTGCTGTTCAACAGCAACCTCGACCGCTGGTTCAGGGCCAATGACGCGAAGACCGGCGCCGAATTGTGGAAGGTCCGCCTGTCCGACGTCGCAAACGCCTATCCGATCACCTACGAAGCGAACGGCCGCCAATATGTCGCGATCGCGACCGGCAGCAGCGGCGTGGTGCTGACCAAGTCCAAATCGACGATCGCCCCGCAATATCCGCTGCCCGGGACCGATGCGGCTACCCTGTGGGTGTTCGAGTTGCCCAACTAAAAAGATCCTCCCCGGCACGGGGAGGGGGACCATCCGCAGGATGGTGGAGGGGGGGCGCCACGAGCGATCCGCCTGACGCCAGCCCCCTCCACCGCTTCGCGGTCCCCCTCCCCGTTCCGGGGAGGATTTTTACAGGCCTCGCAATCCGCACCAAAACACACTATGTGCGCCGCGCTCATGGCAATTGAACTCCCCCTCCCGCCCAAGGTCGGCATGGTTTCGCTCGGCTGTCCGAAGAATCTGGTCGACAGCGAACGCATCCTCACCAAGCTCCGCTCGGACGGCTATGGCCTGTCGCCCGATTACGCGGGCGCGGACGTCGTGCTGGTCAACACCTGCGGCTTCCTCGACAGCGCGAAGGAGGAAAGCCTGGAGGCGATCGGTGAGGCGATTGCCGAGAATGGCCGCGTCATCGTCACCGGCTGCATGGGCGACGAAGCAGAACGGATCCGCGCGCGCTTCCCCAACGTCCTCGCCGTCACCGGCGCGCATGCCTATGAGCAGGTCGTCGGCGCGGTCCATGATGCGGCGCCGATGCCGCCATCGCCCTTCGTCGATCTGGTGCCCCAGCGCGTCGATGAGGCGGGGCTGAAGCTCACCCCGCGCCACTACAGCTATCTGAAGATTTCGGAGGGCTGCAACCACCGCTGCAGCTTCTGCATCATTCCGTCGATCCGCGGTGACCTGGTCAGCCGGCGCCCCGACGCGATCCTGCGCGAAGCTGAAAAGCTGGTCGCAGCCGGCACGAAGGAATTGCTGGTCATCAGCCAGGACACGTCAGCCTACGGCATCGACATCCGCAAGGAGCCCCGCGCCTGGAAGGGCCGCGAGGTCGTGCCGCACATGACCGATCTCGCCCGCGAACTGGGGCAGATCGCGCCGTGGGTGCGGCTCCACTACGTCTATCCCTACCCGCATGTCGATCAGGTCATCCCGCTGATGGCCGAGGGGCTGGTGCTCCCCTATCTCGACATCCCGTTCCAGCATGCCAGCCCTCCGGTGCTGCGCGCGATGAAGCGCCCCGCCAACGACGCCAAGGTACTCGAGCGGCTTGCGGCGTGGCGCGCGATCTGCCCCGACATCGCGATCCGATCGTCGTTCGTCGTCGGCTTTCCCGGCGAGACCGAGGCGGACTTCCAATATCTGCTCGACTGGCTCGACGAAGCGCAGCTCGACCGGGTCGGCGCGTTCCGCTTCGAGCCCGTTGCCGGCGCCCCTGCCAACGACCTGCCGGGTGCAGTGCCCGATGAGGTCAAGGAAGAACGCTACGCCCGGATCATGGAGAAGACCGCCGCGATCTCCGCCGCCAAGCTGCAGGCGAAGATCGGCCGCACGGTCGCCGCGATCATCGACGTGGTCGACGACGAAGGCGGCGCCACCGGCCGCACCCAGGCCGACGCGCCCGAGATCGATGGCGAAATCCACCTGCGCGACGCCGAGGGACTCAAGGCGGGCGACATCGTGACGGTCGAAATCGAAGACGCCGACGAACACGACCTGTTCGGTGTGGCGGTAAGCGAGGCCCGCTAACCTCCTCGCTCGTCATTGCGAGGAGCCGAAGGCGACCCGGCAATCCACTCCGCAGTTCGGAATGGATTGCTTCGCTCCGCTCGCAATGACGGATTGTAATAAATAGCCTTCAGCTTTAGCCTGCCACCTATGATCGAGTTCCTGATCATCGCCCTGGCTTTTTGCGGCCTTCCGCTGATCGCAATCGCCTATCTGGCGCTCGCAAGCGGCCGGCGCGCGGGCGGGAGAACGGGCATGATCGTCGGCGCGGTCATCGGCATCCTGATAGCTTCCACGCCATTCCTACATATTGCTTTCCATATGGGCCGCCAGTTGGCGCAGAGTGGATCGCTCGTCCCCATCTACGCCGATCAGCTCAAAGGCTTCATGCTGCTCAGCACCTCATTCGTGACGATCCTCGCGACAGCGGCTCTTTTCGCTATCGTCTGGCCCAGCCAACTGGCGCGGGCACAATCATAAGACTTGTGACGGTGCGTCACTTTCCATAACCTCCCCTCGTCCGCGTGACTGGCGAGAAAGGTGGGGCACCACCGGGGAGCGCGGACGTCAGACGCCGCTCGCCTGGGCATCCAACGCAAGAGAAGGATGCCGCTCATGTCCGATCCGACCGACATTGCCGTCTGGCGCCGCCTCGACGATCGCATCACCACCTCCGGCCAGCCAACCGAGGCGCAGATCGCCGATATCGCCGCGATCGGCGTCACCCACGTCATCAACCTCGCACTTCATACGCACGAACAGGCGCTGCCCGACGAGACCGCATCCGTCACGGCGGCGGGGATGCGCTACACCCACATCCCCGTCCCCTTCGACGCGCCGACCGACGAGCATTTCGCGGCTTTCTGCGCCGCGATGGACGAAACACCCGACGCCAAGATCCACATTCACTGCATCGTCAACGCCCGCGTCTCCGCCTTCCTCTATCGCTGGCGCCGCGGCGTGACGGGCATGGACGAGGCCGAAGCCCGCGCGGCGATGGAAACGGTGTGGCGCCCCGGTGGGGTGTGGGGCGCGTTCATCGGCGATGCGGAGGCAGCCAGCCGATCGCATCTGGGTCCACGCCCCGCCGCCTAAAGATGATTTGGCGTCGGTTTCTCTCCATGCCACAGTCAGGGCATGGAGAGCGAACATCGGCGCATCGAAATGCGCATTCCGGTCGACGGCGGTTATGAGATTGCGGCGACCCTGCATCGGCCCGCGAAGGTCGCCGCCGGCGCGCCTTTGATCGTCGGCCTGCCCGGCGCGGGCTATGCGCGCGGCTACTTCGACCTGCCCGAACCCGGATACAGTCAGGCCGAACATCTGGCCGCGCGCGGCACGATGCTGCTCGCGATCGATCATCTCGGCGCGGGCGACAGCAGCATCCCGCCCCACGACGTGACCACGCTCGAAGCCGTCGCGGCGGCGGGCGATCAGGCTGTGAAACAGGCGCTCGCCAATCTGCGCGCAGACGCGATCACACCGGGCGTCGTGATCGGCTGCGGCCAGTCGATGGGTGGGCATATCGCCGTCGCGATGCAGGCGTGGCACCGCAGTTTCGATGCGATCGTAGTGCTCGGATCTGGCATGCTGCGCACCAACGTGCCCGATCGTCCCGGCACTCCGCCGCCCATGATCCCGGAGGGTGCCGAAGGTGCCGAAATCTCCGCCGCACTGGCCGCGCAGGTCGACTGGCCGTGGCTGTTCCATTGGGAAGGTTCCGCGCCCGATCTGGTCGCCGCCGATCTCGCCTGCGGCATGCCGGTGCGCCACACCGCGTCGTCCTGGGCCAGCACAGGCATACCCGGCCTCGCCTTCAACCTCACCAAGCCGGGCAAGATGCTCCCGCTATGCGCGGCGATCGACGTCCCTGTCCTTGTCGGAATGGGCGAACGCGATGTCACCCTCTCCCCCGCCGAGGAACTCGCCACCTTCACCGCCAGCGGCAATCTCTCGGCCATCCGCGTCGGGAACATGGCGCACATGCACAACTTTGCCGACACGCGCATGCAGCTGTGGCGCCGGATCGATGCGTTCGTGGAGCAGGTGGCGATTGATCGCGGGGCCGCGCCTTCCTAATCTCTCCGCATGACCGATTTCGCCGCCCTTCTGCAGCCCGATCGCGGGCAGACCGCCCACGAACTCGCCCCCGTCACCGAAAAGGGTTTTGACGACTGGCTGAAAGCGCAGCCCGCCGCCGTCCGCACCCTCGCCGCCGCAGCCCGCTTCAAGGGGAAGCCCGGCGAATTGCTGGTGGTCCCCACGGGCGACAGCTGGTCCGGCGTCTTCGGCGCGGCCAAGAAGGACGGGCCGTGGAGCCTCGCCGCCATCACCGCAAAGCTGCCCGAGGGAGCCTATCGCATCGCGGGTGACGGCCCCGGTGCCGGCGCGCTCGGCTGGCTGCTGACGCATCACCGCTTCGATCGCTATCTCGCCAAGCCCGATCCGATCCCGCAGCGCATCCTGCTGACCCCCGATGTCGCGCAGATCGGCGAGACGGTGGCACTGGCCGAAGCGACCGCTCTGGTCCGCGACCTTGTCGACACGCCCGCCGGCGACATGGGGCCGGCCGAACTCGCCGCCGCCGCCGAATCGGTCGCCAAGAAGCACGGCGCCGAGTTTCGCGTCACGCGCGGCGACGAACTGAGCGACGGATATCCGATGATTGCGGCGGTCGGCCGTGCGGCGATCCGCGAACGCGCGCCGCGCCTCGTCGAAATCGAATGGGGCAACCCCGCCCATCCGCGCCTCGCGATCGTCGGCAAGGGGATCGTATTCGATTCGGGGGGGCTCGACATCAAGCCGCCCTCGGCGATGCTGGCGATGAAGAAGGATATGGGCGGCGCGGCGCATGCCATCGCGCTTGCGGGCCTTGTGATGGGTGCGCGCCTGCCTGTCCGCCTCCACCTGCTGGTGCCTATCGCGGAGAATGCGATCGCGGGCGACGCCTTCCGCCCCGGCGACATCCTGAATAGCCGCAAGGGCCTGTCGGTCGAGATCGGCAATACCGATGCCGAAGGCCGCCTCGTGCTGGGCGACGCGCTGACCCGCGCGGGCGAGGACAAGCCTGCGCTGATCCTCGATTTCGCCACGCTCACCGGCGCTGCTCGCGTCGCACTCGGCCCCGATCTGCCCGGCCTGTTCGCGAATGACGATGCGCTCGCCGCCGATCTGCTCGCGGCGGCGGATGCAGTGAGCGATCCGATGTGGCGCCTCCCCCTGTGGGGTGACTATGGCGACATGCTGAAATCCACCGTCGCCGACATCAACAATGCGGGCGAAGGCGGCTTTGCCGGGGCGACCACGGCCGCCCTGTTCCTCCAGCGCTTCGTGCCCGAAGGGACGCCGTGGGCGCATCTCGATACCTTCGCCTGGCGGCCATCGCCGAAACCGGGTCGTCCCAAGGGGGGAGAAGCGCTCGGCCTGCGTGCCGCTTTTGCGATGCTCAGGACACGTTTCGCCGCCGTATAGAAGCCGTCTGCCGAAATCCGTCATAAAAGCGACGGATGGAGATGCCGGGGATGAAACGAAACCCGCCCTTCCGTGTTTTTCTGTCCGTGGTGGAGAAACAGGAAGAGGAAGGGAAGGATATGGCGATCGCTTCAGCCTTGCCCAATTGGATGCGAGCGCTCGTATCCTATGTCCGTTCGGGCGAGCCCGATCTGACCAACCGCCAGATGGCGTTGATGTTGATTACCTACATCACGCCCGGCCCCCATACGGTGCGCGGCCTCGCGCAGCAGCTCAACGTGTCGAAGCCCGTCATCACGCGCGCCTTGAACACTTTGGGTTCGCTCGGCTATCTGCGCCGCGAACGCGACGATAGCGATCGGCGAAACATCTTCGTCGCCAAGACCGAGCAAGGGGCCGCATTTCTTGACACTTTCGGCAAGTCCCTCGATTTCGAAAAGGCCGGCAGCCGCTGATGCGACTGCCGGTGGGGCTGCGGTCATCCGCAGCTTTCACCTGGATGGACCCACGGTCCCGCTCGACAAGCGGGTAAACGCGTTTCGCCCCGACATCGCAGACGTAGCGCTGGCCGGATCTCTGTTCGCCTCGCATTATGCCGCACCCATGCCGCGCGCGTGCATCGCGCCCGCCGCGATGATGCGCAGCGCCGCGCACCCAGAATCCGCAGCCGTATCTCAGCTCCTCCATGGCGAAGGCTTCGCCGTGCTCGATCTCGCGCAGGGCTGGGCTTGGGGCTATTCGCTCCACGATCATTATGTGGGCTATGTCGAAGCATCGGCGCTCGGCGATCCGATCACTGCCGATCATGTCGTGATCGCCCGCGAGGCGATCGTCTTCGCCGGTCCTTCGATCAAGGCCGCCGCGCTCGCCACCCTGCCCTTCGCGTCAAGGCTGTCGGGCAAGATCGATGGCAATTTCCTCGCACTGGCCGACGGCGGCTTCGTCCACGCCCGCCATGTCGCCCCCTTTGACGTCCGTCAGGACGATCCGGTCGCCATTGCCGAAGCGATGATCGGCGCGCCCTATCTGTGGGGCGGCCGGGGTGCGGGCGGGATCGATTGTTCGGGCCTCGTCCAGATCGCGCTCGCCGCGACGGGCACGGCTGCTCCGCGCGACACCGATCAACAGCGAACCCAGACCGGCGACGAACTGCCGGAGGAGGCCCGCCTCCGACGCGGCGACCTGATCTATTTTCCGGGCCATGTCGGCATGATGGTCGATGAGGAACGGCTGATCCACGCGAACGCGCACTGGATGGCTGTCACCGTCGAGCCGCTTGCCGATGTTACGGCCCGCCTGAAACCCGATCATGACCGGCCGATATTGAGCCGGCGGAGACTGACACAATGACCTTCAAGGTCTTCATCGACGGTGCCGCGGGCACCACCGGACTCGAAATTGCCGACCGGCTTGCCGGCCGGACCGACATCGCCCTGCTCACGATCGCCGACGATCGGCGAAAGGATCCGGCCGCGCGCGCCGAAGCGCTCAACGCCGCCGATGCAGTGATCCTCTGCCTGCCCGACGATGCCGCGCGCGAGGCGGTGTCGCTGATCGACAACACCACGACGCGCATCATCGATGCTTCGACCGCGCACCGCACTGCCGCCGACTGGGCCTATGGTTTCGCCGAGCTGGAACCCGAAGCCCGCGCGAAGATCGCGGGGTCGACCCGCATTTCCAACCCCGGCTGCTATCCCACCGGCTTCCTCGCGCTCGTCCGCCCGCTCGTCCGCGCCGGCCTGCTGCCCGCCGACACCGCCGTCAGCGTCAACGCGCTGTCGGGCTATTCGGGCGGCGGCAAGGCGATGATCGCGATGTTCGAAGATCCGGACGACCCGGCCGCGACCAACACCGCCGCGCGCGCCTACGCGCTCTCGCTCGGCCACAAGCATGTGCCGGAAATGCAGGGTCATGCCGGACTAACCCACCCGCCCATCTTCACGCCGACAGTGGTGCACACCTATCGCGGCATGCTCGTCGAGGTGCCGCTGCACCTCCATCTGCTACCCGGCGCCGTCACCGGCGACAAAATCCGCGACACGCTGGCCGATGCCTATGCGGGCAGCCGGATTGTGCGCGTAGCGCGCGACAATCCATCCTTCCTGACGATCGAGCAGGCGGCGGGCACCGACCGGCTCGAACTCCACGTCTATTCGGACGAGAAGACCGGTCAGGCCCGCCTGATCGCCGCGCTCGACAATCTCGGCAAGGGTGCGGGTGGGGCTGCGGTGCAGAACCTCAACATTGCGTTGGGGCTGGACGAGGCCGAAGGGCTCATTCTCTGACGTCCATTCCTTCCCCCCAGGGGGAGGAATGGAGGCGCATTGCCAGCGCCCTCAAACAGGCGCACCTTCCCCGTAACGAATAAGGGGAGAGATATCATGGCCAAGCGCGCCGTGCCGACCTGGTTCTGGATCGTTGCCGTCCTGCTTTTGCTTTGGGATGCGATGGGCGTCGCCGCCTTCTGCATGCAATATATGATGGGGCCGGAGCAGCTGGCCCAGTTACCGCCCGATCAGCGCGAGGCCTTTTCGTCGATGCCATCCTGGGCCTGGGCCGCTTATGGCGTCGGCACGATCGGCGGCGTGATCGGCTCGCTGCTCCTGCTGCTCCGCACGAAGCTCGCCTTGCCGCTATACCTCATCTCGCTGATCGCGGTGCTGGCGCAATTCGGCTGGACCTTCTTCGGCTATGGCATGATCCACCATTCGGACGTCGCGATGAAGGCGATCTTCCCGGCGGTGATCATCGCCTTGTGCATCTTCCAGCTCTGGTTCGCGAACCTGGCGATCAGGCGGGGCTGGATTTCCTAAGCTTCACATCTCGCCCTTGGCGCGGCGTAGCGCGTAGAATTTCTGCACATTGGCGTTGTGCTCGGCCAGCGTGGTGGCGAAGACGTGGCCACCCTTCCCGCTCGCGACGAAGTAGAGCGCCGGGCTCTTGGCCGGATTGAGCACCGCCGCGATCGATGCCCGGCCGGGGTTCGCGATCGGGCCGATCGGCAGGCCCGGCGAGGCATAGGTGTTGTAGCCGTTGACCGCGTTCAGTTCCGACCGGCGGATGCGGCGGCCGAGCGGCTTGCCCTTGGTGATCGGATAAATGACGGTCGGGTCGGCCTGCAGCTTCATGCCCTTGCGCACGCGGTTCGAATAGACCGCGGCGACCATCGGCCGTTCGGAAGCGAGCGCGGTCTCCTTCTCGACGATCGAAGCGAGGATTATCGTTTGCTGGGGCGACTTGGCCACCGTGCTAGGCCTACGCTCCTTCCACTCCTCGGCCAGCGCTTCGCGCATCGCGGCCTGCATCCGCGCAAGGACCGCGGCACGAGGTTCGCCGCGCTCAAAGCTGTAGCTGTCGGGCAGGATCGATCCCTCGGCCGGCACCGCGATCGTGCCGGTCAAATCCTTCTCGGCATTCAGCCGATCGAAAACGAGAATCGAGGGCATGCCCTCGGGCACAGTCACCAGATGCTGGATCGGTTTGCCGTTCTGCAGGATCTCGAGGATTTCGGCACCCGACGCTTCGGCGGGAATCTCGAACTCGCCCGCGCGGATCGCCCGGTCGGGGCCGAAGCGACGGGCGAAGCGCAGGAAGTTGGTGGTCGATCGGATCGCGCCCGCCTTTTCCAGCGCGCGCGCGGCGGATGCGAGCGTTCCGCCTTTCTCGACCTGCACCGTCACCGGCGCCTTCGCAGGCCCACGTCCCCACCAGTCGCGCGAAATCCACAGCGCGGCTCCGCCGCCGACGACCGCCAGCAGGAGCAGGACGGCCAGAAGGCGGCGGATCATCGACGGTTTCCTTCGCTTACGGCTCAACGGCGCGCATGATCAGGCTGGCATTGGTGCCGCCAAAGCCGAACGAATTGTTCAGCACGGCCTTCACCTTGCGCTTCTTGGCCTTGAGCGGGACGAGGTCGAAATCCTCCAGTCCCTCGCTCGGATCGACGAGGTTGAGCGTCGGCGGCACGATCTGATCGCGGATCGCGAGGATGCAGAAGATCGATTCGACCGCGCCCGCGCCGCCCAGCAGGTGGCCGATCGCCGATTTGGTCGACGACATCGACACGGTCTTGAGCGCATCGCCGAACAGACGACGGACGGCGCCCGCCTCCAGCTCGTCGCCGAGCGGGGTCGATGTGCCGTGGGCATTGATATAGTCGATATCTTCCGGCTTTAGACCCGACTTCTTGAGCGCCATTTCCATCGAACGGTAAGCACCCGAACCTTCGGGATGCGGCGCCGTGACGTGATAGGCGTCGCCCGACAGACCATAGCCGATCACTTCGGCGTAGATCTTCGCGCCGCGCGCCTTGGCGTGCTCATATTCCTCGAGCACCACCACGCCCGCGCCTTCGCCCATCACGAAGCCGTCGCGGCCCTTGTCGTAAGGACGGGACGCACCCTCCGGATCGTCGTTGCGGGTCGACAGCGCCTTGGCCTGTGCGAAGCCAGCGATGCCCAGCGGGCAGATCGCACCTTCCGCGCCGCCCGCGAGCATCACGTCGGCGTCGTCCATCGCGATCATTCGCGCGGCATCGCCGATCGCGTGCGCACCGGTCGAACAGGCGGTGACGACCGCATGGTTCGGGCCGCGCAGGCCATATTTGATCGAAACCTGACCCGAGATCAGGTTGATCAGACGGCCGTGGACGAAATGCGGGCTGACTCGGGTCGGCCCCTTATTCTCGCACACCAGCGATTCGCTCGCGATGCCCGGCAGGCCACCGATGCCCGACCCGATCGACAGGCCGGCCCGATAGCTTTCCTCTTCGGTCATCTCGGTCAGGCCCGCATCTTCGAGCGCCTGGCCCGCCGCGTCGATGCCGTAGATGATGAAGGGATCGACCTGCCGCTGGACCTTATGGTCGACCCGCTTGTTCGGATCGAAGCCATATTCATGGTCGGCGGGCTTCACTTCGCACGCGATGGTGCATTTCTGCCCCTCGGTATCGAAGCGGGTGATCTGCCCCGCGCCGGATTTTCCGGCTAGGATATTGGCCCAGGCCGTTTCAACGTCCGCGCCCAGCGGCGTTACAAGTCCCAGTCCGGTTACGACCACGCGGCGCATGGCATTCTCCTGTTATTCTACAGTCTCATCTACGACAAAACGGCCCCCCGTCCATCCGGTTATCCGGGGTCGGGGAGCCGTTGATGTCGGTCCTGGACGCCGGTCCCGCAAGGGGAGGCGTGCTTCGGAACGCGGGAATATCAGTCCTTGTTGGCGTCGATGTAGGCGATCGCGTCCTTGACGGTCGTGATCTTCTCAGCCGCATCGTCGGGGATTTCGACGCCGAATTCCTCTTCGAACGCCATGACCAGCTCGACGATGTCGAGGCTGTCGGCGCCCAGATCGTCGATGAAGCTCGCCTCTTCGGTGACCTTCTCGGCTTCGACGCCGAGATGCTCGACGACGATCTTCTTAACGCGCTCGGCGGTCTCGCTCATTTGGGTAGCCTTCCTTCGAATTGTTGGCTCCGCACTAACGGGGCCAAGTTACGCTTGCAAGAGTGTGTGAACGCCCAACCTCCCCACCTCGTCGTTGCGAGGAGCCGGAGGCGACGCGGCAATCCAATCCCGAACTGTCGGCCCTTGCGAGCCGTGGGCCTGGATTGCAAGGTGGATCAAATCATCGCCATGCCACCGTTGACGTGGAGCGTCTGCCCGGTGACGTAGGCCGCTTCCCGGCTGGCGAGATAGACGACGGCGGCGGCGATGTCGTCGCCCTCGCCCAGCTTGCCGGCCGGGATCTTGGTGAGCAGCGCGTCCTTCTGCGCGTCGGGCAGCACGTCGGTCATCGCCGACCGGATGAAGCCGGGGGCGACGCAGTTGACGGTGATGTTGCGGCTCGCCAGCTCCTGCCCCAGCGCCTTCGACATGCCGACCAGGCCCGCCTTCGACGCGGCGTAATTGGCCTGCCCCGGATTGCCGGTCGTTCCCACGACCGACGTGATCGTGATGACGCGGCCGTGGCGCGCCTTCATCATCGGCTTGGTCGCCGCGCGGATCAGGCGGAACGCGGCCTCCAGGTTGACCGAGATCACCTGATCCCACTCGTCATCCTTCATCCGCATGATCAGATTGTCGCGGGTGACGCCCGCATTGTTGACGAGAATGTCGAGCTTTCCACCCAGCGCCTCGACCGCCTGCGGCACCAATGCGTCGACCGCGGTGGCATCGCCAAGGTTGCACGGGAGGATCACGGTATCGCCCCCAATCTCGGCCGCAACCGCGCTCAGCTTGTCGGCATTGGTGCCCGACAGCGCGACCTTGGCGCCCTGCGCGACCAGAGCCTTTGCGATCGCCGAGCCGATTCCGCCCGAAGCGCCGGTCACCAGCGCGGTCATTCCCGTCAGATCAAACATGCCGGTTCCACTTCTCTCTATCGTCACCCCCGCGAAGGCGGGGGCCTATCCAGCGCCTTTCCTCGCGGAGAGACCGGATGGATCCCCGCCTTCGCGGGGACGACGGGTTTATTGAATTACAACGAAGCCGCCAGCGCTTCGATATCGGCCATTGTGACGATGCTCGTCGCGGTCGCCTGATCGGTTATGTCCTTGACCATCGGGCCGACGACCTTGCCGCCGAACTCGATGAAATGATCGACGCCGCCCGCCGCCATCGCCGCGACGCTTTCGCGCCAGCGCACCGTGCCCGTCACCTGATCGACGAGCAGGCGGACGATCTCGGCCGGGTCGGCCGTGGGCGATGCCGTGACGTTGGCATAGACCGGCACCAGCGGCGCCTGCGCATGATTGTCGCGGAAAGCGGCGGCCATGGCATCGGCGGCTGGCTGCATCAGCGCGCAGTGGAACGGCGCAGACACGGGCAGCAGCATCGCGCGGCGCGCGCCCTTGGCCTTGGCGATCTCGATCGCGCGCTCGACGGCTTCCTTGTGGCCGGACACGACGACCTGGCGGTTGCTGTTGTCGTTGGCAGCCTGACAGACTTGGCCCTGTGCGGCCTCCTCGGCGACGGCGCGCGCGCCTTCGAAGTCGAGGCCAAGGAACACCGCCATCGCGCCGACGCCGACCGGCACCGCCGCCTGCATCGATTGGCCGCGCAGCTTCAGCAGCTTCGCGGTGGTCGCGAGGTCGAAAGCATCGGCGGCGCACAAGGCGCTATATTCGCCCAGCGAGTGCCCGGCGACGAACGCCGCCTTGTCGGGCAGGCTGATGCCGCCTTCCTTTTGCAGCACGCGCAGGGTGGCGACCGCGTTCGCCATGATCGCGGGCTGCGCATTCTCGGTCAGCGTCAGTTCGTCGGCCGGCCCTTCCACCATCAGGCGGAACAGGTTCTGGCCGAGCGCATCGTCGACCTCCTGAAAAACCTCGCGCGCGATCGGGCTGGCATCGGCCAGCGCCTGGCCCATGCCGACGGCCTGGCTACCCTGGCCGGGAAAGATGAATGCGCGCATCGCCGAGGCTCCTCTTATCTCGAAGCGCCCGCCGATAGAATTGGTGGGCACGGGAGGCAAGGGCAGCCTTAACCCAGGATCCGCGCCCGCGCCTGCGGATAGGTGCCGAGAACGCGCACCCATTTCGTATGGAACGCCAGTTCCTCCAGCGCGCGACGCACCGGCGCTTCATCCGGATGGCCTTCGATATCGGCGTAGAATTCGGTCGCCGAGAAGGTCGCGCCGCGCTGATAGCTTTCCAGCTTGGTCATGTTGACCCCGTTGGTCGCAAAGCCGCCCAGCGCTTTGTAGAGCGCGGCGGGGATATTCTTCACTTCGAACAGGAAGCTGGTCATCACCGGGCCATTGCCCGGCGGCGTTTCCGGCCCGTTGAGCGCGAGAACGACGAAGCGGGTCATATTGTCTTCGGCGTCGGCCACGTCCTCGACGACGACGTCGAGACCATAGAGTTCGGCCGATAGGTGCGGGGCGAGCGCCGCGACATGCACCTCCCCCATTTCCGCCACCAAAGCCGCAGCGCCGGCCGTGTCGGGATAGGCGATCGGCGTGATCCCCTGCCCGCGCAGCCAGTGGCGGCACTGACCCAGCGCCTGCGGGTGGCTCATCGCTTCGGTGATCTGCGTGTGGCCGGGAATCGCCATCAGCGTGTGGCGGATCGCCATGAAATGCTCACCGGTAATGACCAGGCCGGATTCGGGCAGCAGGAAATGCATGTCGGCGACCCGGCCGTTGAGCGAATTCTCGATCGGAATCACCGCACAGTCGGCGCGCCCCTCGCGAACCGCATCGATCGCGTCCTCGAAGCTGAAACAAGGCAACGGCAGCGCGTCGGGAAAGGCTTCGAGCACCGCGCGATGCGAATTCGCGCCCGGCGCCCCCTGAAACGCGACGGCGCGACTCGTATCGGCGGCGGCTTCGGTGGTCATGCGCGCGACAAGCGCCTGTGCTGGGGCGGGATAATTCTGCATGGGGCGCGAGCGTTAGGGCCGCGTTGGGCGCATCGCAAGCCGCAGCGCAGCAATTTGCCGTCCTTCTGGCTTGCGGACGCATCCAACCGATTATAAAGCGAGCGCGTTTCTCGTGCGGTGACGCGCGGGACCAGGGATTTTCGAGGGGCAAGATGGACGATCGCGCGAATACTATGGCCGGCTGGGCGCTTGCGGGCGGCATTGCGGCCCTTGGCCTCTCCATCCTGTCGGGTGAGTATTTCCACGCCGAACGGCCCGAAAAGATGGGCTATGTCGTCGAAGGCGTCGAGGAAGAGGGCGCCGAAGGCGGCGCCGCCGCCGAAAAGCCGATCGAATTCTACCTCGCCAGCGCCGATCCGGCCAAGGGCGCCGACGTGTTCAAGAAGTGCGCGGCCTGCCACAACGCCACGCAGGGCGGCCCGAATGCCCTCGGCCCGAATCTGTATCATGTTCTGGGTGAACCGGTCGGCAAGGGCCGTGGCTTCGCCTTCTCGGATGCGCTCGCGGGCAAGGGCGGCACCTGGAACTGGGACAATCTGAGCCAGTGGCTCAAGAGCCCGAAGGCGTTCGCTCCGGGCACCAAGATGACCTTCGCGGGTCTTTCGAAGCCCGAAGATCGCGCCAACATCATCGCTTATTTGAATCAGCAATCGCCCAGCCCGCTGCCGATGCCGGCGGCGCCTGCCGAAGACGCAGCGCCTGCTCCGGCCGAAGGCGGCGACAATGCCACCGCCCCGGCCGAAGGCGGCAACGAGGCGGCCCCGGCCGAATAAGCCGTACGCTCCGCACCATTTCACGAAGACCCCGCCCCGGCGGGGTCTTTTCGTTTTGGGGCTCACAGATTGATCCTCCCCCGCCAGGGAGCGCGGCGGGGGAGGATAGAAAAGGATTCTCGCCGGGATGACGAAACAGACGGCGGGTAATCGCGCGGAAACATAATCGCCGTTGATCGCGGCATTTCGGTCGTTACAGTCGCGCCTCATGCTTCACGACATCATCGCCGCCTGCGCGGTTTTCATCATCGCGGTCATCCTGCGCGGCGGCTATTGGGGCATCATCATCCTGATGGCGATCGAGAGCGCGTGCATCCCGCTCCCGTCCGAAATCATCATGCCGTTTGCGGGCTATCTGGTGTCGACCGGCGACTTCAATCTGTACATGGCGGCGACTGCCGGCGCGATCGGTTGCAACGTCGGATCGATCTTCGCCTATGAACTGGGCAAGCGCGGCGGCCGCGCGGTGGTCGATCGCTGGGGCAAATATATCCTGATGAGCCATTCGGACCTCGATCGCGCCGAAAGGTTCTTCGGTCGCTGGGGCGATCTCACCGTGCTCGTGTGCCGCCTGCTCCCCGCGATCCGCAGCTTCATCGCCTTCCCGGCAGGCGTCGCGCGGATGAACCTGTTCCGCTTTCACCTCTACACCTTCATTGGATCGTGGCCGTGGTGCTTCGGCCTGGCCTGGGTCGGCATGAAGCTGGGTGATCAGTGGCGCACCGATCCGCGCCTCAGCGGCCTGCTCCACCAACTCGACTTCGTCGTCGTCGGCGTGATCCTCGTGGGCGTGATCTGGTTCGTGTGGCACCGGATCAAGGCGCCCAAGAAGATCGCATGAACCCGATCTATTCGGGCCTGCCGACCACCATTTTCGAAAAAATGTCCGCGATCGCCCGCGAAACCGGCGCGATCAATCTGGGGCAGGGCTTCCCCGACGCCCCCGGCCCGCTCGATATCCTGGAATCGGCGGCCGATGCGCTGCTGACCCGGTCGAACCAGTATCCGCCGATGGCGGGCCTGCCCGAACTGCGCCACGCGATCGCCGACCATTATCGCCGCCATCAGGGCGTGGATTTCGACGCATTGTCCGAGGTCGTCGTCACCTCGGGCGCGACCGAGGCGATCGCCGCCGCGATCTTCGCAATCCTTTCGCCCGATGACGAAGCAATCCTGATCGAGCCGCTCTACGACGCCTATGCCCCGCTCGTCCGCCGCGCGGGCGGCGTGGTGCGCACGATCCGCCTCCAGCCGCCGACATGGCGACTCGACCCCGCCGATCTCGATGCCGCGATCACCGCGCGGACCCGGCTGATCATCGTCAACAATCCGGTCAACCCGACCGGCACGATGTTCGACCGCAAAACCCTCACCGCCATCGCCGACCGTTGCGTCGCCGATGGCATCATCGCCCTGTGCGACGAGGTGTGGGAACATGTCCGCTTTGGCCCCGATCATATCCCGCTGATCGCCATGCCCGGCATGCGCGAACTGACCGTGAAGATCGGCTCTGCGGGCAAGATCTTCGCGCTGACCGGCTGGAAGGTCGGCTGGCTGATCGCCGACATGGCGCTCGCGGGCGTCATCGCCAAGGCGCACCAGTTCCTCACCTTCACCACCCCGCCCAATCTGCAATGGGCGGTCGCCGAAGGGCTGGCCAAGCCCGACGGATGGTTCGATTCGATGCGCGGCGGATTCGCCGCAGCGCGCGACCGACTGGTCGGCGGGCTGCGCGGCGCGGGGTTCACGGTCCTGCCGTCCGACGCGACGTGGTTCGTCTCGATCGACCTCGCGGCCTCTGGGATCGCGCTGGATGACGTCACCTTCGCTGAACGCATGGCGCATGAGGCCGGGGTCGTCTCGATCCCGATGTCGGCCTTTTACGAGAGCGACCCGATCACCTCGATCGTCCGCCTCTGCTACGCCAAGGACGACGCCACGATCGACGGAGCGGTGCGGCGGATGGCGGGATTTCGAGCAAAGCTCGCCCCATAATCCTCGTCATTGCGAGGAGCCGAAGGCGACGCGGCAATCCACTCCGCAGTTCGGAATGGATTGCTTCGCTCCGCTCGCAATGACGAGTCTTATGCCTCAAGCCGCCAGCGGAAAGTCCAGCAACCGCTCCGCCACCGGCACCAGCGCGCGCGCATCGCGGCCCACCGCGCGCAGGATCGCGGGGTCGGCCGCGTCCATCCCGCCCGTGAACGCACCGAAGGACGGCAGGATCAACTTCGTCCGCCCCACCACGAAGCAGGGCCGCGACACCCGCCGCCCGCGCAACGTCACGATATATTTCGGGTGATAATGCCCCGAAATCTCGGGGCGCGGATCGCGCGGGTCGGCCGCGTGGCGCAGGATCGCATCGCCCAACGTCGCTTCGGCCAGCACCCGGCCGGCCGGCGGATCGACGATCTCGGCGTCGTGATTGCCGACGATCCACACCCAGTCGACTTCGCCCGCCATCCGCACCAGCGCCGCTCGCGCTTCCCCCTCCAGCCGCGCAACTCCCCCGCGATCGTGGAAGCTGTCGCCCAGACACACGAGAGTCCGCGCCTCGGTCTTCGCGATCAGCGCGTCGATCCGGCGCAACGTCTCGATCGAATCGTAGGGCGGCAGCATCTGCCCGCGCGCGGCATAGGCGCTGCCCTTTTCGAGATGCAGATCGGCGACCAGCAAGGTGCGCGTCGCGGCGCAAAAGGCTGCCCCCTCGGGCAGCGCAAGCAGATCGTGACCGCAGAACGAAAAGCGAACCATGCCCCGCCCTAACCCGCCGCCCTCTCCTCTTCAACTCGTCATTGCGAGCGTAGCGAAGCAATCCACTCCGGACTGCGGAATGGATTGCCGCGCCGCCTTCGGCTCCTCGCAATGACGAAGTGGTGGTTAGGGGCGCCCGTTCTCAAACAACACGCAGCGATCCTCGAACGTCACGAGCACCGATTGCTGGTCGAAGCGCATATTATACGCCTTCGCAATCGCGCTCACCTTCGTCCGGTCATCCTCGCGTCCGGGCAGGACGAGGATCAGCAGCTTGCTCGGCTCGCGCGTCACACGGCCTGCCTTGTTCATCCACCGCCCTTGCGCATCGAGGACGGTCAACCCCTCGGGGAAACGGGCCGTTACTTCGCGATCGAGGAAGTCGGTAAAGTCGGCGTCTGCGATCGGCCCCGCCTTGTTGCTCGCGCCCAGGAACAGTTCGGCGGTGAGCTGCGTGGTTTCACCACGCGCGCAGCCTGCTTCAACGGAAGCGGCGCAGCACAAGGCAGCAAGGCCGAAAGACAGGCGCGCGATCATCAACGCCGACGCTGCCATGCCCAGAAAGCGGCCGCAACCGGCGCGGCAAGGCCGATCCACGCGAGTACGTCCTCCCATCCGTCGCCGAGCAGACCGACGATCAACCCGATCGTGCTGAGCAGCGCCAGCAGCATCGGCACCGCAAAGATGGCGAGCGCGGTCTTGTGCCCCGGCTTCAGGCGAACCTGCTTCATTCGGCCGCCACCGGCGCCAGCGCCGCGCCGCTGCGCACCTCGCGGATGCGCGCCTCGATCGATCCGGCGCGCCGCCCGATCCACAGATAGAGGCCGCTCCCCAGAATCACGATCGCCCCGATATCGAGCAAGGCCCACAATATCTTGAGCGGCATCGCGCCATAATCGCCGAAGTGCAGCGGCTGCGACAGGCGCAGCGCCAGCATATACCACGGCATGTGCGCCATAGCGGTCAGCTTGCCGGTCTGCGCGTCGATCAAAGCGGGCGTGTGGATCTGCTTGGTCGCCGGCGTCGCCCCGCGCAGCCACACCGCGAAATGATGCTCGCTGGTGAAACGCACGCCGGGGAAGGCGATGAACTGCGGCGTCGTGCCGGGCGCTGCGGCCTTCGCGGTATCCACCGCCGCCTGCACCGAACCGAACCGCGCAACAGGCACCGGCGGCAGCCCCTGATAAGGCGCGGTCAGCTTCGCCAGTTGGTCGCTGCGCCACACGTTGACCAGCGGATCGCTCAGCGTGTTGATCACGCCGGTCAGCCCGACGACCATCACCCAGGCGAGCGTGACGATGCCCAGCATGTTGTGCATGTCCAGCCAGCGCACCCGCCGGCTTTTCGACCAGCGCATCGTCCCGAAATCCAGCTTCCGCATGAACGGCGCGTAGAGGACGACGCCGGAAACCGTCGCCACGCAGAACAGGAAGCCCATGAACCCCAGGAACAATTCCCCCGGCAGGGACAGGAACATATCGACATGCAGGCGCAGGATGAAACCCATCACCCCGCCTTCGTCGATCTCCCCCACCGGCTTGGCCGTGCGCAAGTCCATCGGGGTGATATGCATTTCCTTGCGCGTCGCCCGCGCGGTCGGCCCGGTGGTGATGTTCACCACCGGGCGATCGTCGTCGAAGCTCAGGAACAGCGGCCGCTCGCCCGGATAGAGGCGCTTGGCCGCCGCCAGCATCTGATCGAGGTCATGGTTCGGCACCCCCGGCATCGCCGGCAGCACCTTGCTCTCGCCCAGCGCCTTGTCGATCTCCTCATGGAAGATCAAAGGCAGGCCCGTCAGGCACAGCATCAGCAGGAACGCCGTGCAGATCAGGCTCGTCCACTTGTGGACGAGATACCAGGCCTTGATCGTTCCGTTGGTCATCGGATCAATACTCGAACGTTGCCGACGCCTTCACCGTGCGGGGCTGGCCCTGTACCAGATTGCTGCCGAACGCCGAATACCAGTAGCGGCGATTGTCGATATTCTCCGCGCTCAGGCGCAGCGTCACGGGATGGCCATCGGCGACCACCACGTACCGCATGCCCACGTCGAAGCGGGTCCAGCTGTCGAGCCGCTGCAGATTGGTCGGATCGACATATTGCTTGCCGGTCCGCACCACGCGGCCGGTGAAGGTCGCGGCCTTCAGGAAGGGCGGGACGACTTCGAAGCCGACATTGAGCTGATAGCCCGGAACGCCCACCGCATCGTTGCCGTCATTGGTGCCGTTGGCGGTCTTGCGCAGCTTGGCGTCGACGATCGTGCCGCCGCCGATCAGGCGCAGCCAGTCGGTCGGTTCGCCGTTGAAGCTGAACTCGATGCCCCGATTGCGCTGCTCGCCATCGACACTGAACAGCACGGTGCCCGGATTGGCCGGGTTGGTCTGGCTCAGCGCGCTCGGCTGCTTGGTCTGGAACAGCGCCAGCGTCGCGGTCAGCCCGCGGATCGCGACCTTGCCGCCGACTTCATACTGCTTCGACCGGAACGGCGGGAAGATCGTGCCCGGCGCGACGTTCGCGGCGGTCACAGGCGCGGTCGGCCCCTGCGCCAGCGCCTCGACGCGGTTCGCGTAGATCGAAATCCGCTCGGTCGGCCGCACGACGAGGCCGACCACCGGGGTCGTCACCGTCTTGGTATAGTTCGACGTGCGGCGGAAGGTCGCCCGGTCATAGGCTTCGACGTTCAGATGCTGGCGCCGCGCGCCCACGGTCAAAAGAACGCGATCGTCCGCAAAGCCGATCGTGTCCGACAGGAACAGGCTGCTGAACGCATTCTTCGACACGCGCGGCAGATCGGTCAGGCTGCCGCCGGTGGTCGTCGGCGCATCGGCCGGCTTGGCGACATAAACCGGCGTGTAGAGATTGGTGCAGAACACCGTCGTCGCGGTGCTGCACGGGCGCACCGCCGCCGGGAAGGTGCCCGATCGGAACGAATTGCGGTTGCTCTGCAGGTTGATCGATCCGCCCGCGTTGAACTCGTGGCTCATCCCCGCGAAGCTCACCTTGCCGCGAATGCCAGCCTGCCCGCTCTGGTTGTTGTCCTTGCGCGGCACGAACAGGCGCGCGCCGGTTCCGGCGCCGGTGGTCGCGTTGGTGACGGTCACGGTCGAATATTCGCCATCCTCGCGCCCGTCGCGGATGCCGGCGGCGGCATAGACCATCACATTGTCGACCACGTCGACCTCGACGCGCGCCAGCGCATAAATGTCGCGCAGCTTGGTGAAGGACCAAGGCTGGCCATAATTGTTGTTCGCGTCGGGCACGCGCGGCACGGCGACGCCGGTGTTGAGCAGGCGTACCTGCGGACGCGGCTGGAACGCCTGCTGGTTCTCATAACCGAAGTCGAAGAAGAATCGGCCCGGCCCGCGACGGAAATCGAAGCTCGCGCCCAGCACGCCGACGCGGCGCTTGTCATTGTCGATTGCGGTGTCGCCGCGACGGTACACGCCGTTCACGCGGATGCCGAAGCTGTCCTCCTCGCCGAAGCGGGTGCCCGCATCGAAATTGCCGCCGAAGATGCTGTCGGCGCCATAGCTGGCGGTGGCGCGGAACAGCGTCTTTTCGGCGCGCTTGGGGATCAGGTTGATGCCGCCGCCCGTGCCGGTGCCGCTGGGCGCCGCGCCGAACAGGAAGGCGTTGGCGCCGTTCAGCACCTGGATGCTCTCATAGAGTTCGGGCGAGACCAGCTGGCGCGGCGTGATGCCGAACAGCCCGTCCATCGCCACATCATCGCCGCTGAGCGCGAAGCCGCGGATCACGAACAGTTCGGCCTGGTTGCCGAAGCCCTGCGCGGTGCGGACCGAAGGTTCGTTCTTCAGCACGTCGCCGATCGTCTCGGCCTGCTGATCGAGCACCAGCTGCGCGGTATAGGTCGTGACGTTGAACGGCGTTTCGAGCGCGCTCTTGTTGCCCAGCACGCCCAGATTGCCGTCGCTGACGACCTGTTTCTGCGCCTGCTGCGCGGTGACGATGATATCGTCAGACGCTTCCTGCGCCCACAGCGGTGCGGCAACCAGCCCCGCACAACCCGCCAGCAACGCCAACGACGTCTTCATGTCTCACTCCGCGATCGATATTTGGAAAGCGTGGCGAGTAGCTTCTCACACAAGCTACTGCAAGTCACTCGCAACAATTTGAAACAGAGCGTGTCCCAAAAGGCACAGCACCGCTGGCGGGGTTCGGCGCATCTGCTAGAAGATGGGGAACGAACGCTATTTCCTACCAATATGATAGTATAAAGAGCCACCGATGATCCAGTTCGAATCGGTCGCCAAGACGTTCACGACCGGCGGCCTTCCCGCGCTTCACGACGTGACCCTGTCGATCGCCGCCAGCGAGATTTTCGGCGTCATTGGCCGGTCGGGCGCGGGCAAATCCACGCTGGTCCGCCTGATCAACGGCCTCGAACGCCCCAGCAGCGGGCGCGTGGTGGTCGACGGACAGGATGTCGGCGCCGCCCGGCCCGCCGATATGCGCGCGCTGCGCCGGCGGGTCGGCATGATCTTCCAGCAATTCGGCCTGCTCTCCTCGGCCACCGTTGCGGACAATATGGCGCTGCCGCTGCGCATCGCGGGCGTCCCCGCCGACGCCCGCAAGGCGCGCGTCGCCGATCTGCTCGATCGGGTCGGTCTCGCCGCCCACGGCCACAAATATCCGGGCCAGCTTTCGGGCGGGCAGAAGCAGCGCGTCGGCATTGCGCGCGCCATCGCTGGGGACGCGCGCATCCTGCTGTGCGATGAGGCGACCAGCGCGCTCGATCCCGAAACCACGCGCGACATCCTGTCCCTCATCGCCGATCTCAACCGCGATCTCGGCCTCACCATCGTGATGATCACGCACGAAATGGAGGTGGTGCGCGAGGTGTGCGATCGCGTCGCCGTGCTCGATGCCGGCCGCCTTGTCGAAACCGGCCCCGTCGCCGACATCTTCCTGCGCCCGCAAGCCGCCGAAACCCGCCGTCTGCTCGCCCAAGCCGGCGAAGGGCATGCCGATCACGCCGATTTCCCCGGCCGCGTCGTCCGCCTCACCTTCGAAGGCGATGCCATCGCCCAGCCGGTCCTCACCCGCGTCGCGCGCGAGACCGGGGTCGATCTCGTCGTCCTCGGCGGCCATATCGGCCGCTTCCGGCAGGGGCGCTACGGCCAGTTGACCCTCGGCGTCACCGGCGATGCCGAAGCCGCCGTCGCGGCGCTCGCCACCTACGGAGCGGTGTCATGATCGACTTCGATTCGATAGACTGGTCCGACATCGGCCAGGCCACGCTCGACACGCTCGCGATGCTCTCCGGCTCGCTGATCCTCACCGTCGCCATCGGACTCCCGCTCGGCGTCGTCCTGTTCCTCGCCAGTCCTGGACAGGTCTGGGCGAACCGCGTCGCGCATCTGGGGCTGTCGCTGGTCGTCAACCTGCTGCGATCGGTGCCCTTCATCATCCTGCTGATCGTGATGATCCCGCTCACGGTTGCGCTCGTCGGCACATCGCTCGGCGTCGTCGGCGCGATCCCGCCTCTGGTCGTGGCCGCCGCGCCCTTCTTCGCGCGCCTCGTCGAACTGGCGCTGCGCGAGGTCGGGCGCGACACGATCGAAGCGGTCACCGCGATGGGCGCCACGACGCGTGACCTCGTCCTGCGCGCTTTGATCCCGGAGGCGATGCCGGGGATTCTCGCCGGTATCACCGTCACCGCGGTCGCGCTCGTCTCCTTCACCGCGATGGCCGGCGTGGTTGGCGCGGGCGGGCTTGGCGATCTCGCGATCCGCTTCGGCTATCAACGGTTCCAGACCGACGTGATGATCGTCACGGTCGTCCTCTTGCTGATCCTCGTCCAATTGCTTCAGATGGCGGGCGATCGCCTCGTCCGTCATTTCAGCCGCCGATAGAAAGTCCGCCCATGCGCTCTCTCGCCCTCATCGCCTTCGCAGCACTTGCGCTCGCCGGCTGCAAGAAGGACGCCGCCCCCGCCGATCCCAACACGCTGACGGTCGCCGCGACCGCCGTGCCCCACGCCGAGATCCTCGAGGCGGTGAAGCCCGGTCTCGCCAGGGACGGGCTGAAACTCGATATCCGCGTGTTCAACGATTATGTGCAGCCCAACGTGCAGGTCGCCGAAGGCCGCATCGCGGTCAGCTATTTCGAGACCGAAAGCTACCTTGCCGAGTTCAACAAGGCGCGCGGCACCAATCTCGTCACGATCGCGGGCGTCCATGTCGAGCCGCTCGGCGGCTATTCGAAGAAATGGAAGACGCTCAAGGACGTGCCCGACGGCGCGACCATCGCGATCCCCAACGATGCCAGCACCAGCGGCCGCGCCTTGATCCTCCTCCAGAAAGCGGGCCTGATCAAACTCAAGCCCGGCGCGGGCATGACGGCATCGCCCCGCGACATCGCCGAAAACCCGCACAAATATGTGTTCAAGCAGTTGGAGGGCGCCACCCTGCCCCGCGTGATCGATCAGGTCGATCTGGCCCTGATCAACACCAATTACGCGCTGGAGGCGAAGCTGCGCCCCGGTCAGGACGCGCTCGTGATCGAGGGTAAGGACAGCCCCTATGTCAACTTCGTCGTCGGCCCCGAAAGCGCGCGGGACGATCCGCGCGTCGTGAAGCTGGTCGCGGCGCTCCGCAGCCCCGAGACGAAGGCGTTCATCGAGCAGCGTTACAAGGGTGCGGTGATCCCGGCCTTCTGAGAAGGCCCATCTGCTCGGTCGCGCGCCGCCTTTCCCACGCGCAGTCGGTGGTGGTGAAGGTCTCTAGCTCATCCTCCCCCGCCAGGGGGAGGTGTCAGCGGTAGCTGACGGAGGGGGAGGAAGCAGCCAACTCGTTATGCGTCGTGCCCTCCCCCTCCGTCGCTTTCAGCGCCACCTCCCCCTGGCGGGGGAGGGTTGGAACTAGCCCCGCATCCGGCTCACGACCGAGCGCTGCGAAAACTCCAACATGCCTTCGCGTCCGAATTCGGTGCCGATGCCCGATTGCTTGGCGCCCGCGAAAGGGATGTGCGGGCCGAAATGGGTGTGGTGGTTGATCCAGATCGTGCCGCTGTCCATCCGCGCCGCGACCGCGTCCGCCGCCGCCACGTCCTCGGACCATACCGATCCGCCCAGCCCATATTCGGACGAGTTGGCGCGATCGATCACCTCGTCGATCTCGTCGAACGCGATTATCGGCAGGATCGGCGCGAACTGTTCCTCGTCGACCAGCGCGGAGCCGTCGGCGATGTCACGCACCAAAGTCGGCTCGACGAAGTAACCCGCGCCTTCCTTGCGCTTGCCGCCCACGATGATCCGCCCATCGGCCGCCGCCGCATCGAGATAGCGGGTCGCCTTCTCATATTGCATCGCATTCTGCAGCGGGCCGACGCGCGTCCCCTGCTCCAGCCCGTCGCCGACCGCGAGCAGCCCGACCTCCTCGGCCAGCGCGTCGCACATCTGATCGTAGATCGAGCGGTGGACGTAGAGTCGCTTGAGCGCGATGCACACCTGCCCCGCGTTGAAGAAGGCGCTGCCCGTCACGCGCTGCGCGGTCTTCTTGATGTCTGCGTCGGGCAGGACGATGCCCGCATCGTTGCCGCCCAGTTCCAGCGTCAGCCGCTTGAGCGACGATGCCGCCGCCTCCATCACCTTGCGACCCGTCGCGGTCGACCCGGTGAAGCTGACCTTCGCGACATCGGGATGGTTGGTCAGGATGTGACCAAGTTCGTTCTTGTCGATCACGATGTTGACCACACCCGCCGGGAAAATCTTGTTCAGCGCCTCGGCGAGGATCAGCGCCGTCACCGGCGTCGTCGGCGCGGGCTTCCAGATGAAGGCGTTGCCCAGCAACAGCGCGGGCGCCAGCTTGTACACCCCGATCAGGAACGGGAAGTTCCAGGGCGTGATCCCCGCGACCACGCCCAGCGGCTTGTAATGCATCTCGATCAGATAGTCGGCGTCGTCCTGCACGACTTCGGGATCGAGGCTCTGCTCGCTGAAATAGCGGATGAAGGCAGGCGCGAAGCCGACTTCCATCTGCGCCTCGCCCAGCGGCTTGCCCTGTTCCATCACCAGCGTGCGCGCGATCCTGTCGGCATTGGCATCGATATAGTCGGCGAGTTCGAGCAACTTGGCGCGGCGCTCATCGAGCGGGGTCGCGGCCCAGCCCTTCTGCGCGCGCTTGGCCGCTGCGATCGCCCCCATGAAATCCGCTTCGGAGGCGCGGGCGACCTTGGTGAACGCTTCGCCCGTCGCCGGGTTGATGACGTCGAGCGCCTCTCCGCCCGCAATCAGCTTGCCGTCGATCAACATCGGATAGTCCGTCATCGCCCGTCTCCGCTCCTAGGTCCGCGCCTCTCCGGGCGTCATGTCGCCAATGGGCACTCACTTGCGGGATGGAGTCAAGCGCGGCCTTGGCCTTGGCCGTCATCCCAGCCGAAGCTGGAATCTCGTGAGGTTGAGCGCATCGCACTTCCATCGCGCGAGCGACTGTTCGTCGATATCGCTCATGCGACCTCGACGATGATCTTGCCGTGGGCGGCCGGATCGGACAGCGCCGCGATCGCTGCGGCGCCATGCTCCAGCGGATAACGCGCGCTGATCGGTGGCCTGAGCTTGCCGGCGCTATAGAGATCGAGCAGCGCCTTCATGTTCGACGCGTCGACCTGGGGCTCGATCTCGGTGAAGTGGCCGTAGAACACCCCTATCGCCGCCGCGCCCTTGAGCAGCAGCAGGTTCGCCGGAATCGCCGCGATGCCTGCGGGGAACCCGACGATCAGCAGCCGCCCGCCCCAGTTCAGGCCCCGTATCGCCGCCTCGGTCAGGTCGCCGCCGACCGGATCGATCACCATATCGATCCCGTCCGGACACAGCGCCTTCACCCGTGCAGCCAACGCGCGCTTTCCATCCTTGTCCAGCGGCCCGCGCGGATAGACGAAGCCGTCAACCGCGCCATAGCCCCGCGCGATCGCCAGCTTCGCGTCGCTGGACACTCCCGCGACGACTTTGAGTCCCAGCGCCGCACCGATCTCGACCGCCGCCAGCCCCACGCCGCCCGCCGCGCCCATCACCAGCAGCGTCTCCCCCGGCTTCGCCGCCGCCCGCTGCACCAGGGCATGATAAGCGGTGCCGTAGGTCATGATGAACGCCGCGCCGTGTTCGAACGGCATCGCGTCGGGGATGGCCCAGGCGGCCGCGGCCGGGATCGCGATCCGATCGGCCATGCCGCCCCATCCACTCATCGCCATCACCCGGTCGCCGACCTTGTGGCCAGTCCCGCCCGTAGCCACGCCCGCGCCCACCGCCTCGATCACGCCGGCAATCTCGCACCCGGGCGCGAAGGGGCGTTCGGGCTTATATTGATACTTGTCCTCGATGATCAGGCTGTCGGGATAGTTGACCGAACAGGCGGCGATCCGCACGAGCACCTGCCCGGTGCCCGCGACCGGATCGGGCGCGTCGTCCAACACCAGCGTCTTCGGCCCTCCGGCCGCATGTGACGTCAGCCGACGCATCATCCCCTCCCCTCATTCTCTCGACGGTCGCTTGCTTGACAGTGCAAGGGGGCGTGGTCAAACCCATCGGTACAGGCGGACGATCACAAGATATCGCCACGGGAGAGAGACGGATGCAGGCGACCTTGTCGATCCGGTCCAACGCGCGCCGCCGGGGCGGCGAGATCGCCTTGATGTGCGAGGACCGCAGCTTCACCTGGGCCCAGTTGCACGATCTGATCGCGCGCTTCGCCGCCATATTGCGCGACGAGGGCGTCAGGCCGGGGGATCGCATCGCCATCCTCGCCGACAATTGCGATCTCTATCTCTCCGCCTTCTTCGCGATACCGTGGGCCGGCGCGGTCCTGCTACCGCTCAACACCCGCCTCAACCCAGCCGAATTGGCCGAGCTTCTGGAGACGGGCGATCCGTCGCTGATCCTGTTCGATGCAGGCCGTGCCGACCTGCTCGAACGCACCTTCGATGCCGGCGCGAAGCGCGTCCCCACCCTTGCGATGCGCGGGCAAGCGCACTCGATCGACGCGCTGCAGGCGAAGGCGGCGCCCATGGACGATCTCAACCGCCACGGAAATGATCCGGCGAGCATATTCTTCACCGGCGGCACCACCGGCCGATCGAAGGGCGCGGTGATGACCCACGCCAACCACATGTTCAATTCGCTGGGCATGTGGACCGAACTGGGCGCCGACACCAGTGAGGTGCGCTATCTCCACGCCCCGCCGATGTTCCACGTCGCCGACGCCCTGTTCGTCCACGCCGTGACCGCGGTGGGCGGCTGCCACGTCCTGCTGCCGCGTTTCGATGCGGTCGCGGTGATCGACGCGATCGAGCGGCACGGCATCACCGATGTCTATCTGGTCCCGACAATGGTCGGCACCTTTCTCGACGAACTCGAACGCAACCCACGCACGCTCCCCACGCTCCGCCGGCTCTATTATGGTGCGATGCCGATGCCGGAGGAGGTCGTGCGCCGCTTCATGAAGATGCTGCCGCAATGCGGCCCGGTCCAGCTCTACGGTCAGTCGGAGGCCGGTCCGATCCTCACGATGCTGCTCCCGCGCGATCATGACGTGTCGGGCAAGACCACGCGCCTGCGCTCGGCCGGCCTGCCGATGCCGGGGGCCGAAATCGCGATCCACGACGAACAGGGTCAAGAGGTTGAACAGGGCGTCGTTGGCGAAATCGTGGCCCGTGCGGGAACCGTCATGCCCGGCTATTGGAACGACCCCGAACAGACGGCGAAGGCGCTGCGCGACGGCTGGCTCTATACGGGCGACGGCGGTTATGTCGACGCCGACGGCTTCGTTTACGTCGTCGATCGGATCAAGGACATGATCATCTCGGGCGGCGAGAACATCTATTCGATCGAGGTCGAACGCGCGATTTCGAAGCATCCCGCCGTCTCACAATGCGCGGTGATCGGCGTGCCCGATCCGCGCTGGGGCGAGCGCGTCCACGCGGCGATCGTGCTACGCGCGGGTGCGGCCGTCAGCACCGAGGAAATGCAGGCCCACTGTCGCCAGCATATCGCCGGCTACAAGATTCCCCGCTCGATCGACTGGCGCGCCTCGCTCCCGCTCTCCGGCCCGGGCAAGATCCTCAAGCGCAAGCTGCGCGACGAGGTGTTGGAACAAGCCTGAGCCTCCCCGCCCCATCCTCGTCATTGCGAGGAGCCGAAGGCGACGCGGCAGTCCACCCCGCAGTTCGGAATGGATTGCTTCGCTCCGCTACCGATGCCGAGGAAGGGGTTGGGATTCAGGCCAACGCTGTCTTCTGCCGAAACCGGCTCGCCACGAACAGCAGGATCGCCGACACCGCCAGCGCCCCGACCATGCTCAGGAAGGCAGGATCGTAGCTGCCGGCCTTATCGTAGGTCACGTTCGCGTAACGAACGAGCGCCGCCGCCACGATCGAAATGACCGGCGTAACGAGGCCCAGCGCGGTGCCATAAGCCCGGCTACCGAAGTAATTGGCGAAGATCATGCTGAACAAGGGGAAGAAGATGCCGTTGCACAGCCCGCCGACCACCGAGATCGCCAGCAGCGGTCCATAGCCCGTCACCGTCGTCAGCCCGGCCATCACCCCGGCCAGAACGAGCGTACCGCCGATCATCAGCCAGATCTGGTCGATCTTGTCCGCGAAGGTCGCGAGCACCAGCTTGGCAAGAAGCGAGATGATGGTCATCGCCGAAACCAGCGTGGTCGCCTGAAGCAGCGTCAGGCCCTTTTCCTGCCCGAATGGCACGATCGACGTTCCCAAAACCTGCGCGACCGCGAACAGCATCGCGCCCGCCGTACCGATCAGCCAGAAATTACCCGACGACAGCAGCCTGCCCATCGTCCACTGCGCACCCGGATCGTTGGCCGCCGCGGTCGATGCCGCCGTCGCCTCCATCTTCTCGCCGGCCGCCTCCATCTCGCCCGGCGCGGGGTGTTCGGGCACGAGCAGGGTCGCGGCCGTCAGAACCACCGCCACGATTGCGCCCGCGATCATCAGCGCGGTGCGCCAGCCATAATGTTCGATCGCGAGCGCCAGCGGCGGCAGGACAAGCAGCCCGCCCAGCCCCTGCCCGATCGCCCCGATCGCCATCGCGCGTCCGCGCCGCCGCTCGAACCAGCGTGCGATCAGGGTAAAGCCGCACAGATTGCCGCCCGCTGCGAAGCCGAAGGCCACCGGAATACCGATCAGCACCGCGTCGAGGAGGAGGTTCGTCGATAGCCCGACCCCGATCAGCGCGCTGCCGGTCAGGATCGCCGACAGGATCAGCAGCAGACGGACGGGCACCCGCATCGTCAGCCGACCCGCGATCGGCGCGAACACCGCCATGCCCAAGGTCATTACGACATATCCGGTCGACACGGTCGCGCGCGTCACGCCCAGATCGTCGGACACCGGCTTCACGAACGCGCCGAAGCCGATTGCGGTGGTGCCGAGGATCAGTGTCGATGCCAGCATCGCCAGCCCGACGACCAGCCAGCCGCGATAGAAGCCTTTTCCGCCGACCGACATATGTTCGCATCCTCCCCCGGGCACCATGAACGGCGCTCCTTTGCCCGCAACCTAGACGGGGTGGATGGGCACGCAAACATTAGTTTGCGCGATACGGAAACCCGGATGATGCGCTGAGGCGATCACCGGCCTTTCCCGGAAAGTCGCGAATTCTGCCCTCGACAATGAAAAAGGCCGGCCCCGCTTGGTGCGGAACCGGCCCTCCTCTCCGAAGTGATGCGTCGCTTAGAAGGCGAAGCTGACCGAGACGTTGGCGCCGAAGTCGGACCAGTCCTTCGACGTGGACATGAAGCCGTCGATGCCGGCCTTCACGTTCTGCCCGAACTGGACGTCGACGCCGCCGTCGAGGCCGTAGGTCGCCTGCGCCAGACGTGCGCCCGAGACGCCGAAGGCCTGGCCTGCGCCACCGAACTGCGACACCGATCCGCCACGCAGGTCGCCCCAGGCATATTGCGCCGATGCGGTCAGGTGCGGCAGCAGGGTCGCCCCGGTGCCGATCGGCGCGGAGCCGCCCAGATGCCAGCCGGCGGTCGCCAGCTTGATGTCGCGGGTACGGCTCGCCGTCGTCAGCGCGGCCGCCGTGCCCGTCTCGACGGCGCGGTCGGCGTGGGTGCGGACGTAGGCAAGGCCCCCGAACGGCGCGGCGGTCACCGGGCCATCGATCAGCGCGTAGCTGACTTCGCCGAACAGCTGCTGGCTCGTCGCGTCATAGCCCGAACGCAGCTGGCCATTGAGGCCGGGGATCGAGATGCTGCGCGTCGTGTCGACGTCATGCCAGCTATAGTCGCCGCCGACCTTGACGGTCAGCTTGTCCTGCGACCAGCGGCCATAAGCGCCGACCAGCTTGGTGTGGACGTCCGCCTGGCTCGCGCGGCCCTTCACCCCCACATTGCTGTCGACATAGCCCGCGTGCAGGCCGACGCGCCATGTGCCCATGCCGTAATCGACACCCGACAGCACGGTGGTGCGATCGGTCGCCGTCGCCGCGACGTTGCCGGTCGCGTCGGTCTCGATGCCCGCGCGGCCCGCCTGGCCCCAGATGCCCCAGCCTTCACCCTGCGTATCGGCGCGATCGAGCACCGAACCGCGGATCCGGCGCGACTGATCGATCAGCACCGAAGGCACCGCCGCGAACAGCTCGCCCGACAGCTCGTTATACGCGTTCGGGGTCGCCGCGTTCGACAGCATGATCGCCGAATTGAACACCGTCCCGCTGAAGCCCTGCGCTGCGATCGCATTGGCGACCGCAAGCTGGTTCGGCGTGCGGGCCAGCGACGCGAAGGTCACGTCGTTGCGCAACAGGCGCAGCGTCACCGCCGTGCCGGTGTAGCTGAGCGACGGCGTCAGGAAGGCGAAGTTCGAAGTCACGTTGGTGAACGTGCCCGTCACGCCGCCCGTGGCGCTCAGGATGTTGTAGCTGGTCAGGCGATTGTAGCTGCCCGCCTCGGCCAGCACCGCGACAGTGGTGTTGGTGGCGATGTTCGCGGTGCCCGTTGCGATGATGCGATCCGAACGCCCGTCGGCATTGGTTTCGACCTCGTAGGTCGCCCCACTTGCGAACACGACATTGCCCGCGACATTCTGCGTGCCGATCGAGTTACCCGGCGCATAGGCGCCGCCCGCCCCGATCGTGACGTTGCCGACGCGGCCGGTACCGCCCAGCTTGCCGCCGCCCGACACCGTGACCGGCGAGACGATGCTGCCGTTGACCGCCAGCTTGCCGCCCGTGACCGTCGTCGGCCCGGTATAGGTGTTGGCGCCCGTCAGGTTGAGCGTACCGCTGCCCGTCTTGGCCAGCGAACCGTCTCCGGTGATCTCGCCTGCAAAGGCGGTGCTGGTCGTCTGGTTGACGGTCAGCGCGCCGCCCTGCGCCACGCTGATCTTCGCCGCAGGGCTATTCCCCTGCAACTCCGCCACCACCTGGCGCGTGCCCGAGAAGTCGAGCGTGCCCGTGCCCTTCAGATCGAGCTCGGTGGTCGGCGCCACCGTGCCCGCCAGCTTGATCGAACCGCCCAGGATGTTCGTCGTGCCGGTGAAGGCATAGCCCGTGCCCAGCGTCAGCTTGCCCGCACCATTCTTCACCAGCGTGCCCGCACCCGTCAGCGCGCCGTCGAAATTATAGTCGTCCGCACGGTTGACGATCAGCGTACCGGCGA
This sequence comes from Sphingomonas montanisoli, assembly GCF_008274695.1. Taxonomy (GTDB): domain Bacteria; phylum Pseudomonadota; class Alphaproteobacteria; order Sphingomonadales; family Sphingomonadaceae; genus Rhizorhabdus; species Rhizorhabdus montanisoli. The sequence goes on along the minus strand of NZ_VTOU01000004.1, from coordinate 127,779 downwards.
CGTTCGCATTGCCCGTGAACAGGCCCGACGTCCCGCCATTGCCGATCGAGAACGTACCGCCCGTCAGGACGTTGACGATCCCGCTTTGCGTGCCGGTCAGCACCACGGTCGCGCCATTGTCGACCGCGAGGCCGCCGGTGGTACCGATGCTGTTGACGCCATCGAGGGTCGAGGTGCCGCCTACAAACAACACGCGGCCCGCGCCCGACACCGTCTGGTTGCCCAGCACCGACGCACCGGTATTGCCCGCCGAGCGGATTGCAAGCGTGCCGTCCGCGACATAGTTCGACGCCACAACGCCGGTCAGGCCGCCCGTGGTGGCGCCTGCGACCTCAAGGGTCGCGCCGTTGTTCACGGTGACGTTGGCGAAGCTGCTCGGCGTCGCCCCCGCGGTCCAATAACCGCCGGCCACCGTCAGGCCGGTGAAGCCACTGAACGCCGCGACCGTCTGCGCGGTGGTCTGCACCCCGACGGTGCCGTTCAGCACCGCCTGGTCGACACCGCCATTGCCCACGATCGTGCCGTTGACGACCGAACCGGTGCGCAGCGTAACCGTGTCGTTTGCCGCGCCCAGTTGGATGGCGACGCCACCGGTCCCTCCGGTGACCGTGCCGCTATTATCCAGGCTGGTCGCACCGCGGGTCAAAATGCCAACGCCGCTACGGCTCGCGATGGTGCCCGCATTGACGATTGTGCTCGTGCCGCTGGCGACGTTAATGCCCGTGACCGAACCACTAACTGTGGCGCCGGAGGCGATGTTGACAGTCGCGCTGCCCTGCGAATCGATCAGCAACCCGCTGCCATCCGTAGCCGAAACCGCGCCGGTGATGGACGCGACGAAGGTTGCCCCAGCCCCGTTGGCGATGAGGCGCACCGCATCGGCCATCGTGCCCGTCGCCGTCGCCGAACCGATCGTCGCGGTGACGCTTCTGCCGCTGACGTTGATGGCGGTCGACGACGTTCCGCTTGTTGTCACGCTGCCCGTGCTCGACAGCGCCACGGTGTTCTCATCCGCCAAGATGTTGATACCGTTGGCCGTATTCCCGGTCGTGGCGATGCTGCCGGTGTTGCTGACCTTGATCGCGGCGGTGCTGGCGGTCGTGCTGGGCGTCCCGAAGTTGCGGATCGCGCGGCCCGCATCGATCGCAATGCCGCGCGCATTCGCGCCAGCCGTCGAGATCGCGCCCGAATTGTTGACGGTGATAGCGCCGGTCTGGCTGATCGCGTCGATGCCATCGGCCGGGCGCAGGTTGCCGCCCGCAGAGCGCGTGGTGCCGACGGTCTTCACCGTACCCGTGCTGTTGATCGTGATAGCCGCACCAACCGTGGATCCGAGGATCGCGTAGCCGCCATTCCCGGTCACGGTGATATCGCGGCTGTTGATGGTCAGCGCGTTCGAAGTGCCCACCGCCTGCGCGTTGATCCCGACCACATTGCCGGTGCCGGTATAGACCACGCTGCCGCTGTTGATGACCGAATCACCCGCGAGCGCGATCACCGAGATACCGCTGCCGTTCAGAGTATTCACGTTCTGCGTCGCCGTCGACGTCAGCGCGATCGTGCCGCTGTTGAGGGTGACGGCGCCGCGACCCGATATGTTGATGCCGCTGCCCGATCCGCTGATCGACGTGCTCGTGACGCTCGTCGCGGCGGAGTTTGCGCTGTCGCCCGAAACGGAGATCGCGGTGCCGTTGTTGATGATGTTCGCGCTGGTGATCGTAACCGCGCTGCCGCGACCATTGACCGAAATGCCGGTGGCGCCGGCGCCCCGCATGTCGATAGTGCCGCTGGCGATCTTGATAGTCTGCGTGCCTGCCGCCTGATCGCTGTCAGGCGTGACGCTGATGCCGATGCCGCCGCTGGCCCCCGTCCCCGTGATCAGGGTGCTCTTGATGTCGGTCGTCTTGGTGCCGAACACCGCGATGCCAAACGGCGTGTTGCCGGCGACCGTGATGGTGCCGCTGTCGATGATCGTGTCGCCGCCCGTGCTGACATAGATGCCCGCCTGGTTGGTGCCGGCGGTGGTGACGGTGTTCGACTTGATGTTGGCGAGCGTGGCGGCGCCGACATAGATGCCCGAACCCTGCGATGCATTCGCGTTGGTCAGCGTGGCGATGTCGCTGACGACCTTGACGCTGTTACCCTGAATGAACAGCGCACCCAGGCTGCTGCCATTGTTGCCGTTGGCCGTCGCGATCGCACTGTTGACGGTCACCGTGCCGGCCGGGCCGCCGGTGAAGATGCCGCGCTGACCACCGGCCGCGGTCCCCGTCGAGTTGATCGTGATGTCCCCGCCGCTCGTGGTCGCGGTGATCGCACGACTGCTCGAATTGCCGTTCGAGGTGACCGACCCCGCATTGATCGTGATCGCGCCCGTGTTGCTGTTGCCGCGAACGGCGAAGGTCGATCCCGTGCCCGTGGCGTTGACCGTACCGACGGTGACGTTGACGGCTCCGGCGCCGGTGATCGCATCGGCGCTGATGCCCGCACCGTTATTGCCGACGCTGTTGTCGACAGTCAGGCCGGCAAGGTTGAGCGTGATCGTGCCATCGGTCGCGATGTCGACGGTGCGGGGGCCGCCGGCAACCGTATCGGTGCGGGTCAGGCTATAATCGCCGGTGCCGTTAAACGCGATGTTTTCGGCGTAGGCAGCGGCGGGGAGTGCGAGGGCGGTGCCCATCAGCAGGGACAGACGGAACGAAGACGAACGCGAAACCGCGCCGCGAATGCGGCGGAAAGAACCGACTGCCATAGTAGAAAATCCCCGTGTTACGCTGAACCTCGAGGCCGACCGCCATCGCCTGCGCGCGGCGCGATCAACCCCATGCACCCTCGCCGATACCGCTTTGGTGATACTCACCGCGGCTTTTCGGATCCGGCCTCGTAAAACAACGCAAACAGTTGCGGAATGTCTGTGCATCCCAATTCATGGGACGCCCCAAAATGGTTTACGGCCTGTGTCATAAAGGAACATATTTCGCCTTCCCGTCCGTATCCTCAATGGTTTACGCCTTTGGCCTTTCATCTTCCGGTCGGATTCGAACGGGGTCGAAATTGGGGAAAAAATGGCGGTGGATGGTGAAAGTCGCGGGCTGGGGTGGCCCGCGGTTCTTGGGTTGGGCGCGGCGCACTTCTGCCTGTTCGCCGATCGCGCGATCCCGTCCGCCTTCGCTCCTCTCTTACGCGCCGATTTCAATCTCACGGATGCGCAACTCGGCATCCTGATCGGCCCCGCGATGATCCTGCCCTTCGCGATCGGCACGATCGTCGCCGCGATCTGGGCAGGGCGCTTTTCCGCCTGGCACATCGTGATCGCCTCGTTGATCGCCTGGTCGCTGGCAAGCGCGGCCGGGGCGCTCGCAGCGACGTTCGCCGGGCTGGTCGCGGGTCGCATCGCCTTCGGCATCGCGCAGGTCGGCTTCTCTCCCGCCGCCGCCTCGCTGCTCTCGGCGTCGATCACCCCCCCTGCCCCGCTCGCCATATCGGCCTTCACCACGGGCTCGGCGTCGGGCCGCAGCGGCGGATTGCTGATCGGGGGAGCGTTGCTGCTCGGCCTCGGCAGCCTCACGCTTGCGATCGCGCCATGGCGGATCGCCAGCATCGTGCTGCTGCTGCCCAACCTGCTGCTCGCGCTCCTGCTCTGGCGCATGTCGCGCCGGGCGGCGGAGGCACATGTCCCCACGCCCGGCCTGGGCAGCGGGCTGCGCTGGATCGGGTCGGTTCGCTCCACCTTTCTCGGCCATGTGGTCGCATCGGCGGGCGTGCTGATGATCGTGCAGGCGATCGGCGCCTGGGCGCCGTCGATCCTAAATCGCCAGTTCGGCCTCTCGACCGCGGGCAGCGCCATGCTCGCCGGGGTCGCCGTCCTCGTCGGCGTCCCGATCGGCCACCTCGCGGCGGGCCGGTTCGCATCGCGCCCCGGCTTCGTGCGCAGCGGCCCCGCTCCGCTGATGATCGGCGGCGTGCTGATCGCGCTGGCGGGGTGTGCGGGCCTTCATGCCGCAGGCGGGCTGGCGGGGGCTTTCCTGGCGCTGGTGGTGATGATCGGCGGGGGCGGGATCGCGGCCGCGACGTCGCTGATCGGCCTGCAACTGATGGTCCCGCCGCGCGAACGCCTGTCGGTCAACGCGCTGTTCCTCGCGGTCACCACCGCTTTCGGCTATGCGGTCGGCCCGTGGCTCACCGGCTGGCTGAGCGACGCGATTGCGGGGGATGGTCACGCGCTGGACTATGCGCTGCTGCTGCTGGTTGCCGGATCGGCGGTGCTGGTGGCGGTTTCGGCAGCGTCCGCCTCGGCGGGGTGGCGCCAACTGGCGGGAAACAACGCATGATCGCGGCCCCCTCCCTTCCTGCCAACGTGGGCAATGGATTTACGTTCTCCAGCGAAGGTCGCGATCCCGATCTCGCCTTCGACGAATATCGGCAGCTTTACGCCAATGGTTCGGATGTCGAACGCGCCGAAGGCCCGTTCCACGCGCATGTCACCGCCTGGCGCCTGGGCAATATGCTGCTGTTCGATCGCCGCCTCGATGGCCTCATCCACTCGCGCACCGAGCGGGTCGCCTCCGACGGCTTCGATCATTTCGTGCTCTATGCGATGATCGACGGTGAAATCATCGGCAGCCCGGAAAGCCGCTTCGACCGGGCAGGCGCGGGCAACGTCGTCCTGCTCGATACCAGCATGGCCACGCGCACCCAGGCGGTCGGTGCGCACTATCTTACCGTCAGCATCGCACGCCATCTGGTCGAAGCGATCGTCGACGATCCCGCCAGCCTGCACGGGATGGTCCTGCGGCCGCCATCGACCCTGATCCTCATCGATTTCCTCGCCTCGCTCGCACATCGCGCGCCCGGTATCGCGACGGCGGCGATGCCCAATCTGTCGCGCGTGCTGGTCGATCTGCTGGCGATCGCGCTCGCCGGTTATTCGCGCCCCGGATCGGAGACGCGCCAGCAGAACTTGCTGCGCCGTCAGTCGGTCGAAAGCTATATCGCACGCCACCTTGCCGATCGCCGGCTGTCCGCGGCGACGATCAGCGACGCGACCGGCATATCGCGCTCCTCGCTCTATCGGCTCTACGACCGGCAGGGCGGGATCGCGCGGCTGGTCCAGATGCGTCGTCTCGAGGCGATCCGGGCAGCGATCGAAGATGGATCGACCGCCGGCCTCGGCGAACTCGCCCAGCAATTCGGCTTCGCGAGCGAAGCGCATATGAGCCGCGTCTTTTCCGAAGTGAACGGCCGCGCGCCCGGCGCCTATCGGCGCGAGGTCCAGGCGAATCCGGACGAAGGCGTCCTCACCGCACGTCGCCGCTGGGTCGGCTGGATGAGCGAATTATCCTGAGGGCCATTTCGCGTCCCCCGACGACGCCGGCAGCTTACCCCGCGAAACGCGCAAAATGCGCGCCTTGACCTAAACGGAGAACTCTCCGATACGAATCGGCGAGCGGTCGCTTCGGCCGCATCGCCAAATCTGTTATCGTGTCGTCCGTCCGGGTCGAGAGCCCGGGCGGCCAGTGGAGAGGCTGCGATGAGCTACAATATCCTGATCAAGAACGGCACCGTCATCGACGGGCAGAACAAGCCGGCGTTCAAGGCGGACGTGCGCATCGCCGGCGGCAAGATCGTCAAGGTCGCCGAGACGATCGAGCGCGAGGGCGTGGAGCGCGTCGTCGACGCGACCGGCTGCTACGTGACCCCGGGTTTCATCGAAACGCACAACCATTATGACGCGCCGATGTGGTGGATGCCCAACATGTTCCCGCTGCCGGGCTATGGCATTACCACCACCGTCAACGGCAATTGCGGCTTCGGCGCCGCGCCGGTCCACCCGACCAAGGAAGCCAAGGATGCCATGATCGGCATCTTCTCCTTCTTCGAAGATATCCCTCTCGAGCCGTTCCACTCGCAGCTGCCGTGGGACTGGAAGACCTGGGGCGAGTATCGCGACTCGATGCTGCGCAACCTCAAGGTTCCGATCAACTTCGAGTTCTTCTGCGGCCACCAGGCGCTGCGCCTCGCCGCAATGGGCATCGATGCGACCAAGCGCGCCGCGAACGACGAAGAGATTCGCGTGATGGCCGACATGCTGCGCGAAGCGCTGAAGGCCGGCGCGTGCGGCTTCTCGTCGAACACGATGGATTATGATGGGCAGGGCAATCCGGTCCCGTCGCTCCTCGCCGACGACAAGGAATTCTCGGCGCTGTTCGACGTGCTCGACGAATTCCCCGGCAAGACGTTCGAGGTCATCATCTCGATCTTCCAGCGCTTCACAGGTGTCGAGGACATGCAGCGCCTCGTGCCGCTGGTGAAGGACCGCAAGTTCAAGACCCAGTGGGCCGGCGTCCCCACCCTCACCTATCAGCTCGGCAAGGTCGCCCCGCTGGTCGAGGAACATGAGCGCTACAAGGCCGAGGGCTATCCGCTCTACACCGGCTTCACCCATGTCGCCCCCGCGACGATGATCAACTTCAATTCGCCGCTCACCTTCGGCCAGACCAACCTGCTCGCCTGGGTCGAAGTCGCCGAGGAGACCAACACCGCCAAGAAGCTCGAACTGCTCCAGTCCGAAGAATGGCGCGAGCGTGCGCGCCAGTCGTGGGAGGAGATGTACCCGCAGGCGATGTTCCGTCGCCCCGAAAGCGTCATCATGCGCGACAGCCAGTATCGCGTCGGGCCCTACGGCTCGGAAGTCACGTTCCAGGACGTGATCGACGCCCGCAAGGACAATGCCCACCCGTCGGACGTGCTGGCCGATTGGGTGCTGGACAACGGCATCGGCTCGACGCTCGGCTACGGCATGTCCAAGGCGTCGATGGAGCAGATCATCAACCTGTTCAAGGATGAGAACGCCCTCGGCAACATCTCGGACTCGGGCGCCCATGCCCAGATGCTGTGCGGCATCGGCGATCACATCAACATGATCACCACCTTCGCCCGCGACAATGACTGGCTGACGATCGAACAGGCGGTTTACAACCTGACCGGCAAGCTCGCCAACTTCTTCGGCTTCACCGATCGTGGCCACATCGCCGAAGGCAAGACCGCCGACATCGCGATCTGGAACATTGACGAGGTCGAGCGTCGCCCGATGATCAAGGAGTTCGACGTGCCGGACGGCTCGGGCGGCCGTGGCTATCGCTACACCCGCGACGCCGCGCCGATGCGCATGACGATGGTCCACGGCGAGCCGATCTTCGACGGCGGCTCGTTCACCGGCGCCTATCCAGGCCGCATCGCAGGGCATGAGACGCACGAAGCCTTCGCCGAGGCTCAGGCGGCGGAGTAAGGAACATAAATCCTCCCCCGCCAGGGGGAGGTGTCAGCGCATGCTGACGGAGGGGGAGGATGCGATGAACCACAGGTTTGTCGTGTCCTCCCCCTCCGTCGCTTTCAGCGCCACAGTGCGAGGTCGGATCGTCCCCCGGACGATCCTTGAACATGCCGGGGGCATGTTCAACCTCGCGCTCCCTGACGGGGAAGGACCAAAAACAGACGGTCCTCCCCCGGAGGGGGAGGGGGACCGGCGCAGCCGGTGGAGGGGTATTCTCCACACACGCCAATACCGTTACCGGCCAATACCTCTCCACCACGCCTTCGGCGCGGTCCCCCTCTCCCTCCGGGAGAGGATCTGCCCGCACACACATATTGACCTATCGTGCAAAATTGTGGCCTATGCTCGCGCATAGGAGAGACACAAGAATGATCGCGCCCGCCGATTCCCCCGCGTCCGAACAGGACGCCGCCGCCTACCCCTCGCCCGCGATGGGCTGGCTTACGGTCGCGATCCTCTTCCTGCTCTACATATTGTCGCTGACCGACCGGAACATCATGGCGCTGATGGTCGGCCCGATCAAAGCCGATCTCGGCCTGTCCGATCTGCAGATCAGCCTGCTGCAAGGTCCCGCCTTCGCCTTCCTGTTCTGCATCTGCGCGCTGCCCGTCGGCATGGCGCTCGATCGCTACAGCCGCCGCGTGATCCTGTGGCTGTCAGTCACGATCTGGAGCATCGCCGCCGCCTCGTGCGGCCTGGCCTCCAGCTTCGCGATGCTGGCCATATCGCGCGCTGGCGTCGGCGTCGGCGAATCCGGTTTCTCGACCGGCAGCTATTCGGTGGTGGGGGACAGTTTCCCCCCGCACAAGGTCGGCCTCGCCATGTCGATCTTCATCATGGGCGGCGTGATGGGCGCGGGCGTGGTGTTCCTCGTCGGCGGGCCGATCGTGTCGGCCGTGATGCAGGGCGGCGGCTCGGTCTGGCCGATCCTCGGCGCGCTCCAGCCGTGGCAGGAGGTGTTCATCATCACCGGCGCACCCGGCATCCTGCTCGCGCTGCTCGTATTCCTCTTCCGTGAGCCTATCCGCCGCAAGAAGACCTCGATCGACCAAGGCGCCGGCTATGGCGAGGCGTGGACCTTCCTGAAGGCGCACAAGCCGCTCGCCGTCGCGACATTCCTCGGCTTCGGCCTCACCTATGCCTGCACGATCGGCTTCCAGCTGTGGACCCCCAGCTTCCTCGCCCGCGTCCACGGCTGGACACCCGCGCAGATCGGCCCGGTCCTCGGCGTTACCCAGATCCTCGCTGCCGCTTTGATGCCGGTGCATGGCTGGGCGGTCGATCGGATGTTCAAGGCCGGCCGTCGTGACGCACATCTCCTGTGGTGCATGGGCGCGGTGATCATCGCCGCCCCGCTCGGCGTCGTCGCCTTCCTCGTGTCAAACCCGTGGGTGACCGTCATTCTCTACGGCCTGTTCATGGCGCTCGTCCTCGCCGCCGCCAGCATGGGCCCGACGGTGGTGCAGGTCGTTACCGCCCCGCGCCTGCGCGGCCGCGTCTCCGCGCTCTACGTCCTCGTCACCGGCCTGATCGCGTTGGCGGGCGGCCCCGCCACCGTGGGTCTCATCACCGACAAGGTGCTGGGCGACGAGAAGCTGGTGGGCATGTCGCTCGTCATCACCATATTCGTCGTGCTGCTCCCCTCGGCATTGCTGTTCGCGCTCGGCCGCCGCTCGATGCGGAATGCCGTCGAAGCCCTGTAAGGATTACCAAATGACCGATCACGCCGCCCTCATCGCGGGCACGCCCAAGGGTCTCCTGATCGACGGCCAGTTCGTCGACGCCATCTCCGGCGAGCGTTTCGACACGCTCAATCCGAACACCGGTGCGAAGCTTGCCGACATCCCTCTGGGGGCCGAAGCCGATGTCGATCGCGCCGTTGCCGCCGCGCGCCGCGCGCTCGAAGGCAGTTGGGCCAAGGTGAAGCCCGCCGAGCGTCAGGCGATGCTCCTGCGCCTCGCCGACCTGATCGATCGCGACTTCGACGATCTCGCCCTGCTCGACACACTCGAAATGGGCCGCCCGATCACGGCCGCCCGGGGTCTCCGCGATCTCGTCCTGCGCGCGATCCGCCACTTCGCCGGCCTCGCCACCGCGATCCACGGTGAGACGATCCACAATTCAGCGCCCGTCGATCTGTTCACCTATACGGTGCGCGAGCCGATCGGCGTCGTCGGCGCGATCATTCCGTGGAACGGCCCGCTGTTCAGCGCGGTGTGGAAGATCGCCCCCGCCCTCGCCGCGGGCTGCACCGTGGTGCTGAAGCCCGCCGAGGACGCCTCGCTCAGCCCCCTCGCCTTCGGCAAACTGTGCCTGGAGGCCGGCATCCCCGCAGGCGTCGTCAACATCGTCACCGGCATGGGCGCGACGGGCGCCGCGCTCTCCAACCACCCCGACATCGACAAGATCAGCTTCACCGGAAGCTGCGAGACCGGGCAGCGGATCATTCAGGCGTCGGCCGGCACCGTGAAGCGCGTCACGATGGAGCTGGGCGGCAAGTCCCCCAACATCATCTTCAACGACGCCGATCTCACCCGCGCCATCCCCGCCGCCGCGATCGGCGTGTTCAACAATTCGGGGCAGGTCTGCGCCGCCGGCACCCGCCTGTTCGTCCAGCGCGGCGTCTATGAGGAGGTCGTCGCCGGTGTCGCCGCCTTCGCCTCGGCGATGAAGATCGGCCCCAGCCTCGATCCCACGACGCAGGTCGGCCCGCTCGTCTCGGCCAAACAATATACCCGCGTGCAGGACTATCTCGATCACGGCCCGACCGAAGGTGCCCGCCTCGTTGCGGGTGGCGCGCGCGTCACCGATGGCGGCCTCGACACCGGCCACTGGGTCGCCCCCACCGTCTTCGCCGACGTCAATGACGACATGCGCATCGCGCGTGAGGAGATCTTCGGCCCCGTCGCCTCGATCATGGTGTTCGATACGCAGGAAGAGGTGATCGCCCGCGCCAACGCATCGCGCTTCGGCCTCGCGGGTGGCGTCTGGACCAAGGATATCACCGTCGGCCTGTCGACCGCCAACCGCATCAAATCGGGCACCGTCTGGGTGAACCACTATTTCGCGATGGACCCCTCGGTCCCCTTCGGCGGCTACAAGATGTCCGGCTTCGGCCGCGAAGGCGGCTACGAACACGTCGCCAGCTACCTCAACACCAAGAGCATCTGGGTCCGGATGGATTGATCTGAAAATCCTCCCCGGCACGGGGAGGGGGACCATGCGGAGCATGGTGGAGGGGGCAGGAGACCGGGCGCATCGCCTTGCCTCCTGCCCCCTCCGTCGCCTTCGGCGCCACCTCCCCGTCCCGGGGAGGATCTTTATACTTGACAAAAAGAACCATTTGGGTTATTCACTCACTCATCCTCTCGCCCGATCAGCGTGAGGATACAGGACCGGCCCGGAGCAGAGCTCGCTCCGTCACCGGGCCGTGACAGGTCGGCGCGAAGTCATCCGGTTCAGAAGCGGATGCGCATCGCTTCTCGCCGGCATGTGCTGGACGAACCCGCCGGCAGGCGGAGGCGACTTGCGGTTTCGAAGGGAAGACAGGGCCGATCCACTGCGGGAAGTCAGAGTCCCGCATCCCCGGTAGCCCCGACCGGACAGACCGCGCTTCGCCCCCAATCGCCGGGGCCATCCCCTGCAAGGATGGCAGCAGCCAATCGCAGGACCGCATCCCCTGGCCTGGTGACAGCAGGCAAAGCATGTCGGTTCGGTCGGCCCCAGCCATGCCCGCACGACTATCTTTACGTTACCCAACGTCCGGGTGCCCTTTTGGCAGGACGCGCCGACCTTCACCTGTCCTGATTCTACGCCACGGGTGCGCCTACCGAAAATCCTCCCCGATCCGGGGAGGTGTCAGCACAGCTGACGGAGGGGGCAGGAGGCTTGACGCATCGCCCGCGGCCACCCCCCTCCACCGCTTCGCGGTCCCCCTCCCCGTCCCGGGGAGGATTTCGGACTACCGCGGGATCTTGTGCCCCATCTCGTCCCCGCCCTTGTTCAGGAAGAATTCGAGCTGCTTCGCCCGGAAGCCGGGCACCGCCTTGATCTCCTTGTCGACCACCAGCGGCGCCGCGTTCGGGGTCTGGTAGCGCGGCCATGCGGGCAGGCCGGCGCCGTTCGGATCGCCCGCCTTGATGAAGTTGACCAGATAGTTCTGCATCGTCTGCGACACCTTCAGGTCGGCCGGGGCCGTGCCCTTCGGCGTGCCGAAGAAGTAGGGCATGTCCCCACAATGCGGCACACCGGGCTTCTTGCCCTGATCGGCCGCATCGACATAACCGAAGTGATAGCCCCAGCTAGGCAGCCCCGCCTTGTCAGCCATCCCCGAAACGCCCATCGCGGCCGACGTGAAGATGAAGTCGGTCTGCACCTGGCGCAGCAGTTCGGCGTCGCTCAGCTTCTGCCCCTCCGCCTCCTCATAGATCGGGCGCAGTGCATCGACATCGACGCCGAAGCGGTCTTTCAGCGTTTCCTTGTCGAAGCCCATCAGCCCGAACACGCTCGCCTCATCGCTGGTCGATCCCGAAAACAGCGGCACCTTCGTGATCGCGCCCGTTGCGAACGCCTCGGCCGTGCCGATCGGCAGCAGCTTGCCGTCGACGATCGCGCCGAATTCCGGCGCGCCCGGATCGCCCGCCAGCACCTGTGCCGGGGTCAGCTTGCGCAGCTTCGCCAGCGCCGCCGCGTCGGTGCCCTGGATGCCGGTGCGATCGGCAAAGGCCACGCCCTGCTTTTCCGCGACCTCCAGCGACCGGCTGGCGTTGAACACACCACCGCCCGAATGGACGCTGGCCTTCGCGAACAGCCCCTTGGCCGAGGGCGCGACGAGCAACTGATTGACGCTCGATCCGCCCGCCGAGCAGCCCAGGATCGTCACGTTCGACGGATCGCCACCGAACTTGTCGATGTTGCGCCGGACCCAGCCCAGCGCCGCAATCTGGTCCATCAGCCAGAAATTGGCCGTCGCGCCGCCTTTGGCCTCCGCCGTCAGCGCCGGATGCGCGAAAAAGCCCATGCGGCCGACGCGGTAATTGGGCGACACCAGCACGATGCCCTGCTTCACGATCGCCGCCGCCCCGCCATCGGCCAGGTAGCGGCCCGAACCGAACGCAAAGGCGCCGCCGTGGATCGACACCAGCACGGGCAGCTTCTTGGCGCCCACTTCCGGCGTCACGACGCTGAGCGTCAGGCAATCCTCGGATGTCTCGCCGACTTCGCGCCCACGTTCGGATTGGATGCAGTTGTAGCCAAACTGGCTCGCATCGCGCACGCCCTTCCACGCCTTGGCCGGCGCCGGCGCCTTCCAGCGGCCCTCGCCCACCGGCGGAGCCGCGAAGGGGATACCGCGATAGGAATAGCCTTCGGGAACGGCGATGCCCTTCACCTGCCCCAGATCGGTCGTCACGATCGGCGCGGCGGCGTTCGCCACGCTCGCGCACAGCGCCACCGACGCCAGCAGGCTCCGTGTCATACCCTTCATGCACCCATCTCCTTCAGTGCGCGTCGTCGCGCCATCGTTACGATCACCACGCCGGCGAGCGTCATCAGTCCGCCGATCACCATCGACGCCGTTACCGGCGTTCCGAACATCCAGTGCGATGCCGCCACCGACACGACCGGCGCCGCGAGCGTCAGCGGCATCACCGCCGACAGCGGGTGGCGACCCAGCAGCCACGCCATCCCGCCCTGCCCCGCCAGCGTCGCGCCCAGCACCGAGAAAGCGAGCCACGCGAGCGGTGCTGCGGGCAGGCCCGGCAGCTTCGCCAGCACCCCAGGCTCCAGCACCAGCGACATCGGCAGCAGGAGCGCGGTGCCCATCAGCCCGGTCCAGAAATAGAGCGTCAGCACCGGCACGCCGGCCAGTTGCCGTTGGACGAGCGAACTCGTCCCCCACATCGTCGCCGCGAGCAGCATCAGCAGCAGCCCCGGCAACTCGCCGAAGATGCGCGGATCGAACATCAGCACGACGATCCCGACGATCGCGACCGCGATCCCCGCCAGTTGCGCGCGGCTCATCCGTTCCTTCAGGATCACTGCGCCCAGCACCAGTGCGATCGGCACCGCCATCTGCCCGACGATCGCGAGCGCGCCGACATTGGTCGACACCTTGAGCGCGAGGTTGAGGAAGAGGAGGAACAGCCCGCCCGTGATCAGCCCGAACAATGCAAGAGACTTCACCCGCCCCTGCGGCGGCCGCATCCACGGCGCGCAGATCAGCCCGACGATCGCGAGGCGCGCGGCGCCCGCGGTGAAGGGGGCGAGCGCGCCGACCGTCACCTTCATCGCGATGATGTTCATCCCCCACAGGATGTTCATCGCGGCGGCAACGGACAGGTCCAACGCTCCGAACGGCACCGCCGGTTCACCACCGGCAGTGCGCGGAGTCACTTTGCGTCCTCGATCAGCTGCGCGTAGCTCGGGCGGTTCATCTGGAACAGGTCGGTCCCGCGCTCATACCAGCCCGCGCCATGCGTGCGCGCGATCAGCTGCATCGCGGGCGTATCGAGGTGCATCCGTTCCGCATTCAGGATGAACTCGTCCTTGATATGCGCGACCAGGATTTCGGCGATCACCACCGTCTGCCCCGGATAATCGAGCATGTCGCGCACCCGGCATTCAAAATTGACCGGCGCGCTGGCGATCAGCGGCGGCGCGACGACCGATGCGGGCGCGGTGCCGATCCCGAACATCGCGAGTTCGTCGACGCCGCGCGGGCTGTCGGTCGCGGTCTTGTTCATCGCCTCGGCGTCATGCTCCGCCACCAGCGCGATCACGAAGTCGGGGCGCGCGCGGATATAGGCGGCGGTGTCCTTGTCCTGCCCCTTGATCTTCATCAGGCCCAGCACGACCATCGCCGGATCGCTGCCCAGCGCGTTGAAGAAGCTGTGCGGGGCGGCGTTGGGCTTGCCCTCCTCATCCAGCGTCACCGTCCACGCGATCGGGCGCGGCGTCACCGTCGAGTTCATGATGTTGTAGCGCGCGCCAAAGGGCGTCGCGGCCATGTCGATCTGCATTCCGGTCAGCCCTTCGCTTCGGCTTTGGCCGCGCGGGCTGCCTGCGCCTTGGCGATGAAGGCTTCGCGCGCGCGGGCCACTTCCTCGCCGGTCTGGCAGATCGCGCAATAGGCGAGCTCCAGACTGTGGCTGGCGTCGATCCCGCCCTCCTGCGCGCCCTGCAGCAGCCGCTTGGCCAGTTCGGTCGCATGGGCGTTACCCTGGCCGACATTCTTGAGGAATTCGACCGCGGTGGAGAGCGCCTCGCCCTTCGGCGTGGCGCGGCTGATCAGGCCCAGCGACGAAGCCTCGGCCACGTCGATCGTGCGGCCCGAGAAGATCAGTTCGGCGGTGCGATAGCGCCCGATCTGCCGTTCGAGCAGCCACGTCGCGCCGCCATCGGGCACGGTGCCATAATCGATGAAGGGCGCGCCGAATTGCGAACCTTCGCCCGCGAACACCATGTCGGCGGAAAGCGCGAGCGCGAGGCCGATCCCGAACGCGCCACCCTCGACCGCCGAGATGACGGGGACGGGCAGCTTGCGCAGCCGCGCGATGATCCGCTGCCCCATCTCCAGCCGGGTCGCGGGCGACAGCGCGCCTTCGCCGCGTGCGGGGGGCAGCTTCACGTCGCCGCCGATGCAGAAGAATCCGCCAGCACCTGTCACCACCAGCCCGCGCGGCGGCGTGTTCCGCTCGATCTCGTCGAGCGCCGCGCCGAACAATTCCCACATCTCGAACGAGACCGAATTGACCGCTTGACGGCGGTTCAGGGTAACGATGACGATATCGTCCTCGGTCCGCTCGACGAGCAGGGGCGGTGCGCCTTCGGCCATATCCAAACCTCTCCGATCTTTCGACGGATGCTAGTTTAGCCTTGTCACCATCTCAACGTGAAATTGCACCAATGTGCATTTTCTTGATCCTCGCCGGCACGGGGAGGGGGACCATCCGCAGGATGGTGGAGGGGGTTGGAGGCAAAGCGCATCGCTTGTGGCCAGCCCCCTCCGTCGCCTTCGGCGCCACCTCCCCGTACCGGGGAGGATTTAGGAGGTCAGGCCGCCTTGCTTTCCTGCTCGCGCAGCATCGTCTCGATCTCGGTCTTCGCGGCGCCGCGCGTCGCGCCGAGCATGAAGGTGAGGTACGAGTTGACGAGGCGGGGCAGCAGATCATCGTCGGGCATCAGCCCGCGCGCCCAATCGTGGATCGTCGCATATTCGTAGCGGACGATGTCGTTGGCCAGCGCATCGGCATCCACCCAGGGTTGGAGCTGGCGGCGGCGCTGCAGGTTGCGGATCCAGCCAAGATTCGATTCCACCGCGACCGAATGCATCGCGTTCCAGATATCGATATTCACGTCCGGGCTGAAATAGACCGCCATGATCGCGCGGATATAGTTGCGAATTTTGCGGTTGCGGCGGCCCACCGCGACGATGCGCTCGATATTGTGCTGGAGCGTGCCGACTTCGGATTTGTAGGGAATCTTGCCCAGATATTCGAGGAAATATTCCTGAATCGCCGCCGCGATCAGCCGCTCGCGTGTCTGGAAGGCATTGTAGAGCGTGCGCTTCGCCACGTCGGCGCGCTTGCACAACTCGTTCATGCTCAGATTCTCGATTCCCTGCTCCTCGATCAGCGCCCGAGTCTCATCGAGAATGCGCCGCCGCCGTTCCAGAATTGCGGGGCTGGCATAGGTAAGCGGCTTCTCGATAAACTCGTTCAAACGTCGATCCTCGGCAGGAAAGCGCCAATTCTGCACAGCGGTTCAAAACCGTCAAGCAATTGAGTTAACCAATTGTGCGATCTGACGGCCAATAGGGACGACGCAGCGCCTTCTTGTTGACCTTGCCCATGATGTTGCGGCCGATATCGTCGACCATGTCGTAGCTGCGCGGGCATTTGAACCCGGCCAAAGTCTCGCGACAAAAGGTTCGAAGCTCGTCGGCGCTCGGCGGGTTGGCGGGATCGCGCGGGATCACCAGTGCCTTCGCCTCCTCGCCCATGTCCGCATTCGGCACGCCGATGATCGCGACGTCGGCGACCTTGGGATGCTGCAGCAGCACCTGTTCGGCCTCGGCCGGGTAGATGTTCACGCCGCCCGACACGATCATGTCGGACACGCGATCGGTAATGAAGACATAGCCTTCGTCGTCGACATAGCCCATCTCACCCAGCGTGAAGACGCCCGGTGCGATGTGCGCGGCGGCGGTCTTTTCCGGGTCGCCATGATAGATGATGCCCCGTCCGCTTGGATCGCGGACGTAAAGCTGGCCGATTTCGTTGGGACCAAGCGGCTTGCCATCCTCGCCAATCACGACGGTTTCGAGGGGGGCCGCCGCGCGCCCTACCGATCCGGGCTTGCGCAGCCATTCCTCGGACGTGATCGCGTGGGTCGTCCCCGCCTCGGTCCCGCCATAGGCTTCGACGAGGACCGGGCCGAACCAGTCGATCATCGCGCGCTTCACCTGCGGCGGGCAGGCCGCACCGGTATGGGCGAGCCGCTTCATGCTCGACACGTCATACTTGGCGCGCACGTCTTCGGGCAGCGCGAGGAGGCGCTGGAAGTGCGTCGGCACCATCACCGAACCGGCGATCTTCTCGCGCTCGATGATCGCCAGCGCCTGTTCGGGATCGAAATGCTCCATCACCACCAGCGCGCTGCCGCCCGCCAGGCTGCGGACCATCGTGAGCGGGCCGGTGTGATAAAGCGGGCCGACGACGATGCCGGGCGACGGCGTCGCGCGGGTGCGCAGAATATCGACGAAGGCGGCCATGTCGTCGGCGGGCGGGAAATAGCCCGGCGGGGTTTCGGTCGCCTTGGGCTTGCCGGTGGTGCCGGAGGTGAAGTGGAGGTGCGGACGCGGCTTCACGTTTGTCGCGGGGACGGCGTCGGAAGCGGCGGCGAGCCAATCCTCCCAGGGGGTCACGCCCTCGATGTCCGGACAGCGCCAGCCGATGACGAGCGGAACGCCGGCTTCCTTCGCGGCCTGGACGCCAACGCTCGCGGTCTCGGGGCCGACGAACAACGCGCCGGCACCGGCGAGGCCGAGGATATAGGCAACCTCCTCCTCGTTCAGATGATAGCTGACCGGCGCGCTCGACACGCCGGCTTCGAGTGCGGCGACATAGGCCAGCACCGTCTCGGACGAATTGGGCGCGAACACCGCGACGCGACGCTCGTTGGGGAAGTCGAGGCCGCCCATCGCGTTGATCGCGCGGTTCAGGACGGGATCGAGATCCGCCCAGCTGTAGCGCACCCGATCGTCCGCCAGCGCGAGGCTATCGCGCCGTTCGGTGGGGATGCCGGCTACGGTCAACGACATGCGAAATCCTTTCAGGCGGAACGATTGCGCGCCACGGCGGACGCGAGAGAGCTGAGGGCAAGGCGGAACGAGACGAACGCGATCGCAGCGCCGCCGATGACGACGATCGCCATCGATGTGCCGATGCGGCTTTCGTCGTGCAGGATATGATCGGTGATCAGCGCGACGATCGCGGGGCCGGCGCCGAGGCCGAGGATCGTGAACACGAACAGGAACATCGCGAGCAGACGCGCGCGAATATCGCTGGGTGCCAGCAGACCGACGACCGCCGCGATATAGACCATGAACGGCACGGTGATGAACTGGACGATGCCGTAGCAGATCAGGAAGATCCACACGGTCGGCGCGAAGAAGGTGAAGACGACCACGGGGAACAGCGCGCCGATCAGCCAGCTGTAGAAGCGCAGGTGCGCGTCGTTCATGCCGCGGCGATAGAGCCGATCGACGATCCCGCCGCTGACGGCCAGCGATGCAGCGGCGAGGATGTTCATTGCCGACAGCCAGAGACCATAGCTGGCGGGCGCCATGCCGTAGCGGCGCTCGATGAAGGTCGGCACCCAATTCGTCATCGAATAGCCGCAGATCGCGAGCGCCGACGTGCCGATCAGCATCAAAGAGACCAACTTCGCATTGTCGCGCAGGAAGGAGCCCATCGCGCCCTTGGCGACGGCGGCCTTGGCGACGCCGCGCCGCGCCGGCTCCTTGAAAGTGAAGACCAGGAAGGCGAGCAGGAAGCCCGGCAGGCCGACCATCATCATGACGAGCTGCCACGGCTGCGCCGGCCCGTGGAAGGGCAGCGACACGCTTTCATGCGCGGTGGCATAGGCGATGGCGAGACCGCCAAAGCCGAAGGCGGTAGCCGAGCCGACCTTGCCCGCCATCTGGAACACCGCGCTGGCCGTCGCCAGCCGATCGCGCGGAAAGCCGTCGGCGATCAGCGAGTAAGCGGCCGGCAACAAAGCCGCCTCCCCCGCCCCCACCAGGATGCGACCGGCGAGCAGCCCTTCGAAGCTGCGTGCATAGCCGCAAGCGATCGTCGCCGAGGCCCACACGATCACGCCGCCGAAGATGATCCAGCGGCGCGGCCAGCGATCCGCCGCCCAACCGAGCGGCAGGCCGAACAGCGCGTAGAAGATCGCAAAACTGGTCGAGGTGATCATGCTCACCTGCACGTCGCTGATGCCGAGATCGGCCTTCAGCGGCGTGACGAGCATCGACAGGATCAGCCGGTCGAGCCAGGAGAAAACGTACATGGCGAAGAGGACGGCGACCATCCACCACGCGCCCGCACCACCTTTCGGCTCCTCCTGACCCACGGCGCTCACCGCTGGGGCAGCCCTGCCAATTCGTTGATCTTCAGCTTGCCAAGCTGCGCCATGTGGACCTCATCCGGGCCGTCCGCGAGGCGGATGTAGCGCGCGGTGGCGAAGATGCCCGCGATCGGCGTGTCGTCGCTGACGCCCATGCCGCCGAAGCTCTGCATCGCGCGATCGGCGACGGTCTGCGCCATCTGCGGCGCGACGACCTTGATCGCCGCGATCAGATCCTTGGCGACCTTGTTGCCGTGCCGGTCCATCGCGTCGGCCGCCTTGAGCGTGAGCAGGCGAGCCTGCTCAATCTCGCAGAAGGACCTGGCGACGTCCTGCCGGATGCTCCCCTGATCGGCGAGCTTGCGGCCGAAGGCAACGCGATCGTTCACGCGATTCGCCATATATTCGAGCGCGCGCTGCGCACCGCCGATCAGGCGCATGCAATGGTGGATGCGACCTGGCCCGAGACGCCCTTGTGCAATCTCGAACCCGCGGCCTTCGCCGAGGATGACGTTCCCGACCGGCACGCGCACGTCGGTGAAGCGCATTTCGGCATGGCCGCTTGGCGAATGGTACGACCCCATGACACTCAACGGGCGGATCACCTCAACGCCCGGCGTGTCGCGGGGGACGATGATCTGGGTGTGCTGCTGGTGACGGGCGCGATCGTCGGAGGGCTGATGGCCCAGAACGATCAGCATCTTGGTGTTCGGGTCCATCATCCCCGAAATCCACCATTTCAGGCCGTTGATGACGTAATGATCGCCGTCGCGCACGATGCTGGTGCGGATGTTGGTCGCGTCGGACGATGCGACCTCGGGCTCGGTCATCACATAAGCCGAACGGATCGTGCCGGCCATCAGCGGCTTGAGCCACTGTTCCTGCTGCTCGGGCGTGCCGTAGCGCGCCAGCACTTCCATGTTACCGGTGTCGGGCGCGGAGCAATTGAACATCTCCGACGCGCCGAAGACGCGACCCATCATCTCGGCGAGCGGCGCATATTCGAGGTTGGTGAGGCCCGGGCTCCACTTGCCATATTCGTGCGGCATGAAGAGGTTCCACAGGCCCGCCTCTCGTGCCTTGGCCTTGATGTCCTCCATCCCCGGCCAGCGGACCCAGAGATTATGGTGGTCATGCTCCCACTCATATTTCTCGCGCTCGATGGGATAGACATTGGCGTCCATGAAAGCCTCGAGCTTCTCGCGAAGCGCCTTCACCTTGTCCGAATATTCGAAGTCCATGTGCAGTCCCTCAGAGGGTGAGCCCGCCGTCGACCACGATCGTCTGACCGACGACGTAGCCGGCAAGCGGCGAGGCGAGGAAAAGGGCGACGCCGGCCATCTCTTCGATGGTGCCGAAGCGCGCGAGCGGGATCTTGGCGAGCGCCTTTTCGCGGCGCTCGGGATGTTCGGTGGTGACGCGGGTCATCTTGGTTTCGACCAGGCTGGGGGCGAAGCCGTTGACGCGGATCCCCTCGGGCGCCCACGCCTGACCCAGCGTGCGGACGAGGGCGACGGCAGCCGCCTTCGACGCGGCATAGGCCGGGTTGCCCATCGTCGCGCGATAGGCGGCGATCGAACTGACGACGATCACCGAACCGGCGGCGGCCTTCAGATCGTCATGGAAACGCTGCGCCGAGTGCATGACGCTGTCGAGGTTGATCGACATCACCTTGTCCCAGCCGGCGGGCGCGAATTCCTGCCGCTTGTAGAGGACCGAACCTTGCGAGAGGACGAGGATGTCGAGCCCGTCGAACGGCGCGGGGGCGGACAGGAGCGCGTCGGGCGAGGAGACGTCGACCTGGGTGTAGCCAAGGCCGTCGAGATCGGAGCCGTCCTCGTCCGCATAGTCCGCCGCACTGGCGCGCGTACCCCAGACGTGGACCTCAGCGCCCGCCGCGCGGAACGCCTGCGCGATGCCGTTGCCGATGCCGGACGAGCCACCGACGACGAGGACTTTCTTGGCCGTGTAATCGAGAGGATTGGTCATGCTGCGATCCAGTTCTGCGCGCGCTTGATCAGCGCGACCGCGCGGCCGTGGAGCCGATCGCCCACAGCCTTGTCAGCCTTGCCCGTGCAGGCGCGAACATAGGTGCCTTCGAGCAGCACGGCGAGCTTCCACGCGGCGAAGACGCGATACCATCCGATCGCCGAGAGATCGCGCTCCGATCGCGCGGCATAATGGGCGATCAGCTCGTCGGCGGCGGGGAAACCGGCCCACGGCTCGATCGGGAGCGTGCCGCCGGTGCCGTCGGGTTCGGGCCATGTCGCCAGCACCCAGCCGAGATCGACGAGCGGATCGCCGATCGTCGCGAGCTCCCAGTCGACGATCGCGGCCAGTTCGGCGCTGTCGTGGCGGACCATGACGTTGGCGAGGTGATAGTCGCCGTGGAGGATGCCGGGGACCGACGTCGCGGGCAGATTGGCGGAAAGCCAGTCGGCGACCTCCATCAGCCCCGGAAGGTCCGCGCCGCCATTCCATTCGGGGGCAGCGGCATAGCCGTCATATTGCTTGCGCCAGCGGCCGATCTGTCGTTCCAGATAGCCCTCGCCCCGGCCGAAATCGGCGAGGCCCAATGCGACATGATCGAGCGCACCGAGCGCAGCAATTCCTTCCACCAGCGCGAGGCCGAGGCGGTGGCGCAGCGCGGGATCGGATGCCAGCAGCGGCGACAGCGCCGACGCCGGATTGAAGCCGTCGACCGGGCGCATGATGTAAAATGCTGCACCCAGCACATCCTCGTCGCCACAGGCCGCGACGAGCGCAGGATGGGGGACATTGGTGCCCGCCAGCGCCTTCAGAACGCGCGCCTCGCGGCGCATCGTCTCGCTCGCATCGGGGCGCGGATGCTGCGGGGGGCGGCGCAGGACATAGTCCTCGCCATTGTCGCGCGAGAAGCGGGCGATGATGTTCTGCGATCCGCCGGTCAGGGGAACGAGGTCACGGATCGGCCCCTGGCCGACACCCTGCCCGTCCATCCAGCGCTCCAGCGCCGCAACATCGATCACCGTGAAACCTCTCGTCCTTGCTCTTATCTCTTGCCTGACATTGCATGGCCGACGCGGCGTTGGCAACTTAGATTTTGACCTATGGGGCAGAATTGCGTAGCGGATACCCAACAGAGTTTATGGAGAGCGGACCGATGGCCGAAGCCTATATCGCAGCAGTGGCGCGCAGTGCCGGGGGCCGCAAGGGCGGCCGCATGGCGGGCTGGCACCCGACCGACCTGGCCGGCGCGGTGATTCGCGGGCTGGTCGATCGCGCCGGCGTCGATCCGGCACTGGTAGAGGACGTGATCCTCGGCTGCGCATGCCCGGGGGGCGAACAGGGTGCGAATATCGGCCGCTATGCCGCGCTCGCGGCGGGCTTCCCTGAAACGGTTCCCGGCACCACGGTCGATCGCCAGTGCGGATCCTCGCAACAGGCGCTGCACTTCGCCGCGGCTACCGTGATGGCGGGCCTGCAGGACGTGGTGGTCGCCGCCGGCGTCGAATCGATGACGCGCGTGCCAATGGGCCTGCCGTGGACGCTGGCCGCCAAGCATGGCTTCGGCACCTATCGCAGCCCCGGCCTCGACGCGCGCTTCGGCACCGAGCCGTTCAGCCAGTTCAAGGGCGCCGAGATGCTGGCGGAGAAGTTCGGCTTCAACCGCGAGCAGCTCGACCGTTTCGCGCTGGAGAGCCACCAGAAGGCGGCGGCGGCGGCGGCGGCCGGCAAGTTCGCCGACGAGATCATCCCGCTCGAAGTCACGCTGGAGGACGGCACGACAGTCATGCACGGCCATGATGAAGGCGTGCGTCCGGACAGCACGCTGGAGAAGATCGGCGGCGTGAAGACGCTGGTGGAGGGCGGCATGATCACCGCCGCGAACGCCAGCCAGATCTGCGACGGTGCTGCGGCGGTGCTGGTGTGCAACGAAGCGGGCCTGAAGGCGACCGGCGCGACCCCGCTGGCGCGCATCCACCAGATGACCGTGCTGGGCGGTGATCCGATCATCATGCTCGACACGCCGATCGCGGCGACCCGCAAGGCGCTGGCGAAGGCGGGCATGTCGATCGACGATATCGACCTGTACGAGGTCAACGAAGCCTTCGCGCCGGTGCCACTGGCGTGGCTGAAGGAAATCGGCGCGGACGCCGCGAAGCTCAACATCCACGGCGGCGCGATCGCGCTCGGCCACCCGCTGGGTGCCAGCGGCGCGAAGCTGATGGCGACTTTGGTGAACTCGCTCAAGCAGACCGGCGGGCGCTATGGCCTCCAGACGATGTGCGAGGCCGGCGGCATGGCGAACGTGACGATCGTCGAGCGGCTCTGATTTAATCCTCCCCCGCCAGGGGGAGGTGTCAGCGTAGCTGGCGGAGGGGGAGGATACGGCTCACTCAAGTTGGTCGCCGCCCTCCCCCTCCGTCGCCTTCGGCGCCACCTCACCCTGGCGGGGGAGGATTAGTTAGCGGGCGTAGCGCTTCACCAGATCGTAGAGATAGTCGCGGCCCGCATAGACGCTGCGCACCCGCACGCGCTCGTTCAGGCCGTGGGCGCCGTTGCCGTCGGCATCGATCGCGATGCCGGGGACGCCGTAGGTGGGGATGCCGGCCGCGCTCAGATAACGGCCGTCGGTGCCCGCCGTCAGCAGGTTCGGGACAACCGGCACCCCCGGGAAGTGCGCCTTCGCCACCGCTTCGGCGGGGCCGAGGATCGCGGGGGTCAGCGGCGGGGCGATAGCGGTCGGATCGCCGTCCTTTTCGGGCGGGAGCAAGGCGACGCCTTCGGGCAGCAAGGCGGTGAGCGCCTTCTGCACGTTGGCGGTCGTGTCGCCCGGCAGCAGGCGGCACTGGATCGTCGAGCGGGCGCGCTGCGGGAGCGCGTTGACCGCGTGGCCGGCGTCGAAGGTGGTCGCGACGCAGGTGGTGCGCAGCATCGCGTTGAGCATTGCATCGCCGAAGACGAGTTGCTGCTGGTCCGCATCGGCCGTGCCCGCCGCGAAGGCCGTCATCGCCGTTCCCTTCGCGCCGCCGATAACCGGCCCCATGCGCTGGAGATAAGCGGTGACGACCGGGCTGGGCGTGACCGGAAACTGGAAGGCGCGGATCTTCTCGAGCGCGTCGGCCAGATCGTAGATCGCATTATCGGCGCGCGGGCGCGAACTGTGGCCGCCGGGATTGCGCGCCTCGATCGTGAAGGTCTGGCTATGCTTTTCGCCGACGGCGAGCAGCATGGCGATCGGCTTGCCATCCTTGTCGGCCAGGCCGTGCCCGCCTTCGTTGAGCGCGAAGCCCGCGTCGACCGCCTCGCGCTTGTTCGCGATCAGCCATTTGACGCCGTTGGTGGCGAGGCCGCTTTCCTCGCCGCAGGTCGCGGCGAACTTGATCGTGCGGCGGGGGCGAAAACCTTCGCCCTTCATGCGGATCAGCATGTCGGCCCAGATCGCGACAAGCGCCTTGTCGTCGATCACGCCACGTCCGATGAAGAAGCCATCCTCCTCGCCGAGCGTGAAAGGATCGCGCGACCAGTCCTCACGCTTGGCGGCGACCACATCGATATGGTCGACGAGCAGGATCGCCTTGGCCTTCGGATCGGTGCCGGTGATGCGTGCGATCACGCCGCCATCCTTGGGCTTGCCCTCGGGAACGAACAGATCGGCCTCGCCTGCCTTGAACCCACCCGCACGCATGCGGGCGAGCAGGCGTTCAGACGCGAGCGTGCAGGAGCCGGTGGTCGCCGAGGTATCGGTGTTGACCATCTCCTCGAACAAGGCGCGGAACGCCGTCTGATCGGGGCGCAGGTCTGCGGCGGCGGCGGCGCTGCCGCTGGTCATCAGCAATGCAGTGACAATTGTCCGCAGGCGGCTCATTTGGCCTCGCCTTTGTTGGCTTCCGCCATCTGCTTGAGGCCGATACCCCCGATCAGGCTGCCCGAAACGAGCTGGTTCTGGGCGTGCGCGAAATGGTGCATGTGGAAGACGCCGTCCATCGCGGTGCGCTTGCCGCGCAGATCCTCCACCAGATTGACCGCCTGCTTGGTGAGCGCGAGGCCGAGGCGCGGACGTTCACCGATCTCGGCAGCGATCTTGGTGACTTCGTCCTGCAGGTCGGCGCGAGGCACGACGCGGTTGACCATGCCGTACTGATAGGCGCGCTCGGCCGGCATGCGCTGCCCCAGATAAAGGAATTCACGCGCAATGCGTGGCGGCAGTTCGAAGGCGTGGGCGAAATATTCGACGCCTGGCTGCGCCATGCGGACGACCGGATCCTGGAAGAAGGCATCGTCCGACGCGACGATCATGTCGCACACCCAGGCGAGCATCAGCCCGCCCGCAATGCACGCGCCCTGCACCATCGCGACCATCGGCTTGGGGATCGCGGCCCAGCGGCGGCACAGGCCCAGATAGACGTCCTGTTCCAAGACGTACTGCGACTCCGCGCCTTCCTTGTCGGTGTGGTTCCACCACAGGTCGATCCGCTCGCGTTCGAACTTGGTGTCCTTGTCCGGCGTGCCGAGATCGTGGCCGGCCGAGAAATGCTTGCCGTTGCCGCCGAGCACGATGACCTTGACCGCATCATCCTCCACCGCGCGCCGGAAACAGGCGTCGAGCTGGTTGAGAAGGCGGTAATTCTGCGCGTTCGAATATTGCGGGCGATCGAGCATCACCCAGGCGGTGCCGTCGCGCACCTCATAGCTGACGAAGCGGGGGTCTTGGGCAGTGTCGGCCATGTCGCAATCCTCTCTGTTGCGATCTGGATACTGCACCATTGTGCAGTTTTCAATCCACGCACGACCGTTCGTGTCGAGCGAAGTCGAGACACGTTGGCCGGGTGGTGCGTGGGGACGTGTCTCGACTTCGCTCGACACGAACGGGGAGGGGAGATGAGGCCCCTCCCCTCGCCAAATCAGCGCGGCGCCATGCGGATGGCGCCGTCGAGGCGGACGTCTTCGCCGTTGAAATAGTCGTTTTCGATCATCGCGATCGCGAGCTGGGCATATTCCGCCGGTTCGCCGAAGCGCTTCGGAAAAGGGACCGAGGCGGCGAGCGAGTCGCGGACCTGCTGGCTCGCGCGGCCCATCAGCGGGGTATCGAAGATGCCCGGCAGGATCGTGTTGATGCGGATGCCGTCGCCCATCAGGTCGCGCGCGATCGGCAGGGTCATGGCGACGACGCCGCCCTTCGACGCCGAATAGGCAACCTGGCCCATCTGCCCGTCTTCGGCCGCAGCCGACGCGGTGTTGACGATCACGCCACGCGCATTGTGTTCGAACGGCTCCAGATCGAGCATGCCCTGCGCCGACTTGGCGATGCAGGTGAAGGTGCCGATCAGGTTGATGTTCACGACGCGGCGGAACAGCTCCAGATCGTGATGCTTGGTCTGGCCGGTGGCCTTGTCGCGGCTCGCGGTCTTCTGCGCGCTACCGGTGCCCGCGCAGTTGACGAGAATGCGTTCCTGACCGTGGGCGGCGCGCGCCTTGGCGAAGCCCGCTTCGACCGACGCCTCATCGGTGACGTTAACTTCGCAGAAGGTGCCGCCCAGTTCCTGGGCCAGCGCCTCACCCAGTTCGGCGTTGAGATCGAACAGGGCGACCTTCACGCCCTTGGCCGCCAGCGCGCGCGCGGTGGCAGCGCCCAGGCCCGAGGCGCCGCCGGTGACAACGGCGGCAATGGTTGCGTCGAGCTTCATGCATGTTCTCCCTGTTCTTCGCGCGCCAGCAGGTCGGCGCGATCCGCGATCACGCCGGCATCGGCGAGCGCGTCCAATTCGGTGGTGCTGAGGCCCAGCCATTCGGCGAGCGCGGAGCGGCTATGTTCGCCGACGCGCGGGGGCGATCGGCGGAAGGTCATCGGCGTGGCACTCAGCTTGCCCGGATAGGCGACGCTGGGCACTTTGGCGCCGTCGGCGCGATCGAAATGATGGACCGTTCCGCGCGCCTCGGCGAACTCGTCGGTCAGGATGTCACCGACCGAATTGACCGGACCCGCAGGCACGCCCTTGGCCAACAAAGCGGCGGTGAGATCGGTCGAGACCCACGTGCGGGTGAGATCGTCGAGCGTGGCTTCGAGCGTGTCGCGGTTGATCACGCGCTCGCCATTGCCGGCATAGCGCGGATCGTTCGCCATTTCGGGCGCGCCCAGCACGGCGACGAGCTGGCGGAACTGGCCGTTGTTGCCGACCGCGATCACGATCTCGCCATCCGATGTCGGGAACAGGCGATAGGGAACGACGGTCGGGTGCGCATTGCCGAGCCGACCGGGTGAATAGCCACCGACCAGATAGGTCAGCGCCTGATTGGCAAGCATCGCGATCTGCGTATCGAGCAGCGAGACGTCGACATGCTGCCCCTCGCCCGTCCGTTCGGCATGGCGCAGCGCCAGAAGCGTGCTGGTCGCGGCGTACATGCCGGTCGACAGATCGGCCATCGCGACGCCGACCTTGAGCGGCGGGCCGTCCTTCTCGCCGGTGATGCTCATGAGGCCACCCATCGCCTGCGCCACGAAGTCGTAACCCGCGCGATCGGCATAGGGGCCGGTCTGCCCGAACCCGGTGATCGAGGTATAGACGAGGCGCGGGTTGATCGCGCTCAGGCTCGCATAATCGAGGCCGTATTTCCTGAGGCCGCCGAGCTTGAAATTCTCGACCACGATATCGGCCTCGGCGGCGAGGCGGCGGATCAGATCGGCGCCGCGCGGATCGGCGAGATTGACCGCGACCGAACGCTTGTTGCGGTTGGCCGAGAGATAATAGCCGCTCTCGCCCTTCTCCCCCGGCATGTCATCCGGTCCGGTCAGGTAGGGCGGGCCCCAGCTGCGGGTGTCGTCGCCCGCGCCGGGAGCCTCGATCTTCAGGACGTCCGCGCCGAAATCGGCAAGGATCTGCGTGCACCACGGACCCGCGAGAACCCGCGAGAGATCGAGCACCTTGACGCCTTCGAGCGCGAAACCTGCCACTATGCCTGTCCTTATTTCAGCGTCGCGAGATAGGCGATCAGGTTTTCCCGATCCTCTGCCTTGGGCACGCCCATGAAGATCATCCGCGTGCCCGGCACCTTGGCCATCGGCTTGGTGAGATAGGCGTCCAGGTTCGCCTGGGTCCAGGCGAAGTTCGCGCCCTTCATCGCCGGAGAGTAATTGAAGCCGGCCAGCGTGCCGGCCTTGCGACCTGAAACGCCGGCCAGGCTGGGCCCGATGCCGTTCTGACCCGCGACCGTCTTGTGGCACACCGCGCAACGCACGAAGAAGGACTTGCCCTTCGCCGCATCGCCCGCCGCCATCGCGCCCGACGATGTCGCCAGCGCCAGCGCCCCCAGAATCACACCACCGATACGCATATCCACATTCCCTTCCACGTTACCGGCTCCCGCCCTGCCCGGCGGTGGCTGAACCGTTCGTGATCAACCTGTTCAGGCGCGCTCAAACACCGCCGCGAGCCCCTGCCCGCCGCCGATGCACATCGTCTCCAGCCCGTAGCGGACCTCGCGGCGCTGCATTTCGCGCAGCAGGTTCGCCAGGATGCGTCCGCCGGTCGCGCCGATCGGGTGGCCGAGCGAAATGCCCGATCCGTTGACGTTGAGGCGATCGCCCCAATCCTCCTCCCCGCCCCAACCGAAGCCCTTGAGGCAGGCGAGCACCTGCGGCGCGAAGGCTTCGTTGAGTTCGACGAGGCCGATATCCTTCCACGAAAGGCCGGTGCGGCGAAACAGGCGCTCGGTTGCCGGCACCGGGCCGATGCCCATGCGCGACGGCTCGCAACCCGCGGCAGCCCAGCTGTGGAACCACGCCAGCGGCTCGAGGCCGAGTTCTTCGAGCTTGTCTTCGGCGACGACGAGGCAAGCCGCCCCCGCATCATTCTGCTGACTGGCATTGCCCGCCGTGACCACACCACCCTTTTCGAGCGAGCGAAGCGCGCCCAGCGATTCCATCGTCGCGTCGGCGCGGATGCCCTCGTCCTTCGCGAAGATCACTGGCTCGCCACGCTTCTGGGGAACGGAGACGGGAACCAGTTCGTCGTCGAACTTGCCTTCGGCCCAGGCCGCGGCGGCGCGGCGGTGGCTGCGCAGCGCGTAGGCGTCGCATTCCTCGCGGCTGATATTGTAGTCGCTGGCGAGGTTGTTCGCGGTCTCGATCATGCCCGAGATCACGCCGAACCGCTCGATCGGCTGCGACATCACGCGTCCGCGCGTCAGGCGATCGTGCATCGTGGTCGAGCCCGAACGCGCGCCACGGCGGTGGTCCATCGAATAATATTCGACGTTCGACATGCTTTCGACGCCGCCAGCGACGACGACATCGGCGGCGCCCGTCTGGATCATCATCGCGGCGTCGATCACGGCCTGCAGGCCCGAGCCGCAGCGGCGATCGAGCTGATAGCCCGGAACCTCGATCGGGAGGCCGGCAGCCAGAGCGGCCCAGCGGCCGATGGCGGGCGCCTCGCCATTGCCATAGCCTTGCGCGAACACGACATCGTCGATCCGCTCCGGATCGATCTTGGTGCGCGCGAGCAGAGCCTTCAGGACGATCGCGCCCAGCTCACCCGGCGGAATGTTGGCGAGGCTGCCCCCGAAGCCGCCGACGGCGGTGCGGATGGGCGAGACGATGGCGGCGCGGCGCATGAAAGTCCTTTCAGTTCCGAAAATCAGGCGATCTTGACGAGCATCTTGCCGAGGCCGGAGCCGTCGAACAGACCGTCAAAAGCTTCGAGCGAACGGTCGAGGCCTTCATAGACGGTCTCGGCCGGGGTCAGCAGGCCGGCGGCGTGCCAGGCGCGGACGTCGGCCAGGAACGCGTCCATCTTGTCGAGATGGTTGAGCGCGATGAAGCCCTGGAGCGTCAGTTCCTTCGTCACCGCGGCCGTCAGGTTGCGCGGTGCGGCCGAAGGCTCGGTCGAATTATACTGCGAGATCATCCCGCACAGGGCGAAGCGCGCATATTTGTTCGCGATCGCGAGCGCAGCCTGGAGATGTTCGCCGCCGACATTGTCGAAATAGACGTCGATGCCTTCGGGCGCCTCACGCGCGAGCGCCTTGGTGAGGCTGGGTTCGGCCTTATAGTCGATCGCGCCGTCCAGCTTGAGGACGTCGAGCAGATAGCGCTTCTTGCGCTCACCGCCCGCCGCACCGATCACCTTGTGGCCCTTGAGCTTGGCGATCTGGCAGACGACCGAGCCGACGCCGCCCGACGCGGCCGAGACGAACACGGTGTCACCGGGCTTGAGCGCGGCGCTGTGGAGCAGGCCGACATAGGCCGTGAGGCCGGTCATGCCCGCGAAGCCCAGATAGGCCTGCGGCGGTAGATCGCGGCTGCGCTTCTCGACCTTGTTCGCCGGAGCCGTGAAGCCCTCACGCCAGCCGAGGCGCGACCAGACAAGATCGCCGGGTACGAAGTTCGGATCGTTCGAGGCGACCACCTCGCCCACCGCCGGGCCTTCCATCGCCTTGCCGAGTTCGAACGGGGGCACATAGGAGCGCGCCTCGCTCATGCGGCCGCGCATCGCGGGGTCCATCGCCATCCAAAGATTGCGGACCTGCACCTCGCCGGGGCCGGGGTCGGGCAGGTCGACTTCGCCGAAGGAGAAATCGTCGCGGACCGGGCTGCCGTTCGGGCGCCGTTCGAGCCGCACTTCACGCGAACGCATCGCCAAACTCCTCAATAGCCCGCGAGGCGGGCGTAACGTTCGCGGTGAAAGGCGCTATTGCCCCCGGTTGCGTCCGCCGTCGCCGACCGCTTGTAGTACAAGCCGGCGTCATGTTCCTCAGTCATGCCGATGCCGCCGTGCATCTGCACCATCTCACGCGAGCAGAGGCGCAGCGTGTCGCCGGCAATCGCCTTGGCGAGCGAGACGAGCATGGGGGCATCGTCGCGATCCTCGTCGAGCGCGGTGAGCGCCGCTTCGACCGCCGAGCGGGTCATCAGCAGCTCGCCCTGCATCGCGACCGCGCGGTGCTGAAGCGCCTGGAACGATCCGATCAGTTGGCCGAACTGAACGCGGGTCTTGAGATAGTCGATCGTCGTTTCGAACGCCTGCGTGGCGCTGCCGAGCATTTCGGCCGCCAGCGCCGCGCGCCCGCGATCGAGGACGCGATCGAGCAGCGCCGCGCCGCCGGTCAGCGCGGCATCGGCGCCCACGGTCACGCCGTCGAAGCGGATCAGAGCGGCCTCGCGCCCGTCGATGCGATCGAGGCGGGTGCGGGTGACGCCGGCCGCGTCGCCGGGGACGAGGAGCAGGACGATCTTACCAGCCTCATCGCGCGCGGCGACGATCAGCAGGCGGGCAGAGACACCTTCGGAGACCGGCGCCTTGACGCCGTCGAGGCGGAAGCCGTCGCCGTCGCGCTTCGCGGTCAGCTTCACGTTCGCCGGATCGTGGCGGCCATCCTCATCGCAGGCGAACGCGACGATCGCCTCGCCCGTCGCGATGCGCGCGAGCCACGCGGTCTGCTGTTCGGCGTCGCCGCCCAGGCGCAGCGCGGCGACGCCCAGCACGCCGGTCGCGATCAGCGGGGATGCGACGAGGGTGCGCCCCATTTCCTCCAGCACCAGGCCCATGCTGAGATAGCCGAAATCGGAGCCGCCATGTTCTTCGGGAACGAGGATGCCCGCCCAGCCCATTGTGCCGGCGATCTCGGCCCACAATTCGGGATCGTGGCCCAGTTTCTCATGCGCGACGCGGCGGAAGGCGGTGACGGGCGCGCGATCGGGCACCCATTCGGCCGCCATGTCGCGCAGCATCGTCTGTTCTTCGGTGAGCACCGCCATGTCAGCGCCCCGGAGCCGGCGCGCTGGGAAGGCCCAGCAGCACCTTGGCCGCGATATTGTTCTGAATCTCGAAGCTCCCGCCGTAGATCGAGAAGGCGCGCGCGTGGAGCCATTGGTGCGAGGCGTCGAGTTCGACGTCCGAATAGCCCTCTCCGCTCCAGCCGAGCCCCTGCTCGCCAAGGATTTCCATGATCAGGTCGGCGCGCACCTGCGCGACATCCGACCCGAGATTCTTGAGGACGGGCACGAGCGCGTCGTTGCGCTGCCCCGCCTTACCCTCGGCCGCGATCCGGCCCATCGTAAGGTTATACGCCTGCGCGCGCATCGCATGGGCGACGAGCCGGGTGCGCAGATCGCTGTCAGCGATGCGGCCATCGGCGTCGGTGCCCACCCGCTCCTGCGCGAGCGGCAGCAGGGGAACGCCCTCACCACGCCCTTCAGACAGGCTGTCGCGTTCGAACTGGAGCAGGCGCTTGGCAATGCCCCAGCCCTTGTTCAGTTCACCGACGAGATTGTCCTTGGGCACCTTCACGGCGTTCAGGAACATCTCGCAGAAATGGGTCGATCCGCTGATCAGCGTGATCGGGCGCGTCTCGACGCCTTCGCTCTTCATGTCGATCAGCAGGAAGGAGATGCCCCCCTGCTTCGAGCTGGTATCGGTGCGGACCAGCGCGAAGCACCAGTCGGCGTGATTGGCGCCCGAGGTCCAGATTTTCTGCCCCTCGACCAGATAATGATCGCCCATGTCGACGCAGCGTGTCTGGAGCGAGGCGAGGTCCGAACCCGCACCCGGCTCCGAAAAGCCCTGGCACCAGCGCGACGTGCCGGCGGCGACGCCGGGAAGGTGCTGTGCCTTCTGTTCCTCGGTACCGAATTCGAGCAGCGTGGGACCGAGCATCGTATAGCCGGTCATCTTCATCGGGTTGAACGCCCCGATGCGCCGCATCTCTTCGGTCAGGATCTTGATTTCGGCGTGACCGAGCTCGCCGCCGCCGTAGATTTTCGGCCAGCCGGGCGCGCCCCAGCCCTTTTCCGCCATGCGATCGCGCCAGACGATCCAGTCGGGATCGCCCTCCGCGTAGGGGGCGTCATTCTGGTAGGGGACCGGATTCTTGAAGGCGAGCGAGGGCGGGAAATTGTCCTCCATCCATGCGCGCGCTTCGGCCCGGAACGCTTCACTCACGCGGCGCTGTCCTTCTTATAGTCTTCGATGACGAGCGCGCGCTCGGGGCACGATTTGGCGCCGAGCCAGGCAGCGCGCTCCTGTCCCTCGGGCACGTCGATATCGCCGTCGAGAATGTAGCCCTCGTCATCGAGATCGTAGATTTCGGGCGACTGCGCCCAGCAGCGGGCGTGGCCCGCGCACTTTTCCTTCACGACACGGATTTTCATCGACCCGCCGCCCCCCAAGCCAGCCGCACGTCTTCGATCCCGAAGACGTGGCCGCCATAGGTGGTCGGCGCGACGCCGTCCTTCAGGCGGAAGGTGGGGATGCGCTTGAGCCATTCCTCCATCGCGATAGCCAGTTCGCGCCGGGCAAGATGCGACCCGAGGCACCGGTGCGGACCATAAGCGAAGGCGACGTGGCGGTTATTCGGACGCGCCAGATCGATCGTGTTGGGATCGGGAAATTCCTGCGGGTCACGGTTCGCGACCATCGACGGGCACGAGATGCGATCGCCCGCCTTGATCTTGATGCCGTCATATTCGGTATCGCGCGAAGCGATGCGCGTCATGATCACGGTCGGGAAGGCGCGCAGCAGCTCCTCCACCGCCAGCACCACGCCCTGCGGCTCGGCGCGCAGCTTTTCCTGCTGCTCCGGATTTTCGGCGAGATAACGGAAATCGAAGCCGATCGCGGCGGCGACGGTGTCGAGGCCGGCGACGAACAATAGCGCCCCCATGCCAACGGCTTCCTTGTCGGTCATCTCGCGGCCATCAACCTTCGCCTGGACGACGAAGGTCATGAAGTCCTCAGCGGGCTCGCGGCGGCGCAGATCGACCAATTCCTGCATGAAGGCGATGACGGTGCGGATCGCCTCACCGCGCTCTTCAGGTGTGCCGTGGAATTGCTTGTCGGCCCAGCCGAGGAATTCCTCGCGGCGCGACTGGGGGAGACCCAGAAATTCAAGAAACACGCCGACCGCGAAGGGGAAGGCGAACTCGTTCATGACTTCGCAGTCATTGCCCCTGGCCTTGATCCCCTCGATCAGTTCGACGGCGCGGGCGCGATTGGCCGCCTCCATCGCCATGACCCGCTTGGGGCTGAGCAGTGGATTGAGGAGCGAGCGATAGGCGCCATGTTCGGGCGGATCGACCTCGAGCGGGATCGTCGGGAGATCGTATCCGAGCGCTTTTTCGAAGATTTTGCGGTGCGAAGAGAAGGTTTCCGCATCCTGCAGCACGCGGCGCTGATCCTCGGCGCGTACGAACACCCAGGTGCCGTATCCGTCATAGGTGTTGTTCGGCGCGTAGAAGACGGGCGGGCCATCGTGAAGCGCAGCGAGTGCGCCCTGCGGATCGCCACCACGCATCGGGCACATGCCCGGACCAGTGAAGTAGCTGAAGTCCTTTACCAGCTCAGCCGGCACATGATCAGGAACGGTCGACATCGCTCTCCCCGGTGCAGTGAAATCTGCATCTAGGGTTAGAAATGACGTGAGCGTGCCAACCTGTCAACGGCAATCGCCCCACCACATTGTTTTCGGGCATGCGGCCGCAATTCCTCGCGAAAATCCAGGCCCGTCCGCAGCGACAGGCGGAGGCCGATGTTACGGATGACGATATAATTCGATACCGGTGGCGAGAAATCGCACCGAGTCGGAGGATCCTCCCTAGCGGAAGAGATCCTCGTGCGGCGGGCGGACGATCGCAGCGGCGGGCACATCGGGCGCATCCCAGCGCAGCCCGCGAACGAGTGCGGCGGGAACGCCTTCGGCCCCCTCCCCCGTCGCAAGGCCAGCCGCGCTCGCCACCGCATCGGCCAGGGCAACCTGGGTGACTTCGAGGATGCGGCCGTCGCGATCCTGTTCGCCGCGCCGATCGATCAGCGCGGGCAGGCCGGCAGCGCCGATCGCGACATTGACGACGCCATAGCGCCAGGGGCGGCCGAAGCTGTCCGAAATGACCACCGCGACGCCGAGAGCTTCATGCAGGCGCGCGGCAGACGCATCAGGGTCCTGCGGCAGCAGCAAGGCAAAACCGTCGCGATCGGGGCCGAGGTTCGACTGGTCGATCCCGGCATTGGCCATGACGTGGCCGGTATTGTGACGCGTGATCAGAACGTGCGGCACCGCGCGGACGACCGCCGACGATTCCGCCTGCACCAGCGCCACGAGGCGCGGATCCTTGCGCGTGGTGGCCGCGAGTTCCTGCGCCGCCGCATCGGGCAGGACCGCGTCGAGCGCGATCATGCGACCTTCGGCCTTCGACACGATCTTCTGCGTGACGACGAGGACGTCGCCATCACGCAGTTCGATATTCTTCGCATGAAGCGCGTCGGCGAGGATGGAGGCGAGATCAGCCCCCTCCCCCACTTCCCCGATCGCGTCGAGGCCGATGATTTCGATCATCAATCTTCCAGCGGGATCAGTTCGCCGGTGATGCGGATGCCGGCGCCGTCGACCTTGTAGGTCTTGTTCATGAAGATCAGGACCGAGGTCAGCGCCTCGGCCGCCGCCGAATTGACGAGCGCGCCGCCGTGCAAGCCGCGCAGGCGGGCTGCATCGGCCAGTTCGACGATCACCGAACGCGCCGCCTTGTCGTCACCGAAGACGAGGACGTCGCAGCCGATATCGTCGTCGGTCGCCAGCTTGTGCGCGGCGACATTGTGGAAACCCGAGACGACGGTGACACCTTCGCCCAGGATCTGCTGCGCGCGGACGGCGGCGCTGCCTTCGGCCGGCATCTGCACGCGCATCACCTTGGGCGGGACGAGCGGGACGGTGGTGTCGCACACGATCTTGCCGGCGGCGAAAGGCGCGATTTCCGCCAGCGTAGCATCCTGCGCGGCGAAGGGGACGGTGACGATCAGGACATCGCCTGCCGCCGCCGCATCGGCGTTGCTCATGCCCGTCAGGCCGAAGCCCAGTTCCTCGGCCTTCGCGACGGCGCTTTCGGCGGCGCGCGAACCCAGGATCACCTTGCGTCCTGCCTGCGCGAGCCGGCGGCCGATCGCGGCACCCAGTTTGCCGGTGCCGCCGATGATCGCGATCGTCGTGTCAGGCGAAGCAGCGTTGGTCGTCATTCTCGTCTCCTGTCGGGGCCGGCCGATCGACCTGCCCATAAAGTGTCGTGCGCTGGCGCACCGGCCGTCCGGCCTTCGCCGCGACCGCCGCCATCTGCGTCGCATCCCAGAACTGGCCGTTCTGTCCGCCCGCAGCGCGGGTGATCGATTCGTCCATCAGGACGCCGCCAAGGTCATTCACCCCGGCGTCGAGCGCCTGGAGCACGCCTGCTTTGCCCAGCTTGACCCAGCTTGCCTGGATGTTGGTGATCAGCGGGTGAAGGACCAGCCGGCTGACCGCCTGCATCAGCAACGCCTCACGCGCCGAGGGGCCGGAGCGAACCAGCGCCTTGCGCCACATCGGCGCCTCCATATGGACAAAAGGCAAGGGCACGAACTCGGTAAAGCCGCCCGTCTCGGCCTGGAGCCGGCGGATGTGGAGCAGGTGCCGCGCCCAATGGCGATAGCCTTCGACATGGCCGAACATGATCGTCGCGGTCGAGCGCAGGCCGACGTTGTGCGCCGTGCGCATGACGTCGAGCCATTCCGCGGTGTTGACCTTGTCGACACAAATCTTGTCGCGGATTTCGTCGTCGAGGATTTCGGCCGCAGTGCCCGGAAGGGTCGACAGCCCCGCCTCCTTCAGCCGCGTCAGGAATTCGCCGAGCGGCAGGCCGAGCGTCTGCGCGCCGTGGGTGACCTCCAGCGGGGAGAAGGCGTGGATGTGGATGTCCGGCGCGGCCGTCTTCACCGCCTCGAGGATCGAGAGATAGGTGTTGCCGTCATAGTCCGGGTGAATGCCGCCCTGCAGGCAGACCTCGGTCGCGCCACGATCCCACGCCTCGGCGGCGCGGCGGCCGACCTCGGCGAGATCGAGGCGATAGGCCGGACCGCGCATCGCCTTCGTGCTGCCCTTAGAAAAGGCGCAAAAGCCGCATTTGTAGAGGCAGATGTTGGTATAGTTGATGTTGCGGTTGACGACGTAGGTGACCGTCTCACCCGCATTGGCCACGCGCAGCCGGTTCGCGGCGGCGGCGATGCGGCCGACCTCCGGACCTTCGGCGGCGAAGAGGCGCACGATCTCGGCCTCGGTCAGTTCCTCACCAGCGGTCGCGCGATCGAGGATCGCATCGAGGCGCGCGTCATCGGCGCCCACCCCAGCTGCCGGCATCGTCGGCATCGCGTCGGTGCCGCCGGGGTGCCAGCCGTCGACGACAGGCAGACCCTTGGCATCGACCTGCCGGACGACAGCCTTGGCGATCGCGGGTTCGAGCCAGCGTTCGGCGTCCTGTGCATAAGCCGGACCGACCGCGAGGCGTTCACGCAGCGTCCGCTTAGCCGCGCGGGTGGCGGCGTCGAGCAAAGCGAGGTGGGGCCACGGTGCTTCGGGATTCACGTGGTCCGGAGTGACCGGTGAGACGCCGCCCCAATCGTTGACGCCCGCGCGCAGCAGGGTCGCCAGTTCCTCGCCCGCATGGAGGTTCGGCGGCGCCTGGATCGTCATGGCGGGGCCGAGGATCAGGCGCGCGGCGGCGATCGTCCAAGCATGCTCCTCCAGCGACGGCTCGGGCGCCTTGGCCATCTTCGTGCCGGCCTTGGCGCGGAAGTTCTGGATGATGACTTCCTGGATATGGCCGTAACGCGCGTGGAGATCGCGGATCGCGATCAGCGCCTCGATCCGTTCCTCGCGGGTTTCGCCGATGCCGATCAGCAGGCCGGTCGTGAATGGAATGCCTGCACGCCCAGCCGCTTCCATCGTTGCGAGACGTGCCGAGGGCAGCTTGTCGGGCGAGCCATAGTGCGGACCACCCTTTTCCGACAGGCGATCCGAGATCGTTTCCAGCATGATGCCCATCGATGCCGAGACCGGGCGCAGGCGTCGGAAATCGGCCTCGTCCATCAGCCCGGCGTTGAGATGCGGGAGAAGGCCCGTTTCCTCGAACACCAGCTTCGCCATGTCGAGCAGCAGATCGAGCGTCGAGGCGTGGCCGCTGGCGTCGAGCGCGATCCGCGCGGCGGGGTGACGATCCTCGGGACGGTCGCCGAGCGTGAACAAAGCCTCGCGGCAGCCGGCGGCGACGCCCTCGCGCGCAATCGCCAGAACCTCGTCCGCCGACAGATAGGCCTTGCCCGCCTTCTTCGGCGTGGTCGCGAAAGTGCAGTAGTGACACACGTCGCGACACAGGCGCGTCAGGGGGATGAACACCTTGCGCGAATAGGTGACGAGCGCACCATGACCTTCGAGGGTCATCGCCTCCGCCGCCGCCATCATCGCATCGAGCGGGCGATCCACCAATGTCCGGAAATCCGATTCGTTCATGTCAGCAGCCCGTTTTCAAGCCATCTCTCCACCTGCACCTGTCGGGCAAAAGCACCCGGAAGGCCAGTGTTTCTTACGCAAATTGCCGCACCCTTCCGGACATGCGGGATCGAACAATTTGCACTGCTGTGCTAAATTGCTTGCATCCCCAATGCAACTTTGATTGAGATGCGGCAGGTTGATCGGCGCCTTTCGATGCGCCGCCCGAGGATGAGAGAGGATCGAAATGGCCGGACCGTTGGACTCGCTGGTGGTCGTCGATGCATCGCGCGTCATGCCCGGTGCGATCACCAGCATGATGCTGGCCGATCACGGCGCCGAGGTGATCAAGGTCGAGCCGCACGGCGGCACCTTCTTCGCGCACGACGTGACCCGCAAGGCGTGGGATCGCGGCAAGGCGAGCGTCGAGCTGTCCTATGAAGATGGCGACGACCGCGCGAAGCTGAAAAGCCTGATCGCCAAGGCCGACATCTTCATCCATTCGATGACGACCGAGCAGGCGCGCGCGCTGGGCTTGGACCGCGAGGCGCTGGAGGGCGACAATCCCGGCCTGATCGTCTGCGCGCTCGAAGCCTATGGCGACGACACGCCCTATGCCGATCGCCCCTATGGCGAGTCGCTCGCCGCCGCTAAGCTGGGCCTGATGGTCGACAAGGCGAGCAGCTTCCGCCCCGGCCCGATGTATCCGGGCCATCCCGCGCTCCATTACGGCCAGGCGTTCCTGGCGAATATCGGCGTACTCGCCGCAATCCGCGCGCGCCGCGAAAACGGTGCGGGGCAGACGGTGCGCGCGTCGCTGCTCGACGCGATGTCGGCGCAGTCGCCGATGAACAATTGGTGGCAGCAGGACGGCCTGTCCTACATCCGCACCGCCGATGCGGGCGCGATGGACCGTTTCGGCCACACCCGCCTGATCACCGGCATGTTCGAATGTGCCGATGGCCTGTTCATGCAGATCCACACCGGCGGCCCCGGCGGCTTCAAGAATGCGATGGAAGTGCTGGGCTATGGCGACCGCATCCAGCAGGTGAAGGGGCCGGAAATGGCCACGCCGCTGAACGACGAGGAATATCAGATCGCCCGCGTCGAGGTGTTCGAGCGCACCAAGACCAGGAATCGCGACGAATGGATCAAGGCGTTCCACGCCGCCGATGTCGCCGCCCTTCCGGTCCTCGAACCCGCCGAGATCCTGCTCGACGATCAGGTCGAATTTGTCGGGCAGCGGATCGAGCTTGCCGATCCCGATTTCGGCACGATCAAGCAGGCCGGCCCCGCCGTCCGCTTCGGCAGCGCGCAGCCGTCGACGCCCACGCCTGCCCCGGCGATCGGCGCGGATAACGCCAAGCTGGCAAGCCTGCCCGCCCGCCCCGCGCAGCCGGTTTCGCCCAAAGGCGCGCCGATCAAGCATGCGCTGGAAGGGCTGCGCGTCCTCGACTTTTCGTCCTTCTTCGCGTGCGGTTATGCGGGCCGGCTGATGTCGGATCTTGGCGCCGACGTGATCAAGATCGAGACGCCCGAAGGCGATCAGATGCGCCCCCTGCCCGACGTGTTCGACGCAGCGCAGCGCGGCAAGCGCGGCATCGTGCTGAACCTCAAGTCGCCCGAAGGCCTGGCCGCCGCGCACAAGCTGGTCGAGACCGCCGACGTGATCATGCACAACCTGCGCCCCGGCAAGGCCGACAAATTGGGCATCGGGTTTGAGACGCTGACCGCGATCAAGCCCGACCTGATCTACACTTACCTGCCCGGCTACGGTTCGCGCGGGCCGAAGTCGCTGCTCAAAAGCTTTGCACCGCTCGTGTCCGGCTGGACCGGGCTGCTCTACGAAGGCGGTGGTGCGGGCAATCCGCCGACCCGTTCGGTGTTCGGCAACGAGGATTACAACAACGGCTTCCTGGGCGCCGCCGCAGTGCTGATGGCGGTCGAAAACCGCTATCGCACCGGCAAGGGCGACTATGTCGAATGCCCGCAGCTCCATTCGAGCCTGTGGACGACGTCGGAGCACTTCCTCGATGCCGAAGATCGCGTGGTTTACGGCATGCGGCTCGATCAGGCGCAGACCGGGTTCAGCGCGCTCGACCGCATCTACCAGACGACCGACGGATGGGTGTGCATCTGCGCACGCGACGATGCGGGCTTCGCGGCGCTTGCCCGCGCGATCGGCCGGCCCGAACTGCCGACCGAGCAGGGTTTCGGCAACGCTGTGGACCGCACGATCAACGACGCCGATCTGGGCGAGATTATCGCACCCTTCTTCACCGACAAGACCAGCGCGGAAGCCTTCGAGATCCTAGACGCGGCCGGCGCACCCGCCGAGATCGTCTATAACAAGAACTGGGCCAAGGAGGTTCTGCACGAACCTTGGGCGCAGGAAACCAACCGGGTGTTCGAGGATAAGAACTCGATCTACCAGCACATTCGCGAATTCGGCCTGCTCAACCGGCTGAGCGGCACGCCCGGCGTCAAGAAGGGCTCCGCACCGCGGCTTGGCGAACATACGCGCGATATCCTGGCCGAAGCCGGTTTCAGCGCGGAGGCGATCGACGATCTGATCGCCCGCCGCATCGCGATCGAACCTGTCCCCGCGGCCACCGCCGCCTGATCCCCCTTTCTTTTCAGGACTGCCCCGATGGAACTCAATCTCCGTTACGACATGAACCGCCCCGATTTCGGGGCGCCGCACGAAGCGCTCTATCGCACCGCGATCGAGCAGTCGGCCTGGGCCGACAAGCTGGGCTTCAAGCAGGTCTATCTGGCCGAGCATCACAATGCCGATGGCGGCTATTGCCCGTCGTCGATGATCATGGCCGCCGCGATCTTCGGCGTGACCGAGAATATCCTGGCGCACCTGTCCGCGCTGGTCGTGACGATGCACGAGCCGCTGCGCATGGCTGAGGATCTGGCCGTGCTCGACATCATGTCGAAGGGTCGCCTCGTCTTCACCGCCGGCATGGGATATCGCCCGCACGAATTCGAGATGTTCGGCAAGGACATGTCGAAGCGCCTCGCGCTGCAGACCGAAGCGCTCGACGCCTGCGCGGCGGCGTGGACCGGTGAGCCGTTCGAATATCAGGGCCGCACCGTGCGCGTGACGCCGAAGCCCTACACGCCGGGCGGGCCGAAGATCTACATGGGCGGTTCGACCGAGAAGTCGGCTCTGCGCGCCGCGCGCAAGGGCTATCAATATTTCCCCGGCACGCCCGACCTGTTCCGCATCTACAAGGAAGAGCGCGAGAAGTGCGGATATCCGGCGCCCGAGGAACTGACCACGCCGGGGCCGAGCTTCCTGTACGTTTCGGACAATCCCGATCGTGACTGGCCGCTGCTCGCACCGCACATCGCCTATGCGTTCAACACCTATGCCGAATGGGCGAAGGAACGCGGCGAGGGCCAGACCCGCTACAGCGCGGCCGAAACGGTCGAAGAGCTGAAGAAGATGCCGAACATCAAGGTGGTGACGCCCGACGAATGCATCGAGATCGCCAAGAACCTCGGCAATACCGGCCAGCTGACCTTCCACGCGCTGCTGGGAGGGATCGACCCCGAATTGTCGTGGGCGAGCCTGCGCCTGTTCGAGAAGGAAGTTCTGCCCAAGCTGATCGAACTCGGCCTGGCCGACGAAGCCCGCGCCGCGCTCGCCGCATAAGACAGGAGAGAAGAGGATGTCCGAAGAAAATCCGAACCTGCGCCGCCGTTCGCTGTGGACGATGCTGGCGGTGCCCGTCGGCCTCGCCGCGATCGCATCGGGTGCGAAGGCGGCCAAGCCTTCGGGCGGCGATGTGGCGTCGCGGCTCGATGTGCTGGAATCGAAGGACGCGATCCAGAAGGTGCTGTTCGATTATGCCCGCGCCAATGATCGCGCGGACGAGACGCTGCTGCGCGGCTGCTTCTGGCCGGAATCGAAACATCACCATGGCGGCTTCAACGGCCTGTCGACCGACTTTATCAACTTCGCGATGAAGATCATCCTGGGCGTCAAATATACCGCGCACCACATTTCAAACGTCGCAATCGAGGTGAAGGGCGATCAGGCGCTGAGCGAATGCTATTATTTCGCGCACCACCGCCGCGACGCCAAGTCGGGTGGCGGCGAGGAGGATGCCTTCTTCGAAGGCCGCTATATCGACCGGCTCGAGCGCCGCAACGGCGTGTGGAAGATCATCCAGCGCCGGGGGCTTTCGGATTATTCGCAGGTGATTCCGGCGACGACGCCCTTCGCCTCCTGGCCCGCCGGCCAGCATAGCGAGCGCTTCCCGAGCGACGATTATTACGCGATGCAGAAGGCGTTCCGGGGCAGCTGATCCCCATGCGCGCATTGATGTGCGAGGCGCATGGCGAGCCGGAGACCCTCGTCATGCGCGACGTGCCCGCGCCCGAACCGGGGCCGGGCGAGATTCGGATCGCGGTGCGCGCGGCGGGGGTGAACTTCCCCGACGCGCTCGTCATCCGCAACATGTACCAGCGCCAGCCGCCCCTCCCCTTCGCCCCCGGTGGTGAAGCCGCCGGCCTGATCGATGCGATCGGGCCGGGCGTGACCGGCTGGAGCATCGGCGACCGGGTCGCCGCCTATGCGCTGTCGGGCGCCTTCGCCGAGGCGATGGTGGTGCCCGCGAGCCGGGTGGTGCCACTCTCCCCCAAGATGGATTTCGAGACCGGGGCCGTCTTCACGATGGTTTACGGCACCGCCTTCCATGCGCTCCACGATCGCGGGCGTCTGCAGGCCGGGGAGACCGTGTTGGTGCTGGGCGCGGCGGGCGGCGTGGGGCTGGCGGCGGTCGAGGTCGCCAAGGCGATGGGCGCGACCGTGATCGCGGCGGCGTCGAGCGCGACCAAGCTCGATCTGGCGCGCGCGCATGGCGCCGACGACGTGATCGATTATGCCGCCGAGGATCTGAAACAGGCGATCCGCGATCGGACCGGTGGGCGAGGGGTCGATGTGATCTTCGATCCGGTCGGCGGTTCGCTCAGCGAGGCGGCGTTTCGCAGCATCGCGCTGCACGGCCGCCATCTGGTGATCGGCTTTGCCGCGGGCACGATCCCCGCCATCCCGCTCAACCTGCCGCTGCTGCGTCAGGCCGATATCGTCGGCGTGGCGTGGGGGGCGTTCGCGGGGGCCGATCCGGCGGGCTATCGCGCCAATGCCGATCGACTGGCCGCGATGTACGAAGCGGGCGCGTTCAGGCCGCATATCGGCCTGCGCCTGCCGCTGGAGCGTGGCGGCGAGGCACTGCGGGCGATGCTGGACCGCAAGGTCGAGGGGAAGGTGGTTATCTTTCCCTAATGCCGTCACCCCCGCGAAGGCGGGGGCCTATCCAATGCTTTCTCTCGCGGAGAGACTGGATAGGTTCCCGCCTTCGCGGGAATGACGATCTTGGTTCAGGAAATCGGCGCAAACCCCGCGATCACATGATCGCCCGCCTGCACCGGATGCAGCCGCACGCGCATATCGCAGACCGCAGCGACGCCCTCGTCCGCCACGAACAGGCCCGGCACGCGGCAGCCCGGCGCGTCGTCCGGCTCGACGAGGACGACGGTGAACGGCACCTCCGCCTTGTGATCACCGGGGAGCAGGCTGCGGATGACGGTGGTGTAGGTATAGACGGTGCCCTCCGCGCTCGCCTTCTTCCATTCCAGCGTCGCGTGCGGGCGGCCAGAGACCATTTCAGGCGGATACCAGACCCATTCGCCGGTCTCCGTATCGGCGGTCAGGCGCAGTTCGCCTTCGGCCAGCCCTTCGTAAAAGGGCTTGAGCAGGTCGCTTTCGAACTTGGGAGCGTGGACGGGAATGCCCATGATCAGCCTCTCCGCAAAATGGTGGTGGCGTGCGAATTGCCGCCAAGGCCGGTGACGGCGCAGAGCGTGGCATCGGGCACCTGCGCAGCGTCGCGCTGGTGGCGAAGCTGGCGGACGCCCTCGATCAGCAGGGTGATGCCCGGCAGATAGCCGCCCGACATGTGCCCGCCCGAGGTGTTGACCGGCATCTTGCCGCCCGGCGCGGCATGGCCCGCGTGGAAGAACTTGCCACCCTCCCCCTCGCCGCACAGGCCAAGCTGTTCGGCCTGGACAAGCGCGGAGATGCTGAAGCCGTCATAAATCTGCGCACAATCGAGATCGGCGGCGATGACGCCCGCCATTTCGAACGCCGGCTTGGCGGATTCACGACCGGGGAAGTCGAAGATCGACGGCGCCTGCGTGAACATCATCGAATGCGGCCAGCGGGTCGTGCCCAGACCAAGCCCGTCGACCAGCACGCGCGGCTGCGCCATGTCGCGCGCCTCATCCGCCCGGCTGACGACATAGGCGGCGCCCGCATCGGTCATCAGGCAGCAATCGGCGACGCGGAACGGGGTCGAGATCATCGGGCTC
This sequence comes from Sphingomonas montanisoli, assembly GCF_008274695.1. Taxonomy (GTDB): domain Bacteria; phylum Pseudomonadota; class Alphaproteobacteria; order Sphingomonadales; family Sphingomonadaceae; genus Rhizorhabdus; species Rhizorhabdus montanisoli. Next base: position 83,165 of record NZ_VTOU01000004.1, on the reverse strand, counting down.
TTGCGATAGCCCTCCAGATCCATCGGATCGCGCTTCTGCGCGGCCGGGGTCAGTTCGGCCCATTTGCGGAAGGTGATCGAGACCGAGGCCAATTCCTCCTCGCTCAGCCCATATTCGTGGGCATAGCGGTTCGCCATCGCGGCGAAGTAGCTCGGCTGGCCGAAATAGCCGACCGGCATTTCGAGATCGGCCTTGAGCGGCTCGCGCGAGTGGAAGCCATAGGGGCCGCCGGGGCGGGTCGCCTGGAAACCGTAGGGGACGAGGACGTGACGCGCGAGGCCCGCCTCGATCGCGAGCAATGCCAGCGTCAGCGCCGATGCCGTCGGGCCGGTGCCGCCGACCGTGTCGGTGATCGCGCTGAACGGGCGCTTGTCGATGCCCAACGCGAAGCCGAGTTCGTCGGCCGAATGGCTGTTGCGGTTGACGACGAAGCCGTCGATGTCCTGCGGCTTCAAGCCGGCATCGGCGATCGCCATCATGCTGGCGTCGACCGTCATTTCGAGCAGCGACTGCTGGCTCGCGCGGACCATCGGCGTTTCGCCGACGCCTGTGATCGCGATGGTTCCGGCCTTCATCGTCATGCCTGGGTAAATCCCTTTCCTTCAGCAGCGAGCCGTTCGATCAGCGGCGAGGGTTCGATCCCGTCAGCGCGCATCCGCTTGATGATGGTCGGCAGCCCCTGTTTGTCGGCCGAATAGAGCGGGCCGCCGAGATAGGACGGCCAGCCGAGCGCCTTCACCGCCAGCGCATCGATTTCGAGCGCGCGCGGGGCGATCCCTTCGTCGAGCAGCTTGGCGCCTTCGTTGATCAGCGCGAGTTCGGATTCTTTCGCGGCCGTCAGGCGATCCACAGCCGACACGGGCAGCGGATCGGCCTTGGCGGCCTGCCGTTCGCCGAAGAAGACGTAGCGGAGCGCGGCCGACTGCGGGCCGGCCATCAGTTCGCGGAACAGATCGCGCTCGCGGTCCATGCCCTCGGCGAAGGGGAGCGCGCTCGCTTCGACCGTCTTGATGATCGCTTCGGGCGCATCGAGGTTGCGAAAGCGGTCGGCATTGGCGGTACGGAACGCCGCGATCTGGCCAGGATCGACCGTGACCGGGCGATCGCGGATGCGCTCCAGCGGCGCGCCGATCTTCGTTTTTGCGAAGGCGACGGCTGCGGCGCGCAGGTCGCCGTCGACGACCGCGTCGATCAGCCCCATTGTCGCCGCTTCATCGGCCGTAACCGGATTACCGATCGTCATCAGGTCGAGCGCCTTGGCGACGCCGACGACGCGCGGCAGTCGCTGGGTACCGCCCGCGCCGGGGAGGAGGCCCAGCTTGACCTCGGGCAGACCCATCTTCGCAGGGGCCGACGCGACGCGATAATGCGCCGAAAGCGCGAGTTCGAAACCGCCGCCGAGCGCGGTGCCATGCATTGCGGCAATCACGGGCTTGGGCGTGTCCTCGACGATCTCCTCCAGCTGGCGGATTGTGGGTTCGGCGAGCGGCTTGCCGAATTCGGTGATGTCCGCGCCCGCGAAGAAGGTCTTGCCCGCGCAGATCAGGACCACGGCCTTAACCGCATCATCCTGGCCCGCCTGGTCGAGTGCAGCGGCGACACCCTGCCGTACCGCTGCCGACAGCACGTTGACCGGCGGATAATCGACGGTGACGACGGCGACCTCACCGTCCATCTCCAGCGTGGTCACATCATTGATCGACATGCAGCTTCCTTGCTTCCTGCGCCAGCTTTGCCCGCGCCGCATCGGACGTCTGGGCGGCGAGCGCAGCGCGCGCCTGCTGGCGGATATAGTGTTGGATCGACGCGATCTCGGCGTCGCTGAACTCTGCGAACCGCGGCATGCCGCGCGGAACGAGCAGCCCGTCGTGAAGGACCGCCTTGATCGCGTCGAACGAAAGCGGCGCTCCTGCCCGCTTCAGATCGGGCGCGGCGCCGCCCGACATCGTCGCCGGGCCATGACAGATTGCACAATGTGCACCGAAGATCGGCTTACCCGCATCGGCGAGCGCGGGATCGACCTTGAACGTCGGATCGTTCGCGACCGGTGTGACCGGCGCGACCGGCGGCAATTTGGCGGCGCCGCCCAGCGCGAAGGTAATCACGCGGCGGCGGGTGGTGTAATAGTCATATTCCGGCACGCGACCGCTGGCGCCCATCGCACGCCAGCTGGCCATCACCGTCACATATTGCTTGCCGTCGAGCAGATAGGTGATCGGCTGTGCCTGCACGCCGTTCTGCGTATCGAAACGCCACAGGCTCTTGCCGGTGCGCGCGTCGAACGCCTGCAACATGCCATCGGCCTGACCCTGGAACACCAGGTCGCCGCCAGTGGCGGTGACGCTGCCTGTGCGCTGGCCAACCTGCGGAACGCTCCACACCTTCTTCTGGCGAACCGGATCCCAGGCAAGGAGTTCGCTGGTGCCCGCCGGGGGGATCATCGTGGGCGGCGGGGTGCCGATGCCGTTGTTGATGACCTGGCCAGGCTTGAAGCTGAAGTCCTTCAGGCTCGGCGGATCGACATAGACGCGCTTCTGGTCATAGGCCGGGATGTAGGTGAGCTGCGTGCGTGGGCTGTACGCCATTGCTTCGGCCGCATGCGCACCGACCGGCGATGGCCACAACACGACCGGCTTGCCATCGGGGAAGCGCGCCCAGGGCGTTTCGTTCGGACGGCCGGTCTTGAGATCGATCCCGGTCGCCCAGTTCACCGGCGCAAAATTCTCGGCCGAGATCAGCTTTCCGGTGTCGCGATCGATGACGTAATAGAAGCCGTTCTTGGGCGCGTGCATCACCACGTCGCGGGGCTTGCCGCCGATGTCGAGCGTCGCCAGCTCGATATCCATCGCGCTGTTATAGTCCCAGCTTTCGCCGGGGTTCACCTGATAGTGCCAGCGGTATTTGCCGGTCTTGGCGTCGACCGCGATGATGCTGCACACGAACAATGTGTCGCCGCCGCCGGGGCTGCGGATCTTGCGGTTCCACGGCGCGCCGTTGCCGGTGCCGAAGAACAAGAGCTCGCGCTTCGCGTCATAGGCCATGGCGTGCCAGACGGTGCCGCCGCCGCCATATTTCCAGAAGTCGCCGGTCCACGTCTTGGCGGCCATCGCCATGACATCGTCGGACGCCTCGCCGTCCGGCCCTTTCGCAGGATCGCCGGGCACCGTGTAGAAACGCCACGCCTTGTCGCCGGTGGCGATGTCATACGCGGTGACATAGCCGCGTACCGGGCCGAAATCGCCGCCGCCGAAGCCGATCACCACCTTGTCGCCTGCGATCCACGGCGGGCCGCTGATATAGCTTTCGTCGGTTTTCGACAGAGTCTGCTTTTCCCACGCAAGCGCGCCCGTCTTTGCGTCGACCGCAACCAGCCGGCCGTCGATCGTGCCGGTGAAGATCTTGCCGCGCGCATAAGCGATGCCACGGCTTCCCCACGCCGCGCGCATCTTGTGGCCCGCGGCTTCGGGCGCCTTGGGATCGTAACGCCACAACTCCTTGCCCGTCCGCGCATCGACCGCGTGGATCAGGCTGTAACCCGTGGTGAAATAGACCACGCCGTCGACCGCGAGCGGCACGCTCATCGCATTCGGGCCGTCGTCGAGATCGAGCGACCAGATCATGCCGAGCTGGCTTACGTTGGCGCGGTTGATCTGATCGAGCGGACTGTAATGCTGCGCGTCCGGGCCGCCATAGTCGGTCCAGTTCTGCCCGGGCGTCGCGGCGGCGGGTGCCTTGATCGGCTGCATTCCCGCGACCGCGGCAATGCCGACCGCCGCGACCGCAAGCACGATCGCACCGCTGCGGACCTGGCGGCCCTGCGGACTGGCGGTCATTTCGCGGCCGGGTTCGGGGCCACGGGCTGCGCGGTCTCGCGGGCACGCTGGCGGATATAGTGGCGCAGACCTTCGAGTTCGGCATCACTCAGATTGTCGAATTTGCCCATGCCGCGATCCATCAGCGCACCGTCATGGACGACCTGCTTGAACGCATCCGCATCGAGCGGGATCGCCGACTTTCGCAGATCGGGGGCCGCGCCGCCCGCGATCATGCCCGCACCGTGGCAGATGATGCAGCTGGAATTGAACACGCCGCCGCCGATCTTCGCCTTGGCCGCATCGACCACGAACGCCGGATCGTCCTGGATCGGCTGATCCATCGGCTCGACCGGGGGCAGCTTGGCCTTGGCGTCGAGCGCAAAGGTCAGCACGCGGCGCTTCTGCTCGCGATAATCCCAGTTGGGCGTGTTCGCGAAGGACGAACGGAAACCGGTGATGACGGTAACATACTGCGTGCCCTTCACCGAGTAAGTGATGGCGTTGCCGAGAATGCCGTTCTGCGCATCGAATTCCCACAGGGTCTTGCCGCTGTCGGCCGCGAGCGCAGTGAACTTGCCGGTGTTGAGCCCCTGGAAGATCAGATTGCCGCCGGTCGTGATCGTGCCGCCGTTGAGGATGCCGTTCTGCGGGATCTTCCAGCGGATCTTGGCCGCGACCGGATCATAGGCGACGAGGTTGCTGCTAGCCGGCGCCGTCTTCATGCCCGCTGGCACCGCACCCAGGCCGGTGTTGACGAACATGCCCTCCTTATACTTCCACTCGGCGAGCTTGGGCGGATCGACGACGACGCGCTGCTGCTCGATCTGGGGGATATAGACCAGGCCCGTCTTGGGATTGAACGACATGGTCTGGACGGCATGCGCGCCGGTGGGCGACGGCCACATGATGAACGGCTCGCCATCGGGATAGCGCGCCTTGGGATTTTCCACCGGGCGGCCGGTCTTGAGGTCGATGTGGCTCGCCCAGTTGGCGGGGGCGAACTGCCCGGCGGAGATCGGCTTACCCGTCGTCCGGTCGATCACGTAGAAGAAGCCGTTCTTCGGCGCGTGCAGGATCACGTCGCGCGGCTTGCCCTCGATAGTGAGGGTCGCCATCTGGATATCCATCGCGTCGTTATAGTCCCAGGTATTCCCGGGATTGACCTGATAGTGCCAGAGATATTTGCCGGTCTTGCGATCGACCGCGACGATCGAAGCGAGGAACAGATTGTCGCCGCCGGCGGGGCTGCGCAGCTTCTGGTTCCAGGGGAAGCCGTTGCCGGTGCCCAGATAAACCCGGTCATATTTCTTGTCATACGCCATGGCGTGCCAGACGTTGCCGCCGCCGCCGACCTTCCACCATTCGCCGGTCCACGTCTTGGCGGCCATGTCCATCACGCCATCGGACGCTTCGCCGTCCGGCCCATTCGCGGGATTGCCGGGGACGGTGTAGAAACGCCACGCCTTCTTGCCTGTCGCCACGTCATAGGCAGTGACATAGCCACGAACCGGCCCGTAATCGCCGCCGCCGAAGCCGATGATCACCTTGTCACCCGCAACCCACGGCGGGCCGCTGATATAGGCATCGTCCTTGGGATCGAGCGTCATCGCCGACCAGAGCTGCTTGCCCGTCTTGGCGTCGATCGCGATCATGCGGCCGTCGCGGGTCGCGGTGAAGACGCGCCCCTGCGAATAAGCGATGCCGCGCGTGCCCCAGCCGGCGCGCATCTTGTGCCCGACGACCTTCGAAACCTCTGGATCGAACTGCCACAGTTGCTTGCCGGTGACCGCATCGACCGCGCTGACGACGGAGCTGCCGACACCGAAATAAAGGACGCCGCCAACTTCGAGCGGAGCCGTGAAGCTGTCGTAGGTGTCGAGATCCATCGACCAGGCGAGGCCGAGTCGGTTGATATTGCCGGCGTTGACCTGGGTCAGCGGGCTATAATGGTCTTCGTCGCTGGTGCGCCCATAGGAGCCCCAATCGGTGCCGTCCGCATTGGCAACAACGCCCGCAGGGCCGCGCGAGCCGGCAATTCCGCCGGCAAAGGCAAGCGCGATCGCGCTGCATGCCAGCGCCGCCTTCTTCGTGACTTTCATGGCAATCCTCGTTCAACCCTTTTCTATACTCTTGTGCAGAATTAGCCCCAAGTCAAACCTCAAAGTCAGCCCCCGGTTCGCGTCTGCCGTGCGCAGGTCGGCACATCCCCACGCCTCAAAATCGAGTCGCACGCTTTGCACCTTCGCAATCGTGGTCGCAGCTAAGGATAAATGCGACGATTTGGATCGAAGCGACGCAGGCGCATGAATCGCCGATTGGCGCCGAAAAGAAAAAGCGCCGCAGACCCAATTAAGAGGCGGCAGCGATACGGCTGCGCAAAAATGGCATTGACATGCAAAATTGGCATGGGCAAAAATGCACCATAGAACAGAATTGACTGTTGGGAGACGATAATGAAGGCATGGGTGAAGTCCGCTCTGTTGGCGAGCACGGTGCTCGTATCCACGGCGGCAGCAGCGCAGACGGCTCCGGCCACACCCGCGCCAGCCCCGGCTCCGGCCGAAACGAGCAGCGACGACAGTGGCGTCCAGGACATCATCGTCACGGGTTCGCGCATCGTTCGCGACGGCTATACCGCACCGACCCCGGTGACGGTGGCACCGACGGCCGATCTCGCCAAGGCGACCCCGACAAACATCGCGGACGGCCTGAACAAGCTGCCGCAGTTCAGCCTGTCGAGCGGCCCGGCCCGTTCCACGCACAACTTCGCCTCGTCGGCCGCCAACGGCAACCTGCTCAACCTGCGCGGCGTCGGCCCTGAGCGCACGCTGATCATGTTCGACAGCGTCCGCATGCCGCCAACGACGTTCCGCGGCGTCGTCGACGTCAACATCATCCCGAACCTGCTGATCGAGCGGGTCGACATCGTGACCGCCGGCGCTTCGGCTGCCTACGGCTCGGACGCCGTCTCGGGCGTCGTCAACTTCGTCCTCAACAAGAGGTTCACCGGCCTTACCGGCGTCGCCCAGGGCGGCGTCGACCAGCGCGGCAACAACGGCAACGAGAAGTTCGGCCTGGCTTATGGCTCCGACTTCGCAGACGGCCGTGGCCACGTCCTGCTCAGCGGCGAATATTATAACAGCCGCGGCATGCTGCGTTCGGATCGCTCCTCGAGCCGTGGCAACTTCCTCTACGCCGGCCAGAGTCGTGCGGCACTGCTCGCCGGAAGCCCCGGCGGTTCGGCGGCGAACCCGTTCGTGATCTACAACAACACGACGATCAACAATGCGACCGTCGGCGGCCTGATCAACGGTCCGGCCAATTTCAGCTTCAACAACTTCCGATTCAACGCCGCCGGCCAGGCCGTTCCGTTCAACATCGGCACGCAAATCGGCACGCCCGGTTACTCGGTGGGCGGCGACGGATATGTGATCCCGACCGACAGCACCGCGGTTGCTCCGCTGCGCACCTACCAGACCTTCGGCCGCCTGAGCTACGACGTCACCGACGACGTGAATGTCTATGTGCAGGGCATTTTCACGCGCAGCGACCTGAAGTACAATTCGCTCGCCAACGCCTTCACCCCGCCGAACGTCGCGACGATCTTCAGCGGCAACCCCTATATCCCGGCCAACGTCCAGGCGGCGATGACTGCGCAGGGCGTCGCCTCCTTCACGCTCTCGGATTATCTGAGCGAGATGGGCACGTTGAAGGCCAAGGAGCGCACCGACTTCTACATGGGTCAGGCGGGTATCGAAGGTAAGCTGGGCAACTTCAGCTGGAACCTCGGCTACGTCCACAGCGAGTCGATCTTCACGCTCGCGCAGCAGACGTTCGACATCAAGAAGGTCTTCGCCTCGATCGACGCGGTCCGCAATCCGGCGAACGGACAGATCACCTGCCGTGTCCTGCTCGATCCGACCGTGGCGTCGCAATATCAGGGCTGTCAGCCGCTCAACCTCCTTGGTGTCGGCGCAGCCGCCGGCACGATGGCGGGTTACAACTATGCCAATGGTGTTTCGCGCTACCGCGCCGAAACCACGCAGGATCAGTTGCAGGGTGCCATCCAGGGCTCGCTGTTTGACCTGCCCGCCGGTCCGGTCGACGTCGTGGTCGGCGCGGAATGGCGTCGCCAGAAGCTGCACCTGACCTCGAACTCGGATCCGGCGACGCTGGCGGGCGCCAACGCGGCGCAGACCACTGCGCTACGCAACGCCTATTTTGCGGGCCTGCGCGGCGTGCCGACGACGGCGCTCTACTATAACCTCACCAACACCGGCATCGCCAATGGCCGCGTAACCGTGAAGGAAGCATTCGCCGAAATCAGCGTTCCGATCCTGAAGGACACACCCTTCTTCCGCTCGCTCGACCTGAACGCTGCGGGCCGTGTCACCGACTACTCGACAAGCGGTCGCGTCGAGACGTGGAAGGTCGGCGGCACCTGGAAGCCGGTCGATGACCTGCTGTTCCGCATCACGCGGTCGCGCGACATACGCGCACCTGCGCTTTACGATCTGTTCGCTGGCGACAGCTCGGGCATCGGCACGCTCAACGATCCGGTCTCGGGTATCACCTCGAACGTTCCGCAGATCACCGGCGGCAACGCCAGCCTGAAGCCGGAAAAGGCCGACACGCTGACCTTCGGCGGCGTGTTGACCCCCAGCTTCCTGCGCGGCTTCTCGATCTCGGTCGACTATTACAACCTGAAGATCGACGATGCGATCGGCACGCTGGGAACGGCGCAGATCGTCAACAACTGCCGCCTCGACGCAAACGCGCCGGAATGCGCGCTGGTGACCCGCCCGTCGCCGACCGCCTTCCCGACCAGCGTGCGCATCGCCCCGGCGAACATCGCCGCGCTCAAGACCCGGGGCATCGATTTCGACGCCTCGTATCGGACCGAGCTCGGCAACGGCAATCTGAGCCTGCGCGCCTATGTGAACTATCTCGACAGCTTCAAGACCCAGCAGTCGGCAACTGCTGTGGTGCTTGAGAATGCGGGACGTGCGGCCACGGGCAACCAGCCGATCGCCCGTCCAAAATGGCGCGGCACGTTCAACGTGAACTACGAAAATGCAGGCTGGGGCGTCTTCGTCTCCGAACAGTATATCGGCTCGTCGAAGCTCGGCTTCCCCGCCGCGACCGGCCAGAACCAGGTGTTCGCCGATCCGAAGGTGCCAGTGGTATGGTACACCGATCTGACGATCAGCAAGAAGATCGACGCCTATGGCGGCTACATCGAGCTTTTCGGCACGGTCAACAACCTGTTCGACAAGAAGCCGCCGCTGATCCCGGGCACGATCCCCGGCCTCAACCTGCCGACGATCATCTCGGTTTACGATCAGGTCGGCCGCGCCTTCACCGGCGGTGTGCGCTTCAAGTTCTGATTGCCCGCTCCTTGAGCAATCCTGCGGCGGCCCGAAAGGGCCGCCGTTTTCTTTTGGGCGGAACCAACGCGCGATCAGGCCGTAGCGGCAGGATGATCCAAACGCTGTTCCTGTCGCTGAGCGACTTCGCCGACCGACGGATCGTTGGCATCTTCCTCCGGTCGATGCTGGTGACGTTGCTGATCTTCGCCGCGCTGGCGGTGCTGGTGGGATGGGCGCTCGTCGGCGTCGATCCCTGTTCGTGGTTCGACGGCAGTTGCCCGCTGGATGCTACCGGCGGCGGAATCGGCGCAGTGGCGCTGACATTGCTCGCGGGCTGGTTCCTGTTCCCCGCGATCGCGGTGGGCGTACTGTGCGCCTATATCGACCGCGTGGTGGCGATCGTGGAGGCACGGCACTATCCGCAGGCAGCGGCCACCGCGCGTTCACCGGGCGTCGCTTCCGTCGCGCTGCTGGGGCTGCGATCGGCGGGGCGGGTGCTGCTCTACAATCTGATCGCCCTGCCCTTCTACATCCTGCTGCTGTTCACGGTGATCGGCCCGTTCGCCCTGTTCGTCGCCGTCAACGGCGCCGCACTCGGCCGAGATCTGGGCGAGATGGTCGCATCACGGCATGGCGATCGTGCGTCGCGGGCGGCGTGGCTGGTCTCGTCACGGGTCGGCCGCTTCCTGATCGGCGCGATCACGACCTTCCTGTTCCTGATACCCTTCGCCAACCTGCTCGCGCCGATCCTGGGCGGGGCGATGGCGACGCATCTCTATCATCGGCGAACCCACGCCCATCATAATCCCGCCGCCATCGATCGACGTTGAAATGTCGCTGCCGATCATGGATATTCCGAGAGCCGGAAATAGAGCAGCAGGTTGGTAGTTCCTGCACCCGCGAAGCGGGTTCTTCCCAGCCGCGGCGTCGAACCGAAACATTCGGGGCGGCGCATCGGGCTATTCAGGCGCTGCCCTCGGATCTTGCCGAGGATTGATTATGGTCATTTCTTCGATTGTCGCACTGCTCGCATCGACGCTGTTCACAGGCGCAGCGATCTACATCAGCCTGGTGGAGCATCCGGCGCGCCTTCTGCTAGATGACGGGCCCCTGCTCGCGCAATGGCAGCCGAGCTACGATCGCGCACTTCCGATCCAGTCCGGCCTGGCCATCGTCGGCGGGGTTGCGGGGCTGATCGCCTGCTATCTTTCCGCTAACTGGATTTGGGCGGCGGGAAGTCTGATCCTGCTGGCGAACTGGCCGTTCACCCTTCTGGTCATATTTCCGGTGAACAAGCGCCTGCACGCCATCACCCCCAGCGCAGCGAACGCCGAAAGCCGTCAGTTGCTCCTGAAATGGGGAAGGCTGCACCATGTCCGCAGCGTGCTGGGCGCGACCGCCGCGATCGTCTTCGCATGGGGCGTGGCGGCCGCTGCGGGATGAGGCGGCAAGTGGTGGCCCCGGAGGGATTCGAACCCCCGACCTCTCGTTTAGGAAACGCTTGCTCTATCCTGCTGAGCTACGGAGCCGTTCGGCCCCATTAGCGTTCAGCCCGCATCGCCGCAATGTGCGTCGTGGTGCGGATCGTCGGCGCATTCTCCCCGCTCGACCTGGAAGGTCGAATGGCCGATGCCGAAGTCGTGCTTGATGGTTGCCGCACTCCTCGCGAGGAAGGCGTCATCGGCGCCTTCGGGCATGACGAGGTGTGCGGTGAGCGCGGTATCGGTGGTGCTGACGGGCCAGATGTGGACATGGTGCACCGCCGCGACGCCCGGCAGCGCACTCAGCGTCGTGGTGACGGCGGCCGGATCGATCCCCTGCGGAACCCCCTGCAGCGCCAGCGTGAGCGAATGGCGGAACAGCCCCCAAGTACCCCACACGATCACCACCACCACCACGATGCTTACGAGCGGATCGATCCACGACAGACCGGTATAGACGACCAGCAAGCCCGCCACGACCACGCCCGCCGACACGCCCGCATCAGCCATCATGTGGAGGAAGGCGCCCCGGATGTTGAGATCGTGCGATCCGCGCAGAAACAGCAGAGCCGTGCCGAGATTGACGACGATGCCGGCAGCCGCCACCGCCATCATCATCCCGCCCTCGGGCTGTACCGGCTCGATCAGCCGCTCGATCGCCCCCAGCATGATTGCGCCGCACGCGACCAGGAGCAGGATGGCGTTGAGCAGGGCCGCCACGATCGACGAGCTGCGCAGGCCGTAGGTATAACGCTCGCTCGCCGGCCGCTTCGACAGGACATAGGCGCCCCACGCCATGAACAGGCCGAGGACGTCGGAAAGGTTGTGCCCGGCGTCGGCGATCAGGGCGACCGAATCGGCCATCCATCCCGCCCCCGCTTCGATCGCGACGAAGACGATATTGAGGGTGATTCCTATCACGAAGGCGCGCCCGTAGGACATCGGACCGTGATCGTGCCCGTGCGAATGGCCGTGGGCGTGACCATGGCCATGCCCGTGAGCCCCATGATCGTGATGATGCGCGTGTGCCGACATCATCACTCGATACCAGCGCGAAGGCCCGGATTACAGGGCATTGTGAATGTCGGAACGGACTCCCAACATCCCCCTTCCGTCACAGCCGAACCCGTTTGGGAAAGCACGCTGCGACCAACGAATGATAAATCGCGTTAAGCTGCATATCGAAACTTTACACGCCTGTCGGCCGGCCATATATGCCGCCCCTCGCTGCCCCATGGGACTTCCACCGCAAGGCAGCTTTCGTTGAAACTGAAGACCGCGGGCTTGCCTGTGGCATTGGAGGTCCCTTGAATTGCACAAGCATCATAGCGCGCTGGGGCTAGCGACCGCCCTTCGTCCGGTTCAGCCGGTCACGCTCCTTCGTCCTCACGCCGCTGCGCGTGCAGCCCGATTCTTCGTCGAGAAGTTTCCGGGCCGCCCGATGTATGCCGTGAAGGCGAATCCCTCGCCCGACCTCCTGCAGATCCTGTGGGATAACGGGGTCACGCATTACGACGTGGCGTCGATCGCCGAGGTTCGCCTCGTCCGCTCGACCCTGCCCGGCGCCACCTTGTGCTTCATGCACCCGGTGAAGGCGACCGAGGCGATCGAGGAAGCCTATTTCGACTTTGGCGTCCGCACCTTCTCACTCGATTCGATTGAGGAACTGGACAAGATCGTCGCGGCTACCAACGGCGCTGAAGATCTTACGCTGTGCGTGCGCATGCGCGTTTCGTCCGATCATTCGAAGCTGAGCCTCGCATCGAAGTTCGGCGTCGAGCTGACCGAAGCGAAGGAACTGCTGCAGCGGACCCGTCAGGCGGCGGACGCGCTGGGCATCTGCTTCCACGTCGGCAGCCAGGCGATGAGCCCGCAGGCCTATGTCCAGGCGATGGATAAGGTGCGCGCCGCGATCGTGCAGGCCGCGGTCACGGTCGACGTGATCGACGTCGGCGGCGGCTTCCCGTCGATCTATCCGGACATGGAGCCGCCGGCGATGGAGGCGTATTTCCACGCCATCCACAAGGCGTTCGAAAGCCTGCCAGTGTCCTACTCGTCGGAACTGTGGTGCGAGCCCGGCCGCGCCCTGTGCGCGGAATATGCCAGCCTGCTGGTCCGCGTGGAGCGTCGCCGCGGTGACGAGCTCTACATCAACGACGGTGCCTATGGCGCACTGTTCGATGCGGCGCATGTTGGCTGGCGCTTCCCGGTGAAGCTCCTTCGTGAGCCGGAGTCGGATGTTCGCGAAATCGGCTTCAGCTTCTACGGTCCTACCTGCGACGACATGGATCGCATGGCGGGTCCGTTCAATCTGCCAGCCGACGTCCAGCCGGGCGATTATATCGAGATCGGCATGCTCGGCGCCTATGGCTGCGCGATGCGCACCGGCTTTAACGGCTTCACGGCCGGCGAGCGGGTCGAGATGGACGACGAGCCGATGGCGACGATGTACGTCATCGACGACGAACTGGCGACCAAGGTTCCGTCGAACGTCATCACGCTGTAAGAAGCCATCCACTAATTGAGCCGTCATCCCCGCGAAGGCGGGGACCCATCCAACGCCGTCCCATGAGATGAGCTTGGATAGGCCCCCGCCTTCGCGGGGGTGACGGTGTTTGGATTCACGGAGATATTAATGACCGACGCCGCCATCAACGACACGCGCAAGGCCGAGCTGCTCTCGACCGTTGTCGAGCATGTCGACATCACCAGCTTCGATGCGCGCCCGATCATCGACGCGATGGGCAAGATGAGCTTCACGAGCCGCGACCTCGCCCGCGCGACCGGCATCTACAACGACATGCTCGCCGATCCGGACTGCACGATCTTCCTGGTGATCGCGGGTTCGACCTCGGCCGGCGGTTGCATGGACGCTTATGCCGAGCTGGTCCGTTCGGGCATGGTCGACGGCATCGTCGCCACGGGTGCCACCATCGTCGACATGGATTTCTTCGAAGGCCTTGGCCACAAGCATTATCAGGCGCTCGAAGTGCCCGACGACGATACGCTGCGCTCGCTGCTGATCGACCGGATCTACGATACCTATATCGACGAGGAAGATCTCCAGCACGTCGACCACACGATCTTTGAGATCGCCGAGACGCTGGAACCCCGCCCCTATTCGTCGCGCGCCTTCATCCGCGAGATGGGCAAATATCTCGTCGAACACGGCAAGAAAGAGAACAGCCTCGTCAAGCTCGCTTACGAGCATGACGTGCCGATCTTCTGCCCGGCTTTCGTCGACAGCTCGGCGGGCTTCGGCCTCGTCAAGCATCAGGTCGACGCGATGAAGGCAGGCAAGCCCTACATGGTGCTCGATGCGATCGCCGACTTCCGCGAACTGACCGACATCAAGATCAAGGCGGGCACCACCGGCCTGCTGATGATCGGCGGCGGCGTGCCGAAGAACTTCATCCAGGACACCGTCGTGTGCGCCGAGATCCTCGGCCATGACGATGTCGCGGTCCATAAGTACGCCGTGCAGATCACCGTTGCCGACGTCCGCGACGGCGCCTGTTCGTCCTCGACGCTGCAGGAAGCGGCATCGTGGGGCAAGGTGAACACCGGCATCGAGCAGATGGTCTTCGCCGAAGCCGGCTCGGTCCTGCCGCTGCTGGCATCCGACGCCTACCACCGCGGTCACTGGAAGGGCCGCGCCAAGCGCGCCTGGGCGAAGCTGTTCGCCTGATCAATGATTACACCTCCCCCTGGCGGGGGAGGATTGGAGTTGCAGAAAAGGCGGTCCTTCCCACGCGGAAGGGCCGCCTTTTTGCTGTTGCGCCGACGCGCCCTCCGCCTAGTGTCCGGCCCGGTAACGAATCTATCCCGGGGAATACCAAGCCATGAAGACCCGTGCCGCCGTCGCGTTTGAGGCGAAGAAGCCGCTCGAGATCGTGGAGGTCGATCTGGAGGGCCCCAAGGCGGGGGAGGTTCTGGTCGAGATCATGGCGACCGGCATCTGCCACACCGATGCCTACACGCTCGACGGCCTCGACAGCGAGGGGATCTTCCCGTCGATCCTGGGGCATGAGGGCGCGGGCATCGTGCGCGAAGTCGGGGCGGGCGTCACCAGCGTGAAGCCGGGCGATCACGTGATCCCTCTCTACACCCCCGAATGCCGCCAGTGTAAATCGTGCCTGAGCGGCAAGACCAACCTGTGCATCGCGATCCGCGCGACCCAGGGCCAGGGGCTGATGCCCGACGGCACCAGCCGCTTCAGCTACAAGGGGCAGCCGATCTTCCATTATATGGGCTGCTCGACCTTTTCGAACTTCACGGTCCTGCCCGAAATCGCCGTGGCAAAGATCCGCGAGGACGCGCCGTTTCAGTCGAGCTGCTATATCGGCTGCGGCGTGACGACCGGCGTCGGCGCGGTGCTGAACACCGCTAAAGTGCAAGTCGGCGACAATGTCGTCATCTTCGGCCTGGGCGGCATCGGCTTGAACGTGATCCAGGGCGCGCGGCTGGCGGGCGCCAGCAAGATCATCGGTGTCGACATCAACCCCGATCGCGAAGAATGGGGCCGCCGCTTCGGCATGACCGACTTCCTCAACAGCCGCGGCATGAGCCGCGAGGATGTGGTCGCTAGAATCGTGGCGATGACCGATGGCGGCGCCGACTACACCTTCGACGCGACCGGCAACACCGATGTCATGCGCACCGCGCTGGAGGCGTGCCATCGCGGCTGGGGCACCTCGATCATCATCGGCGTGGCCGAGGCGGGTAAGGAGATATCCACCCGCCCGTTCCAGCTCGTCACGGGCCGCAACTGGCGCGGGACCGCCTTCGGCGGCGCCAAGGGCCGCACCGACGTGCCTAAGATCGTCGACATGTACATGACCGGCAAGATCGAGATCGACCCGATGATCACCCACGTTATGGGCCTGGAGGAGATCAACACGGCCTTCGACCTGATGCACGAGGGCAAATCGATCCGATCGGTGGTCGTGTACTGATGACCGACCGTCCCCGCTCCTGGGTGCTGACGCTGACCTGCGACGATCGCCCCGGCATCGTCGCGGCGGTCAGCGGGCTGCTGGCCGAGCGGGGCGGCTTCATCCTCGACAGCCAGCAATATGCCGATCTCGACAGCGGCCGCTTCTTCATGCGGGTCGAGTTCAAAGCGGCGACCGATGGCTTTCCGGGCGATACGACGGCGCTGCGCGAAGCGATGGCGCCGGTCGCGGAGCAGTTCGCGTTCGACTGGCAGTTGAACGATACGGCCGACAAGCCGCGCATCCTGCTGGCCGTGTCGAAGGGGTCGCACTGCCTGAACGATCTGCTCCACCGCTGGAAAAGCGGCGGCCTGCCCGTCGAGATCATGGGCGTGGTTTCGAACCACCCCACGCTGCGCCGGCTGACCGAATGGCATGGCGTGCCATTCCACGAACTACCGACCGAGGGCGGCAAGGCAACGCAGGAAGCCGCGATCCTCGATCATTTCGAGCGCACCAGATCGAGCTACCTGATCCTCGCGCGCTACATGCAGATATTGTCGCCCGAATTGTCACACTCGCTTTCAGGCCGCTGCATCAACATCCACCACAGCTTCCTGCCCAGCTTCAAGGGCGCCAAACCCTATCACCGGGCGCATGAACGCGGGGTCAAGCTGATCGGCGCGACCGCACATTTCGTGACCGACGATCTCGACGAAGGACCGATCATCGAACAGGCGGTCGAGCGCGTCGATCATCGCGCATCAATCGACGATCTGATCCGCATCGGCCGCGATATCGAGGCGCAGGTGCTGGCTCGCGCGGTCGGCTGGGTCGCCGAACGTCGGGTGATCCTCAACGGTCGACGGACCGTCGTATTTCGATAGTAGGCAAGGCAAAATACAAGGGAGACGGAATATGTTCAGTCATGTCGTGCTCGGCGCCAACGACGTCGAGAAATCGAAGAAGTTCTATGATGCGATCATCGGTGTGACCGGGGGCAATCCCGGCTTCACCGACGACAAGGGTCGTGTGATCTACATGCACAATGGCGGCATGTTGCTGATCACCAAGCCGATCAACGGCGAACCCGCCTGCCACGCCAATGGCGGCACCATCGGTTTCAAGATGGACAGCACCGCGCAGGCCGACGCCTGGCACAAGGCAGGCACCGAAAATGGTGGCACCACCTGCGAGGACGCGCCCGGCATCCGCGACGTCGGCGGCACCAAGATGTACCTCGCCTATCTGCGCGATCCCGATGGCAACAAGCTGTGCGGAATGAACATTCCCGGCTGACGCTGACGCAAAGGAGAACGAGATGATCACGCACTTCATGGTCGGCGCGAACGACGTCGAAAAATCGCGCGCCTTCTACGACGCAGCGCTCAGCGCTATCGGCTATCCCAAGTCGAACCCGGCGATCCCCCGCGCCATCTACAAGGCCGAGGGCGCGCCGTCCTTCATGGTCGGCAAGCCGGAAAATGGCGAAGACGCGACCTTCGCGAACGGCGGTACGATCGGCTTCAACGGCGGCACCAAGGCACAGGTAGACGCCTTCCACGCGGCGGGCCTCGCCAATGGCGGCACCTGCGCCGGCGCGCCGGGGCCGCGCCCCGCTTTGCCGAACATGTACGGCGCCTATCTGCGCGATCCGGACGGCAACAAGATCGCCGCTTTCTCGTTCGACGCGGCATGACGATGGAGACGCTGTCGGTCAGCGCGAGCCACGGCGGCACGCAGGGCGTCTATGCCCATGATAGCGCCGCCACGAGCACGCGCATGACCTTCAGCGTCTTCGTGCCTCCGCAGGCTCAGGCCGGGCCGGTTCCAGTCATCTGGTATCTGTCCGGACTCACCTGCACACACGCCAACGTGACCGAGAAGGGCGAATATCGCCGCCTGTGCGCCGAACTCGGCCTGATTTTTGTAGCGCCCGATACAAGCCCACGCGGCGAAGGCGTGGCGGACGATCCGGCGGGCAGCTGGGACTTCGGGCTGGGCGCCGGTTTCTACGTCGACGCGACCGAGGCGCCTTATGCGGCGAATTACCGCATGTGGTCCTACATCACCGACGAACTTCCCGCCTTGATCGCGGCAGAGTTTCCGGCCGACATGGATCGCCAGTCGATCATGGGCCATTCGATGGGTGGCCACGGTGCGCTGACGATCGCCCTGACCTTTCCCGATCGTTTCCGCGCGGTCTCCGCCTTCGCGCCGATCGTCGCGCCCGGGCAGGTGCCGTGGGGCCACAAGGCACTGGGTGGCTATCTCGGCCCCGGCATCGCCGCGTGGCGCAAGCACGACGCCGTCGCGCTGATCGAGGATGGCGCCCGCGTGGCAGATATATTGGTCGATCAGGGTGAGGCGGACGGCTTCTTAGCCCAGCAGTTGAAACCGCATCTGCTGGCCGATGCCTGCGCGAAGGCGGGGATCGACCTGACGCTGCGCATGCAGCCGGGCTACGACCACAGCTATTATTTCATCTCGTCCTTCATGGACGATCATCTGCGCTGGCATGCGGAGCGGCTTGCTTGACGATCGACGACCCGCTCGTCGTCGCGGAGGTTCGCGCCGCGTTCGACGCCTATGAAGCCGCGCTGATGGCGAATGACCTCGACGCGATGGACGCTTTGTTCTGGGACAGCGCCTCCACCGTCCGCTTCGGCCCCGGCCAGAACAGCTTTGGGATCGACGCGATCCGCGAGTTTCGCAAGGCGCGGCCGGGCGGATCACCGCAACGCACGCTGCTGCGCGTCGAGATCACAACCTTCGGCCCCGACTTCGCGATCGCCAATGCCGAATTCCGACGCGAAGGCGCTGACGCGACCGGGCGCCAGAGCCAGACATGGGTGCGCAGACCCGAAGGCTGGCGGGTGGTGGCGGCGCACGTATCGCTGTTGGGCAGCGGGCACTGAAAGGAACCGGTCCGATGAAGATCGCCGTCTTCGCCGCCAAATCCTATGACCGCCAGTTCCTGACCGCCGCCAACGCCGTCTTCGGACACCAGATCGACTTTCTCGAAGCCCGTCTCGACGCCGATACCGCGCGGCTTGCGCAGGGCTATGACGGCGTCTGCGTCTTCGTAAACGATCGGCTGGACGCCGCCGCGCTCCGCATTCTGGCCGATGGCGGAACGCGGATCGTCGCGCTGCGATGCGCGGGTTTCAACAATGTCGATCTTTCAACTGCGGCGGCGTGCGGGATCGCAGTGGTGCGCGTGCCCGCTTACTCGCCGCATGCCGTCGCCGAGTTCACGGTTGGCCTGCTGCTCACGCTCGATCGCCGGATCGCGCGCGCCTGGGCGCGGGTGCGCGAGAATAATTTCGCGCTCGACGGATTGATCGGGCGCAACCTGCATGGCCGCGCGGTGGGCGTCGTCGGCACCGGCCGCATCGGCGCCATCGTCGCCCGCATCCTGCGCGCAGGCTTTGGATGCGAGGTGCTGGCATCGGATCTGACGCCCGATCCCGCGCTGGAGGCGATCGGCGTGCGCTATGTCGATCGCGGCGAATTGCTCTCCACCAGCGAGATCGTGACGCTCCACTGCCCGCTGACGCCCGACACACGCCATCTGATCGATGCGCGGACGATTGCGGCGGCGCGTGACGGCCTGATCCTCGTCAACACCAGCCGCGGCGCGCTGGTCGACACAAGTGCGCTGATCGAAGGGCTCAAGAGCCGCAAGATCGGCGGCGTCGCGCTCGATGTCTATGAACAGGAAGCCGATCTGTTCTTTGAGGATCTGTCCAACGAGATCATCGCGGACGACGCGTTTCAGCGGCTGCTGACCTTCCCCAATGTCCTGATCACCGGGCATCAGGCGTTTCTGACCGAGGAGGCGCTGACCAGCATCGCGCAGACAACGCTGGCCAATCTCGCCGATTTCGAGGCCGGCCGACCGCTGACAAATGCGGTCCATGCCGAGGCAGTCGTCCGCCCCGGCACCAGACAGGCTTAGACCAACCGGCTCTGCTTGACCGCGGCTTCGATGAAGCTCGCAAACAGGGGGTGCGGTTCGAAGGGCTTGGACTTGAGTTCCGGATGGAACTGCACGCCCACGAACCACGGGTGATCGGGCCGCTCGACGATTTCGGGCAGTTCGCCGTCGGGCGACATGCCCGAAAAGACGAGGCCACCCTTTTCGAGCGCGTCGCGATAGCCGACGTTGACTTCGTAGCGGTGGCGATGGCGTTCGCTGATGTCGGTGCCGCCATAGATGGTCGCGACATGGCTGTTGCCGGTCAGCTTCGCGTCATAGGCGCCCAGGCGCATCGTGCCGCCCATGTCGCCACCCTCTTCGCGCTTCTGCAAGCCCGCCTGGGTCATCCATTCGGTGATCAGGCCGACGACGGGCTCGTCGGTCGGGCCGAACTCGGTGGTCGATGCCTTGGCGATGCCGGCGGTGTTCCGCGCGCCTTCGATGCAGGCCATCTGCATGCCGAGACAGATGCCGAAATAGGGCACCTTGCGCTCGCGTGCGAAGCGGACGGCGGCGATCTTGCCTTCCGACCCGCGCTCGCCGAAGCCGCCGGGCACGAGGATCGCGTTCATCGGCTCTAGCTGGCCGGCGATCTCGCCTTCGTCCTGCTCAAACAACTCGGCGTCGATCCAGCGGACATTGACCTTAACCTTGTTGGCGATGCCACCATGCTGAAGCGCCTCGTGGAGCGATTTGTAAGCATCGAGCAGGCCGACATATTTGCCCACGACGCCGATCGTCACTTCGCCTTCGGGATTGCCGATCCGGTCGAGAATCTCGGTCCAGCGCGACAGATCAGGCTCGCCGCCACCGATATTGTCGGTTTCGATCCCGAACGAGGCGAGCACCGCATCGTCCAGCCCCTCGGCGTGATATTGCAGCGGCACTTCGTAGATGTTCGCGGCGTCGAGCGCGGGGATTACCGCTTCCTTGGCCACGTTGCAGAACAAGGCGATCTTCGCGCGCTCATTCTCGGGCAACGGCCGCTCGCTGCGGCAAACCAGCACGTCAGGCTGGATGCCGAGCGATGTCAAATCGCGCACGCTGTGCTGGGTCGGCTTGGTCTTCAACTCACCGGCCGCCGCGATGTACGGCACCAGCGTCAGATGGACGAAGCAGGTCGCGGAGCGGCCCAGATCGTTCCGCAGCTGACGGATCGCCTCCATGAACGGCAACGATTCGATGTCGCCAACGGTGCCGCCAATCTCGCACAGCACGAAATCGAGCCCGTCGACATCGGCGCGGGCAAATTCCTTGATCGCATCGGTGACGTGCGGGATCACCTGCACGGTCGCGCCCAGATAGTCGCCGCGCCGTTCCTTGGCGATGATCGTCTGATAGATCCGGCCCGACGTGATGTTGTCCGACTGGCGGCCCGGAACGCCCGTGAAACGCTCGTAATGGCCCAGATCCAGGTCGGTCTCGGCGCCGTCGTCGGTCACGAAGACCTCGCCGTGCTGATAGGGCGACATCGTGCCCGGATCGACGTTCAGATAAGGATCGAACTTACGGATGCGGACCGTGTAGCCGCGCGCCTGGAGCAGAGCGGCAAGGCTGGCGGCCATAAGGCCTTTACCCAGCGAGGAGACCACGCCGCCGGTGATGAAAATAAACCGCGTCATGGGAGTATGGGCTTAAACGCGGACATGGGACGAGAGCAAGGCGGCGACTCCGTGAGGCGTGCAAAAAAGCTGTGGACGCGCGCGACAGCCGCCGCCCCGAAGGACGGCGGATAGCGGCGATAATGCGGGACTTAGTTGGCGGGCGCTGCGCCGTTCGCGGCGGGCGCTTCCGAACCCTGCGCCGCGGCGGCGGCAAGCGGATCGGCGGTGACCGGTGCTGGTGCGGGCTGCTGCGTGGTCGCGGTCTTGCCAACCAGCGAGGTATCGATCTCGCTCGGCCCGTGCGTGACGGATGCGAGCGCGGCCAGGCCGATGCTGAGCAGCACGAACAGGGTCGCGAGGATCGTGGTAGCGCGGGTCATGAAATCCGCTGCGCCCCGCGCGCTCATCAGCCCGCCGGCATTGCTGCCGCTGGTCAGGCCGCCGCCTTCCGACCGCTGCATCAGGATCACCGCAACGAGCGCAGCGGCGATGATGGCATGGACGACGAGAAGGAAGGTGAGCATCGATACGCTTTCAGTTTCAGGATTGCGCGCGATCTAGTCGATCGGGCGCAAAGGTTCAACGTTTGAACATGATTAAACGTCACCCCGGCCCTGTGCCGGGGTCCACCAAGTCTTTTGCGCCACACAAGAGACGGATGCGCAGCGCTCCTCTCCCGGTGGACCCCGGACCAAGTCCGGGGTGACGGCTGGGGTCAAGACGCCGCCGCGCCGCCTTCGATGATCGGCACGAACTGCGCCGCCGTCAGGCTCGCGCCGCCGACGAGGGCACCGTCGACATCAGCCACGGAGAGCAGTTCCTTGGCATTGTCTGGCTTCACCGAACCGCCATACAGGATGCGAACCTTGGCGCCTTCGGCACCCAGCAGCGCCGAAAGCTTCGCACGGATCGCGGCGTGCATCTCGGCAACATCGTCGACCGACGGGGTGCGACCGGTGCCGATCGCCCAGACGGGTTCATAAGCGACGACGAGGGTCACGCCGGTGCCGTCGCGCGGAATCGATCCGTCGAGTTGCCCCTCGACCACCCCGACCGCACGACCGGCGTCGCGTTCGCCCTCGGTTTCGCCCACGCAGACGATCGCGCGCATGCCGGCGGCAATGGCTGCCGTCGCTTTGGCCTGCACCTCGGCATCGGTTTCGTGCTGATCGGCGCGGCGCTCGCTATGGCCGACGATCGCGAGGGTCGCACCCGCCTCGACCAGCATCGCAGCACTGATGCAGCCGGTATGCGCGCCTTTGGCGGCCGCATGACAGTCCTGCGCGCCGATCGTCAGTTCGGGCGTGCGCGCCACCGCGGAGGCAATCAGGGTGAAGGGCGGGCAGATCGCGACATCGACCGTCCCATTGGCCTTGGCCGCCGCCGCGATCGCATCAAGCTCGGCCAAAGCCGCGATCGATCCGTTCATCTTCCAATTGCCTGCAACCAGCTTGCGCAACGCCATCTTGATCCCCGTCTGCCCGAATCCTGTGATGGCGACGCCGTAGCAACCGTGCCCGCGAACGCCAACCATGCTTGAAGCGGGGCGACGGCCCATCTATGGCATCGCCTCTCCTTATTCGGACCGGTAATCGATGATCTCCTTCTTCCGCCGCGCACTTTCTTCCTGGCTCGTATTGGGCCTGCTGGGCCTGATCCTCGTGGCGTTCATCGTGACGGGGGTGAGCACGCCCTCCTCGCTGGGCGCCGGTGACGGCGGCACCACGGTCGCCAAGGTTGGCGGAAAGTCGGTCAGCTCGGTCGAATTGATCCGCCGCGCGCAGAATGAATTGGAGGCGCAGCGCCGTCAGCAGCCGGGCGTCGATCAGCGTGCCTTCATCGCCAATGGCGGCTTCGATCGTGTCACCACGTCGCTGATCGGCGCGCGCGCGATCGACGTGTGGGGCAAGGAAGCGGGTTTCGCGATCAGCAAGCGGCTCGTCGATGCCGAAATCGCCAGCATCCCGGCCTTCCGCGGCGTGACCGGCCAGTTCGATCAGGCCGCGATGCGCCAGATTCTGTCGCAGCAGCGGATCACCGAGCGTGACCTGCGCAACGATATCGCCGGCGATCTGCTGCGCAATCAGGCGCTGTCCGCGCTCGCCGGATCGGTGATGACGCCCACGAAGGTCGCGTCGCCTTATGCGTCGCTGCTGGTCGAAAAGCGCCTCGGCCGCGTCGCGATCATCCCGCTGGCTGCCGTTGCCGATACCCGCACGCCGACCGATGCCGAGGTTGCCGCCTTCTACAAGGCGCGCATCGCCAACTACACCCAGCCCGAGACGCGCGTGCTGCGTTACGCGCTGTTCGGGGCAGAACAGGTGGCGGCAAAGGCCAAGCCCAGCGATGCCGACATCGCGGCTTATTATCAGGAGCACTCGGCCGACTATGCCGCGCGTGAGAGCCGCGATCTTTCGCAGCTGATCGTGCCGACCCAGGCGCAGGCCAATGCCATCGCCGCCAAGGCGAAGTCTGGCGGCACGCTCGCCGACGCCGCCAAGGCCAGCGGTCTCGAAGCCGCCGAGCTCAAGGATCAGAGCAAGGCCGCTTTCGCGGGCAGCGCCAACGCTGCAATCGCCGACGCCGTGTTCGCGGCGCCCGCAGGCGGTGTGATCGGTCCGGTCAAGGCGCCGCTCGGCTGGTATGTCGTCAAGGTCGCCAAGGTCGGCGGCGTGCCCGCCAAGTCGCTCGCCGAGGCGCGGCCAGAGATCGAGGCCGCGCTGGTCAAGGACAAGGCCGACAACGCGCTCGCCGATCTCTCCTCTACCATCGAAGGTGCGATTGCCGACGGCGCCAGCTTCGAGGAAGTCGCGAAGAACAACAATCTGACCGTGGTCACGACGCCGCCCGTTCTCGCGACCGGCGCGGCGCCATCGCAGCCCGGCTGGAAGGCACCGCCCGAACTCGCGGCGTTGCTCAAGTCGGGCTTCGAAGCCGCCGCCGAGGATGATCCCACGGTTGAGACGGTGGTGCCCAACCAGCGTTATGCGATGCTGGGCGTTTCGCGCGTAATCGCGCCGACCCCGATCCCGCTCGCCACCGTGCGCGCCGCCGTGGGGCGCGACATCGTGGTCGATCGCACTGCCAAGCGCGCCCAGCAGATCGCCACCACGATCCGCGACAAGGTGAAGAAGGGCATGACGCTGGAGAAGGCCGTCGCCGAAGCCGGCGTGAAGCTGCCCCCGGTCCAGCCCGCCGCCGCCCGCCAACTCGATCTGTCGCGCATCCAGCCCGATCAGATTCCCGCACCCGTCCGCGCTCTGTTCCGCCTGAGCCCCGGCAAGGTTACCTTGGCGCCCGATACGCGCAGCGGCGCTTTGTTCGTCGTCGTCCTCGACAAGATCGAACCTGCCGACCTGAAGATGGTGCCCGGCCTGGTCGAGCAGACCCGTGGTGAGCTGGCGAACGCGCAGACCGGCGAGCTGGTCGAGCAGTTCGTGAACGCGGTCGGCCAGGATATCGGCACCAGCCGCGACGCTGCCGCGATCGCCGAAGCCAAGAAGCGCTTCGTCGGCCAATGATGGCTGGATCGGTGATGCTGGGGGCGACACCGGACGACGCGGATCGCTCAGCGCTCGACGCCCTGCGCGCCGGCAAGCCCGCGCTCGTATGGCGCCGCCAGGTCGCCGACACCGATACGCCGGTCGCCGCCGCGCTCAAGCTGATCGAGGCTGGTCGCGGCGATTTCCTGCTCGAGTCGGTCGAAGGCGGCGCAACGCGCGGCCGCTACACCCTTCTGGGCCTCGCGCCGGACCTGATGTTCCGCGCTCGCGGCAATGTCGCGGAGATCAACCGCCACTGGGCCAACGATCGGGATGCTTTCGAAGCGGTCGAGGGCGGCGCGCTCGCCGCAATGCGCGATCTCGTCACGCGCTGCCGCATGGACGTGCCCGAAGGGTTGCCGCCCACGCTCGCCTGCCTCGTCGGCTATTTCGCCTATGAGACGATCGGACTGGTCGAGCGGCTCCCCCGCCCCGCCCCCAACCCGCTTGATCTGCCCGACATGCTGTTCGCGCGGCCGACGACGGTACTGGTCTTCGATCGCCTGTCCGACGCCCTGTGGATGGTCGCCCCGCTGTGGCCCGAAACCACCGGCACACCCGAGGCAAAGATCGCACAAGGCATCGCGCGGATCGAGGAACAGGCCGCAAAGCTGTCGCAGCCGTTGCCAAGCCGCACGATCAATCCGATCGATCCCGCGACGATCGTCCCCAAGCCGCAGCTGCCCCCCGGCCGCTATGGCGAGATGGTCCTGAAGGCCAAGGATTATATCGCAGCCGGTGACATCTTCCAGGTGGTGCTGGCGCAGCGTTTTGCGGTGCCCTTCGCGCTGCCGCCCATCGAACTGTATCGCGCGCTGCGCCGGATCAACCCGTCGCCCTTCCTCTATTTCCTCGACCTGCCCGGCTTCGCTGTGATCGGCTCGTCGCCCGAAATCCTGGTGCGCGCACGCGATGGCGAGGTGACGATCCGCCCGATCGCCGGCACCCGCCCGCGCGGCAAGACCGCCGCCGAGGACGCGCACAATCGCGACAGCCTGCTTGCCGATCCCAAGGAGCGCGCCGAGCATCTGATGCTGCTCGATCTTGGCCGCAACGATGTTGGCCGGGTGGCGTCGGCCGGCACCGTCGAAGTGACCGACAGTTACACCGTCGAATATTACAGCCACGTCATGCACATCGTGTCGAACGTGGTGGGCCGGCTCGATCCGGCGAAGGACGCGCTCGACGCGCTGTTCGCAGGTTTCCCGGCGGGGACTGTTTCCGGCGCTCCAAAGGTACGCGCGTGCGAGATCATCGCCGAACTCGAGCCCGAGACGCGCGGCGCCTATGCGGGGGGCGTCGGCTATTTCTCGCCCGACGGATCGATGGACAGCTGCATAGTCCTGCGCACCGCGATCGTGAAGGACGGCGTGATGCATGTGCAGGCCGGCGCAGGTATCGTTGCGGACAGCGACCCTATATATGAGCAGCGCGAGTGCGAAGCCAAAGCTGGCGCATTGATCGCTGCGGCGCGGGAGGCAGCAACGCGATCGCTATCTGCGGATTTCGGCCAATAATTAACCGTGGATGAACTTGCCATTTAATGATTTACTGTGGCTCAAATACGTCACCGTAACAAAAAGATTTGCTTTCTCTTAACAACAGGGATCAAAAGCCCCTCCCGCGAGTTAGGCGGGTGCCGGTCTCCGGCAAGAGAAAGGGTAATCAGAATCATGCGGCTTCAACTCACCACCACGGCGGCGCTTGCCGTCCTCGCTTTGTCAGCGACCTCCGCGGCGGCGCAGGACACTGTTTCGACCAGCTGGACCGGCCCCTATGTCGGCGCACAGCTCGGCTATTCGTGGCAGCCTTCGGACGGCGACGAAACGATCACGTTCGATCGCAACAAGGACGGCACGTTCGGCGACACGGTCCCTACCGCGACGGGCGCCAACGCTTTCTCGCCGGGCTTCTGCGGCGGCCGTTTCATCAACAACCTGCGTTCGGCGGGTTGCCGCAAGGACAATGACGCGACCGCGTGGAAGCTCCATGCCGGTTACGACTATCAGTTCGGTAGCGCTCCGTCGGGCTTCGTCCTCGGTGCGGTCGCTGAAGGCGGCGTGTCGTACCTGGTCGACTATACCACCGCGTTCAGCACCACCCCGAACGCCTATTCGATCGGCTCGCGCCTGACCGAGAACTATGCCCTGCGCGGTCGCGCGGGCTATGCGCTCAGCACCGGCACGCTGATCTACGGCACCGGCGGCGCGACCTACGGCAAGATCCGCAACCGCTATCGCAACGCCAACAACCTGCCCTTCACGGTTAACGATAACAGCAAGTGGCAGTGGGGCTGGAACTACGGCGGCGGCATCGAACAGAAGGTCGGCAAGTTCTCGGTCGGCGCGCTGTATCTGTTCACCGTGATGGACAATGACAACCTCACCGTTCGTCAGTTCGGCAACAGCGCGGCTTCGATCAACTCGTTCACCCCGACGGGCACCGACTTCCGTCGGACCTTCTCGAAGTTCGCCTATCACCAGCTGCTCGCGACGGTCAGCTATCGCTTCTGATCCCAGTGATCTGATGCAGGAAGGGCGGGCGGCGCTAGCCGTCCGCCCTTTCTTTTTATGGCCGCCCAGCTAGCTCTCGCCCATGTTGTCCAGCGACGAGATCGAGCGGCGCATGCCGCTCTGGACCGCTTTTGGCGGAACTCTTCCTCGACACCGAACATGATGAAATAGCCGGTTCGATCCGCGCGTCCGGTTACACGCGCGCTGATGCGGCGACCCAGGATCGGCCAGCGGGTCAAGAAAGCGCTTCTATGGCGCGACATCGATCGCAAATGGCGGTGTATCGCCGGTCTGGCGTCGGTCGAAGAATAAGAGGCGGGCGCTGTCACTGCACCCGCCCCCAATCATCAATCCTTCAGCTGCACGCCGATATAGCGCGCCGGATTGGTACCGCGTTGCGCGAACAGCAACACCGTCTTCTTTCCGGCTTTCTTCGCCGCCGCGATCTGCGCCGCGGCTGCCTGCACGGTCGACACCGGCACATTGTTGATCTGAAGGATGACGTCGCGCGCCTGGAAACCCTGTGCGCCCGCGTCGCTCGACGGATCGACATAGTTGATCACGACACCGCGCAGCGTCGTCGGCAGGCCCAGCCGGCGCGCGAGATCAGGCGTCAGCGCCTGGAAGCCGAGGCCGACCGTGGCCTTGGTGCTTTCATCGGCCGACGGATTCGACGGGCCGCTATTGCTGCCGTCATTGCCGTCGTCGTCGGATTCCGTGTCACCGGCAAGCTGATCTTCGGGCGGACGCTCACCGATCGTGACGTTGACGTTCCGGCGCTGGCCTTCGCGGATAAGCTCGATCGGGATCGAGCTGCCAACCTTGGAGCGCGATACGATGTACGACAGCGTGTTGTCGGGGGTGACGTCCTGATTGTTCACCTTCACAATCACGTCGCCCTGGCGGATACCCGCGCGCGCCGCAGCCTCACCCGGTTCGACCCGCGCGACGATCTCGCCACGATCCTTGGGCAGACCCAGGCCAGCGGCAATATCTTCGGTCATCGGCTGAATACCGACGCCCAGATAGCCGCGCTTGATCTTGTTACCCGACCTGAGCGTCTCGATGATCGGCTTGGCTTCCTCCGCCGGGATCGCGAAGCCGATGCCGACATTGCCGCCGGTGGGCGAGAAGATCGCGGTGTTGATACCGATCACATTGCCCTTCAGGTCGAACATCGGCCCGCCGGAATTGCCCTGATTGATCGAGGCGTCGGTCTGGATATAGCGATCGTAGAGTTGGCCAGCGCCGATCGAGCGGTGCAGCGCCGAGACGATGCCCGCAGTCACGGTGCCGCCCAACCCGAACGGATTGCCGATCGCCACCACCCAGTCACCGACACGCGTCGTGGTCGAATCGCCAAACTGGACGAACGGCGCGCCCTTGATGTCGATCTTGAGAAGAGCGAGGTCCGACGCGGTGTCGCGGCCGACCACGGTCGCCTTATATTCCTTGCGATCGGGCAAGGTGACGGTGATCGAACTGACCACTGCATTGCCCTGCGCCTGCGGGCCGCCCGAAATGACGTGATTGTTCGTCACGACATAGCCGTCGGGGGAGATGATGAAGCCGGAACCGAGCGAGGTCGCCTCACGCGTGATCGGCTTGCCGCTCTCGTCGGTGCCGCCCCCGCCGAAACGCTTGAACAGCTCTTCGAACGGCGTGCCGGCAAAGGCATTGTTGCCGCTGCCACGCACCTGGATCTTCTGGGTGGTGGAGATATTGACGACCGCCGGCTGCAGCTTTGCGGCGAGATCCGCGAAGCTCATCGGCGCGCCGGGGCGCGGCGCAGAGGCATCGATCGCGCCGGGCGCGTTCTGCGCGACCTGCGCGCCCGCCGGCTGCTGCATCGTCAGGGTTGCCGTCGCACCGCCCGCCAGCAGGGCAGCGGTGATCGCATATGCGTAGCGCACTTTGGCCAACTCCTCAGTACTCCTGTCTTGCCTGGTTATAACACCTGGCTAGCCTTCGGGAATCCCCCGTGAACGCCCGTTGAACGACCTTGCCCGTCGTTTCAGCGACGCCCCTTGAATTGCTTCAGATATTCGTTGTCAGGGGACAATATGACAGACGCGGACCCAGGCGCCTCGGTTCCATCGGTCCCGAAGGTCACGCGGTACGACTGCATCGCACGGTAGAAATCGTAGAATTCGGGATCCTTGCCGAAGCTTGCCGCATAGGTGGCCGATGCCTGTGCATCGGCTTCCGACGTCACGATCTGCGCCTGCTTGCGCCCTTCGGCCAGGATCGAGCGTGCTTCCTGCTCGCGTGCGGTTCGCATCCGCTGGAACGCGCTTTCCAGTGGGGTGCCGTCGGGAAGGTCGGCGCGCTTGATCCGCACATCGACGATCCGCGCGCCATATTGCGCGGCAACCTTGTTCAGCCGGTCCTGGATATTATCCATCACCTGGCCGCGCTCGGGGCTCAGCAGCGCCGAGAAGGGCCGCTTGCCGAGTTCGTTGCGCAGCGAGGAGCCGAGAATGGGCTTCAGCGCATCGCCCACCCGCTGCTCGCTGCCCGCGGTGATGAACATGCGCAGCGGATCGACGATCCGGTAGCGTGCATAGGCATCGACCTCGAGCCGCAGCTGGTCGGTCGACAGCACCGACTGACGCTGCATGTCGAAATCGAGCACGCGCTTATCGATCCAGACGATGTTCTCGACGAACGGAATACGGGCGATCAGTCCCGCTCCGGTCCGTCCGAAATCCTCGTTCGGCTTATAGGCGTTATAGACCGTGACCGGCTCACCGGTGCGGACGATCAGCGCCTGCTTGGTTTCGGGGACGATCGCGATCGTGTTGGCCGCTACGAACAGCAGAACCAGCGCGGTAATGGACAGCGCGATCGTGCGACGGCCGGCAAGGGTATCAGTCAGGCTCACTGTGCGGCCTCCGGACGACGAGGGGCGGGCAGCGGCATATAGGGGACCACGTTCGGTCCCTCGATGACCGTCTTGTCGGTCTTGGCCAAAACCCGCTCCATCGTTTCATAATACATGCGCTTGCGCGTCACCTCCGGCGCGAGGCGATATTCGGTATAGACCTTGTCGAACGCAGCGGACTCGCCCTCGGCCTTGGCGCCGAGTTGCTGCGCATAAGCGCGCGCTTCGTTGAGGTAGGTCTGCGCGGTCTGCTGCGCGGCGGACACCGATTTGAACGCATCATTGACCGCCGCAGGCGGATCGGCCTGCTTGATCGCCACACCCTGCACCACGATGCCCGCGCGATAGCTGTCGAGGATTTCCTGCATGCGCTGTGCCGTGCGCTGCTCGATCTGGCTGCGCTGCGGGCCGATCGCGTCGTTCAGCGAGACGCGGGCAAGCTCGGCGCGCATCGCGCTCTCGGCGACTTCGCCGACCGTGTCGTCAGGATCGGCGAGTTCGTAGAGATAGAGTTCGGGATCGCGAATGTTCCAGCGCACCGAATAAGCGAGATCGATGATATTCTGATCACCGGTCAGCACCAGATTCTGCGCGCCCTCGCTCGTCGATCCGATGTCGGTGGTGCGGATATCCTCGACATCGATCTTGTCGACGATGTCGAACGGCGCCGGCAGGTGGAAGCGCAGACCCGGCTGGAGCGTCTCGGCATAAGCGCCGAGCCGGGTGACAACGCCGCGCTGCTGCGGACCGATGACGTGCCAGCTCGTAAGCGCGACCCACAGGATGATCAGCGCCGCGATTGCCCAGGCGATCAGCTTGCCACCGTCGGGATCGATGCCCGATCCATCGCCGCCGCCACCGAAGCGTTCACGCCCCCGGCGCAACAGATCGTCGATCGCCGGGTTGCCGGCACGCTTCGCAGGCTTGCGCCGAGGCGGCTGGTTCCAGGGGTTGCGATCATTGTCGCCACCGCCGGATCCGCCATTATTACCGCTACCGCCCCCCCAGGGGCCGCCTTCGTTCATCACCGCGATCGGGCGAGCGCCGGCATCATCATTCGTGTTCATGAAGTCATTATAGGGGCGGTCCAAGGGAAAAACAGTGCCCTTGTCGGGTTGCGGCCGCTATGCGGTTGGCATGAACATAGACACCGTCCTGTCCGACGCGCTCGACCGCGTCGTCGATCCCATCAGCGGCAAGGGGCTTTTGTCCGGCGGCAGGGCGAGCCCGCCCCGCATTTCGGAAGGTGCGGTCAGCGTCGTCGTGGACGTTACCGGCCTGTCGACCGGAGCGCGCGAAACGATCGAGGCGCAGGTGAAAGCATCGCTGATGAGCGTCGCGGGCGTCGACAGCGTGCGCGTTGCACTGACTGCCGAGAAACGCGGGCGCAAGATCATCGCGATCGGATCGGGCAAGGGCGGGGTCGGCAAATCGACACTCTCCGCCAACCTCGCCGTTGCGCTGCGAAAGGCCGGCCGGAAGGTTGGGCTGGTCGATGCCGACATTTACGGCCCGTCGCAGGCCCGGTTGATGGGCACCGAAGGCATCCGCCCGACCGCCGAGGGGCAGAAGATGGACCCGGTCCTCTCCCCGCATGGCGTTCCAATGCTGTCGATGGCGCAGCTGGTGAAGCCGGGGCAGGCGATCGCATGGCGTGGACCGATGGCGGCGAACGCACTCGGCCAGTTGATCGACGCCGAATGGGGCGACACCGAATTGCTGCTGCTCGATCTGCCGCCCGGCACCGGCGACGTCCAGTTGACGATGGTGCAGAAATACAAGCCGGTCGGCGCGCTGATCGTCTCGACGCCGCAGGACCTCGCGCTGATGGACGCGACCCGCGCGATCGACTTCTTCAACCAGGCGCACGTCCCGATCATCGGCCTGGTCGAAAACATGGCCGGTTACGAATGCCCGCATTGCGGCGAAGTCTCCGACCCCTTCGGGCATGGCGGCGCGCAGGCGGCCGCGATGTCGATGGAATTGCCGTTCCTGGGCCGCGTCCCGCTCGACATCGGCATCCGCACCGCATCCGATGCGGGTACGCCGCCCGCGCTGGCCGACGACGATGCGATCTTCGCGCCAATCGCGCAAAAGCTGTCTGACTGGTTGAACCCGGCGAAGCCCGCATCATTTTAAGTCCCTACATATCGGGAGAGTGATGATGCCGCTGCGCAACGATGACGAGATCGCCTACCTGCTCACGTCCGCAAAGGTCATCGCCATGGTCGGCGCGTCCGACCGGCCTGAACGCGCAAGCTATGGCGTGATGCGCTTCCTCCAGTCGCGCGGCTACAAGGTTATCCCGGTCAACCCGACGCTGGCGGGGCAGACGATCCACGGCGAGCCTGTGCTGGCAACGCTGAAAGAGATTCACGCACCCATCGACATCGTCGACATCTTCCGCAACTCGAGCGCTGCTGGCCAGGTGATCGACGACGCGATCGCGGTTGGAGCCAAGGCGGTGTGGACGCAGCTGGGCGTCCATAACGATGAAGCCGTCGCCCGCGCCGAGGCTGCTGGGCTGAAGGCCGTTGTCGATCGTTGCCCGAAGATCGAGATTCCGCGGCTGGGGCTTTAACGCACCACAGCCTTCGCCGCGCGCTCCGCCAGCCGCTCGACGGCATCGGCGTGGATGGCGGGGGCAGTCGCGAGGACACCGAACGCCTCCCCCTTGGTCGAGTTGTAGCGCAGCGGGCGGCCGAGCGCGTCGGTAACGATGGCGCCCGCTTCCTGCGCGATCAGCGCGGCGGCGGCGATATCCCATTCGTGGCCCCAGCGGATCGCGGCGAGCAGATCGGCCTGATCGTTCGCGATCATCGCGATACGCAGCGCGATCGAGTTAGGCTTGGGGACCATCGTCAGATCGCCATCGCGGCGTGGCAGGGCATCGGCCGGCACCCGCGAGCCGACGATGTCGGTCCGTTCGGAACTTCGGAGCAGAACGCCGTTGAGCGTGGCTCCCCTGCCCGCCTGCGCGCGCCAATGCTCGTTACGCGCGGGGGCATCGAGCACGCCGATCAGCGGGCGGCCGCCCTCGACAAGCGCGACAGACACCGCCCAGCCTTCGCGACCACGCACATAATCGCGCGTTCCGTCAATCGGATCGACCACCCACACCCGTGCGCAATTGAGCCGATCCGCATTGTCGGCCGTTTCCTCCGACAGCCAACCCGCTTCGGGATCGAGCGCCATCAGCCGTTCGCGGAGAAGGGCGTCGGCGGCCAGATCGATCTCGCATACCGGGCTCGTATCGCCCTTTTGCCAATGCTTGAAAACGCCGCGCCAGGAAGCGTGCGCCATCGCGCCGACCTCGATCGCGACCGCGCTTACCGCATCGAGAAAGTCATCATGCACCAGCGACCATCATCCCTTCGATCCGGATCGTCGGCGCGTCGATCGCGCGACGGAACTCCAGGTCCGATGCCGGCACTAGCTGACGGAACATGTCTCGGAGATTACCGGCGACCGTGATCTCGGCAACGGGTTCGGCAATTTGCCCGTCGCGGATCACGAAGCCCGATGCCCCGCGGCTATAGTCACCGGTGACGCCGTTGACCCCCTGCCCGATCAGTTCAGTCACATAGACGCCCAGCTTGATGTCAGCGATCAGTTCGCCCGGCGAAAGCGTGCCCGCGCTCAGATAGAGGTTGGTCGCGCTCGTCCCCGGCGGGCCGCCGACGCCGCGCGTCGCGTGTCCGGTCGGCTGAAGGCCGAGCTGGCGTGCCGAGGCGCTGTCCATCAGCCAGCCGGTCAGCACGCCGTCGGCAATGATGTCGCGCGCGGCGGTGGGCAGCCCTTCTCCGTCGAAGGGCTTGGAGCGCAGTCCGCGCGGACGCAGTGGATCGTCACGCACTGTGATGCCCTTGGCAAAGACCTCGGTTTCCAGCGCGTCGAGCAGGAAGCTGGTCTTGCGCGCGATCGCGGCGCCCGTGATCGCACCGATCAGATGGCCGAGCAGGCCCGAGCTGACGCGCGGATCATAGACGACCGGAAGCGCGCCGCTGGACAGCTTCCCCGGGTTGAGACGCTTCACCGCCCGATCGCCCGCACGTATACCGATTGCGGTCGCATCCTCGAGGTCCGCGAAATGGCGCGACGAATGATAGGCATAGTCCCGCTGCATCGCCCCGCCCTCACCCGCGATGACGCTGGCCGAGCAACCATAGCCCGTGGTCGCATAGCCGCGCGCGAAGCCGGTGCTGGTCGCCAGCGCGATGACGCTGCGGCTCGCCGTCGCACCCGCGCCTTCGCTGTTGGTGACGCCGCTCACGGCGCGCGCCGCATCCTCGGCCGCCAGCGCGCGCTCGCGCAGTTCGGCGGGCGATGGATCGGCGCCATCGTCGCCGTCGACACCAGGCGCGTCGCCCCGCAGCAGCCGATCTTCGGGCGCGAGCCCCGCCCACTGATCCTCGGGCGCCTCACGCGCCATCGCAACCGCGCGCTCGACCAGCGCGGACAGGGCTTCGGCCGAAAGATCCGACGATGAGACGCTTGCCGATCGGCTGCCGACGAAAACGCGCAGGCCGATCTCCTCGCCCTCCGACCGCTCGACATCCTCAAGCGCGCCGAGGCGGATCGACACTTGCGTCGAACCGCTTCCGGCATAGAGCGCGTCGGCGGCATCGGCCCCCGCCTTGCGGGCTGCGGCGATCAGATCTGCGGTGCGGCTTTCGGCGTCGGCGATGTTCAGCATGCGGCGGACTTAGGTAGCGGAGGGGCCAAGGTCAAACGGGTTGCCCAAACAGATCGAGTGGAGTGGCAGATCCACGGTAGAAATCCTGCTTTCGCGCCAAAATATTGGTCCGGATACGGATCCGCTGCGGAACGAATCCCAAAATTAGGCGTAATGATCCACGTAAGATCATATCGCGGGTTGGGGAATGAAGTGGACGACGACGTCACGCTGGATTTCGAACTGGTGATCGAAACGCTGCGATCGAACATCGCGGCATATACCACCGCGTCTGTCGGCGCGCGGCGCTATCGCTTCTACGCCTTTTGCCGGCATGAGGAGTTTCGGCGGCGCAAGCTGCTCAAGCTCGCTGACGCAGATGTCATGCCACTCCCCATTCCCGTCACTCGCAGGCTCGGTCTGGCCTTTCAACGCATCATGACCGGCATGCGCATTCGCGGTTCGGAAGAACGCGCATCGATCGCTGAGTTGCGCCATGCCGACATCATGCTGGGCGAGTTGATCAACCGTTTGCTCGATCGCTGTGCGACCCTGCCCTATGTCCATAGCTGGCTGGTCGGGCTGAAGGACGTGCTCGACGACGCCGAACAGCAGATGGATGCGATCGAGCATCTCAATCGCCCCATGGCACATGCGATGGCGGCTTAGGCGGTAGCGCCGACCACGAAGCAGGCGAGGAACATCAGCAGCCCAGCAAATCGGTTCGACCGGAACTTTGCCAGCGCATCGGCCGGATCGGCGCGGTTGAGGGCGGCGACCTGCCAGCCGAGGTGCGCGCCGATCGGCAACAAGGCCGCGAGCGCGAGTGGGTCGGGGCGCATCTGCCAGAAGGCCGAAGCCCAGCATCCTATTGCGATGACGTAGCATAAAGCCACCCCGCGCCGCGCATGGCGGCCCAGCGCGCGGGCTGACGACTTCACCCCCGCCAGCGCATCGTCCTCGATATCCTGCAAAGCGTAGATCGTATCGTAACCGATCACCCAGAAGATCGACCCGGCATAGAGCACCCACATAACGGGCGAGAAACCGCCCGTCACAGCCGGCCACGCGACGATCAACCCCCACGAAAAGACGATGCCGAGCCAAGCCTGCGGCCACCAGGTGATCCGCTTCATGAAGGGATAGGCGGCGACCGCGCCGAGGCTCGCGACCGCGACGATCGCGGCGAACATGTTGAGTTGGAGCAGGACGATCAACCCGATCAGGCAGAGAATGCCGAGGAAGGTCCACGCGGCGTCCAGTTCGATCCGCCCGCTCGCCAACGGCCGGCCCGCCGTGCGCGCGACCTTGGCGTCGAGATCGCGATCGACGATGTCGTTATAGACGCAGCCCGCGCCGCGCATCGCCCAGGCGCCCAGACCGAACCACAGCAACAGATCCCAGCGATCAAGCGCATGGCCCGCCAGTGCAATCGCCCACGCGCCCGGCCAGAATAGCAACCAGGCCCCGATCGGCCGATCGATCCGTGCGAGCTGGACATAATCGCGGACGCGCGGGGGCAGCCGTTCGAGCAGGCCGCGGCTCTGGCTGTCGGCGACGATGTCGGGCTTTTCCATCCCGTTCCCCTACCCGTTTGGGTTGCGCGAAGTCGAGACGGGTTGCGCCTTTGCTCCGTCACCCGCGGTGACGGATGGAAATCAGTTCATGATCGCTTCGAGGACGGCCGCGCGCAGTTCTGCGATGCCGAAATCCTTTTCGCTCGACGTCACCAGCAGCTTGGGATGCGCGGCGACGTGCTTGCGCGCTTCGGCCTCCGTCCGTTCGGTGACGGCGGCGAGTTCGCTGGCCTTGATCTTGTCGGCCTTGGTCAGCACGACATGGTATGACACCGCGGCCTCGTCGAGCATCTTCATCACCTCGCGGTCGACATCCTTGATGCCGTGGCGGCTGTCGATGAGGACGAGTGCGCGGCGCAGCACCTGACGGCCACGCAGATAGTCGTTGACCAGGAAGCGCCACTTCTTGACGACATCCTTGGGCGCCTTGGCAAAGCCATAGCCTGGCATGTCGACCAGGCGCAGAACCGGTGGCACATCGCTGGTCTCGTCATCCGCGCCGCCGCCCACATCGAAGAAGTTCAGTTCCTGCGTGCGGCCCGGGGTGTTCGAAGTACGCGCGAGACCGTTGCGGTTGGTGAGCGCGTTGAGCAGCGACGACTTGCCGACGTTCGAGCGGCCCGCAAAAGCGATTTCGGGCGCATCGGCTTCGGGCAGGAAATTAAGGCCCGGTGCCGAGCGCAGGAAGGCGATCGGTCCCGCGAACAGCTTGCGCGCGGCCTCGACCAGTTCTTCCTGCTCGTAGGTGGGTTCGTTCACTTCTTTGCCGGTCCTGCGGTGGCCGCCGCCGCAGCCTTGATACCGGGATGGCGGCTGTAGAGGAACATCTGCTGCGCGATCGTCAGCAGGTTCGACGTGATCCAGTACACCAGCAGGCCCGCCGCGAACGGGGCCATGATGAACATCATGATCCACGGCATCAGGCCCATGATCTGCGCCTGCGCCGGATCCATGCCAGCCTGCGGATTGAGGCGGAACTGCAGCCACATCGAGATGCCCAGCAGCAGCGCCAGAACGCCGATGCCCAGGAAGGCCGGCGGCGTGAAGTTCAGCAGGCCGAACAGGTTGAGGATGTGGAGCGGATCGGGCGCGGACAGATCGCGAATCCACAGAATGAACGGCTGGTGCCGCATCTCGATCGTGATCATCAGCACCTTGTAGAGCGCATAGAACACAGGGATCTGCAGGAAGGTGGGAAGGCAGCCGGCAAGCGGATTAACCTTCTCCTCCTGATACAGCTTCAGCATCTCCTGCTGGAGCCGCGGCTTGTCGTCCTTATGGCGCTCCTGCAGCTCCTTCATCTTCGGCTGGACGGCGCGCATCGACGCCATCGACCGGAACTGCTTCTGCGCTATCGGGAACATCAGCCCGCGCACGATGAAGGTAAGCAGGATGATCGCGACGCCGAAATTGCCGACGAACTTGAACAGCCAGTCCAGGACCCAGAAGATCGGGCGTTCGATGATCTCGAACCAGCCCCAGTCGATCGTGCGGCTGAACTGGTCGATCGCGAACTTATCCTGATAGGCGTTGAGGATCGCGACTTCCTTGGCGCCCGCGAAGAAGCGCTGGGTGGTCATGGCGGTGGCGCCGGGCGCGACGATCGTCGCAGCCCCGCTTTCGACCGCCTGATAGACGTTGGTCTGCGGCGAGAGGAAACCGGCCTCGATCGTCGCCTTGGCGTCGGGCACCAGCGCGGTCAGCCAATATTTGTCGCCGAAGCCGAGCCAGGTGCCCTTGGAGCCGAAGCGGATGCCGGTAACGCCCGATTCCCCGACTTCCTTATATTCGGTGAAAGCGATCTTCTCGTCATCGACCTTATGCATCGCGCCGATGCGGTTGCTGTACGACCAGGCATCCTTCGACGCGCCATAGCGCGAGATCAGGCCATAAGGCCGCGCGGAGACGGGGGCGGTGCCACCGTTCGCGAGCTTCTGCGTGACCGTGAACATATAATCGGTGTCGACGGCGATCACCGTCTGGAAGGTCTGGCCGCGATTGTTCTTCCAGCTGAGCGTGACGGGCTTGGTCGGGGTGAGCGCGGCCGCATCGGCCGTCCACACACTGTTCGGGCCGGGGGCGTCGATGCCGTTACCCGTCCAGCCGAAGCCCGCATAATAAGCGTCGGGCGATCCGTTGGGCGACAGCAGGCGGATCGGTGGCGAGTTCTTCGCGACCGTTTCCTTATAGGCCTTGAGCATCAGATCATCGATGCGCGCGCCCTTCAGGTTGATCGAGCCAACGAGCTTGGGCGTGTCGATCGTGACGCGCGGCGCTTCCTTCAGCACGATCGCGCGGTTGCGGATCGCGGCAGGACCGCTGGCGACGCCCGGCTGCGGCAACACCTGTTCCTTGCCGCCCTGGATCTTGGTCACGGCGGGCTTGGCGACCGGGAAGAAACGGTCGGCCAGCGCCGTCCAGCCGAACAGCACGATCGCCGACAGCACGATCGCAAGGATCAGGTTGCGCTGATTATCCACAAAGGCTCCTGAAAAATATCGGCGTCACGGGACCGGGTCATATCCCGAAGCACCCCAGGGATGGCATCGGCAGATACGGCGAATCCCGAGCCAGCCCCCTTTGACCGCGCCATAGCGCGTCACGGCCTCGATCGTATAGGCCGAACAGCTCGGCATGAAGCGACAAGTGGGCGGAAGGATCAGCGACGGGCCATATTGCCACGCCCGCGCAATCAGGATGATGAGCTTGGCGAACATCAGCCGACCTTGCGCAATGCCTTGACCAGCTCGGCGCGCAGATTCGCGAAATCGCGCTCCACCCCGCCAGCCCGACCGATCAGAACATGATCCGCGCCCGCAATGCCGGCTTCGGCCAGAACATCCCGCGCCAGCGCGCGAAAGCGGCGCTTCATGCGGTTGCGAACCACCGCATTGCCGATCTTCTTGGTGACGGTGATGCCGAGGCGCATGACGGGATCATCGTCCCCGCGCGGGCGCACCAACAAAACGAAGCCGGGCATGGGAGCCCGGCGTCCGTTGTTCGCGGCCAGAAAGTCCGCGCGGCGCTGAAGCACCGCGTAGGACATTGGCGATGTTACGCGGAGAGCTTGTTGCGGCCGCGGCTGCGGCGAGCGGCAAGCACCTTGCGGCCGCCGGGCGTGGCGCTGCGCGCACGGAAGCCGTGGCGACGCTTGCGGACCAGGTTGCTCGGCTGAAAAGTGCGCTTCATCGTTCGTCTCTCGAATCTTCAAAAGTAAAAGGGCCACCGAACGTGCGATGGCCACTGACGAGGGGGCGCTTAGGCAAAATCCGTCCCCGAGTCAATGCGAAGCCAGCCGATCAGCGCGCGACGCGATAGAGAATTCCCGTCCGCCCACGCCACACCGGCGCCAGCCAAGGCTCGGTCGGCCACTGCGCAGGCGGTACGTCGATCAGCCACATATAGTCGAACGCGGCGCGTGGCAGCTGCGCCGTCGCCTGCGCCATGCTGTAACTGCCCGGCTGGCGACAGCGAGCAGGCCTCAGTTCCTGGCTGGGATCGAGCGCGAAGTTCCGCGCAGGCGCATAAGTGATCGACAACAGCCGCCCGCCCGGCATCGGCCACTGCCCGTTCGCGAAGGAATCACGCCGTGCGATCGCCATCGACCCGAGATGGTCGACGCGCGGTTGGCGCCAGTCGTCGGCGCATGGGACGTTCGCCAGCACGAACACCCGGCTGCCGCGCGACACATGATCGAGCGCGGCAAGCTGCGCGCTCCAGGTTCGGTCGACCCGATACAGCGTGGCGCCGCTGACCGCGAACCGCGCCAGCGCGAACAGGATCGCCGCCGCCGCGATCGGCGCGCGCCACCGCTCCATCCCGTCCTTCGGCGTCAAGGCGAGGAGCGCGAGCGCCACCGCATAGGGGATGATCCGCATGTCCGAGAAGAAGGAGCCGAGCGCCGTTCCCGGCATGATCAGGAAGGCGACGAACAATGCGAGCGCCGCCGCGCCCAGCCGCCGCTCGACCCGCAGGACCAGCCCGCCGATCCCCAGGACGATCAGTCCGTAGAGCAGCCGCGCACTCGTCACGTCGATCAGTTCGTCGTCGTTGCGCAGGATCGCCATCGCGAAATAATATTTGGCGGAGATCGTCGACCAGCGCAGCGGCGGCCCTTCGACATGCTGGCCGAGCCAGCCGACCAGCAGCAGGCCGGGCAGCGCAAGCGGCACGATCGCGATCGCGGCGCGCAGCAGTGCGATGCCGGGGGAAAAACCCGCGCGGCGCAGATCGGCCCACTCGAACGCAAAGGCCGCGACCCCCAACATCCCCCACGCGACCCCGTGCGCGACGAATGTCACGAAAGCGATCGGCACGAAACACGCGAAGCGCAGTCGCGTCCGCCCCAATCGCGCCAGCCGGACCCACAGCGCCAGACCGCCGAACATCAGTGCGATCCCCAGCACATAATTGGCGAAGCCGAACATGAAGGGGAAGCACAGGACCAGCGGTAGTGCGAAGGCCGCAGTCGGCGGCACCCGCCCGTGTATCTCGCGCGCCAGCCACAACATCGATGCCGCCGTGAGCGCCGCAACCGCGATCATGATCGCCTTCACCGCCAACTCCAGCCCGATCAGATGGCCGAGCGGTATCGCAATCACATCGACGCCGAGATTGCCGACGAGCGCCCAGCGATAGGCGAACCATTGCTTGAGATAAGGCGACGTCGCGATCGCATCGGCAACGTGCAGACGCCCGATATGCCCCGGCAGATCGACCAGTGGCGGGATGGCGGGCCACAGCAACGGCGCCGCAGCCGCGACGACGAGCGCGGCAAGCAACGCGGGATGCTCCCACCAGTCGCCAGTCCTCTCCATCGCCTTGTCCTATCCGATCTTGATCGGCCTGCGAACTAGTCCCTCGACGGGCGGCACGCGACTTGCCATTCTGCGATGCGATGAGCGATCTCAACAATATCGGCAGCGTCGTCACGGGCGGCATCGTCGCGCGAACGGTAGACAGGCTAGGCCATTCCGCCGGCGCCGACGGACATGACCAGAGCGGTGACTGCGCCAATTGCGGCGCGATGCTGACCGGCACCTATTGCGCCACCTGCGGCCAGCACGGACATGTCCACCGCACAATGATGGCGCTGGTCCACGACATCCTGCACGGCGTATTCCATTTCGAAGGACGGACTTGGAACACCCTGCCGATGCTGGCGTGGCGGCCGGGCGAACTGACGCGCCGCTATGCGCAGGGCGAGCGGGTGAAGTTCGTCTCGCCGATGGCACTATTCCTCTTCTCCGTCTTCATCATGTTCGCGGTCACGGCGTCGCTCACGAAGAATATGGACTTCGGCACCTTCGCTCGGGCCAAGCCGGAGACGGGACTGATCGCCGAATATCAATATCAGGCGGCGCGCCTCACCAAGGCCGAGAGGCGGCTTGCGAAGCCAATCGACACGACCGACGCCGAGGATAGCGAGGACCGCGCCGCCGCCGTCGTGAAGCGCGACAAGGCCAGGGCGCAGATCGCTCAACTGACCGCCGCCGCGACCGCGCTCAAGATCGAACCGGCCAGGCTCCGCACGCCGCCGAAGGCGGAAAAGGCCATGAACCCGATCGAGCATGCCGCCGAAAACCCTGCCCTTGTCGCCTACAAGATGAAGAGCTACGCCTACAAATATAGCTGGGCGCTGATCCCCATCTCGCTGCCGTTCATCTGGCTGCTCTTTCCCCTGCGCCGTGATGTCGGGCTCTACGATCACGCGATTTTCGCCACCTATTCGCTGTCGTTCATGCTGTTGATGGCGACGACGCTGGCGGCGCTCTATTTTCTGTGGATCCCACAGTGGATTCTGTGGACGGCCTTTGCCGTCATCCCGCCGATCCACATGTATCGGCAATTAAAGGGCGCCTATCAGCTTAGCAACACCGCCGCCTTCTGGCGAATGTGCGTCCTGCTGACGATGACCACGGTCACCGCCAGCCTGTTCTTCGCAATGCTGATTTACCTCGGCTCCGCTGAATAAGGGAACGTGTTTTGGCCCCGAGAGTATCTTGATTGATACGATCGCGGAGCAATGCGGTGGCGGATAGCGTATTGGTGACAGGGGTTACCGGCTTTCTGGGCGCGCATGTGGCGCAGGCCCTGCTCAGGCGCGGGCTGAAGGTGATCGGCAGCGCGCGGACACAGGCGAAAGGCGCGGCCGTTCGCAACGCCTTGTCCGCGGAAGGCGCCGATATTTCGCGGCTGCGCATCGTCCCGCTCGATCTGATGAAGGACGACGGCTGGGAAGAGGCAGCCGGATCGTCCGCCTACACCATCCACACCGCGTCCCCCTTCCAGCTCGAAATGCCCGCCGATCCCGATGCGCTGATCCGTCCCGCCATCCAGGGCACGCGCCGCGCGCTCGATGCCGCGCTGGCGGCCGGCCATCGGCGGATCGTCGTCACCTCCTCGCTCTGCGCGATCGATGGCGGGCGGCGTGATGATAGCGTCCGGCTGGGCCCCCACGACTGGGCCGAACTCGAGGGCGAGGACGTCAACGCCTACATGCGGTCCAAGACGCTTGCCGAGCGCGAGGCGTGGACGATCGCCGACCGTGCTGGCGCGCGCGACAGATTGGTGGTGATCAACCCCGGCACGATGCTCGGCCCGCTGATCGACGACGATCCGGGCACATCGGCGCGCACGATCCAGCGTATGCTCCGGGGCAAGGTGCCGATGGCACCCGACATGGTGCTGCCTTATGTCGACGTTCGCGACGTGGCCGAGGCGCATGTCGAGGCGATGCTCGGGCCGAACGCGGGCGGGCAGCGCTTCATCGTCTCCAATCCAGCCGAGCCGCTGATTGCGATCGCCG
This sequence comes from Sphingomonas montanisoli, assembly GCF_008274695.1. Lineage (GTDB taxonomy): Bacteria > Pseudomonadota > Alphaproteobacteria > Sphingomonadales > Sphingomonadaceae > Rhizorhabdus > Rhizorhabdus montanisoli. The sequence continues at coordinate 39,981 of NZ_VTOU01000004.1, read as the reverse complement.
ATGGGCTGCGCGCGGACCTTCCGGAACGTGCCGCAAAGCTGCCGAAGCGCCGCATGCCCGACTGGCTGACCAGGATCGTCGCACGCTTCGATCGGTCGTTATCCAGCAACCGCGCCTATCTGGGCGTACGCCGCCACTATGACCTGTCGGGCGGCATTGCCCTGCTCCAGCGCGCGCTCATCCCGACGCGCGTGGCCGCGCTGGCGACGGCGCAGAGCCTGATCCAGCGCAGACTGGCGTGACTTAGCCTCTCGACAAGTGCCTTCCCCTCGCTAGAACAGGGCGCGAACAGCGGGGGCTGAATGCATGGTGGCGCGCGTCGCGACGGTAGCGTTTCTGGGGCTGGAGGCGCGGGCCGTCGAAGTGCAGGTGCAGGTCTCGCCCGGCCTTCCCAAATTCAATGTCGTGGGCCTTGCCGACAAGGCCGTGGGCGAAAGCCGGGAGCGGGTGCGCGGGGCGCTCTCCGCGATCGGGCTGGCGCTGCCGCCCAAGCATATCGCGGTGAACCTGTCGCCCGCCGATCTGCCCAAGGAAGGGTCTCATTACGACCTGCCGATCGCGCTGGGCCTGCTCGGTGCGATGGGGGTGATCGATGCAGAGACGCTGGCATCCTATGTCGTGGTCGGCGAACTCGGGCTCGACGCGCGGGTGGCGCCAACACCGGGCGTGCTGCTGGCCGCGCTGCACGCGAGCGAGCGCGAGCTTGGGCTGATCTGCCCGGTGGCGCAGGGGCCGGAGGCTGCGTGGGCGGGATCGGCCGAGGTGATCGCGGCGCCCGATCTCCTCTCGTTGATCGGCCATTTCAAGGGAGGCTCACCCCTCCCCACCCCCAAGCCCGGCGAGGCCGCGGTGCCTCCGCCGATCGCGGATCTCAAGCAGGTGAAGGGGCAAGAGACGGCCAAGCGCGCCCTGGAGATCGCGGCAGCGGGCGGACATAATCTGCTGTTCAGTGGTCCGCCCGGTGCCGGCAAGTCGCTGATGGCCGCGTGCCTGCCCGGCATCCTGCCCGATCTGACACCCGCCGAGGCGCTCGAAGTATCGATGGTGGCTTCGGTCGCGGGCGAACTGAACGAAGGCCGGCTGATCCGCGCGCGGCCATTCCGGTCGCCGCACCATTCGGCATCGATGGCGGCGCTGGTCGGCGGCGGGCTGAAAGTACGGCCGGGCGAAGTCAGCCTCGCGCATCTTGGCGTCCTCTTCCTGGACGAGCTGCCCGAGTTCCAGCGGGGCGTGCTCGATTCGCTGCGCCAGCCGCTCGAAACCGGCAAGGTCACGGTGGCGCGCGCCAATGCGCACGTCACCTTCCCGGCGCGAGTGCAGTTGATAGCGGCGATGAATCCGTGTCGATGCGGCCATCTGGGCGACGCCGCGCTTGCCTGCTCGCGCGCGCCGAAATGCGCGACCGATTATCAGGCGAAGCTGTCGGGGCCGCTGCTCGATCGCATCGACTTACATGTCGAGGTTGCGGCCGTCAGCGCCGCCGATCTTGTATTGCCGCCCCCCACCGAAGGATCGGCCGAGGTCGCCGCGCGCGTTGCCGAAGCGCGCGCGATTCAGACCGATCGCTACGCGGCGCACGGCGTGCGCACCAATGCCGAGGCCGACGGCACTATGCTCGATGACGTCGCCACCCCCGACGATGCGGGCCGCAAACTGCTCGCGCAGGCAGCCGAGGCGATGCGGCTGTCGGCGCGCGGATATCACCGCGTGCTGCGCGTTTCGCGAACAGTCGCCGATCTCAGCGGCGCGGAGACTGTCGGCCGCGTCCACGTCGCCGAGGCACTGAGCTATCGGCGACGGGCGGCGGTGAATTGAGATGCACGTGCGGCGCGCGCAGCCGAGCGATGCCGACGCATTGACGGCGCTGATGAAGGCGTCCTCCGCTTATCAGGGCGACTATGCGGTCATCCTCGCCAATTATGCGATCGACGCGGCGCAGATCACCCGTGACCATATCTATATCGCGACCGACGATGACGGGCGGCCAACCGCCTTCTACAGCATCACCACCGATCCCGAGCCCGAGCTCGACCTGATGTTCGTCGTCGACGCCGCGCAGGGAACCGGGCTTGGCCGTGACCTGTTCGCGCATATGCGGCGCGTCGCTGCGCAGATCGGCATCGGGGACCTCAAGATCGTGTCGCATCCGCCCGCCCTCGGCTTCTACCTGCGGCAAGGCGCGGCGCGTGTCGGCACGATGCCGCCAACGCCGACGGCCGCATGGGAACGCCCGATATTGCGGCTGGCGGTGGCATAGGTGTGCGTCGCTCCCCTCTGGCGCCTTGCCCTCGCGATCCTCATCGCGCCGATCGTGCCGATCGCCTTGTTCGTGTGGCTGATCGAGCCGCAGACCTGGGGCAATGCGCGCGATTATGCCACGCTGATCGCCCTGCCCGCCTGGCCCGGGACCGCGATCGTCGGGGTTCCGCTGTGGTTCGTCCAGCGGCGGCGCGAGACGAGCTGGGGGTGGAGCGCCCTTTTTGTCGGCCTTCTCGCGCTCACGCCCTGGGCGCTGATCTGGGCTGTGAGCGGGTGGCTCCCCCAATCGGGCGACGGCACCCACGGCGTGGGCGACCTGCTCGGCACCTACTGGACGACCGGCGAACTCCCCCTGATGCTCGCCCAATGCTTCGCACTCGGCGTGCTGGGCGGCGCGATCTTCCACCTTGCCGCCTTCGGGCGACGTAAGGGACGACCTATTCCAACTGGATAACCCCCGTCGCCATCAGTGTCTGCACCATGCGCAAGATCGGCGCCATGACATCGCGGGGATCCTGATCCCCCTCCGCAATATCCTGCGGCACCAATATCTGCCGACCATCGGACTCGATCAGATAACCGCGCAGGATCAGCTTCTGGACGATCCGACGGACGGTTTCGCGCGGCAGACCCGTTGCCTCCGCAATGCGGCGGCGAGAAATCGGGACGTCCCTGCCCCTTGCCGGCGCCAAGTCATCAGAATGAAAATCCGAATGCGCGAGTTGCCGGAACGCCCTTTGCATATTGGCGCATGATACAACCGAAAAGACGAGATACTCGCTTGGGTCGAATCCATGCCTGTTCTGCGACGACATCTGGATATCGACCGCACAATTATAGACCGCGAAGATATTGGCCTTCCTGTTCCGATCGAAAGCTCCGGAATTGATGCTGACCTTCGGCACGCCACACCTCGTACAATCCAATCGATCGCGACAGGCACCCTAACCGAAACGACATCACTGAAACGCATTTGGTTTCAAACAAGAAACAATGACCCGATATGGGTCGCCTGTCATACAACGCTCCCGCCCGTCCATTATAGGGTGACGCCTCGCCATCAGCGGACCTTTCAAGCGTCTTCGCTGGAGCGAGGCAGGGGGAATGATGGGTCTTGATCGCAGGGAATTGCTGGAGCGCGGGCTGCTGCTCGGCGGGTTGCTCGCACTGGCGCCGCACGCCAGTGCCGACGCCGCCAGCACGGACAAGAAGCTTGGACTGATTGACATTTCGGCCAGCGGGATCACCACCTGGGTCTATCAGATCGCCGTGGCCAACATGACCACACAGCATGCCAAGCTTTCCGGTTTCCAGCGCCTGGAACCGTCGAAATCCGGGTCGCCACCGCCGATCGCGCTTCCGCTGCTCGACGATGTCAGCGCGGCCGGCGTAGCCGCCACCGTCGATCTGATCGCCGGTCGGATCGATCGCCTGATCGAGCTCAAGGTCAAGAAGACCGACATCTACCTCGTGATGTCGAGCGGCGTGGCGCAGCGCGCCATGCCGGTTCTCAAGCAACTGACCCGCGACGTGCGAGCGAGGACTGGGCTCCACCTCGCCACCGTCACCGCGCGCGACGAAGCGCGCCTGCAGTTCGACTGGCTGGTCGCCCCCTCCGATCGCGGGCGCGTCTTCCAGTTCGACGTCGGCAGCGGGAACACGAAGGGCGGTTCCTATGATCGCCGCGGCTGGAAAGGGCATTACGCCGATTTCTCCATCCCCTTCGGCACGAAGACGCTCGCCGCCGCCGTCAAGGAACGATCCCCGGACGTCGACGTCGCCGATTTTCCGGCCAGAACCCGCGAATTCTATGATCAGGCGATCGCGCCGCAATTGACGCGCGAAAGCGCAAAGTCGCTGGGGAAGCTCAAAAATCCGCGCATAATCCTGTCCGGTGGCGCCGTCTGGGCTGCCACGGTGATCAGCCATCCGCGCGAGATGATCAGCGGGCGCGACTTTATCGACATTTCGCCGGACAACCTGAATCAGGTCATCCAGTCGATCCAGAAAGGCATCCCTTATGGGATCGTGCCTTCGGACATCCAGGGCGATGACCGCAAGAAATTACTGAAGATGCGCGAGAACGTTCGCAACGTCTTCAACCCGCACCAGCTTGCCGCCGGCGTCACCCTGCTCGCCTGCATGTGCGAGCAGTTCAATTTCGACAAGGCACCGAAAATCACCTTCCCGACCTTTTCGGGAAACACCTGGACCTCGCAGTTTCTGCTCGAATCCTCCTCTCGTTAGGCGTCGATGTTTAGGAAAGGTCAATCGCAATGACAGCGTTTCGATCCAGGGCCTTGCAGACCCTATCGCTGATCGCCGCCGGCGGCCTGCTATGCGCCGCCGCCCCCGCGACCCGGCTGGACAATTTCAAGCAGCGCATTCTCGACAGCCACAATACCGAGCGCACGACCTACAAGCTTCGCCCGCTGGTCTGGAGCGATGCGCTGGCAGCCGAAGCGGCGAAATGGGCCGCTCACCTGTCCGCCCTGTCGGACCTCGAACATGACGAAAGCCTCGACGTCGAAGGCGAAAATCTGTGGCGGGGGACCAAGGGCTATTACACGCCCGAAGACATGGTGAAGCTCTGGATCTCGGAAAAGAAGATGTTCCAGAACAACCCGATCCCCGACGTCAGCGTCACGGGCGATTTCGGCGATGTCGGGCATTTCACGCAGGTCGTGTGGCACAGCACCGGGTTGGTCGGTTGCGCCGTGGCCGATGCGAAGGGCGGCGATGAGGTGATGGTCTGCCGGTACATGGAAGGCGGCAATGTGCAGGGTCAGCACACCTACTGACCCGGGCGCCTATAGCCGCTTGATGAGGTTATCGACGCTGTCGGGCACGCCCTTGCCGTCCGACCCTCGACCGCATTCGTCCTCGACCTGCTTGCGGATCTTTTCGAGTTCGTCCTCGGTCAGATGCTCGATCCCGATGAAGTCGTTACGCGCGTTATCGAGCGCGCGGATGATCTCGTCGAGCTTGGCCTGCATCGCGGCGGCATCGCGATTCTGGGCATTCTGGATCAGGAACACCATCAGGAAGGTGATGATCGTCGTCGATGTATTCACGATCAGCTGCCACGTATCCGAAAATCCGAAGATCGGCCCGCTAATTCCCCAGAGGACGATGCCGAGCATCGCGATGATGAAGGCCAGCGGCTGCCCCACCGCACTCGCCAGTTTCGCCGCAATCTTCGTGAAGAATTTGTCCATCGACGTCCTATCTCTTTGTGCCGGTCCGGTCGGAACCCGGTCACATCACGCTCGTTCCCGTCACACTATCAATGTCGTTGCGGGGAAAGAATGACCAAGCGTCACATCCTGACGATTACCGCCATCTTGTCGCTGTCGGCCTTCGCTGGCGCCGCGCAGGCGAATGCCGATTTCAACGGCGCCGGCCAGCAGGCTGAGCTCGATTGCGAAGGCGGCGCGGTGGATATCAACGGCGCAAACAACATATTGGTCGTGCATGGTTCGTGTACCCGACTGAATCTGCAGGGCGCGGGCAACCGCGTTACGATCGATCTCGCCAAGCAGGCGTCGATCGCGATTACCGGCGCGAACAACGACATCCGCTGGAAGGCGCCCGCGACGACCAAGCCGAAGATCACCAGCGTCGGCGTCGGCAACAAGATCTACCGGGCGAAATGAAGCAACGCCTGACAAGGGCCGTTGGCCTTTTATCTTGCAGGCGCTATCGGGCGGCCAATGGAAACATCCCAGCTGCGTGTCGCCCTGTTCACGGGCAACTATAATTATGTGCGCGACGGCGCGAACCAGGCGCTCAACCGGCTCGTCGGCTATCTGCTGAAGAAGGGCGCGGCCGTCCGCATCTATTCGCCGACGATCGACGAACCCGCCTTTCCCGCCACCGGCGATCTGGTCGGCGTGCCGGCTTTCCCCGTCCCTGGGCGTGGCGAATATCGCTTCCCGATCGGCCTGCCGCTGCGCGTGCGCCGCGACATCACCCGCTTCGCGCCCAACATCATCCATGTCGCAAGCCCCGAAGTGCTGGGCCACCGCGCGATCAGCCTCGCCCATGCGCGCAACCTTCCCGTGGTGGCATCGGTCCACACGCGGTTCGAAACTTATCCGCGTTATTATGGCCTCGCCTTCCTCGAGCCGCTGGTGCTGGCACTGCTGCGGCGCTTCTACCGGCGCTGCAACGCGATCTTCGCGCCGTCCGAATCGATGGCGCAGCTGCTGCGCGAGCAGCGGATGAACTATGATGTCGGAATCTGGTCGCGCGGGATCGATCGCGAGATCTTCCAGCCGTCCCGCCGCGATCTGGAATGGCGGCGGGGCTTCGGGATCGAGGACGATGTTCCCGCAATCGGGTTCGTCGGCCGGTTGGTGATGGAAAAGGGCCTCGACGTCTTCGCCGACACGATCGACGAGCTCAAGCGTCGGCAGGTGCGGCACAAGGTGCTGGTCGTCGGCGACGGCCCCGCGCGCGAATGGTTCGAAAAGCGCTTGCCCGAGGCGGTGTTCGCAGGCTTCCAGGGTGGCACGGATCTGGGCCGCGCCGTCGCATCGATGGACATGTTGTTCAATCCGTCGGTCACCGAGACCTTCGGCAATGTCACTCTCGAAGCGATGGCGGCGGGCCTGCCGGTGGTCGCCGCCCGCGCGACGGGCAGCGAGAGCCTGGTCGACGACGGCGTATCGGGTCGACTGATCCAGCCGGGCCGCACCCGCGCCTTCGCGGACGCGCTCCGCCTTTACTGCAACGACATCGATGCCCGAACGGCGGCCGGAGTCGCGGGGCTGGAGGCCAGCCGCCCTTATGGCTGGGACGAGGTCAATCAGGTGCTCGTCGACGGCTATCTGCGCATCATCCGCCAGCATTCGGCGGGCGTGAAGGTGCGCAAGAGCCCGGTGCCCTAACCCGCCCGCAGCAACCCCACCGCTGCATCGCGTTCGAACAGGTAGAGCGCGGTGCGGGCGGCGGTGCCACGCACACCCTCCAGCCCACCATCGCGATCGACGAGCAGGCGCGCATCGTCCGTCGCCGCTTGGATCAGCGCGGAGACTGCCTCCGGCCCAGCGAGCCGGAACCCTGCCTCGCCCGACTGACGCGTGCCAAGGATGTCGCCGGCACCGCGCAGGCGCAGATCCTCCTCAGCGATGCGAAAGCCGTCATTGGTCTCGCGCATCAGGGCAAGGCGCGCGCGCGATGTTTCGGACAGGGCATTGCCGCGCAGCAGCAGGCAGGTCGACTTCTGATCGCCGCGCCCCACCCGCCCGCGCAACTGGTGGAGCTGGGCAAGGCCAAAGCGATCGGCGCCCTCGATGATCATCAGGGTCGAATTGGGCACGTCGACGCCGACCTCGATCACCGTGGTCGCGACCAGAACGCCATGATCGCCGCGCTGGAAGGCGGCCATGACCGCATCCTTTTCGGGCCCCTTCATCCGTCCGTGGACCAGGCCGACGCGGTCCCCGAACATCTGCCGCAGCATCGCGGCGCGGCTCTCGGCGGCCGCCATGTCGGACACCTCGCTCTCCTCGACCAGCGGGCACACCCAATAGGCCTGCCCGCCCTTCTCCAGATGGCGGCCGAGCGCACCGGCGACCTCGTCGAGCCGGTCGACCGACATCACCCGCGTCTCGATCGGCTGGCGTCCCGGTGGCATCTCGTCGAGCCGGCTGACGTCCATCTCGCCATAATGGCTGAGCGTCAGCGTGCGCGGGATCGGGGTGGCCGTCATCACCAGCAGGTGCGGCGGGCGTTCGGCCTTGGCCTGCAGCAACATGCGCTGCGCGACGCCGAAGCGATGCTGCTCGTCGACCACGGCGAGGCCGAGGCGTTTGTAGCTCACGGCCTCCTGAAAGATCGCATGGGTGCCGACCAATATGTCGATCGATCCGTCCGCGAGCCCCATCAGAGTCGACTCGCGCACCCGGCCTTTTTCGCGCCCGGTCAGGATTGCGACGTTGACGGGCAAGCCCGCGAGCGTGCGGCTGAGCGTGTCGAAATGCTGGCGCGCGAGGATTTCGGTCGGGGCGAGCATCGCGCCTTGCGCCCCCGCCTCGACCGCCGCGAGCAGCGCCATCGTCGCCACCAAAGTCTTGCCCGCACCGACATCGCCCTGGAGGAGACGCGTCATGGGGGTCGACTGGCGCAGATCGGCCTCGATCTCGGCGATCGCGCGGCTCTGCGCTCCTGTCGGGGCATAAGGCAGCTTGAGCGCATCGCGCAGCCGCCCGTCACCGATCAACGGCACGCCCTTGCGCCGGCGCGACGAGGCGCGGACGAGCATCAGCGCGAGTTGGTTGGCGAACAGTTCGTCATAAGCGAGCCGTTGTCGCGCGATCACGTCCTGCGGATCGGCCTGCGCGCGCGTCACCGCCTCGCGCCAGTCGGGCCAGCCCCGCGCTGCCTTCAGCCCCGGCTCGATCCATTCGGGCAGTTCAGGCGCGCGCTCGATCGCCTGCTCGATCATCTGGCCGAGGCGCCGGTTGGTCAGCCCCTCCGACAGCGGATAGACCGGCTCATGTTCGGGCAGGTCGCCCGCCTCGGCCGGGGGTAGGACATGATCCGGATGGACCATCTGCAATTCCTGCCCATAGAGATCGAGCTTGCCCGATACGACGCGCGGTTCGCCGATCGGCAGCAGCTTCTTTGCCCAGCCCGGATTGCCGCCGAAATAGGTGAGGCTGATGCTATTCCCCTCCTGATCGACCGCGCCGACCCGGAAAGGCCCGCGCCCGCCCGACGCGCGGTAGGATGTCGGCACCAGACGGATCGTCACGATCCGCCCCGCATCGGCCATGTCGAGGACGTCGCGCTTGTGGCGCTCGATCGTGCCGGTCGGCAGGTGCCACAGCAGATCGACGACCCGCTCGAGCTCCAGCCGTTTCAGCGGTTTGGCAAGCGCCGGCCCGACGCCTTTCAGCGCCTCCACCTCGGCGAACAATGGATTGAGAATATCGGGGCGCATGACTATCTGCCCTCATATCGTTTCGTTCGCTGGCGTCCAATTGCCTGCGGGCCTCATCGCTATTGGAGCATCATGGACCGCGACGCCCGTATCAAGCGCCTGCAATTCCGCGCCTGGCATCGCGGCACGCGCGAAGCGGACTATATGATGGGCTGCTTTTTCGATCAGCTCCATCAGGGATGGGACGAAGAATCGCTCGCCTGGTTCGAAGCGCTGCTGGGTCAGGAAGATCCCGACATTCTGGGCTGGGTGATGGGGTCGATTCCTGTGCCCCCCGAATGGCAGGGGCCGATGATGGATCGGATGCAGCGGCTCGATTACATCAAGATCAATTGAGCTACCGCCGTTCGTGTCGAGCGAAGTCGAGACACGTTGGCTGGACGCGAGTGAACGTGTCTCGACTTCGCTCGACACGAACGGAACTCTGAAAAAATGACAGATCTCCAGCGTATCCTCAAAGCCTCCGAACCGCTGACGCTCGCGCGGGCGCCGGCGGGGTTTCAGCCGTGGCTGCTCGCCGATCTGGCGCGCGCGGCGGCGGCGAAGGGCGGCCGCGTGGTCTTCGTCGCGGCGGATGACCAGGCGATGCATGCGGTGGCGGATGCCGCGAGCTATTTCGCGCCCGAACTGTCGGTGTTCCATTTCCCGGCCTGGGACTGCCTGCCCTATGACCGGGCAAGCCCGGCGCTGAAGATGACGACCGACCGGCTCGCCGCGCTCCACGCGCTGCAGGCCAAGCCGAAGGGGCCGGTGCTGATCGCGACGACGATCAATGCGGTAACCCAGCGCACCCTCACCCCCTTCCGCATCCGCCAGCTTGTCGCCAAGCTTGCGCCCGGCGAGCGGATCGATCGCGATAAGCTGGCGGCCTTGCTCCAGGCGAACGGCTATGTCCGCGCCGATACCGTGACCGACCCCGGCGAATATGCCGTGCGCGGCGGCCTGGTCGATCTCTACCCCTCGGGCCAGCCCGCGGCGCTGCGGCTCGACTTTTTCGGCGACGAGATCGAGAGCGTCCGTCAGTTCGATCCCACCGACCAGCGGACGATCGGCCGTATCGACGGCTTCACGCTGCTGCCCGCGTCCGAAGCCTTGCTCGACGAGGAGACGATCAAGCGCTTCCGCGGCCGCTATCGCGAGCGCTTCGGCGCGACCGCGACCGGCGATCCGCTCTATCAGGCGGTGTCCGAAGGCCGCCGCCTTGCGGGCATGGACCATTGGCTGCCACTGTTCGAGGATCGGCTGACCACCATCTTCGATCATCTGTCGGACGACGATCTCGTCCTGCGCGAAGGCGGCAGCGTGAAGGCGGCCGAGGATCGGTTCGAAGCGATCACCGACTATCACGCCAATCGCGTGCGCGCGCTTTCGAAGGAACCGGGCAGCTATCGCCCGCTGGACGCGAACGAACTGTATCTGACGTCGGCGGATTGGGAGAGCGCGGTCGCAGATCGGCCAATCCACCTCGTCACCGCCTTCGACGAGCCGGAAAGCGCGCGCGTCATCGACATGGCCGCCGAAGCCGCACGCGATTTCGCGCCCGAACGCCAGCAGGGCGTCAACATCTACGACGCAGTCGTCGAGCATGTGGAGCAGCTCGGCAAGGCGAAGAAGAAGATCATCCTCGCCAGCTATTCGATCGGTTCGCGTGAACGCTTCGCGGGGCTCCTCAAGGATCACGGCCTCGATCGCGTGCCGTTCGCCGACAATTGGCAGGAGGCACTCGGTCTCGCCAATGGCGGCGGCGCCGCGCTGGCCGTGCTCCCGCTCGATCATGGCTTCACCAGCGGCGATGTCGCCCTCCTGACCGAGCAGGACATGCTCGGCGATCGGCTCGTCCGGCGGAAGAAGCGCAAGAAATCGGCTGACGCTTTTTTGCAGGAATTGGCGACGCTCAGCCCCGGCGACCTCGTCGTCCACATGGAACACGGCATCGGCCGCTATGAGGGGCTGACCTCGATCCCGGTCAGCAAGGCGCCGCACGACTGCGTCGCGCTGACCTACGCCGGCGGCGACAAGCTCTACGTCCCGGTCGAAAGCCTCGACGTTCTCAGCCGATACGGCGCCGAAAACGAAGGCGTCACGCTCGACAAGCTTGGCGGCGTCGCGTGGCAGCAGCGCCGCGCGCGCATGAAGGAGCGGATCCGCGAGATTGCGGGCGAGCTTATCAAGACCGCCGCCGAACGCGCGCTGCGGCCCGCCGAAATCGCCCAGCCCGAGAACGAATATAACGAGTTCGTCGATCGTTTCCCCTATCAGGAAACCGACGATCAGGATCGCGCGATCGCCGACGTGATCGACGATCTGGGTTCGGGCACGCCGATGGACCGGCTCGTCTGCGGCGACGTCGGCTTCGGCAAGACCGAGGTCGCGCTGCGCGGCGCCTTCGTGGCGGCGATGGCGGGGATGCAGGTCGCGATCGTTTGCCCCACCACCCTGCTCGCGCGCCAGCACCACCAGAACTTCATCGATCGCTTCCGCGGTTTCCCGATCAATGTGGGCCGCCTGAGCCGACTGGTGCCCGCCGCCGAGGCGAAGAAGGTCAAGGAAGGGTTGGCGGACGGTTCGCTGGATATCGTCGTCGGCACCCACGCGCTGCTCGCCAAGGGGATCGAGTTCAAGCGCCTCGGCCTCGTCATCGTCGACGAAGAACAGCGTTTCGGCGTGACCCACAAGGAACGGCTGAAGGCGCTCAAGACCGACGTCCACATGCTGACGCTCACCGCGACGCCGATCCCGCGCACCTTGCAGATGGCGATGTCGGGACTGCGCGAATTGTCGGTGATCCAAACCCCGCCGGTGGATCGCCTCGCGGTGCGCACCTATGTCGCGCCTTGGGATGGCGTGGTGGTGCGCGAGGCTTTGCTGCGCGAACATTATCGCGGCGGGCAGAGCTTCCTCGTCACCCCGCGCGTCAAGGATCTGCCCGACATCGAGGAGTATCTCCGCAAGGAAGTGCCCGAGATCAAATATGTCGTCGCCCACGGCCAGATGGCGCCGAGCGAGGTCGAAGAACGCATGTCGGCCTTCTACGACAAGAAGTTCGATGTTCTGGTATCGACCACGATCGTCGAAAGCGGCCTGGACATCCCGTCGGCCAACACGCTGATCGTCAACCGCGCCGACAAGTTCGGCCTGGCGCAGCTTTATCAGCTGCGCGGGCGCGTCGGGCGCTCCAAGACGCGCGCTTACGCCTATCTGACCACCAGCGACCGGCGGATCACCGATACCGCCGAAAAGCGGCTCCACATCCTCCAGAATCTCGACACGCTGGGCGCGGGCTTCCAGCTCGCTTCCCACGATCTCGACATTCGCGGCGCGGGCAATCTGCTGGGCGACGAGCAGTCGGGCCATATCAAGGAGGTCGGCTTCGAACTCTACCAGTCGATGCTGGAAGAGGCGATCATGGACGCCAAGGCCGGCGGCATCGCCGAGGAAAAGCGCGAGGCGTTCTCGCCCCAGATCACCGTCGACGCGCCGATCCTGATCCCCGAGGACTATGTCCCCGATCTCGACCTGCGCATGGGGCTGTACCGCCGCATGAACGGTGCCGAGAACCGCCAGGAACTCGAGGCCTTCGCCGCCGAAATGATCGATCGCTTCGGTCCGCTGCCAGAACCGACCCAGAACCTGTTGAGCGTCATCGAGGCCAAGCTCAACTGCAAGACGGCGTGCGTATCGAAGCTCGACGTCGGCCCGCGCGGCGCGCTCGTCACCTTCCACAACGACAATTTCCCCGATCTGCCGGGGCTGTTGGCCTATGTCGACCGGTTGAAGGAGGTCGCCAAGCTGCGCCCCGACAGCAAGCTCGTCATCAACCGCGGCTGGCCCGACCCCAAGGCGCGCCTCCACGGCGCGCTGCAACTGTCGCGCGGACTGGCGAAAATTCTTTCTTAGTCGCCCCCTTTTCTCGTCATTGCGAGCGCAGCGATGCAATCCAGTCCGCGGTTCGGAATGGATTGCCGCGTCGCCTCCGGCTCCTCGCAATGACGAGGCTTTATGCCGCCGTCGTCAAAAACCCCGGAAAACTGGTCGTCAGATAATCGAGAAACACCGGGCTCACCCCTTCGGCCGGCATGCGGGTGCGATCGATAGGGGGCGGGTCCATCGCGAAGGCCCGGTCACTGTCGACCCGATGCGCAAAGTCGTGGTTCACGATCGCCGCGCGACCGATCAGAACGAAATCCGATCCGGCATCGAGGCACGCCTGCGCCGTCGTGCCCGACCGCACCTGCCCTGCCACGCCGATACGGGTATTGCGCCGATCGAAATCAAGAAACCAGCTGAGCAGCGGCCGCCCCTTGAACGCTTCCTCCTCGGGATCCTTGAACGCATCCCACAGCGACATGTCGATATAATCGAGCTGATCCTCGGCGCAGAGCTGCTCGCACAACGTCCGCACCTCGGCCATCTGCATCCCCATACGCTCGGCCGAAAGACGCAGGCCCAGGGTGAAGTCCTCGCCGCACCGCGCGCGGACCCCGGCGATGATCTCGCGGATGATTCGGGCGCGATTGTCGAGCGGGCCACCATAGCGATCGTCCCGCCGGTTCATCTCAGCACTCAGGAAGGCGCAAAGGATATATGTGTGCGCGCCGTGCAGCTCGACGCCGTCGAAGCCTGCCTGCTGCGCGCGCTCGGCGGCGCGCACGAATGCCTCAACCAACGCCTCGACCTCCTCGAGCGACATCGCCCGCGCGCCACTCACCGCATCCTCGGACGGCCCGATCGGTTGCTCGCCGGTCAGCCCGGCATTGGTCCGCAATCCGGCGTGATAAAGCTGCACATAAGCCAATGCGCCATCGGCCTTGATCGCGCTCGCCAACCGGGTGAGGCCGGGCAGGCATATGTCGTCATGGATGCCGAGCTGCCCCTGAAAGCCCTTGCCGTTGGGCTGGACGAAGGCGGCGGCGGTCATCACCGCGCCGAAGCCGCCCTTCGCACGCATGACCAGCCAGTCATGCTCCTCCTGCGAGAGCGTCCCATCCTCATGGCTCTGCCAGTTGGTGAGCGGCGCCAGCATGAAGCGGTTCTTCATCGCGGGCCCCCGCGTAAAGCGCAACGGCGCGAACAGATCCTGCATCCCCATCTCCCTTTCGTCCGCTTGAACCAGCGTGCGCGCGAAAGGTCAATTTCAGGCGGCGGGAGATGCTTCCGAGCGCTCACCGTGAAGGAGATGGATCAGGGCGTCGCTGTCGACGGCCCGCGAACAGAGATAACCCTGATAATAATTGCAGCCTTCGCGTGCGAGCAGGCCAAGCTGTGCGGACGTTTCGACGCCCTCTGCCACCACCGCAAGGCCCAGCGAGCGCGCCATATCGATCACACCGCGCACCACGATCCGGTCGCGGGTCGACCCGGAGATGTCGGCAGCGAGCGCCTTGTCGATCTTGAGATAATCGAGCGGTAGCGCCTTCAGGTAAGCGAGGCTCGAATAGCCCGTGCCGAAATCGTCGATCGCGACGCGCAGTCCTGCGCCGCGCAGGTCGCTTAGGATCATCGCTGCGTTCGCCAGATCCTCGATCAGCCCGCTTTCGGTGACTTCGACGGTCAGGCGCTGGCGGGGGAAGCCGACCGCGTCGACGCGTGCCAGGAATTCCGCGACGAAATTGGGGGAGATGATGTCCGATGCGGTGACGTTCAGCGACAGGCGCAGATGCGATAGCGCAAGCGGCCACCGCGCCGCGAGTTCGAGCGCGCGCCGCTGGATATGCGCCGACAATTGAGTGACGTAATCGGAGCGCGCCGCGGCGTCGAACAGCGTTTCCGCGCCCAGCTCGCCCAGCGTCGGGTGCCGCCAGCGCGCCAGCGCCTCGACCCCGACAATCTCGCCTGTGCCGATCTTGACCTGCGGCTGGAACAGCACATCGATCTCGCGATCGTGCAGCGCGCGGCGCAGGTCGATCTCAAGCTGGCTGCGGCGATTCGATTCTGCCTCCTGGCTGGCATCGAGCATGTGGACGCCCTGGTCGCCATGCTTGGCGGCCGCAAGCGCCGCCCCGGCGCGCTGGAACAGCGACGCGACCGGCTCGCCCCGATCGGGCTCCGCCGCCGCGACACCAACGCGGCAGCTCAGCGGGATCAGACGATCGGCCGACACGAAAGGTCGGCACACCGCGTCGACCAGACGTTGCGCGATCAACTCGGCCTTTTCGGGCGCCATCGATGATCCGATCGCGATCGCGAATTCGGAACCGGCCGTGCGCGCCAGCAGCACGCGATCCTGCCCGCTTTGCCCCATGATCCGTTCGATCCGCTTGGCGACGCCCTGCAGGACGGCATCGCCCGCCACACGCCCGAAGGCGGCATTGACCAGGCCGAAGCGGGTGATGCCGAGCAACATCAGGGTCGCACGCGGCTCCGGTCCTTCTTCATTCGCCAGCCGCTCGGCCAGGAAAGCCCGCACCGTATCGGCATCGGCAAGGCCGGTCAGCGGGTCGCTGGGACCGGCCGGCACATCGCTGTCGTCGCGCGATCCTTCGACCCAGCCGATCACGATCCCGCGATCGTCGTCGAAATGGATATGGTGGGCCAGCCGCTCGCCGCGCGCGCCGACGCCGTGGGCAAAGGCACCCGCGCGACCATTGGCAAGCAGCTTGCTGAGCGCCTCGTTCGCGGCACGGCGCCCCGCACGGTCGATACCCGCCAGCAGCCGCCAGATGTGGACGTCCCGATCGGCAAAACCGATCCGTTCGGCGAAGGCGGAACTCAGCTGCACCGATCGATCGCCCGGACGCCACGACCATGCCTCCGTCTCGGCCAGCCGCAACCGCGCGCGTTCAGACGCGGATTTGCCGCCGCCTGCCACCCGCTCGACGAACCGGTCGGTCATCCGCAGCATGTTGACCAGCGCGTCCTGCCCAAAGGGGCTGACCAGATAATGGGTGACGCCCGCGTCGATGAAGCGATCAAGCACCGCCAGGTCGCCCTGCGAGATCAGAACGAGCAAAGCCGATCCGGTCGACGCGATCGGCAGCGACAGCGCCTCGCATGCCGCCAGCCCTTCGCGCGGGGCGCCCCGCGCATCGACCACCGCGATAGCAGCACCCGAGCCGATAAAGCGGCGCTCGATCATGTCGGACCGGCGCGCCGCGACGACCGGGCGACCCGATTTGCGGATCAGCGCGGCCAATTCATCACGTTGCCGAAACGATAACAGGAAAAGCGGCAGAAATCCGCCACCGGCCATCTGATCGGCCGTCCCTTCAAGCCCAGCGACATTCACCATCGGTTCAGCGTTTACCTTGAAGTGAAGCCTCGGCCAATCGCAAAGCTTCGGCAATGTAAGTAATATGGTTATGCTTGTGGACAGGAAGCCGCCCCTTGCGGGGAGGGTCTCAAGCGAATAGCTCTCCATCATGGAAATGCGTCCCGTCACGACATCTCCGCGACTGACCGACCGGCTCGGCCGGCGGATCAGCTACCTGCGGCTGTCGGTGACCGACCGGTGCGACTTGCGCTGCCGCTATTGCATGGCGGAAGACATGCAGTTCCTGCCCAATGGCGATCTGCTGACGATCGATGAGTTGGCGGTTCTGTCTGAAAACTTCATCCGCCGCGGCGTCCGCAAGATCCGCCTGACCGGGGGCGAGCCGCTGGTCCGGCGCGGGATCGACGATCTTGCGCGCGCCATCGGGCGCCATATCGGCCACGGCCTCGACGAACTGACGATCACTACCAACGGCACGTTGCTCGATACGCATGCCGAGGCACTGGCCGCCGCGGGCGTGCGGCGGATCAACGTCAGCCTCGACAGCCGAGATCCGGATCGTTTCCGTGCGATCACGCGCCGAGGCGATCTCGCCGACGTGCTACGCGGGCTTGAGGCCGCGAAGGCCACGGGTCTCGCGATCAAGATCAATATGGTCGCGCTGAAAGGCATCAACGACGACGAGATCGAGCCGATGCTGCGCTGGTGCGCCGAACAGGGCTTCGACATGACCCTGATCGAGACGATGCCGCTTGGCGAGGTCGACGAGGACCGGGTCGACCGCTTCCTGCCGCTCGATGGCGTCCGGGCGCAGCTGGCGGCGGACTACACGCTGACGCCGATCGATCATCGCACCGGCGGCCCGGCGCGCTATTCGCGGGTCGAGGAGCTTGGCGTCCGCATCGGCTTCATCACCCCGATGACCGCCAATTTCTGCGATGGATGCAACCGCGTCCGCGTGACGGCCAGCGGTGAGATTTTTCCCTGCCTCGGCCACGAAGATGCGATCGATCTGCGTGGAGCGCTACGTTCCGGCCAGTCGGATGCGATCGACGCTGCGCTCGACGAGGCGATGTCGATCAAGCCCGATCGCCATAATTTTCGTATCGCCGAACGCAGTGCTGCCCCCGCGGTGCGACGTCATATGAGCGTCACCGGCGGATGAACCCCTTCGAGAGCATCATTTTATGACCGACCGCCGGATGGCGCTCGTCGCCTCCCCCACGCCGCAGGCCAAGGCGGCGGCGGAGATGCTGCGCGAGCTTTACGAATGGCATCCGATCGACCAGGCCGAACTGGTCGTCGCGCTGGGCGGCGACGGCTTTCTGTTGCGCACGCTCCATTCGATGCTCGATCGACACCGGGTCTTGCCGATCTTTGGCATGAATCTCGGCACCGTCGGTTTTCTGATGAACGAGTGGAAGCCCGACCTGCTTGAGCTTCGCCTACAGCACGCCAAGACGATCACTGTTCTTCCGTTGCGCATGGAAGCGGTGACGATGGACGGTGAACAGGTCTCAATTCCCGCGATCAACGAAGTCTCCCTGCTGCGCGAAACCCGCGAAACCGCGAAGCTGGAGGTGATGGTGGACGGCCGCGTCGTCCTGCCGGAGCTGGTGTGCGACGGCGTGCTGGTGGCGACGCCGGCGGGATCGACCGCCTATAATCTGTCGGCGCAGGGACCGATCCTGCCGCTCGACTCCTCATTGCTCGCATTGACGCCGATCAGCCCGTTCCGCCCGCGGCGCTGGCGGGGAGCGATTCTCCCGAATCGCACGAAGGTTTCCTTCCGCGTGCTCGATTCGGGCAAGCGTTCGGTCAGCGCCGTCGCCGACCAGCGCGAGGTGCGCGATGTCGAGAATGTCACCATCTCGATCGACCGGACCAGCCCGCTCACGCTGCTTTTCGACCCCGAGCACGCCCTCGACGACCGTATCGCGGCCGAGCAATTCGCCACCTGAAAAATACGTAAATAGACGGGTTGCAACTTCCGCCAACCCGCTGCTATAGGCGCGCCTCGCCTCGGCGATACCGGTATTCCCTGATAGCTCAGCGGTAGAGCATTCGACTGTTAATCGAATGGCCGTAGGTTCGAATCCTACTCAGGGAGCCACCGACAACCCATCGAAAACAAAGCACATTTCTCCGTTTGGAGAGGTGTGCTTTCGTGCGTCGTTATGACGCGCTTTATGACATCCGTTATGACAAGCGCCCCACTTATTGTAGATGGCCGTCGTGTCGAGCTTCGTGTGCCGTGACATCGGCCGCGTATCGTCGACGCCGGCATCGCCCATCTCCGAGCGTAGATACCAGCGCCGCAGATGCCTGGCAGCGTCTCAGGCTGCGGCGGGCTTACGCATGATGTAGCACTGGCCCGCCTTCGTCCGGAAGACCGACGCCGAAAACTTGCCATCGCTGCCGCGCACAGTGAAGTCGTCGCCGGCGTCCTCATGGGCAAGCGCCCACTGGCGGGCCCACTGCTCAGCATCGAAGTCGAGCTCAAGGTCGGTGGTGGCAAACGGAAGCTCGGGCCGCGTTGGCGAGAAAAGCTCGTATCTCATCGCGCTCTCCTAGTTCACCGCAAAGCTATTTCGCGCGCTGCGCTCCCTCTCCTGCCGCGCCGCGCGCGCGTGCTGCTCGGCAAGAGCCTCGTGAATGCGCCTCGATTCGCTAGAATGCGCAGCGGCAGCAGCGGCGCGCTCCTCATCCGCACGACGTTCCGAATATGCGATTTTCTGGTTCACGGTGAGCGACAAATCCAAACCCTCCAAAGAGCAATCTGAAGATGCAGAGCCGGCCTATCCTGGCCGCCTCCTGCCAGGGACCGCCGGCCCCCGACGGCAAGCAAAATAATTTCGCGCCTCGGCGCTTCAAGATCATCCCAAAGAATTTTTCCTTCACAGTATCAGTGCGGCCTGCTGCGCTGGGACTAACCGCGCGCGACCGCGCGCCCAAAGCGCCTTTAGCTATCCGCCTGCGAAACGTTCGCAACTAACAGCTCCGCCTGAGGTTATTGCGCCCTCATGGGAGATAGAGATGCCTCGGTACTATGTCCGGGTTACCCACACGGCGGCTGACGTTGACCCGGTCGCCATTGATCTACCGGATGTCGAAACGGCGAAGAGGGAGGCTCAACGGCTGGCCGGCGAACTCCTTCACGACGTCAGAACGGATATCTGGAGCGACGATCTGGCCGTTCTACTTACGGATGAGAACAACCTTTTCGTCGGCATGATCGACGTCGCCGGCCAGCTCTCTCCCGCGTATAAACGCTGACCACCGCATGTCCCGCCGTTGGACCTGAGATCGGCCTCGTTCTCTTATCCGCCTCCGCCGCGGCCGCCTAGAGGTCGAGGGCTGACAGGGTAATCACGGTTCCCTCGGCAGCTACCGACGCGAAGCCGGCTAGCAAAACGGCTGCAGCTGCCGCCCTTATCCGATCATGATGCGAGCGAAGACCCTCCTCAATGAGCTGCAAAGAACTCGATTTCTCGGTCAGGGCCAGAATTGCCGACGTGTCAAACCGAACGATAATCGGCTCTCCGGCTACCTCACCGATCATTGCAGTGATGCCGGGTCCGCGCATGTCGCGGGCCACCATTAACTCTCCTATCGGCGCGCGCGACGCCTTTTGATCCGCGACGGTGGTTGACGTCATCTGCATAGGGAGCTCCGAGAGCGGCAGCTTTCCCGATGCTGTCAGCCGGCCTCACGCTCAAAAGGAGATGCCGATAAGCACGTATATTCGCTTTAACAGGAGAGCGCGCTGATCTGGATCAGTTAGGCAGCGATTGATGCAACATTGCGGAGTGCGCGTTGGTAATGCTGCGCACAGCGCAGTACTCAGTGCCTCGATAATATTGTGACGTGTTCGCGGCGCTTCAGCGCGATCTGGCGCGCCTTTTCAGCCGACGCCTTGTTGTAGATCGCCGTTGTGTCGAGCTTCGTGTGCCCCGACACCGGCCGCATGTCGTCGACGCCGGCATCGCCGATCTCGGTCATGCCGCCGTGCCTGAAGCTGGTCATGCGCAAATCGGCTGGCAGGCCCGCCTTCGCGCGAATCCGGGCGTGAAGCTTCTGCATGTAGTCGAACCTGTACGGCTGGCCCGTGCGCTCATCGCGCACGATCATCTTGCCGCCCTCGCGCTTCATGCGCGCCAGCTCCGCCTCGAGTTCCGGATATAGCAGCACCACCTCGTCGCCGATCGCGGCGGACAGCTCCCAGGTAACGGCCTTCCCCGTCTTCGACTGCACCATGCTGATGCGCTCGCCCGGCTGGTAATCGTCCCAATAGAAGCCGCGCTCGATCCCGTCGGGATCTCCGAACCCGAAAGCGTCCTAGACCCGCTGACAGCATTCGAACAGCAGCGCCGCGGCCGTCGCCATGCTCTGCTTGCCCAGCTCGCGCGCCGTGGCCCGATACAGGTCGTATTCGGCGCGCGTCGCGGCGCGGTTGCCCTTTCCGCCCGTGCTGGCCTTGATCCCCATCCCCGAGAACGGATTGTCCTTCACGCCGGTCGATTTTGAATAGCCGGGGCGGCGCGCCTGATTCCACACGAGGCGGCAGACCTGCATCATGTAGGACGCCTGGCGCTCGCCATGCTTCGCGCGCGCCTTGCGGTAGAGGGCGTCAGAAACGGTGGCATCGACCGCAGCGGCCTTGCGGCCGCCCAGCGGCCCGCCCTTCGTATCCATTGCTTCGATCTGGTCCATCGCGAACCGATAGCCCTTGCGGGTGGAGTGGCGCAGCGCGGTGAACTTCTCCTGCTGGCAGTACCAGCTGAACAGCCATTTGACGGTGCCCGGGGTGCGCGCGGACGCCTCCCCTTCCCTCCACTCCTTGAATGCCGCGTTGAGCGCCTCGGCCTTCGTGATCGCCGCGCCCTGGTTGATGCCGAGGGGCGACGATTCCACCGGGCACGGCTTCCCGTGCCGCAGGTTCGGCGGCGAGGCCCATTTCGGGCGAATCCAGTAATAGGCCGGGGTGCCGTCCGACAGCTTGCGGACGTTGACGTAGGCAGGCAGGCGAAGTCGGGCCATCAGAACTCGATCACGTCATTGTCGGACACAGCGGCGAAGCGCGCACGCAGCGCCGCGTCGAGTTCGTCGCGCAGGACGAGCTTCGCACCGTTCGGGCCGATCGGGAGGAAATGCACCTTCCGGGCCTTCGCCCAGGCGCGGAGCTGGGTTTCGGCGACGCCGGTATAGGCGAGCGCCTCCTCGGTCGTGAGGGCGGCCGGCCAATCAGGAAGCCTTTCAAGCGCAAGCCCCATACCAGCCTCCTTTCGAGCAATGATTTTGGACGACTGAGCCTTGGAGATTTCTCCGGCCACCATATTTCTGTTTCAGAACAACAACCTGGAGGTCTGGATGAAAGACATCGACCCCGGGTCGGGGAACTACGAATTGAAGGTCGAAAAGGCGGCTGGACCTCAAGAATCGCAGCGGGACGCACACGTCTTTGACGCACTCGAAAAGCTTGGTCGCGTTGTCGATGAGGCGGCGCCAAGCGCACAGAACGATAAATGGGGGCCGAGGTGACACCAGAACGCGATAGAGCGAGCCTATTGTTGCTCTGTGCGATTGTTTCTGAGGCACTTCGCGTCCACCAACTGCTCCGTGGATCGACTTATCAGCATCAGCCGATATGCGAATGACCGCCGTATAGTCGGAGACGTCGTTCGATTTGACGCGAAGCATTTCGGTCAGCCCATCTTTATCGACATATGCCTGATCCAGTGGACGGTATTGCGCGACCAGCATCCCGACGCTGCGGATGCTTTCACCACTCTTGAGAAGCTGAGCCGCGACGGCCGCTGGCGCACAGATGATAACGGCGTGCGCGCTCTTTTCGTGACGCTGCCGCCGATGGTCATCGAGCACCCTCGCAACGGATAGAACCTTCACGCCGCCCTCCTGATCTCGGCCCGCACAGCTTCGCCTCGCTCGGTCAGCTTCCCACGGCCATCCAGCAGGCCCATTCCGATCAGCGCGTGACGGCACGGCCAGAATCCACCCCCGGGCATCCTGTCAAAGCCGATCCAGCGGCGCTGCGGGCGCGTGAGCCGAGACGCGAGATCGGCAGTTCGCGCGGCGCGGTTGACCACTTCATCGTAACCGTCGTGCCACGCCTCATAGGTCGCCGCGCCCGGTTGCCGGCGGCACGAGGCGCGCGGCAGACCTGCGGCCGCTGCCCGCGCGCCATCGAAGCGCGCGCGCTTCGCAGCGGTCGAAAGATCGATCGTCACGGCCGGCACCGGGTCAGGCGACCGCTTTTGTCGTATCGCACCCACCGCACCGCTACACGCGCGCGAATCGCGGTGCACGACAGGTCGCGCCCGTCCGCAGTCGCGCACCAGGCGGTCAGGCGCTTGTGGCTGGTGCCGGTGGCCTCGCAGGTCAGCCGGATCGGACGGGCGAAATGCAGCCGACCGAAGCTCGGCGATCGCGTCTCGCGCGCCACCGTGGCGCCGATCGCGCGTGCCATCGCGCGGCGCTGGGCAAACGGGTCACCGGGCACGCACGGCTGGTTCGGGCGGCACGCGCCGTCCATCTCCGTTGCACCGATGCCTTGGAGCCGGATCTTCGCGCCGTCGGCGCAGTGGATCGGGCCGTCGACGTCATGGAGCGCGATAGCGAGACAGATGAAGGGGGTCATAGAGGCACCTTGTAACCGAGCAGCCGAGCGGTATGCCGCCCTCGGTCGAAGCTGTCGCGCACCCGCCAATGGTGCGGCCAGTGCCTACCGTTCATCCCGTCCAAAAATCCGCGCCTCTGCGCATCGGTGGCCACGCACAGCATCGAGACGCCGCTCAGATGGCGCTGCCACATGCCGGTCGTGTACTCGTCGGCCTCGGCGCTGCGGCGCTGCCAGGCGTCATCCGACCGGTCGCCGCGCTGAATCCGGGCTTCGATCTGGGCACAGGCAGCGCAGCGCGCGCGGCCGAGCGGCAGGTTGCAACTGCGCAGGAAGTCGCGCTTGCCGCAGAGCGCTCCGACTATCCCACCAAGCCGGTCGTACTCAGCAAGGTGCATGATCGTCTGATCGCCGGCTGGGTTGAAAAGAAACATCATGCCGGCACTCCATCGTGCGTAACCCCATCGAGAGCCCGGCCGGCTTCCTTCTTCCCGACCCGGCGCATGACGTGGAAGCGTTCACCGTGGAAGCCGCAGCCGCCAGCGAGGTTGAGCCATTTCGTTTTGCCGCGATCGCCAAAATCATTGGTGTAATCGGCGCGCCAATCGGCGTCGTCGCGCTCGCGATCGAGAGCGACTTCCCATTCACCCCATTGCTTGAAGAGGAACGCGACGCCGGCCGCTGTGCATTGATCGCGAAGGCCACGCGCCCAATCCGGATGCATCGGTCGCGCGCCTGGACCGCTTTCGCCGCCGACGATCACCCAATCAATCTTGCGCTGAAGCTGCCCGTCGCCCTCGTTCCGGCGGCAGCCAGGATCGCGCCCGTAAAGGCTATCGCAAGCGCAGTCGCCCCAGCATTCAGGATCAAGCGCAGTGCCGGTATTCGAGACCTCGGCAAGATCGACCGGCCCAAGCAGCGGCTCTATCGATAGGAAGCGGACGCGCGCCGGTGCCGCGAGCAGTTTCGGGATGTCCCGGTCGGCCTCCGCCTGGTTCACGATAGTCGCGCCCAGCCACACGTTCGGCGGGAAGGCGTCACGCTCCCAATCGGCGCGCAGCATCGTGGCCGCGTTGCCGATCCGCTTGGTGAGCAGCAGCCAATCCAGATCGGGCGTCTGATCGATAAGCTCGAACAGGTCCGACCGCCAATCGGGATCGACCGCGTTGTCGAACACATCGGCGAGGCTCGCGCAAAACACGCGCTGGCGGCGCCCATGCTCCGCCAGAAACCGCGCGGCGTCCGCCTGCCACTGACGGGGCTTCCGCCAATTTGTGGCGCTGGTGCGGCGACGGGGCGCCCCCGCCCCCCAATTGATTGCTGAGCCACCCCCAAAGCGCGCGTTCCTCTTCTCGGCGTAGCAGTGGTCGCAGCCCGGCCCGACCTTCTGGCAACCCTCCCAAGGGTTGAAGGTGTGGTCGGTCCATTCGATCTTGCTATTCTCAGCCATAGGGGTTGCTCCGCTTGAGCGATTCCAGCGCGAGGCGACGGATGACGCGCGACCACGCCGGCGCGATCATCCAGGCGGGCGGCTGGCGCTTCGCGGCCGGCCTTTCCGGTTTGAGCGACCCATTGCGAACTCGATCCGAACGAGGATCGTTTTCCGTACCGAGTGCGTTCTGCAGCGCTCTTGTCGCGCCACCTCGGGAAGCCTCCGACGAATGACTATCGATAGCCGATTTATATTGGAGGGGCAGCGGCACGATGGCGAATGGGAGGTCATCCGACGCGCGCTCTGGTTGACCTGTCGGCTGCTCAGCAAGACGGCGAAGAATCGCGCCCGCTACGTCGCATTCCGGATGCGCGACGAGGACGGCGTCCTGCATCAGCTGTGACGCCACCGCCGGGCAGGCATCTTCGGAACGATAAAAGCGCGCGCGTCGTTTCGACGAGCGATGAAGATTACGGGAGAAAAATGAGTGTGGTCGAGCGGATTGAAGCTGAGCAGCACTGTCGCCCGCCCGCCTCTCCCCAGAACAATGACCGACCCGATCGTCTCCTGGGCGATGACCAAGGAAAGTATCGAGGAACTTTGGATCCGAAGGACCAGCAGCTGCAGTGCCAATTCCGACTTGCTCGACCTGTCGCTGGTCGTCCTGCTGAACGGTTGGAACGTTAACGACGGCTCCACGCAGGATCGGGTCCGCGCCAAGTGGCATGAGGTCAAACACCGCTGGTGCCGCGAACTTAGCGAGATGTCCGAGTGCGCGATTGATATTGTGATGCTGAGCGTCGGCGACGATCAGGCGCTCAGAGAGCTGTCGGGCGTGGGCACCCGCCTCTTTGTCGCGTTGTGAGCACAAGCTCATACCCGCCCCCTGCCCTTCTTGATCGACAGGTCGCCGCTCTCGTGGACCAGGTCGCGATAGCCTGACGGACTGATGACCAGGCGAAAGCCGTTCGGGCGATGCTCGAGCACCGGGCACGGCATGACGTAGATCGGCTGGGGGCCGGACCCGACATGCTCCTCGCGATACGTCGCCGTAGAGCGCACGACGACGACCTCGGTGGTTGCGGGGTCCATGCCCAACTGTTCCATCACGCCAAGCTGCGCGCGGGTGAACCTCGCGTCCTTGTCCTTCCCGCCGCGCCAGTTGTTCGGCTTCGACGGGGTGATGTAGCAGCGCTCGGGCAGCCCAATCTCTTCGGGCGGGCTGCCGAAGCGGCCGAAATACGAAGTCATCAGAGCACCTCCGCCGGCTTCAAGCCGCAGTGCGATCGAGCACAGTCCGTCGCGATCGCCTCGGCACCCGCGAAGTCGTGAAGCTCGACAAGGCACGTCGGACAGGTGGCGGCGTCGCTCGCCACGGCACCCGCCGCGAGGTCGGCCTTGAAGCGCAGGCAATCGGAAAGCGAATTCCAGTCGTAATCACCGACGATCGCTTCGGAGTTGCAGCTGAGACAGACCTCGCGCGCACCGTTCCCGATGACGGCCGCAACGATCTGTTCGCCCGGCGCGCCGCACACCTGGCAGGGCTCGCAGCTTCGCGTCAGCACGTCCACGATCAGGGAGCGCGGCTCGTTGTTCGATCCCTTGCGCCAGCGCGGACCGGGAAGATCGCCCAGAACGGCGCGGCAGATGGCGAGCCGTGCCCGAAGCTGGGACCGCGCGTCGATCCGGCCATGGGTCAGGGCGTCGAGCTGGGTCATGCCAGCGCCTTGGGTGCAGGCTCATGCTCACCGCAGCCGCGACCGACCAGCTCGCCATTGTCCCCAGCGGTGAAATCGCGCCAGTGGACCCACCCGCGCTCGCCACAGTCGAAGCCCCACTCGCGAACCTTCGGCCCGGTCATGAAAATGCTGACGCAGGGTTTGCCGCCGATCAGTTCAAGCCGATGAAGGGCGGTCGCCGACCGCGTCACCACGTCGCCCGCCTGGCGGATCAAGATGCCGTCGGGGGTGATTTCCCGATATGCGCCTTCGATCAGGTAGGACGTGTTCTCCCACGGATGATCATGCAGCGCGCGGTCGTCGTCGTCGCGCAGGATCTGGTGGAGATAGAGATTGCACCCCTCGTTGCGCGGCATGATCCACCAGCGCAGCAGATAGGGATTGTCGGCGGGGCCGATGGCGAAGTCGCGTGGACGCTGCATCTTCGCGCGCGCCCACGCCTGCATGTCGGAAAGGCTGGCGTAATCCATCAGCGGGCACTCCCGGCGATCGCCGCGCGCTCAAGGCTGCGGACGAAGTTGTTGACGTAGCCATCGCGGATGCGCGCGGCGGTCGCGCGCTGGAGGCTGGCGATGCAGCCCGCGCCGATGACCTCGGCGAGACAGCCCATCCGCTCGTAATGGGCGGCTGCGCGCTCCGCTGATCGGGAGGTGACCCGGCGGCGGGCGCAGTCCGCCACCGGGTCGCGGTGCATCAGCTGGAGTTGGGGCACTCCGCTGACTGAGACGTCGCCTCCGCACCGCTGGCCCTCATCATAGCGGGTCGCCTGTTTCTTGTGTGCAACACATTGTAACATTTGACCCGGCGGCGTTAGGGAAATCGCCGCCGGGTCGGTTGCGGCCGACGTAGCAAGGGGGGGATTGCTGGCGTCGGCCAGGGGGGCACGGTTGGCGCTCACGAGGTCATCTCGACGAGCAGCGCCACCCACGCCGCCGCGGCGACGATGAGGGCGAAGGTGATGAAGATGCGCATCGGCCGCGATGCCATACCGGCGAGCCACGGTTCGGCCTCGGCAAGCAGACGCTGTGCGAGCGTCAGCTCGTTCGCCGGGCGCCACGCGGCGATCGGGGCGTGCCACGTCGGGAGCATCCAGTCCCAAGTGTAGGCGGGCGTGGCGCGCCGCTTGTCGGCTGCCTCGATGCTCTCGCCGCGGAACTGGACCTTGACCAACGCGAGGGGGTTCGTCGGGCACGCCCGCCCGTCATGCTGGCGCCAGCCGGTCGTTTGCGGGATCTGCGCCGCGGCGAAGGTTGTGGACATCTATTGATCATCCCGAAGCAGGTAGCCTCAGGAACAATAGTTATCTATTTTTATCCGTCAACCTAAAATAGTTTTCTATTTTCAATCTGGCCATTCGTCATCTGGCCACCAGTCCGGCTCAGGCTCCGCCGTCGCCGCCATTGGCGGCAGAACTGGGACACTTCCATCCGTCGTAATCCGGATCGTGGCCCCCCAATCCTCTGCGGACTGAAAAACTGCCCGAATCTCGATTCCCGACTTAATGTATCCGGAAATGAGTTGCGCTCGCTCCGCCCGCACATATCCAATCTGAATGCCCCGCTCACTGAGCACGATGATGGCGTTCGGGTCGGCTGGGTTGTCAGGCTCAAGCTCAAGGTCGACTGGTTCACCTGGACGGCAAGCCGCGATCTCGAAGCGTCGTGGAATGCTACCCTGCTTTCGCGGTCTCCGGTTTGGATGATCCACGCCGACGACCGCCAGCGTCATCGTAGCAATCGCCAATTACAGCTCCCGGCTAAACCAAATCACCCGGCCAGCGATTGAAATATCTTCCGCATCGACGTCCTGGTCCTCAACGGCTGGGTTATCAGAAATGACCCGGACACGCTGGGGGCCGATGGCGCGAAGGCGCTTTATCGCGGCAGCTCCGAAGAGACTGATCGCGTAAATTCCGTCTTGCTTATTAAGCTGCCGCTGCGTGGTATCGATTAACACCTGATCGCCTGTCAGGAGCGTCGGCGACATCGACTCTCCCACCCCGCGCGCCAAACGCAACCGACGGGGCTCGGATCGGGTGAGGCGACGAAGCCAGCCGATGTCGAACCGGTAGGGGACCTCCTCGATGTAGTCGTCGATTGTCGTGCCCGGTCCCATCGAGAACGACAGGTCTAGCTGGGCTACCTCGACGGTATCGTCACCAGCCGACGCATCCTTAACCGCAGGCAGGTCTGGCGTCCGATTTATGGTGCTCCCCCTAAGCCAATCAACCGACACCCCAAGCACCTGAGCGATATCGGGCAGGAAACGCGAACGCGCTGTTTTGCCTAACAGAATCTGGCTGATGGCACCCTGTGTGCAGCCAGCTGCCGCTGCCAAGGCGGGTTGATCCAGCCCCGCGTCCTCCATCGCCTGCTTCAGCCGGCGCACAGTTATGCTCTCTGCCATGCCCTCATCATAGCAGCAGCCGAATAGCTCGCTATTGAAGTTGCCTATTGCAGACACAATAGCAATCTATTACAAGTGGGTCATGGCAACGAAACTCTCACCCCACGCCGAGTTCCGCGAGGCTGTTCGTAAGGCCGGTGGGCAGACTGCCTTCGCCGCTGTCTGCGGCTGCACGCAAGGCAACATCTGGCAGCTGCTTAAGAAGGGCTCGGAGCTGCCAGCGCAGTACGTCCTCCCGGTTGAACGGGCGGGGTTTGGTTCTCGATATCGGCTGCGTCCCGACCTGTATCCGCGCGAACAGACCGCCCGCAGGCGTACCACTGATCGTGTCGCGGTTTGCTCCGTACCGGCCTGCAATCGCCGCGACGACGATCCCGCCGCCCAGTGCTGCGCCGTCCGCGATTGCCCCTTTGCCGTCAAGGAAGCCGCATGACCCGCCGCGAAGCCAAGGCGCTGAGTTTCATCCGCGACTATCAGCGCGCGCATCACGGCGCGTCGCCCAGCCTCACCGAGATCGCGACCGACCTCGGCCTGAAAAGCCGTTCGAACGCGCACACCGTCGTTGACCACCTTATCGCCGAAGGTCGCTTGCGCCGCTCGGCTGGCAGCCATCGCGCGCTCGTGATCGTCGAGGCCCAGCCGGACCTGACCGACGTCGCTACCGACGCGCTCATCGCCGAGCTCGATAAGCGCCTGCCCTTCGGCTCCGTTCAGTTCGCTTTCGACCCTGTTCATGCCAACCGGGCTACCATCGAGGGACGCGCGTAATCATGTTTTCCGATACGATCCTCGCCCGGGAAACCGCGCGCCAGCAGCGCGAGATGTTCGCGCGGTACGTCGGCCCGAACGATCCGAACAAGATTTCCAATCGCGCGCTCGCCAAGGCTACCGGCATCGGCGCGACCACGCTCGCCGAACTGGCGAATGGGTCCGCAATGACCGTCGCCCAGATGCTGGCGCTGCGCAGCGTCCTGCCGCCCGAGGCGATTAACATGCTTCTCGAGGCGGGCGATGCCCGGCTGGTGGATGCCGAGACGGCCGAGACGAATTGGGACGATCTGGCTGCCAACGCGGCTGGGCTCGTGTCCGACGTCTGCGAGGCCCGGCGCGATGGCAAGATCGATCATGTCGAAAAGGGCCGCCTGCGGAAGCGCACGCGCGAGTTGATCGCGAAGGCGCAGCACGCGGTCGAGGACGGCTGATCCGGCGCCCGTAGCGGGGGCTTTCTAAACTGAACCACGCACGTCGGACGCGATTCCGACGGCGATTTCGCACGCCCAGCGCCCGGGGCTTTCGCGCGCACGAAGGAGGACGAAATGGCAGACGAAGACGGCCCGAGCATCGCAGCGGACGGGGGCTATATCCCCGGCGCCTGCAACACGCTGGGCGAGTTCATCCAGACCCTCGAGGACGGCCAGTTCTCGGCCGACTGCTATCAGGCGGTCAAGCAGCTGAACGCGGACCTCTGCGACACCGCGTTCCACAACGGCGGCAAGGCCAAGGGCAAGCTGACCATCGTCGTCGACATCGCCCAGGAGGGCGGCGTCGTCAGCCTGAAGTCGACTTACAAGGTCGTCTCCCCCGAGCCGCCGCGCGCCAAGTCGATCCTTTGGCAGACGCCCGACAATCGCTTCACCCGCCATCGCCCTGGGCAGCGCCAGCTGTTCGGCGAGGTCATCGACGGGGGAGCCCGCGCGGGCGGCTTCCGCGACGCTTCGTAACGCCCGCGATCGGAGATCCCAGCTATGAAGGAAGTCCTGGAAAATGCGGGCGGCATCGTCGCCGAAGCCCGCGACCTCATCGAAACCTATGTGAAGGCCGAGGTCATCAACGTCACCGTCTCGGACGGTGGCCAGACCCTGTCGGTGCCGGCCGTTCGCAGCGGCAATGACGTCACGCTGTTCCGCCCCGCCGACTTCGACGCCTGGCGCACTCAGCCGCGCGATCGGCGCGGTGTTGCCACGCTGCTGACGCTCGACAGCCTGATCGACCACGCCAACCGCTTCAAGGACGGCGAGAGCGTCGTCTTCGCCGACAATGATCGCGCGAAGCCGTCGATTACGGTGGTGCTGGATTACCACCCCGGGGGTGAAGCGGTGAAGGTGGCGCCGCGGTTCGGCGCGCATCGCGGTCATTATGCTTTCCCGCTGTCCGACGAGTGGAAGGCATGGCTCGAGCAGGACGGCAAGCCCATGAAGATGGCGGCGTTTGCCGATCGCCATCCCGGTCTTCAGGAACGACACCTTCTATCGGCTGGCGGCGCGGCTTCGCTATCGCAAGACGGGCGAAGGCATCGTCTTCTGGTATGACCTCTGGCGCGCTGACCCGACGTTCGATGACGCCTTCACCCAGGCCGTCGCGCGCGTCGCCGCTGGCACTGAGCTGCCGGTTCTCTACGGTAAGCCGGAATAAGCCGTGACGGTCCGGGGCCACCACTATCGCGACGGCAGCAAAAGCCGGTTCCTGACGACCAGTCGGGACGGCCGCCCCGCGTTGATCGCACACGTTCGCTGCACCCGATGCCCTGCCGTCGGTGACGTGAACCTGCGCGTGCTCATGGCCCCGGACCAAATCGACAAGAAATTCACCCAGCGCGGCTGGCGCCTCGACCCGGCCCTGTGCCCGGGCTGCGCCGCCCCCAAGCCCAAGGATCCGCTCATGGGAGCATCGCCTTCGCCCGCCGCCATCCGCGGGCAGACCGAAACCCTCAAGCTGCTCGCCCAGCACTTTGACGGCGAGAACGGCCGCTATGTCACCGGCTGGTCCGATGCCACGATTGCGAAGGCCGCCGGTATCTCCACCGAGACCGTCGCCGCGTTCCGCATCGCGGGCTTTGGCGAGATCAAGGAGCCGGCCGAGGTCGCCCTGCTCCGCTCCGACATCAATTCGCTCGAAGCGCTCCAGCGCGACCATGCATCGGCGATGTCCACGGAGATCGCAGCCCTGCGCGGGCGGCTCGTCGATCTGTCGAAGGTGGCGGCATGATCGGCGCCGCGATCCGCCTCCTGCGCGGAGCGAAGTTGGCGGGGGTGTCAAAAACTGTCACCCCCCAGCCTAGCCCCATCGCCGCCGGCATCGATGCCGCGCTCGAAACGCGCCGCCGTGCCCGCGCCGCGCGTGCTGCCGCAGCCGATGCCGGTCACGCCGCGCGCAAGGCCCAGCGCCTGCCAGATCCCGTCGTTTCCGCGTGGAGGAACTGATGCACGCCATGACCACGCCCGCCGACTTCGCCGAAGTCGCCGTCGGCAAGACAAATGCCGAGATCGCCGAGCACTATGGCTGCGGCATCACCATCATCACGCGCTTTCGCAAGGAAGCCGGCGTCGTTGCGAATCCGCCATCGAGGGCCCGCACGCTCCCCGACGATTTCGCCGCGGTCGCGCCCGGCATGACCTACGCCGAGATGGAGCAGCGCTGGGACGTCGGAAGCAAGCTGATCACGCGGTGGTGCCGTGAGGTCGGCGTCGTCTCGAGCGGTCATCGGAGCACGAAGCCGAAGGCGGCTCCCCGCTGCGCCCCGCCGCCGCGCAGGTCAGTCCACCGGGGCGGGCCTGCCCCCACCATGGCGACCGCCGACACGTCCGACGCGGGCATGGCGGCGAGCTACCTGCGGCGCTTCTACCCGAACGTCTATCGGATGAGTGTCCACCCGGCCGACGAACTGCGCGCGCGCAACGTCCCTGACGGTGGCCGGAATCACTTCAACGTCGGCGGCCGGGGCATCATCGCCGCGAACGATCTGATCGAGCTGGCGCGCGCGAAAGGCTGGGCAGCATGACGGCCCGCGCCCTAAACTGGCGCAGCCTCGGCCTCGGCAAGATGGCGCCGCTGCCCGACCGCGCGAAGGCCAAGCGCAAGCGCAAGGTGCAGATCCGTCCATTGAAGGCCGCCCCGCCCGCCCAAGAGGTCGAGTTGGCGCTCGCCGAATTGGGCGTGCCGCGCGGGCAGCGCATCATCTGCGACTATCCGCCGAACGCGCTCAGCTCCAATGCGCGACCGAACCGCTGGGATAAGGCCAAGGCCGCCAAGGCGTACAAGCAGGATTGCTTCGTCCTTGCCCGCGCGGCTTGCGTGACCTTGCCCGCCGCTGGGCAGATCGCTGTTCGCCTCGACGTGTTCCCGCCCGACCGCCGCGCCCGCGACGACGACAATCCCGAGGGCGCCTTCAAGAACGGCCGCGATGGCATCGCCCTGGCGCTGAAGGTCGACGACAACCGGTTCGACATCGTCACACGCCAGTTCCACCGCGCGCGCCCGATCGGCTGCGTCGTCTTCACAATCATCGGGGACGCGGCATGAGCCAGAACCGCTCCACCGCCGTCATGCAGCGTCGTGTCGAAGCTCACGATAGCCTCGACGACTTCCCGACGCCGCCCTGGGCGACCCGCGCGCTGTGCGAGTTCATCGAAGCGCAGGGCATCGACCTAACCGGCATGGTCTGTCGCGAACCGGCTGCAAATCGTGGCCATATGGTCGCGCCGCTGCGGGAGTGGTTCGGCCATGTCGAGGCTGCCGACATCCACGATTACGGCGCGGGCTTCCCGGTGGAGGACTATCTCTTCGGCTTCCTGCCGTCGATGGTGGACTGGACGATCACGAACCCGCCCTTCCGCCTCGCAGCGCAGTTCATTGATCGCATGGCCGCCACGAGCCGCGTCGGCTTCGCAGTGCTGGTGCGCGCCGCGTTTCTCGAATCAATTGGCCGCTATGAGACGATCTTCGCGCACAACCCGCCAAGCTTCGTCCTTCAGTTCTGTGAGCGCGTTGTGATGCATAAGGGGCGGCTGGCGCCTGAGGGGTCAACCGCGACCGCCTATGCGTGGCTCGTCTGGATCGATGGCGAAGATGACACTCGGCTTCGGTGGATTGCGCCATGCCGCAAGCGGCTCGAGCATGCTGACGATTATCCGGCGATCACTGAATGACTTGGGGGTCAATCAGTTTGCGCGGGCTCAGTCCTCGCCGTTGGCCGCGCGCGACGATATCTCGTCGGTCGGCTGGGCTGCTTCTTGCAGCCCATCGCGATCCGCTCGCGCAGCGTTGCGGGAAGCAGCACGAGCGCTGCGATCACGACGGGCGTGAAGATCAGGATGAACGTCGCGAGCATGCCCTGGCAAACGGAGGCGCGAGCGCCGCGTTCCGGCACGCGGGCGCTGTATCGTCGAGCTGCGCCAAACACGCGACGACCCCGCGCACGAAGTGCGCCTCACTCGCCTGCGACGAAGGATGCCCAGATCAGTGCGGCCACGCTCAAGAGCGTGCCAACAATGACGACTGCCACCGCCCAATGCGGCAGCTCGCCAGTTACGTCGTAAATCAATTCCGCCCCCCTCGTGCGTCAGCGCGAGTTGGTCTCGCGTCTGTCGTATTCGGCCTGAACCGTATCGTGATCGCGATATCCAGCGATCGCAGCCGAAGCAAAGATGAATATGCCGATAGCGAGGGGCGACAGCATCGCAGCTGCGCCCCATGCGCTGCCGCCGGCTTCGAGCAAGGCGGCGGCCACTTAGCGCGAGAGCCGTTCGGCGGCGCCGTCAGCGCCTTCCTCGATCGCAGCATCGAGCTTGTTCTGGCGCGTCGCGCGCTCGGACAGGTCGTTCTGCGCGCGGGTCATCCGCCGATTGCGGATCACCGCATACGCGAGCGCCAGGCCAAGCAGCAGCGGGCCGACGATCGTTATGATGCTCCAGAACGAGCCCGCGGGAATGGCGCTTTCCATGTCTCTCTCCTCTTTCGTCGCCAAACGGAGCGCCGATCGGTGAGTTCCTCTCGTTTCGGGGCCGCAGCATGAGCATCAAACTGATGTCCGCCGTGTGGGATCTCGTTCTGCCCGACAGCGAGAAGCTCGTGCTGCTCGCGCTGGCCGATTCCGCGAATGACAACGGCAAGTGCTGGCCATCGATGCCGACGCTCGCGAAGAAGTGCAGCAAGGGCGAGCGCACCGTGCAGGGCGTCATCAAGACGCTGATCACAAAGCGGCTGCTCGCGCGCCGCGAGAAGCCCGGCAAGGGCGTGATTTACTACGTCTATCCGGCTGGTGACGCGCCTGATCTGGGCACCCCCGCAACGCCTGCACCCCCGCAGCCGCTGCGCCCCCGCAATGACCGCACCCCCGCAGAGACTGCGCCAACCCCCGCAGCCGCTGCGGGCAAACCTTCAATGAACCGTAATACCCCCGACAAGGCTAGCGCCTTGTCGCCCCCAGCCGGGGGCCGCGCTCGGCAACGTAAGGTCGAGCAACGGCAAAAAGTGGCGCGGGGCACGCGGATCGCCGCCGATTGGACGCCACCGCCTGCCGATACGCTACCACCGCAGGCCCGGAACCTCGTCAAGAACTGGCCGGCTGGCGCCTACGAGCTGACCGCGTTCACGTTCCACAACCACTTCCTCGCCGAGAGCCGGGCGCAGGGTAGCAAGCGCGATTGGGTAACGACCTGGGCGAACTGGGTGGTGCGGGAGCATCCGCAGGTTCTGCGGAACGTGAAGCTGGGCTTCGACTATGCCGGAGCGTTGCCGAACGGTGGCGCGGCACCGTCGGCGGATCAGCAGCAGGATGCGCTCGAGCGGCAGGCGGCGTTCTTCGACCGCATCGGCCGCCATGACGATGCCGCCGAGATCCGGCGCCGGATGGGCAGCCGCCAGCCGCCGACATGATCGACGCGGCCAGCACGACAATCAGGAACATCGAGAGCGGGACGACGGGCATGAAAACGATTGAACAGGGCAACGGGCAGGCAGCGCGCCGGTGGTGCATTCTGCGGACGGCGGGGGCGCGCACGCTGCTGTTGCAGGAGGCACTCGCGAGCGCTGGTATCGAGGCATGGACACCGCGCCTGGTGGTCACGCGCCGCCGCGCTCGCACCCGCGTTCCTTATGAGGTTGCCCAGCCGATCGCGCCGACATTTGTTTTCGTGCGGGCGGTCCACAAGCCTGAGTTGATCCGGGCTCTGTCGCTAGGAGTGAACCCCTATCCGGCTTTCTCTTTCTTCCGTCACGAGGGGCGCATTCCTGAAATCGCCGATGGTGAAATCGCCGGACTGCGCGTCGAGGAGGAGCGGCACCGGATCGTGCGTCTCAAGAAGCAGCCTCACAGCGTGAAGCGGGGGCAGCACATTCGTTTGCAGCAGGGGCCTTACAGCGGCTTGTCCGGCGTCGTGACGGATGAGCGCGGTCGGTTTGTCGCGATCGACCTCGGCGGCAGCATGCGTGTGCGCGTGGCCTCTTGGCTCCTGAATTCGAATGATGTAGATGATGCGCAGCCCTTCACGGGTGCCGCTGCATAAGCAGCCGGTGAGTTAATGGGATGGGCTTGGCCCCCCTCGCCGATCCCCGACCGGCAGGTGTTGGCCTGCTCGGGCGGGAATCCGGAAAAATGTCCGATGATCCTGAGATTGTAGATCTGCCTTCGTTGCGGGCCCTGGCCACGTCGGGCGTCTACCTACTCTTGCTGGATGGTGTCGTGGTATATGTCGGCCAAGCCGTCGATATGCGCCGCCGAATCGGCCAGCATATCTCCGATGGGCTGAAGGACTTCGACGCGGTGGCGTTCTTTCGATATCGCCCCGATCAGCTTGCCAAACGCGAGCGCGCTCTGATCATCAAATATGCGCCGCGATACAACCAATGTGGAATAACTAAACGGTTTCGGGCGGCCAATGACGGCGCCTCGCGATCACTGCCGCCTCAGCCTGAACCCTCCACGCGCAAGGAGGCGCGCGGCGTGCGGGCGATGATGATCAGGGCGCGCCAGCGCTCGAGCGGGTGTTAGAGATCTGCCAGAAATGACTTCATCGCTAGCTATCAGAGCGCTTGGGCGCATCGCTTGTTGATCTGGTCTTTGATCAGCGCACCGCTGAAATGCTGATCGATATCTTCGTAGCCCTCACGCTTGAGGGCGGTGACGACATGCTCCCAGTTTCGGCACTCGCCTTCGCTGGCGATCTGAAAGGCACGTTCGAGAACTGACATTGGGCTGAGCATGCGTCGACAGAGCATGTCCCGACGCCGCCGTATATGA
Source organism: Sphingomonas montanisoli (assembly GCF_008274695.1). Classification (GTDB taxonomy): domain Bacteria; phylum Pseudomonadota; class Alphaproteobacteria; order Sphingomonadales; family Sphingomonadaceae; genus Rhizorhabdus; species Rhizorhabdus montanisoli. The sequence goes on along the minus strand of NZ_VTOU01000004.1, from coordinate 3,332 downwards.
TCTAAGTGAGTCTCACCCACTCCTAGTCGTGAGGCCGACTGCAAACCCTGTTGATCTGCTTCCTCAACAGCGGAGCGCTAAAGTTCAGCTCAGCAGAGGCATAACCCTCTCGCTTGAGCGCAGCGATCACGTCCCGCCAGTCGCGGCATCCGCCTTCCTCGGCGATTTGGAATGCGCGTTCAAGAATCGGTATCGGCGCGGGCATGAGCGGCAAAGACCACATCTTGCCATCACCGTAAATAATGCAGGGCAACCGCATGGGCGATCGCATCCGAGGCTCAGCGGGCGTCAAGGCGCGCAGAAGGCGCCTCGCTCGCACGGGTGGACTCTGCGAAATCTGCGCTGCTCGCGGCCGCGTCACGCTCGCCACCGCGGTCGACCACGTCCATCCGCTCGCCCTGGGCGGCGAGGACGTTGACGAGAACACACGCAACCTGTGCAGCAACTGCCACCGCGACGTGACTGCCGAGCAGTTCGGCTTCGAGAAGGTCAGCGGGTGCGACGCCAGCGGCCTGCCGGTCGACCCCGACCACCCATGGAACCGGCACGGCCCTACCACCCCCCAGGCAAAAGATTGAAAGCCCGGCCCGTTGGACACCGACGGCCCCTCGTCTTTCATCGCTAATACAGGATTTGCTCTTATGGCCCGTCGGCAGCGCATCGATAGCGCGACGGGGGCGGTGGCGACGATGGCTGCGGCCGCGCGCGATCTGTCCCCGCCGGCGCATATTGCCCTTCGGCCCGGCGACATGCCGTTCTGGGACTGTGTCATTTCCGAAAAGCCGAAGTCCGAATGGACCGAAAGCGACTTGCTCGTGGCCGCCAACCTGGCGCGCGCCATGGCCGATGCCGAGATGCTGTCGACCATGTCGGTCGGGCAGCGCGGTAACGTGAAGGGCAAGATCAAGCAGGCGTTCGTGATCAAGAGCATCAGCGCGGTGGACAAGCTCGCCCGCCGGATCGTTACGCTGCGCCGCGCGCTGGGCCTCGATAACCGCGCCAAGAATGGCGAGCAGCGCGACGTCACCAAACGGCGTGGCATCGCGCAGGAGATCGAGGCCGCGCACAACCCGATCGCGGCCGATGGGGACGATCTGCTCGCGAGGCCGTCGATTCTGCAGTGACCCGCGGCGAAAAGGTGATCGCGTTCATCGAACGCTTTTGCCCCGTCCCAGAAGGCAAGCTCGTCGGGAAGCCGATGCGGCTCGACGATTTTCAGAAGCGCTTCATTCTCGAGGTGTACGATAATCCTGCCGGCACGACCGAGGGCATCCTCTCGATCGCCCGGAAGAATGGAAAGTCCGGCCTGATCGCCGGCATCATGCTCGCGCACATCGCCGGACCGGAAGCCCGGCTGAATAGTCAGATCGTCAGTGGCGCGCGATCCCGCGACCAAGCGGCGCTCGTCTTCGGCCTCGCGTCGAAGATGGTGAACCTTAGCCCGGACCTCTGCCGGTTGGTCCGCATAGTGCCATCCGGCAAGCGGCTGATTGGTTTGGCGAAGAACGTCGAGTATCGGGCGCTGGCGGCCGACGGCCAAACCGCGCACGGCTTGTCGCCGGTGGTGGCAATCTTCGACGAGATGGGCCAGGTGCGCGGTCCGCAGGATGACTTCGTTGAAGCCATCGAGACGGCGCAGGGCGCCTACGATGATGCGCTGAAGCTGATCATCTCAACACAGGCGCCAACCGACGGCGACATGTTGAGCATCCGCATCGACGACGCGGTCAGGTCACGAGACCCGAAGATCGTCTGCCATGTCTATGCCGGTGAGCCTGATTGCGATGTGCTCGATCCCGTCGCCCATGCTGCCGCAAACCCCGCCTTGGGGACGTTCAGATCCGCGGTCGAACTGCAGCAGGCCGCGGAGAAGGCGGCGCGCATGCCGTCTTTCGAAAACTCGTTTCGCAACCTCTATCTCAACCAGCGGGTCAACCGGTTCTCGCCCTTCATTTCGCCTGGTGTGTGGGCTGACGGCACTGACGAGGTCGACGAGCAGGCATTTCTCACCGGCCCCGTTTATGGCGGCCTCGATCTTGCCGAAACGACCGACCTTTGCGCTTTCGTGCTGATCGCCCGCGGCGCCGACGGGCGCTGGAACGTCAAGGCGTGGTTCTGGAAACCGGAGCGCACCCTCGTCGACCATGCCAAGCGCGATCGCGTGCCATATGATGTCTGGGTCAAGCGAGGGCTGATCGAAACCACGCCCGGCGTGGCGGTCGATTATGAGTTCGTGGCTGTGAAGATCGCACAGATCTGCGCCGGCCTGAATATCGCGAAGCTCGGGTTCGATCGATATCGCTTCAAAACGCTCGAAGCGCAGCTCCAGAAACTTGGGGTGGTGCTGCCGTTCGAACCATTCGGCCAAGGTCATGTCTCGATGGCGCCGGCCATGGACGTCACCGAGATCGCCTTTCTTAACAAGCAGATGCGCCACGGCGCTCACCCAGTGATGACGATGTGCGCGGCCAACGCCGTCGTCGAGAAGAACGCCGCGGGCGACCGCAAGCTTAACAAGGCGAAATCGACGGGTAGGATCGACGGCATGGTCGCCCTCGTCATGGCGATGGGCATGGTGGCGCTCGACGAGCCCGCCAAGCAACCGTCAGTTTACGCGCGCCGCGGCGTGTTGCGAATTTAGGAGGCGGCATGGCAGGTTTCACGTCGCCGGATGCATATCGCGCTGCCGTTGGCTTTCGCCGAAACGGTGCGCAACCCCAGCGGATGGGGTCGCCACCATTGGCAGGCCCAATCGTGGCCTATGACACCTATTCGCTTAGCGATCCTGCCCTGCTGGAGATGATGCGCGGCACCGGCGGGCGTACGGGATTTGCTGGCGTTGCGGTCAACGAGCGCCTGGCACTTCGAAACAGCACGTTGAATCGCGCACTGACGCTCCAGTGCGGATCGATGGGGATGCTCCCTCTTCACCTCCGCCGTCGAAACGGCCGCGACACCGAAAAGGCGACCGATCACCCGCTGTTCAACGTCCTGCACCGCAAGCCGAACGATTATCAAACGGCATCGCGGTTCAAGAGTTATATGCAGATCTGCGCCCTGCTGGACGGCGCAGCTTATGCGCTCAAGATCAAATCCCGCGGCGCGGTGCGCCAGCTCGTCCCGCTCGCTCGCGGAAGCATCAAGCCGCTGCTTTCGGACACGTTCGATCTGACATTCCGCTATAACCGGCCAAGCGGCGGCACGACGATCCTTCAGGCCGACGACGTCTTTCACTTCAGCACGCCCCTGACGCTCGATGGCCTCAACGGCATTTCTATCCTCGATGTCGCGGCCGACACGCTGGGCATGGCCGTGCGAGCGCAGCAAGCGGC
>NZ_VTOU01000003.1 GCF_008274695.1 Sphingomonas montanisoli | reverse complement strand
CTGGCGGGGTGGGAAGAAATGCGATCGAGCCCCACGGCGCGCCGCTGCCCGTCTGCCACGTCCCGCCGTTCCCCCAAACAGACCAGTCCGCAAAACCATTCTCGAACGAGCCGTTCTTGAGCAGCTGGGCGCCCGCGACGACCTTGGTCGTCAAAGTGGCGACATCGCCTGCGACATTGCTGACCGTGAGCGCATTTGTGGCGATCAGCGCGCCCTGCGCCGCCGTCGTCGTTTCCAGGGCATTTATCTCGCCCCCCTGCGCAATGATGTCGGCTGCGATCCCGTCGATGCTGTCGACCAGCGCAGCCGCCTGATCTTCAAGATCGGCGATGGCGGCGAGCGCGGCGGCGGAAGCCGTCATCGCCGCCGCCGCATCCGCATCCAGCGCCGCGAGCGCCGCCGCCTCGGCGGCTGTCATGCCGTTGGTCGCGCCAGGCTCGGCGGGCTGCAGCTCCTCGATCGGCGTGCCGTCGGGATAGCGGTTCGGGATCGGCGCCGGCCGCGCGACCGGGATGTGCGGCGGCAGGGCCGGGCTTTCGCTCGGGTCCCAATCGTAAATCTCGGGGCTTTCTTCGCGCAGCGACATCACCACGCCGAAGTCTTGGCTCATCTTCCACGCCGCGACTGTCCAGGCATAGTTGGCGAGGCCATAGCGAGCCGTGTCGAGCTGCACCGTGTCCATTGCCTGCACGGCCAGCCCTGCAACGTTCATCGGCCACGCGACCGTCTTTTCGCTCAGCGCCCGACGCAGCATGATCCGGCCGATCCGCGTCGCGCGGGAGATCGATGTCACGAAGGCGAGATCGAGATCCATCTGACGCGGATCGGCCAGCGGCTGCGCCTGCGTCCGGAACGGCGCCGACTGGTAGAGCGCGGCCGGCTCGACATAGCTGCCCTGCACTTCGTTCGCGATCTCGTCGCCCGACGTGAACGCGCTGACCGTGATCGGCCCGGCCAGATCGCTTTCGGACAGGTTGGCCGTCGGCGGCACCCAATATCCGGGCCGCATGTAGAACTGACCGCCGATATCGGCGAAGGTGCCCGCGCAATTGATGATCAGCGTGTCGCGCACCTGGGCGGGCGCAGCGCCGGTGACGATCACGCCGTCGAGCGTGTAGCGCTTCTCCGAGCCACCTTCGAGCAGCACGACGTCCTCGTCGCAGACGTTGGCCTGCGCGGCGATCCAGCTGTCGTCGGGGATCTCGTCGGCATAGGCGCCGAACCCGCCTTCTTCGCGCGGCAGGCGCATCCAGTCGTAGAAAACCAGCGCCGCGTTGTTCGAATAGCCCGCTTCGCCCGTGCGCGGATCGCGGATATCGTCCTTGCCTTCGATCTCGCAGGTGATGTTCGGCATTCCTGCCTGGACGATCGCATCGGTCAGGCTGAACTTGGCGTAGATCTTCGCGATCCCGCGCCCGCGATGATCTTCGGTCCACCGCCCGCCACATTCCGCGACAAACACTTCGTGCGCGGCGGCATCAGCCATCCCCCTCTCGAACCACAGCCACGCCTTGCCGGCATAGGTGCCGCTGGTGACCATCCCGCCGCCGTCGACAGCCACCTCTTCATCGCCTAGGAACCAGCGCAGCACGCCCTGCACCCGATGCCCCGCGACCGCGATCACGAAATATCGGAAATAATCGTCGCCGACGTGGCTGGCGTGGAAAAAGGTCAGCAGCCCGCCGACCCGGCGCAGGCCATAGACAATGTTCGAGTTGGCGATCGTTTGCCGGTAAACGGTCGGCGTGCCGTTATTCGCCGTCGGGGCGCCGACCTTGGACGTGAGGCCAAGTGCCTTCATGGCCGCACCAGCCGCCAAGCCGAGTCCGACGCTGACAATCGCGGTTGCCACCGCCGTCGACACGGTGAGCGCCGAGGCAAGGTAAGGGGCTAGATAGGGTGCCGCGACAGCGATGCCGACTGCGACACCCACCATCACCACGCTTTTTACGACTTTTCCCAAAAGGTTCGTCCCTTGCTATGCTCGATCGGTCTGGACGGGAGGGATTATGAGAAAGGTGCTTGCTTGCCTGGCGCTCACCAGCTGCGCGACGACTGCGCAAATTCAGGAAAAAGCCCCAGTGGCCGAGTTTTCGACGACAAAATCGGTGGCGGCATTGGAAGAGTGCCTAGCTTTCAAGCTCGGACTATTCGGCGCCCCCAGCACTGTCCGCGGAGAGAAGCGGACAATAATGATGTGGGGGCAGCCTGCACCCGCACTTACCGTCACAATTGGCGCCACCGAGCCCCGGACCGTATCGGTGCGGGCTGCTCTAGTCGCTGGGAAAGGGGTCAGGGAGCGCGTTCAAGCTTGCACTGAATGACATCAGCGTCATCAATCCGCCAAGCCTCCTCAACCTCTGCCATCGACACGGCGTTGCCACCAAAGAATGTTGCCACCTCGCCTGCGCAAATCCCGAGCGCCCAGCCCCGGCGAACGATATCGCCGCGCCGCGCCAGCAAGGGCGAGAGGGACGGCCCGAGTGCTCGGCTGACGAGTTCGCTGAGCGATCTCACCCCATGCCGCCGATACAGAGCCGCCGCATCCCGCCACGATCTAGGCGGCGGCGCATCGAGGATCGCCCACACGTCGACGCCGCTCGCCGCCAGGACATGCCCGGCCGCGCGGTCCGCGCAATGATCCGGCCAATCGGGGTTGGCCGTCATGTGTTCACATAGCGCGTCATCGCGCCGATGAAGCCGCCGCTGGACATCGGGGCTGCGGTCGACATGCCCGCCTGATCCCCGCGTGCCCACAGGATGGAAACCTCGGCCATCTGCGGGAGATATTCGAAGAAGCGGTCGCCCGGATATTGGCGCTGCTGATACTCGTCGGTGAACCGCTTAATCGCGGGCCTGTTCTGGTCGCGCGCGCGGCTCTCTCCTGCCACCGTCACCGCAATGGAATTGCCGCTGTCGACCACCTCATAGGTATCGACCCGCCCGCGCCACACGCGTTTGACGGCAGTGATCGTCTGCAGATCCTCGTTCAGCGCCCCGAACCACAACTGCATGGCCGCGCCGCGCTGCGCCTGGTCGGCGATGTCGTCGCGAAATTCGGACGGGATATCGAGCAGGGTCGCGCGCACGCCCGTTGCAGATCCGTCGGTCTCCTCGCCAATCGTGTCCAGAGAGCCGACCCCGCCTGCGCCGATCCAGTCGATCCCGGCGAAATTGATCGTGCCAGTACCCGTCCACACTGCCACCGGATCAGGCAGGTCGATCCACAGCGCGAAGAAAGGGCGAACGACCGGCGCTTCGATCGCGTCGGACATCTGCGATGTGATATCGCGGCTCATAGATCCTCGAACATTTCGACCGTGATCCGCTCGGCATCGCCGAACGCCGCGGCATTCGCCCCCGCATCGTCGTCACGGATCTCGAACCGGGATTTGACTTCGGTATAGGTGCCGGCGCCGGCCGCGATGGCGGTTTCCAACGGCGGCACGAATGGCACCATCGCCACACCGCCCGCCGTCGTCAGCACGTCGGCGGTGACGATGTGTGCGCGCCCGTCGCCCCCGACATAATCGCCACGCCGGAATGCCAGCGTGTTCGCCTGCAGCCCGATCCACGTCATCGACGTCGCACCTTTGGCGGCCGGTGAGTTCGTGCCGACGCCCGTCGCCGGCCCCGATCGCGTCGGACGCCGCCAGTCGTGCGTCAGCACGCGATTAGCGCCACCTCCGACCTGGGCGAGGAAGGCGTCGATCGCCGCGCCCTTGCCTGCCAGCCCTTCGCCCTGCGCGCCGCCGACGAACTCGAACCGCGCAACCCAGCGCGATCGGCCGAGAACATAGGTTTTGCGCTGCCGGTTGAACGGGCTTTCGGTGCCGCCGGTATAATGCTGCAGATAGAAACTGACGCTGCTTGGCGCGAGATCGGCGGGCCACACGAAGTCGGTCATGCCTTCCCCCGCGCTTTCAGATCGCGAAACGTCGCGATCGTGTCCTGCTTCACCATCACCGCGAACCGACCCAGCTCGGCCCTGTCGACGGCGCTCCCGGCAAGGTTCGGTGCGAACGTTTGATGGATCACGATCCCGCCCCGCGCACCGTCGATATCGTCATTGGCGATCACGTTGCCCGACGACGACGGGGTGAAGATTTCTGGACCCAGCTCGCCGACGACATAGCTTCGGCCGCCCAGGACCGAACCGCCTTTGGCCCGCGCTCCGGACAACTCGAAAGCATCGAGACCGTCCACGTCACCACCGCCCCCCAATGCCGCGCCCAGAAAGGACTCGGCACTGGCCGCGCCGCCGCTTCCACCGAAAAGGGTGCCAAGCGCCCGACCGAACAGCGATTGCACACCCTTCTGGATGGCCATCTTTAACAGACTGCGCTGCACGTCGCTGGCGACCTGTTCCACAACGTCGCCGAATTTACGGGCACCGACCGAAGCATCGGCGAAGCCGTCCACGACCGCCCCCAAACCATCCGCCGCCAAACCCTCATAAGCTTCGCTGATCTCCGCTGCAGATCGCGGCATTGCGTCGAAATAGGCAGCGAGTGGGCCGGCGGTGTCTCGCATCACGCTCGTCCGCGCCGCCCCCTGAAGCATGTCGAGTGCCTTGAGCCGTTCACGCGCTATCTGCTTGTCGGTCGCATTGCGATCTTCCGAGGCGATGATCGCTTCCTGCATCAGCCGTTCGGTCTCGAACTGCTTGTCGAGGAGGCGAAGCTCAAGATCGCGGCGCTCGCCCATCGTCCGCGCGAGGTCGCTCTGCGCCTGCAGCATGTCGGTATCGTTGTCGTTCGCCGCGACCCGACGATCGAGCGCGTTCTTCGCAATCTCGGCCGCCTCCTCTTGATCCAGCTTCTGCGAGCGCAGATCTGCGACGCTATCGACGAGCAGCTTGAGACGCTCTTTTTGCGCCGCGCTGTAATCGTCGTTTCGATCGATCTCGTCGCGCGCCGCAACACGATCGGCATTGATCATCTGCTGCTCGATTGCGCGGCGCTCCCAACTGTCAGCCGTCAGGTCAGCTTTGGCGCGAAGCTCCTCCGCCTGGGCGCGCGTGAGATCGGATGCGAACTGCTTCTCGCGCCGAAGTGCATCGCTCGCCGCTCGCGCCCGCTCGCGGCTAGCCTTCGCGACATCGGCCTCGGCGGGGGGCAGAACGCCACCCCGCCCGCGTCCGCCCGCCGCCCCTTTTGGCCGGTTCTTATTCGCGGCCTCCATTTTGCTGCCGATATAGGCGCCGCCGGCAAAGCCGAGACCGCCTCCGACGAGCGCGCCGATCGGCCCAGCCAGCACACCTCCGGCGGCGGCGCCCGTCAGCGCGCCAGCAATCTCCATCGCTTGGCGCGGGTCCTGCTGCCAGAACTTGAGCAGATTGCCGGTCAGGGTCGCGAGGGCCGAGGCGAGCGAATAGATGCTGTCGGCATTATCCGCGATGACGCCCGCAAACTGCGCGTTGATGATCATCTTCAAAGTATCGAGTTCGTCGTTCACCTTGCCGGCGTTCCGCAGGACGTCCTCGTCCAGGACGATACCAAGATCCTTCGCCTTCTGAGCGAAATTGTCGAACTCCCGCGAACCCTGCCCCAGCAGCATCGTCAGCGAGCCGGCCGACTTGCCGAATAACTGGAGCGCGACAGCATTGCGCTGCTGGACGGTCGGCAGGCGCTCCAACCCGTCGAGTGTCTGCATGAAGGCGGTTTCGAAGTCTGTCGATGTGACCCCGAGCATTTTGAACAGGTCTGCCTGCGCCTTCGATCCCTGCTGCGCGAGGCCGAGCGTCTTCGTGAATTTCTCCATCGCCGCGTCGGCCGTTGCCACGTCGGAGCCGCTGAGCTGGGCAGCGTAGCGAAACTCCTGAATGATCTTGGTCGTCGCCCCAGTGCGGTCGGCAAGGTCGACGATCGCATCTGCGTAATCGAGCGCGCCCTTGGCCGCGACTGTCAGGCCGGCAGTACCGAGCGCGGCGAATACGCCGGTTAGCTTGCCCGCCGTGGTCGCGGCCTTGCGGATCGAGCCGCCGATCTTTTCGCCCATACGATAGGCGCGATCCTCTGCCTTGGCGGCGCCGGCATCGAATGCGGCAGTGTCGAGGCCAAGGGTAACGCGCAGGGCGCCGATCAGCGATGCCATGTCACCAGTCCTTTGTTGCCGATACCCACGCGCGCATCACCATGCCTACGTCCTCAGCGGACGCGGCAGGCTTCGAGCCCGTCATCTTGTCGATCGAGGGATGGTTTTTCGGTTCGACCTGCGACAGCGCGCCGGTGGTCGATGCAAGCCATGCCAGCTTGCGCAGCTCGCGCTTCTCGCGATCGACGCTGCCGGTCATGACGCTGTGATAGGTTCGCGGCGTCTGGATCCAGAACTGCTCGGGAGGATGGCCTACGGCGCACCACTCCCGAAGCAGATCTAGCCAGTCGCCGCCTTCTAAGGGCGGGCGCCACGCCCTTTCTTCGGGGCCCCCGCCTCCGCGATCGGGAAAGCCGCCGAATAGGCGTCCTTGGCAAGGGCGACCGCCTTTGCGGCGCCCAGCTCGTCGATCATGTCGCCCGCACTCGCGAGCGTCATGTCGGCCTCGCCACACCCGGCCCAGAACAGGCCGCGAAGTGTGCGCATGCTGACACCGAATTCCAGCTCGGTCGCCACCGCGAGCGTGGTGACCTCAAGGCGCTCTTCCAGGAGGCAAAGCGCATTGGTGGAGAAGCGAAGCTGCCGCGCCTTCCCGCCCGCCTCGAATGGCACGGCGCCGTTGGGTGCGGCCATCAGGCGTCAGCCTCGTCCGCATCGGCATACGCCGCCTGCGTGACCGCGCCCGCAATGCGGATCGTCACGTTGGCGGTCATCTGGCCGTCGATCGGCACCGTCCGTTCGAAGCCTTTAACGATGCCCGGAAACTTGAACTGCTCGGGCGTGGCCGCTGCGCCGGGTACCTTAATTTTCATCTGGCGCACGGCACCATCGTTCTTCGCCGTGACGAGCAGATCATCGGTCGGGCTGCCCGGGACCCAGTTGATCGAAACCGTGATCTCACCCGGATCGATCAGGCCGGCGATATATTCGCGCGTCTGCCCCGGGCTCTCATAGTGGGTAACCTCCACATCCGCGCGTTGCTCGTTGGGCGGGGACACGCTGGTGACCTCGGCAATCTTGGTGACTTCGGTCGCCACTCCGGTCGCGCCCATGTAAAAGGCCGAACCGAAGCCAAGTTTAGCAGTCGACATGTTCAAGCCTCCTCGGGCTGGGGTTGCCACCACACTCGAATGTCGCGCCGGGTGCGGTAGATAATCTCGCCGTCTGCGCGTTCTTTGCTGTCGCCGGCGAACTCGACGAAGCCACGCTGGATTGCCACGGCGCCCACAATCGCGGGCGTCGTGGCAATCTCTTCGATCATGGGGCCGATCGCATCGGCATCGCCGCGCGAGGCCGAATAGACATCGAACTGGATGAGCGTGCCGCGCAGGCTTACTTCGCCGTCATGCGTATATTCGCGCGGATCGGAGGCCAGCGTGATGATCAGGTAGGGCTTGGCAGGGCGCTGCATCCTTGCCTCGTCGCGCCACGCCCGGCCGGCGAGGATCGTGGCGAGCGGCTCATGATCGTTCGCCCGATCGCGAAGGGCTGCAGTCACCGACATGATCAGCCTCCGTTCTTGGCAGCGATCCGCGCCACCTTCTTCGCGAGCCGCGTTCGCGTCTTCTCGATCTCGGCGCCCAGGTCAGTGCCGACGAGGTCGAGCATGTCCTGCTTCGTCTGATCCCACGCAGGCCGCGCATGTGGCTGGGCGCGGTGATTCACGTTCCCGAACTCCTGCTGCACGCCCGCTGGATCGGAGGTGCCGGCATAAAGCTCGATCGATGACTTCCCCTCGCGCTTGGCATCGCGACGCTGGCGGCGGGTAAGCCGAGACCCGATCACATAGCTCTCGCGAAGAACGCCGGGCGTCCGACCCTCGTCAGCGGAGCCGCCGACCGGGGCGAGCCGGCGGACCGCCTCGATGAACAGCTGAAGCGCGCGCCGAGCGATCCGACGCAGCACAGATTTACCCGCCGCCTTCGGCAGTTCCTTCAGCGCGACTTCCAGCTCGCGGAAGCCTTCTAGCTTGACGATCTCGCGCGGCATCAGTCCGCTCTCGCCGTCGCAGCGATCTCAAGCCCTTCTCTGCGGCCGATCTCGACAACCGAAACGATATTCCAATCGCGACCGCCATACGCAATGCGATCGGCCGGGCTCACGTCCGAGACCGCCGACGACCAGCGGATACGAAACACCATCGGCGCCGTCGCCGCGATCTCTGCACTTTGCAGCCGCTCGACACCGGGCGCCGGCCGTGCTGACGCCCATACGGTCACCAGATCGGCCCATGATGGCATCGGATCGCCGGCGGCATCCGGCGCTAGCGCCGCCCGCTGGATGACGATCCGCCTATCGAGCGCGCCCGCCCGCATCAGCTGAACACACGATAGGGCGCGAGCAAACTTTCGACCGTCGTCGACATGGGCACAGCCGACGCGCTTGCGCCGATCATGACCGTTTCGCGATTGGCATAGAGGTCACCGGTCATCAGCAGGATCGCCGCGCGGATCGACGCGGGCAGCTTGGCCACCAGCGGATCGGATTCGGCATCGACAACGTAGCCTGCGCGATACCGGATGCGAATTGCGTCCGGGCGCACGGCGCAGCCCACCCATGCCCAAACGTCAGTGACGGGCATTATTCGGTCGCCGAACAGCTCAAAGTCTTCGAGATCTGCGGTTTGCTCGCCGCATGCACCATCGAGATATTTGACGCTTACGAGGTCGATGAGAGGCGGGAAAGGAAGGCGGAGCGAATTGCCACACCCTTCAAAGCAGTCGAAGCGCGCCTCGATCGTCTGCACACCGATCGCGCGGCCCAGCCAGCCTTCTGGTCCGTCAATGTGCCCGGTCGCTGCGGCAATCATCGCCTCGACCAATAGCTGTTCATCATCACCGTCGAGGCGCAGATGCGCGCGCGCCTCCTCCCACGTCACCACGGGCTGCGGTGGCGTCACGACACGAGCGCGCATCTGCGGTCCCTTCGGATCAGGTGTTGGTCAGGGCGGCCGAGATGATCATGCGACCATTCGGCAGGATGACGGCAAGATAGGCGACGTCGGTGCCGGTGTCGGTCCACGTCAGATCGATATCGCCGTCGGCTTCCGAGATCGCGAGAAACAGCTTCTTCGCGACGATCGGGAGTAACGCGCCATCGGCGCCGATCGCGATGCCGGTCGTGCCGCCGACCGCGACGAAGGCGTCACCGTTGGCGTCGGCAAGCACGGCGATCTGGACGGTGGCTCGGTGGGCGAGATCATTGCCCTGCGCGTCCTTCAACTGGATTGTAATCGCGCGCACATTGGCGACCTCAGCGCCGACGACGATCGATGCGCCCGCACACTGGCCGCAGATGTCAACGACGTCGCCCGGATCGGCAATGAGCGTGTGCTGGTTCTTCCGCCGGATCACTGGCCAGCTTCCTTATTTTCCGGCGCCGGAGCGGCCTTGTTGCGGGGCTTTCGCGCTGCCTTGCTTGCGATCGGCGCGATCCTCGTCTCGCGATCCTTAGATTTCGCGGCCGATGGGGCGGGGAGGTCATCGGGGTGCTCGTCTTTGCCGATGATCTCCGCGAGGCGGACTGCCTCCAGATGAGCTGCGCGCTCGCGGGTGACGATGTGGATCGATCCGGCGGGGACGTTGCGATCGACGTCGGTGCCTTCCTGTCCGCTGTAATCGCGGAGAACCTTGATCTTCATTGGAACATCTCCTTCCAGGCCGTCGGGATGCGGCGGTCTGAAAAAGAGGGCGGCCGAAGCCACCCCCTTCCTTCGATGGTTGTCGACCGGTTAGGCGACGAAGCCGAAGTCGCCGTAGATCAGCGCTTCGGGACGGTAGACCGCCAGGGCTGCCCGTTCCTCGCCACGGATCGTCACGAGGTTCTTGATGAAGTTGTCACGATCCTCGGTGCTGATCTCGACGTTCGCGTCCTCACGATCGAACAGCTGGCAGGCCAGCTTGAACGCGCCGGTCAGGAACTTGTCGACCGTCATCGCCGGGGTCTCGACAACAGGCAGGCGCCACAACGTCGGCGTCGCGCCGTTCGTGGGATTGCCGATGATGTACCGGCCTTCGCCGTCCTTCATCGTCTCGATCCGTGCCCAGTCGATCGGGTGCAGAATGTGGCCGGTTGCCGGATATTCAGCAAGAACCGCCTGCAGCATCGCATAGCGAAGCTGATCGAGCATGTTGTCGGCAACGAGGCCACCAGGAGCAGAATAGCCGGTTGCCTGCGGGATCATGCCGAGCAGGTTTGCGCCGCTGCCGTCGCCCTTGAGCAACTGCAGTTCCTCGGCATACGCCAAACCGTAACGAAGGCGCCCGTCGACATAGGACTGCAGCATCGGCGCGTCGGACAGGATCTGCTTCGACGCCTGAACCCAGTGGGCGATCGTCGCAACGGGCAGCGTCTTCAGGTCGAACTTCAGTTCCGACTGCGGCTTTTGCGCGGTTTCGGCCGTCGGGGCCGCGCTGTTGGTGAAGCCCGTTTCCTGCACGAACTGAATGCTGTTCGACCCGGTACGACCCGGCGTGATGAGATCGCGCACGGTCATCCGGCGTTCGGGCGGAGCGACGATGCCGGACACACGGTCAGGAATGATCAGGTCGCCCGCCGAGCCATTTGCATCGGTGGTGAGCGAGGTGATGATGGCCTTGGTAGCGAAGCTGACCGAACCCTTGGACGGAGCGCGATCCATAAACGCCTTCACCGCCGCGTCATCGATGAACTGGGCGCCGACCGACTTACGGTCATTGCCCTCGCTACCGCCGCGACGAGCGAGCTTCTGCTCGATCTCGGTCATGGTTGCCGAGAGCTCGTTGAACTTGACGAGCGCTTCGTCCGCCTTTTCCTTGGCATCGGTCGAGAGCTTTTCGCCCTTTTCGAACCGCCCCTTGGCGTCCTCGGCGAACTCCTTGACCTTGTCGGTCGCGGCCTTCAGGTCGCGCGACAGCTGCTTGATATCGGGTTCTTCGCCGCCGTCCTTGCGGCCAAATTCGGGCGGAGCATATTCGGGCGACACGACAGCGCCCATCGCGAGGGCGGCCAGCGACGAAGCTGCCATGATGTTCGGATGCTTCATGTTCGTTCCTTAGAGCTTGGGCAGGTCGAAACCTGCGAGAGTGTCGGAGATGGATTTCAGGTCGCCGGCGCCCTCGGACTCGCTCCGGAGCAGATGGGCCAAGCCGTGGCTGGCGATCGCCGTGGCCTGGGATTTCGAGAAGGGGAAAGCCTCGCGCAGTGCCTTCTCGAACTCAGGGAGCGTCGGCAGCTGCCCACGCTCCAATTTGAACTTTACCGCCTCGACGCGGGCGTCATCCTTGGCGGGGAAGGTGACCAAGCTGACCTCGACGAGATCAAGTTTGATCAGCGTACGGATGCCGGTTTTCTCGTCGTAGCTGGCCTGCCGGACCCAATATCCGATCGACAAACCGGTGACGGCCCCCGCCTTGAGCAGCGCATAGGCTTCGCGCGCCTGCGCAACGTCGGCGATCAGCAGGCGACCGCGAACCTTCAAACCGTGATCGTCTTCCTCGATCAGCTCATACACACCGATCGGCTCGGCCGACCGGTGCTGCCAAAGGATAGGGACGATACGATTCTTGGCTGCCAGTTCCTTGAGGCTTTCGAGGAAGGCACCCTTGGCCACGACCTCCCCGTAACTGTCGGGATCGCCGCCGAAGACCGACCCGTAGCCCTCGAACGTGCCGTCCTCGTTGATCGAGTCCGCTTTGATCGACAGGCTGAAGTCGCGAACCTTCAGCTGGCCATGCTTGAAGTGCATCAGCATCACGCGTCTTCCTTCTCTAGAGGCGCCATTTTTGAGGGCAGCCCCTCAGGGAAAAGCCAATCCATGATCGAGCGCCGGGCCGCTTCGCCCCCGGTGCTGGTGATCTCGCCCAGCTTGTCGGCCGGGATCATGTTCGACTGAATCGTCAGGACATCGCCGCCGTCGATCGGCGGCAGGTTTTCAAGGCGGCGTACCTCGTTCCGGGTCATGATCCCGTTCTGGACCATCGCCGTGTAGAAGGCCGATCGGGCAGCGCTGTCGGCGCGCAGGAGGCCTTCGAAGTTGAACTCGACCGTGACGGTCAATCGTTCGGCGGGAGTCAGCAGTTGCTTCATCACGGCCTGCTCGATCCGCTTCAGCCGCTCGCGCAGTGTGAAGATCAGGAAGCCCAGCGTTTGCTGCTCTAGTCCCGTCCCCCAGCTGGTCGAATTCGCCGTGTGACCAATCATGTGCGGCGGGACACCGAACCAGCGGCAGCAATCTTCGACCGAGAACTGCCGGCTCTCGATCATCTGGCCATCGACGGGACTGATCGTTATCGCCGACCAACTAAGCCCAGCCTCCAATATCAGCGGCCTGCCACTGTTTTCACCCGCGAAAGGCTCGACGACATATTTGTAAAGGTCTTCGCGCTGCTCTTTCTTGAGCGTCAAATTGTCTTTGGTCGTCAGGACTCCGCTAGGGCGGAGCCCGTTCTTATAGACATGCGCGGCGGCCTCATCGGTCGCCAGCGCCAGGCCGAATGAATGCCGGCCAAAGGCGAGGGTCGAAAGGCCACCGAGCGGCGCACCGCCGAACCCGCGCACATGAAACATTTCATCCTGGCCGATTTCGACAGCCCGGCCTCCCTCAGGATAACGGTAACAGATCGAGCCGTCCGACATCCGGCGCGCCTGCACTAGATCCGCGCGAATTGGGGTCAGCGCGACGACCTTGTTTCCCGCGCCGCGCTCTATGCGGGCAAAGGCGTTGCCCCACAGCTCCAAGGCGACACAGATGAACTGCCAGAAATCGAGTGCCGATTGATCGGCGTTCGGACTGTTGTGAAGGATAGCATAGAGCGGGTGATCCTTCGCGACCTTCCTCGTGTCGTTCGGACCATCGCGATATACCATGAGCGGCAGCGATGAGATCGTCCCGGCAACGAGGCGCGTGCAAGCCCATACCGTCGAAAGCGTCATCGCATCCGAAGGCCCGACCGTCTTCCCGGACGTGCTGGTGCCGGTGAAAACGCCCTTCCAACCGTCTGGGCTCATGAGGGAGAGCGCGCGCCGAACCACCGCTGCGGCCTTCTGACCAAACGTCATGACGCGCGCTCTCGCAGAGCGGACAGGTAATCATCCATCCCGCCTTCGTCTTTGGCCGCCATAGCAATTCCCATTCCCATGATGCCGGCGACGATCGGATCGATCCGTTCGGTCGACTTCGACTTGGTCGGCTTGATATTTTCGGCAGCGTCCTGCTCGATCGCGACGTTGCCGGCGCACCACCGCAGCAGGGGATGACCACCGTGATCGATCACGCGCCCAAGCACCTGCCGCTCCAATTCTTTCGACGGAGCGGACATCGACGAATAACCCTGTCCGAACGTCATCACGTTGAGACCTTCGTCAGCCAGCTCGACCGTCAACTGCGTCGAATTCCACCGATCGATCGCCGCTGCCGCGAGGTTGAAATTCTCAGCGTCGCGAAAGACGTGCGCCTTCACGGCGGCGTAATCGGTGACGTTGCCGGGCGTCGTGATCAAAGCCCCGCTCAGCTTCCACAGATCGTATGCGACCTTGTCTCGCTTCACCCGCTCGGCGATCCGATCTTCCGGTACGAAGATACGCGGCAGCCAAATCCAACGGCAACCTTCATCGAGCGGCGGAAACACCAGCACCCACGCCGTGAGATCGGTGGTCGATGACATATCGAGACCGCCGAAGCATCGGCGACCGATCAGATCCTGCTCGAGCTCTTTCCAGCGATCGTTGACGATCCGGCGCTGACCGTCCCGCTGCACGGTTTCGGCCCACGGATCGGCAAGGCCGCATTCGTCCCACGTGTCGATCGGGAGCCAGCGAACCGCCTGCTCGCTCCACAGATTGAGGTGGAAATTCTTGAACTTGTTTTCGAGCCGAGGGCTTTCTTTGGCCTTCGCATATTCGGCGCGGATGTAATCGAGCTTGGGCGATATCCCCAGGTTGGGGTTCGCCTTCCGCCACGTCGCTTCATCGCTCCAATCGTCATCCGGCTCGGCGGCGTACACGATGACGAGCGTCTCGCGGTCCTCGCTCTCGCCGGCCAGAATAGCTTGGCATTCATTCCACAGCTCCCAACCGTAGCCGGACTTCTTGCCTGCGGTGGAGATCAGGAATTCCAGAGGCTGGCGCCGTGCGCCGGTGCCCTGGTGGACGAAGGTGTATAGGTCGTCGTTTTCCCACTCATGCACCTCGTCGCCGACGACGATCGACGGGCTAAGCCCGTGCTTGCCCTTCGGCCGGCCGCTGAGCGGTTTGAAGCTGGCGTTCAACTGCGGACAGTAGATCGACGGCTTGAAGCAGGTCAGATGATCCTTCAGCGGCTCCGATAGACCGACCATCGTGGTCGCCTTGTCGAAGACGATCGACGCCTGATTCTTGTCGGTCGCGATCGAGTAGCCTTGGCCACCCATCTCGCCGTCGCCGATCAGGCCGAGCAACGAGACGCCGGCCGCCAGCTCGGTCTTGCCGTTCTTGCGCGGCACCCACACGACGACGCGGCGGTAGCGGCGGGTGCCATCCTTGCGCTTCCATCCGAAGGCGGGACGGATGATGTCTTCCGCCTGCCACGTCGCCAGCACGAAGGGCCGGCCCGCCCACTCAGCGTCGGTCAGGCGGCAATAGTCGGGGAAGAAGGCGACGGCCGCCTCGGCCGCAGCCTCGTCGTACCAGTAGTTCCCACATTCCGACCATCGAACGTCGGCGGCGTTAACCTCCGCCACGTCAATTCAGGAGCCGCGTTCCGCCCAGCAAGCCCACGGGCGATTTCTGGACGCTCGGCATCTGCAGCTGATCACCCCCTTCCGAGTTGGCCGGCGCACCCGGATGATTCGGTTGCAGGCCGTTGCTGTTGGCGAGCTGCAGCATCAGGCGCTGACGAGCGGCGGGCGAGAGGCCCAGCACGTCGCCAAGATCCTTGAGGTGCTGCTCGATATCCTTGCGCTGTTTGAAGGCGGGATGTGGACGGCGCAGCTCACCGACGTGCGGCGAACTGGTGATGTAGAACGTGCCTTCCTGGTCGAGGACGTGCGTGTACTCGATCCACTCAGCCATATAGCGGCAGAACCGGCCCAGCGTGACCTCGTCGGTCGCCTTCACCAGGTTCATGCGGCTCAGCTCGGGCTGCAGGAATGCCCAGATCTCGCCAGTCAGCTTCGACGCGCGCTCGGCCGCGACCTTGCGGATGCGCTTTTGCGTGTCGAGCCAGCCCGGCAGGCGCGAGCCGCTCGACGTCGGCTCGACGGTCGCGACCGGCGCGAGGCGCGGGCGGCGACTGGTGTTTCCTTTCGCCTCCCTCACCGCTTCCGGCTGAGGCCGTCGACCACGCGTCATGCCAAGCTCCCGGCGGCTGTCGCCGCGTTCTACCAACAAAAAAATTCTCGGAATTTCGCGCCCAAACGCAAATGACTGACCACCGGTCTCCGAGCGATCGACCCCAGACTTTCGACCCGCCCCTCCCCCTCGCGCCTCGCCGCGCGGTCAGGGGTGGCGCGGTCGACCGAGGCGATCGGCGAGGGCGTCGATCGCGGCCTTGCCGCGCCGTTCGAGCGCCTGCTTGAACCCGCTGTGACACGGGCCGCATGACGACACCCACCAATGCTTCAGCCAGAAAACACCGGCGAACAGCCGATGCGGATAGAGGTGATCGGTCAGCGTCGCCGCCGTGATCCGACCCTCCAACTCGCAATATGCGCAGAGCGGATTGTCGCGACGGTCGCTGGCCGCAGCCTTCGACCATCGGCTGTCATAGCCGCGCTCGCGTGCCGATCCGCGATCCTGATCATGCCGCTGTCGTACTTCGCGTGCCGACTTCTCCCCACCGGGGCGAAACACTCGCGGCATGGTGGGCATTGCGACAATCCGAACCCGAAAGAAAACAAAAAGGGCGGAGCGAACCGACCCACTGACGCACCGCGCGCCTTTGCCCCCCGCATTGGGCAGATGCCCCGGAAGGACCCAAAGGGTGGGGGTCCGGGGCGGGTCGACCCGATGCCGACCCGCCCGCCTGCCGTGGCCCAGCCCTCGGGCTGGCGCCGTCTCCCCCTGCGGTATCCGGCTCGCCCAAAACGCACCGCGCCCGCATCGATCGGGACCGATGCGGGCGCGGTGAGGTTCGAGAGAGGATGCCTGAAAGGCTACTTGGGAGCGACGAAGCCAGACGCTCGCCAAGTGTCGCATCTGATACCCCCGATTTGCCCCGCAAACGAACACACATAATTTCATGTTCCTGCGATTTTCGGGGTTGACGATCTATCCGCCTGATTTGCCGCGATTAACTTTCTTGCAGATGCCGTTGAGCGCCCGGCCATAGCGCATGCGCAGCCCGTCGGTGGTCCATCCGCCGTCATGCCCGCCCATCCGCTCCCAGATCGGCGACCACTCGACGCGATCCGATCCGGTCCGCGCGAGCTGCATCAGCGCCAGCCCGACGATCTGCCGCGTCACGCCCGTCGGCACATAGGCCGCGACCCAACCGAGCGCTTCGTCGGCAAGGCCAACCTCGTTCCGCGTCAGCGCGCAGGTGACGAGCGGCCGATCCGCCGCCGCCGTCTCCGTCCAATCCGCCTGCACCTGCCGCCACAGCGACATCGTGGAAGTCCGCAGCCAGCCCGCCTCGCGGTCGGGCAGACGCCGCAACACGTCCATCGCGTCGACCAGTCGACGCTGCACATCGTCGAAAGTGACGATGCTCCCACCCTCGCGTTGATCGCGAGGATCGATGGGAGTGGTAAGTATAGAAGAGATATAGGGATTATCTGTTTTGGGAGGCATGGGAGGATATCCTGTAGGTCTTATCGTGCGCGCCCGCCCGCCCGCGCATCATGAAGCCGGGCCGACATAATCCTCCCAAGGCGCGACGATCCTCCCAAACCCTTATGGAATGGGCCCTTGTCGCTCCCGGAGGAAGCTCCCAATCAGGGAGGAACGGGAGGATCAATAGGGATCATCGGGGTCCAGCGCGGCCGATGATGATGGGGAATGCGAGGATGTCGCCTGCTCGACGATCACGTTGCCCTCGGCATCCACGAAGTCGCGAACGGCCTTGAGGGCGACGATCCCGATCCATTGGATCGTGTTCGATTGGATCGTCTTGTGGCCCTTGAGCTTCATCTGGTTCGTGAACCACTTCTGCGACCACGGCTTGCCAGAGGCGTTCTCCTCGCCCGCCCACTTCGCCCACGCGCGGAAGATGTCGTAGAGAAGCGACGACTGGACGCGCTCCTCCGGCTTGCCCGGCGCCACGCACAGGCCGAGGAAGCGGCCCAGCGGGTCGTTCTCCTCCTGATAGTCGCGCGTCGCTTCCTTGATCGCCTCAGGCTCGGGCAGGCCGTCGCGCATCCACGCGAGACATCCTTGGATCAGGTGATTGAGGATGCCGCTACCTTCGGCCTTGAGCTTCGCCGTCAGCTGATCATCCTGCCGCTCGTCGGGAATGATGACGTCCCATGGCACCAGGCGAACGCGCCGCTTGATGCCGTGATCGGTGCCGATCTGCGGCTTGATGTTGGCCGAGCATGTCACCTTGAAGGTGACGATCATCTCGTAGAACGGCATGTTCAGCTCGCGGACATTCATCGGCTCGCCGCCGGTCAGCGCCTTGATCAGCCCGTCGGAGAACTTCGCGCCCTTTTCCGGCTCGGCCGTGCGCACCATGCGCCGCCCCGTAAGCGCCGCGAGATCCGGCGTCGCATCGCCGCCCTTCCGTTGCCGCCCCTGGTCGACGAACGTCTCGATCCCGCACGATCGCGAATAATCGCCGATCATCCACGCGACCGTATCGACCCACGTCGATTTGCCGTTGGCGCCCTCGCCATAGTTGAGGACGAATTTTTGCGCCGATATGCTGCCGGTCAGGTTGTAGCCGCCCCACGCGTGGAGGAAGCCGCGCATTTCGGGATCGGGCTGCACCTCGCCAAGGAAGCGATCGTAGATCGGGCATTTCGCATCCGGATCCCACTCGACCGCCGCCAGCTTCGTAATCCGATGCTCGCGGTTGAACGGCAGCAGCCGGAAGGCCGGTTCGTTCGTGCCGGGCGGCGTCCCGAACTCCAACGTCCAGTTGAGCAGGTTGATCATCATCGGGTCGGCATCGAAATCGGCCGGCCGCGCGGTCAGATAAGGTTCGGCCAGCCTCGCGATGCAGGCGAGATGCCCGGCGCTTTCCGATGTCCGGCCCCACGCGCGGATCGTGTCGCTATACATGGTGACGGACGTTTTCGTCGCCTTCACCACGAAGTCGCGCGCACCCGGCTTCGCGTCCGGCCAATCCTTGTCGCCGCTCTCCTCGACCAGCTTCGCCTCGCGCCCGATCGCGCGCACCGTGTCATAGACCGCGCGCGCGACGAGGCCGTTGGCCTGATCGCGGTTCCAGCGCTTCCCGTCCCACGCCAGCCAGCCCCATTCGGGGACGTAGAGGAAGTCGCGCCCGAATCGCCGCCGGAAGCGCTCGGCATTGCCCAGATCGGTCAGCGGATAGCGCGCACATTCGTCATCGGCCGCCGCCTGATCCTCGGCGTCGTCGCCCCCGCCCCCCGCCTCGGCCTCTTGATCGCCCGACCATCCCGAATGGGAGGATGGCGCGCCATTGTCGTCATTGGAGGGGGCGGGGGAGGAAGCGGCGGCTTGGGAGGGTCGCGGCTGTTGGGAAGAGGCCGGGCGGGAGCGCGGGCGCGAAAGACGGGCACGGATAGCGGACGCGATCTCTTCGAGATCGCGAGGTCGTTCGATGCCAGCGGACCAGCCGCTCTCGATCGTGGCGAGCAGCTGCGCATCGTCGTCGCGGCCGGGATTGTCGCGCGCAGCCGCCTCGATCGACGATCGCGCGATGGTGGCATCGAGGACGCCGGCCGCGACCAGCGACGCGATCTTCAACGCGCTGTTGTTCAGCTCCGCATTGCGCGCACCTGACTTGGCCGCCCGGATGTCCTGGCACTCGAGGTCTAGGCCGCGCATGGCATATTTGCGCAACTCGGCCGCCATCTCCGCGTCGATCGACGCCGGCAGCGGCCGAATGGGGGTGACGGTTTCCTCGCGGCGCGGCGCAGGCTCGCCGCCGGCCGCCTTCCCCTTCGTCTGGCATAGCGCGATCACGGCGTCGGGCGCGGCGACGACTGCGGCATCCGCCTTGCCCCGCAGCCAGCGATATTGCCCCTCGGCCGCACCGCTCTCGACACCGCCATAGCAATAGGACGGCGGGACGATCACATAACCGCCCTTCGCGCGCACATCGACATGCTGCGGCAGGTTGTTCTTCTTCGTGCCCGCCCGGTTGCGCAGCTGCTCGCCGCTCCCCTCGGGCTGGGTCAGATAGACATGGACGCCGGTCGACGGCGTGCGCACGGCAAGGCTGGTCGGCAGCTGACAATCGGTCAACGCTTCCAGCTCGCCTTTCAGGCTTTCGAGCGTCCACTCCTCGCCCGTTTCCACATCGTGGCGCGGATCGAAGTCGAGGACGAACAGGTTGCCGCGATCATCCTGCGCGTCGCCGAGCGCCAAGCCGATCATCGCTTCGGGCCAGCGCTTCCACCATGCCTTGATCTGCTCTTCGTCGGCTGTGGCTTCGTCGACACCGTGGCGGACATAGGGTGCCTTGGCCTTGAGCAGCACGCGCTTGCCCGCGCTGTTCTGATAGCTGTCGTCCCGCTCGCGGCACGGAAACACCCGCCAGCCACGGCGCGCATATTGGAGCGCCGCTACACCGAGCGGCGATGGGAGGGTGGCGGTGGCCATGCGAAGATCTCGATACGAAGGGGAGCGGCGGGGACGGGGGCGTCAGGCGCGGCGATCAGAAGGGCACGTCGTCGTCGAGATCGGATTCCGGTGCTGCGCCAGCCCCGCCGGCCGCCGCCCCGCCGCCCGATCCCGACTGCCATCCGCCGCGATCATAATCGCCCGCCGATCCGCCCGGATCGCGCTCGGCCCGATCGAGCAGCACCATCACGCCCTTGAAGCCGCCGACGACGATCTCGGTGGTGTAGCGCTCGATATTGTCCTTGTCGGTCCACTTGCGCGTCTGCAGCTGGCCTTCGAGATAGACCTTGCTGCCCTTGCGCAGATACTTCTCCGCGACGCCGACCAGAGCCTCGCTGGTGATCGCCACCTGATGCCATTCGGTGCGATCCCGCTTTTCGCCGCTCGCCCGATCCTTCCATTGCTCCGACGTGGCGACCCGCAGCTTCGCGATCTTGCCCCCGTTCTGGAAGGATGAGACTTCGGGATCGCGGCCGAGATTGCCGACGATGATCACCTTGTTGACGCTGCCGCTCATTTTATCGTTCCTTGTTCATCAAGTATTCGGCAACCGATCGCGCAACGGCGGCGCGCACATCGACCGGCACATCAAAGAAGCCCAGCATGCCCCGGCATGGGATCAGCGGCAGCGGAAAGGAGGCTCCAATCACGAAGCCGTAGCGACCGAAAAACCACGGGCTCTCGAAGTCCGTGCGCCCCGTTTCGACGCAGTGGTCGATTCGCATCATTCCCACGACGCCACCGCGCGGAAGGTGCAGCTGGCTATCGGCGAGTTCGTCGGTCGACTTGCCAGCATGGACCATCGCCCAGCCCCGCACCTTCATGAACCAGTCGCGGTTCTCGACATCTTTGCCATCGTGAAAGATGTGATGCGGATATGGCTGCTTGATCGACAGCGCCGGAACCTGGCCGCGTTCGATACGAGCTGCTAGCGCGGCTAGGGCCACTGGATCGGTGAGTCCGCTCATCGTCATACCCGCATCGGCATGACGACGTAGAGCGCTTCGCCGTCTGCCCCGTCAGCAAGGAGCAAGGCTGGCGCCGCCGCGTCGGCCAGATGGATCTGGACGAGATCGCCGTCGATCTGGGCGAGGGCGTCGCGCAGGTAGCGCGAGTTGAAGCCGATATCGAACGCGGCCGACGCATAGTCGGCCGGCACTTCCTCGACGGCCATCCCGTTTTCGGGGCTGGCGACGGTCAGCGTGATCTTGTCGCGTTCGAGCGACATCTTCACCGTCTTCGTCTTGTCGCTCGCGATCGTCGCGACGCGATCCGCCGCTTCGGCCAGCACCTTCGGATCGATCAGCAGCAGCTTGTCATTCCCGGTCGGAATGACGCGCGTATAATCGGGGAAGGTGCCGTCGATCAGCTTCGCCGTCAGCACCGACGTGCCCAGGTGGAATTGCACCTTCGTCGCCGATGCCCCGATCTCGACCAGTTCGCCGCCCTCGTCGAGCATCTTGCGCACCGCGCCGATCGCCTTGCGCGGCACGATCATGTCGATCAGCGTCTCGGCGCCTTCGGGGAGATCCACGGCGACCCGCGCCAGCCGATGCCCGTCGGTCGCCGCGATCTTAAGCTGACAGGAGTCGGAGTCGACGTGCCAGAACAGCCCGTTCAGATAATAGCGCGTCTCTTCGGTCGAGATCGCGAAGCGCGTGCTGTCGATCGCCATCTTGAGCATCGGTACCGACAGCGCGAACTTGGTCGGCAGCTCGCCCAGCGTCAGCGTCGGGAAATCGTCGGCAGGCAAAGTCGGCAGGGTGAAGCGCGCCCGCCCCGCCGTGATGATCATCTTGCGCGCGCCCGGCTCGACCTTGAGCGTGATCGCGGACTTGTCGGGCATCTTGCGCACGACATCGTGCAGCATCCGCGCGCCGCCGTGATCGATCCCTTGGTCGCGATATCGGCATTCGCCGTCTCGATGATCTCGATGTCGAGGTCGCTGCCGGTGATCGACAGCACGTCCTTGCCCGCTTCGAGCAGCACGTTCGCCAGAACCGGGATCGTGTTGCGCGCCTCGACGACGGTCATCACCCGCCCCAGCGCCGCGAGCATCGCGGCGCGCTCAATCGTGAGTTTCATTTTGTCCCCCTTGGTTGTCGGGCAGGTGCAGCCCCGCGCGCAGATCGGCCGCGACGGCGCGCAGCCGGATTGCAGCGAAGTCGGTTTCGGCCGAGGGCACGTCGAGGCCCGCCCCGCTCTTGCGGGCATCGGCCTGCGTTTCGAGATAGGCGGCGCACGCCTCAATGATCGGGCACGGCTTCATGCGACCAGCCTCAAGGTCGGCGACATCGCGGCTGCCGCCTGCTGTTCCAGCTCAGCCAGCTCGAGCCGCAGGCGGCGGATGCGTTCACCGCGCCGCCACTCAAAGGTGTGCTGCACCATCATCAGCCGTTTCAGTTCGGCCTGTTCGGCCTCGCTACGCCAGCGCTGGGCGCGCAATTCCTCGATCCGCGCGCGCCGGGGCGCATCGCTATTCTTCACGGCCATTATGCCGCGGTCCTTTCCTGTTGCCGTTCCCATTCGGCGCACCAGCGGCGGGCATGCTCGATCGGCACGCCGACGATCGCCGCGATCTCGCCCAGTGCGGACGGGCCGTGCCGATCCAGCCGCGCCAGCACCGCCGGCTTGACGCCTTCGAAGAGGTGGACGAACCGCACCGAACAGGCCGGGCAGATCAAACGATCGCCCTCCGCCAGCCGCCAGCCGAGCGGTAGATAGCCGTAGAGCAGCTGATCCTCGCGTGGGTTCACCAGCTCGATCGCCTCGCCCTCGGCCGGGCAGCACGCGCAGGAGATGGCGACGATCGTCACCGCCGCACCCCTTCGGCGACCGTTGTCGCCTTGCCCGTCGCCACGATCGTGACGATCCGGCCCGGCGCCCAATCGCTGGCCGCCCGCGTGATGTGGCTGGCCTGTTGCAGGCAGTGCAGCAGATACTTCACTCGATCCGGCCCGGAGATATCGAGCGCGTGCGCGAGGTCGAAATTGCTGGGGCACGGCTGACCAGCTTCCGCGATCTCGCCGAGCAGTTCGAGCAGCTGCGCCTCGTCATCGCCGCGACGCGGCCGGGGCGGCGGTGGCGGACCCGGCAGTTCGGCGAAGGCGGCCGATGTCCGCTCGACCCAATATTCGCAGATACCGTCCGCCCCGCGCGTCTGCGTCAGCGCGACGAGCCGGATCGCGGCATAGTCGCGCACGATCGCCGGCCCCTTCGCCCAGCGCGGCAGATGCCCGCGCGCATAGATCGTCTTTGCCCCCGGCTGCGCATTGCGCACCCACGCGTCGACCGCGCCGGCCGGCATCGCCGCCGCGTCGATCCCGCCGCCATAGACGCACGGCTCCAACGCATCGTTCGCCGCGACCAGTGCCGGCGGCAGCGCGTGCGCGGCCATCACAACCGCGCTCCCAACGAGCGGCCCAGCTTCGCGGCAAGCGCCACGCACGCGGCATCCGCCGTCGCATCGTCGAGCGCGAGCGCGACACCCGAAAAGCGCAGCGCCCAGCCGCCCGCCACGACCCGGTCGACCGCGCCGATCCGATCGACGGCCACTATCGGCCCGATCGCCCGTTCGCCGAGATAGGCCGGCAATGGAGCAAGGGCGGGCGACGGCGCGCTAATGGTGCCGGCGGGGTCGGATGCCGGCATTGGGGGTGGCGCACCGCCGCCCTGCGAGGATGACAAGGGGCAACCGTCATCCTCGATCGGAATTTCCCACAGCGCGACGGGGACGGCACCGCGCGTCACGCTTTCGATAATCAGCGCCTCGACCGTGCCGGGCAGATCGTTGCCGAGGATCAGCTCGCGGACGCCATGGCCGTAGCGCATACTCAGCTCGACACCGCGCATCGTCGGTTCGGCGATCAGCCACGCGATCAGCGCATCCTGCCCGCGATTGGTGATGGCATAGCCCCCCGCCATGATCAGCCTCCCTGCTCGACGGCCTCAAGCTGCATTCGCAGCTGCGCCAGTTTCGCCAGGGCATCGTCCACTTCGGGGATCAGACGGCGCTGCTTCACGTCATCCGCGCACAGCTTGCCATCGCCGAGCGCGGCGATCAGGTGCGCTGCCACTTCCCCATATTCGATCGTCAGTTCGGCGAGCGTGCGATGAAAGCAGCTGCCCGGCGTCCCGCCGTCGGGCAGCTTGACGAAGGCGCCGCCCGCCTCGGCACACATCACGCGGGTGACGTGCGGCGCGCCCGGCAGATGGCGGGTGTTGCGCTCAAGGTCCGCGATGACATCGAGCGGCGCCCAGCGATCGGGATGGTCGATCGACGCATATTCGCCGAACGATTGCGGACGCTTGAGACGGGTGTAGTGCGGCGCCTTCTCGGCACCACCAACCGCGCCGACGAGATCGTCGACAGCGTTCTTGAGCCGCTGTTTGCGAGGTTCGAGCGCGTCGATCATGCGTCACCGCCTCGGCCGTAGGGAACGGTCGCGATCCGCCGCCAGAGATGTTGGTCTGAGGTCGGGACGGCGCATGGCAGCTGCCCGCACATGACGGTAATCCGGGTTCCAGTGGCGAATTCCGTGATTTCCCCACTGGTGCGGTCAATCGTTTCGGCCGCATTCCAGCCGGCATGCACAGGGGACAGATCATTGTCGGCAGCGTGATCGTCGGCGTGGGCGCGGGTTTCGCGCTCCCACATGCCGCCAACGCCCCACTGGCGACGAACTTCGAACAGCAGCCCGTCGACCAGCATCATCAGCCAGAACAACGCCGCGCCGATGCTGCCGACCGCGCACGCGGCCATGGCCACGCTCAGCTCGAAGTTCGCCCCCATGTCGAAGCCCCCCGGAAAGGTCATGGCTGGTCGGCCCCTCCGCCGGGAGCGGTTGCCCCGCCCCCGGCGTCGGCTACAGTCGCTGTGCCATCACCGACTGAAAGGAGAAGACCATGCCATTGGTCGTTCAGGCCATCCTCTGGCCATCCGAGGAAGAGTATCCGGCCTTCCGGGATGCGTGCGACGACGAGGTCCACCCCACTTTTGAGGCGTTCATCGTCGCGGTCACCCCGGTCATCTACGGCATGGAGCGTAAGGGCGTTAAAGTCGTCAAAGCCAATCCGAATGTTGCCGACATGGTGCAATGGTGTCGGGAGAGGAACCGTCGGGTCGATGCTAAGGCTCGTAGGGCCTATGCAGAACACCTTGTCGCCAAAATGGAGCGCGGCTGACGGATTGCGAGGCTCGCCCATCTATACCGCCTCGCCATCGGCGAGGGCGGCCATCGCAGCCGCCAGTTCCTCACCCTTTCCGCGCGCGGTTGCAGCCAACCGAACGTGGTCAAATCGCGCTTCGGACATGCCGACGCGGCGCCAACCATGGACGGTCGTCACCGGGGTGAACGCCAGCCGAGACACGGCCACGGTCCCACCGAGGCCATCTAAGAACACACCCGCCTGTTCGGCTGAGAGCTGCATCGCGGCGGATAAGTCGGTAACGTCCATGTCGGTGTTATTGCGATAATGGCAACATCACTGCAAGCAAAAAGTTGCCATAGTAGAAATTGCGATAGTCGCAGCCATCCGCAACATGGGCCAATGGACATCGACGGCATCAAACAAGCCATGAAGGCTCAAGGGATTAAGCAGGTGCGGCTCGCGAACGAGCTGGGCTTAACGCCTGACCAAGTCAGCAAGGCGATGCACGGAACTCGCCGCTTTACCGCACCTGAGATGGACATCATTCGTCGCCTTCTCGGCGAAGATCAGCGTGCGTCCGTGCCAGGAGCCATGGACACGCGGCGCATACCGGTGATCGGAAGCGTAGCCGCCGGGAATTGGCGCGAGGCAATCCAAGAACCTCTTGGGACGATCCCCATGCCAGAGGAGGATATGCCCAGCGACGCCGTCGCACTACGGGTTGTCGGCGATTCGATGGATAAGGTCATTGGCGACGGGGGGATTGTCGTCTTCGTCCCCAGCGATCGGGCCTTATATCCCGATCGCTACTACGTCGTTCTCAACGCGGAAGGCGAGACGACGTTCAAACAGTTTCAGGCTGACCCGGCGCGCCTTGTGCCCTGCTCGACCAACCCAAAGCATAAAGACATCATGATCCACGAGGGCGACTTCCAAATTGTCGGACGCGTGGAATGGTATGCCGGACGCCCTCCAAAAGTGATGCGCTAAGCCGCATCCTCGACATCCTCGATCGCATAGGCCGCCTGTATCCATCCAGGCACGCTGTCGAACCATTGACCCCATTCGTCATAGGCTCCGAGATCCAACTCGGCAGCGTCCCCCCTCGCTTCGCCGAGATCACCTCTCCACGGCCCACAGGCCGATTTTCCACGCATAGCCCGATACCATCTCACCGCCGTTTTCATGCGAAGCCTCCGAGTCGCCACACACAAAATGGAACAAGAAGAGAACAAAAATCAACGCCGATCCAATATGTTGCGATAGTAGCAATTTTACTCCTTGACGAGTAGGTTGCTACTATCGCAACAGTGCGCCGTTCAATCACGAATGGAGGCACCGATGCGCAGCCCATCTCTCCGCAACGATCCCGCACCGATCGTTGCCAATACCGACCCGATGATCCTCTTCGACGAATGGTATCGCAGTCGCACCGAGGGGGCGCGCAGCGCCCATGGCTGGACGCCCGAAACCACCCTGTTCTCCGACTTCACCAAGTTCGCCAGCGCCTGCGGCGAGACGGTTCGCTTCAACGTCGACGGCTTCCGCGACGCGATGGCGACCAAGCAGACCAAGACGCGCAAGATGATGGTCTATCGCACCGATGTATCGGGCGAGCAGCTTGAGGATTGCTGGGACCGCGCGCTGATCCGCGCACTGCGCGCGGTATGAACCCCGCACACCCGCCCATCGAGGCCTGCCGGCGCCGTCAGGCGCTGGACAGCTTGCGCACCAGCGAAGCGCTGTTCCGCCATGTCGGCCAGCTCGGCGCCGCAACGATGGCCAAAGCGATGGTCGACAAGCTGATCGACAGCCGCGTCACGGGCGCGGATCTCGGCGAGCTGATCGGCCACGCCTCCAACCTCGCCCAGCGCGCCGCGATCCTGACCGCGCGTCAGCACAAACTGGCTCTGACGTGATGGCGGCCGACTATAAGCATCGCAGGCCGATGTCGATTCCCGGCATCAAGAGCTTGGCGAAGACGATCAAGCGCGCGGAGGGCATTCAGCACGCCCGCGCGCTCGACGTCGCCGCTAAACAAGCCGGATACGAAAACTTCGTCCACGCCCGCCGCGTGCTGGGCGACGCATGAACGCCCCCACCTTCGCGCAGGACGCGCCCGCCCATGCGCTCGACGGCTTCCACGCCGAGTTCGCCGAGTTCGCCCGCTGGATGCTCGACGAGCGGCGGCGGGCGTGGCCGGCGATGGTCGACGCCGGCAAGATGACCGAACAGGTCCGCGCCCAACGCTATCGCATGATGGAGGCGATCGAGGC
This sequence comes from Sphingomonas montanisoli, assembly GCF_008274695.1. GTDB lineage: Bacteria > Pseudomonadota > Alphaproteobacteria > Sphingomonadales > Sphingomonadaceae > Rhizorhabdus > Rhizorhabdus montanisoli. Next base: position 1,020,014 of record NZ_VTOU01000003.1, on the reverse strand, counting down.
GATCTGGCTGGGCGCGGCCGACCTCGGCGAGGCGGGCTGGCTATACGCGTTCAATGACATCGGCCGCGACGATCTGCTCGTCGAGCTGGCGACCACGATCAAGGGCGCCCAGGCCAAGCGCGAGGCAGCACCCGACGATCGCTTAGCCGCCGATCGACACGAAGCGCTGCTCGCCATGCACTGGTGGATCTCGCGCTTCGCCGATCGCCGCAACTTCGTGATCTGCCGCGCCCTCACCCTGCGCGCCGACACGATCGACCTCCAACTCGCCTTCGCCGCGCAGCGCGACGGCACCGCCGAAAGGAAAGCCGCATGAAGAACAAGCTTATCGATCTGAACAATCACCTCTTCGCCCAGCTGGAGCGGCTCGGCGAGGAAAGCATGACGGCCGAGCAGATCGAAGCCGAGGCGCAGCGCGCCGATGCGATCGTGTCACTCTCCGACCAGATCATCCGCAACGCGGATCTGCAGTTGAAGGCAGTTACGATCCTCGCCAATCACGGCGACCGTTTCCGTCCGCATCTCACGATGCTCCAGGACAAGTCACCGTCGTGAAGGGGCGATCGATACCCTACAGCCCAGCCGAGCTTGCTTGGCTGGAAACCAACCGCTCGATGCCGATCGCCGATTATCACCGCGGCTTTTCGGTCGCCTTTGATCGCGAGGACGTGTCGGCCGCAAACCTGCACGCGCTCCGAAAGCGTAAGGGCTGGCGCACTGGTCGCAGCGGTCATTTCGCCAAAGGACAGGTGCCCGCCAACAAGGGCAAGACGATGCCTTATCATCCCAACAGCGCCGCCACCCGGTTCAAGCCCGGCGAACGTCGGGGCGTCGCGGTGAAGCTCTACAAGCCGATCGGGACCGAACGCCTCAGCAAGGAAGGCTACGTCGAGCGCAAGATCCACGACGGCTTGCCACTCCAATCGCGCTGGCGCGCCGTTCACCTGATCCGTTGGGAAGAAGCGAATGGCCCCCTGCCCGCCGGGCAGGCGCTAAAGTGCCTCGACGGCGATCGGACCAACACCGATCCGAACAATTGGGCCGAGATCCCGCGCGCCCTTTTGCCTCGGCTAAACGGGGGGCGCCACAAGACGCGGCTCGCGTTTGACGAAGCCTCGCCGGAATTGAAGCCGACAATTCTTGCCACGGCCAAGCTCGCCCATGCGAGCCGCCTCGCTCGGAAGGGAACCGCATGACATATGTGTCGCAGGGCGCCGTCATCTCGACGTGCGGGAACTACCGCTATCACCTTTGGCGCGAATGGCGCGGCACCGGGACCAACGCGAATTGGGACTGGCTCGAAGATGATGACGGCTCGATCGCGAAGGACGGCGCTGGCGCGCCGCTCGGCGAGCCGAAGTCGGTTCTCTTCGTCATGTTGAACCCCAGCACCGCCGATGGCGATCAGGACGATCCAACGATTCGTCGCTGCGTCGCCTTCGCCAAGGCTTGGGGATACGACCGCATGGAGGTGGTCAACCTCTTCGCGTGGCGCGCGACCGACCCGAGCGCCGTGCTGCGCATGACGGGCAGCGGCCCCGATCCGGTCGGCCCCGACAATCAGCGTCATGTACGAAACGCGCTCGACCGGGCAGGGGTTATCGTCTGCGCTTGGGGTGCCCACGGTGGGCACATTGACCAAGACGAAACGATGCTCGGTTGGATTGAGCAGTATGGCGGCGAGCCGTATGCACTACGGCTGACCAAGGAAGGCTTTCCAGCCCACCCGCTCTATCTGCCGCGAGATCTGCGGCCAGCGCCATATGCCGGGCGGGTGCCCGCATGAGCGCCGCAGACAACCCTTGGACTAACTGGCCCGGCTGCGGCCCGTTTCCGGCAGGCCTGTCCCGCGACGCCATCGTCGAGGTTCGCATGAGGAATGGCGCCACCGCGACCGAAATCGCCGACATCTTCGGATGGAAGTGGAATGTGCGCGACCGCACCGGCTTCGACATCGTGGCTTTTCGCGAAGTCTAGGCCGTGGACCACGCCCCGCCTGAAACGGCCCCTGTGGCGAAAGCGGCGTCTCGCGGCACTACATCCGCCTGCGCGGAGTGCCTTGCGCCCCTGAAAGGCTCCCAGCCGGGACAGCTCTTTTGCTGCCCTGCGCACCGGATGGCCTTTCAGGATCGCTTGCGCATTCGCGGGCGGCAACTGGCGCCGCTGGCGATGGCCGACCGCATCACGCGCAACGGCCGATCCCGCGATGCCGAGATCGGCAAAGAGGCGCGCCTGTCCTCCCAGCGCCTGATTGCGCGATGGATTGAAGAGGACCGCGCCGCCGGCCGCATGATGATGGACGATTACGTCCGTCGCCTGTCGCGCACGACAGATTTGCCGCGATGACGGGCCAGCTCCTCACCTCGGCCGAGGCCGCCGAGCAGCTGCGCGTTTGCGAGAAGGTGCTGCGCCGCTTACGCAAGGCGGGCGCGATTCGGTATGTCGCGCTCGGCGAGCGCAAGATCATGTATCGGCCAGAGGACTGCGCCGACTATCTTGCGAGCCGCGTGCGGAGGGAAGAGCCATGCCAGCCTGCCCAGCCCCCAAAGGGCCGCCCGGTGCGCCATCAGCCCGGAGTGATCATCCCCTTCTCGCAGCGCGACCGGGCGCGCGCCTGATCCCATGAGCGTTTATAAGCCGGTCAAGAGCCGGTTCTACCACTATGATTTCCAGTTCAAGGGCACGCGCTACAGCGGCTCGACAATGTGCACGGCCAAGTCCGATGCCAACGCCTATGAAGCGACGCTGCGCAAGCAGATCGCGAGCGGCCTCAAGGTGGTGCCCAAGATCACGCTCGACCAAGGCTTCGGCCTATGGTGGGAAATGGTCGGTCAGTTCGAAGGCAACGCCAAGACCACCGAAGGGCAGCTCGAACATTTGCGCCGCCTGCTTGGCGCCACCACCTTCATGCACCAGCTCGGGTTCGCCGAGATCGAGCGCAACTATGTCGCCCGGCGACGCGGCGAAAAGGCGAAGGGGCGCGCGACCCTGATCAGCAACGCCAGCGTCAACCGCGAGCTTGAGATCGCCGGCCGTGTATGGGCCTACATCCGCAAGAGCGGTTACGACGCGCCCTATGCAGAGTGGCGCGCGCATCGCCTCTCCGAACCCAAGGAACGGGTGCGTGAGCTGAAGCCCGCCGAGGAAGCCAAGCTGTTCGCCGAGCTGCCCGAGGATCTCGCCGCCGTCGCCGAATTCGCGATGCTATCGGGGCAGCGTCGCACCGCCGTCATCGAGCTGCTGTGGAACCGCGTCGATCTTGACGATGGCCGCGCCGTTGTGAGGACGAAGGGAACCGGCAAGCGCACCCACGTCGACCACAGCTTTCCGCTGACCCCGCGCATGATGGAGATCATTCGGTCGCGGCCGAAGGTTGGACCGCGCGTCTTCACCTATGTGTGTGAACGCCCGTCACCGCCCCGTCCCGATCGCCCGCGCCGGCTCGCGGGCCAGCGCTATCCGTTCAGCAAGCAGGGATGGGCGCGCAAGTGGCGCCAAGCGCTCGCCGATGCCGGCATTGAGGATTTCCGCTTCCACGATCTGCGCCACACCGCCGGCACCCGTATCCTGCGCGCGACGGGCAATCTCAAAGTCGCGCAGAAATTGCTCGGCCATGTCGATATTTCAACGACCGCCCGATACGCCCACGCGATCGAGGATGACGTGCGATCGGCGATGCTCGCAGCGGAGAAGTCCCGGAATAGTCCCGAACCGGCGGCGGCTGATAAGGTGGAAAAGCGCGCTAATTCAAAGCGCTAGGGGCCAGTAGAGTTTCGGCTCCCAAACCAGATGCGCTACCAGGCTGCGCCACTCCCCGACTTCGCTGGTGGGGTGGCCTATAGAAGCGGATCGGCGCGGGCACAAGGAACCCTGCTCGCTGCGGAGTCTTTAAAGGCTTGGAGCAGGAGAGGGATGGCCCATGCGGCTCGATGACGAGGCGGAAAGCACCAATTACGAGGTCCGGTCGGGCGGCGGCGGATTCGGGCTGCCGATCGGCCTCGCCTTCGGGCGTGGCGGGATCGGTTGCGGCGGGATCGTCGTCCTTGGCATCCTGGCATTGGTGATGGGGATCAACCCGCTCAGCCTGATCGGAGTCGCAACCGAAGGCCAGATGCAGCAGGGTCCGGCCGATACGCGGCCGGGTGGGGGATCGGGCGAAGCTGGCGAAAAGAGCCCCGTCCAATCCACCTCGCTCAAGATCCTCGGCTCGACCGAGCGTGTCTGGGGCAAGATTTTCGAGGCATCGGGCAGCCGTTACGAGCCGACCATCCTCGCTTTCTATCCCGGCAACACCCAGTCGGGCTGCGGCGCGGCGCAATCGGCCGCCGGACCGTTCTATTGCCCCGCCGACAAGCGCATCTATCTCGACACCAGCTTCTTCGACGAACTGTCGACCCGCTTTGGCGCGCCGGGCGATTTCGCGCAGGCTTATGTGATCGCGCACGAAGTCGGCCATCACATCCAGGATCTCGAAGGCCGCCTCGCACAGGTACGTCAGCAGCAGGCGCGCCTGTCCGAAGGCCAATCGAACGCGCTGCAGGTCAAGGTCGAGTTGCAGGCCGATTGCTATGCCGGCGTCTGGGCCGCCAACACCAAGGGCGTGATCGAACCCGGTGACATCGAGGAGGGCCTGCGCGCCGCCGCCGCAGTGGGCGACGACACGCTGCAGAAGGCGTCGCAGGGCGTGGTGGTGCCCGAAGGCTTCACCCATGGCAGCGCCGCCGATCGCCAGAAGTGGCTCAAGAAGGGCCTCGATTCGGGCGATCCGCGCATGTGCGACACGTTCGGGGGCGCATGATGGCGCAACGCTGGCCCGCCCGCCTCTGGATCGTCCGCCACGGGCAGAGCGCCGGCAATGTCGCGCGCGATTTTGCCGACGACGCCGGACATGATCGGATCGCGATCGAAGGCCGCGACGTCGACGTGCCCTTAAGCGACCTTGGCCGCGAACAAGCAGACGCGCTCGGCCGCTGGTTCGCCGAAAACCCGACCGAGGAGCGCCCCGACGTCATCATCGCCTCGCCCTATCTGCGTGCGATGGAAACCGCCAAGCTGTTCCGCGCGGCCGGCGGCGCCGACGAGGACGAGCCGATCTGCTGCGACGAGCGGCTGCGTGAGAAGGAGTTCGGCATCGTCGACGGGCTCACCAGCCTCGGCATCCGCAACCATCTGCCCGAACAGGCCGAGTTTCGCCGAATCCTGGGCAAATTCTACCACAGGCCACCGGGCGGCGAGAGCTGGTGCGACGTCATCCTGCGTCTGCGCTCGCTGCTTGACACCGTGTCGCTCCATTATTCCGGGCGCCGCGTGATGATCTTTGCGCACCAGGTGGTTGTCCTGTGCCTGCGCTATATCGTCGAGAATATGGACGAGCGGGCGATCCTGGCGATCGATGCCGAAGGCGACGTCGCCAATTGCTCGATCACCGAATATCGCTTCGATCCCACCAAGGGCCGCGACGGCAACCTCGTCCTCGCGCGCTACAACGTCACCGCGCCGGTCGAGGCACAGGCAGTGCCCGTCACCGACGAACCCGACCCGATCGTCGCAGCGCGCGGATGATCGAGGCGCTCGATCCGGCCTGGCTCAAGGCGCACCCGCTGCCCAAGGCGGAGAGCACCGACGACAAGAATGACCGCGGGCGCGTGCTGTTGGTCGGCGGCGGCGCCTTCGTTCCCGGCGCGCTGCGGCTGACGGCGGAGGCGGCGCTGCGTGTCGGCGCGGGCAAGCTGCAGATGGCGACGGTCGCGTCCGCCGCGATGGCGCTGGGCGTGCTGGTGCCCGAAGCCGCGATGATCGCGTTGCCCGCCGATGCATTGGGCGAAATCGCCGCCGAGGCCGCCGATCATATCGTCGATCTGATCGGGCGCTGCGACACGTTGATCCTCGGCCCCGGCATGATCGAGGGCGAAGGGACCGCCGAACTCGTGACCCGGGCGCTCGCCGGCCCGCGCGAGGATTGCTCGGTGCTGCTCGATGCCGCCGCGATATCTTGCGCCGGCAATCTCGGCCCCGCCATCGCCGCGCATCGCGGCCGCGTCGTCCTCACCCCCCATCATGGCGAAATGGCTGCGCTGACCGGTCACCCGCGCGATCATGTCGCCGACGATCCCACCACGATCGCGCAGGATGTCGCCGAACGCTTCGGCGCCGTCGTCGTCCTCAAGGCGGCGAGGACGATCATCGCCGCGCCGGGCCAGCCGCCGTTGGTCCATGCAAGCCTGTGCCCTGGCCTCGCCACCGGCGGGTCGGGCGACGTGCTGGCCGGAACGATCGGCGGGCTGCTCGCCCGGGGCCTCAAGCCTCGAGCGGCCGCAGCATGGGGCGTCTGGCTCCACGGTGCCGCTGGGCGCATTGCGGCGGGGAAGATCGGCCCGATCGGCTTTCTCGCCCGCGATCTTCCACCCGAACTGCCCGGATTGCTCGTCGACAGCTTTTCGATTTGATCGAACAAATCGTTTCATCTTATTCGTCTGTTTCGAAGCCGGATTGAGGCCCACAAACCACCCATCGGACGCCGTCGCGGCGCCCCACGGACTTGTGAGGAGTGCATCTGATGCGCCACGAAACGATCACCGCCCCGACCCGCGTCGCCGTCGGCTCGGGCCTTCCCTTCGCCGCGCTGCCGCTGATCGGCCGCGTCGGCATCGCCGCCATCTTCGTGCTGTCGGGCTTCGCCAAGCTCAGCGCGCCGGCCTATAACCTCGCCTACATCCGCTCGGCGGGTCTGCCGCTTCCCGAAGTGGCGCTGGGCGTTGCGATCGCGATCGAGGTCGTCGGTGGCCTGCTGTTGATCGCGGGCTATCGCACCCGGATCGTCGCGGCCGGCCTGGCGCTGTTCAGTGTCGTCACCGCGCTCGGCTTCCACGCCGACTTCGCCGATCAGAACCAGTTCATCCACTTCTTCAAGAATATCGCGATGGCCGGTGGCCTGCTGCAGATCGTCGCCTTCGGGGCCGGCGCCTACAGCGTGGACGCCCGCCGCCGCTAAACGCTCACCCCCGCCGGGCGGCCCCTGCCCCCCCCCACGGTCGCCCGGCACCCCTTTCGCTCCCAAGGAGATTTTCGATGACCGACCGCACCAGCGACACCCAGATCCACAACCAGTTCCTCGACCGTTGGAGCCCCCGCGCTTTCGACGGCACCGCGCTGACCGAGGCCGAGCTGCGCACGCTGTTCGATGCCGCGCGCTGGGCGCCGTCCGCCTATAACTACCAGCCTTGGACGCTGCTTTACGCGGTGAAGGGCGATGCCAATTGGGATCGCTTCCTCAACCTCCTCGTGCCCTTCAACCAGAGCTGGGCGAAAGAAGCCGGCGTGCTGATCTTCTTCGTATCGGACACGATGATGGGCGAGCATCCCGGCCACAGCCACAGCTTCGATACCGGCTCGGCATGGATGAGCCTCGCGCTCCAGGCGCATCTGATGGGTCTGGCCGCGCACGGCATGACTGGTGTCGAGTTCGCCGAAGCCGCCAAGGAACTCGGCGTTCCCGATCGCTACCGCGTCGAAGCCGCAGCCGTGGTGGGCCGCCCGGCCGACGCCTCGACCCTGCCGGAAGGCCTGCGCGAGCGTGAGGTCAAGAGCGACCGCAAGACGATCGAACAGATCGCGGTCGCGGGCAACTTCCCGAACGCCTGACCGTAAACCTCGTCATTGCGAGGAGCCTGAAACGCGACGAAGCAATCCACTCCTGACTACGGAAAGGATTGCTTCGTCACACTCGCAATGACGAAGACTTTAGAAAATCCCGCCGCCGATGCTCAGCCGCACCGCGCCGACGACGATGACGAGCAGGTTGAGGTTGCGCCCCGCGCTGCTCTTCGAAAACTGGCCGATCGCGAAGCCCACGATCGCGATGGGGATGATCAGCCAGTACATCCAGCCGAGCAGCGGGATGAAGGCGACCAGGGCCGCGATGAGCGCGACGAGGCCGACGAGAATCGATATCAGGTTCATGCTCTGAATATCGGTATCGTAGGCGCGATTGGCAACATTGCTGGCGCGGAACCGCGTGCGGGGTTAAGACAGCCCCCATGAACACCTTCTTCTTCATCGCAATCCTGGCGGCGATGCTCGCGACCGTGGTCGCCCTCGTCCGCGGCGTGATCGCCTTCTTGCAGACCACCGAAGCCGATCTGAAGGGCGGCGGGGTCAGCCAGTCGGGCCTGAAGCAGAACAAGATGATGCGGATGCGCATCGCGTTTCAGGCGATCGCCGTTATCCTGGTCATCCTGCTGCTCATCATGAGCCGCAAGTAACACTGCACCCGCAATGGTCCGCCTCAACAAGATCTACACGCGCACCGGCGACAAGGGCGAAACCGGCCTGGTCGATGGATCGCGCCTGTCCAAAGCCGCCCCGCGCATGGCCGCGATCGGCGATATTGACGAGCTGAACTCGGCGATCGGCGTCGCGCTGATCCATCCGATGCCCGAGGCGCAGCACGCGATGCTCGCGCGCGTCCAGAACGAGCTGTTCGATCTCGGCGCCGACTTCGCCACCCCGGCGGCCGACGATGACGACTTCGCCCCCGGCGAGATGACGCTGCGCATCATCCCTTCGCAGGTCGAACGGCTCGAACGCGAGATCGACCTGATGAACGAGTCGCTGGCGCCGCTGCGCAGCTTCATCCTGCCCGGCGGCGACCCCGCGTCCGCCGCCGTCCACCTTGCCCGCGCCATCGCGCGCCGTGCCGAGCGCACCGCCGTCGCCGCCGGTGCCGACATCCGCCTCAACCCTGCCGGCCTCGCTTATGTGAACCGGCTGTCGGACCTCCTGTTCGTCCTCGCCCGCTTCCTCAACCTCGAAGGCCGCGGCGACATTTTATGGAAGCCGGGCGCGACGCGCTGATAGTCTCCTCCCGATAACGGGAGAGAATCATGGAAACGCGCTTCCTGGGCCGGTCGGGCCTTGCCCTGTCGGTGATCGGCTTCGGCACGATGACCTTCAACGACAAGGGCGGCTATTTCGACGCGATCGGCACCACCGGGATCGACACGGCGAAGCGCCAGATCGATCTGTGCATCGACGCCGGGGTCAACTGGTTCGACACCGCCGACACCTATGCCGCTGGCCGATCGGAGGAGATTCTCGGCGAAGCGCTGGGCACCAAGCGCCGCGACGTGATCGTCGCGACCAAGGCGTTCAACGTCACCTCACCCGGCCCCAATGGGCGGGGTCTCAGCCGCCGCCACCTGATCGAAGCGTGCGATGCGAGCCTCAAGCGCCTCGGCACCGACTGGATCGACATCTATCAGGTCCACGGCCCCGACATGCTGGTGCCGATGGAAGAGACGCTGCGCGCGCTCGACGATCTCGTCCGCGCCGGCAAGGTCCGCTACGTCGCCTGTTCGAACCATGCAGGGTGGCAGCTGATGAAGGCGCTGGGCCTGTCCGACCGGCTTAGCTACGAACGCTATATCGGCCAGCAGATTCAATACTCGCTGCTCGTCCGCGATGCCGAACATGAGATGCTGCCCTGCGGCGTCGATCAGGGGGTGGGCGCGGTGATCTGGAGCCCACTCGCCCAGGGCTATCTGTCCGGCAAGTTCCGCGACGGCGCCGACAGCGCCGACACCCGCCTCGCGCGCAGCAACCGCCTGACCGGCGCCGACAATGACCGCGCCCGCGCCGTCGTCGATGTCGCCGCCGCGATTAGCGATGCGCACGGCGTATCCCCCGCGCAGGTCGCGCTCGCCTGGCTGCTCGCGCGACCCGGCGTCACCAGCGTCATCATTGGCGCGCGCAGCGACGACCAGTTGCGCGACAATCTCGCCGCCGCCGACCTCACGCTCTCCGCCGACGAGATCGCCCGGCTCGACACCGCCAGCCAGACGCCCCTGACCTATCCCGACAGCCATTTCCGCCAGTTCGCCAGCGAACGAAACCCGCCGCTCTTCGCGCGTTATTGAAGAGTGGCGATATCGTAGCGGATCAACGCATCGTGTCGTCGCTCATGCGGCAGGCACATCGCTACTGCACATTGCGCGCGTAGGCGTCCTTCCTCTCGCCAGCATCGCTTTACTTGTGAAGGTGCCAAGGCGGCGATGGCGACCCTAAAGCAATATCGGCTGACGGGCGGTGCTTTCGCGCGCAGCCTGTTTGAAGGCGGCCGTCGGATCGACATAGGGAATGTCGGGCCGCTTACCCTGAAACAATTCGGCCAATGTCAGAATCTGGAGCCGCGGATAACTTTTGCCGGTCGCTTCCGAATGGAAACGTCCAACGGCGGCGGCCTCCTTCTCCATCACGCTCGATGGCGAGGTCTTGGTGACAAACACGCCCAACGGCGCCTTCTCGCGCTCCATCGCCGAATGCAGCTCGCGGATCATCTGAACGCCGACATTCTGGCCGCCCTTGATCGACACCAGAGCCTTCTCGGTCCGCCGCCCGTCGGGCTTGAAATAGATGATCCCGTCGATCCCGCCGTCGGCCCCCTTCTTCTTGCCCCCGAACGGCATTGCATCGACCATCGACACCGCCCACCACTGAAACTGATATTTGTCCCGCGCGGCGAGGTCTTCGGCAGAGGCGAGGTCTTTCGGGGTGCCTTCGACTGCGAGTTGGACCTCGGGAAATGCATCCCGCATCCGCTTCTCGATCAGGCTGATCGCCAGGTGCGTAACATCGATTCCGATCCAGCGGCGCCCGAGCTTCTCCGCGGCATGGATAGCCGTGCCGCACCCACAGAACGGGTCGAGTACGACGTCGCCTTCATTCGACGACACCGCCACGATCCGCTCTAGCAACGCAACCGGCTTTTGCGTCGGATAGCCAAGCCTTTCCGCCGAAGTGTTGCCGATTCGAGGAATGTCGGTCCAAACGGACTGCAGTTTCTGCCCTTCGAGGCCTTCCAGATAGATTTTCAGCCCATCCATGCGCGGCGATCCGTCCCGCTTCTTCAGGATACGCCCCTCGCTCCACCACTGCTCAAGCTGTTCGATCGAGTAAGCCCAACCTCTCGTGGACGGCGGTGTGGTTCCGCGCCATTCGAACTTACCCGAATTCGAGTTGCGCCGGTCTGCCGTGAGGTTTTCCGCGCGAAACAGCTTTCCGTTCTGATCCTCTTGATATCGCCCAAGCTGGGCCTCGCTATACGCGGTCCTGACGTCGTTCCACGTCCAACTGTCGGACTTTGTGTAGAATAAGATGGTGTCGGCTATCTTCCCGTAACGGTTGGAGGAATTGTGACTCGTCGTACGCCGCCACACGATCTCGTTGCGATATTTGTCCGCACCAAAAACACCATCCAGCAACAGCTTCAAATAATGGCTCGCGGTCGGATCGCAGTGGAGGTACAGGCTTCCGGTCGGCTTCAGCACACGATGCAACTCGATCAGGCGCACCGCCATCATAGCCAGATAGGCCATCATGTCGTTTTCGCCGAGGAAGGCGCGCATGGCGTTCAGCAAGTCAAACGCCTTGGTGTTGCCGCTGTGAGCGACGCGATCGAAGGCATCCTCGGCCTTGTCGTTCCAGTGCCAGGTATCCTCGAACGCCTCGATCTGTGCGTCGGACTGTCCGCCCGTGGGTGATCTGAACAGGACGTTGTAGTTGGCGTTCGAATTGAACGGCGGATCGAGGTAGATCAGGTCGACGCTCTCATCCGCGACATGCTCGCGCAGGACATCGAGATTGTCTCCATAATAGAGCTGACTCAACGCCCTGTTACTCCTGCTCGGTCTTCTGCCGCGCAGGCTTACTCGATCAAATCGTGAACGTGTCTCGAACATAGTCCGAATTGGAGCAAGCTCCCTCCCCGTTGGCAGGGGCAAAGGAGACGCCGTTCGTCAACATTCGGCCAGCGCATCCGCGTCCGGATCGGATCGATATGCCATTAATTCGATTCACTATTGATCGACGCCATCACCGCCCACCCGCTCCACTTCCCCGATCTCCAGCTTGTCGATCCGCAGCGTGCCGATCCGCGCGCGCTTCACCGAGAGCCGCCCGATCGCGAAGGCGCCGATGGCGACCGCGCCGAACGCCACCGCGCCCAGCATCAGCGATCCGATCGCCGCGGCGCCCAGCGCGCCTGCGCCCGTGGCGCTGGCGCCGATCGCGTCGGTCTTGCGCGCCGCCAGATCCTGCTTGCGTTTCGGCATGTCCCCACCTCGCTCCCCGCCTGCTATACAGCATCGCAACAACAGGATGGAGGGGGGCATCATGGACGTCGCAACGGTCGGCCTCGCGCTCGGCATCTTCTCGATCGCGCTGGGGCTCGTCGAGGTGTTCGGCGCGCGGTTCCTGGCCGGGACGATCGCGGCGCAGGGTTATGAGCCGGTCATTCGCCTGGTGGTAACCCCCCGTCATGCGTTCGGCATGCCACCTCCCCGTATCGGGGAGGATTTCTCAGGTCAGACCGTGAAGCTCTCGCCGCAGCCGCAGCTGCCCTTCGCGTTGGGGTTCGCGAACACGAAGCCGGCGGTGAAATCGTCCTCCACCCACTCGACGGTCGACCCGATCAGATAGAGGATCGATCCGCCGTCGACATAGAAGGCGCCGCCGGGGGTCTCGATCTTCTCGTCGAACGGATCGGCTTCGGTGACGTAGTCGACCGAATAAGCCAGCCCCGAACAACCGCGACGCGGGGTCGACAGCTTGACGCCGATCGCGTCGGCGGGCGCCTGCGACATCAGATGCGCGATGCGCGCTTCGGCCGAGGCCGTGAGCGTGAGGGCGGCGGGACGGGCGCGGGTGGTGGTCGTCATCACAACATCCCCAGTTCGAGCTTGGCTTCGTCCGACATCTTCTGCGGATCCCACGGCGGATCCCAGACGAGCGCAACTTCGGCGGAGCCGATCCCCGGCACCGCGCCGACACGCAGCTCGACCTCGCCCGGCATCGATTCGGCGACCGGGCAATGCGGCGTCGTCAGCGTCATCGTGACGGCGGCATGGCCATCGACCGTGATGTCGACGCCGTAGATCAGCCCGAGTTCGTAGATGTTCACCGGGATTTCGGGATCGTAAATCTCCTTGAGCGCGTCGATCACGCCCTCATAGAGATCGCCGCCCGGCTCATGGCCCGACAGGGGCTTGGGCTTTTCCGCCAGGAAATCGCCGAGATAGTCGCGCTGGCGAACAGGCGCAGCGGGCGCCGCATCGTCGACCTGATCGACGCGCGCCTTGGGCGGGGCCGCCACGGCTTCGACCTCTTCCACCTTCACTGGTTCCTGCTCGTCCATCATCCGAAAATCCGTGTTACGCGTTCGATGCCCTTTGCCAGCGCCGCGACGTCGGCCTCGTCATTGTGAATGCCGAAGCTCGCGCGTGCCGTGGCGGGAATGTCGAGATGCTCCATCAAAGGCTGGGCGCAATGATGCCCGGCCCGGATCGCCACCCCGCCTTCGTCCAATATGGTGCCGATGTCGTGCGGATGCACCCCCTCGATCGCGAAGGAAACGATGCCCGCCGAATCCGCCGGCCCGAACAGCCGGACGCTGTTCACCGCGCCCAGCGCCTCGCGCGCCGCCTGCACCAAAGCCGCCTCATGCGCGTGGATCACGGGCAGACCGATCGCATCGACATAATCGATCGCGGCATGGAGGCCGAGCGCGCCGACGATGTTCGGCGTCCCCGCTTCGAAACGCTGTGGCGCGGGCGCCCAGGTGGTCTTGGCGAAGGTGACGCGGTCGATCATCGATCCGCCCCCCTGCCACGGCGGCATCGCGTTCAGGATCTCGCCCTTCGCCCACAACGCACCGATGCCGGTCGGCCCGTAGAGCTTGTGGCCGGAGAAGACGTAAAAGTCGCAGCCGATCGCCTGCACGTCGGCGCCGATGCGCGGCACCGCCTGGCAGCCGTCGATCAGCATCTTCGCGCCGACGCGATGCGCGAGATCGGTCGCGCGCTTCGCATCGAGGATCGAGCCGAGCACGTTCGAGACATGCGCGAAGGCCACGAGCTTGTGGCTTTCGGTCAGCATCGCCTCGGCCGCGTCGAGATCGATCTTGCCGTCTTCGGTGAGCGGGCAGACGTCGATTGCGATACCGGTGCGATCCTGAATGATCTGCCACGGCACGATGTTCGAATGATGTTCGAGTTGCGATACGAGGATGCGATCGCCGGCCTTGAGGTTTGCGACGCCCCAGCTCTGCGCGACGAGATTGATCGCCTCCGTCGCCCCGCGCACGAACACGACTTCGTCGGGCGAGGCCGCGTTGAGGAAGCGCGCGACCCGGGTGCGCGCCGCTTCATAGGCAATCGTCATGTCGGCCGAGCGTCGATAGACGCCGCGATGCACGGTCGCATAATCGCGCGCATAAGCACGCTCGATCGCATCGATCACCTGGCGCGGCTTCTGCGCGGTGGCGGCGGTGTCGAGATAGTGCCAGCCCTCGGGGATGGCCGGAAAGTCCTTTGCCCATTTGTTCTGGGGGGCGTTCATGCGCGCGCCTCCAGCCAGCGATCGGCGTCGGCGAGGAACGCCTCGCGCGCCGGCGCATCGCCGATCCGGTCGAGCGCGTCGGCGATGAAGGCGTGGGTGAGCAGCGCCTTGGCGCGATCCGGCGTCACACCGCGCGACTCCATGTAGAAAAGCGCGCGCTTGTCGAGTTCGCCCACCGTCGCGCCATGCGCGCACTTCACATCGTCGGCGAAGATTTCGAGCTCAGGCTTCAGATTCACCGTCGCGGTGCGCTTGAGCATCAGGCCGCGCAGAGACTGCTCGCCTTCGGTCTTCTGCGCGTCGCGGGCGACTTCGACGCGGGCGGCCATGCTGGTGGTCGCCTTGTCGTCGGCCACCGCGCGCCACAGCTGGCGGCTGGTGCCCTCGGCCGCGGCATGGCGGACGACGATCGCGGCGTCGTGACGCTGGGCATCGCGCGCCAGCAATGCGCCGCCATGTTCGGCAAAGGCGCCAGAGCCGTCGAGCGCGATATGCGCATCGATCCGCGTGCCGCCTTCGCCAGCGCCGAGGATCGTGGTGACGAGGCTCGCGCCCCCCGCCAGCGTCGCTTCGTCGCGCAGCGAAGTGAAACCCGACGCCTGATCGATCCGGATCGCGCGCATCAGCCGCGCCGAACGGGCAAGGTCGATCCGGGTCAGCCGGTTCGCCCAGCCATCGCCGATATAGCTCTCGACGATCGACGCGGTCGCATCCTCGGCCAGCATGATGCGCGCGGGTACGTGGTTCGCCCCGCCGATCGCGATATGGACGATCTCGATCGTGCCGCCAAAGCCGTCCTTATCGAGTGACAGCGTCCAGCCGGCGCCCGTCGCCAGGCGCCCAAGCGGATGATCGGTCGCGGCGTCGATCGCACCGATCGTCACCGGGCCGGGGTCGCTCGCAGCTTCATCATAACGCCCGTCGACGAACAGCAGGCGCGGCCCCTCGCCGATCCAGCGCGGCACGACGGCACCGCCGTTCGCGGCCGCATCCGCCAGCGCGGGCAGCGCCGACAGGTCGGACCAGCGCCAATCTTCATCGCGCGTCGTGGGGAGCGCCAATGTCACGCCGCGATCGTCCCGTAGCCCTCGCGCTCGAGCTCGTGCGCAAGCTCCGCGCCGCCGGTGCGCACGATGCGCCCGCCCGCGAGGACGTGGACGAAGTCCGGCTTCACATAATCGAGCAGCCGCTGATAATGGGTGATCAGCAGCACCGCCTTGTCGGGCGTGCGCATGATCCGGTTGATGCCGTCGGACACGACGCGCAGCGCATCGATGTCGAGGCCGCTGTCGGTCTCGTCCAGGATCGCGAGCTTGGGATCGATGATCCCCATCTGCACCATTTCGTTGCGCTTCTTCTCGCCGCCCGAAAAGCCGACGTTCACCGGCCGCTTGAGCATGTCCATGCTGAAGCCGAGCGCATCGGCCTGCACCTTCGCGCGCTTGAGGAAATCGCCGCCCGACAGCGCATCCTCGCCGCGCTTCTTGCGCTGCGCATTGAGTGCCTCGCGCAGGAACTGGACGTTGGAGACGCCCGGAATCTCGACCGGGTACTGGAAGCCCAGGAACAGGCCGGCGGCCGCGCGCTCATGCGGTTCGAGATCGAGCAGATCCTGCCCGTCGAACGTCACCTTGCCCTCGGTCACGTCATAGCCGGGCCGCCCCGCGAGCGTGTAGCTCAAGGTCGACTTGCCCGCCCCGTTCGGCCCCATGATCGCATGGATCTCGCCCGGATTGATCGTGAGCGACAGCCCCTTGAGGATCGCCTTGCCATCGACTTCGGCGTGGAGGTTTTCAATCTTGAGCATTCTGGCTTCCATACGAAACGTCCGGCATGACGAAGAAAATGATGGTCATCCGACCGAACCCTCCAGCGAGATCCCCAGCAGCTTCTGCGCTTCGACCGCGAACTCCATCGGGAGTTGCTGGAGCACCTCCTTCGCGAAGCCATTGACGATCAGGGCGACCGACGCCTCCTGATCCAGCCCGCGCGACATCGCGTAGAAGAGCTGGTCGTCGCTGATCTTGCTCGTGGTCGCCTCATGCTCGATCTGCGCGGAGGGATTGCGCACCTCGATATAGGGGACGGTGTGCGCGCCGCAGGTGCTGCCCAGCAGCAGACTGTCGCACTGGGTGAAGTTGCGCGCGCCTTCGGCGGTCGGGGCGACACGCACCAGCCCGCGATAGGTGTTGTCCGAACGCCCGGCCGAAATGCCTTTCGACACGATCGTCGACTTCGTATTCTTGCCGAGGTGGATCATCTTGGTGCCGGTATCGGCCTGCTGGCGATTGTTGGTCACCGCGACCGAATAGAATTCGCCGACGCTGTTCTCACCCGCCAGGACGCAGCTGGGATATTTCCAGGTGATCGCCGATCCGGTTTCGACCTGCGTCCACGACACCTTGCTGTTCTTGCCCTGGCAGAGCGCGCGCTTGGTGACGAAATTGTAGATGCCGCCGCGCCCTTCGGCGTCGCCGGGATACCAGTTCTGGACGGTCGAATATTTGATCTCGGCATCGTCCAATGCGACCAGTTCAACTACCGCCGCGTGCAGCTGGTTCTCGTCGCGCATCGGCGCGGTGCAGCCTTCGAGGTAGCTAACATGCGACCCCTTGTCGGCGACGATCAGCGTGCGTTCGAACTGGCCGGTATTTTCCGCGTTGATGCGGAAATAGGTCGACAGCTCCATCGGGCAGCGCACGCCCTCCGGAATGTACACGAAGGTGCCGTCCGAAAAGACCGCGCAGTTGAGCGTGGCGAAATAATTGTCGCGCATCGGCACGACCTTGCCCAGCCAGCGCTTCACCAGATCCGGATATTCGCGGATCGCCTCCGAGATCGAACGGAAGATGACGCCCGCGCGCTCAAGCTCGGCGCGGAAGGTGGTGGCGACCGAAACGCTGTCGAACACCGCGTCGACCGCGACCTTGCGCGCGCCCTCGACGCCCGCGAGCACCTTCTGCTCCTCGATCGGGATGCCGAGTTTCTCATAGACGCGCAGGATTTCGGGATCGACCTCGTCGAGCGACGCCGGGCCGTCCTTCTTGCGCGGCTCCGCGTAATAATAGGCGTCTTGATAATCGATCGGCGGCACGTTGAGCTTCGCCCAGTCGGGCGGCGTCATCGTCAACCAGTGGCGATAGGCCTTGAGCCGCCATTCGAGCATCCATTCGGGCTCGTTCTTCTTGGCGGAGATGAAGCGGACAGTGTCTTCGGAAAGCCCCTTCGGCGCGAAGTCCTGCTCGATATCGCTGGTGAAGCCCCATTCGTAGGTCGACGCGCGATCGGCGGCGGCCTGCGCTTCGGCGTTGCGGACGTCACTCATGCCGAAACTCCCGACGCCTGAACTCCGGAAAGGGTCTCAAGACTGACACCACCCAGCGCGCTGCGGATCGTGCCGTTGACGACGCCCCAGTGCGGCTTGACCCGGCAAGCGCTTTCGAGCCCGCAATCGTGGCGATGATCGTCGACGCACGCCGTCAGCGCGATCGGCCCTTCGACCGCCTCGACGATGTCGGCCAGGCTGATCGCGCCCGGACCACGTGCCAGCGCGAAGCCGCCGCCGGTGCCGCGTGTGGAGACGAGCAACCCCGCCGCCGCCAGCCGCCCCATCAATTTCTGTGCGGTGGGCAGCGGAACGCCGGTTTCTTCGGACAGGCTCGTCGCGGTCAGGCGCCCGCCAATCCCGTGACGGGCGGCGGCCGACAACATCACGACGGCATAATCGGCTAAGCTCGACAGGCGCATCTCGCGCAGACATCCCTTCAATCGGACTGATTCGATCCGATTGGGCAAATGGGCGTTCGGCCCCCTCGCGTCAACCCTTCAGGTGAGGGCGGCGAGCGGGGGCAGGATGTCCAAATTCCGCCGTTCGAGGCTCAAGCGCATCATGATCGGCGGATCGATCTGCAGGCGGCGCGGGGTGAGGCCGGTGAAGTGCCGCACTTCGCGGATCATGTGCGACTGATCGTAAAAGGCTTCGGCGGCGGTCGCCTGCCACTGCGCCGGATCGTGACGCAACAGCGAGGCAGAACGCAGCGCGCGATATTTGCGCGCGAGCAGCTTGGGCGGCGCGCCGTACAGACGCCCAGCCAGCCGTTCGACCTGGCGTGCCGACAATTCGAGCTGGCCGAGCAGGTCGCCGACATCGGGCGACGGCGCGCCGAGCAGCCACCGGTCGGTGATCGCGGTGAAGCGGCTCGACAGATCGATGCGCGTGCGCGGTCCGGGCAGCGCGCCGATCAGCAACCGATCGAGCGCCTCGGTCATCGCCGACACCATCGGCAACCTCGCCATCGCGTCGAGGACGTCGCCAGCGGCCGGGAAGATGTGCGTCGCGTCGATCTGCCGATCGCGATAAAGCATCGCATCCTCGCGCACGAACGCCGCCCAGCCTGCGGGCAGAAGCGCCGCGGAGAACATCAGCATCGGCCCCTTCGCACGGAATCGCGCGGCCGCCATCGTCGGCCCGACCAGGCTGATCGGCGGCAGGGGTTCGGGCGGACGGCCCGCCAAAGACATCTCACTCTGCCCGGCGAGTACGAAGCGCAGCTGCGGAAGATCGGCGCGCATCGGCTCGTCGATCTCCGCCAGATCAGCGTGGAACACCGAGAAGCTCGACACATAAGGCCGCAGCGCGGGTGACGGTGCAACATGACGAAGGCCGATGGGCGACGCGCGCTCCAATCGCCTGAACATCGCCATCATAGGCATATCGACAGTCCCCTCGTCCGAAGCGACCGTGATTCCCTGATAAAATTGGATCCGGCGCGCGAACGCGCCGGATCCAGTTGTTGAAGGGTGCTGCCGAAACCGGCCGCGCCCCTCGGGTCGCCTCGCTTAACTATGCAAGCTTCTCGTCGAAAAATTGCACGGATTCGACGAATTGCTTTCATCCGTTCCTTCGCCGAACCGGCGGGACGACGCATCCCCTTTTTGGGGGAGAGACCTCTCCGTTTCGGCGAGACTTTCCACGAGCGCGAAAATGCCGCTAAGCGGCGGGCCATGTCGACCTATGCCATGATCCGCCCGCTCCTGTTCCGCCTCGACGGCGAACGTGCGCACCGTCTGGCCATAAGCGCGCTTCGCATAGCGCCTGACGGCGTTGCGCCAGCGCCCGATCCGCGGCTGGCGATAGCGGTGGCAGGCATCGATTTTCCGGGGCCGGTGGGCCTGGCAGCCGGGTTCGACAAGGACGCGCAGGTGCCCGACGCGATGCTCGGGCGCGGTTTCGATTTCGTCGAGGTGGGCACGCTCACCCCCTTTCCCCAGGCCGGCAATCCGCGCCCGCGGCTGTTCCGGCTGGCCGAGGACCGTGCCGTCATCAACCGGATGGGGTTCAACAATGGCGGACAGGCGGCCGCCTATGAACGGCTGCTGCGTCGCCGGGAACGACCCGGTATCGTCGGCGTCAATATCGGCGCGAACAAGGACGCCACCGATCGCATCGCCGATTATGCGAACGGCGTGCGGGTGATGGCGGGGGTGGCGACCTACCTGACAGTCAACATCTCCTCCCCCAATACGCCGGGGCTGCGCGCGCTCCAGGATCGGGCCGCGCTCGACGAACTGCTCGCCGCCGTGCGCGAGGCACGCGGGGACAAGGCCATTCCGATCTTTCTCAAGGTCGCGCCCGATCTCGAACCCGCCGACATCGACGACGTCGCGGCAGCGCTGGCTGATCGCCCGCTCGACGGATTGATCGTGTCGAACACCACGATCGGTCGCCCGCCGCTTCGATCGCGTCATGCCGGCGAGACCGGCGGGCTGTCGGGCGCACCGCTCAGGCAACTCGCGCTCGATCGGCTGCGCGACTTCCGCCGCGCGACCGAGGGCGGCATCCCCCTGATCGCCGCCGGCGGAATCGAGACGGACGAAGACGCCTGGGCGCGGATCCGGGCGGGGGCGAGCCTGGTCCAGATCTATTCGGCGCTGGTTTATGAAGGACCGGACCTTGCGATGCGGATCAAGCGCGGCCTGCCAGCCTTGATGGCGCGCGATGGCTTTTCGAGTGTTTCCGAGGCTGTCGGCACCGCCTGAGGCTTGCCCGGGCGGCAAAGGCGGTTAGGGTCTAGCCCCATGAAGAAACAGCTGGTCGCCGCCGCCTTCCTCCTCTCCGCATCCGTGCCGGCGCTCGCCGCCGAGCCGATGGTCTCCGCCGCCGATCCGCGCGCGGCGGCTGCGGGCATCGAAGTCCTCAAACAGGGCGGCACCGCGGCCGATGCGGCGGTGGCCGTGATGGCGGCATTGGGCGTGGTCGAACCGGGCCATTCGGGGATCGGAGGGGGCGGCTTCCTGGTCTATTACGACGCGAAGACCCGGAAGATTTCGACCTACAATGCGCGTGAGGCCGCGCCGATGGCGGCCGACGGCAACTGGTTCCTCGATGCGAACGGCAAGCCGCTGCCCTTCCGCGACGCGATCAACAGCGGGCACAGCGTCGGCGTGCCCGGCGAATTGCGGCTGATGGAGGCTGCGCATCGCGAGCATGGCAAGCTGAAATGGCCTGCGCTGTTCCAGCCGGCGATCGGCTATGCGCGCGACGGCTGGGCGATCACCCCGCGCTTCTACAATTTCGTGTCGCGCATGCCCGCCAGCTTCTTCACGCCCTGGGCGACCGGCTATCTGAAGAATGCGGACGGCACCGCCAAGCCGGTCGGCACCGTCATGAAGAATCCCGATATCGCCGATCTCTACGGCAAGATCGCGAGCATCGGACCGGGCTATTTCTACACCGGGCCGGTCGCGCAGAACATCGTGACGACGGTCAATGGATCGGCGCGCCACCCGTCGAAGATGACGGCGGGCGACCTCAGCACCTACAGCGCGCGGGACGGCACGCCGGTGTGCGACACCTATCGCGGCTACAAGATCTGCGGGATGGGCGCGCCGGCTTCGGGCGGGGTGATCGTGCTCGAAATCCTGAAACAGCTCGAACGCTTCGACATGGCGAAGCTGGGCAAGGATTCGCCCGTCGCGTGGCATCTGTTCGCCGAAAGCTCACGCCTGGCCTATGCCGATCGCGACACCTGGCTCGGCGATCCCCAATATGTGCAGGTGCCGATCGCGGGGCTGCTGGCGAAGGATTATATCGCCAGGCGTTCGGCGCTGATCTCCGAAAGCTCCACGATGACCTCGGTCGAGCCGGGCATGCCCGCAGGCGCTCCCAAGCGCGTTCGCGCCGATCTGCAGCCCGAACATGGCACCAGCTCGCTGACCGTCGTCGACGCCGCCGGCAACGTCGCGCAGGCAACGGTCACGATCGAAAGCGTGTTCGGATCGGGGCTGACCACCAACGGCATCTTCCTGAACAACGAGCTGACCGATTTCGACTTCTTTCCCGTCAAGGACGGCTATCGCGCCGCCAATCGCGTGGAAGGCGGCAAGCGCCCGCGCAGCTCGATGTCTCCGACGATCGTCTACGATCCCCAGGGCAAGGTCCGCCTGTCGATCGGCGCGGCGGGAGGATCGACGATCATCGCGCAGGTCGCCAAGGCGATCATCGGCGTCGTCGACTGGAAATTGAGCGCACAGGACGCGATCTCGCTGGGCCTGCTCTACGCCCCCACGCTCAACGCCGTCGCAGAGAAGGGCACCGAGCGCGAAGCGATGGTGCCGGCACTGCAGGCGCTGGGCGAGAAGGTCGTCGTCGCGCCGCTGGGGCTGAAGGCCAATGCGATCGAGTTCGTCGGCGGCACGACGCGCGGCGCGGCCGATCCGCGCAGCGAAGGCGTGTCGATGGGCCTCGACGGCAAGGCGGTGAAGCCCAGGCCGATCGGCGACCAGGTGAACCGTCCGTCCGAATAAGGTAGGAACCAAGAGAGATCACCGTCATTCAAGGAACGGTGACGAGGAGATGTGATGCCTGGCTTTGAACGCTTCGACAGCCTCGTCGCGATGTTCTTCACGCGCGCCGAAGCGAAGGGAGACGCCCCCTTCCTGTGGTCCAAACAGGACGGCGCCTGGACATCGATCAGCTGGAACGAGGCCGCGCGCCGCGTCGCCGCCTTCGCCAAGGCGCTGCGCGCCGAAGGGCTGAACCCCGGCGACCGCGTGGTGCTGGTCAGCGAGAACCGACCCGACTGGTGCATCGCCGATCTGGGCATCATGGCGGCTGGCTGCGTGACCGTGCCGACCTACACCACCAACACCGAGCGCGACCACGCGCATATCCTGGAGAATAGCGGCGCGCGCGCAGCGATCGTCTCCAACGCGAAACTCGCGCAGACGCTGCTGCCCGCAGTCGTGCGGTCGACAGCGTGCGAACTGGTGATCCCGATGGAGCCGTTGGGGCAGAGCAGCGTGCGCTGCGTCGGCTTCGACGTGATGTGTTCCGGCCCCGTCGATATCGGCGAAGCACGATCGGCGGCCGCCGCCTTCAAGCGGTCCGACCTCGCCTGCCTGATCTACACCAGCGGCACTGGCGGCGCGCCGCGCGGTGTGCGCCAGCATCATGGCGCGATCCTGCTCAACGTCGCCGGCTGCATCGACATCATCGAGAATGATTTCGGCTGGGGTGACGAGGTGTTCCTGAGCTTCCTGCCGCTGAGCCACGCCTACGAGCATTCGGGCGGGCAGTTCCTGCCGATCGGGCTGGGCGGTCAGATCTATTATGCCGAGGGGCTGGAGAAGCTCACCGCCAATATCGAGGAGGTTCGCCCGACGATCATGGTCGTCGTCCCGCGCCTGTTCGAACTGATCCGCGCGCGGCTGATCAAGGCGGTCGAGAAACAGGGCGGGATCGGGCAGAAGCTGCTGAACAAGGCGATCGCGCTGGGCACCGGCCCCGTCCGCCTCGTCGATCGCCCTGCCAAGCTCGCGATCGACCTGCTGCTGAAGCCCAAGGTGTCGAAACGCTTCGGCGGGCGGGTGAAGGCGCTGGTTTCGGGCGGAGCGCCGCTCAATCCAGACGTCGGCAATTTCTTCGCAGCCCTCGGCGTCACCGTGCTTCAGGGCTACGGCCAGACCGAATCGGGACCGGTCATCTCGTGCAACCGCCCTGCGGCAGGCATCGATTCGTCGACGGTCGGCCCGCCGATGAAGGATGTCACCGTTAAGATCGCGGAGGATGGTGAGATATTGGTGCAGGGCGAACTCGTGATGGCCGGCTATTGGCGCAACGAGGCGGAGACTGCGCGCGTCCTGAAGGACGGCTGGCTCTACACCGGCGATATCGGCCATCTCGACGCAGCCGGTCGCCTCGTCATCACCGATCGAAAGAAGGACATCATCATCAACGACAAGGGCGACAATGTCGCTCCGCAGCGGATCGAAGGGATGCTGACGCTCCAGCCCGAAATCGCGCAGGCGGTCGTCTCGGGCGATCGGCGGCCCTACATCGTCGGCCTGATCGTGCCCGATGCCGAATGGATCGCCGAATGGGCGGCGGCAAACGACAAGCCCCGCGATCTCGACGCGCTCAAGGAGGATCCGGCCTTCCACCGCGCGCTCATGGCTGCGGTCGACAAGGTCAATGGCGGGCTTTCGGTGATCGAAAAGGTGCGCCGCATCCTGATTGCCGACGAGCCCTTCTCGATCGAGAACGAGCAGATGACGCCCTCGCTCAAGGCGCGCCGCCACGCGATCCGTCAGGTCTATGGCGATCGGATCGACACGCTCTACAAAAACTGATCTGAATTAGTTTTCAACAAATTCACAAGAATCCGTTGGACGACAGCGACCGAGCGATTACGATTGCGCCCGGGGAATTGGGGTATGCTTTCGTCTGCGATCGACGATGCTATTTTCGACGCCGGGCTGCACGCCGAGGCGATGGCGGAGCTTGGGCCGCAATTGTCGGCGGTGCTGGGCACGCAGGGCTGCTGGATTCAGCGGGTCAATCCGACGCATGGCGAGGTGATGACCGCCCACGGCTTCGACATGAGCGGCGAGCGCCTCTACGTCGAGCGTTTCTACGCGATCGATCCGTGGCTGGCCAAGGGCATGACGCTGTCACCCGGCAAGGCGCATAGCCTCGATCACCATATCCCGGTGAACAGCTTCCTGAACGGCGAGTTCTACACGGACTATATGCGCGAACGCGCCGACTATGTGCATTGCATGGGCGCGCATTTTCACCTCGAAGGGCAGACTTATGCCCTGTCGTTCCAACGCGCGCTGAGCGTCGGGCCGTTCGATGAGGCAGCCGAGGCGCGATTCGATTCGCTGCTCCCTTCGTTGCGCCGCGCCTTCCTGACCACCGCAAGGCTGCAGCAGCAGGCGGACCATATCTCCCGCCTCGAACTCGCGCAGGATGGCGCGCCGCTCACGATCCTCGCCGATCGCGGATTCGGGCTGGTGTGGATCAACCACCCGATCCCGGTCGACGCGCCGGTCCGCACGACCGAAGCCGGCGGGCAGCAGCGGATCGATGTCGGGCATGGCCTTGGTGCGGCTATCCGCATGGCGACGCAGGGTGGCGCGGGCCAGAGCAGCCTGCTGCGCGTCGGGCGTTGGGCGATCGAGGTGGATCCGGTCCGCGATCCGCCGAGCCGCCGTCCGCTGGCATTGATCCGCGTGCGCGACACCGCCGCCGAAGCCGCGCGCCGCGTGCGCGATGCCGCGATCCATTACGGGCTTACGGCCGCCGAAGAGCGACTATGCGCCAGCCTGCTCGGCGGCCTTTCGCCCCAGGACCATTCCGATCTGGCCGGCACGATGATCTCGACCACGCGGTCGCACCTTAAAAGCCTGATGGCGAAGATGGGCGTGACCCGACAGGCCGAAGTGGTGTCGGTGCTGGCATCGATGCGGGGATGATCTCCAGAGGTCCCAGCTTTCGCTGGGATGACGAGGTTCGTTCGGTCTAGCCTTCCCGCATCGCTTCCGCTGCGAGCGCTTCCGCCTCGATCAGCAGCGCATCGTCGGCAAGCCCCGTCGCCACCGTCTCGCGCCCGATCAGCACCAGCACCGGCACCGCAAGCGGCGAGACGCGGTCGAGCGGCACATGCACCATCGAATCGCCCGCGCGCTCGATCAGCGCACCCAGCCGCCCGACATCGGTCATCTTGGCGCGCGCATCGGCCCAGGCGGCGTCGAGGAGCAGGTGATCGGGCTCGTAGCGGCGCAGCACGTCGTAGATCAGGTCGGTCGAGAAGGTGACCTGCCGCCCCGATTTCTTCTTGCCCGGATGCTGACGCTCGACGAGGCCGCCGATCACCGCGACTTCACGGAAAGCGCGCTTCAACAGTGCCGATCCCTCGACCCAGGCGACGAACTCGTCCTCCAGTATCTCGGCATTGAACAAGGCGCGCGGATCTTCGACCGGCTTCAGCGAATAGCAGGCGAGCGCATAGTCCGACGCGACGAAGCCGAGGGGGAGCAACCCCGCGCTCTCCATCCGCCGCGTCAGCAGCATGCCCAGCGACTGGTGCGCATTCCACCCTTCGAAGCTGTAGATCACCCAATAATGGCGTCCCTGATGCGGGAAGGTTTCGACCAGCAATTCGTCGGGCGCGGGCAGGCGCGAACGGCGCGCCTGCATCTCCAGCCATTCGCGCACATCGCCGGGAAAACGCGGCCATTGTTCGGGTTCGTGCAGATAATGGCGCACACGATCGGCGAGATGGGTCGAGATCGGCATGCGCGCGCCGCCATAAGTCGGGATGCGCGCGGGCTTGGCGGTGGCGCGGACGATCAGATCGGTAACGTCGACCTTCTCGACCTCGAGCGCCAGTCCCATGAAGAAAAAGGCGTCGCCGGGGCTGAGCGTCGCGGCGAACCCCTCCTCGACCTTGCCCAGCTTGCGGCCGTTCCTGAAACGCACGTCGAGCATCGGCGCCTCGACGATGATCCCGGCATTGAGGCGATGCTGCGCGATGAATTGCGGGTGGCTGATCCGCCAGCGCCCGTCGGGGTCGCGCGTCAGCCGCTTGAACCGATCGTAAGCTCGCAGGGCATAGCCGCCATTGGCGATATAGTTGAGGACGCGATCGAACTGGTCGGCGGCGAGCGTCGCATAAGGCGCGGCGCGGTTGACCTCGGTCAGCATGTCTTCCGCAAAGAACGGCCCTGCACAGGCGAGCGCCATGACATGCTGGGCCAACACGTCGATCGATCCGGGGCGGAAGGGATCATTGTCGAGCTCGCCCGCGTCGATCGCGTCCAGTGCGGCGCGCCCTTCGAGATATTCGAAGCGGTTGCCGGGGACGAGCACCGCCATGCTCGGCTCGTCGAGCCGATGGTTGGCGCGGCCGATCCGCTGGAGCAGGCGCGACGCCCCCTTGGGAGCCCCCATCTGTATCACCAGATCCACGTCGCCCCAGTCGACGCCGAGATCGAGGCTGGCGGTCGCGACCAATGCGCGCAGCTGCCCCTCGGCCATCGCGCCTTCCACCTTGCGCCGCGCCTCCTTCGACAGCGAACCGTGGTGGATGCCGATCGGCAGGCCCATGTCATTGGCCTTCCACAGATCCTGGAAGATCAGTTCGGCCAGACTGCGGGTGTTGCAGAAGATGATCGTGGTGCGATGCGTTTCGATCTCCGCCATCACCTGCTGCGCGGCATAGCGGCCCGAATGGCCGGCCCAGGGGATGCGATCTTCGGGGATCAATATGTCGATCTGCGGCCGCGCGCCGACATCGCCCTGCACCAACGCGACGCGTTCATAATCGCCGTCACCCGACACCCAGCCGCGATAGGCATCGGGGTCGGCGATCGTCGCCGAGAGCGCCACGCGGCGCATGTCGGGCGCCAGGCTGGCGACCCGAGCGAGCGACAAGGCGAGCAGATCACCGCGCTTGGTGGTGGCGAAAGCGTGAACTTCGTCGATCACGACCGTCCGCAGACTCGCGAATAGGGTCGCACTCTCAGGATAGGACAGCAGCAAGCTGAGTGATTCGGGGGTGGTCAGCAGGATCTGCGGCGGCTTCACCCGCTGCCGCGCCTTGCGATCGGATGGCGTGTCGCCGGTGCGCGTCTCGACACGGATATCGAGCCCCATCTCCTCGATCGGCCCCAACAGGTTGCGCTGGATGTCGACCGCGAGCGCCTTCAAGGGCGAAACGTAGAGCGTGTGCAGCCCATCCTGCGGATTCTCGATCAGCTCGGCGAGCGTCGGCAGGAACCCCGCCAGCGTCTTGCCCGATCCCGTCGGCGCCACGAGCAGCGCATCGCGTCCATCGCGCGCGGCCGCCAGCATCTCGCGCTGATGACGGCGAACGTCCCAGCCCTTCGCGGCGAACCAGTCGGTAAGGGCGGGGGGAAGGGCGGGCATCTATCCGTTAGATAAGCACGCCTGGCTCAACCCCCAAGTCTCGTCATTGCGAGGAGCCAAAGGCGACGAAGCAACCCACTCCAACGCCGGAATGGAGTGCTTCGCTACGCTCGCAATGACGAGTCCGGGTGGCGAGGTCAGTGCGCCGCCTGCGGGCCGCGCACCAATCCTGACTTCGCCAGCTGATCGTCGATCTGCGCGAGCAGGCGATCGAGGCCCGCCTGATCCTTCGCCTCGGCGCGGGCGACCAGAACGTCCTGCGTGTTCGACGCGCGGAGCAGCCACCAGCCGTCGGGCGTGTTGACGCGTGCGCCATCGGTGCGATTGACCTCCGCGCCGGCAGCCTCGAGCCGGTCGAGCACTTCGTCGACCACCGCGAACTTGCGGCTTTCGTCGACCTGGAAGCGCATTTCCGGCGTATTCACCAGTTCGGGCATCGCCGATTTGAGATCGGTCAGCGAACCGCCCAGCCCGTCGATCGCCTCGATCAGACGCACGGCAGCGTAAAGCGCGTCGTCGCAACCATACCAGCGCCACGCGAAGAAGATGTGCCCGGACATCTCGCCCGCCAGCGGGCTGTCGGTTTCGGCCATCTTGACCTTGATCAGGCTGTGGCCGGTCTTCCACATCACCGGCTTGCCGCCCAGTTCGGCGATCCGATCGTACAGTGCCTGGCTGGCCTTCACGTCGGCGATGATCGTCGCGCCGGGCTTTTCCTTGAGAACAGGCGCGGCGAGGATCGAGAGGATCTGGTCGCCCCACACGACGCGGCCCTGCCCATCGATCGCGCCGATGCGATCGGCGTCACCGTCGAAGGCGATGCCGAAATCGAGATTCTTCTCGGCGACCAGCTTCTTCAGGTCGATGAGGTTGTCCTCGACGGTGGGATCGGGATGGTGGTTCGGGAAGGTGCCGTCGATTTCGGCATAGAGCAGGTGGTGCTCACCCGGCAGGCGCTTGACCAGCTTTTCCAGGATGCGACCGCCCGACCCGTTGCCATTGTCCCAACCGATGCGGTGGGCGAGCGTGCCGCCGAAATCCTCGACCATGCGATCGACGTAGAGATCTTCGACGAAAGCGTCGCTGACGGTGCCTTCGCCGTCTTCCCAATCGCCTTCTGCGCCCAGTTTGCCGATCGCCTGGATCTGCTCGCCGAAGAAGGGCTTATGCTGCAGCACCATCTTGAAGCCGTTATATTCGGCCGGATTGTGGCTGCCCGTGATCATCACGCCGGCATCGACCTCCAGCGTCGCTTCGGCGAAGTAAAGCATCGGCGTGGGGCCCAGGCCGATGCGGACGACGTCGACGCCGGTTTCCACGAAACCGCGGATCAGTTCGTCGCGCAGCGATTCGGATGAGACGCGCCCGTCCCAGCCCACCGCCACCCGCGTACCGCCTGCGCGGCGGATATGGGTGCCGAAGCCGCGTCCGATCGCATAAGCGTCGGCCGGCCCGAGCGTCTTCCCGACGACGCCGCGGATGTCATATTCGCGCAAGGACGTCGGATCGAAACGATGGGTCAAGAAAACCTCCAATACTGAAGAAGCGCGCAAGGATTGGTGCGGCTTTGTTACGTCGTCAACTGCGGCAGGTCAGTTCGCACGCGAAAGAAGCACGTCGCGCGCCCGATTGACCTGCGCGGCAAGCTCAGCCGAGCCGCCGCGATCGGGATGAACGCGCGAAACGAGCCGACGATGCGCGTCGCGTATCGCGGCGGCATCGGGATCCGGCCCGAGTTCGAGGATACGCAGCGCCTCGCTGCGGCCCATGGGGTGCGACCGCTTCGATCCGCCGGGCGCATAGGTCCGCGCGAACCAGATCGCGGCGATGATCAACATCGTCGGGCCGCTTATCTCATTACCCTTCATCGTCAGGATCAGGCCGACGATCGCGAAGCCGGCGATCGCGAGATCATTGGTATCGAAACGGCGCAGTTCGCCCTTCTTCCACATCCACCAGCCGACGCCGAGGGCGGCCAGCAGCGCGAGGATCACCGGGGAATAGCCTGCGGCTGCGGCGCCTGGTGCTGGGGCCATTGCGAGAGCGCGAGGCCGGCGATCATCTCGCGCAGTTCCTGCCGCGCGGCGATATGGGCTAGCCCCGCCTCGCTACCCAGCGCGCCCATGTCGAGCAGGGTCAGTCCCTTGGGGAAAAGTTCGCGATAGATCACCCGCTCCGACAGGCCCGGGATCACGCGGAACCCGACGCGTTTGGCCAGATCGCCCATCGCCTCGGCCACGCGGCGCATGTTGCGCGCTTCGAGATGCTGGAGCCGGTTGCGCAGGACGACCCAGTCGACCGTGCCGCCATCGGCGCGGGCGCGGGCCTTGCGCGCATCCCACACCACCTCGGCATAGAAGCTGGGCTTCCTGATCTTGAACGTATCGGGGTCGACCTGCCCGATCAGGTCGAGATCGATGAAGCTGTCGTTGATCGGCGTGACGAGCGTGTCCGCCCGCTCGATCGCGGCGCGCGTATAGACGTCGTCACGCCCGGGCGTATCGACCACGACGACTTCATATTCGGACAGCAGCCGTTCGATCAGCGCGCCGGCATCGTCATCGATTGCGGGATCGAAGGTTTCGAAATGCGGCAGCGGGAGCGTCTGTCCGGTCCGACGGACAGTCGCGGCGCGGTTTTCGAGATAGCGACCGAGCGTGCGCTGGCGCGTGTCCATGTCGACCGCGGCGACCTTTTTGCCCGCAACGCTCAGCGCGACGGCGACGTGAACCGAGGTGGTCGATTTTCCCGAACCGCCCTTTTCGTTCGCGAATACAATGAGATGACCGTTCCCCAAGGCGTCCTGTCCTGTTTCTGGTGGGCTTGATTCATGCCCCCCGGTCACCCAAAGAAGCCCGGTTCCGCGATTATCCGAGGCCGTGCAGCCGTGCAAATCATTCGTCACATAACCGAGCTGCGCGTCGCCGTACGTGCGCTGGTGAACACTGGAAGCCCGGTCGCACTCGTCCCCACGATGGGCGCGCTCCATGCCGGCCATATCGCGCTGGTCGATGCGGCGCGCGCGCGCGGATGCCAGGTGGTGGTCTCGATCTTCGTCAACCCAACCCAGTTCGCACCGAACGAGGATCTGGACGCCTATCCCCGCCGCGAGGCGGCCGATGCCGCGATGCTGGAGGCGGCCGACGCCGCGATCCTGTGGGCACCCGATGTCGCGGAAATGTATCCGGCGGGCTTCGCGAGTTCGATCGAGGTCGAGGGCGTCACCGCGCGTTGGGAAGGCGAGGCGCGGCCCGGCCATTTCGCCGGGGTCGCCACCGTCGTCGCCAAGCTGCTGCTTCAGGTGCGACCGGACATCGCCTTTTTCGGCGAAAAGGATTTCCAGCAACTTGCCGTCATCCGCCGGATGGTCCGCGATCTCGACGTCGGGATCGAGATCGTCGGGGTGCCGACCCAGCGCGACGATGATGGGCTCGCCCTCTCCTCGCGCAATGCGTATCTCTCGCCCGAGGAGCGGATCGCCGCGCGCGCCCTCCCCCGCGCGCTGGGCGACGCTGTTGCCGCGATCGGGCGTGGCACATCCGTCGCAGCGGCGCTCGACGCCGCGAAGGCACGGCTGACCGAAGCGGGGTTCGGGCCGATCGATTATGTCGCGCTGGTCGATGCCGACAGCCTCGAGCCCGTCGAATCGATCGATTCGCCGGCACGCCTGATCGCCGCCGCCAAGTTGGGAAGAACCCGGCTGATCGACAATATTTCGGTCGAAAATGTCAAATCGATGTAAAATCGAACGATCGCGAATAGACTTTCGAATGAGTAGTTGAGGCCGGTTACTAAACGTTAAGGTGCAGACGCCGTTAACCCTCACAGGGACCGACGGAAGAGGTTTTGACGAGGCTCGTCGCTCCCGACTTGAGGAGCGACAATCATGGGCCACAGCATCAACACGCAGATCTTCCTGACCGAAAGCCGTAGGCGCGATGCGATGCGCGGCGACGGCGATGCCTGTTTCGAACTGGGCGTGTCTTATTCGGCCGGCACCGACGGCTGTGACCTCGACCTGATCGAAGCCCATAAGTGGTTCAACATCGCCGCCGTGAAGGGCAACAGCCTGGCCGCCGAATATCGCAGCGAGATTTCCGAAGACATGTCCGCCCGCGAGATCATCGAAGCGCAGCGCCAGGCGCGTGCGTTTTTGGGCATGGGCAACCGCCTGGCCGCGTGATCGCTTGAATGAGGGTCGGAGCCGCAGGCCCCGCAAGGCCGAACGGCCGCCCGAGCTTATGCGAGGAAGCCAAGCCGGGCGGATGCCCGGCGCCCGGCGTTTGAGGGCTTAAACAAAAAGACTCAGCCCTTCTTGAACGGCGTATATTCGCCGAGATCCTGAATATTCTCGGCAATGGCCCGACGTTCGGCTACCAAATAGTCCGCCACCGCGCGCCGGAAGTTCGGATCGGGAATATAGTGCGCCGACCAGGTCGGCGTCGGCTCATAGCCACGCGCGAGCTTGTGTTCGCCCTGCGCCCCCGCCTCCACGCGGGCGAGGCCGCGTTCGATCGCTATGTCGATCGCCTGATAATAGCACAGCTCGAAATGGAGGAAGGGCACCTCCTCGGTGCATCCCCAATAGCGGCCGTAGAGCGTGTCGGCGCCGATCAGGTTGAGCGCCCCCGCAATCGGAACTCTATCGCGCAGTGCCAGCACCAATATGATCCTGTCGGCCATCCGCTGCCCCAGCAGCGTGAAGAAGGCCCGCGTCAGATAAGGCCGCCCCCATTTGCGCGCGCCGGTATCCTGATAGAAATGCCAGAAGGCGTCCCAATGCGCTTCGCCGATCGCGTCGCCGGTCAGCCGCACGATCTCCAGCCCTTCGACCGCCGCCGCCCGCTCCTTGCGGATCGCCTTGCGTTTGCGGGAGGCGAGCGCGCCCAGGAAGTCGTCGAAGCTGCCATAATCGCGATTGGCCCAGTGAAACTGTCGATCGGTGCGGATCAGCCAGCCCGCCGCCTCGAACAATGGAATCTGCGCCTCCTCCACGAAGGTCGCATGAGCCGAGGACAAACCGTGCCGTTGCACGACAGCCTCGGCGGCTGCGATCAGCACCGGAGCGAGATCGGGATCGCGCAGCAACAGGCGCGGCCCCGGCACCGGGCTGAACGGAACCGCGATCTGCAGCTTGGGATAATAATGCCCGCCGGCGCGCTCCCACGCATCGGCCCAGCCATGATCGAACACGTATTCGCCCTGGCTGTGGCTCTTGGCATAAGCCGGCAGGATCGCTGCGGGCCGTCCGTCCGTATCGTCGACCACGATGGGGATCGGCTGCCATCCGGTACGCGCGACCGCGCTTCCCGATTCTTCCAGCGCCGACAGGAAAGCGTGGCTGACGAAGGGATTGTCGGCGCCCGCACACGCATCCCACTCGCCCGCGTCGAAGCCCAGGACTCCCTCGCCCATCCGGGCAACGGCGTCCTCTACCATGCGCCTTTCACCATCCCGGGGCCTCGAAGATGATCTGATCGGCCTCGTCCTTGGCCAGCGCCTGCGCTGCCGCATCACGCACCGTCCAGGTCAGCACAGGGATGCGGCGCGAGCGCAGGCGACGCGCGAACCGGCTCGGCAGATCGCGGATGTCGACCGCCACGAACTCCGCGCGCATCCGCAAATTGCGATCGCGCCGCTGATCCTTGTCCTTCGACGACAGGATCAGACCGCGGGTGATATGTTCGCCATGTTCGGAGAACCACTTCACCACGTCGCCCGAAAAGCTCATCACCGCCGCATTGCCGCGATAGCCGGCAAGCGCGTGGCGAACCGCGACGCAGGTCTGCGCGACGGGTCCTTCGGCCTTGATCTCGATCAGGATCGGCACCCGCCCCGCGACGATCTCCAGGATTTCGGCGAGGCGCGGGATCGTCTCGTCGCTGCCCTTCAGCTTCGTCTGCGACAGATCGTGCCCCGCCATGCGGCGAAGCTCCCCACTGCTGTCGGTCAGCCGATCGAGCGTCGCATCGTGGAAGACATAGGCCATGCCGTCGAGGCTGAGCCGAGCATCGACCTCGACCCCATAGCCGGCCTCTACTGCGGCGCGGACCGCCGCGCGGCTATTCTCGACATTCTGCGTGCCGTGCAGCCCGCGATGGGCGTAGGGCACCCGGGCGAGCCAGCCGATGCGGCGCGCTTCGGACCGCCTGTAGCGGATCCGATCAAGCAGGCCGAACAGCGACAATCGCGTCGATTTCCACCGCGGCGCCCAACGGAAGCACCGGCACGCCCACCGCGCTGCGCGCATGGCGGCCTGCATCGCCGAACACCGCGACCATCAGTTCGGACGCGCCATTGGCGACCTTGGGCTGATCGGTGAAGTCGGGCGTCGATGAGATGAAGGCACCGAGCTTCACGATCCGCTCGACCCGGTCCAGATCGCCGCCGAGCGCAGCCTTGATCTGCGCGATCAGCATGATCGCGCAGCGCTTCGCCGCCTCCTGGCCTTCTTCCAGGCTCACATCCTTGCCCAGATAGCCCTTCTGGAAGCTGCCATCCTCGCGGAATGGCAGCTGGCCGGAGATATGGAGCAGCCCGTTCACCTCGACGGTCGGCACATAAGCGGCGACGGGGGCGGCGGGGGCGGGGATGGTGATCCCCAGTTCGGACAGGCGGGCTTCGATCGTCATGCCCGCCTTGTCGCCACCGGCTTCCATGCCGTCAAGCTGCGGCTTTCACGCCCTCGCCGAATCGACCGAGGATCCACGGCAGCGCGTCGCTCCAATCGTCGATCCGTGCATGCGCATCGGGCGCGGGCGGGCGGCGCACGGCGACGCGCGGCTCGGCGATCATGTGGAGCCGCCACACCTCGGGCGCATATTTGGCGACAGAGCCGTGATGGAAGGGTGTGTCGTCGACGAAGACGGTGACCGACGGCTGGAATTCCTCGACCAGCCGCGCGATCGGCTCACCCTTGCCGCCCTGGTTGCACTGGACCCGGTGGCGGATGTCCAGCGCCGCGAGCTGATCGACCCGGCCGGCGTGGAACTGTTCGGTGATGTTGGTCAGGACGACGATGTCCGCCACCTCCGCGATCGTCGCAAGCGCGCGGTCGGCGTGGGGAACCAGGGTCTGGCTGTGCATCTGATTGGTGAAGAAGGCATCGAGCAGCGGCCAGATCTCGCCCGGCTGCACCACGCTGGCATCGTGGCGGCGAACCAGCGCGCCTTCGAAATTCTCGCCTTCCAGATCGAAGTCGATCGCATGATCACGATCGAGCCAGGTCTGGAACGGACCCACCATGTGGAGCAGCACCTCGTCGCAATCGGTGATCAGCAGCGGCCTTCCACTCATTCCCAGTTCCCCTCCGGTGACAATATGTGGCGCGCGGCGACCAGCTTCTCCGGACTGGAGCCGATCGCGTCGGCGCAGGCGATGAGATCGGGCTCGTGCGCCTCGACGAAACCGAGGACCGCACCCAGCAGCGCCGGGTCGCCAAGCCCCGCGCGCAAGCCCTCGGGCGTCAGCCCGGTAAGGGCGAGCAGACGTTCGGCGCGCGCGGATTCGGACAGCGCCCAGCCCAGCGCCGAAAGCGCCATGCCCATCGCCTCGCTGCTGTCAATTCCGTGATTTCTCAATTTTGTATCCGGACTCGGATAGTTTAACGTGAGCTTGAACAGGTGTGCGAGGGTGCGTGGCGAAGAAAGTCCTGATTGTCGAGGACAATGAGCTGAACCTGCGGCTCTTTCAGGATCTGTTGCGTGCGCACGGCGCCGATGTGGTGGGCGTGCGCGACTCGCGCGTCGCCGTCGATCGCATCGCCGAATTCCACCCCGATCTGGTCATCATGGACATCCATCTGCCGCATGTCAGCGGGGTCGAGCTGATCCAGCGGCTGCGCGCGCTGCCCGACCTCGAGAAGATCCCGGTGATGGCGGTGACCGCTTATGCGGGCAAGGGCGACGAAGCCCGCGTGCGCGAGGCGGGGGCCGATTCCTACGTTTCCAAGCCGATCACGGTGATGCGATTCGTCGCCTCGGTCGAAGAGCTGATCGGCCCGCTCGGCGACGGGATGAACGACGGGCTGGGCTTCGCGCGGGCCTGAGCGCGCCCCGACTATTGGCACAAACGCAAACGCCCGCCGATAAGGGCGGGCGCTCGTCCGTTCAGCGATGCGGCCCCGCGGGGCCGGCGCGGCTTACTTGATCTTGGCTTCCTTGAACTCGACATGCTTGCGCACGACGGGGTCATACTTGCGGAAGCTGAACTTCTCGGTCTGGGTGCGCGGGTTCTTCTTCGTGACGTAGAAGAAGCCGGTGTCAGCGGTGCTGACGAGGCGGATCTTGACGGTGGTCGGCTTTGCCATGACCTGATTCCCTAAGCGTTGGTGCGACGGGCACCCTCGAAGGTTGGCCGCCAGAAAAAATAAAGCGGCGTCGCCGCCGCTGATCGGACGCGCCCTTAACCGCGCCAAGCCCACAGAGTCAAGCACGAGTCCGCTTATCGGGCCAGTCGATATCAGCAAGCGACGAAATTTACTCCCTTTATCTGCCACCATTTGGCACATGGTTCGTTAGCGTTCCGAATCGAATCCAGCGGGAGAAGAGATATGGCCAAGAAGCCCAAGGCGCCGCTCGCGACGCCAACCGATCTGCAGAGCAACAGCGCGATGAGCGTGGCGGACGCGCTGAACGGCATCCTTGCCGACAGCTATGCGATCTATTTCAAGACCAAGAACTTCCACTGGCACGTCTCCGGTCCGCATTTCCGGGACTATCATCTGCTGCTCGACGATCAGGCCGCGCAGATCTTCGCGACCACCGATGCGATTGCGGAGCGCGTGCGCAAGACCGGCAACGTCACGTTGCGCTCGATCGGCGACATCGCGCGCCGCCAGTCGGTGAAGGACAATGACGCCGATTATGTCGCGCCAGCGGACATGCTGAAGGAACTGCGCGAGGACAATCTCTCGCTCGTCGCCAAGCTGCGCGAGGCCAAGGACATCGTCGACGCGGCCAAGGACAATGCCACTTCGGGCATTCTCGACGAATGGACCGACCAGGCCGAGGAGCGCGCCTGGTTCCTGTTCGAAGCATCGCGCAACGGCTGATCGTTCAAGTCCATAACGGACACGTCTTCAGTCATGAGGCGATCATGATCGTTTAGAATGCCCCCAGATCACGTGGTTTGGGGGCATTCTGACGTGAAACAGCATTTCCGCACACCTCGCCTTTCAGTACATCTCCTCGTCATATCTGCCGTGCTGGCGTGGTCCACCTGCGCCCATGCCAAAGACCGAACGCTCGCCGACGTGCAGCGGGAAAGAGACGAGGCGGTAAAACGGCAGCAGGAACTGGATGCGGAACTTGTCGCCATGCAGGTCGCAGCGGCCAAGGCAGCCATTGCCGCAGAAGCACAAGCTGTTGCTCATGCCGCGGAGGCACGCAAACTGCTGGCCAAACTCGAACCCGGCGCAACTGAACTGAAGACGGGCATCGTCACCGCCATCAGCAATCCGATCCCTGCGACGACAACGGCGACGGCACTGGAGCAAGCCAGCGTGGCCGCCGCGAAAGCCGCTGGCGCCACACAAGGTGTTGTCGCGACGGCATCAACCAAAATGGACGGTACTACCGAGGTTAGGGTCGAGCCCTATAGCCAGACCGCGCTGCGGGACGGCAACGGCAAGCAAACCTTTGGCGGCATCGAGTTCGGCGTGGGCGCGGCTTTCACCTATGATCTGGGCAAGCACAATCGCATCCGCGACGCCAGTGTCGTGGGGGGTGTGGTACGGGTTAAGAATTCGGACAATGTGAAAGCTCGGCTGGTTCTCGAATCGCACTATTTGTTCACGCCGAAAGTCAGCTTTCTCGGCCTCATCAGCAATCGATATGAGAAGCAACCCAAGTGGGGGTTTGGCCCCTTCGTCGCCCTGCAACCCGGCTCGGATGCGGTGATCGATGCGATCGGCGCAGGAATCATGGTGGGCTTTCGTCGATCACCCGAAGCGACCGACAGCTTCAACATCGGCATCGGCGTAATGTACGATATCGACAGCAAGGTTCTAGGCGACGGAATCGAGGAAAATCAGCCTCTGCCGCCTGGCGAAATCGACATCCGCTACAAGCAACGCGAGCAGAGCGGATTTCTCGTCATGTCGTCCTATTCCTTCTGACCCAGCCGACAGCTTGATGGCTCCCCGCTGTTAGGCTAATGGCACGCCGTCATCCGGGGAGTAGCCCGTCCGTTCGATCCGAACGGAAGATCGCGTCAACATACTTGGGGGAGACCTCATGGTGCGATCCGGCCCGGCCAGATAGGCCAGCCGCGGCAAGACCGATGACACCGGGACTTTCCGCTCATGGCCGGGCGGGAAGGTGCCGGTGTCGTCCGTCAACCGCCTGCCCGGCCCCGGAATTGCCCGATGAACGTCATCCTCGCCTCCACCCTGCTCGTCGCCTTCGCCGAAATCGGCGACAAGACGATGCTGCTTGCGATCATATTGGCCGCGCGTTTCCGTGCGCCGTGGCAGATCATTGCCGGCATCTTCGCCGCGACCATCGTCAATCATGCGCTGGCCGCGTGGGCGGGGGCCGAGATTGCCGGCCTGCTCGACGGTTACTGGTTCCGCCTCGCGGTCGCGATCGGCTTCCTCGCTATGGCCGCCTGGACGCTTGTTCCCGACGCGATGGACGATGACGCGAACGACAAGCCCGCCCGATTCGGCGTGTTCCTGACAACCACGATCGCCTACTTCGCCGCCGAGATGGGCGACAAGACCCAGATCGCCACCATCGCGCTGGGCGCGCGCTATCACGCGGTCTCGCTGGTCGCGATCGGCACGACGCTGGGCATGATGATCGCCAATGTCCCTGCCGTCTTCGTGGGCGACCGAATCACGCGCATCATTCCGCTCAAGTGGATGCGCATTGCCGCGGCGCTGATCTTCCTCGCCCTCGGAATACTGGCGATTCGCGATCTGCTCGTCTAAGGCCCGCCCGTCATGGCCGATCAGATCATCATCGCCGTCCCCAAGGGACGTATCCTCAAGGAAGTGCTGCCGCTGTTCGAAGCCGTCGGCATCGTCCCCGAGGCCGCGTTCGGCGACGAGGACAGCCGGCTGCTCCGTTTCGCGACCAATCGGCCCGATATCGGCCTGATCCGCGTGCGCGCCTTCGACGTCGCGACCTTCGTCGCGCATGGCGCGGCGCAGATCGGCATCGTCGGTTCGGACGTGCTGATGGAGTTCGATTATTCGGAGATTTATGCGCCGATCGACCTGGGGATCGGCCATTGCCGCATCTCGGTGGCCGAGCCGGTGGCGATGGCCGCGAACGACGATCCGCGCGAGTGGAGCCACGTCCGCGTCGCGACCAAATATCCGAACATCACCCGCCGGCATTTCGAGGCGCGCGGCGTGCAGGCCGAATGCGTCAAGCTGAACGGCGCGATGGAGATCGCACCCGTCCTCGGCCTCTCCAGCCGCATCGTCGATCTGGTGTCGACCGGCCGCACGCTCAAGGACAACGGCCTGGCCGAAGTCGAGACGATCGCGGAGGTCTCGTCGCGCCTGATCGTCAACCGTGCCGCGTTCAAGACGCGCGCGGGGGACATCGTGCCGCTGGTCGAGGCGTTCCGCGAGGCCGTCGGAGGCAGCGATGCCGCTTCGGCTTGATAGCCGCGACCCCGGTTTCGCCGCAGCCTTCGCCGATCTGGTCGACGCCCGCCGCGAAGCCGACGAGGATGTCTCGCGCGACGTGACCGCGATCATTGCCAAGGTGCGCGGGAAAGGCGACGCGGCGCTCGCCGATTATACGCAGCGCTTCGACGGGCATGATCTGGATGCCGGCGGCTGGAAGGTCGACCGTGCCGAATGCGAGGCCGCGCTCGCCACGCTCGATCCCAAGCTTCGTGAGGCGCTCGAACTCGCGGCGGAGCGCATTCGGGCCTATCATGCCGCACAGCGCCCCGAGGATCGCGATTCGATCGACGCGGCGGGCGTTCGCATGGGCGCGCGCTGGACCGCGGTCGACGCCGCCGGCCTCTATGTTCCCGGCGGCCGCGCTGCCTATCCGTCGTCGGTGCTGATGAACGCGATCCCCGCCAAGGTCGCGGGCGTCGGGCGGCTGACGATGGTCACCCCCACCCCCAAGGGCGCGACCAACCCGCTGGTCCTCGCCGCCGCCGCCATCGCTGGCGTCGATGAGGTGTGGCGCGTCGGCGGAGCGCAGGCGATCGCCGCGCTTGCCTACGGCACCGATCGGATCGCGCCCGTCGACGTGATCGTCGGCCCCGGCAATGCCTGGGTCGCCGAGGCCAAGCGCCAGCTTTACGGCGTCGTCGGCATCGACATGGTCGCCGGCCCGTCCGAGATCGTCGTCGTCGCGGACGCCGCCAACGATCCCGCCTGGATCGCCGCCGACCTGCTCAGCCAGGCCGAACATGATCCGACCAGCCAGTCGATCCTGATCACCGACGATGCCGGCTTCGCCGACAAGGTCGCCGCCGAAGTCGAGCGGCAGATCCCCAACCTTTCGACCGCCGCGACCGCCGCGACCAGCTGGGCCGACAACGGTGCGATCGTCCTCGTCGGCTCGCTCGACGAAGCCGCGGCGCTCTGCGACCGGCTGGCCCCCGAGCATCTCGAACTGGCGGTCGCCGATCCCGAGCGCCTGTTCGACAAGGTCCGCCATGCCGGATCGGTCTTCCTCGGCCGCCACACCCCCGAAGCCGTCGGCGATTATGTCGCCGGCCCCAACCATGTGCTGCCGACCGGGCGCCGCGCACGCTTCGCATCGGGCCTTTCGGTGCTCGATTTCATGAAGCGCACCAGTTTCATCGCATTGGACGACGCCGCCGTGCGCGCGATCGGTCCCGCCGCGGTCGCATTGGCCGAGGCTGAGGGACTTCCCGCACATGCCGCCTCCGTCGCTTTGCGGTTAGGATAAGATATGACCAAGACCAACGAACGCAGCCGCACCCGCAGCGCCGCCCGCCTCGCCGCGGTGCAGGCACTTTATCAGCAGGAGATGGAGGGCACCCCCCTCGTCCGCCTGCTGGACGAGTTTCACCGCCACCGCCTCGGCGCGACGATCGAGGACGTGACCTATGCGGACGCCGAGGCCGATTTCTTCGACGATCTCGTCAAGGGCGTCGATGCGCGCCGCGAGGAGATCGACGCGGCGATTTCGGCAAAGCTGTCCGCCGACTGGAAGATCGAGCGGCTCGACAAGCCGATGCGCCAGATCCTGCGCGCCGGCACTTACGAGCTGCTCGCGCGGCAGGACGTGCCCACCGCGACCGTGATCAGCGAATATGTCGACGTCGCCGACGCCTTTTACGACAAGCGCGAAAAGGGCTTCGTCAACGGCGTGCTCGACGCGGTGGCAAAGGCGGCGCGCGCTTGATCGCCCAGGTGGCGGTGCTGCACCAGCCCGCCTTCTGGGTGATGGGCTTCCTCTCCATCTTCATCATCGGGCTCGCCAAGGGCGGGTTCACGGGTCTCGGCATGCTAGGCACGCCGATCCTTGCGCTGGCGGTGCCGCCGGTTCAGGCCGCCGCGATCATCCTGCCGCTGTTGCTGGTGCAGGATGCGGTGGGCGTCTGGGCGTTCCGAAAATCATGGGACGCGCATGTCCTGAAGATCATGATCCCCGGCGCTATCGTCGGCATCGCGATCGGCTGGGCCTTCGCGGCCGTGCTGCCCGATCGCTGGGTTCTCGGCGCGCTGGGCGTCATGTCGGTCTGCTTCGCCAGCCACCGCCTGTGGATCGAACGGGGCGGTCGCGCCGCGCCTGCGCAGATGTGGCCCGACTGGGCCGGCTTCCTGTGCGGGATCGGATCGGGCATCACCAGCCAGATCGCCCATGCCGGCCAGCCGCCTTATGCCCTGTGGGTGATGCCCCGCCGTCTGCCACGCGACGTATTGGTCGGGACGACGTCGATCCAGTTCGCGGTGATGAACTGGGTGAAGGTGCCCGCTTATGCGGGTCTCGGCGCCTTCACGACGGCGAACCTGATCGCGTCGGCCGCGCTGCTGCCGATCGCGATCATTTCGACGTTGGCCGGGGTGAAGCTGGTCCGGCGGGTGAAGCCCGAATCCTTCTATCTGATCGCCTACACCTTGTTGCTGCTCATCGGCATCCTCCTGATCCGGAACGCCTTGGTGGCATGAGCGGCGAGGGCGACCTGATCGCGCGGCTGCGCGCTCTGGCGCCCCACCCCGCCGCGCGCGGCCTGCTCGACGATGCCGCCGTCCTGCCGGCGCCTGTGGGCCGCGATCTCGTCCTGACCCACGACATG
The DNA here is from genome assembly GCF_008274695.1 of Sphingomonas montanisoli. Classification (GTDB taxonomy): domain Bacteria; phylum Pseudomonadota; class Alphaproteobacteria; order Sphingomonadales; family Sphingomonadaceae; genus Rhizorhabdus; species Rhizorhabdus montanisoli. The sequence continues at coordinate 978,166 of NZ_VTOU01000003.1, read as the reverse complement.
CTGGTCGAGGGTGTCCACTTCCTGCCCGATTGCCCGCCCGGCGACGTCGCGTGGAAGCTGTTGGCCGTGAACCTCTCCGATCTCGCCGCCAAGGGCGCGACCCCGATCGGGGTGCTGATGGGCTATGGCCTGACCGGCGATACCGCATGGGATGCAGCTTTCGTCGACGGCCTTGCCCGCGCTCTCACCCATTTCAACGTATCGCTGCTGGGTGGCGACACCGTCGCGCAGCCGAGCGGGCAAGCCCGCGTCCTCGGCCTCACGGCCGTCGGGCAGGCACCGGCGGGCGGCGTGCCCGATCGGCGCGGTGCAAAGGCCGGCGATCGGCTCTGGGTGACCGGTCCCATCGGCGACGCCGGCCTCGGCCTCCAGATTGCGCTCGGCCAGATCGAAGGCCCGCGCCGCCTGCTCAAGGCCTATCGACTGCCGATGCCCCGCCTCGCGCTCGGCCGTGCGCTCGCACCGCACGTCTCGGCAATGGCCGACGTGTCGGACGGCCTGCTGATCGACGCCCGGCGCATCGCCGCCGCATCGGGCCTCGCCGTCACGATCGACCTCGCCGCCGTCCCCCTCTCCGACGAAGCGAAAACCCTCGGTCTCGATCCGCTGACAGCCGCCACCGCCGGCGACGACTACCAACTCCTCTTCGCCACCTCGTCCGTCGATGTCGAACGCATCGCCGCCGAACATCGCGCCGCGGCCTCGCCTATCGGGTATTTCGAAGAGGGCGAGGGACTTGCACTCGTCGATGCGGGCACGCCCATCGACCTGCCCGCGTCACTCGGCTGGGAACACGGCGCCTGAGATAAATCGATGGATGGCCTAGCGCTGTCCTACATGGCGCCACCCCCGCTAACCTGCGCGCATGCCCAATTCGAAAGCCCCGCTCCGCCGTCGCCTGACGGCGACGCAGCGTGACGCTCTCGGGCGGGGACGTGGTGACAACTTTGGCAACTTCCAACGATTGCGCAGACGCCAGAACCGTTGCTCCATCCCTCGCGACTCGCCTGAAATGCCCGCTTGCGGCCCCGCGCCAAGACTGACAGACTTTCGATAATCCGTGCGGTCGCCAAAAAACCAAAAGGCAATCCTCGCTCCGCACGGTTCAAAAAGAGGGAAGGAGAAGCGATGCTCATCTTGGAAGTCGCGATCGGCTGCGGCCTGATCGCCATCTTGTATGGATTGATAACAAGCCGCCAGGTTCTGGCCTCTTCGCCCGGCAATCAGACGATGCAAGACATCGCCGCCGCCATTCAGGAAGGGGCGGGCGCTTATCTCGGCCGTCAATATCGCACGATCGCGATCGTCGGCATCGTCGTCGCCGTGCTGGTCACCTATTTCCTGGGCGTTACTTCGGCGATTGGCTTCGTACTGGGCGCGCTGCTGTCGGGCGTGACCGGTTATATCGGCATGAACATCTCGGTTCGCGCCAATGTCCGCACCGCCGAGGCCGCGCGCGTCAGCCTGCAGAACGGCCTGACCGTCGCGTTCCGCGCAGGCGCCGTCACCGGCATGCTCGTCGCCGGCCTTGCCCTTCTCGCGATCGCCGTCTTCTTCTGGTACCTCACCGGCCCCGCGGCCCACGCGCCTAATGACCGTGTCGTGATCGACGCGCTCGTCGCGCTCGCCTTCGGCGCCTCGCTGATCTCGATCTTCGCGCGTCTGGGCGGCGGCATCTTCACCAAGGCCGCCGACGTCGGCGCCGATCTGGTCGGCAAGGTCGAAGCCGGCATTCCCGAGGATGATCCCCGCAACCCCGCCACGATCGCGGACAATGTCGGCGACAATGTCGGCGACTGCGCGGGCATGGCGGCCGATCTGTTCGAAACCTATGTCGTCACCGTCGGCGCCACGATGGTGCTGACCGCCCTGCTTGTCACCGGCGACGCCGGCTGGATCGGCAAGCTGATGGTGCTGCCGCTGATCATCGGCGGCGTGTGCATCATCACATCGATCATCGGCACCTACATGGTCCGCCTGGGCAAGAACCAGTCGATCATGGGCGCGCTCTACAAGGGCTTCTGGACCACCGCGATCCTCTCCATCCCCGCAATCTACGGCGTGGTTCACTGGACGGTTCAGGACATGAACTCGCCAATCGGCGTGGGCGGGGTCGATTTCCCGGCGATCAACCTGTTCTGGTCGGCGCTGGTCGGGCTGGCCGTCACCGGCCTGCTGGTGTGGATCACCGAATATTATACCGGCACCAACTATCGCCCGGTCCGGTCGATCGCCAAAGCTTCGGAAACCGGCCACGGCACCAACGTGATCCAGGGTCTGGCAATCAGCCTGGAGGCGACCGCACTGCCGACGTTGGTGATCTGCGTGGGCATCATCGTCGCCTATCAGCTCGCCGGCCTGATCGGCATTGCCTTCGCGGCGACGGCGATGCTGGCGCTGGCCGGCATGGTGGTCGCGCTCGACGCTTATGGTCCCGTCACCGACAATGCCGGCGGCATCGCCGAGATGGCGGGGCTGGACGAGAGCGTTCGCGTCAAGACCGACGCGCTCGACGCGGTCGGCAACACCACCAAGGCGGTGACCAAGGGCTATGCGATCGGTTCGGCGGGCCTTGCCGCGCTCGTGCTGTTCGGCGCCTACACCACCGATCTGCAGCATTATTTCCCCGACCTTGCGGTCAACTTCTCGCTCAGCAACCCCTACGTCATCGTCGGACTACTGCTGGGTGCGCTGCTGCCGTACATCTTCGGCGCATTCGGCATGACCGCGGTCGGCCGTGCGGCGGGTGCGGTGGTCGAGGAAGTGCGTGGCCAGTTCCGCGACAATCCGGGCATCATGGCAGGCACCAGCCGTCCCAATTATGCCCGTACCGTCGATCTGGTGACGCGCGCCGCGATCCGCGAGATGATCATTCCGTCGCTGCTGCCGGTTCTGGCACCGATCGCGGTCTATTTCGTCATCAAGGCGGTGGCGGGACAGGCGAACGGCTTCGCGGCGCTGGGCGCCCTCCTCCTCGGCGTGATCGTCAGCGGCCTGTTCGTCGCGCTGTCGATGACGTCGGGCGGCGGCGCCTGGGACAATGCCAAGAAGTATATCGAAGACGGCAATCATGGCGGCAAAGGCAGCGAGGCCCACAAGGCCGCGGTGACCGGCGACACCGTGGGCGATCCGTACAAGGACACGGCCGGCCCGGCCGTGAACCCGATGATCAAGATCACCAACATCGTCGCCCTGCTGCTGCTCGCCGCGCTCGCGCACGTGGCCTGACGCAGACAGGCATTCGAGACTATCGGCCCGTCCCCTCGTGGGGCGGGCCTTTTTCTACGCCGGCGATGGCGCCTTCTTCCGGATGAGGTAGCGATAGACGCCGATCAGGTTGATGACGAACAGGATGATATTCTGCGTCCCGATCCCCTTCGCCTCGGGGCCGAGGAATCCCCACAGGACTAGCGCGATCGACGACGTGACGAAGATGACGAAGCCGATCCCGGTCCAGCGCCGACCCAGATCGAGCGACACGATCAACGCCGCGACCGCGCCCGCCACGGCACCATACCATTGCAGCCCCGTGATTGCCGCATCGCCCATCGCCATCCCCTCTTTTCAATCTCTTGATTAAGGCGCTCAACGCGCCTCTAACCTCGCAAGTTGCGACACGCGCATGACGGATGCGGAATGGACGATCGGCCGATATTCTACGATGCCTCCGGCCGCCGCCGCCGCCGCTTCGCGCTGGCCCTACTGGCCTTCATCGGGTTGATCCTGCTGTCGGCGGGCATCTTCTTCGGCTCGATCGTCGAGGTGCAGCCACAGCCGCCTTTGCCGTTCGCGGTCGATAGCCCGCCGATCAGGCCCGCATCGGGCAAGGATACGCTGGTGCGCGACGGCGGGCGGCGCATCCGCCATCTGTGGCGCGACTTCGAACGATCGCTGACCGGCACGCGCCCTGCGACCGGACTCCCTCCCGAAAGCTACGCCTTCCATGCGCCGTGGGACGACGCATCCTCGGCCTCGCTGGCGCGCCATATCAACGATGTCGACTGGGTTATCCCCGGCTGGATCTCGATCACCGGATCCGATCACAAGGTGACGAGCTTCCCCGACACGCGCGGCAAGGCGGTGCTGAGCAGCGCACATCACCGGCCCAAGCTGATGCCGATGGTGCAGAATGCGCTCGATGGCGGGTGGGACGGCGCAGGGATCGCTGCCCTGCTCCATGATCCGGCCGCCCGCGCGCGGACGCTCGACCGCGTTGAAAAGCTGCTGATCGACAATCAGGCGCGCGGCGTCTTCTTCGATTTCGAAGAACTGCCCGACAGCGCCCATGCCGATTATCGCGCCTTCCTGGCCGAAGCGCATGCGCGGCTCGCCCCGCGCAACATGATCGTGTCGATCGCGGTGCCCGTTGCCGACGAGGCGTGGGATCTGAAGGCTTATGCCAAGGTCGCCGACCGGCTGTTCCTGATGGCCTATGACGAGCATTCGGAGGTCGGCGATCCCGGACCGATCGCGAGCACGCCCTGGTTCGCCGATTCGGTCGCGCGCGCGGTGCGTGGCCTGCCGCGGGCCAAGGTGGTCGTGGCGCTCGGATCCTACGCCTATGACTGGCAGAAGGGCGGCGATGTGGTCGCCCACTCGGTCGAGGATGTGTGGCTGATGGCGCGCGAATCTGGCGCGGACGTCCGCTTCGATCGACCAAGCGCGAACAGCCGCTTCGCTTATCAGGAGGGCGATGCCCGCCACGACATCTGGCTGCTCGACGCAGCGGCGATGCGCGCGCAGCTGAGCGCGCTCCAACAAATCGGGCTGAACGCGACCGCTCTGTGGCGGTTGGGCACCGAGGATCCGTCGATCTGGACGATGTTCGGGCGCGGCAAAGGTCGCATCCCGCCTGCGACTGCGATCGAGGACATCCCCGCGGGCACGAACGTGGATATCGAAGGCACCGGCGAGATATTGCGCATCGGTGCCGTGCCGGTGCCCGGCCACCGCACCGTCACCACCGACAAGAGCGGCGCGATCACCGACATTCGCTTCGTTCGGCTGCCCAGCCCCTATCAGATCGAGCGGACCGGCCACCGCCCCGGCCTGATCGCCCTCACCTTCGACGACGGGCCCGACCCGGTCTGGACCCCGAAGATCCTCGACATCCTGAAGGCCAACCACGTTCCCGGCACCTTCTTCATGGTCGGCGAAAATGCGCTGACCCAGCGCCCGCTGATCGAGCGGGTGATCCGCGAGGGGCATGAGGTGGGGAGCCACACGTACACCCACCCCAACCTTGCCAATGCCACGCCGCGCGAAACCGCACTCGAGCTCAACGCCAACCAGCGGCTGTTCCAGGCCTATACCGGCCGATCGCTGCGCCTGTTCCGCGCGCCCTATTTCGGCGATGCCGAACCGACCACCGCCGACGAAATCGTGCCGATCGAGGAAGCGCAGAAGCGCGGCTATCTCTCGGTCGGCCTGCATGTCGACCCCGACGACTGGATGCGCCCCGGCGTCGACCAGATCGTCCAGCGCACGATCGACGGGGTGGAGGGCGCGCGCGACGATTTCAGCGCCAATGTCGTCCTGCTCCACGATGCCGGCGGTGATCGCGCGCAGACGGTGGAGGCGCTGCCGATCATCATCCGCGAACTGCGCGCGCGCGGCTATCGCTTCGTGCCGGTCTCGACGCTGGCGGGGTTGAGCCACGCCGCGGTCAATCCGCCGATCTCCAAGGGCGATCGCTTCGCGGCCGAGGCCGATCTGGCGATGTTCAGCGCGCTGGGCGGGATCGTGATCGCACTCAAATGGATCTTCGGGGTGGCGATCACGGTCGGCATCCTACGCGCCATCGCGCTGTCGGGTCTCGCCTTGTGGCAGGCGCGGCGTGAGCAGAAGACCGTGTTTCCCCCGATCGATCCCGATCGATTCGTCACCGTCCTGATCCCCGCCTTCAACGAGGAGCGGGTGATCGAGCGATCGGTGCGCCGCGTGCTCGACAGCCGCGACGTCAAGATCGAGGTGATCGTGATCGACGACGGTTCGAAGGACCGCACCTCCGCGATCGTCGCGGAGACGTTCGCGGGGGACGATCGCGTCCGTCTGCTGACTCTGGAAAATGGCGGGAAGGCGCGCGCGCTCAACAAGGGGCTCGAGCTGGTCCGATCCGATCTGGTCATCGCGCTCGATGCCGATACCCAGTTCGAGCCGACGACGATCGCGCGGCTCGCGCGCTGGTTCGACGATCCGAAGCTGGGCGCGGTTGCAGGCAATGCGAAGGTGGGCAACCGCGTCAACCTCGTCACCCGCTGGCAGGCGCTCGAATATATCACCGCGCAGAATCTGGAGCGGCGCGCGCTCGCCCGGCTCGATGCGATCACGGTGGTGCCCGGCGCGGTCGGCGCGTGGCGGCTGGCGGCTATCCGCGAAGTGGGCGGCTATCCGCCCGATACGCTGGCCGAGGATCAGGATCTGACGATCGCGATCCAGCGCGCGGGATGGCGCGTCGATTACGACCAGTTCGCCGTCGCATGGACCGAGGCGCCCGAAAGCTTCGCAGCCCTCGCCAAGCAGCGCTTCCGCTGGGCCTATGGTACGCTGCAATGCCTGTTCAAGCATCGCGGCGCGATCAAGAGCGGGAAACCGAAGGGCTTGGCCCGGATCGGCTTGCCGCAAGCGATCATCTTCCAGATCCTGCTCGCCGCCATATCGCCGGTGATCGACCTTGCGCTGATCGTCAGCATCGCGGGCACGTGGATCTCGGTCGAGCAGCATGGCTGGGCGCAGACCAAGACCGATATCGACAAGATGCTGACCTATTGGCTGGTCTTCACCGCGATCGACCTGCTCGCCGCCGTGATCGCCTTCGCGCTCGAACGGCGCGAGAAATGGCGGCTGCTGTGGCTGCTGATCCCGCAGCGGATCGGCTATCGCCAGATCATGTATTATGTCGTTCTGAAGGCGATCGCGCAGGCGATGCGCGGGCCGAAGGTCGGCTGGGGCAAGCTCGAACGATCGGGCCGGGTCGATGCGGCCTGAAAAAGCCGCCTCGTTCGCCATCCCGGCGCTGGCGGCGATCTTCGCCATCGTCCAGATCGCGATCTTCCGCTGGGGCGTCGTCACGCCCGACGGCGTGCTGCAATATGGGCAGGCGCTGACCGGCCGATATGACGACTGGCACCCGCCGGTGACGGCCTGGCTGTGGCGGCAGTTGTTGCGCGTGGCGCCGGGTGGGGCGGGATATCTGATTTTCGACGCTGCGCTCTATTGGGGCGGCCTCGCGCTGATCGCCGATGGGCTGCGACGCAAGGCGGGTGTCGCGGCGGCAGTCGCGTTGCTGATGGTCGGGCTGCTACCAATCTCGTTCGGGCAGATCGGCGCGCTGTTGAAGGACACGTTGCTCGCCTGCCTGCTGACGATGGCGGCGGCCCTGCTGTGGCGCGGATGGACCGCCGGGCGGCTCGTCACCGTCGTCCTGATCGTCATTGCCGCCGCCACCCGCTTCAACGCCCTGTTCGCCGCCGCGCCTTTGCTCCTGCTCGCCTTACCGACACGCTGGACCCGGCGGCCGTGGATCATCCTGAGCCTGCTGGTCGCCGCGCTCGGCGGCCTCGCGATCACGAGCAACCTGATCAACGTGCAGGCGCTCAAGCCCCACCGGTCGCAACCCTTCCTCAGCCTCGTCAATTTCGACCTTGCTGGGATCGTCGCGCATGGCGGCGCCAATGGTTATCCGGCGTTGAGCGACGCCGAGGCCAGGCGCTACACCGCGCATTGCTACGACCCCGCCCTCTACGGCCTGAAGGATCAGGTCGGCTGCGCCGCGCCCGAGGAAAGCCTGGCCAGTTGGATCGAGCGGCCGGGCGAAAGCGGCGTCGGCGTGTGGGTCAACGCGGTCCTGACCTCGCCCCGCGCCTATGCCGCGCACCGCATCGCGCATCTCAACCGCAACTGGCGGGTCGCGCCGCCCGTCATCCCCAACGATGCGGTCTATGTGATGAGCGCGCCGAACGATCTGAGCCTCAGCTTCACCGCCCGCCCGGCGGCGCATGCCGTATCCGACGCCGCATGGGCGATGGCTCGGTCGCCGCTCGGCCGACCATTCGTCTGGATTCTTTGTGCGGCCGTCCTGCTGATCCTGTCGCCCTGGCTGGCCGAGCGGCGCTTCGTCGCGGCGCTCTCGGCATCGGCGCTGTGCTACGGCCTCGGTTATACGGTGTTTAGCGTGGCTTCCGATCTGCGTTATCATCTGTGGACGATGCTCGCGGCACAGATCGCGCTGGTCCTGACTGTCGCTACGGGCTTTCGGAGTCGCACGCAGCGCGATTGACTTGGCCGCTTGCCCCGCGCGATGCGGGCGTCATGCGCTTTTTCTCCGATAATGCCGCCAGTGTCTGCCCCGAAGTCCTGGACGCCATCGCCCGCGCCAATGCGGTCGACACCGCCTATGATGGCGACGCGCTCAGCAAGCGGCTCGACGGCGCGTTTTCGGACCTGTTCGAAACCCAAGTCGCCGCTTTGTGGATCGCGACTGGCACCGCGGCCAATTCGCTGGCGCTCGCATCGCTGGTCCAGCCCTATCAGGGGATCGTCACCCACGAACAGGCGCATATCCAGGAGGATGAGTGTGGCGCGCCCGAATTCTACACGGGCGGCGCGAAGCTCATGCTCGTCGGCGGCGAAGGTGCGAAGCTGACGCCTGAGGCCGTCACCGCGCGGGTCGCGCCGATCCGCCACGACGTCCACCAAACGCAGCCGGCCGCGCTCTCGATCACCAACGCCACCGAATATGGCCTGACCTACTCTCCCGCCGAGGTCGGCGCGCTGGGCGACATCGCGAAGGCGCGCGGCTGGGGCTTCCACATGGACGGCGCACGCTTTGCCAATGCCGTCGCCTCCACCGGGGCCTCGCCCGCCGATCTGACGTGGCGCGGCGGGGTCGACGTGCTCAGCTTCGGTTTCGTCAAGAATGGCGGCATGTCAGCCGAGGCACTGATCTTCTTCCGCCCCGAGCTCGCCGCGCAGGCGCGGTACCGCCGCAAGCGGGGAGGTCACCTCTTTTCCAAGGGCCGCTTCGCCGCCGCGCAGATCCTGGCGATGATCGACAACGACATCTGGCTGCGCAACGCCCGTGCGGCCAACACCGCCGCGACGCGCGTTGCCGATGCCGCCCACGGCCGGCTCGTATATCCCGTGCAGGCGAACGAACTGTTCGTCCGCGTTTCATCCGACGAAGCGGCGAGGCTGCGTGCGCAGGGTTTCGATTTCTACGATTGGGCGCCGGGGGAGATACGGTTGGTGACGAGTTGGGATCAACCGGCCGAACAGGTCGAAGCACTTGCGGCCGCGGTCGCGGCCCTGTGAGCAGCCTCGCCCCACCCGCGCCGGTCGGCATCGTCCCGACCCGCGTCATCCTGCCCTTCATCATCGTGACGTTGATCTGGGGATCGACCTGGACGGCGATCCGATATCAGATCGAGGCGGGGATCGATCCCTTCTGGTCGATCGGCCTGCGCTTCAGCATCGCCGCGGCCGCGATCTTCGCTTATGGCGCCGCCCTTCGCCAGCCGCTGCGCCTGCCGATCGGCGGCTATGCCTATGCGATCGCGTTCGGCAGCTCGCAATTCTTCCTGAACTTCGTGTTCGTGTACGAGGCCGAACGCTACGTCACGTCGGGCGTGGTCGCGATGTTCTTCGCGCTGCTCATCATCCCCAATGCCATCCTCGGCCGCATCTTCCTGAAGGCGTCGGTGGGGCGCGAATTCATCATCGGATCGCTGATCGCCGGCGCGGGCCTGGCCATGCTGTTCGCGCACGAAATCGGCGCTGTCGCGCGCGACGGATCGGACAAGGCGGCGCTCGGCATCGGCTATACGATGATCGCATTGATCTTCGCGTCCTTCGCCAATGTCTCGCAGGGGGCGGTGCGCGTCCGTGCGCTGCCGCCACTGGGCGTCCTCGCCTGGGGCATGACCGCGGGCGCGACCTTCGCGATCCTGGTCGCGCTCGTGCGCAGCGGCCTGCCGACGGGGCTGACCCCGCTCTATCTGGGATCGACCCTGTATCTGGGGTTGGCGGGATCGGCGCTGACCTTCCCGCTCTATTTCTTCATGCTGCGCCAGATCGGCCCGGCGCGCGCGGCCTATACCGGGGTGGCGGTGCCGGTGATCGCGATGATCCTGTCGACGATCCTGGAGGGTTATCGCTGGTCGATGCCCGCTGTCATCGGATCGCTGCTGGCGCTCGGCGGTCTCGTGATCGCGATGCGCGCGCGCAAGCCAGCCTGATGGGCAGCATCGCCCCGCCAACGCCAGTCGGTCCAGCTCCCGTCGGCGTGGTGCCGACCCGTATCATCCTGCCCTTCATCATCGTGACATTGAGCGGGGGATCGACGTGGACGGCGATCCGGTATCAGATCGACGCCGGGGTCGACATGTTCTGGGCGATGAGCCTGCGCGCACTGATCGGCGCGATCGCGATGATCTGCTGGTCGCTGCTGATCCGCGCGCCGCTGCGCCTGCCACCGCGCGGCGTCGCCTATGCTGCGATCATCGGCCTTCTGCAGTTCTTCCTCTGCTTCCTGTTCATCTACGAAGCCGAGCGTCATGTGACGTCGGGCGTGGTCGCGATGTTCTTCGCGTTGCTGATCGTGCCCAATGCGATCCTGGCGCGCATCTTCCTGAAGATGCCGATGAGCAGAGAATTCCTGATTGGATCGGCGGTGGCGATCGTTGGCATGGCGATGCTGTTCGCCAGCGAGATCGCCGCTGTCGCGCACGGCAATGCCGAGGCCGCGATCATCGGCATCACCCTGACCCTCGTCGGCCTGTTATTCTCATCGGCTGCAAACGTCGCGCAGGCGAGCCGCTATGCAAAGTCACTACCGCCCATCGCGGTGCTGGTCTGGTCGATGGTGATCGCGTCGATTGCCGCGATGATCCTGGGATATGGGCGATCGGGCATGCTGCCGCCGACGGCACTCTCCCCTGCTTTTGTGCTATCGACCGTCTATCTTGGCCTGTTCGGATCGGCGCTCACCTTCCCGCTCTATTTCTTCCTGATCCGACAGATCGGCCCGGCGCGCGCGGCCTATTCGGGGGTGACGGTGCCGATCGTGGCGATGATCCTGTCGACGATCCTCGAAGGCTATCGCTGGTCGCTGCCGGCAATCGCGGGATCGGCGTTGGCGCTGATCGGGCTGGTCATCGCGCTGAGGGCCGCCAAGCCCGCGCGATAATCGGGATAAAGCGGGCGCCAGCCGAGCAGGCGACGCGCCTTGCCCGCCGAGACGCGGCGATTCTCCGCATAGAAAGCGGCGGCGGCGGGCGACAGCTTCGCTTCGGCCAGCGTCAAGAGCGGCGGCGGCGCGACACCCAGCAAGGCACTGGCATAGGCAATGACTTTGTTCTGCGGCACCGGCCGATCGTCGGCGATGTTGAACACTCCCGCCGGCCCGCGATCCACACTCGCCAGCACCCCACCAACGATGTCGTCGACATGGATCCGGCTGAACACCTGTCCGGGCAGGTCGATGCGATGCGCCTTACCCTCCCGCACCCGATCGAGCGGCGAACGGCCGGGGCCGTAGATGCCCGGCAGGCGGAAGACCCGAACCTGGGCGTGCAGCGCCTGCCACGCCAGATCGGCGTCGGTCCGCGCGCTGCGCCGGCCGCCGCCCACCGGCGCAGTCTCGTCAACCCATGCGCCGCCCGTATCGCCATAGACGCCGGACGACGACAGATAGCCGATCCATCGGGCGTCCGACGCCGCAAGGGCATCGGCATGGCGAACCAGCACGGGATCGCCGTCAGCATCGGGCGGGACAGACGACAGGATGTGCGTCGCCGCCGCGATCTGCGCGGAAACCGCCGCCAGGTCGCCAATCGCCGATCGCCCCACCATCGCGACATGCCAGCCGCACGCGTTCAACGCAGCGGCGATGCGGCTCGCCGTATAGCCGGGGCCGAAGATCAGGATCGAGGACATCGGGTGCTCTTAGCGCGTTGACCCAGAGCCGAAACCATTGTTTCGCCCCCCGCCCAGGATTAGACCACCCACCATGCTCGACGCCCAATCCGCCACCGCCGCCCCGCCGATCATCCGCCGCGAGGAATATCGCGCGCCCGACTGGCTGGTGCCCGAAGTGGAGCTCGACTTCGCACTCGATCCCGCGGCGACGCGCATCAAGGCGCGATTCCACGTCACCCGCAACGGCGCGCACCACCGCCCGCTGCGCCTGGATGGAGACGGGCTGACGGCGTTGTCTGTGACGATCGACGGCGCGGCCGACGACGACGCCTGGCGAATGGCTGGCGACGACCTGCTGATCGACCTGAGCGGCGAATCGCACCTGATCGAAACCGAGGTCGAGATCAGCCCGCAGGCCAACACCCAGTTGATGGGCCTTTACGCCTCGACCGGCATGTTGTGCACCCAGTGCGAGCCCGAAGGTTTCCGTCGGATCACCTTCTTCCCCGATCGGCCCGACATCCTCAGCCGCTACACGGTGCGGCTGGAGGCGGACAAGGCGCGCTTCCCCGTGCTTCTGTCGAACGGCGATCTGGTCGGCTCGGGCGATCTGGACGGGGGGCGCCACTTCGCGCGTTGGGTCGATCCCTTTCCCAAGCCGACCTACCTCTTCGCTCTGGTCGCCGCCGACCTGAAGGCGAATGTCGATCAGTTCGCGACAATGAGCGGCCGCAACGTCAAGCTCGCCATCTGGGTGGCCGAGGCCGACCTCCCCAAGACCGGTCATGCCATGGCCGCGCTCAAGGCGTCGATGGCGTGGGACGAAAAGGTCTATGGCCGCGAATATGATCTGGGGGAATTCAACATCGTCGCGGTCGCCGATTTCAATTTCGGCGCGATGGAGAACAAAAGCCTCAACATCTTCAACTCGCGCTACGTTCTCGCCGATCCCGAAACCGCGACCGATGCCGATTTCGACGCGGTCGCCGGCGTTGTCGCGCACGAATATTTCCACAATTGGTCGGGCAACCGCGTCACCTGCCGCGACTGGTTCCAGCTATCGCTGAAGGAAGGCTTCACCGTCTTCCGCGATCAGGCCTTTTCGGCCGATCAGGGTTCGCCGGCCGTCAAGCGGATCGAGGATGTGCGCGGGCTTCGTGCAGCGCAATTCCCCGAAGATGCAGGGCCACTGGCCCATCCGATCCGGCCCGAAAGCTATATCGAGATTTCGAACTTCTATACCGCGACCGTCTATAACAAGGGCGCGGAGATCATCCGCATGCTCCACACCATGTTGGGGCCGCAGCGTTTCCGGGCGGGCACCGACCTTTATTTCACCCGCCATGACGGCACCGCCGCGACCTGCGAGGATTTCGTGCTGGCGATGGAGGAGGCGAGCGGGGTCGATCTGTCGCGCTTCCGCCTGTGGTACAGTCAGGCGGGCACCCCGCGCGTCAAGGCGACGCTGACCCATGAGGCGGCGAGCGGACGTGCGCACCTCACACTGGAACAGAGCGTGCCAGCGACGCCGGGCCAGCCCGACAAGCAACCGATGCCGATCCCATTGCGGCTCGACCTGTTCGGCGAGAAGACGCAGCGCAGCTTCGGCGGCGAACGGCTGGTGATGCTGGACGACGATCGGCTCGACGTGACGTTCGAGGGCATTGGCGAGCGCCCGGTCCTGTCGATCAACCGCGGCTTTTCAGCGCCGGTCATCATCGAAACGGATCGCTCCGCGGCCGACCTCGCCTTCCTGTCGGCGCATGATGACGATCCTTTCGCCCGGTATGAGGCGATGCAGCAGCTGATGCTCGACACGCTGGTGGGCAGTGTCGCGAACGGCAAAGCCGATCACGGACCGGTGATCGAGGCGGTGCAGCGCACCCTGACCGACCCGATGCTCGACAGTGCCTTCATCGGCGAGGCCGTCCTGCTGCCGTCCGAGGGTTTCATCGGCGATCAGATGCTCGTCGTCGATCCGCAGGCGATCCATCAGGCGCGCGAGGCGTTGCGCCGCGATCTGGGCACCACCCTGTCCGACGCATGGCGCGACGCTTATGATCGCAGCCGCGCCAACCGTTTCGAACAGACTCCGCAGGCCAAGGGCGCGCGGCGGCTGCGCAACGTCTCGCTCGGCTTCATGATGGCGGGCAAGGCGACCGACGTGCCCGGCATCGCCAAGGACCAGTTCGACGCCGCCGACAACATGACCGACCGGCAGGGCGCGCTCGGCATCCTATCCAACGTCTATGCGCCCGAACGCGACGCGGCCTTTTCGGACTTCTACGCGCGCTATCGCGACAATGGGCTGGTGCTCGACAAATGGTTCACCACCCAGGCGCTGTCGGTGCGGCCCGACACGATCGATCAAGTGATCGACCTTGCCGACCATCCCGATTTCACGCTGAACAACCCTAACCGGCTGCGATCGCTGGTGGGCGCTCTCTCCGCGAACCAGTTGGTGTTCCACGATCCATCGGGGCGCGGCTACCGCTTCCTGGCCGACATGGTTCTGGCGGTCGACAAGCTCAACCCGCAGACCGCCGCGAAGCTCGTCCCGCCGCTCGGCCGCTGGCGCCGATTCGGCGAGACGGCGCAGACCGCAATGCGCGCCGAACTGGAGCGCATCGTCTCAACGCCGGGCCTGTCGAAGGACGTGTTCGAGCAGGTTTCGAAGAGTCTCGTCTGATCCCCAACGAACGGTGTGGGGTGGTGGGCGTCTAGCGCCCGATCATATCCTCCGGCCGCACCACGCGATCAAAGGTCGCTTCGTCGATCAGGCCCAGCGCCAGGCCCGCTTCCTTGAGGGTCAGCCTCTCATGATGGGCATGCTTGGCGATCTTTGCGGCATTGTCATAGCCGATTTCGGGCGCCAGCGCGGTGACGAGCATCAGCGAGCGGCCGACCAGTTCGGCGATCCGGCGCTCGTCGGCCTCCATCCCGTCGACGGCGCGCTCGGCAAAGCTTTCCATGCCGGTCGCGAGCAGATCGATCGAACGCAGCACCGCCGCACCGATCAGCGGCTTGAACACGTTGAGTTCGAGATGCCCCTGCAATCCGCCGATCGTGACCGCCTGATGATTGCCGATCACCTGGGCTGCGACCATCGTCAGCATCTCACACTGGGTGGGATTGACCTTACCCGGCATGATAGAGCTTCCAGGTTCGTTTTCCGGCAGCATCAATTCGGCGAGCCCCGAGCGCGGCCCCGATCCCAGCAGGCGGATGTCGTTCGCGATCTTGGTGAGCGAAACCGCCAACGTCGCGAGCGCCGCCGACAGGTGGACGAGCGCATCGTTCGACGCCAGCGCCTCGAACTTATTGGGTGCAGTGACGAAGGGCAGGCCGGTCAGATCCGCAATTTCGGCCGCCACCGCGACATCAAATCCCGGCGAGGTGTTCAGCCCGGTGCCGACCGCCGTGCCGCCCTGCGCGAGCAGCAACACGCCTGCCGCCGCCGCCTCAATCCGTTTACGCCCGGCCACAAGCTGCGCGGCATAGCCTGAAAATTCCTGCCCCAGCGTCAGCGGCGTCGCATCCTGCAAATGGGTTCGTCCGATCTTCACAATCCCGTCCCACGCCTTCACCTTCGCCTCGATCGCGTCGGTCAGCCGGTTGAGCGCGGGATAGAGGCGATCGTGCACCGTCCGCGCGGCCGCGATGTGGAGCGCGGTCGGAAAACTGTCGTTCGACGATTGCGCCATGTTCACATGATCGTTGGGGTGGACCGGCGCCTTGCCGCCACGCTTGCCGGTCAGCGCTTCGTTCGCGCGGCCGGCAATCACCTCGTTGACGTTCATGTTGGTCTGGGTGCCCGACCCCGTCTGCCAGATGACGAGCGGGAATTGATCGTCGAGCGTGCCCGCAACCACCTCCGCCGCCGCCGCCTCGATCGCGTCGGCGACCTTGGCGTCGAGACCATGCGCCCGGTTCACCCGTGCCGCCGCTTGCTTCACGATCGCCAGCGCATGCGGGATCGCGATCGGCATCCGCTCGCGCTCGCCGAAGGGGAAATTCTCGATCGATCGTTGGGTCTGTGCACCCCAATAGGCCGAGGCCGGCACCTCGATCGGCCCGAAGCTGTCGGTTTCGGTGCGGGTATCGGCCATGACGAATCTCCTACTTGCGAATCGATCGCAACATAGGACGATCAGCCGTCAGGCCAAGCGCTTACTTCTTGCGGGTGAAATCGATCGAGACGACGTTCGATCCGTCCTCGACCGGGGTCGCGATCGGCGCGTCGTTGCCGGCGGTCTCGTGGCCGGGCTCCTCGCCGTCATCGTCGATCTGCGCCTGGAACTGGAGTGCGAAGTTGACCGCGGGATCGACGAAGCCGGTGACCGCGCCGAACGGGATGATCAGCTTGGCCGGAACCTGGTTGAACGACAGCCCTACTTCGAAGCCGTCCGGCTTCACCTTCAAATCCCAGAAGCGATTCTGGATGACGATCGTCATTTCGTCGGGGAAGCGTTCGACGAGGTGTCGGGGAATGTCGACTCCCGGTGCGCCCGTCTTGAAAGTGATGTAGAAATGGTGCTCGCCGGGCAGCCCGCCAGCACTTTCGACCTCGCCCAACACGCGGCCGACCACGGCGCGCAGCGCCTCCTGGACGATCTCGTCATAGGGAATCAGGCTGTCGGGCGCTTGGTCGCTCATGGCGCTTTAGGTGAACGCCCCCGCCCGCCGGGTCAAGTCGTGCGTTGCAGTGCGGCGTCGACCCGTTATAGGCGGCGGCGCCATAAAGGCCCGGGGGACAAGCACGCGATGCGCACCGCGACGATCACGCGAAAGACCAGCGAAACCGATATTTCGGTGGCGCTCAACCTCGATGGAACTGGCATTTATACGGTGTCGACCGGAATCGGCTTCCTCGATCATATGATCGAGCAGCTGTCGCGCCACTCGCTGATCGACCTCGACGTCAAGGTTTCGGGCGATCTCCACATCGACCAGCACCACACGACCGAAGATTGCGCCATCGCGATCGGGGACGCGCTGGCCAAGGCGCTGGGCGACAAGCGCGGCATCACCCGATACGGCCATGCCTATGCGCCGATGGACGAGACGCTGACCCGCGTCGCGCTCGACATTTCGGGCCGGCCCTGGATCGTGTGGAAGGTCGCGCTCAACATGCCGCGCCTGGGCGAATGGGACACCGAGCTGATCGAACACTGGTTCCACAGCTTCGCGCAGTCGGCGGGGATCACGCTGCACGTCGAAAATCTCTACGGTTCGAACAACCACCATATCGTCGAAAGCTGCTTCAAGGGGCTGGCACGCGCGCTGCGCGTCGCGACCGAGATCGATCCGCGCAAGGCCGACGCGATTCCGTCGACCAAGGGGACGCTCTGAAGTGGCCGAGACGATCGCGCTGATCGATTATGGCGCGGGGAATTTGCGGTCGGTGGAGAATGCGTTGCGGGCGGCCGGCGGCGATCCGACGGTTACCGCCGATGCCGAGATCGTCCGCACCGCCGATCGCATCGTCCTGCCCGGCGTCGGCGCCTTCGCCGCGTGCATGGGTGGGCTGGAAGCGATCCCCGGCATGGTCGATGCACTGCGCGAGGCCGTCCTCACACGCGGCGCGCCGTTCCTGGGCGTGTGCGTGGGCATGCAGCTTCTCGCAGATGCGGGGCATGAATATGGGTCGACCCCCGGCCTCGGCTGGATTGGCGGCGACGTGCGGCTGATCCAGCCGACCGAGCCCGCGATCAAGGTGCCGCACATGGGATGGAATGATGTGGTGCCCGCCGTGACGCACCCGCTGATCGTTCCCGGCGAAGCCTATTTCCTGCACAGCTATGCCTTCGACGTGACCGATCCTGCGCATGTCCTTGCGACCACGACGCATGGCGCGACGCTGACCGCCGCCGTCGGCCGCGACAATATCGTCGGCGCGCAATTCCACCCCGAAAAGAGTCAGGCCTACGGCCTCACCTTCCTTTCCCGCTTTCTCGACTGGAAACCGTAGATGCCGATCACCGTCTTTCCCGCGATCGACCTCAAGGGTGGGCAGGTCGTGCGCCTGGCCGAAGGCGATATGGCGCGCGCGACCGTCTATGGCGACGATCCCGCCGATCAGGCGCGCAAGTTCGCGGAAGCGGGCGCCGACTGGCTTCATGTCGTCGATCTCGACGGCGCATTCGCCGGCCGCGCGGTCAATGCCGAGGCGGTGGAAGCGATCCTCGATGCCTTTCCCGGCAAAGTCGAACTCGGCGGTGGCATTCGTGACCGCGCCGCGATCGATCGCTGGCTCGATCTGGGCGTCGAGCGCGTGATCATCGGCACCGCCGCGCTGGAGAATCCCGAACTTGTGAAGGAGGCCGCCCGCGCGCTGCCGGGCAGGATCGTCGTTGGTGTCGATGCGCGCGACGGCTTCGTCGCGACGCATGGCTGGGCCGATGTGTCGACCGTCAGCATTTACGACCTCGCCGATCGCTTCGCCGATGCGGGGGTCGCGTCGCTCCTGTTCACCGATGTTGGTCGCGACGGGCTGCTGAAGGGCTGCAATGTCGAGGCGACCGTCGCGCTCGCCCGCCATGCATCGATCCCCGTGATCGCGAGCGGCGGCGTCGCATCGATCGCCGATATCGAGGCGCTGACGCCCCATGCCGTCGACGGGATCGAGGGCGTCATCACCGGGCGCGCGCTCTACGATGGACGGCTCGATCTGGCCGAGGCGATTCGGGTCGCCCGTTCCGAAGTAAAACGCGGATGACGGTTCGCGTCCGCATCATTCCCTGCCTCGACGTCGCGGGCGGCCGCGTGGTGAAGGGCGTCAACTTCGTCGACCTCGCCGATGCGGGCGACCCCGTCGAGCAGGCGAAGGTCTATGACGCCGCACAAGCCGACGAGCTCTGCTTCCTCGACATCACCGCCAGCCATGAGGGACGCGGCACTATCATCGACGTGGTCGCGCGCACCGCGGCGGTCTGTTTCATGCCCCTCACCGTCGGCGGCGGCGTGCGCACCGTCGACGATGCCCGTGCGTTGCTTCTGGCAGGGGCCGACAAGGTCGCGGTCAATTCGGCGGCGGTCGCGCGGCCCGAACTGTGCGCCGAGATGGCCGAACGCTTCGGCGCACAATGCGTGGTCGGCGCGGTCGACGCGCGCAATGTGGGCCCGGGCCGCTGGGAAATCTACACGCACGGCGGCCGCAAGCCGACCGGCATCGACGCGGTAGACCATGCCAGGCGGCTCGCCTCGCTGGGCGCGGGCGAGATTCTGCTGACCTCGATGGACCGCGATGGCACGCGCGACGGATATGACCTCGCCTTGACCCGCGCTATCGCCGACGCGGTCGACGTGCCGGTGATCGCGAGTGGGGGCGTCGGCAATCTCGACCACCTCGTCGCGGGCGTGACCGAAGGGCATGCGAGCGCCGTCCTCGCGGCATCGATCTTCCATTTCGGCAAGCACAGTGTCGCCGAAGCGCGCAATGCTTTGCGGCAAGCGGGGCTTCCTGTCCGCAGCTAAGCTGTCGGAACATTTTACACGGTTAACGGCCACCATTTCGTCCGACGCCCGAAATCGGCGCTTTCCTCACTCTGGCATGACGTTTGCGTTAACGTTTGCAGATAGAATTGGGGGAAGACGATGGTTCTCGAAAAGATCACGGCGCGACTGATGTTGATCGCTTATGTCAACGCGCTGGCAGCCCCGGCATGGGCCACGCTGGCCGCCCCCAAACACTCGGTTGGCGACATGTTGGCCGAGCCGAGCGCGATCGTGATGCTCATGATCGGCACCGCCGGCCTGATCATCGGCCGCTTCGCGATCGCCAGCCGTCGCAAGGGCAGCAAGTAACCCTCGATTGATCACGCCGGATTGACCGAAACCGCTTCATGCGCTTTGGGGGGCGCATGACCGCGACCCTCGACCGGCTCGAATCGACCATCGCCGCCCGCCGCGGCGCGGATCCCGACTCCTCTTATGTCGCCCGGCTCAACGCCAAGGGCATGGCCAAGATCGCGCAGAAATTGGGCGAAGAAGCTGTCGAAACGGTGATCGCGGCGATGCGCGGCGACGCGGCCGAACTGACCGGCGAGGCCGCCGACCTGCTGTTCCACCTGATGGTCCTGCTCGGTGCGTCGGGCGTTCCGATCGCCGACGTGATGGCCGAGCTTGATCGACGCGAGGGCGTCTCGGGCATCGCCGAAAAAGCAGCGCGACCGAGAGACTGACCGGAGAGAGACATGCCGATCGACGCGACCCAGCCTTATGACGACGGCAACGTCTTCGCGAGAATCCTGCGCGGCGAGCTACCGTGCAAGAAAGTCTATGAGGACGATTTCGCCCTCGCCTTCCATGACATCAATCCGCAGGCGCCCGTCCATATCCTGGTGATTCCCAAGGGGCCGTATGTCTCGTGGGATGATTTCAGCACGAAGGCGGGCGATGTCGAGCTTGCCGGCTTCATCCGCGCGGTGGGGCATGTCGCCCGCGAGGCGGGTCTGGTCGAGCCCGGATACCGCCTGCTCGCCAACATCGGCGGCCACGGCCATCAGGAGGTTCCGCACCTTCATGTCCACATCTTCGGCGGGCGCCAGTTCCGCGAGATGATTCCGGGGGTCTGAACGTCTCGGCGTTTCCTGCCGCCGCGCGCTATTGCGCGTCACGAAAAGACGGCTAGGCTCCCCACCCCATGACCGTCGGCGCTTAGGGACGCCGGCGACTGGGGAAATCCGCATGATTTTCGGGCGCGTAAAGCCTCTCGATGCCATCCTCGCCACAGCGGCGAAAAAATCACTCCACCGTTCTCTTGGCGCCTTCCAGCTGACGATGCTGGGCATCGGCGCTGTCATCGGCACCGGCATCTTCGTGCTCACGGCCGAGGCCGCGCAGAAAGCCGGGCCGGGCATGATGGTGTCGTTCATCATCGCCGGCGTGGTCTGCGCCTTCGCCGCACTCTGTTATGCCGAAATGGCGTCGATGGTGCCGGTTTCCGGCTCCGCATACACCTACAGCTACGCCGTGATGGGCGAGCTGATCGCGTGGCTGGTCGGCTGGGCACTGATCCTCGAATATGCGGTGGCCGCCGGCGCGGTGTCGGTCGGCTGGTCGGGCTATGTGGTCGGCCTGATCGAACATAGTTTCGGGATCGATATTCCCGACACGCTTGTGCTCGGGCCGTTCGACGGCGGGCTGATCAACTTGCCCGCGATGGCGATCGCCTCGCTCGTCACCTGGCTGCTCGTCATCGGCACCAAGGAAAGCGCGACCGTCAACGCCGTGCTGGTGGCGATCAAGGTCGCGGCACTCACCCTGTTCATCGCGCTGGCCGTGCCGGTGATGAACACGCCGCAATTCTCGCCGTTCGCACCGACCGGCTTCGTCGGCATCTCCATGGCGGCGGCATCGATCTTCTTCGCTTATGTCGGCTTCGACGCGGTTTCGACCGCGGCCGAGGAAACCAAGAACCCGCAGCGCAACATGCCGATCGGCCTGATCGGTTCGCTGGGCATCTGCACGATCTTCTACATCCTCGTCGCAGCGGGCGTAATCGGTGCCCCGGGTCTGAGCACCCAGCCGGTGGTCGGAGCCGCAGGCGCGATCCTCGAACCGGGCAGCCGCGAACTGGCGCAGCAATGCGCCGTCCGCGCCACCGAAGGCTTCAAGGACGTTGTCTGTTCGAAGGAGGCGCTGGCCTTCACGCTACGCGAAATCGGCTGGCCGCAGATCGGCAACCTGCTCGGACTCGCCGCCGGGCTGGCACTGCCTTCGGTCATCCTGATGATGATGTTCGGTCAGACCCGCATCTTCTTCGTGATGAGCCGCGACGGCCTGCTGCCGCGTGCCTTTTCGAAGATCCACCCGACCTTCCACACGCCGCATGTGATCACGATCATCACCGGTGTGTTCGTGGTCCTGTTCTCGGCGTTCTTCCCGGTGGGGCAGCTCGCCAACATCTCCAATTCGGGCACCTTGTTCGCCTTCGCGGCGGTTTCGATCGCGGTGATGGTGCTGCGCCGGACCGATCCGAGCCGTCATCGCCCGTTCCGTACGCCGCTGATCAACATCACCGCGCCGCTCTCGATCCTGGGCTGCGTCTATCTGTTCGCCAGCCTCGATCATAAGAGCATCATCCTCTTCGTGATCTGGGCGGCGATCGGCCTGCTGGTTTATTTCGGCTACAGCCGATCGCGCAGCCATGTGGGCCGCGGCGTGATCGATACGCATGAGACCGACGCGGACATCCCGCCGCCGCCGGTTCCGCCGGTAAACTGATCGTCGCGAGCGGGTGGGGTCAGCGCCCCATCCGCTCCGAGATCAGGGCGGCGACGTCCTCGCCCTCGCGGAAGCGCGGGCCGATGCGGGTGATGATTTCGCCCGCGACGACCGATCCCATCCGCAGGGCGACGGGCAGCGGCTCGCCCCGCACCAGACCGGCAAATACGCCGGCCGCAAAGGCATCGCCTGCACCCGTCGTGTCGACTACTGGTCCGGCAGGCTCGGCAGGCACATCGAAGCGCTTGCCACCCGCCACACCGACCGCGCCTTCAGGGCCGCACGTGACGATCAGCAGCGGCACCTGAGTCGCCAGATGCGCCAGCGCCGCATCGAAATCGGCGATGCCGGTGATCGCACACAGCTCACCATCATTGGCGAAGAGAATGTCGATCAGTCCATCCGCGATCAGCCCGCGGAATTCGTCGCCATGTTCCGAAATGCAGAATTCCGACGACAGGGTAAACGCCACCTTGCGCCCAGCCTCGCGCGCGAACCCGATCGCCTCGATCGCGCGGGCGCGCGGCTGTTCCGTCCGGAACATATAGCCTTCGACGTAGAGTATGCCGCTGCTCGCGATCAGCGCGGGATCGAGCGAGGCGGGCGGCAGATATTCGGACGCTCCGATAGCGGTGTTCATCGTCCGGTGCCCATCCGGATGGACGATGATCAGGCATCGGCCGGTCGGCACCTCGGGCAAGGGTGCCACGTCAAACGCAATGTGATGGCGATGGAGATCGTCGGCGAACAAGGTGCCCAGCCGATCATCGCCCACCTGCCCCACGAACGCGCACCGCGCACCTGCGCCGGCAAGCGCCGCCAGCGTGTTGGCGGCCGATCCCCCGCTCACCTCCTCGCAAATCCCCATCTCGCGGTGGAGGACGACCGCGCGCTGCGGGGCGATGGGGGCCATCAGCCCCTTGGTGATGCCGCGCACGACGACGAACTCGTCTTCCTGGTGGCTGAGCACGTCGACCAGCGCATTGCCGATCGCGACGATATCGAACTGGGGCGCGGTCATCGCCTGCCGCTAGCCGATTGCGGCGTCCCGGCAAAGCAGTCGACCGCATCGAGGGTTGCGATTCTCGTCGGAAAGATGCTGTCAGGCGACATGAAGCGCTCGATCCCCCTCATCGCCCTCACTCTGATGCTCGCCGCGTGCGGCGAAACCATCCCCGTCGTCAACGCCACGCCGCCGCCGGTCCGTGTCGACATGGGGCTGGATCGCGTGATGGGGCATGATGCCCGTGCGCTGATCGCCCTGTTCGGCAATCCCGACCAGGACATGCGCGAGCCGCCCGCGCGCAAGCTGCAATATGCGAGCGGGGTATGCGTGCTCGATGCCTATCTCTATCCGCCTGCGGCGGGACGCGAGCCCCTCGTCACCCACATCGACGCACGGTCGCCGGCTGGCGACGATATCGACCGCGCCTCATGCATCGCGGCACTGAGCCGGCGCAAAGCCGCGCGTTAGAGGCCCGGGCCGGCAATCTTCGGCTTGGGCTTGGCGGCGGCAGGCGCTTCCTGCAGCACCTTGAGCACGGCGACCGAGCGCGGATCGCTGGTGGCATAATCGAGCGCCGACTTGCCCGCGATGCGATCGCCCTTCTTGGGATCGGCGCCGGCGGTGAGCAGGATGCGCACCATCGGCACGTTGCGCGCCTGCGTGGCGACGATCAGAGGGGTTTCGCCATTGCCGTTGGGCAGATCGACCTGCGCGCCACGCTCTATCAACAGGTTCGCGCCTTCGATGAAGCCGACTCGGGTGGCGGCCATCAAAGGCGTTTCGCCCTGCTGGTCCTTCACATTCGGGTTCGCGCCCTTGGCGAGCATGAAGGTCGTCCACGTCATGTCGCGGCGCTTCACCGTGATGTGGAGCGCGGTTTCGCCATTGGTATAATCGCGGGTGTTGACGATGCCGTTGGCGCTCTTGTCGAGCGCCTTGGTGACGACGGCGCCGTCGGCATCGCGGACACCCTTCAGGAAATTGTAGCTGTCGGAGAATTGCGCCATCGCCGGGCCGGCGGCCATCAGGGTCGCCGTCGCGACAATCGCCGCCCGTCCGATCATCCGCGCCGCCTTCGATGCCGTATATTTCATCTGACTGTCTGGTCCCTGGGGCTCGTCGCTCTTGAAAGGGCGCGCATAGCAAAGCATGGCTGGCGCCGCCATGAACAATCCGTATCGCAACCGTTTCGCACCCGTAGCACTGGCCATCGCACTGGCCCTTGCCGGCCCCATTGGCTGCGGAGGAGGCAATGAGACGCCCCCGCTCGCCGGCGCCAGGATCGGCGGGCCTTTCACGCTGACCGATCAGGACGGCAAGCGCGTGAGCGACAAGGATTTCGCCGGCAAATATCGGCTCGTCTATTTCGGCTACACCTTCTGCCCCGACATCTGCCCCACCGATCTGCAGAAGCTGGGACAGGGGATGCGCGCGCTGGAAAAGGACGATGCGGCGGCCGCGGAGAAGATCCAGCCGATCTTCATCAGCATCGATCCGGCGCGCGATACGCCCGCCATACTCAAAGCCTATGTCCCCGCCTTCCACCCCCGCCTGATCGGGCTGACCGGCACGCAGGCCGAGATCGATGCGGTGGCAAAGGAATATGCGGTGTTCCACGCCAAGGTGCCGACCAAGGACGGCAACCCCAATTATCTGATGAATCATTCGACCCAGATGGTGCTGTTCGATCCGAACGGTGCGCCGCTGGCGCTGATCCCGCAGGACAAGTCGCCCGCCGAAATGGCGGCGGAGATGAAACGCTGGGTGAAGTGACCGACGAAAGGCCCTTCTGGGAGACCAAGCAGCTCGACGAGATGAGCCGGGCTGAATGGGAATCGCTGTGCGACGGATGCGGCAAATGCTGCCTGCACAAGCTGGAGGACGAGGAGACGGGCGAACTGATGGCGACCAACGTCGCCTGCAAGCTGCTCGATCGGCGCAGCGGCCAGTGCGGCAATTACCGCAATCGACACGCCTTCGTCCCCGAATGCGTGCGGCTGACCCCGCGCAAACTGCGTCAGATCGACTGGCTGCCGACCACCTGCGCCTATCGCCTGATCGACGAGGGCAAGCCGCTTGCCGACTGGCACTATCTGGTGTGCGGCGATCGCGAGGCGGTCCACACCGCGAAGGTGTCCGTGCGCGGATGGACGGTATCCGAAACCGATGTGGGCGACGATCTCGAACATCATCTCATCGATCGTGAGCTCTGACCTCGTCTTTCACGGCGGTGGGCGGACGCGGGCGCTGCAGATCCTGCGCTCCCCGCTGGCACGGCGGATGCGGCTATCGGTCGATCCGCGCGACGGAGGCGTGCGGCTGGTACTGCCGAAACGCGGATCGATGCGCGAGGCGCTACGCTGGGCCGAGGCGAAGCGCGACTGGATCGAGAACGCCCTCGATGCTCTGCCGCCGACCCGCAGCCTGACCGACGGAATGGCGATCGACGTCGCGGGCGAGACGCTGACCGTGACGCTCGTCAGCGGTCGCGGCGTCAAACGCGATGGCGATAGGCTCCTCGTCGCGGGGCCGGAGGATATGCTCGCCAGCCGCCTCGTCCGCTGGCTGAAGCGCGAAGCGCTGACGCGGCTACAGGCCGAAACCGATCGATTCGCCGCGCTGGCGGATATCACCGTCACCAAAGTCGCGGTGGGCGATCCGCGCTCGCGCTGGGGCAGTTGTTCGGCACGCGGGGACATACGCTACAGCTGGCGGCTGATCCTGGCGCCCTACGCGGTGCTGGAGGCGACCGTGGCGCATGAAGTGGCACATCGGCTGCACATGGATCACAGCCCCGCCTTCCACGCAGCGGTCATCCGGCTGCTGGGCCGCGATCCGGCGCCCGAGCGCGCCTGGCTGCGCGCCAACGGCGCGTCGCTTCACTGGTTGGGGCGCGATCCCTGACGCTGCGCCGGGCGCTCACCGCCGCGCCCGACGACCCCGTCGAGAAACTGGCCGTCGAGTTCGGTGCGCGGCTGGCGCGCCTGCGGTGCAGCCGGCGCGGGCGCCTGCTGGGATGGCGGATCCTGCTGATCCTCAGGCACCCCGGCGGCGTCGAGCGCCTGGTCCATCACCGAATCGGGGTTCGGAGCGAGCCCCTCGTCGGGTTCGCCGAAATAGGCTTCCTCGTCGGGCTCAAGCTGCCATTCGGGCAAAGTCACCTGCGTTTCGAATTGCTCAACCGGTCGCTTGGCGACCGCGACGCGCATGAAATCGGCGAAGGCGCGCGCGGGCGCACGGCCGCCCTGCAGGCCGGGGATCGGCTTTGCATCGTCGCGGCCCATCCAGACACCTGTGGTGATCCCGCTGGAGAAGCCGAGGAACCAGCCGTCCTTGTTCGACGAGGTCGTGCCCGTCTTGCCCGCGACCGGCCGGCCGATCTGCGCGGCGCGAGCGGTACCGGTGTTGACCGCAGTCTGGAGCAGATCGGTCACTTCGGCCGCGACCCAGGGGGCGACGAGGACGCGATTGTCGTCGGACTTATGCTCGTACAGCATGTCGCCCTTGGCCGTCGTCACCTTGACGATGCCATAGGGCGTGACGGCCACGCCCTTGCGCGCGACGGCGGCGAAGGCGCGGGTCATGTCGATCAGGCGGACGTCGGACGTGCCCAGCACCATCGAGGGATGCGTGTTGATCTCTGTCCCGATACCGAAGCGATGCGCCATGTCGGCTATCGCGGAAAAACCGACTTCGGACCCCAGTTTCGCCGCGACCGTGTTGATCGAGAAGGCGAAGGCGGTGCGGATGTCGATCGGCCCGGCATATTCGCGGTTGGAATTGCGCGGGCTCCAGCCGTCGATCGTCACCGGCTCGTCGACCACCGGCGTATCGGGTTTCATCCCCGCTTCCATCGCGGTCAGATAGACGAACAGTTTGAACGCCGAGCCCGGCTGGCGCACCGCCGATGTCGCGCGGTTGTAGATCGACGAGACATAATCGCGCCCACCCACCATCGCGCGCACCGCACCGTCGCGATCGAGCGCGATCAGCGCGCCCTGCGCACCTTCGGGCGTATCGGCGCGGATCGCCTTGTCGGCGGCGACCTGCATCGCGGGATCGATCGTGGTCCATACGTCGATCGGCTGGGTCCGTTCGTCGACCAGATCGTCGAGCTGCGCGAGCGCCCAGTCGGTGAAGTAGCGGACCGCATTCTGATCGGTCTCAGGCGCAAGGCGGACCTTTTCGGGATCGGCGGCTTCGGCCTGCGACGCAGTGATCGCGCCGGTGTCCTGCATCACCTCCAGCACCACCTTGGCGCGGCCGACGGCGGCATCGCGATCGGCGGTGGGCGAGTAATTGGACGGCGCCTTGACGAGACCCGCGACGATCGCCGCCTCGCCCATGCTCATCTTGCTGCCGGGATGACCGAAGAATTTCCGGCTCGCGGCATCGACGCCATAAGCCCCACCGCCGAAGTAAACGCGGTTCAGATAGAGTTCGAGGATCTGCGCCTTGGAGAATTTGCGCTCCATCGCCAGTGCCAGCACCACCTCACGCAGCTTGCGGCCGGCGCTGTACGCGTTGGTGAGAAACAGGTTGCGGGCAAGCTGCTGGGTTATCGTCGACGCGCCCTGCAGGCGGCGGCCTTCGTCATGCAGGCGTTTCGCAACCCAGATCGTGCGCGCGATGCCCACCGGATCGATGCCCGGATGCATGTAGAAGCGCCGATCCTCGACCGCGACGATCGCGGTCTTCATCGATTCGGGGATCTGGTCGCCGACCAGCCAGTCGCCATAGCTCGGCCCGAGCGAGACGATCACCGATCCATCGGCCGCGCGGACGCGGACCATCTGACCGTTGGGGCTCGACTTCAGCTCATCGAAACCCGGCAGCGACGCCATCGCGATCAGCACCGCGATCACGAGCGCGCCCAACCCGGCGAGCATCAGCAGAAGCAGATATTTGGCGGCGGTCTTCAGCCAGCCCATGAAGGAACCCGATCGGCCAAGGAAATGACACCAGATGTCACCGAACGCGCCCCTATCGCCTTAGCCCGCGCGCCACAAGCATCGTCGCGCCGAACCGTATCGCTAGACTAAGACAGCTTGCAGGCGGCTGAACGGCTCATTCGGCTTTCTTGAAGTCGATCGACGCCGAATTGATGCAGTAGCGCAGCCCACCACGGTCGCGCGGGCCATCGGGAAAGACGTGGCCGAGATGGCCTTCGCAATTGGCGCAGCGAACCTCGGTGCGCACCATGCCGTGGCTGACGTCGCGATGCTCGGTGACGTTTTCGCCCACCGCAGCCTCGACGAAGCTGGGCCAGCCGCAGCCCGAATCATATTTGCCGTCGCTTTCGAACAAGGGCGCGCCGCAGCCGGCGCAGACATAATCGCCCGTGTCGTGGTTATTCCAATATTCGCCAGTGAAGGCACGTTCGGTGCCTGCCTCGCGCAGCACATGATATTGCATCGGCGACAGGCGCTCGCGCCATTCGGCCTCGGTGAGCTTGGGCTTTTCCATGTCCGGAATGTGGGTCCGTGCACCCCGCGCGTCAAGCATCAGCAGAATCGTGGTTACCGACGATTAACCAGGTCTGGTGGCGATTTTTTGTCGAATCGGCGGGCATGTGATGCTCGTCACTTCGGGCGCGGGGATGCCGCCTTAGATGACGAGTGAGTTGCACGGCGTAGAGTGCAGTTGCGTAAGCGTTTGTTTCCCGTTTCGGTTTGCGTCGCCCCGTTGCGTTTCGGCGATGCATCCGAACGGAAGAAAGTAGCGGCCCGACGTCTCGACCCTGGAGACGCCGGGCCGATCTTTTTCAGGCCATAAGCTCGATCGTCATGGTGAAGCTCTTTTCACCCCCGCCCTCGATGATCGCCATGCCCGGCTTATCGAAGATGTCGCCGTCGAAATCCGCCGGATCGGACAGGCCGTGCCACGGCTCGATGCACAGATATCCCGCTCCGGGCTTCTGCCAGAAGGCGATCTGTCGCATCCCCGCATAACCGACCGCGACGCGGCCGCCCCCCGGCGCGCCATAGACCAGTCGATCGGATGCGGGCTGATCGAGGATCAGCGCATCTTCTGCGAACAACGAATCCGACAAAGCCAGTCGATCGCCCTCGATCGGCGTCGGCCTCGGCTCCGGATCGACCAGACCGTCAGCGTCGAGGCGACGTACCGCGGCGGGCTCCGGCTTGTCGAAACGGATCTCGTGCGCGTCCCGCGTCGCGTCGCCCGGCAGCGGCCACAGCAAGGCTGGATGATAGCCGAACGACGCGGGGATCGGATCGGCCGACGGATTGCGGACGATCGCCGTCATCGTCAGCGTCGTGCCCGCGACGGCGTAGATCATGTCGAGCTGGAACGCGAAGGGCCACACGGCCAGGGTCGTCTCGCTCGATTCGAGCCGGAGGGTGACGCGATCCTCGGCCCGATCGATGATTTCAAAGGTCGATCGGCGTGCGAAGCCGTGGCGGGGCAGGCTGTAGCTCCGCCCCTTCCAGCGAAACATATCGTCGCGCAACGTGCCGACGATCGGGAAGAGGATCGGCGCGCGGCCGGCCCAAACGGCGGGATCGCCGCCCCATTGCCAGTCGCGCCCGTGGGCATCGGTCACCCGCACCAGCTCGGCACCGAGCGGCGCGATTTCCGCCGCCACGCCGGCGGATGCGATCCGCACCGGCGTCATTCGGCGTCGGTCGCCTCGTCCTTTGCCTCAGGCGCGGCGTCGTCGCGGAAATAGGGCTCCACTGGGCCGCTGAGCTTGATCGTCAGCGGATTGCCCTTGCGATCGCGGGTGTTGCCCACCGCGACACGGATCCAGCCTTCGGACACGCAATATTCCTCGACATTGGTCTTTTCGACGCCCTTGAAGCGGATGCCGACGCCGCGTTCCAGCAGCGCGCCGTCATAATGCGGGCTCGCCGGGTTGATCGAGAGATGGTCGGGGGGCGTGTCGCTCATGGATTCGGTCCTGCTTGTCTGAATGCGGCCGCCCTTAATGCCGTTGCAGCCGAAAGTCGAAGATGAACCGCAGATTGTGGTGTGCGTCACAGCGCGTTCAGCCGCGAATCGGCATTACACTGGTTAACAGTTCAACGGAGACCGATCATGGCGATCGACGGCAAGCGGACCACCAACCTGTTTTCGGCGCTCGAATGGAAGGTCGTGTCGCTCGCGATGCGCGAGGCTAACAGCGGCGACGAGCGCCAGGGCTGGCTCGCCCGCCTGTTCCAGAATCTGACCGGGATCGCCCCGAAGATGCCGCTCGCTGATCCGCGCCTCGAAACGTTGCGCCGCTTCGTGTGCAAGGTGCGCGCCCGCGCCGACATCGCCGACATGGCCGCGCGCCTGCAGGAATTCGGCTATGATGCGCGCCAGATCGCCGCGGTGGCGCAGCTGGCGCGCTAAGCCCACCTTAATCCCGCAGCAGCTCGTTGATCCCCGTCTTGCTGCGGGTCTGCGCGTCGACGCGCTTCACGATCACCGCGCAATAGAGGCCCGGGCCGCCGTCCTTGCCCGGCAGCGTGCCGGGGACAACGACCGAGTAAGACGGCACGCGGCCGATGAAGACCTCACCCGACGCACGATCGACGATCTTGGTCGAGGCGCCCAGATAGACGCCCATCGACAGCACCGCGCCCTCTTCGACGATCACGCCCTCGGCGACTTCCGAACGCGCACCGATGAAGCAATTGTCCTCGATCACGACCGGGCCCGCCTGAAGCGGCTCGAGCACGCCACCGATGCCGACGCCGCCCGACAGGTGGACGTTGTTGCCGATCTGCGCGCAGCTGCCCACCGTCGTCCAGGTGTCTACCATCGTGCCTTCACCCACGAACGCGCCGAGATTGACGAAGCTGGGCATCAGCACCGCGCCCTTGGCGATATGCGCGCCGCGGCGGACGATCGATCCAGGAACCGCGCGGAAGCCGGCGGCGCGATATTCGGCCTCGCCCCAGCCCGCAAACTTCGACGGCACCTTGTCCCACCAGCTCGCGCCACCCGGCGCGCCGGGGATCAATTCCATGTCGTTGAGACGGAAGGAGAGAAGAACCGCCTTCTTGAGCCACTGATTGACGACCCAGCCGTCCACACCCTTTTCGGCGACGCGCATCGTGCCCGCGTCAAGCGCCAGCAGCGCCTCTTCGACCGCATCGCGCACGGCGCCCTTCGTGTCGAAACCGATGCCATCGCGATCTTCCCACGCCTGCTCGATCGTCGCCTGCAACTCAGTATTTTGGCCGCTCATCTGATCTTCCCTAAAATCTCGTCGAGCCACTGGCCGACGTCGTTGATCTCGAAATCGATATGGTCGGGATCATGGCCATGATCGCCATGATCCGAGCCGTTGTTGACCCACACCGTCGTCAGCCCGATCGCCTTGGCGGGCTTCAGGTTGCGCGACATATCGTCGACGAACAGGGCGCTGTGCGGCGTCACGCCCAGCGCGTCGACCATGCTGGCATAGCTCGCGGCATGGGGCTTGGGCTGATAAGCGCAGGCGTGGATGTCGTGGATCGCCTCGAAGGTGGTCGACAGGCCCAGCTTCTGCAGGACCCGGCCCGCATAATCGCGATCGCCATTGGTGAAGATCAGCTTGCGGCCGGGCAGTTCGGCGATGCCTTCGACGATCCGGCGATCCTCGGCGAGTGAATCCATCTCGATATCGTGGACGAAGGCCAGGAATTCGTGTGGATCGATGTCGTGCGTCGTCATCAGCCCCGACAGGGTGGTGCCGTGATCGCGGAACAGACCCTTCTGGATCCGGTGCGCTTCCTCCGGGTCCACCCCCAGCAGCCGCTGAATGTAGAGGCCCATGCGCACGTCGATATGGCCGAACAGATCGGCCGACGCCGGATAGAGCGTATTGTCCAGATCGAAGATCCAGCAATCGACGTGGGAAAGCGCGGGGATCATGCGCCGAGCCGACTAGGCGTTGCTCGCCAAAGCCGCAAGCGATCATGGTGAAGGCGGCGTTAAGCCTATCTTTAAACGATTGCGCGATGCTCCACCCGATTTCCAGTTCGCGGAGCGTTGTATGCGTAATGAGTTCGGTGTCCGCCTGTGCGCGGCCACCTTGCCGATGATTCTGTTGTCCGGGTGCGGCGGAGGTGGTGGTGTCAGCTCGACACCCGCGCCGACCACGAGCACCAGCACCGGATCGACAACCACCGACTCGACCACCCCGTCGAACGTCGTGGTGACCGCCCCGACGACGAACACGACCACGACGAACACGTCGACGACCACGCTCCCGACGCCCGCGACGCAGAAGTCGTCGATCAACTATGACGACGCCGAATATCGCCGCTCCAACGCGGTAACCTCTTCGGGCGCGATCACCGCCTATCAGAACGGCGCGACTGGCAAGGGCGTGAAGATCGCGGTGGTCGACAGCGGCCTTACCGACACGCTCGGCCAGTTCAGCGGCCGAATCGATGCAGCCAGCGCCGACATGGTCGGCAGTCGTGGCATCGGCGACGAGGGCGGGCACGGCACTTCGGTCGCCGCCGTCGCGGCGGCAGGGCGCAACGGCAGCAACATCATGGGCGTCGCATTCGACGCGAGCCTGCTGATCGCCCGCACCGACAGCGTCGGCAGCTGTGCTTCGGAGAAGGGCTGCAGTCACCCCGATTCGGCGATCGCGAAAGGCGTCGATCTGGCGCGAACCAACGGCGCGCGCGTCATCAACATCTCGCTGGGCGGCTATGCGGCGAGCAGCACGCTGACCGCCGCGGTGCGACAGGCAGCGCAGGCGGGAATCGTCGTCGTGATCTCCGCGGGCAACGAAGGCGCGGCCGATCCCGATGCCTTCGCGCAGATGGCGGCGGCCAGCGGCATGAACGGCATGGTGATCATCGCCGGATCACGCGGCACCGACAACACGATCTCCAGCTTTTCGAACAAGGCGGGCAGCTTCGGCACCGTGTACCTGACCGCACTGGGCGACGGCGTCCGCGCCTTCAATCAGGAGGGCAAGGATTTTTATTATTCCGGCACCTCCTATTCGGCGCCGACGATTGCGGGCGCTGTCGCGGTGCTGGCACAGGCTTTCCCGACGCTGACCGGAAGGCAGATCGTCGACCTGCTTTATGCCACCGCCACCGATGCGGGCGACGCGGGCGTCGATGCCGTCTTCGGGCGCGGTGTCCTGAATCTCGCCAAGGCTTTCCAGCCGCAGGGTTCGTCGAGCCTGGCGGGTGGCGCGGTCCCGGTGTCGACCACCTCGGCCAATGGCAGGACCGGTCCCGCGATGGGCGATGCCGCACAGGGCGGATCGTCGAGCGGCGCTCGCGCCGTGATCCTCGACAGCTATGGCCGCGCTTACGATCTCGACCTCGGCCGCACGTTGGCGGCAAGCCCCGGTGCCCGCCCGCTGGGCAATGCGCTGGTCGGCGGAATGCGCTCGACCGGGCTGTCGTCCGGCCCGATCTCGGTGTCGATCAACGTCGGTGCCGATCGTAACTTCGCGCCGGCGGACGTGCGGGCGCTCGGCCTCGATCAGAACTCGGCACGGGCGGCCCGCATGCTCTCTGCGCGTGTCCTGGCGCGTGTCGGCGATCGTTCGCAGGCTCTGTTCGGTTTCCGCGAAGGCGCGGCGCATCTGTCGGCGATGCTTGACGGTCGCGCCGAACTGCCGTTCATCGTCGCACGCGACGCAACCTCGACCTTCGGCATGGCGAACGTGCGAGGACCGTCTCTCGCGCTGCGTCGCGATCTCGGTTTCGCCGGCCTGACGCTGGCGGGAGAGAGCGGGTCGACCGCCCCTCTACGGATCGCGCGCAATCGCAACGTCGCCAACTTCACCGCGGCGAGCGTCCGACTCGATCGTCGCTTCGGCGCGCTGTCGCTGGCGGCGGGCGTGGGGATGATGCGGGAGGACCGCTCGGTCCTCGGCGCCCGCTTCGGTGCGGCGTTCGGGGGCGGGGGTGCCTCGACCGCCACGATCGACCTGCGCGGCAATTACGATCTGGGCCAGGGCTGGCAGGCGGCAATCGCCGCGCGCCAGGGCTGGACCATGGCCGATCGCGCCGGCGCCCTGAGCGGCGGGCGCATCGCAAGCAACGCCTTCGCGATCGACCTGAGTCACTTCGGTGCCACGCGCCGCTTCGGCCTG
This sequence comes from Sphingomonas montanisoli, assembly GCF_008274695.1. Lineage (GTDB taxonomy): Bacteria > Pseudomonadota > Alphaproteobacteria > Sphingomonadales > Sphingomonadaceae > Rhizorhabdus > Rhizorhabdus montanisoli. The sequence goes on along the minus strand of NZ_VTOU01000003.1, from coordinate 943,949 downwards.
CGCATCTCACAGCCACTGCGCGTCGCATCGGGCGGGCTGAAACTCAACCTGCCGACCAGCTACGACTATGTGAGCGGATCGGTCGGCTACGGCCGCTCGACCCTCAACCTCACGCCCAAGGGTCGCGAGATCGATGTCGAGGCAAGCTATGGTCTGGCGCTGGGCAATGGCTGGCTCGACGCCAACGCCTTTGTCCGCCGCCAGCCCGACCACTTTGCGTCGACCACGCCCGATGCGGGCCTGGCGCTGCGTTACGGGATGGGCTTCTAGGATCCCATTCCCGGCACGGCGGCGAAGCGTTTTACCGCGGCCGCCGGGCCCTCCGGATCGTTCCAAACCGCCCCACTGACCGCGAGGAAATCGGCGCCGGCCGCGATGAGCGGCGCGGCGTTTTCCGGAGTGATCCCGCCGATCGCGACGCTAGGGACTTCGAACAAAGTCGACCACCAGCCGAGGATCGACAGTTCAGGCTGGTGCTTCGTCTCCTTGGTCTCGGTCGGATAGAACGCGCCGAAGGCGACGTAATCGGCACCCGCCTCGCCTGCTTCCATCGCGAGGTGGCGACTGTCGTGGCAGGTCACGCCGATCTGCGCATTGGGGCCGAGGATATCCCGCGCCTCACGCGCGTCGCCATCGTCCTGACCCAGATGGACGCCGTCGGCATTCAGGCGTTTCGCCAGCCCGATCGAATCATTCACGATGAACGCGACGCCCTTGTCCGCGCAGATCGCCTGGAGCGGCGGTGCGAGATCGGCGATCGCATGTTCATCAATCCCCTTGAGCCGAAGCTGGAACGCCGCAACGGGCCCCGCGTCGAGCGCGGCGGTAAGCGCGTCACCAAAGTCCGCATCGATGCGCGGCGGGGAGATCAGATAAAGCTGGCAGGCGGGCTTTTTCGCATCGTGCTCGAAACGGTCGGCGAAGCCGGGGTCGAGGCGGAGTTCGTCATCGAAATCATTATCAGTCATACCGACGCCCCTAGCCGAAATCACGGCCTCCGCGAAGCGCACGCTCGCGCAACGCGAGGAATAGCGGCAGACCACACGACACGCCGACGGCTAATGTCGCGAAAATTGGCAGCCAGCGATGGCGAACGCCGGCCCGCGCGCCTTCGACCGCGATCAGAACGAACAACACCAGCGCTGTGACGATTACGTCCCAGCCGAAGAAGGCGCCGATGCGGGTGGAGAAAAGTTCGGCCACGAAGGCCGGAAGGTCGAGTCCATGCTCGACGAACCAAGGCGCGAAGGCCGACAGCGGCAGGATCGCGCCGAGGATCGAGAGGGCGAGGTAGATGCCGAACATCCGCCCCGCCCCCGTCACCGATCAGACCGTCTTCTTGACCGAAGCGGTGTAGATGTCGTCGATCGCCTGACCCAGCGACGCGTTGAACTCGTCATCGGTCATGCTGTGGCGCAGATCGTTGAGCAGCGCGCGGCTGAAGCTGGCGATGATGCCCGGATTCTTGGCGAGTTCGACGCAGGCCTCGGGGCGTTCGAAACCACCCGAGAGCGCGACGACGCGCAGGACGCGCGGATGATCGACCAGCGGCTGGAACAGGCCCGGCTTGGTCGGCAGCGACAGCTTCAGCATCACCTTGTCGTCGCCGGTCATCGCGTCGAGCGCCTTCACCAGCTCTTCGAGCAGGATCTGGTCGGCTTCGGCGCGCTCGGCGCTCTTGATGTTCACTTCGGGCTCGATGATCGGCACGAGGCCGCCCGCGAGCACCTGCTGGCCGATTTCGAACTGCTGCTTGACGACAGCGGCGATGCCCTCGCGATTCGCGAGGTTGATCACCGAACGCTCCTTGGTGCCGTAAACGCCCAGCGCCTTCGACTTTGCGAGCAGCGCGTCGAGTTCGGGCATCGGCTTCATCAGCTGGACGCCGTTCGCCTCATCCTCGAGGCCCTTGTCGATCTTGATGAAGGGTATGACACCGCGATCGAGCAGCGCCTGCGGGGTCGGCTTGCCATCGACCTGGCCATCCATCGTGCGCTCGAACAGGATCGCGCCGAGCACCTTGTCGCCGCTGAAAGCGGGTGAGGTGATGATGCGGCTGCGCATATCGTGGATCAGCGCGTACATGCCGGCTTCGTCGGACCAGGCGCTTTCGTCGATGCCATAGCCCTTCAGCGCCTTGGGCGTCGAACCGCCGCTCTGGTCGAGTGCGGCGATGAAGCCGTCGCCCTTCGCAACCTTTTCGCTCGTCTTCTGGTCAATCGTCATCGGCTGGCCTCCGGTGGATGGTGTGTTCAGTTCGGTTTCGGCACCGGCGCCCAGGGCGGACCCTTGAGCTCCAGCATATTGCCTTCAGGATCGGTGAGGTAGATCGACGGCCCTTCACCTTCTGCGCCGTAGCGCGAGGCGATTTCGGCCGTGATTCCATGCCCCTCCAGCTCTCTCAAGATCGCATCCCCGTCCCAGGGGAGGACGCGGAAGCAGATATGGTCGACGTTGCGGCCCTCGATGCCGGGTGCCGCGCCACCTTTGGCACCCAGCGGTCCGTCGACCGGTATCAGGTCGATCAGCGCATCGCCCACCCGAAGCTGATGAAGGCCGATTGCCTCCTGATGCTTCTCGAAGCGGGCACCGAGCACATCGGTATAGAATCGCGCCATCCGTTCGAGGTCGACGACCCGGAACACGACATGGTCGATGGCACGGATAGTGATCATCAGCCGAGAGCAGCGACCCCCGGCAACTCGCGGCCTTCCATCCATTCCAGGAAGGCGCCGCCCGCGGTCGACACGAACGTCAGGTCGTCCGCGACGCCCGCGACGTTGACCGCCGCGACCGTATCGCCACCACCCGCGACCGAAATGAGCGAGCCCGACTTAGTGAGCGCTGCGGTAATCTTCGCCAGCGCCATCGTCGCCGTATCGAACGGCGCCATTTCGAACGCGCCGAGCGGGCCATTCCAGACGAGCGTCTTGCAGGTCTTGAGCGCATCGGCGATCTGCTCGCTGGCGGACGGGCCACAATCGAGGATCATCTCGTCGTCGGCCACTTCGTGGACGTTGATCGTGCGGACGGGCGGATTGGCGCGGAATTCCTTCGACACCACCACGTCATAGGGCAGGTGGACGGTGCAATCGGCCTTGTCCGCCGCGTCGAGGATTTCGAGCGCGGTGTCCTTAAGGTCATGCTCGCACAGCGACTTGCCGACATTCACGCCGCGCGCGGCGAGGAAGGTGTTGGCCATGCCGCCACCGATCACGAGATGGTCGACCTGGGTCACCATCTGCTTGAGCACGTCGAGCTTGGTCGAGACCTTGGCGCCGCCGACGACAGCCATCACCGGATGTTCGGGCTTGCCGAGCGCCTTTTCGAGCGCCTCAAGCTCGGCCTGCATCGAGCGGCCCGCGAAGGCAGGCAGAATGTGCGCGAGGCCTTCGGTCGAGACGTGCGCGCGATGCGCGGCCGAGAAGGCGTCGTTGACGTAGAGATCGCCCAGCTTCGCCATCGCCTTGGCGAGTTCGGGGTCGTTCTTCTCCTCACCCTTGTGGAAGCGGGTGTTTTCCAGGATCGCGATGTCGCCTGGCTGGAGCTGCGCAACCGCCTCCTCAGCCTGCTCGCCCACGCAATCGCCGATGAAGCGCACGTCGCGGCCCAGAACGTCGCGCAGCGGCGTGGTGACCATCGCCAGGCTCATGTCGGGGTTACGCTCGCCCTTGGGGCGGCCGAAATGCGCGAGGATCAGCACGATCGCGCCCTTGTCCGCCAATTCGGCGATCGTCGGGGCGGCGGCGCGCAGCCGGGTGTCGTCGGTGACCTTGCCGTCGTCCATCGGCACGTTCAGATCCTCGCGGACCAGGACGCGCTTGCCCTTGATTTCGCCGATGTCGTCGAGGCTCTTGAAGGTCATGCCGGCACCTTGATAGAGGAAAAGAAAGGGGCGGCCCTTGGGGGCCGCCCCGATGGTTCTTAGAGGAACTTCGCCACGATACCGGTGGTATCGATCATGCGGTTCGAAAAGCCCCATTCATTGTCGTACCAGCTGAGCACACGCACCAGCTTGCCGTCCACGACGGCAGTTTCCAGGCTGTCGACGGTCGAGCTGCGCGGATCGCCATTATAGTCGATCGAGACCAGCGGCTCGTCCGAATAACCCAGCACGCCCTTGAGCGGACCGGCTTCCGATGCCGCCTTCAGCAGTTCGTTGACCTGGGCGACGGTCGTGTCCTTCTTGGCGATGAACTTGAGGTCGACGACCGAGACGTTCGGGGTCGGCACGCGGACCGACGAACCATCCAGCTTGCCCTTCAGCTCCGGCAGAACCTCACCCACCGCGCGGGCGGCGCCGGTCGAGGTCGGGATCATCGAGACGGCGGCAGCGCGCGCGCGGCGCATGTCCTTGTGCAGCTGATCCAGCGTGTTCTGATCGTTGGTGTAGCTGTGGATCGTCGTCATGAAGCCGCTCTCGATGCCGAGCGCGTCGTTCAGCACCTTGGCGAGCGGCGCCAGGCAGTTGGTGGTGCAGCTGGCGTTGGAGATGACGATGTCATCGGCGGTCAGCTTGTCGTGATTGACGCCGAACACGATCGTCTTGTCGACATTGGTGCCGGGTGCCGAGATCACGACGCGCTTGGCGCCGGCGGTCAGATGCGCGCTGGCCTTCGCCTTGTCGGTGAAGATGCCGGTGCATTCGAGCGCGATGTCGACGCCCAGTGCCGCGTGCGGCAGGTTGGCGGGATCACGCTCGGCCGTGACCTTGATCTTCTTGCCGTTGATGACGAGGCTGTCGCCGTCGACGCCGACTTCGCCGGCCCAATTGCCGTGCACCGAATCGCGCTTGAACAGCAGAGCATTGGACTTGGCGTCGCCCAGATCGTTGATCGCGACCAACTCCAGATCATGGTCGGTGCGCGAAAGAATGGCGCGCGCCACAAGGCGACCGATACGCCCGAACCCGTTGATCGCAACCTTCACGGCCATACTCGCTTACTCCTTGCTCAGTTCGAAAGCGCCCCGATGATCTGCGGGGCAATCTTGTCGGCGGTCAGGCCGAAATGGTCGTAGAGCGCCTTGACGGGGGCCGAGGCGCCAAACCCGTCGAGGCCGAAACGCAGCCCCTTGCGGCCGACATAGCGTTCCCAGCCGATCGTCGAGCCGGCCTCGATCGAGACGAGCAGCGCGTCGGCCGGCAGGATGCCGTCCTTATAGGCTTCGTCCTGCGCGTCGAACCGCTCCCAGCTGGGCATCGAAACGACATCGGCACCGATGCCGGCTTCTTCAAGCTTCGTTGCGGTGGCCACCGCGATCTCGACCTCCGAGCCGCTCGCGATCAGCACGACCTTGCGCGCGGCCGTCGCGGGCTTGAGGCGATAGGCGCCCAGCGCGGAGAAGTTCTGCGAGATATCGGTGCGCAGCTGCGGCAGACCTTCGCGCGACAGAGCGAGGAGCGAAGGACCATCGGCCTTTTCGAGGCTCAGCTGCCAGCATTCGGCCGTCTCGATCACGTCGCACGGGCGATAGACGTCGAGGTTCGGCATCACGCGCAGGCTCATCAGATGCTCGATCGGCTGATGGGTCGGGCCGTCTTCGCCCAGCCCGATCGAATCGTGCGTCATGACATAGACGACGCGCTGCTGCTGAAGCGCCGACAGGCGGATCGCGCCACGGCAATAGTCCGAAAATACCAGGAAGGTGCCGCCATAAGGGATCACGCCGCCGTGGAGCGCGAGGCCGTTCATGGCGCAGGCCATGCCGAATTCGCGGATGCCGTAATAAATATAGCGACCGCTATAATCATCGGCGGTGAGCGGCGCCTGGCCCTTGGTCTTGGTGTTGTTCGACCCGGTCAGATCGGCCGAACCGCCGATCGTCTCGGGAAGCTGATCGTTGATCGGACCGAGCACCATTTCAGATGCCTTGCGGGTCGCGACCTTCTGCGGGTTCGCAATCAGGCCTTCGAGATAAGGCTGGAGCGAGAAGTCGGCCGGCAGTTTGCCCGCCATGCGACGCTCGAACTCGGCGCGCTGACCATTGGCGACAAGGCGCGATTCCCACTGTGAGCGAACCGACGAGCCGCGATGGCCGGCGGCCCGCCACGCTTCGGCGATGTCGGCGGGGATGACGAACGGCTCGGACGTCCAGCCAAGTTCGGTGCGGGTGGCCGCGACTTCATCGGTGCCAAGCGCCGAACCGTGGGTGGCCGACGTGCCCTGCTTATTCGGGGCGCCATAGCCGATGACCGTGGTGCACTGGACGATCGAAGGGCGCGGATCGGTCTTGGCCGCTTCCAGCGCCTTGGCGATCGACGCCGCATCATGCCCGTCGCAAGCGACGGTGTGCCAGCCGGTCGCGGCGTAGCGCGCCATCACGTCTTCGGACGACGAGAGCGAGACCGCGCCGTCGATGGTGATACGGTTGTCGTCCCAAAGCACGATCAGCTTGCCGAGCTTCAGATGCCCAGCGAGACCGATCGCCTCATGGTTGACGCCTTCCATCAGGCAGCCGTCGCCGGCGAGGACCCAGGTACGGTGATCGACCAGATCGTCGCCGAACACGGCGTTCAGATGCCGTTCGGCGATCGCCATGCCGACTGCGGTGGCCAGGCCCGAACCGAGGGGACCGGTGGTCGCCTCGACCCCGGCAAGCTCGAAATTCTCGGGGTGGCCGGCGCACGGGCTGTGCAGCTGGCGGAAATTCGCGATGTCCTCGATCGTGGGGCGCGCATAGCCGGTCAGGTGGAGCAGCGAATAGATCAGCATCGATCCATGCCCCGCCGACAGGACGAAACGGTCGCGATCGGCCCATTTGGGCTGCAGCGGATCGAACTTCAGATGGTTGGTGAACAATTCGGTCGCGACGTCGGCCATGCCCATCGGCATGCCCGGATGGCCCGAATTGGCGGCCTGCACGGCATCCATCGACAGCGCCCGGATGGCGTTGGCGAGCTGGCGTGGCGTTACACTCATCTGAAGACCTTGCGCGGGAGCGGACCTGAAATGGCAAAGTGCCGCGCCGCCGCGACCCCCAACCGCGCGACCCTTTGTCCTGTCGCGGCCTTATCGTCAACCAAGGATCGAGGCTCTGGGCGGCTTGCGGGCGACGATCAGCCTGCTATTTCGGTCTGTGATGGATGATCGAAGCCTGATGCTGGCGCTGGGCCGCCTTGAACGTGCGCTTGTGCGTGTGGAGCAGGGACTCGACGCGGGTCCGCGTTCATTGTCGCATGACGAGAGCGAGGCGCTGTTCCGTCTTGCCGAGCGCCACCGGACATTGCGAGAGACCACCGAGACCGCGATCGAGCGCATCGATCGCCTGCTGGGGAACGGCTGATGGCCGAAGTCGACGTTGCGGTCGGTGGCCGCCGCTACAAGCTCGCCTGCCGCGATGGCGAGGAGGATCAACTGCGCACGCTGGCGAGCATGGTCGATCGCAAGGCTGGCGACATCACCCGTGCGATCGGTGACATGACCGAGGCGCGCGTCCTGCTGATGAGCGCAATCCTGCTTGCCGACGAGCTGAACGACGCAAAATCGAAAGATGCGACGCCGCCGTCGCAGCCCGATCTCGACCCCAGCTATGCCCAGGCTATCGAGCGCATCGCCGAGCGTATCGAGCGCCTTGCGGACCGATTGAACAGCGACGCTTGAGCCGACGGCCCCCGCACCCTACATAGGGGGTGGCGGGTACTGCCCGGCACGAGCTGCTGAGAACATCCCTGAGGCGATTCACATCCATAGGGGGCTGTCCCTGTTAGGATTCTGGTCCGAAGCATATGGTCCCCACCTGACGTACTTGGCGTCAGTGGATATTCCGGAAAACGACCACGGCGGTCCCGCCACCTCCGCCCATGACTGATCCGGCCAAGACGCAGAAATCCGTCCTGCGCGCCGAATTGCGCGCGAAGCGCGACGTCTTCGTGAGCGCGATGACGCCGGGCGAACGCGAAGCCGCCGAGGCATCGCTGGGGTCCCTTGCGGCGGACACTCTCGAATCGGCGCATGTCGTGGCGGGCTATATCGGCCTCGGATCCGAAATCTCATGCATGGCGATACTGGCGCGCGCGGCAGCTAACGGGGCCGCGACGGCACTGGCCCATGTCGATGGCCGCGATCGGCCGATGCGCTTTCTGCGTTGGTTTCCCGGCGATCCGCTGGATCGAGGCTGGTTCAACCTCCTGCAGCCGCCAGCGGATTCGCCGGAACTGTTCCCCGACCTGATTCTGACACCGCTTCTGGGATTCGATTCGCAGTTCATGCGAATCGGGCAGGGGGCGGGCTTTTATGACCGCGTCTTCGCGGCTAATCGCACCGCAAGGCGGCTCGGTGTCGCCTGGTCCGTGCAGGCGGTGCAGAAGATCCCATGCGACCCCTGGGATCAACCGCTCGACATGGTCTGCACCGAACGCAAACTTTTGCATCAAGGTTTTTGACGATGAGCGAGCCAAGCTGGCGCAAGCCCTTCGGGATATTCGTTATTCTTGCGCTGATCATGATCTGGGCCGTGCTGGTCCTGCTCGCATCGCCGTTGATCGAGCGATTACCGGCGCTGCTCCAGGCCGTCGTTTATACGATCGCGGGCATCGTCTGGATCCTCCCGCTGAAGCCGCTTCTGTCGTGGATGGAGACCGGCCACTGGCGCAAATTTTAGGACGGTCTCGCCACGGCATTAACCGGATATAATCAAAACGGGCACTAGTCAGGACGGGAGATAGAACAGGATCCCCGACGGCGTGCATCAGGACAAGATCATCGAATCGTCCGCACAGAGAGGCGAATGGCGTCGCCTCTACGACCGTATTGGCGAGCTCCTTTTTTCCAACGATATCGAGCCGACTCCCGAGAATTTCGACCTGTGCCACCGCTATCTGAGCGGTGACAGCATGATCGTGGGCCTGATCGACAAGGCGGTGCGCCAGGATGGCCGCATCACACCCGCCGCGCTGGCCGCGATCAACGCGCAGGTCCGATCGGGGCTCGACAGCGGCAACCTGTCCGACATGGCGGCGAATGCGCGCGGGCTGCTGGAGCAGGTGAGCGCGGTCGTCACCCGATCGGGGGACGAGGCGCGCGATTATGCCGCCGATCTGGAGAGTGGCGCCGCCGGCCTTTCGATCGAGGATTCGGGTATGACGGTCGACACGCTGGTCGGCCTGACCAAGGCGATGATCGACAAGACCCGTGCCGCCGAGGACGAGCTCCGCCGCACCGAGGCGCAGATCAAGACGCTCCATGACGATCTCGCCGCCGCGCATCGCACCGCGAACAGCGATCCGCTGACCGGCCTGCCGAATCGCCGCGCCTTCGATCACCAGCTGCGCATGGCGCTGGAAAATGCGCGGCGGCAGAAGACCCCGCTCGCGCTCGCCATTTGCGACATCGATCATTTCAAGCAGTTCAACGACACGCACGGCCACCAGATCGGTGACGAAGTGATCAAGTTCGTGGGTACCTCGCTGGCGCGCGCGAGCAATGACGGCTTCTGCGCGCGTTACGGCGGCGAGGAATTCGTCCTGATCATCGAGCGTACCGATCCCGAGGCCGCGCGCGCCATGCTCGACAAGGTCCGCACCGTAATCGCGTCGCGCGAGCTAAAGGTCACGAATACCGGCCAGTCACTGGGTCGCCTGAGCTTTTCGGGCGGGATTGCGATGCTGGAAGATGCCGATTCGCCGGGCACGTTGCTGCGTCGCGCCGACACGGCCTTGTATCGCGCCAAGGAAAGCGGGCGTAACCGCGTGATGCTCGACGCCTGATATTGGCCTTTATCTTCAGCACGCTGTAAGCGCGTGCTTATGAGCGCCCGTAACGACTTCGCATCGATTCACAGACATGGCTTCGTGCGCGTCGGCGCGGGTACGCCGGTTGCGACCGTCGGCGATGTCGGTGCGAATGCCGCCGCGATCCTCGATCTTGCCGAGCGTGCGGATGCCAAAGGCGTCGACCTGCTCGTCCTCCCCGAGCTTTGCCTGTCCTCCTACGCGATCGACGATCTGCATCTGCAGGACGCCTTGCTCGATCGGGTCGAGATCGAACTGGCGAAGATCGTCACCGCGAGCGCCGAGCTTAAGCCCGTATTGCTGGTCGGCGCGCCGATCCGCCGCAGCGGGCGGCTCTACAACACGGCCATCGCCATCTCACACGGCAGGATTTTGGGCGTGGTTCCAAAGTCTTATCTGCCCAATTATCGCGAATATTATGAGAAGCGCTGGTTCGCGCTCGGCTACGACCTTTCAGGCCTCTCCATCGATCTGTGCGGGCAGATCGTGCCGTTCGGCCCCGATCAGATCTTCGCCGCGAACGACCTGCGCGACTTCGTCTTCCACGTCGAGATCTGCGAAGATTATTGGGCGCCGCTGCCGCCGTCGACGATGGGCGCTTTGGCCGGGGCGCTGATCCTCACCAACCTGTCGGCGTCCAACATCATCATCGGCAAGGCCCGCGAACGCGCTCTGCTGAGCGCATCGCAATCGGTGCGGGCGATCGCGGCCTATGCCTATTCGGCGAGCGGCCCGGGCGAGAGCACGACCGACCTCGCCTGGGACGGGCAGGCGATGATCCACGAGCTCGGCGAAACCCTTGCCGAATCGGGGCGTTTCGATACCGAATCTGAACTGATCATCGCCGATGTCGATGTCGGCCGGCTGCGACTCGAGCGGATGCGGACGGGCACGTTCAACGACAATGCGATGGCGGTCGGCCATCCCGAGACGGCATTCCGCCGCATCACCTTCGATCACGCGCCCAGCTTTGCCGATATCGGGCTGAAGCGCCCCGTCGCGCGCTTCCCCTTCGTTCCCGAAGATGCCGAAAAGCTCGACCTCGATTGCTACGAAGCATTCAACATCCAGGTCGCCGGGCTCGCCAAGCGCGTCGAGGCGTCGGGCGCCAAGACGATGGTGATCGGCGTGTCGGGCGGGCTTGATTCGACCCATGCCATGGTCGTCGTGGCCAAAGCGTGCGACCGGCTGGGCCTGCCGCGATCGGCGATCCTGGCCTTCACCATGCCGGGCTTCGCGACGGGCGAGGCGACAAAGGCCAATGCCTGGGCGCTGATGAAGGCGCTGGGTGCGACTGCGGACGAGATCGATATCCGCCCCGCCGCGCGCCAGATGCTGACCGACATGGACCACCCATTCGCCAAGGGCGAGGCAGTCTATGACGTGACTTTCGAGAACGTGCAGGCCGGCCTGCGCACCGATTACCTGTTCCGCCTGGCCAACCAGCGTGACGGCTTCGTGGTGGGGACGGGCGATTTGAGCGAACTCGCGCTCGGCTGGTGCACCTATGGCGTCGGCGACCAGATGAGCCACTATGCCGTCAATGCCGGCGTGCCCAAGACCTTGATCCAGTTCCTGATCCGCTGGTCTGTGACGAGCGGGCAGTTCGATGCGGCGACAGGCGGCCTGCTGACCGCCATCCTCGCGACCGAAATCTCGCCAGAACTCGTCCCCGCCGATGCCGATGGCGCGATCCAGAGCACCGAAGCCAAGATCGGCCCCTACGAGCTGCACGATTTCTTCCTGCATCATATCGCGCGACTCGGCCTGCCGCCTTCGAAGGTCGCGTTTCTCGCCTGGCACGCATGGCACGATGCCGATGCGGGGCTGTGGCCGATCGGTTTCCCGGCGGACAAGCGCAATGGGTACGACATGGCAACGATCCGCCGTTGGCTCGAAAGCTTCCTGTGGCGTTTCTTCACGACCAGCCAGTTCAAGCGATCCGCGATCCCCAACGGGCCGAAGGTATCCGGAGCCGGCGCTCTGTCGCCGCGTGGCGACTGGCGGGCGCCTTCGGACGGCAATGCTAAGGTCTGGCTCGACGAACTGCGTGCGGCGCTCGACGGCGTCGACCTCTAGCCGAGACCGTCGCCTGCGCAATCGAGATCGCCCCACAATCGCCGTGCGGCACGGCGGGCGAAGCGCAGCGTCTCCGCCTTACGGCGCGATCCGGAAAGCGGGCGCAAGGCGGGTTCGCGCAGCACTGCGGCATCATAGCGATCGGCGACGATCAGACCGGCAATGTCGGGGCGGAAGGCGGGATCGTCGAACGGGCTGAGATCGAACCCGGCCGGTACTGCCCAGAAATAGCGATCGCAAAAGTCGAGATAGTCCGGCCACTTCGCGTCACCGAGCAGATCGGCGCGCGACACCTTGATCTCGACAATCGTGATGCACCCTTTGGGATCGATCGCCATCAGATCGGCACGGCGGCCATTGCCCAACGGCACTTCGGGCATCGGCATCAATTCGGCACGCAGGAACAACTTCGCTACACCTCGCGCGACATCGAGCGCGACGAGCGGCGCGAGAGTCGGATCGATGTCGGCGGGAAGGCTGGCCATCCGCGTTATTTAGAACATTTGCGGAACTTCTTCCACCTCGTCATTGCGAGGAGCCGGAGGCGACGCGGCAATCCATTCCGAACTGCAGAGTGGATTGCTTCGCTACGCTCGCAATGACGGATCTGGCTTCAGGCCAGCAACGCCTCGGCAATAGCCCGCGCATCGCGATGATCGGCCTCGATCACCCAGAGATCGGGATCGGTGCGGCGGCGGCGGGCGATATAGTCGGTTTGGTCGATCGGATCGGTCGGGCCGACGCTGTCGAGGCCGAATCCGCCCTCGAATCGCCAGACGCGCTCGACCAGGCCGAGCGGAACGCCGCGATCGGCGAGCGCGACGATGATCGAACCGGCAATCTCGTCGCCGCGCGCCAGAACCATCGCCGATCCGCCATCATCCTGAATCCTGCGAATCAAGGCGGACACGAGCAGCGCGGACGCCGCGCGCGGCTCGATCATTTCTGGCGGTAGCCCGGCAGGCCCGCGAGCGCGATGCGCGATCGCATGAAGGTACCGGTGCCACGCGCGACCTCTTCGCCCTCCGCATCAACCAGCCGGGCGTCGGCGACAAAAACGCGCCGCTTACCGCTGACCCAGCGTCCTTCGGCCACAAGCGGGCCGGCATGAATCGGGCGGGTGAGCAGCAGATTGAAGGCCGTCGTCAGGAGGAAATAATCGCTGACCAGGCTGTTGGCCGCATAGAAAGCGGCATCGTCGAGCATCTTGAAATAGGTGGTGCCGTGCACCGCGCCGGCGGCGTGATAGACCGTCTCGTCGACGACGAAATGGATCCGCGCGAAGCCTTCCTCGACGATTTCGAGGCGCGACTTGAACAACTGGTTGATCGGCGCCGCTGCGTAGAGCGATTCAAGCGCGCGATAGTGCGCTGCGGCGCCCGAAGGCGGTGGCGTTGCCACGTCAGGCCGCGTCGCGCGCTTCGCCGCTCGCGAACAGCGCGTAGAGCGCGTCGTCCGTCCCGGCGCCGCGCAGCTTGGCCACGAAACCCTTGTCGCGCATCCTACGGCTGACGCGGGCAAGCGCCTTGAGATGCTCGACCCCCGCATCGACGGGGGACAGCAGCACGAAGACCAGATCGACAGGCAGATCGTCGATCGCGGCGAAATCGATCGGCGTCGCGAGGCGCGCGAACAGCCCCACGACGCGATCGAGTCCCTCGATCTTGCCGTGCGGAATCGCCACGCCATCGCCGAATCCGGTCGGCCCCAACCGTTCGCGTTCGGACAGCCGATCGACGATCGTGCGCGCATCACTTCCAATCAGCTTGGCGGCAACACCGCCAAGCTGTTGGAATAACGCCTTTTTGTTGGGGACGGTGAGCCCCTGCTGCACCGCCTGCGGCACGAGCAGGTCGCTCAGATCATCCATCGATCGGGCAATGGTCATTCGCGGTGCTGCAATACTTCCTTCGGGCCTATCGGGAGGGCTCCACCCAGCCGATCGATCCATCGGTGCGCCGATACACCATATTGAAGGTTCCCGTACCGCTATTTTTGAACAGCAGAGCATTGGTGTTGCGAAGATCGAGCATCATCACCGCGTCCGAAACACTGGCATCGGGCACGTCGACGCGGGTTTCGGCGATGATCAGCGGATTGTCGTTATCGACCTCCTCCTCAACCGGGGATTCGAACACCGTATAGCCGGCATTGTCGTCGATGCCGTTGAGGGCGCCATTGGGCTGCGCGCTGTGGCGATCCTTCAGCCGCTTCATGTAGCGGCGCAGCTGGGTTTCGATGCGATCGGCCGCCTGATCGAAGGCGGGGTGCGCGTCCATCGCGCTGCCATGGCCCTTCAGGATCACGCCCTGCATGACGTGGGCGACAATGTCACAGCCGAAGCCGTTACCATGTTGCCCTCGACCGAAGGTGACGTGTGCCGAGATACTGCGGGAAAAATACTTGTCGGCGATGGCCTGTAGCCGATCCTCGACATGGGTTCGCAGAGCCTCACCAGTTTCGACCTGATGTCCCGAAACACGGATGTCCATTTCCAACCTCCAGTCTGCTTTGGCAGTCATTGGGCAGACCCGATGATGCCGGTGCCTGCCTTGGGTCAGCTTGCGACGGCGTCCTCCAACCAGAGGGCCGACGTAAGCCCTTGAATAAACGCATGATGCCTTTCGAGTTCCTCCTTACTTGCCATATGGGGGCGCGGCGCCCGGAAAACAGCGGGCGCGGTGCGAATCTGGGTCGCAACGATCAGTTCGGACGTCGCGACGAGCGTATCGACCTTGAGACCAAGACCGATCTGGCGACCGCCGGTCAACTCGACATAGAGTTGGGCGAGCAATTGCGCATCGAGCAGCGCACCATGCTTCACGCGGTGGCTGCGATCGATTCCATAGCGGCTGCACAGCGCATCGAGGCTGTGCTTGGCGCCCGGGTGCGCCTTGCGCGCGATCGCAAGCGTATCGACCATCCGCGTCAGGCAGATGGGTTCGTGCCCTGCGGCCGATAGTTCGGCGTTCAAAAAGCCGAAATCGAAGGTCGCATTGTGCGCAACGAGCGGCGCATCGCCGATGAATTCGAGCAAGGCGAGCGCCTGGCTGGCGAACAGCGGCTTATCCGAAAGGAAGCGATCGGACAGGCCATGCACCGCCTCCGCCTCCGCCGGCATGAACCGTTCGGGGTTGAAATAGCAGTGGAAGCTGTTGCCGGTTTCGACCCGGTTGATGATTTCGATACAGCCGATCTCCACCAGCCGATCCCCGGTGGCAGGGTTCAGGCCGGTCGTTTCGGTGTCGAAGACGATTTCCCGCATGAGCGACAATATCGGACTCCATTTGCCGACACGCAAGCCAGCAGATGACGAAGCTGTGACATGGTGCGATGAACCGATCCGCCATTGTCGATCACGAAGTCGGCGCGCGCCCGCTTGACGTGATCGGGCATCTGAAGCTGCCGGATATTACGCAATTTCAACGGGTTCATATTGGGCCGGGCGAGTACGCGCCGCGCCTGCTTCCACGCCGGGGCCGATACGACCACCGATGCATCGACCGAACGCCACCCCCCTTTTTCGAACAGGAGCGGCACGTCGAGGATTACGACTCGGCGCGATCGATGCCGGCGCAGGAACTGGCGGCGCGACTCGACGAGGACGGGATGGATGAGTCGTTCGAGTCTGGCGAGCGCGCTCTTGTCCCCCAGCACATGCCGGCCGAGCGCGACGCGATCGATTCCCGCTTCGCCCCCTACGCCCGGGAAGAGCGCGTCGATCGCGTCGACCAGCTTTCCACCCGGCCCCTGCAGCCGATGGACCTCGGCATCCGCATCATAAACGGGGACACCCAGCCGCCGCGCCATCTTCGACACGGTCGATTTGCCCATGCCGATGGACCCGGTGAGCCCCAGAATGATCATGCGATCAATTTGGCCTGGAGCGCGTCGTCCTGACCGCGCGGTGCATCGACGCCATAGAATCGGCGAAAAGCGTCGGCCGCCTGACCGATCAGCATCGCCAGCCCGTTGATCGTATGCAAACCGCGCCGCCTCGCCTCGGCCAGCAATGGGGTTTCGAGCGGGGCATAGACGATGTCGTAGATGATCGCGTTCGGCGGGACGTGGCTGAAATCGAGCGGCAGCGGTGGATAGCCCTTCATGCCCAGGCTCGTCGTGTTGACGACGACGTCGAGGATCCCTTCGCGATCATCCCAGTTGAAATCGATCGGCGTCGCGAAATGATCGAGCGGCGCAATCAATTTGTCGTCGGGCGCGAAATTGGCGCGCAACGCCCGCGCCTGATCGAGATTGCGCGCACCCACCACGATCGTGAATCCCCGATCGTGCAGAGCGAGCGCAACCGCCTTGGCGGCACCACCCGCGCCGAAGATCCGTGCCATGTGAAACAGGTGGGTGTCGGCCAGCATCGGCTGGAGCGGCTCGAGGAAGCCGGCATAGTCGGTGTTGTAGCCCACCAGCTCGTCGCCTTCTGGCACGACGCAGTTGACTGCGCCGATCCGCTCTGCGGCCGGATCGATGCGGTCGAGCAAAGGCATGATCGCCTGCTTGTGCGGGATCGTGACGTTGCACCCCCGCCATTGCGGGTCGGCGCGACGGCTGGCGAGATAGCCGGCCAGTTCGTCCGGCTTCACGTGGGTCGCGACATAATCGGCGTCGATGCCGGCAAGCCTGAGCCAATGGCGATGGATCAGCGGTGATTTCGAATGAGCGATCGGATCGCCGATCACCTCCGCATAGGCCTGCCCTGAGCTGGGTCGAAGGGGCTTCATCGCGGCATCACTCCCCGATCGCGCAGATAGGTGAGGAGCTGGAGCAGCGGCAGGCCCATGATCGTGAACTGACTGCCCTCGATCTTGTCGAAAAGCTGCACGCCCGGCCCTTCGATCCGGTAGCCGCCGACGCAGCCCGAAACCGCAGGCCATTCGGCGTCCAGATAGGAGTCGATGAACGCGTCGCTCATCGCGCGCATATGCATCTTGGCGACATCGACGAAGCGCCAGACCGGCGCACCACCCTCGCAGATCACGGCAGCGCTGAACAGGCGATGGCGCGTGCCGGCCATTCGGCGAAGCAGATTGGCAGCCACCTCGCGCGTAGGCGCCTTGTCGATCATCTCGCCATCGTCGAGCGCGACGGTGGAGTCGCAGCCGAGAACGAGATCCTGGGGATATTTACGTGAGAGCTTCGTCGCCTTGAGCTCGGCAAGTGCATCGGCGAGCGCGCGGGCATCGCGGCCCTCGGCGCGCAGCGACAATTTGGCCGATTCCTCATCCACAGCCGCTGCCATCGCATCGAACGGGACGCCAGCAGCATCGAGCATCGCGCGGCGCGAGGCGGATTGGGACGCCAGGATCAATCGCATCCTCAAATTCCCCCGCCTGTGCCGCCGGACTTTTCGTTGACCAGATTGATGATCGCCGCTGCGGTCTCCTCGATCGATCGGCGGGTCACGTCGATCACCGGCCACCCCTGATCGGAGAACATGCGGCGAGCGAAAGCGAGTTCGGCAGCAACCGCCTCCTGATCGACATAAGCTGTCTCGGGCATCTGATTGAGCGAGAGCAGCCGGTTGCGGCGGATCTGGATCAGGCGTTCGGGGCTGGTCGTCAGCCCGACGATCACCGGATGGACAAGCGTGAACAGACTTTGCGGCGGCGGGGATTCGACCACCAGCGGAATGTTAGCGACCTTATAGCCGCGATTGGCGAGGTAGATCGACGTCGGCGTCTTCGACGATCGCGAGACGCCGGCCAGGACGATATCAGCCTCTTCCCAATCCTCCGACGCGATCCCATCGTCATGTGCGATCGTATATTGGATCGCGTCGACCCGCGCGAAATAGGCGGCGTCGAGACTGTGTTGCCTGCCCGGACGCGCAATTGCCTCCTGCCCCAGCAGCCGTGACAGGGCTTCGATCACCGGATCCAGAGCCGATACGATCGGCAGGCCCAGCGCGTGACAGCGCGTCTCAAGGCGGCGGCGCACGTCATTGTTCACAAGCGTGAAGATGACGAGCCCGGGACGCTGTGCGATTTCGAGCATGATCCGGTCGAGATGACCAACCGATCGAACCATCGGCCAGAAATGCTTGATCGTCTCGACATTCTCGAACTGGGCGAGACCGGCCTTGGCGATATTTTCCAGCGTCTCGCCAGTCGAATCCGACAGGAGGTGGAGGTGAAGCCGGATCATAGGCGCCGTGCCCGCTGGACAGACCTGTGGAAAAACATGGGGATGGCGCTACCCGAACGGCGGGTGTCGTTTCAAGCGCTGCATCGCTCCCCGCTGACCCTGACTCACTTCATCGATTCGTCCACAGGTGGTGCACCGAATCGATGGGGCTGTGGATAACGGGAATGACATCAGGGACTCGGCGGCGGATCACGACGCGGCAGGAGTCAAGCTGTTGGCAATCGGGCTGCTTGTGAATAAACCCCGCTTCCCGAACCCCTACAAACTCCTACTTCCATTCTTTAGTTCCTTAAGAGAGTCATGAAGATGATGGCGACGCGTCACGAATCCGTCAGCGATGCGGATCGCCCCCTGCTCGCGGTGCTGCGCGGTGAACGGCGCGATCCGCCGCCGGTGTGGCTGATGCGGCAGGCAGGGCGGTATCTGCCCGAATATCGCGCGCTGCGGGCCGAAAAGGGCGGGTTCCTCGCCATGGCCTATGACAGCGATGCGGCGGCCGAGATCACGCTTCAGCCGATCCGCCGCTTCGGATTCGACGGCGCGATCCTGTTTTCGGACATCCTGGTGATCCCCCACGCGCTGGGCCAGGATCTGCGGTTCGAGGTTGGCGAGGGGCCGCGCCTGTCGCCAACCCTCGTCGATCATGCGCTGTCCGTGCTCGAGCCTGTCGCCGATCGCCTCGATCCGATTTACGACACCGTCCGCAAGGTGCGCGCCGGCCTGCCCGAGCGCACCACCTTCCTGGGGTTTGCGGGAAGTCCCTGGACCGTCGCGACCTACATGGTTGCGGGACAGGGAAGCCGTGAGCAGGCCGAGACGCGGCGCATGGCTTATCGCGACCCGGCGGCTTTCGGTGCGATCATCGATACGCTGGTCGATGCCACGGTCGATTATCTGTCCAAGCAGATCGATGCGGGTGTCGATGCGGTCCAGTTGTTCGACAGTTGGTCGGGCAGTCTTGCTCCGCGCGAGTTCGAACGCTGGGTCATCGCGCCGACGGCGAAGATGGTCGCCGAACTGCGTCGTCGCCATCCCGACACGCCGATCATCGGCTTTCCGAAAGGCGCTGGCGGCAAGCTTCCCGCTTATGCCCGCGAAACGGGGGTTAGTGCGGTCGGACTCGACGAGACGGTCGATCCGGTCTGGGCGGATGCCAGCCTGCCCGAAAATCTGCCGGTGCAGGGTAATCTCGATCCGATGGCCTTGTTGATCGGTGGCGAGGCGCTCGATACGGCGATCGATACGATCAGAGGGGCTTTTCCGGCACGTCCGCATGTGTTCAATCTGGGCCACGGCATAACGCCCGACGTGCCGATCGCGCATGTCGAGCAACTTCTGGGCCGGCTGCGGGGTTGAAGCTTTGATGGACGCCTATGTCGGATTTCTGGGCAATGCCTATCCCTGGGTGAAGGCAGGGCATCTGATCTTCGTCATCTTCTGGATGGCGGGGCTTTTCATGCTGCCGCGCTTCTACATCTATCATTGGGCATCGACGCCGGGATCGACCGAGGACAAGGCATGGATCGAGCGTGAGCGACGGCTGCGGTCGATCATCATCACCCCGGCGATGGCGATCGTCTGGATTTTCGGGCTGACTCTGGCCTTCGACCAGGGATTGTGGACCACGCCCTGGTTCCTCGCCAAGTTCGCGACGGTGTTCGCGCTCTCGGGCTTTCACGGCTGGGCGGTCGGCTATGGCAAGCGGATGGCGTCCGGATATCGCGCACCGTCCGACAAATCTCTGCGGTTCATGAACGAGATTCCGGGTATCGCCACCGCCATCATCGTCATCCTGGTCATCGTCCGGCCGTTCTAAGTCAGCTTGACTTGACGCCTCACGCTGCTTAGCTGCGGGCACAGAACAGGCCTGCCGTTCGAGCAAGGCACTTTTCCCGACTGACAGCATTGGTTTTACGCGCGCTGATCGCCGCTACCGATCCTCCCAAGCTCCCGCAGGACTTCGACCCGCATGCATCTGAAAGACCTCAAGAAAAAGACCCCCGCCGACCTGGTCAGCATGGCCGAGGAGCTGGGTGTCGAGGGCGCGTCGACGATGCGCAAACAGGATCTGATGTTTGCGATCCTGAAGGTCGAAGCCGAAAATGGTGAGCAGATCATGGGGCTCGGCACGATCGAGGTGCTGCCCGATGGCTTCGGCTTCCTGCGCAGCCCCGAGGCAAATTATCTCGCGGGCCCCGACGACATCTACATTTCGCCCAACCAGGTTCGCAAATTCGGCCTGCGCACCGGTGACACAGTCGAAGGCGAAGTCCGCGGGCCCAAGGATGGTGAACGCTATTTCGCGCTGACCAAGCTGGTCTCGGTCAACTTCGATGATCCCGACGCGGTCCGCCATCGCGTCAATTTCGACAATCTGACCCCGCTCTATCCCGAGCAGAAGCTTACCCTCGACACGCTCGATCCGACCGTGAAGGACAAGTCTTCCCGCGTGATCGATATCGTCGCGCCGCAGGGCAAGGGCCAGCGCGCGCTGATCGTCGCACCGCCGCGCGTTGGTAAGACGGTTCTGCTGCAGAACATCGCCAAGGCGATCACCGATAACCATCCGGAAGTCTTCCTGATCGTGCTGCTGATCGACGAGCGGCCGGAGGAAGTCACTGACATGCAGCGCAGCGTGAAGGGCGAGGTCATTTCCTCGACCTTCGACGAGCCTGCGCAGCGCCACGTCCAGGTCGCCGAAATGGTGATCGAAAAGGCCAAGCGCCTTGTCGAGCACAAGAAGGACGTCGTGATCCTGCTCGACTCGATCACCCGTCTCGGCCGGGCCTACAACACCGTCGTTCCCTCGTCGGGCAAAGTGCTGACCGGTGGTGTCGATGCGAACGCCCTGCAGCGCCCGAAGCGCTTCTTCGGCGCCGCGCGCAACATCGAGGAGGGTGGCTCGCTCTCGATCATCGCCACCGCGCTGATCGATACCGGCAGCCGCATGGACGAGGTCATCTTCGAAGAGTTCAAGGGCACCGGTAACTCCGAAATCGTCCTCGATCGCAAGGTCGCCGACAAGCGCATCTTCCCGGCGATGGACGTCGGGAAATCGGGCACACGCAAGGAAGAGTTGCTGGTCGACAAGGGCAAGCTCAGCAAGATGTGGGTGCTACGCCGCATCCTCATGCAGATGGGCACCATCGACGCGATGGAGTTCCTGCTCGACAAGATGAAGGATTCGAAGACGAACGAAGACTTCTTCGATTCGATGAACCAGTAGGATTCCGGCGCAGGGTCCATCGACAGCCGCGCTTTCCCATCCTAACAGCGGGTCATGATCGACCTCTGGAACCACATCGTCGCCGATTTCTCCAATATCGGATCGCCCTCCGCCCTGGCCGCGTTCGTCCAGGTGCTGATGATCGATGTGATGCTGGCGGGTGACAATGCGATCGTCGTCGGCGCACTGGCGGCGGGTTTGCCACCGGCCCAGCGCAAGAAGGTCATCCTGATCGGCATTGGTGCCGCACTGGTGCTCCGGATCGTTTTCGCGGTCGGCGTCAGCGCGCTGATGAACATCGTCGGGCTGGTCTTCGCGGGCGGTCTGCTGCTGCTTTGGGTCGCGTGGAAGATGTTCCGCGAGCTGCGAATGCAGACGGGCGAGGGTGCCCCCGAGGATCATGACGGTGTTCCGCAGCCCAAGAGCTTCCTGGGCGCCGCCTGGTCGGTCGCGCTCGCCGACGTCTCGATGAGTCTCGACAATGTGCTGGCGGTCGCCGGTGCCGCGCGCGAGCATCCCGGAATCCTGGTCGTCGGCTTGCTGTTGTCGGTGGCGCTGATGGGCATCGCGGCCAATCTGATCGCGCGTTACATCGAGCGCTATCGCTGGATCGGCTATGTCGGCCTGGTTGTGATCGTCTATGTCGCGATCAAGATGATCTACGAAGGCGGACATCAGATCGCGCCTTTCCTCGGCTGATTCCCGAATCGCGTGATTCGTGCACTTGGCGGCTTTTTGGCACGCCAGGGCGCGGTTTCTCTGACGGGAAGGCCGCTGAAATTGTAAAAAATTCGCTTCGGCTTGTCGGCGACTTTTACAACGATATCGGCGATTTCGATCTATCTGACCTTGCGCGCTACTGAATCACATCTTCAAGCTGAATTAATGTCGGAAATCTTTACATATCGGCTTGGTGAGCAGCGCGTGAATTCACTGTTTCTTTTCTCCCGTTTTGGATAAGCGCTGGGGGACGGACGATGCGTGGGTGGGCAACACCGGCGCGAACAGGGAATATGACGATGCGTTGGACGCAGATGGTTCGGAATGTGAGTGTTGGCCTGCTGGCGCTTGCCGCAGCTGGTTCGGCGCAGGCTGCCATGATCGCCACGCCCGTGACGAGCACGGCGGCGCAGCTCAAGGAATGGAACCTCATCGCGTTCAACAACATCGTTCAGATGAACAGTGAGATCGAGGGTCGCACCTTCGTCGGCGGTAACATCCAGGCGACCAACGGCCAGTATAACTTCACGGCCACCTCGGCTTCGGCCAACGGCACGGGCTCGCTCACGGTCGTCGGTAACACCGCTGGCCAGAAGATCGACTTCAAGCAGGGCGATCTCGTGGTTGGCGGCAACCAGAACGTCTATCAGCTCGAGCGTCAGACCAACGGCAACACAGTTTATGTCGGCGGCACCAACAGTGCCGGCCTGCAGAACAATCTGTCGCCGACGACAGGCCTTGCTCAGAGCAATCCGAATTTCACCAGCGCGCTGACCAGCCAGAAGGCCTCGCTCATCAATAACATGACGAGCCTGTCGGACAATCTGAAGGCGTTGGCGAGCACCGGCACGGCGAGCACGGCGAACAACAAATTCACCTATAACGCCACTGGCGCCTTCAATGTGATCAACACCACCGTCGATCAGCTCAAGAGCATCGGCGACCAGATCAGCATCACTTCGGGTTCGGGCAAGACGACGATCATCAACGTCGCCGGCAACCTGAGCAGCGGTTCGATCAACGCCAATATGGCGAATACCGGTTCGGCGCAGAACATCATCTGGAACTTCTACGAAGCGACCGACCTGACGCTGGGTGACTGGCAGGGCACCGTTCTGGCGCCGAAGGCGACCTTCGTGAAGGACAGCCGTGGTAACCTTGAGGGCAACCTGATCGCGAACAACGTCTCGCTCTACGGCGAAGTTCACGCGCTCAACTTCCAGGGTGATCTCTCGTCGGTCGGCGGCAGCGTCTCGGCGATGCCCGAGCCGACGACGTGGGCGATGCTGATCCTGGGCTTCGGTCTGGTCGGTGGCGTGATGCGACGCCAGCGCGGGCTGGTTCTCATCCGCGCGTAATTTCAATCATTCGAACGGCGAAGGGGGCCAAATGGCCCCCTTTTTCGTTTCAGGGGATCAGCAGTGTCGATCCGGTGGTCTGCCGGGCCTCGAGTGCGCGATGCGCATCGGCCGCGTCGATCAGCGCGAAACGCTTGCCGATCGTGATCTTCACCGTGCCGTCTGAGAGTGCGGTAAACAGCCGATCGGCCGCCACCTGCCGCTCCTCGGGCGTGACGATATAGTCGAACAGGGTCGGCCGGGAGACGAACAGCGACCCGCGCCGTGACAGTTCGAGGGGCGAGAAGGGCGGCACCGGCCCCGAGGCATTGCCGAACGTCACCATCATGCCGCGCCGGGCGAGGGCATCGAGCGAGGCGGTCCAGCTCTCTGCCCCTACGCCGTCGAAGCTGACATCGGCGCCGCGACCATTGGTGAGAGCGCGGACCTCTTCCGCCAGGGTGTCGAACCCGCAGTGCAGCGCGTGGTCGGCGCCCATCGATCGTGCGATTGCCGCCTTCTCGACCGATCCACAATGCGCGATTACGGTAACGCCGACAGCGTGAAGCCATTGAACGAGAATCTGGCCGACACCGCCCGCGGCGGCGTGCACGAGCGCGGTGGCGCCCTTATCGACACGTGCGCATCGGAAGATCAGCGCCTCGGCTGTCAGCCCCTTGAGCAAGGCTGCAGCGGCGAGATCGTCGGTTACGGAGTCGGGAAGGCTGATCAACTCGCCTGCGGGGACTGTACGCGCGGTGGCATAGCTGCCGGGAACACGCGTGACATAGGCAACGCGCTCCCCGATCCGCAATCCCTGGACGCCTTCACCGAGAGCCTCGACGACGCCGGCCGCCTCGACCCCGAGCCCCGCTGGCAGCGGCACCGGATAGAGGCCGGTGCGATGATAGGTATCGATGAAGTTGACCCCGATCGCGCGATGCCGGACCAGCACCTCGCCTGGGCCGGGTTGCAACGCGCCGAGATCCTCGCGTGCAATCGCTTCAGGACCGCCATAGGCCGCGACCGAAAGGCGCCACTCGCTCATCCGATATGCTTGGCGAAGAAGGCCGCGGTGCGTTCGTCGGCAAGCTTCGCACCGGCATCGTCGCGACGGTTGCCCGACGTGGTCGCAAAACCGTGATCGAGGCCGGGATAGTCGTGGAGCGTGACCTTGGGATGATCGTCGAGCCCTTCGTGCATTGCCTTCTGCGCATCGGCATCGACGAAGTGATCGGAGGTCGGGATGTGCAGCATCAGCGGATGGGCGATCGCGTGCGATTCGTTGAGCAGGCCGTCTATGCCCACGCCGTAATAGCCGACGCTCGCGTCAACATCGGTGCGCGTGGCGGTCATATAAGCGAGGCGCCCGCCGAGGCAGTAACCTACGGCACCGACTTTGCCGCCATCGGCCAGCTTGCGCGCGGCGCGGATCGTAGCTTCGATATCCTCGATCCCCTTCGCCTGATCGAACTGGCCGAACAGTTCGAAAGCGCGCTGCATCTCTGGCTCGACATCGGGATTGAGCTCGATCCCGGGTTCGATACGCCAGAACAGATCAGGCGCGAGTGCGACATATCCGTGTGATGCCCATTCATCGGCTTTCGCGCGTATCCCCGGATTTACGCCGAAGATTTCCTGGATCACGATGATCGCGCCGCGGGGTGCATCGGTGGGCTCGGCAAGATAGCAAGGAAAGATAGATCCATCCAAAGCATTGATATCGATAGTTTTTCCCATGGAATTTCTCCTTGTGGGCACTAGCACCGCGATGAGTCGGCTCGCTTGTGCGCAAGCGGCATGCCTGCGATAAGCCTAACGCGGCCTTGCGTCGTTTCAATGTCTTATGATCGGAGCGGCGATGAAGGTATCGGTGGACGTCGATTGCACGCCGGAAGAAGCGCGGCGACTGATGGGCTTGCCCGACATGACGGCGATCCACGATGCCTATACCGATAAGATGAAGCGTATGATGGAAGAGGGGATCACCCCGGATGCATTGCAGAGCATGATCGGCCAATGGATGCCGATGGGCGAAGCGGGCATGTCCATGTGGCGCTCGATGCTTGACCAGATCAGTCGTGCCGGAACGTCGGCAAAATAGTCCCGACACCGGGGCCTTCCCAACATCCACGATCTTCGCGCTGTCGAGTGGAATGCCGCCGGCAGGGATCGGCGTGGTGCGCGTCAGCGGCCAGCATGCAGGCGATGTCATAACAGCGTTGACAGCCCGGCCACTGCCACCGCCGCGCCGCGCCGCGCTGCGCCGGCTTGTCGATCCCGGCAATGGGCGATTGCTCGATGAGGCGCTGCTGTTGTGGTTTCCGGGGCCGGCGACGGCGACCGGCGAGGATTTGGCCGAGTTTCACGTGCACGGTGGCAGGGCGGTTATCGCGGCCGTCTTGGATTGCCTTGCTGCGCAGCCGGGTCTGCGCGCTGCTGAAGCCGGCGAGTTCACTCGTCGGGCGTTGCTCAATGGCCGCATCGACCTGATCGAGGCGGAGGCACTCGGTGATCTCCTCGGAGCGGAGACGGAGGCACAGAGGCGCCATGCGCTGCTGATGCACGAGGGGATGTTGAGCCGTGCCGTAGACGCGTGGCAGGCGACCTTGTTGGCGTTGTCGGCGCGGCTTGAGGCTGTGCTCGATTTCTCGGGTGAAGACGATGTGGGGGAGGGCGTCGACATTAGTCGTGACCTGGTCGGCCTGCGCGGCGAACTTGAGCGCTGGCTGAGCCGTCCGCGCGCGGAGCGCCTTCGCGATGGCATCCGCGTCGTGCTGGCCGGTCCGCCTAACGCCGGCAAATCGTCGCTGTTCAATGCGCTTCTCGGGAGGGACGCGGCGATCGTTTCAGAGATAGCGGGAACGACGCGCGATATGATCGAGGCGCCGATGCAGATCGGGGGGCATGCCTTTGTCCTGATCGATGTGGCGGGCCTGCGCGATGATAGCGCCGACGCGATTGAGTTGATCGGTATCGATCGGGCGCGGCGCGCGGTTGCGACGGCCGATGTCGTGTTATGGTTGGGCGAACCGGCGCAGGCTCCGGCCGGGGCGCTGCGGCTCGGCGCACAATCGGACGTTCGATCACATGGCGACGATATAGATCTCGCGCTGTCGGCGCACAGTGGGGACGGACTCGACGCGCTTGCCGCGCAATTAGTAGCGAGAGCGGAGCAGCTGACGCCGCGTCCCGATGAGGCCGCATTGAACACACGGCAGGCCGCGTTGATCGCTGAAGCGAGCGACGCGATCGCCGACGCCTTGAGTGCGGGCGATCCTTTGTTGCAGGCCGAGTCGCTTCGCGTCGCACGCGGTGCGTTCGATTCGCTGACGGGTAGGGCGGGGGCCGAGGCGATGTTCGATGCGCTGTTCGGAGCTTTCTGCATCGGCAAATGATGTTCCACGTGGAACGCTTTGACCGAATCTCCGCGCTGCGATAGCGGACGCCATGGACTTCGACGTGATCATCGTGGGCGGCGGCCATGCCGGCTCAGAGGCTGCTGCGGCCGCCGCACGAATGGGTGCGCATGTGGCGCTGCTCAGTATGGATCGCAATCAGATCGGCACGATGTCGTGCAACCCGGCAATTGGTGGCCTTGGCAAGGGGCATCTCGTTCGTGAGGTCGACGCCTGCGACGGCCTGATGGCGCGCGCGGCTGATGCGGCCGCGATCCACCATCGCATGCTCAACAAGTCGAAGGGCGCCGCCGTTCAGGGGCCGCGCGTGCAGGCGGACCGCCTTCGTTATCGCGATGCTGTCCAGGCGACGCTCGCGGCTGAACCGAATCTGCAGATCGTCGAGGGCATGGCGAGTCGTTTGATCGTCCGGGCTGGCGCGGTAGAGGGCGTCGAACTCGAAGATGGGCGACGGCTGACGGGGCGCGCCGTTGTTCTTGCGACGGGGACCTTTCTAGGCGCGCGTCTCCATTTCGGCCTCGATTCGATCGAGGGAGGGCGGATTGAAGAACGGGCCGCCACCGCCATGGCGGCGCAGCTTCGCGAACTCGATCTTCCTATGGCGCGTCTTAAGACCGGAACGCCGCCTCGGCTCGACGGCCGTACGATCGATTGGGCGCAGCTGGAGCGACAGGCGTCGGACGAGGACGGTTGGACGTTCTCGGCGATGACGGCAGGGCGGCGGTTACCGCAGCTGGCGTGCTTCATCACGCGGACCAACACGACAACACATGATATCATCCGGGACGGTCTCGATCGCTCACCACTTTTCTCGGGTGCGATCGAGGGGTCAGGTCCGCGCTATTGCCCCTCGATCGAGGACAAGGTGCTGCGCTTCGGTGATAGAGATGGGCATCAGATTTTCCTGGAGCCCGAGGGGCTCGACGATCATCTGATCTACCCAAATGGCATATCGACATCGCTGCCGCTGGACACTCAACGCGCGATGCTCCGATCGATGGCGGGTCTTCGGTCGGTCGAGATCGTTCGCCCAGGCTATGCTGTCGAGTATGATCATATCGACCCGCGGGCGCTGGATCCGGATCTTCGTCTGCGCGCGATGGGCGGCATCTATTGCGCGGGCCAGCTGAACGGTACGACGGGCTATGAGGAGGCAGCGGCGCAGGGTCTGGTCGCTGGCGCGAATGCTGCGGCTTTCGCTTTGGGTAAGTCGCCCGTTCTTTGGGATCGCGCGACGAGCTACATCGGCGTGATGATCGACGATCTCACCTTGCAGGGTGTGACCGAGCCATATCGTATGCTTACCGCCCGCGCGGAATATCGCCTGCGGCTTCGTGCGGATAATTCCGGGACGCGGCTGACAGGCTGGGCCTTGTCGAACGGCCTCATTTCTAACGATAGGCGTATGTTCCACGTGGAACATGAGGCGCAACGCGAAGCGCTTCGCACGATATGGCAGGAATCTGACATGTCATCGAAGGACCTGCGCACCGCAGGCGCTGACCTCAAGGACGATAGCGGAGTCCGCCGGAGCGGGTGGGACTGGCTACGTTTTCCTGAGGTGGAGCCTTCGCACATCGCGACGCTCGTCGGCAATATCCCGTTGGTTGCGAATGACGTTATCGCAGAGCTTGGCCAGGATGCGCGCTACGCGCCCTATGTGGAGCGCCAGGAGCAGGAACTGGCGCGACTTCGTGCGGACAGCGAGTTACGGCTCGATCGTATCATGGACTATCGATCAGTAGGCGGGCTTTCGAACGAGATGATAGAACGTCTGAACAAGGCGATGCCGGCTGATCTTGGCCGTGCGTCGCAGGTCCGGGGGGTAACGCCTGCGGCTCTCACCGCGATCATGCTTCATGCCAGGCGCGCGGCATGACCGAACAGGAAGCGCTTGATTGGCTCGATGCGCGCGGTGATGTTCCACGTGAAACACTTGCATCACTTCACAGCCTGCGCGAGTTCGTTGCGACGGAGAACGAGAATCAGAATCTTGTCGCGCGATCCACGCTCGACCAATTCTTCGCTCGGCACATCGTCGATTCTGTCCAGCTTCTCGATCACGTCAATATGCCGTCGAACTGGATCGATCTCGGGTCGGGAGCGGGTTTTCCGGGGCTCGTGATCGCGGCAATGCGCCCGGAGATGCCTGTCGTGCTCGTCGAATCGCGGCGGAAGCGGGTGGATTTTCTGATCGGTGTTGCCAGTCGGCTTAATCTCGCAAATGTCCGGGTGGTCGGTTCGCGATTGGAAACGGTTCCCAGTGAGCCGTTTGCCGCGATCAGCGCCCGCGCCTTCGCACCCCTCGATCGTCTGCTCCCGATCGCACACCGATTTTCCAAACCAGAGACGATTTGGGTGCTTCCAAAAGGGCGCGGAGCTGCCAAGGAACTGGAAGCCGTTAAGACTTCGTGGCAAGGTGATTTCCGGGTCGTGCCGAGCGTGACCGATCCGGAAGCGGCGATCATCGTCGCGGACCATGTTCAGCCGAAGGGACGTCGATGATCCGGATCGCGATCGCGAACCAGAAGGGTGGGGTGGGAAAGACCACGACCGCTATCAACCTCGCGACCGCGCTCGCGGCGACCGGATGGCGCGTGCTGCTCATCGATTTCGATCCGCAGGGAAACGCCTCGACCGGCCTGGGTATCGACAACAGCGAACGCGATCGATCGAGCTACGAGCTGCTGCGGGGTGACGCGACACTGACCGAAGCCGCGATCCCGACGCGGGTACCACGGCTGGATATCGTCCCGGCGACGGTCGATCTGTCTGGCGCGGAAATCGAACTGATCGAGGTCGAGCGTCGCACGCACCGCCTGCACGAGGCGCTGGCGCCGTCGGAAGGTCAGTGGGACGTCTGTCTGATCGATTGCCCGCCGTCGCTCGGCCTGCTCACGGTCAACGCGCTGGTGGCGGCGAATATGATGGTGGTGCCGCTTCAGTGCGAGTTCTTCGCGCTCGAAGGATTGAGCCAGTTGCTTCAGACGATCGAGCGGGTGCGCGCGCGCTTCAACCCGCAGCTGTCGATCCTGGGCGTTGCGCTCACCATGTATGATCGCCGCAATCGCCTCTCGGAGCAGGTCGCGGCCGATGTCCGCGCGGTACTGGGCGATGTCGTGTTCGAAACGGTGATCCCGCGCAATGTCCGGCTGTCCGAAGCACCGAGCCACGGCGTGCCAGCTTTGATCTACGATCACCGTTGCCCGGGGTCGGAAGCCTATATCGCCCTGGCCCGCGAATGCATCACGCGGCTGACCAAGACTGCAAAGGCCGCGTGAAGCGGTTCGCACATTCTATGAAGTTCGGGAAGGAAGATATTCGATGAGCGAGGCGCCCAAGCGCGGACTGGGACGCGGGCTCTCGGCCCTTCTCGGCGAGGTTCAACGCGAGCAGCCGGTCGCCCCCGATGCGCATCGTCCTGCAGGGGTTCAGATGCTGTCGATCGCCTCGATCAGCCCCAATCCCGATCAGCCGCGCCGCCATTTCGATGATGATGCGCTTGATGAACTGGCGGCGTCGCTCGCCGCGCGTGGACTGATCCAGCCGATCGTCGTCCGCCCGCGCGGTCATGGCTATCAGATCGTCGCCGGCGAACGCCGCTGGCGGGCGGCCCAGCGCGCGCGCTTGCACGAGGTTCCTGTGATCGTGCGCGAACTGGACGACGTCCAGACGCTCGAGCTTGCAATCATTGAGAACATCCAGCGACAGGATCTCAACGCGATTGAAGAAGCCGAAGCATATCAGCGGCTTACCAAGCAGTTCGGACATACGCAGGAGGCGTTGGGCAAGCTCGTCAACAAATCGCGCAGCCATATCGCCAATCTGCTCCGCCTGCTCGAACTGCCCGAGAGCGTGCGGGTGATGGTAGCGAGCGGCACGCTCGACATGGGTCACGCGCGCGCACTGATCACTGCGCCTGACCCCGAAGCGCTTGCCCGTGAAGTGGTCGAGCGCGGCCTTTCCGTTCGCGAAACCGAAAAGCTCGCGCGCGGCGGCCGTCCGCCGGCCAAGCGCGGCCAATCGGAAGTGCCGATCGAATATAAGAGCGCGGACGCCGATATCGGTGCGCTCGAACGCCACCTGGGCGATATTCTGGGTCTCAAGGTCCAGATCGAGCATCAGGGAAAAGGGGGGCGCGTCGTGATCGGCTATTCGACGCTCGACCAGCTCGACCTCGTTTGTCAGCGGCTTAGCGGCGAACCCATCTGAGCGGTCTCAGCGTCGCGCGGCGGCGGCTCGGGCGATAGCGATCACTTCCTCGCCGACCAACGCAAATCCCGCGGTGCCACTGCGCTTGAGTTCGCGCTCAGCGGCGGCGAGGCGGAGGGTGGCGGTCGCGATGGCATCGGAGGACCAGCGCGCCGTCATGCCCGCCAGCAGATCCTGATCCTTCCAGAAGATGCCGCGCCCGGCGGACGCCATCGCCGCCTGCACCGTCTTGCCACTGTCCACTTCGGCGCGCAGCGGCTGAATCTGGGCCAGGCGGCGTAGCAGACCGCGGATCAATGGTATCCCTTCGGCATCGCCGATCTGCGCCAGTTCCTCGCTTGCGCGGGCGACCTGGCCCGAAAGCGCCGCGTCGATCACCGCCGACATATCACTTTCGTCGATCGCGGCCGCAATCGCGTCGAGAACCTGCGGCTCGACCGGGCGAGGGGCCTCGGGTGTAGCGTCGATATACAAAGCGATCTTTTCGAGTTCGCGGGCCATCAGCGCGCGATCGGCGCCCGTGGCGGCGGCAATACGCCGCGCAGCCTCGGGATGCAGCTGGACACCCAGCGGACGGGCGATCTCGATCGCAGCCTGATCGGCCTTCACGCCCTCAGGCGCATAGCTGGCGAAAGCCATCGCCGAATCGCTTGCAAGGGCGAGCTTCACCAGCTTGGAATCCTTGCGCAAATTGCCCGCGATCACGACCACCGGATTGCCGGCGGAGTTCGATTCCAGAAGGGCATCGACCGCCTCGACAATCTCGTCGCCCGCGGGCTCCACGCGAATATGACGCGCACCGCCGAACAGCGAGATCGAGGCGGCCTCGTCAGCGAGAAGGGCAGGGTCAGCCTTGAGCTGTGATCCGGTGAAATCAATGCGTTCGGCGTCGGCGCCGAGTTTCTTCGGCAAGCGCGCGGCGAGATCGCGCGATCCGGCCTCGTCGGGACCGTAGAGCAGGAACAGCCGATAGGCGGGATCGGCGCCGTCGAGCGCGCGAGCGATCTGCGCGGCGTTGGCTTTCACGCCTCGGCCTTCAGGGGCCGCTGGATGCGGCGCGGTCGCCCTGGCGGCGCAGGTAGGTCGCGATGCGGGCGACGATCTGATCGGCGAGCGCGGTGCTGAGCCGCTCAAGCGCGGTCTGCTCCGCCGCGACGGTGGCATATTCCGAGCTTACGACGTCGATGCCGGCGTCTGCCGATGCCGTCTGGTCGAGCATCACGCTACCCGTGCCGACATCGACCAGCCGATAGCGTGCGCGCAGCTGGCGCCGTTCACGGGTCACGGCGCTATCGCGACGGATACCGAAGCCGGTGATAGAATCGTCGAGCTCGACCTCAAGCCGATATCGATAGGCGCTGTCGCGATGATGGAGCCGGTCGTTCAAGGCGGTGCGAACCAACCAGCCCCTTTGCCCTTCGATGGGCGCAACCTCGACTGCCGTGAGCGCCGACGCGGTCGATCCCGCCTCGCCGCCGCCATAAAGCGGTCGCAGCCCGCACGCGCCGAGCAGAAGCGGGAGAGCGAGGAGGAGGGGGCGAAGCTGCTTCATATGACGATGTTCACCAGACGATCGGGCACGACAATCACCTTCTTGGGCGCAGCCCTTTCGAGTGAGCGGACGATCTTGTCCGATGCCATCGCCATAGCCTCCAGCGCGGCGCGATCGGTGCCCTTGGGGGCAACCAGGGTATCACGCAGCTTGCCGTTCACCTGTAGCGCGATCGTGACCTCGTCGTCGACCAGCAAGGCTGGATCATGCTTGGGCCACAGGGCGTCGGCGATCAGGCCGGTTTCTCCCAGCCGCGCCCAGGCTTCCTCGGCCAGATGCGGGACCATCGGCGCGACGAGCCGCACCAGCGCCCGCGCGGCAGCGTCGCGGCTCGCGGAAGGCGATGCTTTCTCGATCGCGTTGGTGAGTTCGTGCAGCTTGGCGACGGCGCGGTTGAAGCCGAGCGCATCGATATCGGCGGCGATGCCGGCGATCGCGCGGTGCAGCTTGCGATCGAGATCCTTGTCCTGCCCCTGCGCAGGCTCACCCGGTTCAGTGATGCGCCAAAGCCGGTTGATGAAGCGCCAACAGCCTTCGATCCCGCTCTCGGTCCATTCCAGATCGCGCTCGGGCGGGCTGTCCGACAGCATGAACCAGCGTACCGCGTCCGCACCATATTGATCGACGATCGGACCCGGATCGACGACGTTCTTCTTGGACTTGGACATCTTCTCGATGCGGCCGACCGTCACCGGCTCACCGGTCGCGGTCACGACGCCGTTGGAGATGTCCTCGGGGCTCAGCCACTGGCCGGCGGGATCCTTATAGGTTTCGTGCGTCACCATACCCTGCGTGAACAGGCCCGTGAACGGCTCCTTGACGCCGATCTTACCGATCCGCTCCAGCGCGCGGGTCCAGAAGCGGGCGTAAAGCAGGTGGAGGATGGCATGCTCGACCCCGCCGATATACTGGCCGACGGGCATCCATTTTTCGGCCGTCGCGCGGTCGAATGGCTGGTCGTCTGGCTGGCTGGCGAAGCGAATGAAATACCAGCTCGAATCGACGAAGGTATCGAGCGTGTCGGTCTCGCGAACTGCCGGCGCATTGCACGACGGGCAGGTGACATGCTTCCACGTCGGGTGGCGATCGAGCGGGTTGCCGGGAATGTCGAAGCTCACATCCTCGGGTAGCACCACTGGCAGATCAGCCTTGGGCACCGCGACCGGGCCGCAGCTCTCGCAATGGATGATCGGGATGGGCGTGCCCCAGTAACGCTGGCGCGAGACGCCCCAGTCGCGCAGGCGCCACACGGTCGTGCCGGTGCCCCAGCCTTCGCCTTCGCCGCGCGCGATCACCGCCGCCTTCGCCTCGTCGACCGACAGGCCGTCCAGGAAGCGCGAGTTCACGATCCTGCCGGGGCCGACATAGGCCTCGTCATGGATCGGCGCGTCGGCTTCCTCAGGCGAGGGGGCGACGACGCGGGTGACGGGCAGCGCATATTTGCGCGCGAAATCCAGATCGCGCTGGTCGTGCGCCGGGCAGCCGAAGACCGCGCCGGTGCCATATTCCATCAGCACGAAGTTCGCGACGAACAGCGGCAGCTTCCATGTCGGATCGAGCGGATGTGTGACCGAAAGCCCGGTGTCGAAGCCCTTCTTTTCGGCGGTCTCGATCTCGGCGGCGGCGGTGCCGGTGCGCTTGCAGTCCTCGATGAAGGCGGCGAGTTCGGAATTGTTCGCGGCCAGCGCCTGCGCGATCGGATGATCGGCGGCAATGGCGGAGAAGCTCGCTCCGAACAACGTATCGGGGCGCGTCGTGAACACTTCGAACCCGTCGATGTCGCCGACGGCCCGATCCAGCGCGAAGCGGAAGCGCATGCCCTGCGACTTGCCGATCCAGTTTTCCTGCATCGTGCGGACCTTTTCGGGCCACTGGTCGAGCGTCTTGAGGCCGTCGAGCAGATCGTCGGCAAAGTCGGTGATCTTGAGGAACCACTGGCTGAGCTTGCGCCGTTCGACCAGCGCGCCCGAGCGCCAACCACGCCCGTCGATCACCTGTTCGTTGGCGAGCACGGTCATATCGACCGGATCCCAGTTGACCGCGGATTCCTTGCGATAGACGAGGTTCGCCGCATAGAGATCGAGGAACAAAGCCTGTTCCTGGCCATAATAATCGGGTTCGCAGGTCGCGAGTTCGCGGCTCCAGTCGAGCGCGAAGCCCAGGCGCTTCAACTGCCCGCGCATCGCCGCGATATTGGCGCGGGTCCAGTCGCCGGGATGGACCTTCTTCTCCATCGCCGCATTCTCGGCGGGCATGCCGAACGCGTCCCACCCCATCGGGTGCAGCACTTCGTGCCCCTGCATCCGCCGGAAGCGGGCAAGGACGTCACCCATCGTATAGTTGCGGACGTGCCCCATGTGGATGCGCCCCGACGGATAGGGGAACATCTCGAGCACATAGGCGCGGGGCTTGGCACTGGTATCGTCGGCGTGGAAGCTGCCTTGCTCTTCCCACACGCGCTGCCAATGCGCGTCCGCCTTCACATGGTTGAAACGCGCGTTCATCTGGTCTTCCGAAATCTGTCAGTGGTGGGGGCGATCAGCCCCCGACAGTCACGCGGCGCAGATCGCGCGCCTTGGTGAGGATGATGTCTTCCAGCTTCTGCGCGGTCGCAGCCTGGACGGAGGCGTCGACCCACTGGCCGTTCTGCAACACCTGGCGCACCGGCGCCACGCGCACCGCATCGGCGCGCAGATCGGCGTCGAGGATGGTGACGGTCAGCTTCATGCGCTCGGCCGGCTGATTGGGATTCACATACCAATCGGTCACGATCACGCCGCCGTTCGAATCGGTCTGCAGCAGCGGCATGAACGCCAGGGTTTCCAGCGATGCCTTCCACAAATAGGCGTTGACGCCGATCGTGGTGGTCTTGGCCGCCGCGATGTCGGATGCGGTCCGCACCTTCTTCTTGCCGCCGCCGCCACAGCCGGCGAGGGCTGCGATGAGCGCAATGGCAATCGCGGTGCGGGCTTGGATTTTCATGCGCGGAACGTCCTCGGGATCTCGATGTCGCGCCGTTATAGTTGCTCCTTGCGCCCCCGCAAGAGCGCGGGCGCGTCGGCCCCGCAACCATGCGCGCGGATGCGGGTTGTGGAGTATGTGCAACAGGGTGCGGAATTCGGAATCCGGCGGCTGGCTTTCGCGCGAAAGTGCGTGCTAAGCGCGGCGGAACGATAAGACGAGTCCGATCAGGCGAGTCCTTTAGGCAATGACGATCAGGGGGATCACGGCAAGACTGGTTGGCGCCGCTGCGGCCGCGTCGCTGTTCCTGCTTGCGCCTGTATCACCGGCCCTGTCGAAGCAGCCGGACGCCAAGGTCAAGATCGTCCGCAAGCGCACAAATATCGGTTTCTTCACCCCCGCCGCATCGAATCCAGCCCGCGCGGCGTCGCTCGCGCAGGCAGGCCTCGACGTCGATGATGCCGGATTCCGGTTCACGCCTTCGGGAAGCGGCAATCGCCGCGCCGTCACCGTGGCGGTGCGCGCGCGCAATACCAAGTTCGCGGCCCGCAGCGGCGCGTCGCTCAGCCCGACGGTTACTGGCCTCGAACCCTCGGCATACAGCCTCGGCGCTTCGGTGGGCTGGAAGCGTTTCGCCCTCGCTGGCGATGTCGCCCGGGTCGATGGCGGCCTGATCGCCGAAAGCCGCGAGATCGCGGATCTGGGTCTGAGCTATTCGGGCAACAAGTGGAGCACACGTCTGCTGTTCGGCGCCGAGCGTGCTTCGAACGATCAGACGCGGATCGCTGGAATCGATCAGAGCCTCTCGCTCGATCTGGGTGGCTCCTATTCGGTGACCAAGAATCTCGAGGTTACCGGCGGCCTGCGCTACAAGTCGCAGCGCGAGCGGCTCGATCTTGGCAATGATCAGCGCCTCGACAGCCAGGCGCTCTACGTCGGCACCGCTTTCCGCTTCTGATCAGCGGGTCCAGGCGTCGATCGCCGCCCATCCATAAGCACCCAGACGGATCGCGATCCGCCCGCGCTTCGCATCCATCCCGCCCAATGCCAGCACCGGCGTCCGCGTCGCCCGCATAAGCGCCGCGAACCGCATCTGCCCAAGCGCCGGCGCGCCGGGATGCGATCGGGTGGCGTGGACAGGCGATATCAGGATCAGCGCCGCGCCCGATCGCTCGGCCGCGCGTAATTCACGAAGATCATGGGCCGGCGCGGTGCCGATGCGGGGCGGGCCCGCGTGGCGATGGTGGCTCCCGTCAGCGCGCCACCGACGCGCGTTGGCGTCGTCGCCGGCGAGTAACAGCATCACCCCGCGACGCCGGCACAGTGCATGCAACCGATCGAACAGAATGCGTCGTTCTGCCATCGGGGTGGCATGGTGCCGGAAGATCACGCCCGCACCGCGTGGCATATGCGCGACCGCCGCGAACAGTGCGTCGCCCTGCCGTTCGTCGGTCATCATCCAGAGTTGCGGGTAAGGGTGGCGGCGCTTCATCGCCCCTCCTATAGCAGCGACATGATCGCGATCGACACCAGCCCGTTGGCCGATATCCGCGCGCGCATTGCGCAGGTGGCCGAAATTGCGGGGCGCAAAGCCGCCGACATCGAACTCATCGCCGTTTCGAAGACCAAGCCTGCTGCAGCGATCCGCCCGCTGATCGACGAAGGCCAGGCCAGCTTCGGCGAGAATCGCGTGCAGGAAGCCGAGGAGAAATGGCCCGGCCTGCCCCGCGACGCCGTGCGCCTCCACCTGATCGGCCAGCTCCAGTCGAACAAGGCGCGCGAGGCGGTGGCCCTGTTCGATGCGATCCATTCGGTCGATCGCCCCTCGCTGATCGAGGCTTTGGCCAAGGCGATGGACGCGGCGGAAAAGCGCCCCGATTGCTTCATTCAGGTCAATATCGGCGCCGAGGATCAGAAAGGCGGCTGCGGGATCGACGATCTGCCGGTCATCCTCGGCCGCGCGCGCGACGCGGGCCTGCCGGTGGTGGGATTGATGGCGGTGCCGCCGCTCGATACCGAGCCGGCGCCCTATTTCGCTCTGCTCGCCAAGCTGGCGAAGCGCCATGATCTGACCGGGCTCAGCATGGGCATGTCGGGCGATTTCGAAACTGCGGTGATGCTGGGCGCGACGCATGTCCGCGTTGGCACTGCGCTTTTTGGGGACAGGGCATGACCGATCTGGTGCACTTCGCGGTGGAAGGGGGCGTCGGGCGGATCAGCCTGACCCGGCCCAAGGCGATTCACGCGCTCAACCTCGAAATGTGCCAGGCGATGCTCGACCAGCTCGTCGAATGGATCGGCGATGTCCAGGTGACGACGGTGATCGTCGATCATGGTGAGGGCCGCGGCTTCTGCGCCGGCGGCGACGTGCGTTGGCTGGTGGCGGAAGGCGATGCGGATGGCGAGGATGCGCGCGCCTTCTTCCATACGGAATATCGGCTCAACCACCTGATGTTCACCTATCCCAAGCCGATCGTCGCGTTCATGGACGGGGTGACGATGGGCGGTGGCGTCGGCATTTCGGCCCCCGCGCGCTATCGGATCGCGACCGAAAATACGGGTCTTGCTATGCCTGAAACGACGATCGGCCTGTTCCCCGATGTGGGCGGCGGCTGGTATCTGTCGCAATTGCCCGGTGCGACGGGCGCTTTCCTCGCGCTCACGGGCGCGCGGCTCGACGGGGCGGAGTGTTTGGCGCTCGGCCTCGCCACCCACTATCTGCCGTCGGAAACGCTGAGCGACGTGAAGGCCGCGATCGCCGCCGAGCCCGGCGATATCGACGTGATCCTCGCCGACGCCTCGATCGACCCGCCTGCCGCGCGCATTCTCGGCAATCGCGAGCGGATCAACCGCCTGTTCGGTCTGCCGCGCTACGAGGACATCCTCGCCGCGCTCGCCGAAGATCCGTCCGACTGGGCGACCAAGGAGTTGGAGACGCTCAGCCACAAATCGCCGTCGTCGTGCAAGATCAGCCTGCGCCTGTTGAAGGAGGCGGCGACCTTGCCCGATTTCGCGGCGGAAATGGCGCTCGAATATCGGCTCGCGTCGCGCGTCGCGGTCTCGCAGGACTTTGCGGAGGGCGTCCGCGCGCTGCTCATTGACAAGACCGGCCATCCCCAATGGCGCCCGCCGACGTCAGAGGCGGTCACCGACGAGATGATCGACGCCGTCTTCGCGCCGCTCCCAGAAGGCAAGGGCTGGACGCCGCAGCCGCTCTAGCCCCTGAACCAGTTCCGGATCACGAAATAGGCAGTCACGCTGACGCCGACGAACACGCAGAACGCCGTCACCACCCAGAAGCTGTAGGGATGGTGGGCATAGGGTATGCCGTCGACGTTCATGCCCAGCAGACCGGTGACAAAGGTTAGCGGCAGGAAGATCATCGCGACCACTGCGATCGCCAGCGACCGGCGATCGATCTTTTCGGCGCGCAGATCGGTAATCTGTTCGTGGAGCAGCGCCGATCGCTCGCGCACCGCTTCCAGTTCTTCGGCCATGCGTGCGAAGCGATCGGCGGCTTCGCGGATGTGGATGCGATCGTCATCCTCGATCCAGGCGGTCTGCAGCGTGCTCATCGTCTCCAGCGCCTGGCGCTGCGGCACGATGAAGCGGCGATAGCTGATCGCTTCCGACCGCGCCTTGGTGATCTCGCGACGCAGTTCGTAGGCGCGTTCGCCATCGAGCCCGAGTTCGCAATCGTCGATCTTGTCGCCCAGATCGGCGACGACGGGATCGAGCTGCCTGGTGATCATGATCGCGATCGCCGCGATCAGGTCGCCGGGGTCCTTATAATCCTGATGGCTCGCATGTTCGCACAGCTCGTCGAGCCCCGCGAGCTGGCGGAAGCTGACCGAAATCACGCGCCCCTTCTCCGCCCAGACGCGGATCGAGACGAGCGCGTCTCCCTCCTCGTCCTGCACTTTCCTCAGACCGCGCAGGTTGATCAGCGTGCCTTGTTCGAGCGGCTGGCAGCGCGGGCGGGTCTCGACCGCCATCAGTGCGATCCGCGCCGTCAGCGGCAGATCCTGCGCATCGAGCCACTCGACCGATTCGGGATCGCGCCCGTCGAGGTGGGTCCAGCACAGATCGGGTTGATTGCCGATGTGCCAAGTGCCGGTTCCCACTATAGAATCTCCAGATCGATCGACAAACCTACTGGCAGCGTGGCGGGCGGCGTGACGCAGATTATGCGTTCGGCATCGGCGCGCGCGCGATCGAGGATCGCGGCGGGTGCGTCGGATCGGTGGTAGATCCGGTCGGCGCGGCCCAGCAACCGCGCCTCGCGCAGCGTCAGATCGTCGGGGTCGGCCGAGCGCGGACGCAGGTGGACAAGCCCGGTTTCGGCAATCGCGACAGGCGCCTGGAGCCAGGTATCGACATCGCCAGTGTCGCCTAGCGGATCGAGTGGCCCCGCCAACGCGGCGTCGATTGCGTGGCGTCGATCGTCCGCCGCAGGCCATCGCGCGCGGATGCGCGGGCGAGCCGCATGGAGGGCGGTCGCAAGCGTGCCCAGCGTCGTCGGCAGCAGGCTTTCGATCCGTTGCCGCAGCGCCTTCGCCAGCCCCGCCGATGCGCCACCGGTGCCGATCGCGATCAGCACGGGATCACGGTCGACGATGGCCGGCAGCGTGAAATCGCACAGTTCGGGCCGGTCGGTCACGTTGACCAGAACGCCCCGCGCCTGAAGCCGTGCCGCGGCAGCTTCGTCGCCATCCGCGACGATCGCCAGCGCCGCGGTCGCATCCTCGCCGACGATCGTCGCGCCGGCCCGTTCGAGCAGGCGGCGCTTGGTATCGGCAGCGGGGCCGGAGCCGATCAGGATGACCGGGCGGCCTTTCAGTGCAACGAAGATCGGCAGGCTGTGCATCCGATGCCTTGTTACGCGCGTGACAGATTTTGCCAAGCGGTGCAGGACGGGAGGGCAGGGATTGTCTAGTGACGGAGTCGAGAATGGTGGAAACACGCAAGGTCGGACAGTTCGAAATCAATCCGATTGGTGTCGGTTGCATGGGGTTCAGCCACGGCTATGGCGGGCGGCCCGATGAGGCGAGTGCGATCGCCGCGCTCAATCACGCGATCGATATCGGTTATGACTTCCTCGACACCGCCGCGGCCTACGGCATGGGCGCGAACGAGCGGCTGGTGGGCAAGGCGCTGCGCCATCGCCGCGACGAATTCACGCTAGCTTCCAAATGCGCGCTCGGCGCGACGCGCGAGGGCGGCCGCGCGATCGACGGCACGCCCGAAGGGATCGCGCTGACGCTCGATCAGTCGCTTGACCGGCTCGGCGTCGACCATATCGATCTCTATTATCTCCACCGGCTCGATCCCAACGTGCCGATCGAGGAGTCGATCGGCGCGCTCGCCCGCGGTGTCGAGGCGGGCAAGATCCGATCGATCGGTGTGTCGGAGATTTCATCGGACCTGCTGCGCCGCGCGCATGCGACGCATCCGATTGCCGCGATCCAGACCGAGTATTCGCTGTGGACGCGCAATCCGGAGATCGCCCTGCTCGACACGTGCCGCGAGCTGGGCGTGACCTTCGTATCCTTCTCGCCGGTCGGGCGCGGCTTTCTGGCCGGGGCGGTCGATGCGACGACGACCTATGAACAGGGCGACATGCGTGGCCCGATGCCGCGCTTTAATGCGCCGAACCTTGCCGCCAATCTGGTGCTGCTCGATCGGTTTCGTGCAGTCGCCTCCGATCAGGGTTGTACGATCGCGCAACTCGCCATTGCCTGGGTGCTCGCACGCGATCCCGCGATCGTTACCATCCCTGGTACCACCAACGCCGCGCATATGGAGGAGAATATGCGCGCGCACGACGTCACGCTGTCCGACGCGCGGCTGGCCGAACTCGATGCACTCATCAACCAGACCACCGTTTCAGGCAGCCGCTACACGGCGGCGATGCAGTCGATGGTGTCGACCGAGCAGTTCGCCTGACGCCCTAACTCGTCATTGCGAGGAGCCGCTTGCGGCGACGAAGCAATCCACTCCGAACTGCGGACTGGATTGCTTCCCCCGGATCAAGTCCGGGGTCGCAATGACGAGCGGATAGGCGGCGTCAAAGGTTGGCGATGAACGCCCGGATCGAGCCCGCAATTTCGGGCCGCTCCAGCGCCAGCGCGATGTTCGCCTGGATGAAGCCGGCATTGTCGCCGCAATCGTGGCGGGTGCCGTCGAAGGTCTGGGCGTGGAACGGCTGGACGCCGATCAACTTTTCCATCGCGTCGGTCAGCTGGATTTCGCCGCCCGCACCACGCTCGCCCTTGTCGAGCAGGTCGAAGATTTCGGGCTGCAGGATGTAGCGACCGACGAGTGCTAGGTTGGACGGCGCGGTGCCCTGCGCGGGCTTTTCCACCATCCGCTTGATCTCGGTCGCACGACCATCCTGCGCGCCCGGATCGACGATGCCATATTTGTGGGTCTGGTCGGCGGCCACTTCGAGCACCGCGACGACATTGCCGCCCTTTTTCTCATAGGTCTCGGTCATCTGCATCAGGCAGGGTGAGGCCGGATTCCACAGAAGCTCGTCGGGCAGGAGCACCGCGAACGGCTCGTCACCGACCAAAGACCGCGCGCATGCGACGGCATGGCCCAGGCCCAGCATCTGCTGCTGTCGCACGAAGGCGGCCTTGCCGGGGGCGAGGCGGGTGGTTTCGAGCAGGTCGATGAAGCTCTGCTTGCCCTTGGCGGCAAGGTCGGTCTCGATCTCGAAGGCGCGATCGAAATAGTCCTCGATCGCGCCCTTGTTGCGCCCCGTCACGAAGATCATCTGCTCGATCCCCGCAGCCTTCGCCTCGTCGACAGCATATTGGATCAGCGGCCGATCGACGACGGGCAGCATCTCCTTGGGGACGGCCTTGGTGGCGGGAAGAAAGCGGGTGCCGAAACCGGCGACGGGGAAGATGGCCTTGCGTACGGGCTTCATGCTTGCTCCTACAACCAGGGCGGCAGCTTATCTGCCGCGATCAGGCTTTCGATCGGCTGCCTCTCCCGGACTAGCGCCCATTTGTTACCGGAAACCAGCACTTCGGGCGTCAATGCGCGGGAATTATAGGTATTTGCCATCGTCGCGCCATAGGCGCCTGCGGTCATGAAGGTGACGAGGTCGTCAGCCTCCACACCGTCCATCTCGCGGTTCTTGGCGAAGGTATCGCCCGATTCGCAGATCGGCCCGACAATATGCGCCGTCATCCGCCCGCCGTCGGGCGTGACGTTCCGCACCTCGTGATAGGCGTCGTAAAGGCTTGGCCGCATCAGATCGTTCATCGCCGCATCGACGATCACGAACGGATCGGTGACGCCCGGCTTCACGCGGATGACCTTGGACAGCAGCACGCCGGCATTGCCGACGATCACACGGCCGGGTTCGAACAGCAGGCGCACGTTCCACCCCGCCGTCACCTCGCGCACCATCGCGCCATAGACGTCGGGCAGGGGGGGCGTGGGCTTGGCAGGATCGTAAGGCACGCCCAGGCCGCCGCCGAGATCGGCGGTGACGATATCATGGCCCGCCGCGCGCAGCTCGGCGATCAGAACGCCGACCTTTTCGAATGCGGCGCGCGACGGATCGAGGTTCGTCAGCTGGCTGCCGATATGGACAGCGACGCCACGCACGGCGACGCCCGGAAGTTCGGCGGCACGGGCATAGGCCGCCATCGCGCGATCATAAGCGACGCCGAATTTGTCTTCGGAGCCTCCGGTCGAGATCTTGGCGTGGGTGCCCGCGACGACATTGGGGTTGATGCGGAAGGCGATCGGGGCGGTCACGCCCAGCTCGATCGCCACCGCGCTCAGCATCTCGGCCTCGGGCTCGGATTCGACGTTGAACTGGAAAATGCCCTCGCGCAGCGCCAGCTTCATCTCCTCGGCGGTCTTGCCGACGCCGGAAAAGACGATGCGATCGGCCGGAATCCCTGCCGCACGCGCACGCAGCAGTTCGCCGCCCGAAACCACGTCGGCGCCAAGACCCATCTTCGCGAGAATGGCGAGCACCGCGCGGTTGGGATTGGATTTCACCGCAAAGGCGACCAGCGGCTTCTCAGGCACCGATTCGACGTCGGCGACGGCGTCTAGAAAGACGCGCGCATGCCGCTCGATCGTCGCGCTCGAATAGACATAGACGGGCGTGCCCACCGCAGCCGCGATTTCGGGCAGCGCCACGTCTTCGGCGTGGAGGACGCCGTCCTTGATATCGAAATGGTCCATTGGGAAAACTCAGCCGGGAGGGGGCAGGTCGAACCGGTCGTCGGGGCGTTCCTCCGACCGGGTGAGAAGATCGTCGGTGCGGCGAGGCCGCGTGTCGATGCCGGGCGTCAGCAGCTGCGGAACGGTCGGCTGGACGGCGGCAGTCGCGGGTTTCTGCGGAAGGCTTTGGCCGACCTTCGGCTTCAGCGCCTCACGCTGGCCGCAACCGGCGAGCGCGACCGCCAGGGACATAAGGGCGATGCGGGTCTTCATGCGTCGATCCCCAATACTGCCTTGGCTTGTGCGATGCGTTCCCGCACCTGATCGGGCGCTGTGCCACCATGGCTGCGGCGGCTGGCGACCGATGCGTCGACCGACAGTGCCTGATAGACGCGATCGTCGATCCGCGCATCGATCGCCTTGAGTGCTTCGATCGGGAGCTTGTCGAGCGCCACGCCTTCGCGCTCCGCCAGCTTTACCGCAGTGCCGGTGATGTGATGCGCCTCGCGAAACGGCACGTCCGCCACACGCACCAGCCAGTCGGCAAGGTCGGTCGCGGTGGAGAAGCCGGCTTCGGCCGCCTGGCGAAGCCGGGATGTGTTGAAGGTGACCTTCTCGACCATGCCGGTCATCGCCGCGATCGAGAGCGCGAGCAGATCGTGCGCCTCGAACACCGGCGGCTTATCGTCCTGCATGTCCTTCGAATAAGCGAGCGGCAGGCCCTTCATCGTCATCGTCAGCGCCATCATGCAGCCGGCGATCCGCCCCGAATGGCCGCGCACCAGTTCGGCCGCGTCGGGATTGCGCTTCTGCGGCATGATCGAACTGCCGGTCGAATAGCTGTCGGGCAGCGAGACGAAGGCATAAGGCTGGCTCGCCCAGATGATGAATTCTTCGGCGAGGCGCGACAGGTGCAGCGACGCCTGCGTCGCCGCCATCAGATAATCGAGTGCGAAGTCACGATCGCTGACCGAATCGAGCGAATTGTCGGTCGGCGCGTCGAAGCCGAGCGCCGCCGCCGTCATCTGCCGATCGATCGGAAAGCCCGT
Organism: Sphingomonas montanisoli; assembly: GCF_008274695.1. Lineage (GTDB taxonomy): Bacteria > Pseudomonadota > Alphaproteobacteria > Sphingomonadales > Sphingomonadaceae > Rhizorhabdus > Rhizorhabdus montanisoli. The sequence goes on along the minus strand of NZ_VTOU01000003.1, from coordinate 899,312 downwards.
GCCGGCCAGCGCCGCTGAACCGAGGGGGCAGCGATTGAGCCGCGCGCGCGCATCGGCGAAGCGGCTGCGGTCCCGCCCGATCATCTCATAATAAGCCATCAGGTGATGGCCGAGCGTCACCGGCTGGGCGACCTGCAGGTGGGTGAAGCCCGGCATCACGCTGGCGGCGTGTTCACCCGCGCGGGTGACGAGTACGGTCTGGAGCGCCTTCAGGCCCGCCTCGACCGAATCGATCGCATCGCGCACCCACAATTTGAAATCGGTCGCGACCTGATCGTTGCGGCTGCGCGCGGTGTGCAGCCGGCCGGCGGCGGGGCCGATCAACTCGGCCAGCCGGGTCTCGGTGACCATGTGGATGTCTTCGAGCGCCAGATCGACCGGAACGCCGCGTTCGGCATATTCGCTTTCGATCGTAGCGAGCCCGCCGGTGATCGTCTCGGCATCCGCCGTGCTGACGATTCCCTGCTTGCCGAGCATGGCGACATGGGCTTTCGAACCCGCTATGTCCTGCCGCCACAGTCGCTTGTCGAAAGGGATCGAGGCGTTGATTTCGCGCATGACCGCAGCCGGGCCTTCGGCGAAACGCCCGCCCCACATCGTGTTGGCATCGTCGGTACGGCCGGTAATCGCCTGTCTCCTCGCGCTTTCGCTGGCGGCTTGCGATACTAAGCCGGCCGAACAGCCGCAAGCGGCCATCCCACCCGAACAGGTCGGCAAGGTCGATATTTCGAAGCGCGGCACCGATATGTCCGCCATTCCGTTCGTCGCACCCGCCGGCGGCCCCGCTACGCTGACCGCATTTCGCGGCAAGCCGCTGATGGTCAACCTGTGGGCGACATGGTGCGGGCCGTGCATCGCCGAGATGCCGACGTTGGAGAAACTCGCGGGCAGCGACAGCCGCTTTCAGCTGATCGTCGTCAGCCAGGATCTTGAGGGGCAGAAGCTGGTCGGGCCCTTCTTCGCGAAGGAAAAGCTCAAGACGCTCAAGCCCTATCTCGATCCCCAGAATGTCCTGATGCAGGCGTTCCAGACAGAGACGCTGCCGACCACGGTGTTCTTCGACGCGGCGGGCAAGGAACAGTGGCGCGTGCTGGGCGCGATGGACTGGAGCGGGGACAAGGCGAAGACGCTGATCGACGGGGCGATCGGGCCTAGCTGACCTCACCACTCCCGTTCATGTCGAGCGAAGTCGAGACATGTTTGCTGAGCGTGCGTGAACATGTCTCGACTTCGCTCGACACGAACGGCGTGGATGGATTGAAAGCAGTCGGCCCCGTCACGATCTAGCCGTCATGCGACAGCCCACCTTCTACATCCCGCATGGCGGCGGCCCCTGCTTCTTCATGGACGATCCCAAGGGCGTCTGGACGGGCATGGAGGCGTTCCTGCGCGATCTGCCCGCGACCTTGGCCGACAAGCCGCGCGCGATCTTGATCGTGTCGGGCCATTGGGAGACGCGCGGTTTCCGCTTCACGGGAAATGCTCGGCCGCCCTTGATCTTCGACTATTATAACTTCCCGCCGCACACTTATCAGCTGACCTATCCCGCGCCGGGCGATCCCGATCTTGCGGCGCGCGCGGCTGGCCTGTTGAGCGCGGCGGGGTTCGATGCGGCGGTCGATCCCGAACGCGGGCTCGATCATGGTGTGTTCGTTCCGCTCAAGGTCGCCTTTCCGGATGCGGACGTGCCGGTGGTCGAAATGTCGCTCGACAAGGATCTCGATCCCGCGCTCGTCTTCGATTCCGGGGCGGCGCTTGCGCCCCTACGTGATGAAGGTGTGCTGATCGTTGGCGCGGGGATGAGCTTTCACGACTTGCGCCTTTACGGGCGCGCTCAGGCGAATGACCCGTCGAAGCAGTTCGACGACTGGCTGGTCGAGGCCGCCGCTGATCCCGCCGAGCGGCGTGCCCGCCTGATCGAATGGAGCCGCGCGCCCGCCGCCCGGATCGCGCATCCGCGTGAGGAGCATCTGCTGCCGATGATGGTCGCCGCCGGCGCCGCATCGGGCGTGGGCACGCAGATCTATGGCGAGCGCGTGCTCGAAGCCTCGATCTCAGGCTTCCGCTTCGATTGAGACCAGAGCGGCGCGCTTTCGCGCGCGTCGCTTGCGCCACCACAGCCAGATCAGGAAACAGGTGCCAGGGATCGGGAAGGCGATCATCAGTTCGGTCTTGTACGGCGCGAGGCTGGCGAGAAGCCGATCGACCGCCGGACCAAACAGATAGCCGATCGTCACGAAGATCGCCGACCAGATCAGGGCCGCGATGACGTTGAGCGTGGCAAAGCGCCGCCAGCGCATCTGCGTGAGGCCGATCGCGATGGGGCTGACCATCCGCAACCCGTAGAGAAAACGGAACAGCAGGACGTAGGCGTTCGGATAACGTTCGACGAAGCCGATCGCCTTGGCGAAGGCGGGTTTCTGCCGCGCACGCTGGACGAACGGGCGATCGCGAAAGCGGCGGCCGAGCAGGAAGAACAATTCGTCGGCGGTAAAGGCGCCGAAGGCGATCGCGAGCCAGGCTTCGACTGGGGTCAGTATCCCGCGATGCGCCATCACCCCGCCCGCAATCGCCGCTGTCTCGCCCTCGAAACCTGCGCCGAGCGCGATGGCCCAGGCGCCATATTCCAAAAGATGATCCAGGCCGGCCATATATCCGCCAGCATAGAGATACGGCTGGGGAGAGCCACGGGTTTCCGACGCTTGACAACGAGGCGTGCCCGATGGCCGATGGCGGTCAAATCACATTATCGGGGATATGCCTTCATGTCGCTCTACACGCTGTCGATACCGGTGCTTCGTCGTGGCCTCGTCAACATGATCGCCTGCCTCGACAAGGGCGTCGCCTGGTGTGCCGAAACTGGCCTGGCGGAAGGCGAATTGCTCGATGCGCGGCTCGCGCCCGACATGCACCCGCTGACCCGCCAATATCAGATCGCGAGCGACGCGGCGAAGGGCGCAGGCGGCCGGCTATCGGGTGGTGAACCGCCCTCTATGGCGGACACCGAAGCGAGCTTCGCCGACCTGCGCGGGCGGATTCAGCGCACGATCGACTATCTCGACACGGTCGATGCGGCCACCGTCGATGCCAAGGCGGGCACCGAAGTTCTGGTCAAGCTGCCGGGGGCCGAACTGCGCTTTTCGGCTGAAGATTTCCTCGCCAGCTTCGTCTTCCCGAACTTCTTCTTTCACGCATCAATGGCCTACGCGATCATGCGGATGAAGGGCGTGCCGCTGGGCAAGATGGATTATCTGCAGCTGCAGAACGTGATCGTCAGGACGCCCGCCGCAGCCTGATGATCGCTTCATCCAGGGCCGACAGGAAGCGCGATCGATCGACTTTGGAAAAGGGCGCCGGCCCGCCGATCGCATCGCCGACTGCGCCAGCGCGAAGATCGGCCATGATCGCGCGCGTCGCCACCTGCGCACCGATAGATTGCAGCGTGAAGGGCTTGCCGGTCGGCGACAGCAATGTCGCCCCCGCCTTCAGGCAGCGGTCGGCGAGCAATATGTCGGCGGTGACGACGATCGCCTTGGCGTCCGCGCGTTCGGCGATCCAGTCGTCGGCCGCATCGAATCCGTCGCTCACCACCTCGCGCGCGATCAGCGGATGGACGGGGACGCGCAGATGCTGGTTGCTGACGATCGTCACCGGCACCTCATGGCGCCACGCGACCTTGTAGATCTCGTCCTTCACCGGGCAGGCATCGGCATCGACCAGGATACGGACCGACATCAGTTATCCCATCCCGTTCGTATCGAGCCCTTCGACGACGCCTGCGGCGTCGCTCTGGATAAACTCCGTCGAGATACGTCGGCTTGGCGCGCGGAAACCTGTCTCGACTCCGCTCGACACGAACGGTGAAGAGGAGGCATCAAACGTCCAGATTAGCCACCGACAGCGCGTTCTGCTGAATGAACTCGCGGCGCGGTTCGACCACGTCGCCCATCAGCCGGGTGAAGATCTCATCGGCCATGTCGGCCTGCGTGACTTCGACCTTCAGCATCGATCGGTTGGCGGGGTCGAGCGTGGTTTCCCACAATTGCTCGGCGTTCATTTCGCCCAGCCCCTTGTAGCGCGCGATCGACAGGCCCTTGCGGCCCGCCGCAAAGATCGCCTCGAGTAGTTCGGACGGACGCGTCACTGCCGTGCCCTTGGTCGGGGCGACAGGCTCGTCATCGTCCGACGCCGCGGCCTCAGCCGCCTTGGTCGAAACGAGACGCGCGACCTGCGCATAGGATTCGGCCTGTTCGCTGGCGAGCGTGTGGAGCTTGCGTGCCTCGGTCGATCCCACGAAGGCCGCGTCGACGATGTGGTGATCGGTGACGCCGCGCCACAGCCGCTTGAAGTGATAGCCGCCCTCGGTCGTCACCTCGCCGCTCCACTGCGCCTCGAGATCGGCACGGCCCTGCCATTCGGCGGCAAGGGCCACGGCCTGCGCGCGTTGCGCAACCGGCAATGTCGGATCGAGCGCGCCGGTCAGTGCCAGCGCCTCGACCACCGCCAGATTGTAGCGTCGCGGCACATAGCCCATCAGCGTCGACATGCGCCGGGCATGGTCGACCAGCCCGCGCAGATCCTCACCCGATCGCGCACCGGTGGCGCTTTCGAGGATCATCGCGTTGAGACCTGCATCGACCAGATAGGCGTCCATCGCCGCGCCGTCTTTCAGGTACACCTCGGACCGGCCCTTCGCGACCTTATAAAGTGGCGGCTGGGCGATATAGAGATGCCCCGCTTCGATGATCGGTCGCATGTGGCGATAGAAGAAGGTCAGCAGCAGCGTGCGGATATGCGCGCCGTCGACGTCGGCGTCCGTCATGATGACGATCTTGTGGTAGCGCAGCTTTTCCAGGTTGAAATCGTCGCGGCCGATGCCGGTGCCCATCGCCTGGATGAGCGTACCGACCTCCTTGGACGAGAGCATGCGATCGAAGCGCGCGCGCTCGACGTTCAGAATCTTGCCCTTCAGCGGCAGGATCGCCTGATTTTCCCGATTGCGGCCCTGCTTGGCAGAACCGCCGGCCGAGTCACCCTCGACGAGGAACAGTTCGCACTTGCTGGGATCGCGCTCCTGGCAGTCGGCGAGCTTGCCGGGCAGCGAGGCGATGTCCATCACGCCCTTGCGCCGGGTCAGCTCGCGCGCCTTCTTGGCCGCTTCGCGCGCGGCGGCGGCGTCGATCACCTTCTGGACGATCGAGCGGCCATGCGCCGGATTCTCCTCAAGCCATTCGGCCAGCTTGTCGGCCATCAGGCTTTCGAGCGGCTGGCGAACCTCCGACGAGACGAGCTTGTCCTTGGTCTGGCTGCTGAACTTCGGATCGGGCAGCTTGACCGAGACGATCGCGGTCAACCCTTCGCGCATGTCGTCGCCGGTAAGAGTGACCTTCTCTTTCTTCAGCAGGCCCGACTTGTCCGCATAATTGTTGATCGTGCGGGTCAGCGCCGCGCGGAAAGCCGCCAGATGCGTGCCGCCATCGCGCTGCGGGATGTTGTTGGTGAAGCAGAGGACCTGCTCATAATAGCTGTCGTTCCATTCCAGCGCGACGTCGATGCCGACATCGTCGCGCTGTCCGTTGATCGCGACCGGATCGGGCATCAACGCGGTCTTCGCGCGATCGAGATAGCGAACGAACGCCGCGATGCCGCCTTCGTAGAACAGCTCGATCTCATTCGGTTCCGAATGGCGCCCGTCGACCAGGAACAGCCGCACGCCCGAATTGAGGAAGGCGAGTTCGCGATAGCGATGCTCAAGCTTCTCGAAATCGAACTCGGTGATCTTGAAGGTGTCGGCCGATGGCAGGAAGGTGACCTTGGTACCCTTCTTGGGCACCCCGGCATCGTTTAGCGGCGCGGGGCCGGTGACCTTGAGTGGCGCGACCGCATCGCCGCGACGGAACTGCATATTATGCTCTTCGCCGTCACGCCAGATCGTGAGATCGAGCACATCGCTGAGCGCGTTGACCACCGACACGCCGACGCCGTGGAGGCCACCCGAGACCTTGTAGGCATTCGCGTCATTGGTGTTGTCGAACTTACCTCCGGCGTGAAGCTGGGTCATGATGACCTCGGCCGCCGAAACCCCTTCCTCGGCATGGATGCCGGTCGGGATGCCGCGTCCGTTATCCTCGACCGAGACCGATCCGTCGGGGTTCAGCGTGATGACGATCCGGTCGCAATGGCCGGCCAGCGCCTCGTCGATCGCGTTGTCGCTGACCTCGAACACCATGTGGTGGAGGCCAGATCCGTCGTCGGTGTCACCGATATACATTCCAGGGCGCTTGCGGACCGCGTCGAGGCCCTTGAGGACCTTGATCGAGTCTGCGCCATAGCTGTTGGGATTTTCGGTCTTCTGGGGTTCGTTCTCTGACATGCCGATTATATAGGAAATGACGCCGCAAAACTAAAGCGAAATGGGCGTCTGGCCTTCACGGCAGGCTCATCCGCCAGGCGTCGGCGCCTTCGAACAGTGCGGGCTCCGTCCCGGTCATCCAGATCTGCCCGCCGCCGGCTGCCAACCGATCGAACAAAGCGGCGCGGCGGCCGGGATCGAGATGCGCGGCGACCTCGTCGAGCAGCAGGATCGGTCGCGCGCCTTTCCGCTCGGCGACCAGATCGGCATGGGCGAGGATCAGGCTGAGCAGCAGTGCCTTCTGCTCGCCGGTCGAGCTGCGCGCGGCAGGCTGGCCCTTGGCGGCGTGGGTGACGATCAGGTCGCTGCGGTGCGGTCCGCTCAGCGTGCGTCCCGCCGCGCGATCGCGTCCACGTCCCTGGCGCAGTTCGCTGGCAAGATCGCTACCGTTCCACCCGCCAATGTCGAGCGTCGGGCGCGCGAACGGCCCTTCGGGTTCGGCGGCGATCCGAGCGTTCAGCGCCACCACCATGTGTGCGCGTGCCTGAGCGACGGCATCGCCATGCTCGGCCATCGCGGCCTCCAGCGCGTCGAGCCAGACCGGATCGGGGGGTGTCTCTTCGCCCAGCAGGCGGTTGCGATCGCGTACCGCCGCCTCGTAGCGCGTGGCGTGCGCGGCATGGGCGGGATCGAGTGCGAGGACGAGCCGGTCGAGGAAGCGCCGTCGCCCGCCCGGCGTATCGACGAACAGCCGGTCCATCGCCGGCGTCAGCCAGACCAGTGACAGCCATTCGGCAAGTGTGTTCGCCGCTGTTGGCGCGCCGTTGATCCGCACGATGCGCCGATCTGGCGCCTGTGGTTCGGTGCCGGTGCCGATGTCGATCGGCTCGCCGGTGCTATCGACCAGCCGCGCGGCTACCGCAAAGCCGCCCGGTCCGTCGGTTCGCGCCATATCCGACAGCGCCACACCGCGCAGGCCGCGTCCTGGTGCGAGCAGCGACAGTGCCTCAAGCAGGTTGGTCTTGCCCGCACCATTCTCGCCGGTCAGCACGACCAGGCCCGTGCCGGGCTCGATCAGCAATCGTCCATGCGATCGGAAGTCGGTCAACGCGAGGCGGGTGACGGCCATCACCGCCCCTTGCGCGATTTCGGGCTTTGGGGGAAGCCGGGCCGATGATTGGGAGGGATGCGATGCGCGCGACATTGTTGGTTCTGATGCTGGCCCTGGCAGCGCCCGCCGAGGCGGGGCTGCGCGCGACCTATTTCGATGCGGGCAAGACCCGCGCGCTCGTGATCGAGGTCGCCGACAATGGCGACGCGCGCATAGGAGAGGCCGACAGCAGCGATTATGGCCTGATGATCGGCGATCGATTCTATGTGATCGGCGACAAGGAGGGCATGCCGATGGTCGCCGATATCGCCGATGTGGGCGCCGCGATCGACCGGATCATGCCCCCGATCTTCGGCGATCTGCTGCGCGCGCCCGATGCTGCTGCGGTCGCGACCGGTCTGAAGCTCACGCCCGATGGCGGGCGCAGCGTCGGCGGGCACACCGGCACGATCTACCATGTGAAGGGGCTCGACACCTCCGATCCCGCCAAGACGATCGATTATGTGATCAGCCGGGAGGCATCGCTCGTGCCCGTCGGCCGCGCGCTCGAACGTTTCATGAACTCGGCGCTGGTGCCAGCGGCGCCGCTGGTGGGGCCCGCGATCAAGACGATCATCGCGGAAACGCGCGCGATCTTCGCGCTGGGCACGCCGATCGACGTCGGCGGCCGCTTCCTGCTCGATCGGGTCGAGACGGTCGACGTGCCCGCGAACCGCCTGAAGTTGCCCGCGACGCCGCAGACCGTCGATCAGCTCGCCGCCGCGATGAAGACCGAACAGGCCGAGGACGCACACCGGTGAGCGGAATCGCGATCCGGCGGTCGACGACCGATGATGGCGACACCGTGCTGCGCATCTGGCGTGACGCCGTCGATGCGACCCATGATTTCCTCGCGCCCGAAGATCGCGACGCGATCGAAGATGAACTGCGCGACTTTCTGCCCGGCGCGCCGCTGCTGCTGGCCGTCGATGCCGGCGATCGGGCGCTCGGCTTCATGCTGATGGACGACGCCCATATGGAAGCGCTGTTCATCGGGCCAGGGGCGTCCTTATCCCCTGATCCATCTACGCTCGGCGCCCTGATCGAACCTCAGCTCGCGATACCCGAAGCTGCGAGCACTGCCAGCGTCAGGATCTCGCTCGCGTTCGACGACATCGTCATGATCTGGACGGGCTTTTCCATGCCCACCAGCATCGGGCCGATCATCGTGCCCTTGCCCAGCTCGCGCAGCAGCTTGGCCGAGATGTTGGCCGATTGCAGGCCCGGCATCACCAGCACGTTGGCGGGCGCGGACAGGCGGTTGAACGGATAGAGTTCCATCACCTTGGGGTTCAGCGCGGCGTCGGGCGCCATTTCGCCTTCATATTCGAAGCTCGCGCCGCGCTCGTTGAGCAGGTTGACCGCGCCGCGGATCGATTCCAGCCAGCTGCCCTCGGGGTTGCCGAAGGTCGAATAGCTCAGGAAGGCGACGCGCGGTTCGTGGCCCATCTTGCGCGCCACGGCGGCGGTCTGTTCGGCGATGTCGGCCAGATCGCTCGCCGACGGACGCTCACTGACGGTGGTGTCGGCGATGAAGGTCGTGTGGTTCTGGCTCACGAAGAGGTGGATACCGCACGGGCGCTGGCCCTCGGCCGGATCGAGCACGCGGCGCACTTGGCGGAACACCTGGCCGTAGGAGCGGGTCGTGCCCGTCACCATCGCGTCGGCCTCACCCAGCGCCAGCAGCAGGGCGCCGAAGATGTGACGATCCTGATTGACCAGCACTTCGACTTCGCGGCGCAGATAGCCGCGGCGCTTGAGCCGTTCGTAGAGATAGTCGACCATCTTGGGCACGATCGGCGAGATGCGGCTGTTGTGCAGTTCGAAGCTCTCGGGATCGTCGACACCCAGCGCGCGGAGCTTATCGGGCACGTCGTCGCGGCCGACGAGGACGGGGGTACCGTAACCCAGATTCTTGAACTGGATGGCGGCGCGCAGCACCACCTCTTCCTCCGCCTCGGCAAAGACGACGCGCTTGGGGTGGGCGCGCGCATTTTCATAGGCGTTGGTCAGCACCGACGTGGTCGGGTTGAGGCGCGCCTTCAGTCCCTGGCGGTAAGCGTCCATGTCGAGGATCGGCTTGCGTGCGACTCCCGTATCCATCGCGGCCTGCGCGACGGCGGCAGGCACCACCTCCATCAGGCGCGGATCGAACGGCGCAGGGATGATATAGTCGCGGCCAAAGCGCGGCGCTGTGCCGCCATAGGCGGCGGCGACTTCCTCGGGCACCTGCTCGCGCGCCAATTCGGCCAGCGCCTGCGCCGCCGCGATCTTCATCTCCTCGTTGATCGCGGTTGCGCGCACGTCGAGCGCGCCGCGGAAGATGAAGGGGAAGCCCAGCACGTTGTTCACCTGGTTCGGATAGTCCGAACGGCCGGTCGCGATGATTGCGTCGGGGCGGGCCGCCTTGGCATCCGGCGGGGTGATTTCGGGATCGGGATTGGCCATCGCGAAGATGATCGGATGCTCGGCCATATCCTTGATCATTTCGGGCTTGAGCGCACCCTTGGCCGACAGGCCCAGGAACACGTCGGCGCCGACCAAGGCTTCGGCCAGCGTGCGCCGGTCGGTCTTGGCGGCGTGGGCGGACTTCCACTGGTCCATCCCGCCTTCGCGGCCCTGATAGATCACGCCCGAACGATCGCACATGATGACGTTGTCGGGGCGCACGCCCATCGACTTGATCAACGCGGTGCAGGCGATCGCGGCGGCGCCCGCGCCGTTCACGACGACCTTCATGTCGTCGAGCTTGCGGCCCGTCAGGTGCGCGGCGTTGATCAGGCCGGCGGCCGTGATGATCGCGGTGCCGTGCTGATCGTCGTGCATGACCGGGATGTTCATGCGTTCGCGCAGCGTCTGTTCGATGATGAAGCATTCCGGCGCCTTGATGTCCTCAAGGTTGATGCCGCCAAAGCTCGGCTCCATCAGCGCGACAGCCGCGATGATCGCGTCGGGATCCTCGGTGTCGAGTTCGATGTCGATCGAATCGACGTCGGCGAAGCGCTTGAAGAGGACAGCCTTGCCCTCCATCACCGGCTTGGACGCCAGCGCGCCGAGATTGCCCAGGCCCAGGATCGCGGTGCCGTTCGAGATGACGGCGACCAGATTGCCCTTGGCGGTATAGTCATAGGCGGTGGCGGGATCTTCGGCGATCGCGAGGACGGGAACGGCGACGCCGGGCGAATAGGCCAGGCTCAGGTCGCGCTGGGTCGCCATCGGCTTGGATGCGATGATCTCGATCTTGCCGGGGCGCCCGGTCGAATGGAAATGCAGCGCCTCGCGATCCGAAAATTGAACCTTGCTATCGCTCATCGGATATTCCCGCCCCTCATATGATCGGCTTTGGCCGATCGCGTTCGCGCATGCCTTTTGGGGCATGGTCGCTCCGCCCACAAGTCGCTATCAGCCGGAAATGGCGCGGGGTGATGTGAAAGAAGGGGCGGCCGGGCCGACCCCGATGATGGTGCAATATCTGGCGCTGAAGGCGTCCGCGCCCGATTGCCTCTTATTCTATCGCATGGGCGACTTCTTCGAAATGTTCTTCGAGGACGCCAAAGCCGCTGCGGCTGCGCTCGACATCGCGCTGACGGCGCGGGGCGAGCATGAAGGCGTGCCGATCCCGATGTGCGGCGTTCCGGTCCATTCGGCCGAGATGTATCTCGCACGGCTGATCAAGGCGGGGCACCGCGTCGCGCTGGCCGAACAGACCGAAAGCCCGGCCGAGGCCAAGAAGCGCGCGGGATCGAAGGCGCTTGTCGGCCGCGCGATCGTGCGCGTGGTGACGGCGGGCACGCTGACCGAGGAATCGCTGCTCGATGCGCGCACCGCCAACTGGCTGGTCGCGGTGGGGAGCGTGAGCGGCGGCTATGGTATCGCAGCGGCCGACATCTCGACGGGGCGGTTCGAGGTAATCTCATTGCCAGAAGGCGCACTTGACGCCGAACTGGCGCGGCTCGACCCGGCTGAGTTGCTGGTTCCGGAGACGATGACCGATGCGCCCGACGGCGCTATCATCTGGCCTCACGAAAACTTCGATTCGCTGAAGGGTGAGGCGCGGCTGAAAAGCCTGCTGGGCGTCGCGACGCTCGATGGATTCGGCGCCTTCGGTCGGCCCGAACTGGCGGCGGCGGGTGCGCTGATCGCCTATCTCGAACGTGCGGGGCAGGGGAGCCTGCCTTTCCTGCAGCCGCCGCGCCGTCGCGTGATCGCCGATCATATGATGATCGACGCCGCGACCCGCGAAAGCCTGGAAATCACGCAGAGCCAGGCCGGCACGCGCAAGGGCAGTCTGCTCGACGCGGTTGATCGCACGGTGACGGGCGCGGGCGCCCGTCTGCTCGCGGCCGATCTGTCGGCGCCGCTCACCGATGTCGTGGCGATCGTCGACCGGCTCGATCTGGTCGAACTGTTCGAACGCGATGGGGCCTTGCGCGATCGGATGCGCGGCACCCTGCGTGCGCTGCCCGATATCGGTCGCGCGCTCGGCCGCATCGTCGCGGGACGGGGGAGCCCGCGCGATCTCGGGCAGCTCCGCGACGGGCTCGACCAAGGCTATGCGCTCCACGAACTGCTGCGGCGGATCGAGCCCAGCCCCGCGCTGCTGGGGCAGTTGCTACCGGCCTTCCTGGGCCACGGTGCGCTGGTCGATCATCTCAAGCGTGCGCTGGTGCCGATGCCGCCGATCGACGCCGCGTCGGGTGGCTATATCGCCGAGGGCTATGACGCCGCGCTCGATGCGCTGCGCGGTGCGGGCGGCGAGGGGCGGCGCGCGATCGCCGCGCTCGAAGCCGATTATCGTCAGCGCACCGGTATCGCCTCGCTGCGCATCAAGCATAATGGCGTACTCGGCTTCCATATCGAGGTGCAGGCCAAGCACGCCGATCCGCTGATGGCGGCCGATTCGGGTTTCACCCATCGCCAGACGTTGGCCGGGGTGGTCCGCTTCAACGCCCCCGAACTCCACGAACAGGCGCAGCGCGTCGATCAATCGGGGGCGCATGCGCTCGCGGCCGAGGCGGCGCATCTGGAGGAACTGACCCAGGCCGCGCTCGCCCGCACCGCCGAGATCGCCGCCACCGCAGACGCGCTTGCCCGGCTCGACGTCGCCTCGGCACTCGCCGAACGCGCGATCGAGGGCGGGTGGACCCGCCCACAGTTCGAATCGGACAATTGCTTCGACGTTCGCGGCGGTCGCCATCCGGTGGTCGAAGCGGCGGTCGCGGCGTCGGGCGAACGCTTCGTCGCCAATGACTGCTGCCTTTCCGAAGACCGTCGGCTCTGGCTCGTCACCGGCCCGAACATGGGCGGTAAATCAACCTTTCTGCGCCAGAATGCCGCCATCGCGATCCTCGCCCAAGCCGGCAGCCCGGTGCCGGCGACGAGCGCGCGATTGGGCATCGTCGATCGGCTGTTCAGCCGGGTCGGCGCGTCGGACAATCTGGCGCGTGGCCGATCGACCTTCATGGTCGAAATGGTCGAAACGGCCGCGATCCTCGCGCAGGCGACCGAACGCAGCTTCGTGATCCTCGACGAAGTCGGGCGTGGCACCTCGACCTATGACGGGCTCGCCATCGCCTGGGCGGTTGTGGAGGCGGTGCACGACATGAATCGCTGCCGTTGCCTGTTCGCGACGCACTATCACGAACTGACCCGGCTGGCCGAACGGCTCGATGCGCTCTCGCTCCATCACGTTCGTGCGCGTGAGTGGAAGGGCGAACTGGTCCTGCTCCACGAACTCGCCGATGGCCCCGCCGATCGCAGCTACGGCATCGCGGTCGCCAAGCTCGCCGGCCTGCCCCCCGCCGTCCTCGGCCGTGCGCGCGACGTGCTCAAGCGGCTGGAGGCCGGCAAGGCCGCGACCGGCGGCCTCGCGGCGGGGCTGGACGATCTGCCCCTGTTCGCTGCCGCGGCGGCGGCAATTCCCGAGCCGGTCTCCGATCCGTTGCGCGCCGAAGTCGAATCGATCGACGCCGACGCGCTGTCGCCGCGCGAGGCACTCGACCTCATCTACCGGCTGAAGCGACTGGCGGCGGACCAACAATGATCGTCGTCCCAGCGAAAGCTGGGATATCGGGAGGCTCTTGCGCACCGCGACTCTCCTGAGATCCCAGCTTTCGCTGGGATGACGATTGAGACGTAACCGAATCGCCCCTATGTCCGCTGCATGGCCTCCCGTTTCGATGCCCTGCCGCAGCGCCGCGCGATCATCGATCGGCGCGATGTCGCCGATGCGCTTGCCAACCTGCCGAATAAGGGTGGCGCATCGGATATGCGCAACGCGGCGACCCCGATCCTCCGCACCGCGCTGGAGGCTGGCCGCGCCGAAATCGCACGCCGGCTGGAGGACAGTCCGGGGCGCGGGACCGAGGCGGCGTCGGCCTACGCCTTCCTGACCGATCAGATCATTCGCCTGATCCACGATTTCACGATCGAGCGGCTGTATCCGCTCAACAATCCCAGTGCCGCCGAGCGGCTGACCCTCGTCGCGGTCGGCGGCTATGGGCGCGGGGAGATGGCGCTCCATTCGGACGTCGACATCGCGTTCCTCACCCCCTGGAAGCAGACGAGCTGGTCGGAACAGGTCATCGAATCGATGCTCTATTCCTTCTGGGATCTGGCGCTGAAGGTGGGCCATTCGTCGCGCTCGCTCGACGAGATGGTGCGCATGGCGAAGTCGGACCTGACGATCCGCACCGCCTTGCTCGAAGGGCGTTACGTCTGGGGCGATACCGATCTCTACGATCAGGCCGCGCGCCTGTTCGACAAGGAGGTCGTGTCGGGCACGGCGCGCGCCTTCGTCACCGAAAAGCTCGTCGAACGGAACGACCGGCACAAGAGGATGGGCGACAGTCGCTATGTGGTCGAGCCGAATCTCAAGGAAGGCAAAGGTGGTCTGCGCGATCTCCACACGCTCTTCTGGATCGGCAAATATGCCTATCAGGTGCGCTCGGTCCCCGAACTGGTCGAAAAGGGGCTGCTGACCCGCACCGAACTGCGCCAGTTTCAGCAGGCCGAGAATTTCCTGTGGGCGGTGCGGTGCCACCTCCACATCATCGCGAAGCGCGCCGAGGAGCGGCTGACCTTCGATCTGCAGCCCGAACTGGCGCGGCGCATGCGCTATGCCGACCGACCCGGAAAGTCGGCGGTCGAACGCTTCATGCAGCATTATTTCCTGATGGCGAAGCGGGTGGGGGATCTGACCGCGATCTTCCTGGCGCATATCGACGAAAGCTTCGCCGGCAAGGGCCGCCGCTTCGGTTTGCCCAGTCTGCGCCGCAAGCCGACCAAGCTCGACGGATTCGTTCTCGATCGCGGACGGCTGGCGATCCCGTCCGACGATTTCTTCGCGCAGGATCCGGTGCGGTTGATTCAGCTCTTCGCGCTCGCCGACAAGCATGGGCTGGAGATCCACCCGCTCACGATGCGCGCAGCCGGGCGCGACGTGCGGCTGATCGACAACGAAGTGCGCCGCGATCCCCGCGCCAATGCGCTGTTCCTCGATGTCCTCGCGTCGCGCAACGATCCGGAAACGGTGCTTCGCTGGATGAACGAGGCTGGCGTATTCGGTCGCTTCGTTCCCGATTTCGGCCGTGTCGTCGCGCAGATGCAGTTCGACATGTACCACCATTACACGGTCGACGAACATTCGATCCGCGCGATCGGGCTGATGGCGCAGATTGAAAAGGGCGAATTGCGTGAGGATCATCCGATCGCATCGGTGATCATCCACCAGATCGTGTCGCGCCGCGTTCTCTACGTCGCGATCCTGCTCCACGACATCGCCAAGGGTCGGCGCGGCGATCACAGCGTGCTGGGCGCGGAGGTGGCCGAAAAACTGTGTCCGCGCTTCGGCATGACGCCTGCGGAAACCGAGACGGTCGCCTGGCTCGTGCGCTATCATCTCATCATGTCCGACACCGCGATGAAGCGCGATCTGTCCGACTTCAAGACGATCCTCGACTTCGCTGAGCGGGTGCAGAGCCCCGAGCGCCTGCGCCTGCTGTTGTGCCTGACGGTCGTCGATATCCGCGCGGTCGGCCCCGGCGTGTGGAACAGCTGGAAGCGCCAGCTGCTCGGCGATCTGTATGAAGCGGCGGAGGAAGTCCTCCGCCTTGGCCACAAGCAGACCGGCCGGCGCGAGCGTGTCGCCGTCAAGCAGACGACACTGGCCGAACGGCTCGGTTGGCCCGCCGATCTGATGGCCAGCTACACCGCGCGTTTCCCCGAAAGCTATTGGGTCGCCGAAAGCATCGACGTGCTCGAACGGAACGCCCGACAGATCGCGGATGCCGATGGCGATGGCCGCTCGCTTGCGATCGTCGCGATGCCACAGTCCGATAGCGGCGCGACCCTCGTCACCATCTATGCGGGCGACCATCCGGGCCTGTTCTACCGGATAGCGGGCGCGATTCATCTGGCGGGCGCGGGCATCATCGACGCGCGCATCCACACGACGCGCGACGGGATGGCGATCGACAATATCGTCGTGCAGGACCCGTTCGGTCAGCCCTTCGATGAGGATAATCGGATGAAGCGGCTCGCGATCGCGATCGAGGACGCGCTCGCCAACCGCAATCGCATGGCCGATCGCCTCGCCGCCAAGCCACTGTCGCGCCCGCGCGCCGATGCCTTCTCGATCGAGCCCAACGTGCTGATCGATAATCGCGCGTCAAACCGCTACACCGTGGTAGAGGTCAATGCCCGCGATCGCCCCGCTCTGCTTCATGCGCTGTCGCACGCGCTGTTCCAGGCGAAGGTGACGATCCACTCGGCGCATATCGCGACCTATGGCGAACGCGCGGTCGACGTTTTCTACATAACCGATCTGACCGGCGACAAGATCGGCAGCCAGTCGCGCCTCAAGACGCTCGAACGGCTGCTGCTCGATGCCGCGGGGCCGGCTTCGGCGAAGCGGGCGGCTTAAGGAGAAAGCGGATGGGCGTGCTCGGGATCGGCGGCATCTTCTTCCGGGCGAAGGATCCCGACGCGCTGTCCAAATGGTATAAGGATCATCTGAACGTCGGCGCGGGGTGCAGCGGCGATGGTGGCGACGATCCGTCCGACTGGTTCTGGCGCATCCAGGCAGGGCCGGTCGTCTTCGCGCCGTTCAAGGCGGACACCGATTATTTCCCGGCCGACAAGCAGCATATGCTCAACCTGCGGGTCGAGGGGATCGACGAACTGATCGCGTCGCTGACGGCCGCCGGCATCGCGGTTGAGACGCGGGCCGAATGGGACGCGCCCGAAACCGGCCGCTTCGCGCGGATCCACGATCCCGAAGGCAATCCGATCGAACTGTGGCAGCCGCCTGCGTGAGCCTGTCGCGGGTCGCGCATGGTGCGCTAGCGATCCTTGCGGCGTTGGGGCTGGTCCTCGAATATCTCTGGGCGCTGTCGCAGCACCCCGATCGCCCGCTGATCCAGAGTGCGCATTATGTCAGCTTCTTCACGATCCAGACCAACACGCTGATCCTGCTCGCCTCGATTTGCATGGTGACAGGCCATGGCCGGCTCCATCGCTGGGCGAGCGCGGCGGGGACGCGGGCGGCGCTGACCGTCTATATCCTGGTCGTCGCCTTGGTGTTTCAGGCGCTGCTCGCCGGACATCAGAAGTTCGACGCCGTCGGCTGGTGGGGCAATCTGCTCGCGCACCAGCTGGTGCCGGGGTTGTGGATCGTCGGCTGGCTGTGGTTCGGCCCGCATGGCGATGTCGATCGCGCTGGGCCGTGGCGTTGGCTGATCTATCCGCTCGGCTATTGCGGCTGGACGATGGCGATGGGCTCCATCACCGGCTGGTATCCCTATTTCTTCCTCAATCCGGATCGTGTGGGCTGGGGTGTAGCCGGATATGTCGTGGGGATCGCAGCGCTGTTTCTCGCGCTCGGATTTGGGTTCCGATGGATCGACGGACGACTCGCGCTGCGGGTCGCCATTCCCTGAATCGTCATCCCAGCGAAAGCTGGGATCTCATCCAGCTCCAGCGCACCGCGACTCTCCAGAGATCCCAGATTTCGCTGGGATGACGGAAGAGACGAGGCGTGCCGCTGGATCGAAGATCAGTTCTTTGGCGCGATGACCATCAGCATCTGACGGCCTTCCATGCGCGGATATTGCTCGACCTTCGCGGTTTCGGCCATGTCGACCTGAACCCGCTGCAGCACCTGCATGCCGAGCTGACCATGTGCAAGTTCACGACCGCGGAAGCGCAGGGTGACCTTGACCTTGTCGCCCTCTTCGATGAACTCGTGGATCTTCTTCATCTTCGTATCATAATCATGATCGTCGATGTTCGGACGCATCTTGATCTCTTTGATCTCCTGCGTCTTCTGGGTCTTGCGGGCGAGGTTCGCCTTCTTCTGCGCCTCGTACTTGAACTTGCCCACATCGAGGAACTTGGCGACGGGCGGATCGGCGTTCGGAGAAACCTCGACAAGATCGAGCCCGACCGACTGGGCCTGCTCCATCGCCTCGCGCGTATACATCACGCCCAGATTTTCGCCGTTCTCATCGATCACCCGGACCTTCTGGGACTGGATGAACTCATTGAATCGGGGGCCGTTGAGCGGCATCGGCGGCTGCCCCAGGGGGCGGCGCATCATGGGGGGACGTATAGGTTCTTCTCCTGTCGAAACTTCTGGACGCCGGGCGATATAGGCTTTCGCGCAGGCTTTTAAAAGATGGGAAAGGCCCGAATTTTCGGGCCTTTCCTCGCTGCACTGCGGTAGAGCCGATCAGGCGGTCCGCAGATCGGGCGGTGTGGCCTCGGCCTTGAGGGCGGCGATCACTTCGTCGACGGTCATGATCGTCTGGCCTTCGCTGCCCAGACGGCGGACCGCGACGGTGCCTTCCTCCGCCTCGCGCCGCCCGACGACCAGCAGAGCAGGCACGCGGGCCAGGCTGTGTTCGCGCACCTTGTAGTTGATCTTCTCGTTGCGCAGATCGGTTTCGACGCGGATGCCCGCCGCCGCCAGCTTGGCTGCGACGTCCGCCGCATAGCCGTCCGCGTCCGACACGATCGTCGCGACCACCGCCTGCACCGGCGCCAGCCATACGGGGAAGCGGCCGGCATGATGTTCGATCAAAATGCCGATGAAGCGTTCGAACGTGCCCAGGATTGCGCGGTGGAGCATGATCGGGCGATGGCGAGCGCCATCCTCGCCGACATAAGCCGCGTCGAGTCGTTCGGGCAGGACCGTGTCGGTCTGCAGCGTGCCGCACTGCCACGTCCGGCCGATCGCGTCGGTCAGGTGGAACTCCAGCTTCGGCGCATAGAAGGCGCCTTCGCCCTCCAGCTCCTCCCAGCCGAATTCGGGCGTCGCACGTCCGGTCGCGGCGACCGCATCGCGCAGCGACTGTTCGGCCCAGTCCCACATCTCTTCGCTGCCGAAACGCTTTTCGGGGCGCAGCGCCAGCTTGATCGCATAGCTGTCAAAGCCGAGATCCTTGTAGATGCTATCGAGCAAGTCGCAGAAAAGCCGGACTTCCTCGACCAGTTGATCGGCGCGCACGAAGATATGCGCATCGTCCTGCGTGAACTGGCGAACGCGCATGATGCCGTGCAGCGCGCCATGCGCTTCGTTGCGGTGGCAGCAGCCGAACTCGGCCATGCGGATCGGCAGGTCGCGATAGCTGGTGATGCCCTGTTTGAAGATCAGGATATGCGCCGGGCAGTTCATCGGCTTGAGCGCCATCAGGTCGCCTTCGCCGGTCAGGACCGGGCCTTCCTCCTCGGTGTTCGGCACCTCGTCGGGCACCACGAACATATTCTCGCGATATTTGCCCCAGTGGCCGGACTGCTCCCACTGGCGCGCGTCCATCAGCTGCGGCGTCTTGACCTCGACATAGCCGGCGCCATCGAGGCGGCGGCGCATATAGGCCTCCAGCACGCGCCAGATCGCATAGCCCTTGGGGTGCCAGAAGACCGACCCCTGCGCTTCGGACTGGAGGTGGAACAGGTCCATCTCCGCCCCGATCTTGCGGTGATCGCGCTTGGCCGCTTCTTCCAGCCGCGTCAGATGCGCGTCGAGCTGCTTCTTGTTGAGCCAGCCGGTGCCGTAGATGCGGCTGAGCATCGCGTTCTTCTGATCGCCGCGCCAATAGGCGCCTGAAACGCGCGTCAGCTTGAACGCCGCCGGATCGAGCTTGCCGGTCGCGGGCAGATGCGGGCCGCGGCACATGTCGAGCCAGTCGTCGCCCGACCAATAGACCGTCAGCGGCTCGTCGCCGGGAAGCTCTGCGGCCCATTCGGCCTTGAAGCTTTCGCCCTGCTGCTTCCAGCGGCTGATCAACTGCTCGCGGCTCCATTCTTCGCGGCGCAGCGGCTTGTTGGCGGCGATGATCTTGCGCATCTCCGCCTCGATCGCGGGCAGATCCTCCTCGGTGAAGGGGCGATCCTTCGGCGCGAAGTCGTAGTAGAAGCCGTCGTCGGTCGATGAGCCGAAGGTGATCTGCGTGCCCGGAAACAGCGCCTGCACCGCTTCGGCCAGGACGTGCGCATAATCGTGGCGCGCGAGTTCGAGCGCGTCGGCCTCGTCCTTCGCGGTTACGAGCGACAACGTCGCATCGGCCTCGATCGGGCGATCGAGATCGCGCAGCTCGCCATCGACGCGCGCGGCCAGCGCTGCCTTGGCAAGGCCCGGCCCGATCGCGGCGGCAATCTGCCCCGCGGTGGTGCCGGTCGCGACCTTACGCACCGAACCATCGGGAAGCGTGAGGGCGATTTCAGGCACATCAGACACGGGAACAGCCTTTTTAAAAGGGTTTTGGAAGGGCCGCGAGCCTTGGGAGGGGGGTGCCCCCAAGTCAAGTGCGAACGCCTCGCTGGAAGCTTCAGCAGAATCCATTTCAGTTTTGTGTCCCGCCGCCTAAGGACGGGGTAACGGGAGGAATGCATGAACGAACTGATCGGCGCGCTGACGATGAACGCGGTCGGACCGGACCTGTTCGAAGGGCGCACGACCAATGACGGCTGGTTCACGCTTTTCGGTGGGCAGGTGATCGCGCAGGCGCTGAGCGCCGCGACCCTGACGGTGCCCGCCGATCGCCCGGTCCATTCGCTCCACGCTTATTTCCTGCGCGGCGGCGCGTTCGATACGCCGATCAAGGTTGAGGTGGCGCGCGATCGCGATGGCGGGGCGTTCAGCAGCCGGCGCGTCGTGGTGCATCAGAATGACAAGCCGATCCTGACGATGATGGCGTCGTTCCACGCGCCCGAGCCGGGGTCGTGGCGCCAGCCCCAGATGCCCGACGTGCCCCCGCCCGAAGCGCTGCCGAGCCTGGAGGATGTCCAACGCGCGGCGGCCGAACAGGCGCCCGCATCGATGCGTGAATCGATGCTGCGGCGGATCACGTCGATCGACGTCCATCCGATCACCGGCTGCCAGCCCTTCCAGCGCGAGGACGGCCCCGCCGAACAGGCGATGTGGTTCCGATGCCGCGACGTGCCCGCCGATCAGAGCTGGCACCGCATCCTGCTGGCCTACGCATCCGATCTGTTCCTGGTGAATGCGTGCATCGGCCCGCACCGCAGCCGGCTGAAGAAGGGTGCGCATGTTGCCAGCCTCGATCATGGCCTGTGGATCCATCAGGACGTGAACATCGAGGACTGGCTGCTCTACGTCAGCGACAGCGCGTCGGCCGGGCAGGGGCGCGGCATGAACCGCGGTCATATTTTCTCCCGCGACGGCCGCCTGATCGCGACGACCACCCAGGAAGGGCTGATGCGCTTGCCAGCTTAGGGCAGCATCCGCCGCAGCACGTCGTCCTTCAGCAGGAAGTGATGGCGCAACGCAGCGCCGATATGGCCGATCAGCAGCGCGATCATCGCATAGCCCATCAGGCCGTGGCCGCCGCCTGACAGGCCGACGATCGCGTCGCCCTTTGCGACGTCGAACTTGGGTACGTCGAACAGCCAGAACCACTGAAGCGGCCGCGTGCCTGCCGACGACATGATCCAGCCCGACAGCGGCAGCAGGATCATCAGCGCGTAGAGCAGCCAATGCATCGCATGCGCTGCGCCCTTCTCCCACCCAGCGACCGAGACGGGGAGGGGCGGCGGGGTGTGGGTGAGGCGCCAGACGAGCCGGAACAGGCTGAGCGCCAGCACGGTCAGACCGATCGACTTGTGGATCGGCATCGCGGGCAGAATCTCGCCCAACGGATCATGGCCGATGCCGAGGATCAGATTGACGATGATCAGCACCGCGATCGTCCAGTGAAGGAGGCGCGCGGTGCCGTTGTAACGGACGCTGTCGGTCATTCGGACTGCCCTCAGGCTGACGGATATGGAGCGCAAACGATAGCCGATGCGCTCCGGTTCCGTAACGAACTATTGCCCACTTTTCGATCCTCCCCCGCCAGGGGGAGGTGGCGCCGAAGGCGACGGAGGGGGAGGACGGCGACAAATTAGCGTACCGTATCCTCCCCCTCCGTCAGCTAGCGCTGACACCTCCCCTGGCGGGGGAGGATAAGAAGATTACCCGACCCGGTTCGCGACCAGATCGTCGACGACCGAAGGATCGGCCAGCGTCGAGGTGTCGCCGAGCGAGGACGTGTCGCCCTCGGCGATCTTGCGCAGGATGCGGCGCATGATCTTGCCGGATCGGGTCTTGGGCAGGCCGGGGGCGAACTGGATCGCGTCGGGGGTCGCGATCGGGCCGATCTCGGTGCGGACCCAGTCGCGCAATTCCTTGCGCAGCGGCTCGCTCGATTCCTCGCCGGCGTTCAGGGTGACGTAGGCGTAGATGCCCTGGCCCTTGATGTCGTGGGGGAAGCCGACGACCGCGGCCTCGGCGACCTTGGGGTGGAGGACGAGCGCCGATTCGACCTCGGCGGTGCCCATCCGGTGGCCCGAGACGTTGATGACGTCATCGACCCGGCCGGTGATCCAGTAATAGCCGTCCTCGTCGCGGCGGCAGCCGTCGCCGGTGAAATATTTGCCGGGATAGGTCGAGAAATAGGTCTGGAAGAAGCGTTCGTGATCGCCCCAGACGGTGCGCATCTGCCCCGGCCAACTGCGCGCGATGACGAGATTGCCCTCGGTCGCGCCCTCCAGAATCTTGCCGTCGGCATCGACGATCTGCGGCTCGACGCCGAAGAAGGGCTTGGTCGCCGAACCGGGCTTGAGGTCGATCGCGCCGGGCAGCGGGGTGATCATCGCGCCGCCGGTCTCGGTCTGCCACCAGGTGTCGACGATCGGGCAGCGGCCCTCGCCGACCACGTCGTGATACCAGCGCCACGCCTCGGGGTTGATCGGCTCGCCGACCGTGCCGAGCAGCTTGAGGGACTTGCGCGATGTTTTCGCAACGAAGTCGTCACCGTCCTTCATCAGCGCACGCAGCGCCGTGGGGGCAGTGAAGATGATCTCGACATCGTGGCGATCGACCACCTGCCAGATGCGGCTGGCATCGGGCCAGTTAGGGACGCCTTCGTACATCAGGGTGGTGCCGCCATTCGCGAGCGGGCCATAGACGATATAGGTGTGGCCAGTGACCCAGCCGATATCGGCCGCGCACCAGTAGATCTGGCCGGGGCGATAATCGAACACCGCCTCATGCGTCATCGCCGCCCACAGCAGATAGCCGCCGGTGGTGTGGAGCACGCCCTTGGGCTTTCCGGTGGAGCCCGAGGTGTAGAGGATGAACAGCGGATCCTCGGCGTTCATCGGCTCGATCGGGCAGTCGGCGGATACGGTCGCGGCGGCCTCGTGATACCAGATGTCGCGGCCGTCCTGCATCGCGATCGTGCCGCCGGTCGCCTTCACGACGATCACGCTCTTGAGGCAGGGCGTGTGCGCGGCTGCGGCATCGACATTGGCCTTGAGCGGGACATGCTTGCCCCCGCGCCGCCCTTCGTCGGCGGTGACGACGACGGTCGAGTCGCAATCGGTGATGCGGCCCGCGAGCGCCTCGGGGCTGAACCCGCCGAACACGACCGAATGGATCGCCCCGATCCGCGCGCAGGCGAGCAAAGCGAACGCCGCCTCGGGGATCATCGGCATATAGACGGTGACGCGATCGCCCTTCTTCACGCCCTGGCCCTTCAGGACATTGGCGAAGCGGCAGACCTCGGCGTGAACCTGCTTGTATGTGAAGCGCTTCGGCTCTTCGGTCGGGACGTCGGGTTCCCAGATGATCGCAATCTGGTCGCCGCGCTCGGCCAGATGCCGGTCGAGGCAGTTGGCGGCGACGTTGAGCTGCCCGTCGGCGAACCACTTCACCTGGAAGTCGGCTTCGTCGAAGCTGCTTTCGTCGGCCTTGGTCGGGAAGGTCAGCCAGTCAAGCCGCTGCGCCTTTTCCAGCCAGAAGGCATCCGCATCGTCGAGCGAGCGGGCATGCCCCGCCTCATAATCCGCCTTCGTCACCTTGGCCTTCGCAGCCCATTCTGCGGGCACGGGATAGATATCGGACATGAGGCTCCCCTTGGGTCTTATCGGTGGCGCCGACATAAAGAGATAAAGGTTATGGCTTCAAGCCTGCGGGCCGGTTTTCCGGGGGCAAGAAAGGTTAGGCCGAGCGAAAGCCACAATGGTTGTGGCTTTTGTGGCCTTTGGTCAGGGCTTCGCAGAAGACGCGCAGGCGGCTTTTTGAAGCGCATAACTGGCGAAGGGCTTTTCGACGCCGTTCGCATCGCGCGCCACGATCTGCCACGACAACGCATCCCCTTTCATCCGCCAGCGATTCACGAAGGCGTCGTCGGGATAGGCATAGGTCATGTCGAAACCGTCGGCGCGGACTTCACCATTTCCGGCTGCGGCGAAGGTGCCCCCGAAGCTGTCGGTCCAATAGCCCATGATCACGCTTGCCGGCGCCTTTTGCGGATCGCCAGCGCCGCCGAAGATCAGGTGCGCGGCATAGCGATCGTTCGGATCGGCGGTGGCCACACTGTCGGCATCGACCGCCATCATCGCGTCGAGCACGATCGGCGCGGCGTGGACCGTGATCGACACCGATTTGCCCATCACCTCGCCCCGGCCACCCCAGCAGCCGGCAAGCGCCGCGACCGGGGCGGGAATCGGCGCGGCGCCCGGCTCCGCCGCCGGCGCGATCGTGGGCATAAAGCCCATCGCGATGGCCCATAATGCCAGCCAGATTCGCATGCCTCTGTTTCCCCCAATCCCCGAATTATCACGCTATTACATTATTGCAGCGATCTCGATCCTCCCCCGGAGGGGGAGGGGGACCGCGCAGCGGTGGAGGGGTATTCGCCGCGAACGCAGACTAGGATGTGGAGAAGCACGGCTTCCAAATTGGACAATATCTCGACCGCAGGAATGCGGAGCACCTTTATGCCTTGTTTGCTCAACCAGCGGTCGCGAACGGCATCGCGCGCCGATTGATTGCCGCGAGCATGCGCCTCCCCATCGATCTCGATCGCAAGGCGATGACGGGCGGAAAAGAAATCGAGCGAATATGGCCCGGCCGGATGCTGGCGCCGAAACCGACTGCCGCGCGGCTGCTTCCGGAGTTCCTGCCATAGCAGCACTTCAGGCAGGCTCATGGTCTGCCGGAGTTTGGCCGAACGCTTCTGAGTCGACTTCGGGCCGTGCAGCATGTGGCGAACTACCCCTCCACCACTCGCTACGCGAGTGGTCCCCCTCCCCTTCCAGGGGAGGATCTGATTAGAACATATATAGAACAAATATGCCAATGTCAAGCTAATTGCGGCACCGCAGCACGGGATGGTTTTCTCGCGCGCGTGCGCCTGCTACGGGCGCGCCATGCTCAATTTCTCGAATCTGACGGTCCGTCTTGGGGGACGCACGATCCTCGATCGCGTGTCGGCCGCTTTGCCGCCCAAATCCAAGGTGGGCCTGATCGGCCGCAACGGCGCCGGCAAGTCGACGTTGATGAAGGTGATGATCGGCCAGCTCGAGCCCGATGATGGCGAGATGGACAAGCCCAAGGGGCTGCGTGTCGGCTATATCGCGCAGGAAGCGCCGTCGGGCACGACCACGCCGATCGAGGCGGTGCTGGCGGCGGATGCCGAGCGCGCCGCGTTGCTGGCGGAGGCCGAGACGGTCGAGGATCCCGACCGGATGGGCGACATTTACGAGCGACTCGACGCGATCGACGCTTATACTGCGCCGTCGCGCGCCTCGACGATCCTCGTCGGCCTGGGTTTCGACGAGGAGATGCAGGGGCGTCCGCTCGACGGCTATTCGGGCGGCTGGAAGATGCGCGTCGCGCTCGCGTCTTTGCTGTTCTCCAACCCCGATCTGCTGCTGCTCGACGAGCCTTCGAACCACCTCGATCTCGAAGCGACGTTGTGGCTCGAAAACTTCCTGCAGGATTATCCGGGGATGATCGTGGTGATCAGCCACGAACGCGATCTGCTCAACAACGTGGTCGACCACATCCTCCACCTCGAAGGCGGCAAGACCACGCTCTATGCGGGCGGCTATGACAGCTTCGAGCGGCAGCGGGCCGAGCGCGCGGCGCAGCTGGCCGCGGCCCGGGCGAACCAGGATGTCCAGCGCGCCAAGCTGCAGGACTATATCGCGCGCAATTCGGCGCGTGCCTCGACAGCCAAGCAGGCGCAGTCGCGCCAGAAGATGCTCGCCAAGATGCAGCCGATCGCAGCACTTGCCGAGGATCCGAGCCTGTCGTTCGACTTCCCCGATCCCGAGGAACTGCGCCCGCCGCTGATCACGCTCGATCTGGCGAGCGTGGGCTATGGCGACACGCCGATCCTGCAGCGGCTCAACCTGCGCATCGATCCCGACGATCGGCTCGCCTTGCTCGGCCGCAACGGCAACGGCAAGACCACGCTGGCGCGCCTGCTGGCGGCGCAGCTCAAGCCGATGGATGGCGCGATGGCGTCATCGGGCAAGATGCGGGTCGGCTATTTCACGCAATATCAGGTCGAGGAACTCGACCGCGACGATACGCCGCTGGAGCACATGACCCGGATCATGAAGGGGATGACCCCGGCGGCGGTGCGCGCGCAGCTTGGCCGCTTCGGCTTTTCGGGTGACCGCGCGACGCAGAAGGTCGGCAAGCTTTCGGGCGGCGAACGCGCCCGCCTTGCGCTCGCGCTCATCACCCGCGATGCGCCGCACATGCTGATCCTCGACGAACCGACCAACCACCTGGACGTCGACGCGCGTGAGGCGCTGGTGCAGGCGCTCAACGGTTACAAGGGCACCGTCGTGATCGTCAGCCACGATCGCCACATGATCGAGCTGACCGCCGATCGCCTCGTCCTGGTCGACGGCGGCACCGCGAAGGAATTTGCCGGCAGCCTGGAGGACTATACCGATCTGATCCTGGGCAAAGCGCCGAAGAGCGAGGGCGGCAAAGGCGCGAAGAAGGACAAGAAGGCGGCCGCGCAGGCCCGCGACAAGGCACAGGCCTTACGCAGCACCGTCAAGGCGATGGAGCAGAAGATCGCGACATTGGGGCAGCGCCTGTCCGAAATCGACCGCGCCCTGTTCGATCCCAAGACGGCGACCCCCGCCGATTCGAAGCGCACGACGACCGAGCTGATGAAGCTGCGCGCCGACGTGGCGAAAGAACGCGACGCGATCGAGGCAGAATGGCTGGAAGCCAGCGAGGCGCTCGAGCAGGCGGCCTAGCATCTTCTGGCGTCTCCCGCGCGCAGGCGAGGGTCTGTCGGACGTGCTTCGCTTGCGATGAGACCGGATGGGTCCCCGCCTGCGCGGGGATGACGACCGGGTTGGAACTGCGGATCGAGTTCCTAGCTAAGACGATGTCCGCACAGGAGTCGCGCTCATGCCTCAGCCCCTCGACGCCTTCCCGATCACGAAGCGCTTTCCGCCGCAGCATCCGGATCGGCTCCAGCTCTATTCACTCCCCACCCCCAACGGGGTGAAGATATCGATCATGCTCGAGGAGATCGGGCTGCCTTACGAGGTGCACCGGATCGATTTCGCCAAGGGCGACCAGAAGACGGCCGAATATCTGGCGATCAATCCCAATGGGAAGATCCCGGCGATCCTCGATCCGCACGGGCCGGGCGGCACGCCGATGCCCTTGTTCGAATCGGGCGCGATCCTGGTCTATCTGGCCGACAAGGTCGGCAAGCTGTTGCCCGCGAACCCGGCCGATCGCTGGCAGGCGCTGCAATGGGTGTTCTTTCAGGTCGGCGGGGTCGGGCCGATGTTCGGGCAACTCGGCTTCTTCGTGAAGTTCGACGGCAGGGATTGGGAGGACAAGCGCCCGCGCGATCGCTACGCGGCGGAGAGCAAGCGCCTGCTGGGCGTGATGGACGTGCATCTGGCGGGGCGCGACTGGTTCGTGGGCGATGCCTTCACGATCGCCGATATCTCGATGCTCGGCATGGTCCGGAACCTCGTCAATTTCTACGAGGCGGGCGATCTGGTCGATTATGCGCAGTTCCGGAACGTCGCCGCGTGGCTCGATCGCGGGCTCGCGCGGCCTGCGGTCCATCGCGGGCTGAACATACCACCCGCACCACAGTAGATTCCCCGACTCCGAACCGATCGGCGGCGGGCTTACCACGATGCAACCGGGCAACAACGTCGGGGTCGGGCTGTCATCGTCCCCCAATCCGACGGCAGCCGTCATGCGCGACGGATCCTGACGCGCCCGGCTGGACAGGGTCGGCCCGCTCGACCAGCCCCCGCCGGCCCTGTCCTTCCTTTTCCGCCGGTGGCATAGGCCCGGCCATGCTTTCGCTCCGCAATCGCTGGCTTCTCGTCGGTTTCGTCATCCTGTTGTTCGGTATCGGCGTGCGCGCCTGGGGGCTGACCGACGAGCCGATGTGGCTCGACGAGGCGTACAGCGCCTATGCCGCGTCGAAGGGCTGGCATTTCCTGTGGGCCGTGGTGCCGGCGTACGAGACGCATCCGCCATTCTATTATTCGCTGCTGCGCGGCTGGACCCTGATCGTGGGCGACGGGTTGCTGGGGCATCGGTCGCTCGGCGTCGTGGCGGGATCGATCGCGCTGCCGGTGGTGGCGCTGGCGGCGCGTGACGCCGCGCGGGCGAGCGGGCTGGCCGATCGCGCGGGGCTGATCGCGGTCTCGGCGCTGGCGGCGGCTTCGGTGTCGCCGGTGCTGGTCGAGATGGCGCGCGAGGTGCGGCCCTATCCGCTGATGATCATGGCCTATGCGCTGGGCATCTGGGCGTTGATGCGGATCGCGGCGCGCGGACGCTTGGAGGGCGTGCCTTATGCGGCCTATCTGGCCTGTTCGGCGCTGATGCTGTGGCTCCACAATATGGGGCCGCTTTATGCCGCCGCGATGGGGTTGGCGCTGCTGGTCGTCGCGTGGCCGCGAACGCCACGCGACTGGGGCTGGCTCGTCGGCGGGCACGCGATCGTGCTGCTGGTGTGGAGTCCGGCGCTGGTGATCCTGCTCGATCAGGCGCCGATGTGGATCAAGGCGACGTGGCTCAAATTCTCGACCGCGAACCTGTGGCGGCGCGTGACCCTGATCTGGACCGGCAATGGCGACGGGCTGCGCGCGGCCGTGGCGCTGCTGGTGCTGGCGGCGCTGTGGCGGGTGCGCAAGGTGCCGGCCGGGCGGCGGATTGCGGGCGCGCTGCTGATCCTGGCGATCTTCCCCGTTGCGGTGTCGCTGATCCTGTCGGCGACGGTCGCGCCGGTGTTCATCATCCGCACGATGACCGCGCTGGCGGTGCCGGCGATGGTGCTGATCGGGATCGGCGCGGGCGGCTATGCGGGCAAGGTGAAGTGGCTGTTATGGGCCGCCGCCATCTATTTGCTGGTCGATCAGGGGACGGCCGATGTCGACGCGCGGATCGCCAATCGGCCGCAGGAGGACTGGTATGCCGCGGCGCGCTGGGTCGGTGCGCGCGCGAAACCGGGCGACCTCGTCTATGCCTATCCGAACGAGAGCGCCTTGCCGTTCGATCGGGCGGTGCGCGATCTGGGGCTGCCGCTGCAGACGCGGCCGATCCCCGGCGAAGTGCCCGTGCTCAATCCGCCGCCGGGCAGCTGGTATGTCAGCGGATCGCGCGGCGTGCCGTCACTCGATCAGGCGCATCTGCGTGGCATAGCGAGGGACAAGGTAAGCCGCGCCGCGCCGACCATCTGGCTCGTGCGCGGGGGGCCGTGGGCCTATGACAAGGGCGACGTGTTCGTGAAGGAACTGGAAGCGGCTGGCCGGCTCAACACCGGCCATTATTACCGCTTCCCGATCGATATCGTTGGGCTTCAACTTAATCCTCCCCCGCCAGGGGGAGGTGGCGCCGAAGGCGACGGAGGGGGAGGACGACGACCCCAATGAGTTGCTCGCCGTCCTCCCCCTCCGTCAGCTTGCGCTGACACCTCCCCCTGGCGGGGGAGGATTTTAGAGTGGGTTACCGCCCGTCGCGACGACCCAGAAGGCGCAGGCGCAGGGCGTTGAGCTTGATGAAGCCCGCGGCGTCGCGCTGGTCATAGGCGCCGGCGTCGTCTTCGAAGGTGACGACCTTTTCCGAATAGAGCGTGTAGGGCGACTTGCGGCCCGTCACGATCACGCTGCCCTTGTAGAGCTTGAGCCGGACGGTGCCCGTCACCTTTTCCTGGCTGTAATCGATCGCGGCCTGGAGCATCTCGCGCTCCGGCGAGAACCAGAAGCCGTTGTAGATCAGCTCGGCATAACGCGGCGCGAGCTCGTCCTTCAGGTGCGCGGCGCCGCGATCGAGCGTGATCTGCTCGATCCCGCGATGGGCGAGGTGATAGATCGTGCCGCCGGGCGTTTCGTACATGCCGCGCGACTTCATGCCGACATAGCGATTCTCGACCAGATCGAGCCGGCCGATGCCATGGCGCTTGCCCAGCTCGTTGAGCTTGGTGAGCAGCATGGCGGGCGACAGGGCCTCGCCGTTGATCGCGACGCCGTCGCCACGTTCGAAGTCGATCGTGATGACTTCGGGCGTGTCGGGCGCGTCTTCCGGGTTATCGGTGCGCGAATAGACGTAATCGGGCACCTCATCCCACGGATCCTCGAGCACTTTGCCTTCGGACGAGGTGTGAAGAAGGTTCGCGTCGGTCGAGAAGGGCGATTCGCCGCGCTTGTCCTTGGGCACCGGAATCTGGTGCTGCTCGGCATATTCGATCAGGCGGGTGCGGCTGGTCAGATCCCATTCGCGCCACGGCGCGATCACCTTGATATCGGGCGCGAGCGCATAATAGCCGAGTTCGAAGCGGACCTGATCGTTGCCCTTGCCGGTCGCGCCGTGCGACACCGCGTCGGCGCCGACCATCTTCGCGATCTCGATCTGGCGCTTGGCGATCAGCGGGCGCGCGATCGAGGTGCCGAGCAGATACAGCCCCTCATAGAGCGCGTTCGAGCGCATCATCGGGAACACATAGTCCTTCACGAACTCCTCGCGGAGATCGTCGATGAAGATATGCTCGTCCTTGATGCCCATCAGCTTGGCCTTGGCCCGCGCGGGCTCCAGCTCCTCGCCCTGGCCGAGATCGGCGGTGAAGGTGACGACCTCACACTGATAGGTCTCCTTCAGCCACTTCAGGATGACGCTGGTGTCGAGGCCACCCGAATAGGCGAGCACGACCCGCTTGATGTCAGACATTGCAAATCTCCAAAGGCCAGGCGCGGCGCGCCCTTGCCACGCCGGCCGCCCCCGTTCAAGCGGCATACAGGCCAGACGGGGCATCGCGGCCGCCGGTTGATGAGGATTATGTGATGCGTAAGGCGATCTTTGTGACAGTCATGGCGATGGCGGCGACCCCGCTTCTCGCGCAGGCGGACGGCGTGCCGCGCACCCGCGCCGCGATGGAACAGGCGATCGCGCAGCGCTTCACCGCCAGCGACACGAACAAGGATGGCGCGATCGATCGGGCGGAGGCGGCGCGGGCCTTGGGCATGTCGCCGACGGCGGCGCGTGCGGCGCCCTTCGAATATTCGATCGGCGCCGATGGCCGCCCGCAGCTCCACGTGTCGCAGGACGGTGCTGCCGCAGGGATGCTGCAGATGATGTTCGGGCAGGTCGATCGGAACGGCGACGGCATGCTCCAGCTCGCGGAGGCGCAGGCCGCCGCGCGCCAGCGCTTCGACCGCGCCGACAGGAATCGCGATGGCACGCTCAGCGGCGCGGAGATCGAGGCCGCGCGGACCGAACTGGCGCCGATGCTTAGCGCGCTTGGCCTCTGATCCGGACATTTCAACACCGACATATGCTGCAAGAATCAGGTCTTAAATCGGATCATGAGATCGGATCGGGGCACCCCTCCCAAGCGTTCTGATCGGCATGAGTTGAGAGGATTTGAGATGAACAGGATCACCAAGCTGATGATCGGCGGCGGCATGATGGCCGCGACGCTTTCGGTTGGTGCGGTTGCGATCGCACAGGATGCGCCGCCGCCGCGCCCCGGCCACGGCATGATGAAGATGCCCGAAACCCGCGCCGAAGTGCAGACGATGGTCGCCGCGCATTTCAAGATGATCGATGCCAACAAGGACGGCTTCGTCACGCGCGACGAAATGGCCGCTGGCCGCGAAAAGATGCGCACCGAGATGAAGGCGAAGTTCGAAGCGCGCCGCGCCGAGCGTCGCGCGGACATGTTCGCGAAGCTCGACGCCAACAAGGATGGCAACATCTCGAAGGCCGAGTTCACCACGCCGCCGGCGAAACCCGAAGGCCGTGACGGTATGCGCGGCCCCGGCGGGCATGGCCCGGACGGCAAGATGCACGGCGGTCGCTTCGGTCGCGGCGGTCATGGTGGCGGCATGTTCGGCGAACGCTGGTTCGCGAAGGCCGATGCGAACAAGGACAACAAGGTCAGCCTCGCCGAAGCGCAGGCCGCCCCGCTCGCCCGCTTCGACCAGGCCGACACGAACAAGGACGGCAAGCTGAGCGACGCCGAAAAGCAGGCTGCGCGTCAGGCGATGCGTGGCGGCTGGAAGGGGCGTGGCGAACGCTAACCACTTTCGTCATTCCCGCGAATGCGGGAATTTATCCGGTCTCTTCACGAGAGAAGGCTTTGGATAGGCCCCCGCCTGCGCGGGGGTGACGTAAGTTACAATACCCGAACCCTCGGGCCACCACTCGCCCGCGTCTCCTCACGGAAGGCGCGGGCGAAGGCTTTGGCGGACAGCATCAGTTCGGCCTCGCTCGCGCCGTCGCGGGCGGAGGCGGACAGACCGTTGAGCGCGGTGATCACGATCGAGGCGAGGCCATCCGCCTTTTCGGGATGCTCGCGCGCGAATCGCGCCTTCAGCATGTCGCGCGACGCGGCCTTGTGGCGCACGATCATCGCCAGCGCCTCGGCATCGCTGCTGTTGCGAACCCCGTCGATCACCAGACAACCGGCAATCCCGTCCTTCGTCGCATAACGGCACGCGGCCTCGGCCAGCAGCCGATCGACCGCGTCGGCGCTGTCGCCCGGCCCTTCCAGCGCCTCGGGCACGAAGCGGCCATAGCCCGCCGTATAGCTGTCGAGCACCTGCGCGAAGAGCGCCGCCTTGCTGCCGAATGCATTGTAGAAACTGGGCGGGGTGATCCCCAGCGCCTTGCCGATATCGGCCACGCCGACCCCGTCATAGCCGCGCTGCTGGAACAATGTCTGCGCCGTTTCCACCGCCGCTGCGGGATCGAAGGAGCGGGGGCGTCCGCGCGTTCCGACTTTTTTTGTAGTCATCG
Organism: Sphingomonas montanisoli; assembly: GCF_008274695.1. GTDB lineage: Bacteria > Pseudomonadota > Alphaproteobacteria > Sphingomonadales > Sphingomonadaceae > Rhizorhabdus > Rhizorhabdus montanisoli. Next base: position 866,219 of record NZ_VTOU01000003.1, on the reverse strand, counting down.
CTATAAATCTCTTGCAACCGTCACATGCGACTTATATAGCGATCACTATAGAAATTGAAAGGAACTTCGAAATGACCACCAAAGCTTCCCAGAAAGTCCTCGTCCTTGGCGGCAGCCGCGGCATCGGCGCCGCGATCGTCCGCCGCTTCGCCGCCGATGGTGCGAATGTCGTCTTCACCTATGCGGGATCGGCCGACGCCGCGCAGGCGCTGGCCACCGAAACCGGCACGACCGCGACCCGCGTCGACAGCGCCGATATCGCAGCGCTCACCAAGGCGGTCGCCGATCAGGGGCCGATCGACGTGCTGATCGTCAACGCAGGCAAGCTCGCGCTGGGCGATCCGCTGACGCTTGACCCCAAGGCAGTCGACGAGATGATCGACGTCAATGTGAAGGCGCCTTATTTCGCCGCGGTCGAAGCCGCGCGGACGATGCCGGACAATGGCCGTATCCTCGTGATCGGATCGACCAATGGCGATCGGATTCCGTTTGCGGGTGGCGCGGCCTATGCGCTCACCAAGTCGGCGATGCAGGGGATGGTGCGCGGCCTGGCGCGCGATTTCGGCGCGCGCGGCATCACCGTCAATTCGATCCAGCCCGGCCCGGTCGATACCGACATGAACCCCGCCGACGGCCCGATGTCCGATTACATGCACAGCTTCATGGCGATCCCGCGCCACGTCCACGCATCGGAAATCGCCGATTATGCGGCATTCCTGGCCAGCCCCTCGGCGGCGATGATCACCGGGTCGCTGCAGACGATCGACGGTGGGTTCGGGGCTTAGTTTTGGCTGGTTCAGCAAAGCTGAACCAGCGGCGGCACCGGCCCGCTCCCCCACCCGGCCTCCCAGCGGTAGTATCTTATGGGAGGCCGGGTGGGGGAGCGGGCCGGTGCCGCCTATCCGCGTGAGCGGATCAGATCAGCGCGGCAACCACTTCTCCGTCTCCGCCATATAATCGCGGGTGATCGGCAGGGTGGCGCGGTCGCGGATATACTGGATCTGATAGTTGCACAGATTACCGTGGAAGAAGGCCGCGCGCGCGCCGGAGAGGTAGAAGGTCCACATCCGGTAGAAGCGCTCGTCATAGAGCGCGATGATCGCATCCTTCGCGGCCACGGTACGGTCGTACCAGTGATCGAGCGTGTGGCCGTAATGCATGCGCAGCATCTCGACATCCGACGCCATCAGCTTGGCGACCTGGCTGGCCGCCACGATCTCCGACAAGGCCGGATTGTAGCCGCCCGGGAAGATATACTTGAGCGTGAACGCATCGGTCTTGCCCGGCACGCCGAGCCGCCCGATCGTGTGGAGCAGCATCACGCCGTCGGTGGCGAGCAGATCGCGGCATTTGAGGAAGAATTCCTCATAATGCGGCACGCCGACATGTTCGAACATGCCGACCGATACGATCCGGTCGAATGTGCCGGTGAGGTTGCGATAGTCGATCAGCTCGAACTTTACGCGATCGGCGACGCCGGCTTCCTCGGCGCGGCGGCGGGCGACCTTGAGCTGTTCTTCGGACAGGGTGATGCCCAGCACGTCGACGTCGGCGACGCGGTTCAGATAGAGCGCCATCCCGCCCCAGCCGCAGCCGATGTCGAGCACCTTCTGCCCGGACTTCAGGTGCAGCTTGGCTGCGATATGCGCCTTCTTGTCGGCCTGCGCGGTATCGAGGTCGTTCGCGGGATCGGTGAAGTAGGCGCAGCTATATTGCCGGTCGCGATCGAGGAAGAGATCGTAGAGCCGATCGTTCAGGTCGTAATGGTGCGCGACATTCTTTTTCGATCGCACCCTGTCGTTGATGCGCTTGCTGCCCGCGATCAGATTTTTCGCGTGGTGCATGAAGGTGCCGCGCAGCGTGATGCGGCCTTCCTCCCACTTGCCGTTGGCGCGGACCAGATCGACCAGATCGCGAATGTCGCCCTGCTCGATCACCAGCCGACCGTCCATGAACGCCTCGGCGGCGTGGAGGTGGGGGTTACGACCGATATAGGCTGGCACGCCTTTGTCGAGGAAACGGATCGTGACGGGCTTCAGCGCCGGATCACCGTCGCCCAGATTGTAGGTCTTGCCGTCGGCGGTGTGGATGGTGATACGGCCGCGCTTGAACAGGTGGCCGGCGAATTTTTCGAACAAGGACATCGGTGAGGCTTACTCCCTGATCTGGCAAGATAAGCGCTGGAAATGTGGCGCTGGCAAGACCCGCCACCCGGTTGTTTATGCAATCGTTCGCGATGAAGCGCGACTGTGTCTGGAGGTGTTTACGTTCTCATATCCGTCATCCCGGCGGAGGCCGGAATTTCAGGATGCAGGGAGCGCAGCTGGAGGCGAGAGCCTCCCGAGATCCCGGCCTCCGCCGGGATGACGATTATCCGAGCGCCGCCTGCTTCTCGGCCGCGAGGCGGTCCAGCTCGGCGCGGCTCTTCTTCTCGGCCGCCGACTTGAGCTGGCCGCACGCCGCCATGATGTCGCGGCCGCGCGGGGTGCGGACGGGGGCGGAGATGCCGCCCTTGAACACGATGTCCGAAAAGCGCGCGATCCTGTCCGCGTCCGAACATTCGTAATCGGTGCCGGGCCACGGGTTGAACGGGATCAGGTTCACCTTGGCGGGCAGCTTGTACTTGCGGATCAGGCGGACGAGTTCGCGCGCATCCTCGTCGCTGTCATTCTTGTTGCGGATCATCACATATTCGAAGGTGATGCGCCGCGCATTGTTCGCGCCCGGATAGTCGGCGCACGCCTGCAACAGCTCCTCGATCCCGTATTTGCGGTTGAGGGGCACGAGTTCGTCGCGGACTTCCTTGGTGACGGCGTGGAGCGAGACGGCGAGGTTGACGCCGATCTCGGCCCCCGCGCGCGCCATCGTCGGCACAACGCCCGAGGTCGACAGGGTGATGCGGCGCTTGGACAAAGCGAGGCCGTCGCCGTCCATCGTGATCTTCAGCGCATCGCGGACATTGTCGAAATTGTAGAGCGGCTCGCCCATGCCCATCAGCACGATGTTGGTGAGCATGCGGCCTTCGGGCTGCGACGGCCATTCGCCCAGCGAATCGCGCGCGAGCATCACCTGCCCGACGATCTCGCCGGGCGTGAGGTTGCGGACCAGCTTCATCGTACCGGTGTGGCAGAAGCGGCAGTTGAGCGTGCAGCCGACCTGCGACGAGACGCAGAGTGTTCCGCGATCGGCGTCTGGAATGAACACCATCTCGTAATCGTGGCCGTCGTCGGTCTTGAGCAGCCATTTGCGCGTGCCGTCTTCGGACACCTGCGCGACGACGATTTCGGGCCGCGACACCGCGAAGCGGTTGGCGAGCCAGAGGCGCATATCCTTGGCGATGTCGGTCATCAGCGCGAAATCGGTGACGCCGCGATTGTAGATCCACGACCAGAGCTGCTTGGCGCGCAGCTTGGCCTGCTTCGGCTCGAGCTGCGCGGTTTCCAGCGCCATGCGCAGATCGTCGCGCGAAAGGCCGATCAGGTCGATACGGCCATCGGCGCGCAGCGGCACCGCGCGGGGCACAGGCACGGGATCGATCGGGCCGGGGATCGACATATTCGCAGGCATCGGGTGATTCATCGCTGCCACATAGTGGAAAGCGGCGTATTTTTCCACAGGCGCCCCTCAAACGATCGTCGAAGGGCTGCGTAAAAGCTTCGTTATCCATTTCGCTTTACCTGCCGCCGCGATCAACAGCGGTGGCGGCACACGTGAATCTCCAGATTTTCCACGATCCAAGTGGCCGTCGCGCGCGCCGGACGAAGTTAACGCTTTGGGCGCTGGGCCTCGCGCTGGCCGCCGCCGCCGCTTTCCTCGCGATCGCGGTGCTGGCCGCCGAACGTCACGTCGCGCCGGCGCTGCGGGCGGCGGATGCGACGCGAGCGAAGGCGGTGGCGTCCAAGATGCCGATGGATATCGAGCGCGGCGCGTGGGCGCCTGCGAATGCCGCCGCAGAGGCGCGCGGCGAGCGAATCGGTTTCTATGTGCCGTGGGACGAGGCGGGGCGGAGGACGCTGGCGGCGCATGCCGATTCGCTCGACTGGGTCGCGGCGGGGCTGGCGCGGGTGCACGGGCGCGACAATCGCTGGACCTATGAGCCGGACGCGAAGCTGCACGCCTTGCTCGACGGACGCGCGAAGGCGCCGCGGCTGATGCTGATGGTTCAGAATATCGGCGATGACGGCCAGTGGGATGGGCGCGGCACTGCCGGGCTCGTGGCCGATGCCGTCGCGCGCAAACGATTCATAGGCCAGATCGAGGCGGCCCTGGTCGCCGAGAAGGCGGGCGGTGTGATGCTCGATCTGGAGGATCTGCCCGCCGCCGCGCATGGCGGCTATCGCACGCTGCTGACCGAGATGAAGGCGCGCTTCGCGGAACGCGGCTGGCGTGTCGACATTGCGGTGCCCGCCGACGATGCGGCGTGGGATCTCGCGGCTTATGCGCCGCTGGCCGATCATCTGGTGCTGATGGCCTATGACGAACATTGGCCCGATGGCGCAGCGGGGCCGATCGCGTCGCAGCCGTGGTTCGCGCGCGTCGTGGCCGAAGCGATCAAGGCGGCCGGGCCGGCCAAGCTGATCGTCGGTCTGGGCAATTATGCCTATGACTGGGACGGCAAGGGTCCGGCCAAGCCGCTGACCGTCGAGGCCGCGTGGAAGAAGGCGGACGAGGCGCACGCGCTGCCGACATTCGATCCCGCCACCGGCAACACGCACTTTGCCTATGTTGAAGGCGGCGTGCACCATCAGGTCTGGCTGCTCGATGCGGTCGCGAGCTGGAACGAGCTGCAGGTCGCGCGGCGTGCGGGCGCCGCCGGGGTCGCGCTGTGGCGGCTGGGCAGCGAGGATCCGGGTTTTTGGGCGGCGCTCGATACGCCTGCGGGGCAGGTGCCCAACCTCAGCCATCTGCCGATCGAGCATCAAAAGGTCGCGCTCGACGGGCAGGGGGAGGTGCTGCGCCTCGCCAGCTTCGCGACGGCCGGTGTCCGCAAGGCCGAGCCGGCAGCCGACGGGCTGATCCGCGACGCGCGCTATCACAGCCTGCCGACGACCAATGTGGTCGAACGCGCCGGGCATAAGCGCCGTCAGGTCGCGTTGACCTTCGACGACGGCCCCGATCCGCGCTGGACTCCAGCGATCCTCGATATATTGAAGCGCCACCGCGCGACGGCGACCTTCTTCGTCACCGGATCGAATGCGATGGGCGAGCCCGATTTGCTGCGCCGGATCGTCGACGAGGGATCCGAACTCGGCAACCATTCGATGACGCACCCCGATCTCGACAAATTGCCTGAGGCGGCGGTGCGGCTGGAGATCAACGCGACCCAGCGGATCGTCGAGAGCCATACCGGCCGTTCGATGCGGCTGTTCCGCGCGCCCTATCTGGGCGACGCCGATCCCGATCGGCCCGACGAACTGCATGCGGCGAAGGTCGCGGCGGAGATGGGTTATCTGTCGGTCGGCCTGAACGTCGATCCGCTCGACTGGGCGGGGACGAGCGCCGACGCGATCGTTCGTCGCACGATCGAACAGGTCGAATCGGGCCATGCGGGCAAATCGACCCAGATCGTCCTGCTCCACGATTCGGGCGGCGATCGCCGCGCGACCGTCGCGGCGCTGCCCCGGATCATCAAAGGCTTGCGCGCGCGCGGCTATGATCTCGTCACCGTCTCGACCCTGGCGGGCATTTCGCGCGACGCCGCGATGCCGCCGCTGGTTGACGGGCACAAGGCGGCGGCGGGCGGCGCGAGCGCGTTGTTCGTCGGGCTGTCCAACGGCTGGAAGGCGCTCGGCGGTCTGTTTCTGGTCGCGATCCTGCTCGGCATCGCGCGCTCGATCACGTTGACCGCGCTTGCGGTGCGGGCGGCTAAGCGGGCGGTGGTGCCGAATCCCGCGCCGCATCTGGTGCCCAGCTTCGTCTCGGTGCTGATCCCCGCGTTCAACGAGGAGCGCGTGATCGAGGCGTCGGTGCGCCGCATCCTGGCGAGCAACGGCCCGCGCATCGAAGTGATCGTGATCGACGATGGTTCGAAGGATGCGACCTCGGCAGTCGTATCGCGCGCCTTCGGGTTCGATCCGCGCGTGACCTTGCTTTGCCTAGAAAATGGCGGGAAGGCGCGCGCGCTCAATCAGGCGCTGCGCATCGCGAAGGGCGATGTGGTCGTGGCACTCGATGCCGATACCCAGTTCGAGCCGGATACGATCGCGAAACTCACCCGCTGGTTCGCCGATCCGGCGATCGGCGCGGTCGCGGGCAATGCCAAGATCGGCAATGCGACCAACCTCGTCACCCGCTGGCAGTCGGTCGAATATGTCACCGCGCAGAATCTGGAGCGGTGTGCGCTCTCGGCGCTCGATGCGATCACGGTCGTGCCCGGTGCGGTCGGCGCATGGCGGCGCACTGCGCTGGACGAGGTGGGCGGCTATCCCGACGATACGCTGGCCGAGGATCAGGATCTGACGATCGCGATCCAGCGCGCCGGCTGGCGCGTCGCGTGCGATGTCGATGCGATTGCGTGGACCGAAGCGCCCGACAGCTTCGGCGCTTTGTTCAAGCAGCGCCGCCGTTGGGCGTTCGGAACGCTGCAATGCCTGTGGAAGCATCGTGCGGCGATGTTCGAGGGCAAGCCGCACGGCCTGGCCCGTTATGGCATGCCGCAGGCGTGGCTGTTCCAGATCGGCTTCGGTCTGGTTTCGCCCTTCATCGATATCGCCCTGATCGCGAGCCTGATCGACACCGGGTTGCGCGTCGCCAATCACGGCTTCGGCGCGATGCAGGCGGACCTCGCGACGATGGCGGGCTTCTGGCTGGCCTTTGCGGCGATCGATCTGGCCTGTGGCTGGATCGCCTACCGCCTCGACGCGCGCGAAACCCGCTTCCCCGCGCTCCGCCTGCTGGCGATGCGCTTCGGCTATCGCCAGCTGCTCTATGCGGTCGTGGTACGCGCGGTCTTCTCGGCACTGGCGGGGGCGGCCCTGCGCTGGGGCAAGCTCGAACGATCGGGCGAGATGACCGCGATCGTCGCGCCCGGCGTCCAGATGGACGAGGAGCCGCTGCCTCTCGCGGCGTGACCAATGCCTCTTTCGTCATCCCGGACTTGTTCCGGGATCCAGCTGCCTGTTCCAGACGAAGAAGAAGAAGCGGGACCCCGGGTCAAGCCCCGGGTGACGTGAGGGTGGGGGCTACTTTGCGAACCGCTTGAAATAGCTGTCGGCGTTCCAGCTCGGCTTGGCCGGATCGTCGGCAATGTTGCGGGCGAGGGCGATGACGTAATCGGTGAACTTGACGCCTTCGGCCTTCATGACCGGCTGATCCAGATCGTCCTGCGGCGAATGGTAGATGTTGGTGCGCCAGTCGGCCTCGATCTTCTCCTCGGGCGTGCCGAGCTTGAAGCCGTATTTAAGGAAGAGCGAGGGCACGCCCTTGCGGATGAAGCTATACTGGTCCGACCGGATGAAGACGTTGCGGTCGGGCTTGGGATCGGGGACGACCGGCAGGCCGAGCGATGCGGCGACGATCTTGGCATTTTCGCCCAGCGAGCTTTCTTCATAGCCGATCGGCGTCACGCTGGTGAAGGCGAAGATCGGCAACGGCATGTCGAGGTTGATGTCGGCGACCAGCGATTGGGCGGGCACCGTCGGGCGTGCCGCGAAATGCCGCGATCCGAGCAATCCTTTCTCTTCACCCGTCACGATCACGAACAGGATCGATCGGCGTGGGCGCTTCTTGAAGCTGGTCAGCGCCTTGGCGGTCTCGATCAGGGTCGAGACGCCGACCGCATTGTCGAACGCGCCGTTATAGATCGTATCGCCCTTGATCGGCGCGCCGACGCCCAGCCCGTCGAGATGTGCCGAGAGGACGACATTCTGCGCCGACAGCACCGGATCGGATCCGGGCAGGCGCGCGACGATATTCCTGGCATGGACGGGACGCGAACTGCTGACGACGGTGGCGGCGAACCGCTGCGGCAGCGCGAAGACAGGCAGGGGCCTGGATGCATCGGCGAGCGCGGAGAGCGCGGCAAAATCCTGCGGCGCGCCGGCGAACAGCTTGGGCGCGGCATCGGGGCCGACGAAGGCGTTCAGGAACGGCACCGCAACCTCCCGCAACCCGGTGTCGGCCGGATACATGAAGGACTGCGCAGACAATGCGACCTGCCGGTCCCACTTGATCTCGGTCTGTTTGGGCGTGGTGAGCGCGATCAGGCCCACGGCGCCGCGTTCGGCCAGGATGGCGGCGCGGCGCGAGCGCGCATCGGATTTGAGCGCGCCCGAAATCCCGGCGGGCCCGCCCGACAGCACGACGACGATCTTGCCCTTGAGATCGAGCCCCGCGAAATCATCATGCCCCTCATCGGGCATCGACAGGCCATAGCCGGCGAAGACGAGCGGCGCGTCGACGCTCGGCGGCATCGGCGCGCTGCCGCGAAAATAGAGCTCGGTCGGGGTGGCGAGGATCGTGTTTCCCGCCGGCCCCTTCAGCATCGCCTTGCTCGCCGCCTGATCGAAGCGTTGTTCGGTCAGTTCGACCGGCTGGAACCACCCGTCGCTGCCCGCAGGGATCAGGCGCAGGTGGGTGAACTGATCGACGACATAATCGGCGGCGCGATCAAAACCGGGCGATCCGGTCAGCCGGCCCTCATTCTTGTCCGACGCGATCGTGGCGATATGCCCCCACCACGCGTCGATCCGCTGGGCGGTAGGTTCGGGGATGGCGGCGTTGGCGGCGGTTCCGAGCATCAGCAGCGAAAGGGCGGTCAGGCGAAGGCTGGGCATCGATGCTCCGGAAGGCGAGAGGAAATGATGATGCTGCACCGCAATGCAGCCATGCGTCAACGATGCCTTGTTAGACTGGTTCGGCATCCGCCGTGCCGCATCCAGCGTGAGCTGGATCAAAATCTAACGTCGCGCGCAACCGATCGCGGCGGCGTCGATCGCGCTTGCGACTCCTTTCAGCAGATAGCCGTCCGATCGGTCCTTGCCGCCCTTCGATACCCAGGCGACCCGCATCGACGTGGCCCCGCGCATCGCCGCGACGATCGCGGCATCGGCGCGTGCATCGGGCGCCCAGGCGTCGACCCGGCCGGCGACCAGTGGAAAGCGCGCCTCGCCGACATAGAGCGCGATCGGGCTACGCGGCGCCCGCTCTTCGCGCAGGCGGATGTGAAGCTGGTTGCGGATGCCGCGATCGGGCCAGTGCGCGACGCTCGCGAAGGGGCGCCATTCGCCCGACCGGCGCGTCTCGGGTGTGGCGATCGCATAGCAATGGCGGGGCTTCACATCGCGAAACGCGCCCCAATCCCCAAAAATTCCCATCGGCTGCCGCCCCGGCGGAGCGGCCGCCAGAAGTAACAAAAGTGCAATAGTCCCCAAAAACCGGGGGCCAAAACTGTCAAGCCGCTTCTTTGTCATCGTGGTAAAAATGCAACGATTCCATCTGTTTATCTGAGGTTCATGCAACGCCAGGCGATCAGGTCCATTTGAGCGCCGTTCCCACTGGTTCGTTCGGGAACGGAATGAACGGAGTTATACAAATGCGTAGCATCATTGTCGCCGCCCTGCTCGCCGGCACCATCGCAGCCCCCGCCTTCGCGCAGGACAGCGCGCCTTTCACCGGCGCCCGCGTCGAAGGCCTTGTGGGTTGGGACCGCGTCCAGAACAACGGGCATGACGACGGCGTCAACTATGGCGTTGCCGCCGGCTACGATTTCCAGACCGGCATGGGTGTTGTCGGCATCGAGGGCGAAGTCGGCGATTCGAGCACCAAGCAGTGCGTCGGTTCGAGCACCGTCGCCGACCCGCGCCTGTGCGCCAAGGCTGGCCGCGATCTCTATGTCGGCGGCCGCGTCGGCACCGTCGTGGGCGGCAAGGCGCTGCTCTATGCAAAGGCCGGCTATGCCAACAGCCGCGCGAAGCTGACCGGCAATGACGGCACCGGGCAGACCACGCTCGCCACGACCAACCTCGACGGCGTGCGTGTCGGCGCGGGTGTCGAATATGCGCTGGGCCAGAACGCCTATGTGAAGTCGGAATATCGCTACACCAACTATCAGGATGGTTTCAGCCGCCACCAGGTCGTGGGCGGTTTCGGCTTCCGCTTCTGATAAGAGAGGGCCGGGGCGGCAGACGCCCCGGCCTTATCCCCATATTTGCTGTGCATGGGGGCTGGCGGGGCGCATCCACCGCGCTATAACGTCTCTCCATTCAGCATATTCGGGGCGGCAATGAAGGCAACGATCGAGCGGGCGACTCTTCTGAAGAGCCTGGGCCACGTCCAATCGGTGGTCGAGCGCCGTAACACGATTCCGATCCTGTCCAACGTGCTGCTGGAGGCTGCGGCCGACGGCACGCTCAAGCTGATGGCGACCGATCTCGATCTGCAGGTCGTCGAATCCGTGCCGGTGACGGTGGATCAGCCGGGCGCGATCACCGTGTCGGCGCACACCCTGTTCGATATCGTCCGCAAGCTGCCCGAAGGCAGCCAGGTCAGCCTGTCGGCCGCCGACGGCAAGATGCTGATCGTCGCGGGCCGGGCGCGGTTCAACCTGCAGACGCTGCCGCGTGACGATTTCCCGATGATCGCCGAGGGCGACCTGCCGACCAGCTTCGAGCTGCCGGCCGAAACGCTCAAGCAGATCATCGACAAGACCCGCTTCGCGATCTCGACCGAAGAGACGCGTTATTATCTGAACGGCATCTTCTTCCATGTCGCCGACGATGTGCTGAAGGCGGCGGCGACCGACGGCCACCGCCTCGCGCGGGTCACCGTCGCACGGCCCGATGGCGCGGAGGGCATGCCCGACGTGATCGTGCCGCGGAAGTGCGTGGCCGAACTGCGCAAGCTGCTCGACGAGGTCGACGGTTCGGTGCAGGTTTCGCTGTCGTCGACGAAGATCCGCTTCGGCCTGGGCACGGCCGTACTGACGTCGAAGCTGATCGACGGCACCTTCCCCGATTATAATCGCGTCATCCCGACCGCGAACGACAAGCTGCTCAAGATCGATCCCAAGAGCTTCATGCAGGGCGTCGACCGTGTCGCGACGATCGCGTCGGAAAAGACCCGTGCGGTCAAGATGGCGCTCGATCGCGACAAGATCACCCTGTCGGTGACGAGCCCCGAGAACGGGACCGCAGCCGAGGAAGTGCCGGGCGAATATACCTCGCCGGGCTTCGAGATCGGCTTCAACGCGCGTTACCTGATGGACATCCTGGCGCAGATCGACGGCGATCTGGTCGAAGTCCACCTCGCCGACGCCGCCGCGCCGACCCTGATCCGCGAGAATGACAACGCGCCGGCGCTGTATGTGCTGATGCCGATGCGGGTGTGACCGGCGGAGCGCTTCACCACCGCCTGCCGCTGACCCACATCCTCCTCGCCATCGCGGTGGTCGCGGTGTGGGGGACGAATTTCGTCGTGATCCGCTGGGCGCTCGACGATCTGCCGCCGCTTCTGTTCGCGACGCTGCGCTTCACCTTCGCCTTGTTCCCGGCCTGCCTGTTCCTGAAGCGTCCGGCGGTCGGCTGGCGCTATCTGGCGGCCTATGGCGTGCTGATCGGTTTCGGCCAGTTCGGCATGCTCTATATCGCGATGGACGGGCATATCTCGCCCGGGCTCGCGAGCCTCGTCGTCCAGACGCAGGTGTTCTTCACGATCGGCCTGGCGATGCGGATGAGCGGGGAGAAGATCCGCCTGTTCCAGTTCGTCGCCTTGCTGCTGGGGACGGCGGGGATCGGCACGATCATGCTCCACGGCGGCGGTAGCGCGACTGCGCTGGGGCTGGGCCTGGTGCTCGTCGCGGCGCTGAGCTGGGCTGGCGGCAATCAGGTCGCGAAGCTCAGCGGGGCGACCGACATGCTCGCCTTCGTCGTGTGGGCCAGCCTGTTCTCGGTCCCGCCGCTGCTGATCGCGTCGCTGGTGATGGAAGGCTGGCACCGCGATGTCGCCGCGCTCGCCGCCGCCGGTCCCGGCGCGTGGGGTGCGGTGGTGTGGCAGTCGTTGGGCAATACGATGTTCGGCTATGCCGCCTGGGGCTGGCTGCTGTCGCGGCATCCGGCGGCGACGATCACGCCGATGGCGATGCTGGTGCCCTTGTTCGGCATGGGCGCATCGGCGCTGCTGCTGGGCGAATCGTTGCCGGCGTGGAAGCTGATCGCCGCCGCGCTGGTGATGGCGGGACTGGCGATCAACATCCTCTGGCCGATGGCCGCGCGTCTTCCCGGTCTGCCGTGGCGGCGCGGCGCGGGCGTCTAGAAATCCTCCCCCGGAGCGGGAGGGGGACCGGCGCTTAGTCCCGCTGCCGGCCAATACCTTTCCACCACCCTTCGGGCGGTCCCCCTCTCCCGCCGGGAGAGGATTTGAGACATCACCAGACGCCGGTGTTCGGCATCGATGCCCAGGGTTCGGCGGGTTCGAGATGCCCGTCCTGCAACAGCTCGATCGAGATGTTGTCGGGGGTGCGGACGAAGGCCATGTGGCCGTCGCGCGGGGGGCGGTTGATCGTGTAGCCCGCGTCCATGATCCGCTGGCAGGTCTCGTAGATGTTGTCGACGCGATAGGCGAGGTGGCCGAAATTGCGGCCGCCGTCATAGCCCGCCTCGTCCCAATTGTGGGTGAGTTCGACCTGCGCATCCTCGTCGCCCGGCGCGGAGAGAAAGATCAGGGTGAAGCGTCCCGCCTCATTGTCCCAACGCTTGGTCTCGCGCAGGCCGACCAGCTCGAGAAAGCGGATCGTCTCGGCCGGGTCGGACACCCGGATCATCGTGTGGAGATATTTCATGGGCGCCAATCTAAGGCGCGGGCGAAACCGGAACAAGCCGCGCCCGGCATTGTTCTTTGCGCGAGTTTGAAAAGGGAGATCTCGGACATGATCGGTAAGGTCATCGGCGCGCTCGTCGGGCGCGAAATCGATCGTCGTGACGGTGAAGGCGGCGTCAAGGGCGCGGTGCTGGGTGCCGCATCGGTCGGGCTGCTGCGGCGGCTGGGGCCGATCGGACTGCTCGCGGGCGGCGCTTTCCTCGCCAAGCGGGCTTATGACCGCAGGAAGGAAAGCAAGGCGCCGATCACGCCAGCCTAGTATAGCCTATAGCCATGCGCGACATTGACGCCGGGGCCGTTCCCGAGGCAAAGGCGCGCATGGCCCACAAGACCCTCAAGCGGCGCGGCGTGTTGTTCGTGCTGTCCTCGCCCTCCGGCGCCGGCAAGTCGACAATCGCGCGCCGGCTGCTCGCATCGGACGATCAACTGCAGATGTCGGTTTCCGCGACCACCCGGTCGATGCGCCCGGGTGAGGTCGACGGTGTCGACTATCATTTCGTCGATCTCGAGCAATTCCGCGCCAGCGTGGCCGAGGGCGAGTTCCTCGAATGGGCCCACGTCTTCAACCATCGCTACGGCAGCCCGAAGAAGCCGATCTACGACATTCTCGATTCGGGCAGCGATGTGCTGTTCGACATCGATTGGCAGGGCGCCCAGCAGCTGTTCCAGACATGCGGCGGCGATGTGGTGCGCGTTTTCATCCTGCCGCCGTCGATGCCCGAGCTGGAGGAACGGCTGCGCAAGCGCGCGACCGACAGCGAGGACGTCATTGTTGGCCGGATGCAGCGTGCGAACGCGGAGATCAGCCATTGGGACGGCTATGACTATGTCCTGATCAACGACGATATCGATCGCTGCTTTGCCGAGGTGAAGCACATATTGGAGGCCGAGCGGCTGAAGCGCAGCCGCCAGACCGGGCTGATCGGCTTCGTCCGCAAGCTCAACAATCCGCCGGCCTGATCGCGATGGCCGGGCCGAAACTGCTGTCCGGCGGCAACCCCCAGATTGCCAAGGGCGAAGGCGATGCGCCTGTTCAGGCCTATATCGCCGCCATGCCCGGCTGGAAGCAGCGGATCGGGCGCACCGTTGACGCGATCGTGGCGCGGGTGGTTCCCGACGTGCGCAAGGCCGTCAAATGGAACACGCCCTTCTACGGGCTGGACGGCGCGACCTGGTTTCTGTCGTTTCACTGTTTCGAACGCTACGTGAAGCTCACCTTCTTTCGCGGCACGTCGCTCGATCCCATGCCGCCGGGTAAATCGAAGCAGGCCGAGGTCCGCTATCTCGATATTCGCGAGGATGACGCGATCGACGAAGCCCAACTGGCCGACTGGATTCGCCAGGCGAGCGCGCTGCCAGGCGAGAAGCTCTAGATCATCGAGATCGTCGCCCGGTCCGCCGCACTTCGTTTGCGCGGAACGATCGCGTTTCTAGTCTGTTGCGCCACGATAACGACAAGGAACGCATCATGGCCAAAACTCTGTTCGGGGGGCTGGTAGGGGGCTTCGCGCTCTACCTGATCGGCTTTCTGTTCTGGGGGACGCCGCTCAGCCTGCTGGCGTTCAACCGGATCGAGGAGCCGCAGGCCGCAGCCTTGCAACTCGCGCTCGCGCAAACGCTGACGAGCGGCGGCACCGGCACCTATGCGATCCCGTCGCCGGGCAGCGCGAACGGATCGGTGCTGTACGGCAAGGGACCGATCGCGACGATCCATTACAATATCAGCGGCTTCCCGGTGGTCGACACGTCGGCGATGCTGCAGGGGCTGATCCTCGCGCTGATCACCGGCATCCTGATCGCGCTGGCAATGGGTGCGGTGGGCAATCGCGTGATCGATTTCGCCAGCCGCGCGCGGATCGCGATCCTCTTCGCACTGGGAACGACGCTCTACACCGTGCTGGGGCAGCCGATCTTCAACCATTTCGGTTGGGGCTATTGGGTCTATCTGTTCTTCAGCCAATTCCTGGGGCTGGCGGTCTGCGGGCTGATCGTCGCGCGCTGGTTCCTGCCGCGCACGGCGCTGGGCTAACTCCCTCTCCGTTCGTCTCGACTGCGCTCGACACGAACGGCAGAAGGTAGGACGGCGCTAAAGCAGCGTGAGAAAGCGCGCCGCCGCCGCGAAATCGTGGCGGCGGGCGTCGCGCGCCTGGGCGGCGAGCACGTCTTCGCCCCATTGCTCTACCTGCCAAAGTTCGTCGAGATGGGTGGTGTCGAACGCCTCGACCGGATCGATATGGTCTTCGAGCAGCGCCAGCGCCACGACCAGCGATCCGCCGATCGTCACGATCGGCTGAAGCGCCGCGAGCCGGAAGGGATCGAGTGCCGAGACCGCCTGCGCGAGCCGGGCGACCGTTTCGGCCGGCTGGGGCTGGTGCATGATTCCGGTGACGAGGGTGAAGCCGATGTCATAACGCTCGCGCGCCCAGCCGAGCAGCGGATCCCAGGTCGCCGCCTGTCGCGCGACCAGTTCCGCAGGGCTGTCGGCGCGGTAACAGAGCAATTCGGTTTCGCCATATACCGCGACGATGGCGGCGAAGGGCGCGGGGTTCGCGAGGACCTGGTCGATCGCGGCGTTCGCAATGCCGGTCAGCGGCATCGTGCGCGGGTCGAGCGTTTCGGCCTGCGCCTCCCATTCGGCGGCGATGGCATTGGCCAGCATTGGCGTGGGCGCGATCAGGGCGGCGCGTTTGGGCGTCTTCACACTCCGCCCGTCGAGCAGGATCGCGTGGCCGCCGTCGGCCGGCGCGGTGGTGACGTCGGCGTAAAAACGCTTCACGGGCGCACGCCGATCGCGGTTTCGAGGACGGCGGGAAGCTGGCCGGGCTGGTCGGCGACGAAATGCGCGCCCTCGTCGAACAATTCCTTGGCCTCGTGATAGCCCCAGGCGACCCCGACAGTGGTGCAGCCTGCGGCTATTCCCATGCCGATATCGAAGCTGGTGTCGCCGATCATCACCGTGGTCTCGGGCGCGGCGCCCGTTTCGGCCATCGCGAGGATCGCCATCGAGGGATGCGGTTTGGACGGGTGGCGATCGGCGGTCTGGAGCGTGGAAAAGAGGTGCGTCAGCTTGTGGGCGGTCAGGAGGTGCGCCAGCCCGCGATCCGACTTGCCGGTCGCGACGCCGAGCATCCAGCCCGCGTCGAACAAAGTCCGGAGCGCCTCGGCGATGCCGGGAAAGAGCGGCTCGTCGACCTGCCCCATCGCGCGCAGCCGCTGGAACGCCTGCTTGTAGCGTTCGGCGAGATGGTGGTGGAGCGCGTCGTCAGCCTCCGGGATCAGCCGGCCGATCGCCTGGGGAAGGCTGAGCCCGACGATCCGGCGCGTGGCACTGTCGGTGGGCGGCGCAAGTCCCTCGGCGACGAAGGCGTCGGCCATCGCGCGGCAGATGATCGCCTGGCTGTCCGCCAGCGTGCCGTCGCAATCGAACAGAGCGAGCCGGTTCATCCGCGCTCCTGCGCGACCAATGCCGCAAGATCGGGGCGCGTGGTTTCGAGCGCGGCGATCACGCCCGCACGATCCGCCGCGGCTCTGTTCTGGCTGAGCTTGCGCGTGCCGCGCCAGGTGGGCGCATCGATCGAAAAACCGGATATGCCCGACAGCATCGCATCGAACCGCCCCTCGGGCATCTTGTCCCGCGTCCAGGCGGGCTTGGGCGCGAGCCGGGCTTCGTGCTCCGCGCTCAGTCCGTCGAGCTGCGCGACCAGTTCGGCTTGGTCGAGCAGGCGCGCCGTGCCTTCGATCTCGACTGCGACATAGTCCCACGTCGGCACGCTGTCCTTCGCCTCATACCAATCGGGGCTGACGTAGAAATCGTGCGCGGCGATGCTGGCGACGATCGTCGCGCCGTCGAGATGACGGAGGATCCGGTTGCCGCGCGACAGGTGGACAAGCACCGATCCATCCTCTGCCACCAGCAAAGGCGCGTGGGCGACGATCGGTCCATCCGGCCCCGCGACGCACAGATGCGCGAACGCGATATCGCGCGCGAACGCCGCCATCGCGGAGACGTCATCCCACGCGAAACTCTTCGCCGGATGCATCAGGCCTTGCTCCGACCCCGCCGTTCGCCCTTGCGGGCCTTGCGCGCATCCTTGGCGCGGGCGGCCGTGGCGCGACGCTTGCCCTCGGCGGTCTCGGAAAACTTCACGTCGTCGATCGGCAGGGCATCGCCGCGCGATTCCTGGAAACCGAGCAAGGCAAAGCTTTCCGCGAAATGCTGGGGCAGAGCGGCGGTGACGTCGACCACGCCGCCATCGGGATGATCGACCTTCAGCCGGCGCGCGTGGAGGTGCATCTTGCGGCTGACGCCCCCCGTCAGGAAGGCTTCGAGACCGCCATATTTGCCGTCGCCGACGATCGGGTGGCCGATCGCCGCCATATGGACGCGCAACTGGTGGGTGCGGCCGGTATAAGGCTGCAGCTCGACCCAGCAGGCACGGTTGCCGACGCGGTCGATCACGCGATAGCGGGTGCGGGCGGGCGAACCTTCCTTCTCGTCGACGTGCATCTTTTCCCCGCCGGAACCGGGTTGCTTGCCGATCGGAAGCTCGATCATGCCGTCGTCGATCGAAGGCACGCCGGCGACAAGTGCCCAATAGACCTTGCGCGCGGTGCGGCTGCTGAATGCCTTGGCGAAATGGCCCGCGGCATTGGCGCTGCGCGCGATCAGGAGGACGCCCGACGTGTCCTTGTCGAGCCGGTGAACGAGCTTGGGCCGCCCCTCCGCCTCGAACTGAATCGCGTCGAGCAGGCCGTCGACATGCCGCTCGGTCTTGGTACCACCCTGCGTCGCGAGGCCGGGCGGCTTGTTGAGGACGATCGCCTGCCGATCGCGGTGGATGACCATCGACTGCGCAAGTTCGGTATCCTCCGCGCTCAGCGGCGCGCGCGGGCGCTTGGGCTTGGGCGCCGTCGTCGGGACGGGCGTGGCTTCGGGCGGCGGCACGCGCAGCACCTGGCCCGCCTCGATCCGGTCGCCCGGCTCGACGCGCTTGCCGTCGAGCCGCAGCTGCCCCGTGCGCGCCCAGCGTGAGACGATGTTGAAGCTGGTATCGGGCATGTGCCGCTTGAACCAGCGATCGAGCCGGATGCCATCGTCATCCTGCGCTATCGTGAACTGGCGGGCTTCGCCGGCGGGGGGCTTCTGTTCGGCCATCAGGCGATCCTAACCAGTGCGAGTCCGGCCATCAGCGCCAGCAGCGATCCTGCGACCGACGATCCGACATAGGCAGCACCCAGCGCATAGTCGCCCCGGCCGAACATGTTGATCGTTTCCAGCGTGAACGACGAGAATGTGGTGAAGCCACCCAGAACGCCGACGCCGAAGAACAGGCGGACCGGCTCTCCACCGTCCGTCATCTTCAGGAGAAGGCCGACGAGAATACCCATCAGGAAGCCGCCGATCAGGTTCGCCGCCCATGTGCCCCAGGGGAAACCAGGGCCGAACAGACGGATCATCAGATAGCTGAGGTGGTAGCGAAAGCCGGAGCCGATCGCGCCACCGATCATGACAAGTAACAGGGGAGGCATGGCCCGCGCTTTAGCGGCTGGCGCCCCTATGCGCCAGCCTGCGCGGTATCAGTCGGCCTTGGTGTCGACGACCAGGATCTGGCCCCTGGTATTGGCGCCGTCCGGGGCGGCGGTGATCGTCAGCTTGTCGCCATCGTCCTTGGTGGCGTGGACCGTCGTGCCGTCGATCGAAACGCCGGTGAAGCCGGCCTCCTTCGCAGCATTCTGATAATAAGTGGCGACGGCGGCGGGCGCGCCAGGGGCGGTGTAGCCCATCGTCACCTTGTCGCCCGGGCCGTCCTTGCCGACGACGTTGACGTTGGCGAGCTTCGATCCGGGAAACAGCTTCATCCCGTCGATGTCCATGTCCGCGCCGCCGATGTCGATGCCGGGAATGTCGACCTTCGCCTTGAAACCGGGCGCGTCGATCGAAACGCCGCGTTCGGCCGAGACGGAGACGTTGCCGCCCTCGTCCCTGGCCTTCTCGCCGACCTTCACTTCGCAACCGGCGAGCGCCAGCGCGGGCAGGGCGATCAGGATCAGTTTGGCGCGCATCGTCATCCTCCGAATATCTATGACTGTGTTAACATGGCAACACACGCCGAACAAGAGAAAGGCCCCGCTCCCTTTCGAGAACGAGGCCTTTCGGTAAGCAACGCAACGCTGATGGATTCAACCGGCGGCGAGCGCGCGAGTTGCATGAACAGAAAACAACGGCATGTTCACCCGAATGCAGGATTCCCACGCCGCCGCGCTGATCCGCGCGCTCGATCTCGCGCCGCACCCCGAAGGCGGCTGGTACCGCCAGACGTGGCGGGAAGGGTCTGAAGACGGCCGGGGCCATGCGACTGCGATCTATTTCCTGCTCGAGGCGGGGCAGCGATCGCACTGGCATCGGGTCGACGCGACCGAGCTTTGGCTGTTTCATGCCGGAACGCCGCCCCGCCTGCTGATCGCCGAGGCCGAAGGCGCGGCGATCGACACGATCCGGATCGGCCCCGATCCGTTGGCCGGGCATAGTCCGCAGGCGATCGTGCCAGCCGGCTGGTGGCAGGCGACCGAAACCGATGGCGGCTGGGCGCTGGTGAGCTGCGTGGTCGCACCGGGGTTCGAATTTGGCGGTTTCGAGCTTGCCCCAACCGGCTGGGCACCCTGATCGCTTGCCAAGGTGCAGGCGTCCATGCGACTTTAACCTCTGTCGCGCCGCCGGGAATCGGCGCGGGTTTGCGTACATCGTCGGGCGCTTTTTGGGGGATCTGGAATGACGCCGGAACAGCTTGCCGCATTGTTGCCGGCGAACAGCGTCTTCGCCGACGGCTCGTCCGAACAGCTCGCCGATCTGCTGCGCGCCGGCAAGCTGCAGACGCTCGCGCCCAACGAGGTGGTTCTGCGCCAGGGCGACGATGGCGATTCGCTCGTCATCCTGCTCGAAGGCGTGATGCGGGTCAGTATGGTGACCCCGAACGGGCGCGAGATCATCCTTGATTATGCCGAGCCGGGCGCTGTCGTTGGCGAGATCGCGGTCCTCGACGGGGAACCGCGCACCGCTTCGGCGATCTCGATGTGGCAGGGCCGGCTTCTGCGCCTCAGCCGCCGTTCGTTCGAAGAGCTTATGGAACGGCACCCGAAGATCGCGATCCGTCTGCTGCGCGAACTCGCGCACCGCCTGCGCCAGACCAACGCGACGATCGAAAGCGACCGCGCGTTCACCACCGGCCCGCGCCTGGCCCGCTATCTCAAGCGGCTGAGCGATTCGAAGGTGAACGGCGCGAAGCTCACCAGCGATCTCAGCCAGTCCGAACTCGGCATGTTCGTCGGCATCAGCCGCGAGAATATCAACCGTCAGCTGTCCGCCTGGGCGAATGACGGCGTGATCGAGTTGAGCCAGGGCAAGATCCGCGTGATCGACCCCGACTATCTCAGCCAGATCGCCGAGGCGGTTTACTGAGGCGTCGCCCTCCTCCCAATAACCTCGTCATTGCGACCCCGGACCTGATCCGGGGGAAGCAATCCATTCCGCAGTTCGGAGTGGATTGCCGCGTCGCCTTCGGCTCCTCGCAATGACGAGATGGTTGACGTGAGGGCGTCCCAAGCCGACATGCCGCTCCATGCAGCGCGTAACCGCCAAGATCTGCGGGCTTTCGACGCCGGAAACGGTGGCCGCCGCCGTGCGCCATGGGGCGAGCCATGTCGGCTTCATGTTCTTCCCGAAAAGCCCGCGCAACGTGGAGCCCGATCAGGCGGCGCAGCTTGGCGCGATCGTGCCCGAACACGTCAAGAAGGTCGGCGTTCTCGTCGATCCCGATGACGATATGGTCGCCCGGGCCGTCGCGGCGGGGCTCGATGTGATCCAGTTGCACGGCGGCGAGACCCCCGAGCGGGTTGCGGCGCTCAAGGTGCGACACGGGATCGAGGCGTGGAAGGTTCTGTCGATCCGCACCCGCGCCGATCTCGACAAGGCGCGCGCCTATAAGGGGGCGGCCGATCGCATCCTCTATGACGCCAAGACGCCC
This sequence comes from Sphingomonas montanisoli, assembly GCF_008274695.1. Lineage (GTDB taxonomy): Bacteria > Pseudomonadota > Alphaproteobacteria > Sphingomonadales > Sphingomonadaceae > Rhizorhabdus > Rhizorhabdus montanisoli. The sequence goes on along the minus strand of NZ_VTOU01000003.1, from coordinate 845,385 downwards.
GAAGGCGCGCTGCCCGGTGGCATGGGATTGCGCTTCGATTGGGCGCTGCTCGACGGCTTCGCGCATCCGCTGCCCTGGGCGCTGGCGGGAGGCATCGATGCCGGCAATGTCGGCGATGCGGCGGGCCGGACGGGCGCGCGGCTGATCGACGTCTCGTCGGGCGTGGAAAGCTCAGCCGGCGTAAAGGACGTGGACAAGATCGCCGCCTTCCTCCAACGGATCGCGCAATTATGACCGAAGCCATCCCAAATTCCCCCCTGCCTAATTCCCTGCGCTCCTATCCCGATGCGCAGGGCCAGTTCGGCCAGTTCGGCGGACGCTATGTCTCCGAGACGCTGATGCCGCTGATCCTCGATCTCGAGGGTGAATATCGTGCGGCGAAGGCCGATCCCGCGTTCAAGGCCGAATTCGACGATCTGCTGGCCAATTATGTCGGCCGGCCGAGCCCGCTTTATTATGCCGAGCGGCTGACCGAGCATCTGGGTGGCGCCAAGATCTACCTGAAGCGTGAGGAGCTGAACCACACCGGCGCGCACAAGATCAACAATTGCATCGGCCAGATCCTGTTGGCCCGCCGCATGGGCAAGACCCGGATCATCGCGGAGACAGGCGCAGGCCAGCATGGCGTGGCGACCGCCACCGTCGCGGCACGCTTCGGCCTGCCCTGCACGATCTTCATGGGCGCGGTCGATGTCGCGCGGCAGCAGCCGAACGTGTTCCGTATGAAGCTGCTCGGGGCGGAAGTCCGCCCGGTGATCAGCGGCGCGCAGACGCTCAAGGATGCGATGAACGAGGCGCTGCGCGATTGGGTCGCGAACGTTCACGACACCTTCTACATCATCGGCACCGCAGCCGGCCCGCATCCCTATCCGGAGCTGGTCCGCGACTTCCAATCGGTGATCGGCAACGAAACGCGCCAGCAGATCCTGGCGGTCGAGGGGCGCCTGCCCGACATGCTGATCGCGCCGGTCGGCGGCGGATCGAACGCGATCGGGCTGTTCCATCCCTTCCTCGACGACGCGGATGTCGCGATGGTCGGCACCGAGGCGGCGGGCGACGGGGTCGACACCGGCCGCCATGCCGCGAGCCTGACCGGCGGGACGCCAGGCGTCCTCCACGGCAATCGCACCTATCTTCTCCAGGACGAGGATGGTCAGATCACAGAGCCGCACTCGATCTCGGCCGGGCTCGATTATCCGGGGATCGGCCCCGAACATAGCTGGCTGCACGAAATCGGCCGGGTGAAGTACGTGCCCGTCACCGACAATGAGGCGGTCGACAGCTTCCAGCGGCTGACAAAGCTCGAAGGGATTATCCCCGCGCTCGAATCCGCGCATGCGGTCGCGGCGTGCGAGAAGATCGCGCCGACGATGGGCAAGGACAAGATCATCGTCGTCAACCTGTCGGGCCGCGGCGACAAGGATATTCCAACGATCGCCGATCGGCTGGGGGTGGCGCTGTGAGCCGCCTAGCGACGACTTTCGCGCGGCTGAAGGGCGAAGGGCGCGCAGCGCTCGTCACCTATGTGATGGGGGGCGATCCGACGCAGGGCGATACCGCGGCGATCCTCGACGCGCTCGTCGCGGGCGGGGCCGACGTGATCGAACTGGGCATGCCCTTTACCGATCCGATGGCCGATGGCCCCGCGATCCAGAAGGCGGGGCTGCGCGCGTTGGACGCGAATACGACCACCGCCGACATCTTCGCGATGGCCGCCGCTTTTCGTGCACGGCACCCCAGCGTGCCGCTGGTGCTGATGGGCTACGCCAATCCGATGGTCCGCCGTGGCGCGGAGTGGTTCGCGGCCGAATGCGCCAAAGCGGGCGTCGACGGGGTGATCTGCGTCGATATTCCGCCGGAACAGGATCGCGATCTCGGGCCGGCGCTGCGCGCGGCGGGGGTCGATCCGATCCGGCTCGCGACCCCCACAACCGATGCCAAGCGGCTGCCCGCCGTCCTGGATGGCGCATCGGGCTTCCTTTATTATGTCTCGGTCGCGGGGATTACCGGGCTGCAGCAGGCGGCGCAGGCCAGCATCGAGGATGCGGTCGCGCGGCTGAAGGCGGGCACCGACCTGCCCGTCGCGGTCGGCTTCGGCGTGCGCACCCCCGAACAGGCGGCCGCGATCGCCGCTGTCGCCGATGGGGTGGTGGTCGGCTCCGCGATCGTCGATATAGTGGGGCAAGAGGGCGCGACTGCCGCGCCTGCCGTTCGTCAATTCATCGAGGCCTTGAGCGGTGCGATCCGCTCGGCCGACCGGGAGAAAGCCGCATGAGCTGGCTCGATAATGTCCGCAAGAAGATCCCCTTCATCGCGAAGCGGGATGCGCCCGAGAACCTCTGGCACAAGTGCCCGGGCTGCGCGCAGATGATCTTCGTGAAGGAATATGAGGAAAATCTGTCGGTCTGCCCGCGCTGCAACCATCACGGCCGGATTGGACCCGACGAGCGCTTCGACCAGCTGTTCGACAATGGCGTCTATACGCCGTTGCCCACGCCCGAAGTGCGCGAAGATCCGCTCAAATTCCGCGACACGAAGAAATATGCCGATCGGATCAAGGCGGCGCGCACCGCGACCGGCGAACAGGACGCGCTGATCAATGCGCGCGGTTTGATCGAGGGATTCCGCGCCGTCGTCGGCGTGCAGGACTTCGCCTTCATGGGCGGATCGATGGGGCTGGCGGTCGGCGCGGCGTTCGTCGCGGGGGTCGAGGCGGCGATTGCGGACAAGTGCCCGTACATCATCTTCACCGCGGCCGGCGGCGCGCGGATGCAGGAGGGTATCCTCTCGCTGATGCAGATGCCCAAGACTACGGTGGCGATCCAGAAGCTCCACGATGCGGGCCTGCCCTATATCGTCGTGATGACCGATCCGACGACCGGCGGCGTCACCGCATCCTATGCGATGCTAGGCGATGTCCAGCTGGCCGAGCCGGGGGCGCTGATCGGCTTTGCAGGCCAGCGCGTGATCGAACAGACGATCCGCGAAAAGCTGCCCGAAGGCTTCCAGCGCGCCGAATATCTGCTCGATCACGGCATGCTCGACATGGTCGTCGTCCGCGCCGACCTGCGCCGCGAACTCGCGCGCCTGATCGACTATCTGGCGCCGCAGAAGAAGGCGGCGTGATCCGCTACTGAGATGGTCGACTTTGCCGTCTCCTCCGATCCTGCGGTGCAGGCACAGCTCGATCGACTGACCCTATTGTCGCCAGGGGCCGATATCCTGGGGCTCGATCGGATCACGACGCTGCTCGATCGGCTCGGGCGGCCGCAGGATCGTCTGCCGTCGGTCTTCCATGTGGCGGGGACGAACGGCAAGGGATCGACCTGCGCCTATCTGCGCGCCGCGATCGAGGCGGCGGGGATGAGCGCGCATGTCTACACCAGCCCCCATCTCGTGCGCTTCAATGAGCGGATCCGGATCGCGGGCGAATTGATCGAGGATGCCGAACTCGCGCCGCTGCTGGCCGAAGTGTTGGAGGTCGGCGGAGATTTGGGCGCCAGCTTCTTCGAAGTGACGACCGCTGCCGCCTTGCTGGCCTTTTCGCGCGCGCCGGCCGATGCCTGCATCATCGAAGTGGGGCTGGGCGGTCGGCTCGACGCGACCAATGTGATCGAGGCGCCGGCAATTTGCGGCATTGCGCAGCTGGGCCTCGATCATCAGGCGTTCCTCGGCGACAAGATTGAGGATATCGCCGCCGAAAAGGCGGGCATCGCTAAGGCTGGCGTGCCGATCGTCACCCTCCATTATCCCGCCAATGTCGCGAACCGGATCGGGCAGGCGACCCGCGCAGCCGGGGCGCCGTGGCTGGCGAAAGGCGGTGTCTGGGACGGAGCGGCCTATCGCGGGCGGCTCCATTATCGCGATGCGCAGGGCAAACTCGAACTGCCATTGCCGAGCCTTGCGGGCGGGCATCAGGCGATGAATGCCGGCCTGGCGGTCGCGATGCTGCGGCATCAGCAGGCGCTGACGATCCCGCCATCGGCGTTGCGCGCGGCGATGGGGTGGGCGCACTGGCCTGCCCGGCTGCAGCATCTGCACGACGGGCCGTTGCTGGGGATGTTGCCGCCCGGCTCCGAACTATGGCTCGACGGCGGGCATAATCCGGCAGCGGCGCGGGCGATCGGCGATTTTCTGCGGAGCCGCTTTGCTGGCGACAGGCCGCTCCACCTGATCCTCGGTCTGCTCGCGAACAAGGATGCGGCGGGCTTTCTGGGCAGCTTGGGGCTCATCGGTGCGACCGTGCATGCGGTGCCGATCGCGGGCCACGCCCATCATGAACCCGAGGCGCTCGCCGCGTTGGCGCGCAGCGCCGGTTTCAAGGCGTGGAGCAGCGACGGGGTCGAATCGGCACTGTCGGCGATTGCCGTCGAGCCGGGCGATCTGCCGCCCGTCGTGCTGATCGGCGGTTCGCTTTATCTCGCCGGAACGGTGCTCGCCGCAAACGGGATGTTGCCCGACTGACTCTTTCTGCAATTGCGATTGACTTGCAATAACAAATGGGCTCCTCTGCATCCCTACAAGGAGGACGCCCCAATGAGCAGCCAGGCCAAGCCCATCGCCGATATCCTGCCGATCGCAGCACCCGACGACGATGGCGTGCGCCTGTTCCTCCACGCCGTACGGCGGATGGGCGCGGGCGGCCTCAACGATGCGCAGGCGGCCAATGCGCTGATCGGCGCGTTCGGCCTGTCTTTTCGCCGTCCGCTGGTGCTGATGCGCGCGCTCATGTCCGAACTGGCGCGGGTTTCCGAACGATCGATCATGATCGCGCCGGCGTGCTGCTGCCGGATGACGGCGGCCGAATCGATGCTGGTCGAAGCGGTGGCGGGATCGTGCGAAAGCCCGCGCGCCGCGCATGCGATGTTCCGCGCACTCACCTGCGCGGACAATTGCCTTGGCCTGTTGTCGAGCGCGCAGGCTGTCGTGCAGGCGTTCTCGGACCTTGCCCGTCCGCTGGAGCCCGCCGGCCACTGATACGACGCGGGGTGCCGCGTTGCAGCACGAAGATAAGTCCCGCGCCGCCTTGAGATGGCACGGAAGCCGTGCTGCGCCCTTTTCCTGTCAACGTCCGCGCCTATATAGTCCCTATCATCTTCACGAAAAGAAGGGGGCGACGCATGACAGCGGTTGGCCAGGATACGCTCAAGACTCGCGCGACTCTCAACGTCGATGGCAAGCACTACGCTTATTATTCGCTGGCGAAGGCGGCCGAACAGCTGGGTGACGTATCCCGACTGCCGTTCTCGATGAAGGTGTTGCTCGAAAATCTCCTCCGCTTCGAAGACGGCACCACCGTCACCGTCGAGGATGTCCAGGCGATCATCGACTGGCAGAAGGAGCGCAAGTCCGAACGCGAAATCCAGTACCGCCCCGCGCGCGTGCTGATGCAGGATTTCACCGGCGTCCCCTGCGTGGTCGATCTGGCCGCGATGCGCGATGCGATGGGAAAGCTGGGCGGCGACGCGCAGAAGATCAATCCGCTGGTTCCCGTCCACCTCGTCATCGATCACTCGGTGATGGTCGACAGCTTCGGTACCCCCAAGGCGTTCGATGAGAATGTCGAACTCGAATATGCCCGCAATGGCGAGCGGTACGAGTTTCTGCGCTGGGGATCGAAGGCGCTCAACAATTTCAAGGTGGTGCCCCCCGGCACCGGCATCTGCCACCAGGTCAATCTGGAGAATATCGCGCAGGCGGTGTGGAGCTCGGCCGACGGATCGGGCACCCCGGTCGCCTATCCCGACACCTGCGTCGGCACCGACAGCCATACGACGATGGTCAACGGCCTGGGCGTGCTTGGCTGGGGCGTCGGCGGCATCGAGGCCGAAGCCGCGATGCTGGGCCAGCCCGTGTCGATGCTGATCCCCGAAGTCGTCGGCTTCAAGCTGACCGGCACGCTGAACGAAGGCATTACCGCGACCGATCTGGTTTTGACCGTCACGCAGATGCTGCGTGCCAAGGGCGTGGTCGGCCGCTTCGTCGAGTTTTACGGTGCCGGCCTCGACGCGCTGAGCCTCGCGGATCGCGCGACCATCGCCAACATGGCGCCCGAATATGGCGCGACCTGCGGCTTCTTCCCGATCGACGACGCGACCCTCGTCTATATGCGCCTGACGGGGCGTAGCGATGAGACGATCGCGCTGACCGAGGCCTATGCCAAGGCGCAGGGTTTCTGGCGCGATGCGACCGCGGAAGACCCGGTCTTCACCGATACGCTGCAACTCGACATGTCGACGGTGCAGCCATCGCTCGCCGGCCCGAAGCGCCCGCAGGATCGCGTCCTGCTCAACGCGGTCGACGAAGGGTTCAATTCGGAACTCGCCAGCGGGTACAAGAAGGGTGACGAGGGCAGCAAGCGCGTCGCCGTCGAAGGCACCGACTTCGATCTGGGCCATGGCGACGTCGTGATCGCGGCGATCACCAGCTGCACCAACACGTCGAACCCGTCGGTGATGGTCGCTGCCGGCCTGGTCGCCCGCAAGGCGAACGCGCTCGGCCTCAAGGCGAAGCCGTGGGTCAAGACCTCGCTCGCCCCGGGCAGTCAGGTCGTCACCGATTATCTGGCGCGTGCGGGTCTTCAGAAGGATCTCGACGCCATCGGCTTCAATCTGGTCGGCTATGGCTGCACCACCTGCATCGGCAATTCGGGCCCGTTGCCCGATCCGATCAGCAAGGCGATCAACGGCAATGATCTGGTCGCCTCGGCGGTGCTTTCGGGCAATCGCAACTTCGAGGGCCGTGTCAGCCCTGACGTGCGCGCCAACTATCTGGCATCGCCCCCGCTGGTCGTCGCCTATTCGATCTTCGGTACCACCGCGAAGGATATTACCGAGGATCCGATCGGCACGTCGACCGAGGGCAAGCCGGTCTATCTGAAAGACATCTGGCCGACGACCGCCGAGGTGGCGAACACCGTCGCGGCCGCGATCGATTCGGCGATGTATGTCACGCGCTATGCCAACGTCTATCAGGGCGACAAGCACTGGCAGGCGATCGAGGTAGAGGGTTCGGACACCTATGCGTGGCCGGCCGGTTCGACCTATGTTGCCAACCCGCCCTATTTCGATGGCATGTCGATGACCCCGGCGCCGGTGACCGACATCATCGAGGCGCGCCCGCTTGCGATCTTCGCCGATTCGATCACCACCGACCACATCTCGCCGGCCGGATCGATCAAGGCCGATTCGCCTGCGGGCCGCTATCTGATGGAGCATCAGGTCACCAAGGCCGACTTCAACAGCTATGGCGCGCGCCGCGGCAACCACGACATCATGATGCGCGGCACCTTCGCCAACATCCGCATCAAGAACCAGATGATCCCCGGCGTCGAAGGCGGCATGACCAAGCACATCCCGACCGGGGAAGTGATGGCGATCTACGACGCGGCGATGAAGTATAAGGACGAGGGCACCCCACTCGTTGTCGTCGCGGGCAAGGAATATGGCACCGGATCGTCACGCGACTGGGCGGCCAAGGGCACCAACCTGCTTGGCGTCCGGGCGGTCATCACCGAAAGCTTCGAACGTATCCACCGTTCGAACCTTGTCGGTATGGGCGTGCTGCCGCTGCAGTTCGCCGACGGCATCGACCGCAACACATTGAAGCTCGACGGGACCGAGACCTTCACGATCATCGACGTCGCGAGCCTGCGCCCGCGTCAGGACGTGACCGTGAAGATGACCCGCGCCGACGGCACGGTCGAAACCTTCCTGACCAGGTGCCGGATCGATACGGTCAACGAGCTGGAGTATTTCCTGAACGGCGGCATCCTGCAGTACGTGCTGCGCAAGCTGGCCGCCTGACGCGATTTATCCTCCCCCGCCAGGGGAGGTGTCAGCTTTAGCTGACGGAGGGGGAGGGCGGCGGCCAACTGAAGGTCTCGCGTCCTCCCCCTCCGTGGCCTCCGGCGCCACCTCCCCTGGCGGGGGAGGACTTTATTCGGCGTCGTAAAGACCGATCGCTTCGTACATGGCCGTCAGCGCCGCGCGCTCCTCGGTCGAGAGTTCGGGGCGCCAGATTTCGAACAGCAGGATGATGCGGGTCTCGGTCGACCGATTCCATGCCTCATGCTCGATCGAATCGTCGAAGATCGTCAGCTCGCCCGGATCCCACGCCCGGGTCTGGTTGCCGACGCGCAGCGCGCAGTCGCCTGGGACGATCAGCGGCAGGTGGCAGATCAGCCGCGTGTTGATCATGCCATTGTGCGGCAGGATATGCGCCCCCGGCCGCAGCATCGAGAACAGCGCGCTCGGCGATCGCGCCTTGATGACGGGCATCGGCGCAACCTCGAGCGCCTTCATCGTGGCGGGGAAGCGCGCCGCATGTTCGGTCGGGCCACCCTCGCGCCAGAGGTGGAGCGCACTCCAGCGCGGATCGTCGAGCAGGCTGTGCGCCTTGTTCGGGCGCCCCTCGACCCGCTCGACATAGGGGCGGAAGGCCGCCTCGCTGTCGGCGATGAAGGCTTCAAGTTCGCTGCGGATGGTGACGGCGGCGGCTTCGATCTCCGCTGCCCAGTCGAACTGCTCGCGTTCGTAGAACTGGGTGTGGGGCAGGCCGGGATAGAAGAACGATGTCGGCTGTTGCAGATAGACTTCGGCCTCGCCCGTCAGGATCGCGATCGCTTCGGCAAGGCGCGGCGGGGGCGTGCCGAAGCCCGCGTTGCGCAGCGTCTGATTCAGGTGCGCGCTGTAATCGCGTGATGCACTGTCGAGCCACGCCTGGACGCGCGGCAATTCGGCGCGGATCGAATCGGGGATCGGCAGGCCCGATGCAGCGACATAGAGCGCCTGCGAATAGAAGGATGTCGCGGCTCGATTGTCCTTGTGCCGCGCCGCCAGATCGCCCCGCAGCACCAGCGCGCCGGCGTGGCGCGGATCGCCTTCGAGCAGTTTGTCGAGCGCGTGCTTTTCGCGTTCGTCGTCGCCCATCAACCGACTCGCCTGGGCGAGAAGAAACCAGGGTTCGGGCTTCATCCCCAGCGTGATCGCCTGTTCCAGCCCGGCGCGCGCACCCCGCGCATCGCCCCGGCGCAGGGCGTCGACCCCAGCGCGGGCCGCAGCCTCTGCAGCGGCGCTCATGCCTGTTCGGCCACCATCCATGTCGGGATCAGCGCGTCGCCCGGATTGTCGACCGATCGCCGCTCCACGCGGCCATCCGGCAGCACGAACAGCCGCCGGTTGACCTTGTTGCGCCAGTTCATCCGCGCGGTGTTTTCCTGCCCGACATAGCAGCCCTTGGTGAAGCTGACCCCGTTGAGCAGATCGGCATTGGCCTCGAGCCAGAGCGTCTTGTCCGATCCCAGTTCCTCGACACCCTCGGGCACGCCAAGTGCAAGGCGATGCCCGCGCCACCCTTCTGCGGGCTCGTCGGCGGGGGCGACCCAGCGGCGGCCGAGCGCGGGCAGGCGGGGGTCGGGCACACCTTCGCTTCCATCAGGCGCCCAATGCACGGCAAGCGTGGGGTCGATCGCGATCGTGATCGGCTTGCGCAGGCGATAGAGCGACAGGCGGCGGACGAGCGCCTCGGCCTGCGACGCTTCGCAGTCGATCAGCAAATCGTCGCCATCGGCCCAGACGAGGAAATCGAACAGTGCCTTGCCCTGCGGCGTCAGCAACCCGGCCCAGACGGGCAGGTCGCCGCTGACATCGTTGGTGACGAGGCCCTGGACGAAATCGCGGACGTCCGCGCCGCTCAGACGGATAATGGTGCGATCTTCAAGGGTGGTGTGCGGCATGGCGCGAAGGTAGGAAGCGCGAAGCCGAAAGGAAAGCACCATGACCAGCCCCACTTATGATCTCATCCTCAAGAACGGCACCGTCTGGACCGTTGGCGGCCCGATCGAGACGAGCGTCGGGGTTCGGGGGGGCAAGATCGTTGCGATCGGCGAAGATGGCGATGCGGGCGAAGTGATCGACTGCACCGGCCTCACCGTCATGCCCGGCGTGATCGACAGCCAGGTCCATTTCCGCGAGCCGGGGCTGGAGACGAAGGAAGATCTGGAAAGCGGCAGCCGCTCGGCGGTGCTGGGCGGCGTCACCGCAGTGTTCGAAATGCCCAACACCAAGCCGAACACCGATTCGGCCGAAGCGATCAACGACAAGCTTGCCCGCGCCAAGGACCGGATGTGGTGCGACCACGCCTTCTATGTCGGCGCGACCACCGAGAATGCGGAGAAGCTCGCCGAGCTCGAAATGCTGCCGGGTACGGCGGGGGTGAAGATCTTCATGGGATCGTCGACCGGGAATCTGCTCGTCGCCGAGGACGAGCATCTCGCGCGGGTGCTGCGCGCCGGCAAGCGCCGCGTCGCGATCCACGCAGAGGACGAACAGCGCATGATCGCGCGGATGGGCGAGCGGGTCGAAGGAGATGCGTCGAGCCACCCGGTCTGGCGCGACGATGAAAGCGCGCTGCTCGCCACGCGCCGCATCCTGAAGATCGCGCGCGAGACGGGGCGCAAGATCCACATCCTCCACATCACCACGCCCGCCGAACTCGCACTGATCGCGCAGAACAAGGATATCGCGACCTGCGAGGTGACGCCCCAGCATCTGACGCTGGCGGGGGAGGATGCCTATCCGCGTCTCGGCACCTATGCGCAGATGAACCCGCCGATCCGGTCGGGCGCGCATCGCGACGGGCTGTGGCACTATCTGCGCCAAGGCGTGCCCGACGTGCTCGGTTCGGATCATGCGCCGCACACGATCGAGGAAAAGGCCAAGACCTATCCTGCGTCGCCCAGCGGCATGCCCGGCGTGCAGACTTTGCTGCCGCTGATGCTCAACCATGTCGCCGAAGGGCGGCTGACGCTCCAACATCTGATCGAACTCACCTCGGCGGGGCCGCAGCGCGTGTTCGGGCTGCGCACCAAGGGGCGGATCGCGCTCGGCTATGATGCCGACTTCACGATCGTCGATCTCAAGAAGCGTTGGAAAGTCGAGGAAAGCTGGCTCGCGTCACGCTGCGGCTGGTCGCCGTTCACCGACATGGCGCTGACGGGCAAACCGATCGGTGCGGTGATTCGCGGCAACCGCGTGATGTGGGACGGCGCGCTCGCCAATCAGGCGATCGGCGCCCCGATCCGCTTCGACAGCGTCGCGCTCTGACGGTTCATCCTGTGGATAAAAGGATTCCATCGTGCGGTGAAAACAACTCACCGCAGCGCAGCATCCTGTTAACCTTTTGCTCTTTCCTCGCCCCGAAAAGGCCCCCATGACTTTGCTCAAGGGACGGGGTGGGGAAAACCACATGACCAAAACGTTGCGCGCCATTGTTGGTTCCATGCTGCTTGCCGGCATGGCTTTGGCGCCCGCTCAGGCCAATGCCGCTGGTCTCCAGTGCGCTCCCTTCGCCCGCATGTTTTCCGGCATCCAGCTGTTCGGCGCCGCCGCTTCGTGGTGGAACCAGGCCGTCGGCAAATATGTCCGTGGCAATTCGCCCGAAGTCGGCGCGGTCATGGTGTTCAAGGCGATCGGTTCGATGCGCTCGGGCCATGTCGCGACCGTCACCCAAGTCGTCGGCGATCGGATGCTCAAGATCACCCATGCCAACTGGTCGATCATCAACGGCCATCGCGGCCAGGTCGAGCGCGACGTGACCGTCGTCGATGCCTCGCCGAACAACGACTGGAGCCAGGTGAAGGTCTGGTTCGCGCCGATCGGCAAGGTCGGCAACAAGGCCTATCCGGTCAACGGCTTCATCTACGCCAAGGCCGACGGCAGCCAGCAGGGCTGATCGGGGCGCTTCGGCGCTTTCCCCCACATTGTCGTCGCCGCGACGGCGGGAATCCATGCAGACTCTCCGCGTGTGACGACACGGGATAGGCCCCCGCTTTCGAGGGGGTGACGGATCGGGACTACAGGCCCCAATCCACGATCGTCCAACCCCGGCTCTGCGCCATGCGACGCAGCTTGGCGTGGGCGTTGACCGCGAACGGGACGTCCGACCAGGCGAGCACCGGCGCGTCGGACGCGTGATCCGAATAGAATCGGATCCGACAATCGGCGCGCGACAATCCCTGCGCCGCCATCCACGCTTCGATCATCCGCAGCTTGGCGGGGCCGTAGCAATTTTCGCCATCGATCTTTGCCGTGACGATATCGTCGATCCCGTAGATGCTGTTGGTGGCGATCAGATCGTCGAAGCCCAGCCTATCGGCGATGGCGGTGACGTAGAGCCGCGCCGAAGCAGTCGCCATCACGATCCGGCGCCCGGCCGCACGATCTTCCGCGATCTGATCGAGCGCGCCCTGATGCACGTTGGTCTTCATGACGAAATCGGCATAGCTCTCGGTGATCGGCCGGATCCGCACGAGCGGCAGTTTCCCGCCGATCAGCAGCGTCTGGTTGATCTCCTTCAACGTGCGCCGCTCGATCAGCTTCACGACATAAGCGAGCATCACCACGATCACGAGCGGCGCGAAGATCAGCCGCCACGGCGCGAGCCGCATCGCGGCGTGGATCAAAAAGGGCGTGAAGGTGCCGGTCCGCGTGATCGTCCGGTCCATGTCGTAGATGGCGAGTTCGGTCATGAATCGGGGCTTAGCCATATTCGTCATCCCAGCGAAAGCTGGGATGACGAATTAGACTCGGAACATCCGTCGTCGCGCGGGATTTCATTACGGATGCTTGCCGATCGCGCGCCTTTACGCCACTCCTCCACGCGATGAACGCGCCAGCCGACTTCAGTCTCGATGGGGGGACGCTCCGATTCACCGGCGCGATGACGCTGTCGAGCATCCATGATCTGCCCGCGCGGCTCGAAGCCATCGACGAACAGCCCGCGAAAATCGATCTGAGCGGGGTCGACCGGATCGACACCGTCGGTGCCTGGCTGATCCACCGTATCGTCCGCGAAGGCGATGTACCGGTCGAGGGTGCGGATGAGGATGCGGCCGAACTGCTCGCCAAGGTCGCCGCCGCCGATCAGCCTCTCAAGATCCGCCCCGATCCGCAACCCGGGTTCGTTCGCGTGCTGCAGGAAACCGGCGACGCCACCTACGCCGCCGCACGATCGCTGATCGGCCTGCTCGGTTTCTTCGGCGCGACGGTGATCGGTTTCTGGGGCGTGATCCGCCATCCGCGCCGCTTCCGGGGCAACGCCGTAGCGCACCAGTTCGAAGTGGTGGGCGTAAAGGCGCTCGCGATCATCGGGCTGATGAGCTTCCTGATTGGCATCGTCATCGCGCAGCAGGGCGCGGTCCAGCTGCGCCAGTTCGGTGCTGAGGTGTTCGCGATCAATCTGATCGGCCGCATCACCCTGCGCGAACTGGGCGTGCTGATGACCGCGATCATGGTCGCCGGGCGATCGGGCAGCGCCTTCGCCGCGCAGCTCGGATCGATGAAGCTGGCCGAGGAAGTCGATGCGATGCGCACGATCGGCGTGTCGCCAATGGAGGCGCTGGTCGTTCCTCGCGTACTCGCCAGCGTGCTGATGATGCCGCTGCTCGGCTTCTACGCCGCGATCATCGCCATGCTCGGTGGCGGTATCTTCTGCTGGATCGACCTCGACATCCCGCCGATCACCTTCGTTCAGCGCGTGCGCGAGGTCGTGCCGATCACTGATCTGTGGGTCGGGTTGATCAAGGCGCCGGTCTTCGGGCTGCTGATTGGCATTTCGGGATGTTTCCAGGGCATGCAGGTGGAAGGCAATGCCGAGGAGGTGGGCCTGCGCACCACGGCCTCGGTCGTCCAGGCGATCTTCCTCGTCATCGTGCTCGACGCGGTATTCGCGGTGTTCTTCAGCTCGATCGGGTGGATCTGATGGGCGACGATGCGATCATCCGCGTGCGCGGCCTCAAAAATTGCTTCGGGGAGCAGATCGTCCACGACAATCTCGATCTCGACGTGCGGCGCGGCGAGATCCTGGGGGTCGTCGGCGGATCGGGTACGGGCAAGTCGGTGCTGATGCGATCGATCATCGGGCTGCAGACCCCGGCCGAAGGTTCGGTCGAGGTGTTCGGTGAAAACATGATCGGCCGCGATGAGCATGAAGCGCAGCGCGTGCGCCAGCGCTGGGGCGTGCTGTTCCAGAACGGCGCACTGTTTTCGACGCTGACCGTCGCCGAAAATGTCGAAGTGCCGATCCGCCAATATTATCCGAATATCGATCAGACGCTGCTCGACGAGATTGCTGCCTATAAGGTCGCGATGTCGGGCCTGTCCGCCGAAGCTGGGCCGAAATATCCGTCCGAACTGTCGGGCGGCATGCGCAAGCGCGCCGGCCTGGCGCGCGCGCTCGCGCTCGATCCGCAGCTGCTGTTCCTCGATGAACCGACCGCCGGCCTCGATCCGATCGGTGCGGCGGCGTTTGACGATCTGATCCACGCGCTGAAAGGCACGATGCGGCTCACCGTATTCCTGATCACCCACGATCTCGATACGCTGCATGCGATTTGCGATCGTGTCGCGGTGCTGGCCGATCGTCAGGTGATCGCGGTTGGAACGATCCCGGAATTATTGGCGTTGGATCATCCCTGGATTCAGGAATATTTCAACGGGCCGCGCGGGCGCGCCGCGGCCGACACCGTCGCAAGGGCGCAGGCACAAGCCGAAGAGGGAAAACCGGGGATGACGCACTGATGGAAACCCGGTCGAACCATGTGCTGGTCGGCGGCGTCGTGCTTGCGATGCTGGTGGCCCTTCTGGCCTTCACCGTCTGGCTCGCCAATTTCACCGCGGTCAGCGAACAGAAATTCGATATCTTCTTCAAAAGCTCGATCGACGGGCTGGCGAAAGGATCGGCGGTGACCTTTTCGGGCGTGCCGGTGGGTAAGGTCGAAAAGATCCAGCTGATGCCCGAAAGCCCGGAATTCGTGCGTGTGCGCATCAGTGTCCAGAATGAGGCGCCGATCCTGCAGGGTACCACCGCGACGATCGCGGGGGTCGGCTTTACCGGGGTCAGCCAGATCAACCTTGATGGCGCGATCAAGGGCGCCCCGCCGATCACGCAGTCCGGCCCTTATGGTGTTCCGGTGATCCCGACCAAGCCGGGCGCGCTGGGCGAGCTTTTGTCGTCGGCCCCCGAATTGCTCCAGCGGCTGTCGGCCCTGACAGAGCGGCTGACCCTGCTGCTCAACGACAAGAATCAGAAGTCGATCACCGGCATCCTGGGCAATGTCGATCGCCTGTCGAACGATCTGGCCAATCGCGGGCCGGAAATCGCCGCCGCGCTCGCCGAAACCAAGACGGCGGTGCAGCAGGTCGGCGTTGCCGCCGGGCAGATCGCGACGCTGGCGGAAAGCACCAACAATGTGATGAACCGCGATGTCGGCCCGGCGATGCAGAATTTGAACAAGGCGACGCAATCGGCGCAGCACACGATCGAGACGCTCGATTCGGCGATCACCGACGCGCGGCCGGGACTCAAATCCTTCTCGACCCAGACGGTGCCAAACATCAATTCGCTGGTCCGAAACCTGGCCGAAATGTCCGAATCGCTCGGCGCGATCTCAAACAAGCTCGATCGGGGTGGTGCGGGCGCGTTGATCGGCGGCAGCAGCAAACTCCCCGATTATAAGCCCGGCAAGTGAGGTCATGATGCGCCAGTTCCTTCCTCTCGCCCTTGCCCTTTCCGGCGCTTTGGCGCTCGGCGGCTGCATCAGCTTCGGCGAGGATCCGCCCGCACAGCTGATGAGCCTGTCGTCGGACGCGCGGGTGGCGGCCAACACCGCCAAGACCGTGACCGACAAGGAGGCGATCAGCGTCGGCCTGATCACCGCGCCAACGCCGTTGCGCAATCAGCGCGTCGCGGTGCGTTCGAATGACTCGTTCGCCTATCTTCCCAAGACCGCATGGGCCGACGAGCCCGCCCGCCTGTTCCGCAACGTGCTGGCGGAGACGATCGAGGCCAAGACGGGGCGTTTCGTACCCGACAGCCGCAATCCCTCCATCACGCCCGCGACGCGGCTCGGCGGATCGCTCGTCGCGTTCCAGTTGCTCGGTGGACAGGGCAAGGTGCTGGTGATCTACGACGCGACTGTCGCGCGTGAGGGATCGGACCAGATTCGCGCGCGCCGCTTCGAGTCGACGGCGCCGGTCGCGTCGGAGGATTCGCGGGCCGTCGTCGAGGCGCTGAACCGCGCGAGCAACGCGATTGCAACCGACGTCGCCGACTGGGTTGTCCAGTAAACGACCCTGACGATCAGTCTGATCATCACGATCGGTTTGCGCGATCAAACGGCGGTCGCCATATCGCGTCCGACACCGTTTTTCTGAGAGGCGCCCCCGATGGCCGATTTTGACTTTGACCTGTTCGTGATCGGCGCGGGATCGGGTGGCGTCCGCGCGTCCCGCGTTGCCGCAGCGCATGGTGCGAAGGTCGCTGTGGCTGAGGAACATCGCGTCGGCGGCACATGCGTGATCCGCGGTTGCGTGCCCAAGAAGATGCTCGTTTACGGATCGCACTTCGCCGAGGATCTGCACGACGCGGCGCGCTACGGCTGGACGCTGGGCGAAACCAGTTTCGACTGGAAGGTGCTGCGCGATAACGTCAACGCCGATGTCGATCGGCTTGAGGGCCTTTATCAGAACACGCTCGACAACAATGGCGTCGAGACGTTCCACGAGCGCGCGACGGTCAGCGGCCCGAACGAGGTTACGCTGGCAAGCGGCAGGAAGGTCACGGCGGGCAAGATCCTGATCGCGACCGGCGCGTGGCCGGTCGTGCCCGATTGCCCGGGCGCCGAATATGGCATCACTTCGAACGAGGTGTTCCACCTCGATACCTTCCCCAAGCGGGTGGTAATTGCGGGCGCGGGTTACATCGCCAATGAATTCGCCGGCATCTTCCATGCGCTCGGCGCCAAGGTGACGGTCGTCAACCGATCGGACCAGATCCTGCGCGGCTATGACGAGCAGATTCGCGACCGGCTGTTCCAGATCTCCACGCAGAAGGGGATCGAATTCATTTTCAACGCCGCGTTCGAGAAGGTCGAGAAAAAGGCGGACGGCTCGCTGTGCGTCCACTTCAAGGAGCATGATCAGTGCGACGCCGATCTGCTGCTGTTCGCGATCGGCCGCACCCCGAAGATCGATGGCCTCGGCCTGAAAGAGGTCGGGGTCGAGATCGACGACAAGGGCGCGATCGTCGTCGATGAGGACAATCGGTCGAGCGTATCGAGCATCTATGCGGTTGGCGACGTCACCAACCGTGTTCAGCTGACCCCCGTCGCGATCCGCGAGGGGCAGGCGTTCGCCGACACCGTTTTCGGCAACAAACCGCACCGCGTCGATTACGATATGATCCCCAGCGCGGTCTTTTCGAGCCCGCCGATGGCCGGCGTCGGCCTGACCGAGCAGAAGGCGCGCGAGCAATATGGATCAGTGAAGGTCTTCACCTCCGATTTCCGTCCGATGCGCAACGTGCTGGCCGGCAAGACGGAACGCTCGCTCTACAAGCTGGTCGTGCATTCGGAGACCGACGTGGTGCTCGGCATCCACATGATCAGCCCTGACGCGCCGGAGATTCTTCAGGCCGCAGCGATCGCGGTGAAGGCGGGGCTTACCAAGGCGCAGTTCGACCAGACGATCGCGCTGCACCCGTCGATGGCCGAAGAACTGGTGCTGATGAAATAAGGCGAACCCCGCCTTAACCCCTCAACCTCTAACCTGATCGGATGAGCATTCATGCCCATCCGATCGCGGTTGCCGAAATCGTCGTTCCGCGCGCTGTGTCGCGTGGGGTTCCGGCCGCGTGGCTGCTTGCGGGGTTGCTGGGGTGGCTCGCGCTCGATCTGGTGTTGCTGCAGCGTTTTCTGGGTTTCGCGAATCCGCTGATCTATGTCGCCGACGCTGTGGCTATCATACTACTCGTGCGGGTGGTTGCGCGGGAAAGGCTGGATGCCGTCCCCTGGCGCCGCGTGTGGCTGTGCATCGGGATTGCCCTGCTGCTTTGCGCGCTGGGTGGGCAGGGGCGGTTTTTCTACGCCAATGCCGACTGGCAGGTCCGTGACGCGGTGTTGCGGGATATGGCCATTCACCCGTGGCCGTTCGTTTATGCAGACGGCAATCTGCTGCGCGCACCACTCGGCATGTATCTGGTGCCGGCGCTTGCGGCGAAGGCAGGCGGGCAGGGTGTGGGCGATATCGCGCTGCTCACGCAGAACGGGTTGCTGATCGGGCTGTTGCTCGCGATCGCATCGACCCTGTTCGAAACCGCCCGCGCCCGGGCGATCGCGCTGGCGGTTTTCGTCGGCTTCAGCGGGCTCGACATCGTCGGGCAGCTTCTGCGCGGTCATATCGCCGGCTTTTCGCCGACCGCGCATCTCGAAGGGTGGGGCTTCACCCAGTTTTCGTCGACGATCACCCTGCTGTTCTGGGTGCCGCAACATGCGCTGGCGGGCTGGGTGCCCGCGCTCGCTTATCTGCTGTGGCGGAGTGGCAGGCTGCGCAGCGGCGTGCTGTTCGCGACATTGCCGCTGGTCGCGCTCTGGTCGCCCTTCGGCACGATCGGGGCGATGCCCTTCGCGCTCCATGCGCTGATCGCTCAGCGGATCGGCCGCCGGGATTTGTGCGCCTTAATATCCGCGACGTTGCTGGCCTTGCCGGGGCTGATCTATCTCGCCGCCGCGCCCGATGCGGTGGGCGTTCGCTTCTTTCCGATCCCGCTCAACCAATATGTGCTGTTCGCGCTGGTTGAGGCCGTGCCCTTCCTGATCGCCGGCTGGGCATGGCGCGCGCGGTTCGGAGGCGCGACATTGCTGGTCGTCGGCTTGTGCCTCGCGGTCGCGCCGCTGGTGCAGATCGGCTGGTCGATCGATTTCACGATGCGCGCATCGATCCCGGCGCTCGCGATCCTCGCGGCGCACCTTGGTGACATGATGGTGGGCAATGTTTTGTCGAAAGAGCGGCGCTCAATGCTGATCCGCCTGCTGGTGATCGGCAGCATCACGGGCCTGTGCGAGATCGCTCGCGCGGTCACTTTTCCGACGTCGCCGGTGCCGCATTGCGGCTTTTCGCGCGCATGGGACGAAACCTTCGGCGCCTACCCCAAGGGCTCCTATCTCGCGCCCATCGATCGCGTACCGGCGGCAATCCGGCCCGTCGAGCCGGCGGTTGCGACGGATCGCGATCCACCCGCCTGCTACGATCGCGCATGGCCGCTGCCCCCGATGTTCCTGTGAGCGAAGCCGAGTCGCGGCGCTGACTTGATCGCGGGGGTGGAGTAAGCCCCCCACGATGACCGCCTATCTCACCCGCCCCGACAAGCCCGCGCTCGCCTATCGCTATCGGCCGGGGCGTGGGCCGACGATCGTCTTCCTCCCCGGTTATCGATCCGACATGGGGGGCGGCAAGGCGACCGCGCTCGATGCCTGGGCCGGGCGGACGGGCCGTGCGATGCTGCGGCTCGATTATGTCGGCTGCGGCGCGAGCGAGGGCGATTTCGAGGACGGGACGCTCGACCTGTGGCTCGGCGACGTGCTCGATGCGATCGATGCCTTTGCGCCGACGGGGCCGCTGCTGGTCGTCGGATCGTCGATGGGCGGCTGGCTGGCGCTGCTCGTGGCGTTGCGGCTGGGGCGGGTGCAGGCGCTGGTGGGGATCGCGGCGGCGCCCGACTTCACCGAATGGGATTTCGACGACGAAAAGCGCGCGCGCCTCGCCACCGATCGCCGGATCGAGGAAGCCGGCGACTATGGTGAACCCCATGTGACGACCCATGGCTTCTGGCAATCGGGGCAGGCTAACCTGCTGCTCGATGGCGAGATCGCCTTCGATGGTCCGGTGCGGTTGCTGCACGGGCAGATGGACGATGTCGTCCCGGTGTCGATCGCGCTGCGCGCGTCGCGGGCGCTGCGTTCGGCCGACGTGCAGACGATCCTGATCAAGGATGGCGATCACCGCCTGTCGCGCGATGCCGACATCGCGTTGCTGATCGCGACGGTCGCGGCCCTTTTGGAGTGACAATGCTACCCCTGTTGCTGCTCGCCGCCGCCACGGTCGAAGTGCCCAAGCCCATACGCGGCGCCGATTGCGCGGCGCTTGCCAAGGCCGATCCGTTGAAAGCGGTCGACGTCGCGAAGGCGTGGATCGCCGACAAGGGCGATCTGCCCGCGCGCCAGTGCCTTGGTCTCGCGCAAGCGGGGCTGGAGCAATGGCAGGCGGCGACGGCAACCTTCGAGGATGTCGCCAAGGACGCCGAACTGCGCCACGATCGGATGGCGGCCGTGCTGTGGATGCAGGCGGGCAATGCCGCGCTGGCGGCGGACGAGCCTGTGCGCTCCCGCAATTCGCTCGATCGCGCGCTCCGGCTCAAGACGATGAGTGCGGAGATGGAGGGCGAGGTACGGCTCGATCGTGCGCGTGCCGGCGTTGCGGCTAACGATCTGGCGGGCGCCAAGCTCGATCTGGTGGAAGCGACCAAGCTCGTTCCGCGCGATCCGCTCGGCTGGCTGCTGCTCGCAACGCTCAACCGGCGGCAGAAGGATCTGCCCGGCGCGGTTGAGGCGATTCGCAAGGCGGCCGAACTCGCACCGCAGGATGCGCCGGTCGCCTATGAAGCGGGCAATATCGCCGCGCTCGGCGGCAATCTGGACGACGCCAAGGCCGCCTGGACCCGCGCTGCCCAGCTCGCTCCGCAGAGCGATGCCGGGCAGGCCGCGGCGATGGCGCTGAAGGAGGCGACTGCGAACTAGGTCAGCCGAACGCCCGCTGGATCAGTGCGCGGGTGGAGGCGTCGAAGCGGTCGGTGCCTTCGCTCTCGATCGACTTGGCGATCTCCTTGCCCAGCTCGACCCCGAACTGGTCGAACGGGTTGATGCCGAGCAGCACCGCGTTCACGAACGTTCGGTGCTCGTAGAAGGCGAGCAGCGCGCCGAGCCGTGCGGGGGTCAGCTGGTCGATCAGGAGTGTGGTCGACGGACGGTCGCCGGCATAGGCCCGGGCGGGATCGTCATTCGCCTTGCCTGCCATCAGCGCGGCGCCCTGCGCGAAGCAGTTGATCAGCAGCGCGCGGTGATGCCCGTCGTCGAGCGCGTGGCCCGGCTCCGAAACCGCGACGAACTCGACGGGGACGAGGCGCGTGCCCTGATGGAGCAGCTGGAACACGGCATGTTGCGCGTCGGTGCCCACCCCGCCCCAGGTGATCGCTGCGGTCGGGCCGTCGACGGGCGATCCGTCGGCCTTCACGCTCTTGCCGTTCGATTCCATTTCGAGCTGCTGGAGATAAGACGGCAGGAGCCGCAGCCGCTCGTCGTACGCGAATACGGCGCGGGTCTCGGCGCCGCGCACGGCCGAATAATATTGGTCGACGAAGGCGGCGATGACCGGCGCGTTCTTTTCCAGCGGGGCGAGGCGGAAATGGCGGTCCATCGCCGCCGCGCCTTCCAGCATATCCTCGAACGCATCCCAGCCGAGGCCGAGCGCGGCGGGAAAGCCGATCGACGACCAGAGCGAATAACGCCCGCCGACGCTTTCGGAGAAGGGCAGGACGCGTGTCTCGTCGACACCCCATTCGATCGCCTTGTCGGGGCTCGCCGTCAGGGCGACGACCTGCGCGTAGGGATCGTCGACCCCGCCTTCCTCCATCCACGACAGCACCGACCGTGCGTTCATCATCGTCTCGGTGGTGGTGAAGGTCTTCGACGCGATGACCAGTAGCGTGGCGGCGGGATCGAAGCTCTGGAACACCTCCTCCAACGCGGCGCCATCGACGTTGGAGACGACCGCAACGTCGTAGCGATCCGCGTCGCGGCCTAAAGCATCGACCAGAAGCTCGGGGCCGAGCGCTGATCCGCCGATGCCGACATGCAGGATATGGCTGATGGGTCCGAGTGCTTCGGCTTCGATCGCGTCGATCAACGCGCGCATCCGCGCCTGCAGGCCGCGGGCCCGTGCGACGCTTTCGGGCGATCCCTGGCCGCGCTCGGCGCTATGTTCGGCAGCGCGGCCTTCGGTGACGTTGATCGTCGCGCCAGCGAACAGCGCATCGCGCTTGGCGACCAGCCCGCGCTGGGCGGCGAGGTCGGCGAACGCCTTGACCAGACCGGCGTCGAGATGGGTTTTCGCGAAATCGAACAGGATGCCCGACTCCTCGAACGCGAGTCGCGAAAGGCGGTCGGGTTCCTGCTTGAACAGTTCAGTTAGCGACGTTCGTGGGGCATCGACGATGGCCGAAGGCAGGCCGGTAGGCTCGGTCATTGGGTCGCTCCGTGGATTAGGCCGGAAAAAGCCGGTTTTCTGCTGGTTTCGGCCGTCATGGTTACGGATGGTTTACCATTGTGACGGACATGTTGAACCCCAGAGCAGCAAATGCCGCAGATTTTGTGACGAGAGGGAGCCGCAGGAGGCCGTTGGGGAGACGTCGCTGTGCAGGACGATATATTACGGCTGGCTTATGAAGTGTCGCGCGTCACCGAGGAAAAGGTCGATCGCTTCGATCGGGTGATGAAGCAGACCGGCATGCTCGCGATCAACGCGCGGCTCGAAGCGGCGCGCGCGGGCGAGGCGGGCCGTGCCTTTTCGGTGGTGGCGCAGGAACTGGGCGTGCTCGCGACCTCGATCAGCCATATCGGTGGTGAACTGCGTCAGGCGATCAGCGCGAATATCGCGTCCCTCAGCAATGCCGGCACGCAAATGCTCGTCGACTTCAAGGGCACCCGCCACACCGATCTGGCGCGATCGGCGGTCGAGATCATCGATCGCAACCTCTACGAACGGTCGTGCGACGTCCGCTGGTGGGCGACCGACAGCGCGATCGTCGACGTGCTGCAGAAGCCGTCGCGTGAGAGCGTCCAGCATGCGCGCGAGCGCCTGGCGACGATACTGCGATCCTACACCGTTTATCTCGACCTGTGGGTCGCCGACCGTGAAGGCCGGGTGATCGCGACCGGACGTCCCGATCGCTATCCACTCGCCCACAATCTCGATGTCTCGCAGGAAGCCTGGTTCCGCCATGCGCTGACCACCGCGAACGGTGACGAATTCCGCGTGTGCGACATCACGACCAACCCGACCCTCGGCAACGCCCAAGTCGCGACCTATTCCACGGCGGTGCGCGCCGAGGGGCGGACACGCGGCAATGCGATCGGCGCGCTCGGTATCTTCTTCGATTGGGAACCGCAGGCGGCGGCGGTGCTTGACGGGATCGGCCTGACCCCGGCCGAGCGACGCGGTTCGAAGCTGATGCTGCTCGATGCCAGTCATCGCGTGATCGCCGGCGGCGATCGTGGCGCGTTCGGCAGCCATTATCCGCTGCGTCTGGATGGCCGGACGAGCGGTTATTACCAGCATGATGGCGCGCTGGTCGCGTTCGCGGAAACCCCCGGCTACGAAACTTATCGCGGCCTCGGTTGGCTGGGCTGTATCGAGACCAGGACCGACGAAAGCGTCTGAACTGGCGCGATGGGCGCGCAGCGGTTAAAGGGCGCCATGCCCCCCAGACCGCCAGCCAAGCCCCCGACCTCGTCGACCCGTTCGCTCCCGCCTCCGAAGTTGGGGCGCCGGCAGGCGCGTGGCATCAAAGCCGCCGCCACGAACAACCCGCATCCCGCGCGTGCCGCCGCTGCCGCCCAGGGATCGAAAGAGCCGCAGCGTATTGCCAAGATCCTCGCCCGCGCCGGCGTCGCCTCGCGTCGGGAGATCGAGCGGATGATCGTCGAAGGACGCGTCGCGATCAACGGGGTCGCGATCGACACGCCCGCGACGTTGCTGACCTCGCTCAATGGCGTCACGGTCGACGGCAAGCCGGTGCAGGCGCCCACGCCGACCCGCCTGTTCCTCTATCACAAGCCTGCCGGGTTGCTGACCGCCGAGCGCGATCCCAAGGGGCGGCCGACCATCTACGACAAGCTGCCTGCCGGTCTGCCGCGGGTGATGCCGGTCGGACGGCTCGATCTGAACACCGAGGGGTTATTGCTGCTCACCACCGATGGCGAGTTCAAGCGCCAGCTCGAACTGCCCTCGACCGGGGTCGAGCGCAGCTATCGTGCGCGTGCCTTCGGCAACATCACGCAGGAGCAGCTCGAGGATCTGATCGAAGGGATCGAGATCGAAGGCGTCCGCTATGGATCGATCGACGCCAATCTGGAGCGGCGGACGGGCGCGAACACCTGGATCGAGATGAAGTTGAAGGAAGGCAAGAATCGCGAGGTTCGGCGCGTGCTCGAACATCTCGGCCTTCAGGTTTCGCGGCTGATCCGCACCGCCTACGGCCCGTTCCCGCTGGCCGATCTGCCGGTGGGTGAGGTCGTCGAGATCCGGCAGCATGATCTGGTCACCTTCCGGAAGACGCTCGATAAATGAGGATCATCGCAGGGCTATGGCGTGGCCGGGCGCTGGTCGCGCCCGAAGGGGCGGCGACTCGTCCGACGTCGGACAGGACGCGCGAAGCGTTGTTCTCGATGCTCACAAGCCGGCTCGGGAGTCTCGAAGGGCTTAAGGTCGCGGACATTTGCGCGGGCACGGGGGCGCTCGGCCTTGAGGCATTGTCGCGAGGGGCCGCGCACTGCACCTTCGTCGAGCGCGATCGCGCCGCCGTCGATGCGCTGCGAACCAATATCGCCAAGATGGGCGCCGAGGCCGAAGTGCGCGCTATCGCGGCGGAGAGCTTCGTCGGCGGATCCTACGACCTTGTCCTGATCGATCCGCCTTATGGCAGCGGCCTTGCGCAGAAGGTGTTGCCCAAGGTCGGCATCGCGCCGGGCGGTTGGGTGAGCGTGGAGACCGCCAAGGGCGAAGCCGTCACGATTCCCGGGTTCGAGGCGGTCGTCGAACGGGTTCATGGCAAGGCGATGTTGACGTTGTTGAGGGCCAAAGCATGAGCGCCACTTTGGCGGCACTGCTCGCCGCGCAGGAAATCATCGTGACCGGGCAGGGGCTCGGGAGCACCAAGGGCGACGCGGCCTATGACGTCGTCTCGATCGATCGCAGCCGGATCGAAACGAGCGCGAGCGGGCGGATGGAGGATCTGCTGCGCGATGCCGCGGGCTTCCAGCAGTTCCGCCGATCGGACTCGCGCTCGGCACACCCGACGAGTCAGGGCGCGACCCTGCGTGGCCTCGGCGGCAATGCCTCGACGCGCGCGCTGGTGCTGCTCGATGGCGTGCCGATGGTCGATCCCTTCGGGGGCTGGATTGGTTGGGCGGCGCTCGATCCCGCGCGGATCGGGCATATCCGCGTGACGCGTGGCGGCGGTACCGGAGCATTGGGGCCGGGCGCGCTTGCCGGCACGATTGAACTGACCAGCGCGACGCCCGACCAGATCGGTTCGGTCAACGCCTCGATCGCTTATGGCAGCCGCGAGTCGATCGATGCCGACGTGACTGTCGGCGCGAAGCTTGGCGGTGGTTATGCGATCCTCTCGGCAGGGCATGCGCAGGGCGACGGCTTCGTGCCGATCGTCGAGGAGCAGCGCGGCGCGATCGATCGGGCGGCTCGTTATCGGCAGAGTCGCGCGTCGGCTCGGGCGGTGATGCCGCTGGGCGAGGCGACCGAGTTGCAGGCAAATGGCAGCCTGCTCGTCGACCGCCGCGATCGCGGCCTTCCGTTCACCGGCAACGGCAATGTCGCGGTCGACAGCAGCCTGCGGCTCGTGGGGCATGGCGACTGGGGGTGGGAGGCGGCGAGCTGGCTCCAGCTACGCCAGTTCTCCAGCGGTTTTGCCGCCGCCAACGCGACCCGCACGGCGGTCAACCGCTCGCTCGACCAATATCGCGTGCCGGCAACCGGCGTGGGCGGGCGCTTCGAAATCCGCCCGCCACTGGGCGACCGGGTGACGCTGCGGCTGGGCGGCGACGCGCGGCGGGTCACCGGGCGGACGCAAGAGACAGTCTTTTCGACCAGCGTCGATCGGCGTGCGGGCGGGCGGCAGGACGTGCTGGGTGCGTTCGCCGAAGCAAGCTTCGAGGCCGATCCCAAGCTGGTGCTGACCGCAAGTGGCCGGATCGATCACTGGTCGATCGACCATGGTTATATCAGCGAGTTTTCGCGCACGACCGGTCTCGCGACCGCGAATGCGCGCACGTTTGCCGATCGATCGGGCGACGAGACGACCGCGCGCGGCGGCATCGCTTGGTCGCCACTGGGCGCGCTAACGGTGCGCGCGGCGGCCTATACCGGCTGGCGCCTGCCGACCCTCAACGAACTTTATCGCCCCTTCCGCACCGCGAGCGACAGCACGCTTGCCAATGCCGCGCTCAATCCCGAACGGGTGCGGGGCATCGACGGCGGGTTCGATTTCCACCCGCTGCCCGGCTGGCGGATGGGCGTGACCGTCTTCGACAATCGGCTCGAGGATGCGATCGCCAATGTCACCGTCGCGGCGAACACGCGCCAGCGGCAGAATCTCAGTGCGATCCGGTCGCGCGGGATCGAGCTGGATGCTGAGGCGAGCTGGCGCGAGTGGCGCGGCATCCTCAGCTGGTCGCATACTGCCGCCAAGGTGCGCTCGAACGGCGCGGCGGCCCCGCTTGCCGGCCTACGCCCCGCCCAGACTCCGCGCGATCAGGCGAGCGCGACGCTCGAATGGCGGCGTGGTGATTTGCGTGCGGCGACGACGGTCCGGTATGTCGGCAAACAGTTCGAGGACGATCTCAACCGTCTGACGCTCGACGATGCGGTAACGGTCGACGCGGTGGTGGGCGTGCCCATCGGGCGCGGCTTCACCGCCGAACTGCGTGCCGAGAATCTCGGCAATGCGCGCGTCGAGGCGACCCGGGCGACCGACGGCACGATCGA
Source organism: Sphingomonas montanisoli (assembly GCF_008274695.1). Taxonomy (GTDB): domain Bacteria; phylum Pseudomonadota; class Alphaproteobacteria; order Sphingomonadales; family Sphingomonadaceae; genus Rhizorhabdus; species Rhizorhabdus montanisoli. The sequence goes on along the minus strand of NZ_VTOU01000003.1, from coordinate 818,713 downwards.
GCGCGCGACGCCCCGCACGCTCTGGTTCGCGCTGCGTTACGCAGTTCGCTAGACAGGCGCGGGACCGCGAGCCATCAAGCAGCCATGAAAATCGACACCGATACTCCGCCGCCCGAGCGGCCGCCCTTCTACCGCTCGCTTTATGCGCAGGTGCTGGTGGCGATCGCCTTGGGCATCGCCCTCGGCCATTTCGCGCCCGATATAGGCTCCAGCCTGAAGCCGCTCGGCGATGCCTTCATCAAGCTGGTGAAGATGATCATCGCCCCGGTGATCTTTCTGACGGTCGTCACCGGTATCGCCGGGCTCGGGCATCTGGGTGATCTCGGCCGGGTCGCGGGGAAGACCTTCGGCTATTTCCTGGTGATGTCGACGCTGGCGCTGATCGTCGGCCTCGTCGTCGCCAATCTCGTCCAGCCGGGCGCCGGGCTCCACATCGCGCCGGCCAGCCTCGATGCATCCCACGTCGCCGATTATGCCGCCAAGGCGCACGATCAGACCATGGTCGGCTTCCTGACCGGGATCATCCCGACCACGCTCGTGTCCGCCCTGGCCGACGGCGATATCCTGCAGGTGCTGTTCATTGCGATTCTGTTCGGGATCGCGCTGTCGCTGTCGGGGGAGGCAGGTCAACCGATCCTCGATCTGTTCGAACGGCTGGCGCAGGTGGTGTTCCGGCTCGTCGCGATCCTGATGAAGGCGGCGCCGATCGGTGCGTTCGGTGCGATGGCGTTCACGATTGGCAAGTTCGGGCTGGGGACACTCGTCAATCTCGGCGGTCTGGTCGCCTGTTTCTACCTGACCTCGCTCTTCTTCGTGATCGTGATCCTGGGGGCGGTCGCCGCCGCTTCGGGCTTCTCGATCCTCAAGCTGATCGCCTATCTGAAGGACGAGCTGCTGCTGGTGCTCGGCACCTCCTCGTCCGAAAGCGCGTTGCCGCTGCTGATCGAGAAGATGGAGCGCGCGGGCGCGTCGAAGCCGATCGTCGGGCTGGTCGTGCCGACCGGCTATTCGTTCAACCTCGACGGCACCAACATCTACATGACGCTCGCGGCCCTCTTCATCGCGCAGGCGTGCGACGTCGATCTGACGCTGGGGCAGCAGATCAGCCTGCTGCTGGTCGCGATGATCTCATCGAAGGGCGCCGCCGGCGTCACCGGGGCGGGCTTCATAACGCTCGCCGCGACGCTTTCGATCGTGCCGTCGGTGCCGGTGGCGGGCATGGCGCTGATCCTGGGGGTCGATCGTTTCATGTCCGAATGCCGCAGTCTCACCAATTTCGTCGGCAATGCGGTGGCCACGATCGTGGTGGCGCGGTGGGAAGGCGCGCTCGACCGAGACAAGTTGAAGGCAGCCCTTGGCTGACAGCCGCGATCGCTTGGGCTAAGTAACGATCCGATGTCGCTCCTCACTCCCAGCAAGCGGCCCTTCTTCGCCGATAAGAACAAGGCGTTCTGGACGCTCCAGTCGGCGGGATGGACCGGCTATTTCGTGCTCCGGACGCTCGGTGGCATCGCGAACAATATGGGCCTGTTGTTCATCGTGCCGACCGCGCTGACCACGGCGACCGGCTATTCGCTGACCCTGCTCATGGCGTCGGCCTACAGGCGGCTTATCCGCCAGAAGCCGATCGTCACCTGGGGCTTTTCGATCGTCTTGCTGATTTTTGCCTCGGCGATGTTCTCGTCGATCGAAACCTGGGCGCATGCGACCTTCTATCGCCCGCGCGAAATGCCGGAAGGCGTGCAGTTCTTCGGGGCGATCCTGCTCGATTTCGCGCTGCTCGCGGCATGGTCGGCGCTCTATTACGGCATCAATTTCTATCTGCTGCTGGAAGCGCAATCGGATCGGGTTGAGCGGCTGGAAAGCCAGGCGTCGACCGCGCAACTCGCCATGTTGCGGTACCAGCTCAATCCGCACTTCCTGTTCAACACGCTCAATTCGATCTCGACCCTGGTGTTGCTGAAGGAAACCCAGCGCGCCAACACGATGTTGTCACGCCTCAGTTCCTTCCTGCGTTATACGCTGGCCAACGAACCGTCGGGCACCGTCACCCTCGCGCAGGAGGTCGAGACGCTGAAACTCTATCTCGATATCGAAAAGATGCGTTTCGAGGATCGGCTTCGTGCGAACTTCGAGGTCGATCCCGCAGCGGCCGAGGCGCGGCTCCCCTCGCTGCTCCTCCAGCCGCTTGTCGAGAATGCGATCAAATATGCGGTGACCCCGATGGAGGAAGGCGCCGACATCAATGTCGAGGCGCGTGTGGCAGGAAATGAACCCGAACGCAGGCTGATCGTTACGGTCAGTGATACTGGGCCGGGCTTGAACGATCTCAACGCCAGACCCAGCTATTCCACCGGCGTCGGACTGGCGAACATTCGCGACAGACTGGCGCAGGCTTATGGTGCGGACCATCGTTTTGAGGTCCAAACCGATCGGGAGAAGGGGTTCGGTGTCCTCATCGACATTCCCCTCCAGACGCGCGAACAGCTTAGGGACGTTGCATGACGATCAGAACCATTCTCGTCGATGACGAGCCGCTGGCCATCCAGGGCCTGCAACTCAGGCTTCAACCACACGAGGATGTCGAAATCATCGAAACCTGCCTGAATGGCCGCGAGGCGATCCGGGCGATCAAGACCCACAAGCCCGATCTCGTCTTTCTCGACATCCAGATGCCGGGCTTCGACGGTTTTTCGGTGATCCAGGGCCTGATGGAGGTCGAACCCCCGCTCTTCGTTTTCGTGACCGCCTATCAGGATCACGCGATCCGCGCATTCGAAGCGCAGGCGATGGATTATCTGCTCAAGCCGGTCGACGAGCAGCGACTGGCCGATACGCTCGATCGCGTTCGCCAGCGCCTCGCCGAGAAGAAGGGGCATGAGGAGGCGGGTCGTCTCAAGGAAGTGCTGGCCGAGGTCGCGCCCGAAGCCGCCGAAACCCTGGCCGCCGACAGTGATGCCGACGCGCCTGCCGCCAACCGCTTCGAAAAGCTGATCAACATCAAGGATCGCGGCAAGATCTTCCGCGTCGATGTCGACACGATTGAGCGGATCGATGCCGCCGGCGACTATATGTGCATCTACACCGGCGATAACACGCTGATCCTGCGCGAAACGATGAAAGATCTGGAAAAGCGGCTCGATCCGCGCCGCTTCCAGCGCGTCCACCGCTCGACCATCGTCAATCTCGATCTGGTCAAGCAGGTGAAGCCGCACACCAACGGCGAATGCTTCCTCGTCCTCGATTCCGGCGCGCAGGTGAAGGTGAGCCGCTCTTACCGTGAGGTCGTCGCGCGCTTCGTCCACTAAGACGGCGGCTGTCTCGTCTCATTCGTCATTGCGAGCATAAAGAAGCAGTCCATTCCGACGCTGGAGTGGATTGCTTCGTCGCCATTGGCTCCTCGCAATGACGAGATTTTGGGTTATGCGGGCGGCGACCTGATAGGAGCCGCCCGATGACCATCCGCCCGCGCCGCAGCGCGCTCTACATGCCCGCGTCGAACCTGCGCGCGATCGAAAAGGCGAAAAGCCTCGATTGCGACGTTGTGATCCTCGACCTCGAAGATGCGGTGGCGCCCGACATGAAGGTCGAGGCACGCGCCAATGCCGTCGCCGCGGTGAAGGCCGGCGGCTTCGGACCCCGCGAACTCGTGATCCGCGTCAATGCGCTCGATACCCCTTGGGGCGCCGACGATCTGGCGGCCGCGGCGGGCTCCGGTGCCGACGCGGTACTGGCACCGAAGGTGTCGAGCGCCGAAGAGGTCGGCCGCTATCATGCCGCGCTGTCGTCCGCGCCGGAAATGGGCTTCTGGTCGATGATCGAGACGACCCGCGCGATCTTCCGGCTCGATACAATTGCGGAAGCGTCGGCGGCGCGCTCGGCATGCTTCGTGCTCGGCACGAACGATCTCGCCAAGGAAATGGGCGCCAAGCTGACGGTCGATCGCGCGCCCTTCCTCGGCATGATGGGGCTCGCCGTCGCGGCGGCGAAAGGCCATGGCGTCGGCATCATCGATGGCGTCTATAATGTTCTCGACGATCAGGACGGACTGGAGGCGCAGTGCCGCCAGGCAAAGATCTTCGGCTTCGACGGCAAGAGCCTGATCCACCCCAAGCAGGTCGAGCCAGCCAACCGCCTGTTCGGTCCGTCCGAGGAGGAGGTGGCATGGGCCAAAGCCGCGATCGCAGGCTTCGCCGACCCGGAAAATGCCGGCAAGGGCGCGATCCGGGTCGGAGGCGAGATGGTGGAGCGGCTCCATCTCGCTGAAGCAGAAAGCATCGTCGCAATAGCGAAGTCTCGTTAGACGGGCAGAAAAATCCGAAGCTTTTCATAAGATTATCCGGCTTCCCCGCTTCTGTGCTCGGTGTTACACTTCCGATAACGACAATGGCCTGTTGGAGGGGGAGACGGGCAGCGGGTCTCAGAATCCGGGTCGTCGCCGCATGGCGGCGCGCCTGTCGGCAGTGGCCAGCGGCACATGCGTGCTGCTCGGCGGGGCCGTGCTCGTCGGGTGGGTCGCGGGCGAGCCCCGTGTTGCGACCCTCGGGCTGAGCCGTCTCGCGACGCCGCCGGTCGTTGCCGCATCCGCGATTGCGCTGGCGGTTGGTCTTATCGCCCGTCTTTTCGACGCGCCGCGGGCTTCGCGAATCCTGATCGTCGTCGGCGTGCTGCTCGCCTGCCTGCCGACGATCGCGCCGATCTTGAATATCGACGGCATGATCGACCGGAGTGTGAACGCGTTTCTGCCTTCGCCCGATCCCCCGCGACTGGCGACGACCAGGATCGCGGCAATACTGATCCTGCTGATGCTCGCAGCGGCATCATGGCCCGATAGCGGCCGGGGCGGCTGGCCGGCGAAGGTCGCCGTGGTGCTGGCGACGATCGTGCTTCTGTTTTCCGCCACGGTCGTCATCGGACATGTCATCGGCATCGAACTGAGCGAGTTGGGGCCGCGAACCCTGTTGCTTGCGGCGCCGGGCGCGCTGATCTTCGCGACGCTGGCCGGGGCGATCCTGATCTGGCGGCATGGCGACGGCTGGCCCGGTTATTTCGCGATCGATGCCGATACGGCGGCGATCGAGGGCTGGCATCTGCCCGGGATCATCATCGCGGTCGCGGTTGCCCAGATACTGCTCCACGCCGCAGCGCAGATGGCGCATCTGCATCCCGCGATGATCGATGCGGCTGTCGTCGTGCTCAACGTCGCGATCGCGACCGCGATCGTCGGCCGTGCGGCCGAGCGGTCCGCCCGAAACCGTGCCGAGCGCGATGCTTTGGTTGATACGATCGATCTCGCACCCGTGATGGTCGTCGGTCAGGACGGAATCATCCGATACTGGTCGCATGGCTGTACCGAGATTTACGGATGGACCGCGAAGGAGGCTATCGGCCGGCGGCGCGACGAACTTCTCGCCAGCATATCCATATCGAACGAGGACGGCGTCGAAGTCGAACGCGTCGAACTGCACCGTGACGGGCATGAACTGGTGATCTTTGGGCAGGCCCGGGCGGTGACGATGCCGGGGCAATCGGCGACCACCGTCATCGCGCTGACGGACATCACGGCACGCCGTGCCGCCGAATCCGCAGTGCGGCTGCGTGATCAGGCGATCGCGATCACCGAGGCCCGGCTCGCCACTGCCGTCGCGGTGCAGGGGATATTCATTTACGAATATGATCTGGTTGCGGAGCGGCTACGCTGGTCGACGGGCGATCAGGCGCTGTTTCACGGCAGTCTGGGCCGCGAGGACAACCCGCGTGGTCTCAGCAACCGCGTGGCCGACACGTTGGGTCTCGCGATCGACCAGCGGCAGGTTCGGGTTCATTTCGAAATGCCGTTTGATGACGAAGACGGCCTCACCCGCCACGCCGAAAGCTGGGCGCGGATCATCTATGATGACGACGGGAAGGCGCTCCGGGTGATCGGCACCTATCTCGACGTCACCGACCGCATCGCGCGTGAGCATGCGTTGCGCGCGGCGGAGGCGGAGATGCGCGCGATCCTGGCGACGATGCCCGACGCGCTGGTGGTGTGCGATGAGCATGGCGTGATCCGTTCGGCGAGTGCCGCCGCAGATGTGCTTTACGGTTGTGAACCAGGTGGGCTGATCGGCATCGAGATACTCAGCATCGGTGCCCGGCCGGCGGACGGAAGCAGCAAGGCTCGGTCCATGGCCGAGCTGGTCGACGACAGCCGCCGGTGGCCGGGCCGCATCACCTTCCGCCGGTTCGATGGCGAAGAAGTCCCCGTTCTTGCCACCGTCAGCGAGACGATCGTCGACGATCGCTGCATGTTCGTAATCTCCGGCCGCGACATGCGACCCGCGATCGAGGCCGAAGGCCGGTTGGTGCGGCTCCGATCGCAGCTCGATCAGGTTTCGCGAGCTGGGATGATGGGTGAACTGGCGGCGGCCCTCGCGCATGAGATCAACCAGCCTCTGGCGGCGATCGTCAACTTTCTGGGCGCCGCCGACATCATGTTGGGAGAGGATGAACGGCACCAGCCCGCGATCGAGGCGATCCGCCACGCGAGCGAACAGGCCAGCCGGGCCGGCGAGATCATCCGCCGGCTGCGTGCGTTCATCACCCGTGGCGAAATCGACATGCGGCCCGAGCCCATCGTCGCGCTGGCGGAAGAGGCGACCGCACTCGCGATGATCAACCGTGGATCGCGCGACATCCGCATCCGCTATGCGTTCGAGGCGAGCAGCCGCAAAGTGATGTGCGATCGCCTTCAGATTCAGCAGGTGCTGGTCAATCTTATCCGCAACGGGGCGGACGCGATGGCGGCGGATGGCGGGATGGGTCGCGACCTGATAGTTTCTTCAACTATGCGTGACGATGCCATGCTGGTCCTTTCCGTGCGGGATCATGGTCCGGGTATCGATCCGGCCATGTACGAACAGCTGTTTCGCCCCTTTGCCACCACGAAGCGGGAGGGGATGGGGTTTGGCCTGTCGATCTCGCGCCGGATCGTGGAAGCGCATGGCGGTACCTTATCCGTCGTGCCTGCCGATGGCGGCGGCAGCATTTTCCAGTTCACATTGCCGGTCGCAGGGCCTGTCGGGGGAGCCGCCTGATGACGCGATGCATCTATCTGGTCGATGATGACGAAGGGTTCAGCGCCTCGGTGGCGATGGTCGTCAAGACCCGGCTCGATGTCGAAGTGGTGAGCTTCGCGTCGGGCGAGGCGTTCATCGCCAAGTTGGCGATGCTGCCGTCGGGTTGCCTGCTGCTCGATCTCGCGCTGCCCGGCATGAACGGACTCGACGTCCTGCGTGAGGTCCGCTTGCTCGACGGACGGTTCGAAACGATCGTGCTCACTGGCTTCGGGGACATTTCCCGCGCGGTCGAAGCGATGAAGGCGGGCGCCAGCGACTTCCTGGAGAAACCTTCAAGCGCGGAAACCCTGACCACCGCGATCGAAACCGCTTTCGCTCGGATCGAGGATCGTGAACGCATGGAGCGCGTTGCGCGCGCGTCGCGCGAGCAGATCGAAAAACTCACGCCGCGCGAACGCGACGTGTTGATGGGGCTGGTCGAAGGCCGCGCCAACAAGGTCATCGCCTATCAGCTCGATATCAGCCCGCGCACCGTGGAGATTTATCGCGCGCACCTGATGGAAAAGCTCGGCGTACGCAGCGTGGCGGAAGCGGTGCGGATGGCCTTCGCTTCCGGCCTCGTGCCACTCATGCCCGAAGAGAAATCCTAGAATTCCGCGTCGAGCTCTTCCATTTCCTCGGGCTCCGCAATCGCGGCGGCGGTCCATGCCTTGACGAAGTCCCAGCCGAGCACGGTCGCGCTATAGGCGCGGCTCTGCGCGTCGAGCGGTATGGCGTAGGTTTGGAAGCGGGTCGCGACGGGGGCGAACATCGCATCGGCGACGGTCGGCTTGTCCCCGAACAACCACGGGCCGCCATAAGCCGACAGGCATTCGCGCCAGATCGCCTGGATCCGATCGATGTCGGGTTTCGCGCCGGCGAACAGGCGGAAACTGTCGTTGCGCGCCTTCAGGTTCATCGGAAGCGCCGAACGTAGATTGTGGAAACCCGAATGAATCTCGCCCGATATGCTGCGACAATGCGCGCGGACTTTCGCGTCGGCTGGATAGAGCCCGGCTTCGGGGAAGCATTCGTTCAGATATTCGGCGATGGCGAGCGTGTCCCACACGCTCACATCGTCATGCGTCAGCCGCGGCACCAGCACCGACGGCGACAGCAGGAGCAGCTCGGCGCGCTGGCCGGGGGCGTCGATCGGAACGCGTTCCTCGGTCACGTCGAGACCGGCAAGTTTGCACAGCAGCCAGCCACGCAGCGACCAGGATGAATAATTCTTGCTCGATATGGTCAGGACCGCGTTCGCCATCGCCCTCTCCCTTCGTGCCCAGCTTGTCGTACCGTCCCGCCACGTCCTAGCAAACATTTATGGCGCACTGCAGCATATAATGGATTATGCACATTCCGATCCCGTTGCGAGTCTCTTGATGCGGCTGGACAGGATCGGAGGCGGGGGCGCGTTCGTTCGATGCTGTATCAATTCTATCAGGGCCTGAGCGACATCATGGAGCCGATGCGCATGTTCGCGTCGGCCGGTCTGGCCACGCGGCCTGCGCTCGGCGACTGGGCGGAGGCGCCGCTGGCGCGCAGCTGGTTCGCCGCGCTCGATATGGCCGCCAACACCCGGCTGACGCATGATCGGCCGTCCTACAAGATCACATCGGTGCTGTCGGGCAATCGCGAGGTGCCGGTGCGCGAGGAGGTCTTGCGATCGACCCCCTTCGGCAACCTCGTCCGCTTCGTGAAGGGTGGCGAGACGATGGCCGAACAACCCAAGGTGCTGATCGTTGCCGCACTTTCGGGCCACTTCGCAACGCTCCTGCGCAATACCGTATCGACGATGCTGCGCGACCATGACGTCTATATTACCGACTGGAAGAATGCGCGCGACATACCGCTGACCGCCGGCCAGTTCGGGTTCGACGAATATCTCGACCATGTGATCATGTTCATGGAGGAACTGGGGCCGGGGGCGCATATGCTCGCGGTGTGCCAGCCCTGTGTGCAGGCGCTGGCGGCGACGGCGCTGATGGCGGAGGACAAGCATCCCTGCACCCCGCGCAGCCTGACGCTGATGGGCGGCCCGGTCGACGTCCGGATCAACCCCACGTCGGTCAACGACCTCGCCACGGCCAAGCCGCTCGATTGGTTTGCGGACAATCTGATTACGCACGTCCCCTGGCGTTATGCCGGGGCCGGTCGCCGCGTCTATCCGGGCTTCCTGCAGCTGACCGCCTTCATGTCGATGAACCTCAGCCGGCATGGCGACAAGCTGCGCGCGCTCTACCAGCATCTCGCCGATGGCGAGGAGGAACAGGCGGAGGTGATCCGCGAATTCTACGACGAATATTTCGCGGTGCTCGACATGGCGGCGGAATATTATCTCGAAACGGTCGATCGCGTGTTCCAGCGGGTGCTGCTGGCGAAGGGCGAGCTCGACTATCGTGGGCGGCGGGTCGATTGCGCGAAGATTCGCTGCACGGCGCTGCTGACGGTCGAAGGCGAGCGCGACGATATCTGCTCGGTCGGCCAGACGGCGGCGGCGCACGATCTGTGCACGTCGCTTCGCCCGCATATGAAGCGCCATTATCTTCAGCCCGGTGTCGGTCATTATGGCGTCTTTTCGGGCAGGAAGTGGGACAATCAGATCTACCCGCAGGTGCGCGCCTTCATCCTAGGCGCTGCCTAGTTTGTTTTAGCCCTCAGGCGCCGGGCGGGCGGCATCCGCCGCCCTTGGCTTTCCTCGCAATAAGCTCGGGCGGCCGTTCGGCCTTGCGAGGCTACGCCTCGTTCCACCCTTCAGATCAGCGTCGGAGCCGCAGGCTCCGCAAGGCCGAACGGCCGCCGCGCCTTATTGGCGCGAAGCCAAGGAGCGCGGATGCGCTCCGCCCGGCGCCTGAGGGCAAAAACAAAAAAAAGGGCCGATCCCGAAGGACCGGCCTGAAAAGTTTTAGGAGAGGATGCCTGAAAGGCAGCTTCTTTGTGCATCTGCGAACAACGAGGATCAAGCATTTTTTTGCTCTGCAGCAAAAGAAAAATGCGAAACCGTTGATATAGAGCAACAATTTTCCTGACATTGGCTTCAATAATGCCAGGGGCGCTTTCTCTCTTCGCATGTGCGGCGACCGGTCTTGGGCGGATTTCCGGGCTTCTGCGCCATTTTGGTGATTTGCCCGCTTTGGGTCCGTTAGGGCGATGACAGCTATTCCGGCCTAGGCCATGATCGATATTATGACGGGTCTTGATATGTTTGGGATCGGGCCAGACGGGGCGGAGGCAATCCTCCTGACCGTGCAGGTGGCGGTGGTCGGCGTGATCGCGAGCCTGCCGATTGGTATCGCGCTCGCGCTGCTGCTCGCGCGCGTCGACTTTCCGGGCAAAATGCTGGTCGATGGCCTGGTACACCTGCCACTCGTGCTGCCGCCGGTGGTGACCGGCTATATGCTGCTGGAAGCTTTTCTGCCGACTGGGCCGATCGGCGCGCCGCTGCGCGAGTGGTTCGGGCTGTCGGTGCTGTTCCACTGGACCGGTGCGGCGATCGCGGCGGCGGTGATGGGTCTGCCGTTGATGGTGCGCACGATCCGCCTGTCGATCGAGGCGCTCGATCCCCGCATCGAACATGCGGCGCGCAGCCTGGGCGGCGGGCGCTGGCATGTGTTCCGTACGATCACGCTGCCGCTGGTCCTGCCGGGCATCGCGGCGGGCACTGCACTTGGCTTCGCGCGCAGCCTGGGCGAGTTCGGCGCCACGATCACCTTCGTGTCCAACATTCCGGGGGAAACGCGCACCCTGCCGATCGCGATCTACAGCCTGCTCCAGATGCCGGGGACCGAGGCGGAGGTGATGCGGCTGTCGATTGTTTCGATCATCCTGTCGCTCGGCGCGCTGGTGCTTGCCGAATGGCTCGTGAAGCGGCGTACCGCATGAGCTTCGACGTTGCGATTGGCCGGGTGCTGGGCGGAATGCGCTTCGCTTTCGATTTTCGCGCCGGCGCGGGGCTGACGGCGGTGCTGGGGCCGTCGGGTGCGGGCAAGACGACGCTGATGGACATGATCGCCGGCATCGGTCAGCCCGATTCGGGCCGGATCGCAGTCGGCGGGCGGACGCTCTACGATCGCGCGGGCGGGATCGCGGTCCCGATCGAGGAGCGGCGTTGCGGTTATATCTTTCAAGACGGGCGGCTGTTTCCGCATCTCAATGTGCGCGACAATCTCGATTATGGCGCGCGGCTGGCGGGGGGGCGTATCCCGCCGATAGGGTTCGATGCGCTGGTCGACCTGCTCGGCCTGCGCGCACTGCTCGATCGCAAGCCGAGGACGTTGTCCGGCGGGGAGGCGCGGCGTGTGGCGATCGGCCGGGCGCTGCTCGGTTGCCCCGCTTTCCTGCTGATGGACGAGCCGCTGACCGGCCTCGATGGCGAGATGAAGCTCGATGTGATCGCGATGATCGCCGAGCTGCGCGATCGCCTTCCGCTCCCGATCCTGCTCGTCAGCCATGATCGCGACGAGGTCGAGCGGCTCGCCGACAATATCGTACTGGTCGATGAAGGCGCGGTGATCGCGGCGGGTGAGGCGAATGCGATCTTGTCCGATCTGTCGCTGCCCCTGGCGCGTGCCGGCGACGCTTTGGTCATCCTGAAGGCTGCGCCGGTCGGCTATGACGCCGATTACGACATCACCACCTGCCGGATCGGTGAGACGTTCCTCCAGGTGCCGGGGCGCTGGGATGCCGATCCGTTGGTCCGGCTGCGGATTCGCGCGGCCGACGTTACGCTGTCGAAGACAGAGACTGTCGATAGCGCGCTCAATCACATTTCCGCGCGGATCGTCGCCGCCGAACATACCCGCACCGCGCAGATGCGGGTGGTGCTGAGCCTTGGCGACGGCGAGGATGGCCCGCGGTTGCTCTCCAGCATCACCCGCAAGTCATGGGATCGGCTGGAACTGGCGGTCGGGGACGGGGTCGAGGCGGCGATCAAGGCCGCCGCCTTGGCCGAGCGGCGCAGAGGTTAACCGAGCTTTCCGTATTTCGCTTCGAAACCGATGGTGTCGTCCTGCTCCAGGAAGCGTGCCTGATCGACCCATTCGTCACGGTGGATGCGGCCCTTGAAATTGCCCATCCGGCCGTCGACCTCGCCCGCCTGCGCCGGATCGAGCGCCGCTAGCTGCGAATAACGGTGGATGCCGATGCTGTTGAGCACCGCCTGCGCCTTCGGCCCCAGGCCCTTGATGCGGGTCAGGTCGTCCGACGGCAGATCAGGATTCAGGTCGACGCCGACGACCGGCCCGGCGACATCGAGCATCGCGGCAGCGGCGCCATCGGCGATCCCGCTATGCGGCTGCTCGACGGGCTTGGGGGCGGGGGCGGCAGGCTTTGCGACCGACGCGGGCGGCACCTGTGCGGTAGGTTTGCGGGTCAGCAGGAAGATGACGGCGATCACCAGCACGACCGCGACCGCGATGATGATGAGGGTGGTGTTCGACATATTTTGCCCTTCTATTTTCGGGCGGGGCGTTGCCACCCCGTCTCCTCTCAAATGCCCCTGCGGCTCAACCGTTCCGCTGCCGTGCCATTTCGCGCCAGCCGATGTCGCGGCGGCAGAAGCCGCTCGGGAAATCGAGTGCGTCGACCGCGGCATAGGCCGTGTCGCGGGCGCGGCCGATGTCGGCTTCGATCGTGGTCACGTTGAGCACGCGGCCCCCGCTGGCGACGAGGCCGGCCGCGCCGCGATAGGTGCCCGCGTGGAAGATCTTGGCGCCCTTCGCCTCGGCCTCGACGATCTGGCGGATGTGCCCGCCCTTCGCCGGCGTGCCGGGATAGCCGTTCGCCGCCATGACGACGGTCAGTGCGGTGTTGGGCGACAGGCTGGGTCGTGCGACCTCGGCCAATTTGCCTTCGGCAACCGCGAGGAGAATCGGCAGCAAATCGTCCTCCAGGCGCATCATCAACACCTGGCACTCGGGGTCGCCGAAGCGCGCATTATATTCGATCAGCTTGGGGCCATCGGCGGTCAGCATCAGTCCGGCATAGAGCACACCGGCATAGGGCATGCCCGCCGCCGCCATCGCGCGGACGGTCGGCTCGACGATCTCGCGCATCGCGCGCGCTTCGAGGTCTGCGGTCAGGACGGGGGCGGGGCTGTAGGCGCCCATGCCGCCGGTATTGGGGCCGACATCGCCATCGCCGACGCGCTTGTGATCCTGCGCCGATCCGAACGGAACCACCGTCATGCCATCGGTCAGCGCGAAGAAGCTCGCTTCCTCGCCGGTCAGGAATTCTTCGATCACCACTTCGGCGCCCGCACCGCCAAACCCGCCAGCGAACATGTCGTCGAGGGCCGCCTCGGCTTCGGCCGAGGTTTCGGCGATCACCACGCCCTTGCCCGCGGCGAGGCCATCGGCCTTGATCACCACCGGCAGGCCGAACTCCGACAGCGCCGCCTTCGCCGTCGTCGCGTCGGTGAAGCGCTTATAGGCGGCGGTCGGAATGTTCTCCCGCGCGCACAGATCCTTCGTAAAGCCCTTCGATCCTTCGAGCTGCGCCGCCGCCCGGGTTGGGCCGAAGCACAGGATGCCGTTCGCCTGCAGCAGATCGGCGAGACCGACCACCAGCGGCGCTTCCGGCCCGATCACCACCAGCCCGACATTCTCGTCGCGCGCGAAGGCCAGCACCGATTCGATGTGGGTCGGGTCGAGGTCGACACACTCCGCCACCTCTTCTATCCCCGGATTGCCGGGTGCGGCGAAGAGCTTGGTCAGCCGTTCGGATTGCGCCAGCTTCCACGCGAGCGCATGTTCGCGGCCCCCCGATCCGAGCAGCAGGACGATCATGAACGACTTCCCCTCGACGCAGCCCGGTTCGGGCGAAGGCCGCCTGTTAGCCGAGGAGTTGCCGGGCGACAACGCGCCCGCGCAAAGCGTGTCCGAACTGTCGGGCGCGCTCAAGCGGTCGGTCGAAAGCCAGTTTGGCCATGTTCGCGTGCGCGGCGAGATTTCGGGATTCAAAAGGGTCGCATCGGGCCACTGTTATCTGGCGCTGAAGGATGACGGCGCCGTCATCGACGGGGTGATCTGGAAAGGGCAGGCGAACATGCTGCGTTTCCGCCCCGAGGACGGGATCGAGGTGATCGCGACGGGGCGGCTCACCACCTATCCGGGCCGGTCCAAATATCAGATCGTGATCGACCGTATGGAAATTGCGGGCGCGGGCGCGCTGATGGCGCTGCTCGACCAGCGCCGCCGCGCGCTGGCGGCCGAAGGATTGTTCGATGAAGGGCGCAAGCGGCCGCTTCCTTTCCTGCCGCGCGTGATCGGGGTGGTGACCTCGCCCACCGGTGCGGTGATCCGCGATATCCTCCATCGGCTTGAGGATCGCTGTCCGACCCGCGTGATCCTGTGGCCGGTGCTGGTGCAGGGGGAGGGCGCGGCGCAGCAGGTGGCGAATGCAGTACGCGGTTTCGGCGCGCTGGCACCCGACGGGCCGATCCCGCGTCCCGATCTCCTCATCGTCGCGCGCGGTGGCGGATCGATCGAGGATCTGTGGGCCTTCAACGAAGAGGCGGTCGTGCGCTCGGTTGCCGAATCGCCGATCCCGGTGATCTCGGCCGTGGGGCATGAGACCGATACGACCCTGTGCGACTTCGCCGCCGATCTGCGTGCGCCCACGCCGACCGCTGCAGCCGAGATCGCGGTGCCGGTGCGCGCTGATCTCGCTCACCATATCCGCGAGCTCGGCGCGCGCGCGGGACGTCTGCTCGCGCGGTATCAGGAGCGTGCGGGGGAAAGGTTCGAAGCGATCGCCCGGCTCCTTCCGGGGCCCGCACAATTGCTCGATGCGCGTCGCCAGCAGGTCGACGATCTTGGTGAGAGGGTGGGGCGCGGGCTCGAACGGCGGATCGCGATCGCGCGCGGCGATCTGGCGCATGCGGCGGGCGCGCTTCGCCCTGCTTTGCTGGCTCAGCGGCTGGCCCGAGCCACGGAGCGTTTCGAAGCAGTCCGCCTCGATCCGCAACTGGTCACTCGCCGTATCGACGAGCGGCGCGACCGGCTCGACCGTATCTGGCGCCTCGCCGAAAGCCTCCATCCCGATCGGCCGCTGCGGCTCGGCTATGTCCGTGTCGAGAAGCGCGGCGGGGGCGTGGTGGCGAGCGCCGATGCGGCACGCACGGCCACTGCGCTGACGCTCCATTTCGCCGACGGTCCGGTCGATGTGCGCACCGATCGCGGCGGAAAGGCAGCGTCCGCGCCGGTGCCCGCGCAACCCGACCTGTTCTAACCGCATCCTTGTCGTTATATCGGCGGCCGAGGAGTTTTCGATGCTGATGTCCCACAGCCGCCAGGCCAAGCTGCACTATCTCGCGAACGGGTTTCGCGTGCTGGTGCCTGGCGATCATGTCGTCTGTGCGGTCAGCGGCGCGCCTGTCGCGCTCGACAATCTGAAATATTGGAGTGTCGCGCGGCAGGAAGCCTATGCCTCCGCCGAGGAAGCGACCGCCGCGGAACGCCGCGCTTGATCCGCCTTCGGGCGGGCGCGCTTTCCGGTTTCCTGCTGATTGGCGGATGCGTTGCACCCAGCGCGCCGCCACCTCCTCCTCCGGTTTCCGCCGCTCCCGTCCGTCCGTCTGCCACCGTTATGGCCACCAAGGCTGATTTCGCGCTCAGCGGCCGGATCGAACAGGGCGGTCTCGCCTCCGGGATCGTGCCGACGGGCACCGTGGCGCTTGGTCTCGATGGCAAGCCGGTGCCCTTCGCCACCGATCGCCATTTCCTGATCGGCTTCGATCGCGATGCGCCGGCGACCGCTTTGCTCGTCGCCACGATGGCGGATGGCAGCCGGCACCAGCTTGCCTTGTCGATCTTGCCGCACGCCTGGAAGATCGAATCGCTCCCCACGCTGCCGCGCGGGACGACGCCGACGCCCGAATTTCTCGCCCGCCGCAAGATCGAGCTCGACCGGATCGTCACGGCGCGTGCGACCGATACGGGCGCGCAGGGGTGGCGTCAGGCGCTCGCCTGGCCTGCGACCGGGCGGATCAGTGGTGTGTTCGGATCGCAGCGTATCTATGCGGGGGAACCCGGCGCGTTCCATGCTGGGGTCGACGTTGCACGGCCGACCGGTACACCGGTCGCGGCGCCCGCAGACGGGGTGATCATCCTCGCCGCCGATGCGCCCTTCAGCCTGGAGGGCAATCTGCTGATGATCGATCACGGCATGGGCCTGAACAGCGCCTTCCTCCATCTCTCGCGGATCGACGTCCGGCGAGGCGATATCGTGCGGCGCGGCCAGATCGTCGGCGCGATCGGGATGACCGGGCGCGCGACCGGCCCGCACCTTCACTGGGCAATGAAATGGCGCGATGCTCGCATCGACCCGGCACCGCTCGCCGGGCCGATGCCCTGATCTTTACTGGACGCGGCGGAAACGAACGCCGCGGTTGAAGCCGACCGATCCCAGGAAGCTGCCCATCGTCGCCTTCTTGATCCGGATCTTGTCGCCGATCTTGGGCGCCGTCGCCATGCCATCGCTGGTTTCCCAGGTGCCGGCATCGTTGGCCAGGACGAACGACCAGCCATTGCCCGCGCGCCGCACCGACTGGACGGTGGATTCGATCTCGTTGGTGTCGTCCTTCTCGTCCAGCTTCTTGCCGCCCAGCGAAAATTTGGGAAGCGTGAAGCCGAACAGCGAGCGGCGCGTCTCCTGCACCTGTTTGCGGTCCATGATCACCAGGTCGTCATTCTTCTCGGCCGCGTCGAGCGCGCTCACCTGCGCGTCATAGCAGGCAAGCCGCTGGGTCGGCTCGGTTATCGCGCGGCAGGCGACCAGCTTATCGAACATCTCGGGCCGGCGCGCTTCGGGTGCAGCCGCCACCGCAGGCGCGAGCAGCGCGACAATGACGGCGGGGAGCAGGATTTTTGCGCGGTTTGGCAATGCAATCTCCATCCATTTGAAATATTATGACCCTGCAGGGCGCAGTGTAGCAACGAGATGTCGCAACTGTTGCAAAAAGGCGACAACGACGGCGCAACACGCTCCCGACCTTAACGTCCGCTTTACAGCCCGATCGGATTTCTTGCACATCTGTTGCCATGCCTGAAAGGGGCGGGTGAGGCGTGCCAGCGCCAAACCGTTTCCCGGAAGGGTTGAGCAGGGGGGCGTTTCAGCTCCGCTCACTCCAGAAAAGGGACTGGAAAGTGACGAATAACTTCAAGAAGACCGCCCGGTTTGGGCTCGGCGTCAGCGCCGCGTCGATCGCGCTGTCTATGGTTGCGACGCCTGCCTTCGCGCAGGGCACCCCGCCGGCGGATGCGGCCGCGTCCGACAGCGACGTCATCGTCGTTACCGGCTCGCTCATTCGCAATCCGAACCTCACGGCGTCGAGCCCGGTTGCCAGCGTCGGTGAGAACGAAATCTCGCTGCGCCAGACCACCAACGCCGAACAGCTGATCCGCAACATTCCGGGCGTCGTTCCCAGCCTTGGTGCGAACGTCAACAACGGCAACAACGGTACGTCGCAGGTCGATCTGCGCGGCCTGGGTGAACAGCGCAACATCGTCCTGCTGGACGGCAAGCGCATCATCCCCGCCGACTCCGACGGCGCGGTCGATCTCAACAACATCCCGGTTGCCCTGGTTTCGCGCGTTGACGTGCTGACCGGCGGTGCATCGACCACCTACGGTGCGGATGCGATCTCGGGTGTCGTCAACTTCGTCACGCGTGCCGATTTCTCGGGCATGGACCTGCAGGTTCAGAACGGCATCACCGAAAAGGGTGACGGCCACAACATTCGCGTCGACATGACCGTTGGCGCCAACTTCGACGACGGTCGCGGCAACGCGGTTCTGAGCCTCGGTTATCAGCAGTCCGACCCCATCTATCAGGGCGATCGTGACTCGGGCATCTTCGGCATCAGCACCACCACCGGCGTGGCTTCGGGTTCGTCGTTCACCTCGACCCCGACGGCCATTTCGGCTTCGGGCGGCGACTTCCAGATCAACCCGGCTGGTACGGCGTTCGTGCCTTTCTATCAGGGCTTCAACTTCAACCCGTACAACATCTACAGCACGCCGTTCGAGCGCTTCAACATGTACGGCGCGGCGCGTTATGAAGTGTCGGATTCGATCGAAGTCTATTCGCGCGGCATGTTCTCGAAGAACAAGGTGTCGACCATCGTCGCGCCGTCGGGCATCTTCGGCGTCGGCTATGACATTCCGCGCACCAATCCGTATCTGACGCCTGCGCTGCAGACCCAGCTCTGCACGATCGGCGGCATCACCTGCACGCCGACGACGATCACGATCCCGGCCGTTTATCGCCGCACGGTCGAAATCGGCCCGCGTGTCAGCGAATATGTCACGCAGCAGTTCGACATCAACGTCGGCGCCAAGTTCAATATCACCGACACCCTGTCGTTCGACCTCTACGGTTCGCATGGCGAATCGGAGAATCAGCAGACCCAGTCGGGCTACGTGTTGAACTCGCGTGTCCAGCAGGCGCTGAACGCGACGAACACCACCAGCTGCGTGAACACGGCCAACAGCTGCGTTCCGCTGAACCTGTTCGGCACGATCACGCCGGCGCAGGCTGCGTTCCTGAACGGTTCGAGCACGATCACCAACAAGACCGAGCTTTCGCAGGTCCACGGCGTGCTCAGCGGTGACTTCGGCTTCACCTCGCCGGCGGCTTCGGATCCGATCGCATTCGCGGCGGGCGCCGAATATCGCAACTACGTCGCGAAGCGCATTCCTGACATCCTGGCGCTCGTCCCGGGTGAACTGGGTGGCGCCGGTGGCGCGGTCCTGCCGCTCTCGGGTGGCTATGACGTCCGCGAAGCGTTCGGCGAAATCATCGCGCCGCTCGTTTCCGACAAGCCTTTCTTCCACGAGCTGACCGCCGAAGCCGGCGTCCGCTATTCGAAGTACAAGGTCGATGCGGCTGGCAGCCCGAAGTTCAGCGCCACGACCTGGAAGGTCGGCGGCACCTGGGCTCCGGTCGAGGACTTCAAGATCCGCGGTAACTATCAGCGCGCGGTTCGTGCGCCGAGCATCTCCGAGCTGTTCGCACCGGTGGTGACGAGCCTGACCAACCTCAACCGCGATCCTTGCGCGGGTGCGGCACCGACGACCAACGCCAACCTGGCGGCGATCTGCCGTGCACAGGGCGCTCCCGCAGCGTCGGTGGCAGCTGGCTCGATCCAGACGCCGAGCGCTGGCCAGGCCAACTACACGGGCGGCGGCAACCCGAACCTGCAGCCGGAAAAGGCCAACACCTACACGATCGGTGTCGTCCTGCAGCCGCGTGAGTTCCTCCCGAACTTCACCATGACCGTCGATTACTACAACATCGACATCAAGAACGCGATCACGCGCGCGACCCCGGACGACGTGCTGAACGCCTGCTTCGGTAACATCACCGCGGCATCGGCTACCTCGGCGGCCTGCACCGGCATCCGTCGTAACGTCGCCAACGGCCGTCTCAGCGGTACGTCGACCGCGGCCAACCCAATCCCGGGTCTGCCGTCGCCGCGCACCAACCTGGGCCGTCTGAAGACCGACGGTATCGATCTGGCGCTCAACTACACGTACGACTTCGACGTCGTGAAGCTCGGCCTGAACTTCCAGGGCAACTGGACGCACAAGAACGTGTTCCAGGCGTCTTCGACGGCCTATGCGCGTGATTGCGTCGGCTATTACAGCGCCAACTGCGAATCGATCCAGCCGGAATACTCGTTCACGCAGCGCACGACCCTGTCGTTCGACAGCGTCGACGTGTCGCTGTTCTGGCGCTGGATCGACAAGGTCGAATATGAAGGTTCAGCTTCTGACTTCGTCGCTCGTGGCTTCACCGCCGCGAACCGCCGGATCTTCAGCGGCACCGTCACCGGCCCGAGCCCGCTGGCTGGCAACAGCTATGACTTCAACCGGATCAAGGCCTACAGCCTGTTCGACCTGACGACCCGCGTTAACGTGACCGACAATGTCGAAGTCACGATGGCGGCGATCAACCTGTTCAACAAGAAGCCGCCGATCGTCGGTTCGACCACGGGTTCGACCGCGTTCAACAGCGGTAACACCTATCCGTCGACCTACGACGCGATCGGCCGCCGCTACTCGGTGACCGCGCGCCTGAAGTTCTAAGTCGAACTTCGACGGCAAAGATCGGGAGGCGCTCGAAAGGGCGCCTCCCTTTTTTGTGCCTTATCGAGATTGAACGGCTCGGCCGATGCGGCCGGCCTGCATACGATCAGCGCAGCAGCGCGCCGTCGAGGTCCATCGGAATCCCGGCCTTGTCGGCGATCGCGAGTGCCCACTCGGTCACCTTGCCGATCTCATCGCCATGCAGCGCCTGCGCGTCGACACGGTCGGCTTCGCGCTGGCCCGATGCGAAGGCGGTCCCATCCTTGGCATTGCGCCCGAATATGTCGGCGACCACCGCCTGATGATCGACGGTACCCCCCAAGTCGAGAAAGCTTCTGCACGCCGCCAACGTCTCGAGTGGCCGCGCGGTCAGCACGTCGCTGTTGAGTGTCCGGACGCGATCCGGCCAGCGGCGCGCGATCTCCGCAAACAGCGCCTGCTGCGCCAGCCAGCCGACCGCAGCGGCCTGCAGATCGGTGTGGAGCAGATAGTCGCGCTGTTCGAAGCCCAGCCGCACCATCCCCTCGGCCAGCTGGTTCGCCAGCAGTTCGCGGACCCACAGCCGCCCCCACATCCCCTTGCGCGCGATCGATCCGACGAAGGCGCCGAGCGGGGCGTGGAGCAGGATCGCCTTCGCATCGGGCCGCATCGACAGCATCGCGGCGGACAGCCCGTTGACGATATTGGATGGCTTGACGATCACCGCCTCGCCCTCTTCGAACGGGCGCGCCAACAGGGTCAGCGATCGATCGAGGACGTCGCCGATCCGCTCGGGCTGGCCACCGCGATGGCGCCAGCCGACGATGTCGTTGAGCAGCACGGGCTCCTTCAACCCCGACGCCGATCCGCGCTGGTCGAGCGCATTGACCAGCAGCGTGGAGCAGCAGTAAGCCGAATGGAATATGAAATGCAGCGGAGCCGCCGGCGCTGAAACAGCAATGTCGTTCCGCGACGCGACCAATGGCTCGCGCGCCTGCGGCATGTTCTCGTCGGTCAGGAAGGGAATGGACTGCCTTTGTGCGCGATCGCTCACGACGAACTGGAAGGCGTCATGATCCGGATCGTAACGATGGGCGAGCCACTCGGGCGTGAGCGGAAATCCGAGGCTGGAGATGCTGATCATGGCCCTGATGTGCAACCCTCGGCATCGCGAGGCAAGTCGCCGATACCCGATCTGCCGATGATCGAAGCCTGATCCTGTGTCCGTGGACGATCTCCTGACCGCCGCCGCCCGCGCCCGCGATGCGGGCGATGCCGCCGCGGAACGGCGCCTGCTCGATCAGGCGCGCGGCCTCGCGCCGGAAAACCCGCTGATCCTCAACGCCTGCGGCATGGCGGCGCTGCGCCGGAGCGATCCGGCCGCCGCCCGCCGCTGGTTCGAGGCCGCCGCCGATCGTGATCGCGAACAGCCTGCTTTGTGGATGAACATCGCGACGGCCTGCCGCACGCTTCAGGACGATGCGGGTGAGCAAAGCGCGCTCGAACAGGCGCTTGCGATCGATCGCCGCAATTTCATGGCGCAACTCCGGCTTGCCGAGCTGCACGAGCGCCGGGGTGACGCCATCGCCGCCGCGATCGGGTGGAGTGCGGTGGTCCAGCTCGCCCGCACGGTGGATCCGCAGCCGCCGATCGTGGCCGACGCGGCACGCCGGGGTGAGGCCTTTCTGGCTGCGCATAACGGTCGGATCGACGCGCGGCTCGATGCGCTGGTGGGCGACAAGGTCGATGCGATGGGCGACGCCGCGCGCCGGTTCCGCGCCTGTGTCGACCACAGCCTCGGTCGGCGCCGTATCTACACGAACCAGTGCGAAGGGCTGCATTATCCCTTCCTGCCCGCCGACGAGTTCTTCGATCGCGCGCATTTCCCGTGGCTGCCCGCACTCGAAGCCCGGACCGAGGCCATCGCCGCCGAAGCGATCGCGATGTTGCGCGATGCCGGGCCATTGATCCGGCCTTATGTCCGCATGGATGCCGGTTCGCCCGAGACCAAATGGTCGGGCCTCGACGGTTCGCTCGACTGGAGCGCCTGCTTCCTGTGGGAATATGGCGTCCGCAACGATCCGGTCTGCGCGGCCTGCCCTGAAACTGCCGCGGCGCTGGCGGCGATCCCGCAGACGAACATTCCGGGCAAGGCGCCGTCGGCCTTCTTCTCGATCTTGCGACCGGGCGCGCATATCCCGCCGCACACCGGCGTCACCAACACCCGCGCGATCATCCATCTGCCGCTCGTGGTTCCCGGTGGTTGTCGTTTCCGCGTCGGCGGGGAGACGCGCGAATGGCGGGTCGGCGAGGCCTTCGGCTTCGACGATACGATCGAGCACGAGGCATGGAACGCCAGCGACGAGATCCGGATCGTCCTGATCCTCGACGTGTGGAATCCCTATCTGACAACCGACGAACAGCAGCTGTTGGCGGCCTTTTTCGAGGCGGCCGATACTGTCTAGCCGAGCGCGCGCCTCACGTCGGCCAGGAACGGTGCGTAATTGCGCCATCGGCCCGACGATCGACTGTGGAGCGGTTGCCGCACCTGCCAGCTGCTCGCGGTGCGCACCGATGCCTCGCTCGGTTTCTGCGACAGGCAGGCGTCGTCCCAATCGAGCCCGACGAACGCCAGCAATTCTTCGACGACGGGCTGCGGGTTTGTGACAAGCCGATCATAATCGAGATCGAAGATATCGTCGGGGTATAGGCGCGACCAATGGTCCATCAGCCGGCGATAGGCGCGGATATGATGGACGATGTCGCCCAGGTCGTTCCCGTAAGCGACGCCGTCGGCGAAGTTGAGGCTGTAGATCGACACCAGAGTGTCGATCGGGTCGCGCCGCGTGTGGATGATCTTCGCGGTCGGAAACAGCGTCTTGATCAGCCCGATATGCAGGAAATTGTCGGGTCGCTTGTCGGTGACGATGCGCGCGCCGGCTCGAAGCGTCGCGATCTCGCCGAGATATTGGTCGCGCAGTTCGGCCAGCAAAGCCGGTGTCGCCGACTCCAGTGTCGCGGGATAAGGCGACAGGCGCTGCGCCACGATCGCGGGCACCGCTTCCAGTTCGCCACCGGCGGCGACATCGCGGTGGCGTGCAAGAACCTGTTCGGCCAGTGTCGATCCCGATCGGAACATGCCGCAGATGAATAAAGGCGGCATGTCGCTGCCGGCGGGAAGCGGCGGCGGCAGCTTCGCCGCGATCAGCGCGTCGACCAGGCGATCATGGGCGTCGCGCGAATAGGTTTCGGCGGGTGACCGGAGCCGCCGCGCCCCGTCATTGGCCGATCGCAGCGCCGCCCACGCTTCATTATATCGGCCGGCTGCGTCGAGCGCGTTGCCCAGCGCGAAGCCGATCTCGACAGCATCTTCGGGGTGCAGCCGGTGCTGCAGCGCCTTGCGCAATGCGGTGACGGCGCGCTCAGGTGCCTGTTCGAACTGGTCGATCGCCGCGGTCCGCGCGAGCGCGCGGCCGTTGAGCGGATCGATCCCAAGCACGCGCGCATATGTGGCACGCGCATCCGCCCGGCGCCCATGATCCTCGTGGATGTGCCCCAGATTGAGCAGCGCGATGACGTAGCGGGGATTGGCACGTAGCGCGGCGTTCAGTTCGGCGACGGCTTCCGCTTCGCTCAGAAGGTGATCCGACAGGATCGCCGCGCGGTTGACGTGCGCCTCTTCAGGTTGCGCGACGTTGAGTGCGAGCGCACGGGCATAAGCATCCAGTGCCGGTTCGAACCGGCGCAGGCAGCGCAGCACATAGCCATAGTTGAACCAGTCGTTCGCGCTGTCCGGGCGCGCGGCGAGCAACGCGGCATAGGCGTCCGCCGCGGGCTCGTACCGTCGCTGCGACAGCAGGGTGGCGGCCTGTCGCCCCAGGCTGGCGATATCAACCGATTGCGAAACCATGACATCCCCGATGCCACGCCAAACCTCGTAAATCCACCAGGATCCGTTGATGGCAACCCGGCTTCGACATATAGTAAGCCATCCGAAACGGGGTAAATCAGATGAAAGTTCTCGTTGGTCTCGCTCTACTCGCTGCCACAATATCGTCCGCTGCATTTGCGGAGGATGCGCCTAAGGTGAAAGATCGCAAGTCGCCCGATTATGTGCGCTGCGTCACCCAGCCGGAAACAGGCTCGCTGGTCAAGAAGCGGAAAACATGTCGCACCAATGCGCAATGGGATGCGATCGAAGCCGAGCAACAGACGGGTGCAAACGATCTGGTCGTGCGGTCCCGCGCCTTCATCGTTCCTAACCCCGGCTGAACGCCGTCTGCAGAATTATGGCCGGGATCTGACTCCCGGCCACATCTTCACGCTGTCTTCAACTCCAGCTTTCCGTCGCCCTCGTCAATCGTCAGGGACGATCCGTCGGGCACCTCGCCGCGCAGGATCGCGTCGGCGAGCGGATCCTGCAGATATTTCTGCACCGCCCGCTTCAGCGGCCGCGCGCCATAGACCGGGTCGTAACCGACCCGCCCCAGCCACGCCCGCGCTCCGTCGGTCAGCTCCAGCCGGATCTTGCGATCCTTCAGCAGCTTGGCGACGCGGCCAACCTGGATATCGACGATCGGCCCCATGTGGCCCGCCGCCAGACGGTGGAACAGGATGATCTCGTCCAGGCGGTTGAGAAATTCGGGCCGGAAATGCGCCCGCACGATGTCCATCACCTGATCCTCGACGCTCTCGACCGGCTGATCGTCAGCCAGGTTGGCGAGATACTGACTGCCCAGGTTCGACGTCAGGATGATCAACGTGTTCGAGAAGTCGACCGTGCGACCCTGCCCGTCGGTCAGGCGCCCGTCGTCGAGCACCTGGAGCAGAATGTTGAACACGTCGCCATGTGCCTTCTCGACCTCGTCGAACAGGATCACCTGATAGGGGCGACGACGGACCGCCTCGGTCAGCACGCCGCCTTCCTCATAACCGACATAGCCCGGAGGCGCGCCGATCAAGCGTGCGACCGAATGCTTTTCCATGAATTCGGACATGTCGATGCGAACCATCGCGCTGTCGTCGTCGAACAGGAAGCCTGCCAGCGCCTTGGTCAGTTCGGTCTTGCCGACACCCGTCGGCCCCAGGAACAGGAAGCTGCCCAGTGGCCGGTTCGGATCCTGCAAACCCGCGCGCGAACGGCGCACGGCCCGCGCTACGGCCTCGACCGCGTCCTTCTGTCCGATCACGCGCTTGCCCAGTTCGGCTTCCATCGCGAGCAGCTTCTCACGCTCGCCCTCGAGCATCCTGTCGACGGGGATACCGGTCCAGCGGCTGACGACGCCGGCGATGTCCTCGGCGGTGACTTCCTCGCGCAGCATCGCGCCCTCGGACGCGGCCTGCGCCTCGGCGAGCTGCTTTTCGAGGCCGGGAATCGTGCCGTAGCTCAGCTCACCCGCGCGCGCGAGATCGCCCTGGCGCTGTGCCTGGTCGAGCGCGATGCGCGCGGTGTCGAGCTGCTCCTTGATCTTCGCGTCGGCGTTGATCTTGTCCTTCTCGGCCTGCCAGCGCGTGGTGAGCGCCGCCGACTGTTCCTCCAGATCGGCGAGGTCGGTCTCGAGCGCGTCGAGACGATCGGCCGACGCCGCATCGGTCTCCTTCTTCAACGCCTCGCGCTCGATCTTCAGGCGTATGATCCGCCGGTCGAGCGCCTCGATCTCCTCGGGCTTGGATTCGACCTCCATGCGCAGCCGCGACGCGGCCTCGTCCATCAGGTCGATCGCCTTGTCGGGCAGGAAACGGTCGGTGATGTAGCGATTGCTGAGCGTCGCGGCGGAAACCAGCGCGCCGTCGGTGATCCGCACGCCGTGGTGCAGCTCATATTTGTCCTTCAGCCCGCGCAGGATCGACACGGTATCCTCGACGGTCGGCTCGCCCACGAAGACGGGCTGGAAGCGCCGCTGGAGCGCCGGGTCCTTTTCGACATATTTGCGATATTCGTCGAGCGTGGTGGCGCCGATGCAGTGCAGTTCGCCGCGCGCGAGCGCGGGTTTCAGCAGGTTGCCGGCATCCATCGCGCCTTCGGATTTGCCGGCACCGACCAGCGTATGCATCTCGTCGATGAACAGGACGATGTCGCCGTCGGCGCCCTTCACCTCGTCGAGCACACCCTTCAGCCGCTCCTCGAACTCACCGCGATATTTCGCGCCGGCGATCAGGCTGCCCATGTCGAGCGCCATCAGTTTGCGGTCCTTCAGGCCATCGGGCACGTCGCCATTGGCGATGCGCAGCGCCAACCCTTCCGCGATCGCGGTCTTGCCGGTGCCGGGTTCGCCGATCAGGACGGGGTTGTTCTTGGTACGCCGCGCCAGAATCTGGATCGTGCGGCGGATCTCCTCGTCGCGGCCGATGACGGGGTCCAGCTTGCCGTCGCGCGCCGCCTGCGTCAGATCGCGCGCGAATTTTTTCAGGGCATCGTAGCGATCCTCGGCACCTGCCGTGTCGGCGGTGCGGCCGCCGCGCAGCTCGTTGATCGCGGCGTTGATCGCCTCGGGCTTCGCATTCGCCGTCTGCAGTGCCTTGCCGGCGGCGGTGTTGAGGCTGAGCGCCAGCGCGACCAGCAGCCGCTCTACCGTGACGAAGCTGTCGCCCGCCTTCTGCGCGATCTGCTCGGCCTGATCGAGCACGCGGACCAGATCATTGTCGATGCCGGGCGTCTGCTGCGCGCCCGATCCGCTGACGGCCGGAATCTTCGACAGCGCCAGATCGGTCTCGCTCAGCGCGCGCTTGGCGTCGCCGCCGGCCTTCTCGATCAGGCCGGACGCCATGCCCTGTTCGTCTTCGAGCAGCGCCTTAAGGAGATGTTCAGGCGCGATCCGCTGATGGCTCATCCGGATCGCGACGGTCTGCGCCGATTGCAGAAAGCCCTTGGCGCGGTCGGTGAATTTCTCGAGGTTCATTCGTGATACCCTGTTGCTTATAGGCCGGATATGGTGTGACTTTTGGGCAACACAAGTCTGGGCGGCGCAAAGATTGCCGTCCCGGCGAACAACGCTATTCTCGACACTTAGTCCATTTGCGGAGAGCCTGCTTGTTCCTTTCCCGATTCCGCACCCGTTCGTCGCGCACCTTCACTCTCCTCGCCTTGCTGGCCTCGACCCCGGCATTCGCACTGACCCAGGCGCAGATCGCGCCGACCGCCAAGCTCCCCGATCTCGTCGCCCGTGTCGATATTCCTTATGACAGCTTCACGCTGGCCAACGGGTTGCGCGTGATCGTCCACACCGATCGCAAGGCGCCGATCGTCGCGGTGCAGGTCTGGTATCATGTCGGGTCGAAGGACGAGCCCGCGGGCAAGACGGGCTTCGCGCATCTGTTCGAACACCTGATGTTCAACGGATCGGAAAATTCGCCCGGCGATTTCTTCGCGCCGCTTCAGGTGATCGGCGCGACCGACATGAACGGCACGACCAGCTTCGAACGCACCAACTATTTCGAAACGGTACCGACCGCGGGGCTGGAGCGCACTCTGTGGCTCGAAAGCGATCGGATGGGGCATCTGCTCGGCGCGATCGACCAGAAGATCCTCGATAACCAGCGCGGCGTCGTCCAGAACGAGAAGCGCGAGGGCGACAACCAGCCTTATGGCATGTCGCGTTATGCGATGATGGAGGGGCTGTTTCCCGAAGGGCATCCCTATCATCACTCGACGATCGGCTCGATGGCCGATCTCGATGCCGCCAGTCTCGACGATGTGAAGGCGTGGTTCCGCGCGAAATACGGCCCGAACAACGCCGTGATCGTGCTGGCGGGTGACATCGACGCGGCGACCGCAAAGCCGCTGATGGAGAAATATTTCGGCGATATCGCGCGCGGGCCGGAGGTGACCCACCCTGCGATCAGCGTGCCGACGCTGGCCGCGCCCAAGACGATCGAGATGACCGATCAGGTCGCGACCACGCGGATCATGCGTCTGTGGGCGGTGCCGGGCATCACCGACAAGGATATCGTCCCGCTCGACGTCGCCGCGACCGTGCTGGGAGGGCTAAACGCCTCGCGCCTCGATAATGCGCTGGTCCGGCGCGAGAAGCTGGCGGTGAGCGTCTCGGCCGGCATCCAGGCGATGGAAGATGTCGGCATGCTGGTCGTCAGCGCCGACGTGCGTCCCGGCGTCGATCCCGCGACGGTTTCGAAGCGGCTTGACGAGATCATCGCCGATCTGCTCGCCAAGGGGCCGAGCGCGGACGAGGTCGCCCGCGTCGCGACACAGGAGGTCACCGACAAGATCGGTGGGCTCGAAGTCGTCGGCGGGCTGGGCGGCAAGGCGTCGCGACTGGCCGAGGGCGCGGTCTATGCGAACGATCCGGCCCACTACAAGGCCGAACTCGCGGCCTATGCCGCCGCCACGCCCGAGCAGGCGACGGCGGTCGCGCGCAAGTGGATGTCGCGCCCGGCGCTCACGATCGTCATCAAGCCCGGCCAGCGCGCCGGCTATGAGGAGGCGAAGCCCGCGCCCGTCAAGGCGCCCCCGGTCGCCCCGGCCAAGCCCGCGCAGCTTGTCGAGAACAAGCCGCGCCTCGCGATGCCGCCTATCGGCAAGGATGCCGACCTGCATTTTCCCAAGGTCGAGCATGCCACGCTCGCGAACGGGATGAAGCTGCTTTACGCGCATCGCGACACGGTGCCGCTGACGCGCGTCTCCTTCGCGTTCGACGCGGGCAACGCCGCCGATCCCAAGGCGAAGCTGGGCACCCAGTCGCTGATGCTCGCGCTGCTCGACGAAGGCACGACCAGCCTCAGTTCGGAAGAGATCGCGATCGCGGAGGAGCGTCTCGGCGTCTCGATCGGCGCCGGAGCCGCGATGGACCGGACGAGCATGGCGGTCACCAGCCTCAGCGCGAACCTCACCCCCGCGCTCGCGCTCTATGCCGACATGCTGCGCAACCCTGCCTTCGCGCCCGAAGAGGTCGATCGCCTGCGCAATCAGCAACTGACCCGCATCGCCTCCGAACTCACCCGGCCGCAGGGGATTGCGACGCGCATCCTGCCGCCTCTGCTTTATGGGCCGGCGCACGGCTATGGCGTGCCGTTCAGCGGCACGGGCGATCCGGCGGTGGTCAAGACATTGTCGTCCGCCGACATGCGCGCCTTCCACGACGCCTGGCTGCGCCCCGACAAGGGGGTGGCGTTCGTCGTTTCCGATCTGCCGCTCGATCGCATCGTCGCTGCGCTCAACACCGGGCTGGGCGACTGGAAGGGGAAGGGGGCGGCCGGCACCAAGGCCGATACCGCGCCGATCCCCGCACAGAAGCCCCGCATCCTGCTGGTCGATCGCCCCGGCTCGCCGCAGACGCTGATCCTCGGCGGGCAGGTGATCGCTGCCAAGGGCACCGACGAGATCGCGACATTGCTGGCGGCCAACGACGTGCTGGGCGGCGATTTCCTGTCGCGGCTCAATTCGGATCTGCGGGAAACCAAGGGCTGGGCTTACGGCGTCTCGTCGATCGTGAACCGCGTCGACGAACGCATGCCCTTCTTCCTCTATGCGCCGGTCCAGTCGGATCGCTCGGGCGATTCGATCGCCGCGATCCTTGCCGACACCCGCGCCTTCCTCGGCCCGAAGGGCGTGACTCAGGTGGAGCGCGATCGCACGATCGACGGCAAGATCCGCGAACTTCCGGGCAGCTTCGAAACCGGCGCCGACGTGCTGAGTGGCATGCAGCGCAACTTCTACGCCAAGCGTGCGGACGATTATTACGATCACCTCGCCGATCGCTATCGCGCGATGACCGCCGCCGATCTCGATGCGTCGATCCGCGCGCAGATCAAGCCCGACGAACTGCTCTGGGTCGTCGTCGGCGACGCCGCAAAGGTCCGCCCGCAGCTCGATCAGCTCAAGCTGCCGATCGAAGCCACCACCCTGCCGGGGGGCGCCAAGTGAGCGGCGATCCCATCGCGGGCGTCTGGGACTGCGTGACGGTCGCCTCGTTCGGCACGCAGGAATCGGTCCTCACGATCGTGCGGGATGGCGATGCCTTCACCGGTACCAACATCGCCGATGTCGGTGAGCTGGAGGTGCAGGATGGGCGGATCGAAGGCCACCGCCTGACGTGGAAGATGCCGACCACCAAGCCGATGAAGATGACGTTGGTGGGCAAGGCGATCGTCAACGACGGCAAGCTGGAGGGCGTCGTGATGCTCGGCGCCTTCGGCAAGGCGACGATGTCGGGGATGAAGCGGGGTGCCTAAAATCCTCCCCCGCCAGGGGGAGATGTCAGCGCTAGCTGACGGAGGGGGAGGACGGCGACCAACTCATTTGAGTCGCATCCTCCCCCTCCGTCGCCTTCGGCGCCACCTCCCCCTGGCGGGGGAGGATGAAGGTCAGAACACCAGCTTCGTCACATGCCCCATCTTGCGGCCGGGACGGCCCTGGCCCTTGCCGTAGAGGTGCAGGTGCGCGGTCGGATCGGCGAGGATCGTCGGCCATTCGTCGGCCTGTTCGCCGATCAGGTTGCGCATCTCGACACGCGGCGCGGCAAGCGCGGTCGATCCCAGCGGCAGGCCGCAGATCGCGCGGATGTGGTTTTCGAACTGCGAAGTGACCGCGCCTTCGATCGTCCAATGGCCGCTATTGTGTACGCGGGGCGCCATCTCGTTGAACACCGGGCCTTCGTGCGTGTCGAAGAACTCGATTGCCAGCACCCCGACATAATCGAGCGCTTCCACGATCGCACGCGCCAGCGTCTCGGCCTGCGCGATCGTATCGCGCGCGATCCCGGCGGGGACGATCGAGAGCGCGAGGATGCCGTCATCATGCCGGTTGAGCACCGGATCCCACAACACGATCGCGCCGTCCTGCCCGCGCGCCACCAGCAATGAGAATTCGCGATCGAACCGCACGAAGCCTTCGAGAACCGCGGGCGCTTCGCCGATCGCGGACCAGGCGGCGTCGGCGTCGGCCTCGCTCTTGAGCCGCGCCTGTCCCTTGCCGTCATAGCCGAAGCGGCGCGTCTTCAGGATCGCGGGCGCGCCGATTGTCGCCAGCGCCGCATCGAGCCCCGCCCGATCGTCGACCACCGCCCAGGGTGCCGGACGCCCGCCCAACCCCTCGACGAACGCCTTCTCCGCCGCGCGGTCTTGCGCCACCGCCAGCGCGCGCGGATGCGGCAGCGGGCTCAGCGCCTCCAGCGGCGCGACCGGCACATTTTCGAACTCATAGGTCAGCACGTCGACGCTGGCGGCAAAGGCCGCGACGGCCGACGCATCGTCATAGCCGCCCCGAACCCAGCGCCATGCGACTTCGGCCGCCGGCCCACTCGCTTCGGGTGCGTAGATGGCCGTGCGATAGCCGAGATTGGCGGCCGCGATCGCGAGCATCCGCCCAAGCTGGCCGCCGCCAATGACGCCGATGGTCGAGCCGGGCGGAATCGTCTTCAAGGTCAGTCGAACGGTTCGACCGCGACGTCGGCGGTCTGCTTGGCCCGCCACGCGTCGAGCCTGTCGGCCAGCGCGGGATCGTTGTTGGCCAGGATTGCGGCGGACATCAGCCCCGCATTGATCGCGCCAGCCTTGCCGATCGCCAGCGTGCCGACGGGGATGCCGCCCGGCATCTGCACGATCGACAGCAGGCTATCCATGCCCTTCAGCGCCTTGGATTCGACCGGCACGCCCAGCACCGGCAGCCGCGTAATCGCCGCGGTCATGCCCGGCAGATGCGCCGCACCGCCCGCACCCGCGACAATCACCTTGATCCCGCGCCCCACCGCCGATTTGGCATAGTCGTAGAGGCGATCGGGCGTGCGATGCGCCGAAACCACCAGGGTTTCATGCGGCACGCCCAGCGCGTCGAGCGTTTCGGCGGCATGGCGCATCGTTTCCCAATCGGAACGGCTGCCCATGATGATGCCCACCAATGGCGCGGTCATATCCTCTTCCCCCAAAGCGCGCGCTGATCAGCGCTCCGACAGATAATAGCGATCCTTGGCGGTCAGATCGTCGGCGAGATCATAGACGATCGGCTGGCCGGTCGGGATCTCCAGCTCGGTGATCTCGCTGTCGGGAATGTTCGACAGATGCTTCACCAGCGCGCGCAACGAATTGCCGTGCGCGGAAATGATCACGCGCTTGCCGGCGCGCAGGTCGGGCGCGATCCGTTCCTCCCAATAAGGCAGGACGCGCGCGATCGTGTCCTTCAGGCTTTCGGTGTTCGGGATCGGGATGCCCGCATAACGGCGATCGGCCGCCAGATCGAACTCGCCGCCCGCTTCCAGCACCGGAGGCGGAATGTCGAAGCTGCGGCGCCACACCTTCACCTGATCGTCGCCATGCTTGGCGGCGGTCTCCGCCTTGTTGAGCCCAGTCAGTCCGCCATAATGGCGTTCGTTCAGGCGCCAGTCCTTTTCGACAGGCAACCACAGCCGCCCCATCGCCTCCAGTGCCAGGTTCAGCGTCTTGATCGCGCGCGTCTGGAAGCTTGTATAGCATTGGTCGAAATCGAGGCCCTTGGCGGCCATCAGCTCGCCTGCGGCAATCGCCTCCGCGATGCCCTGCTCGGTCAGGTTGACGTCCCACCACCCCGTAAAGCGGTTTTCGAGGTTCCACGCCGATTGGCCGTGGCGGACGAGGACGAGCGTGGGCAATGCGGTCTCCTGCGTTGGGATTCGAAGCCTTGGCGGCGCTCCTAGCCGGGGGGGCGGGCGAATGTCACGCTTGATCGCGTCATAATATGCAGCGCAAGAGGGATGCAGACCAAAAGGAGCACCCCATGACCATCGTCAGCCAGACCATCGCCTTCGATCAGGGCGGATTGCGCTTCGAAGCGCAGGCAAGCTGGGACGATGCGATCGGCGGCCCGCGCCCGCTGGTGCTGGTCGCGCCCAGCTTCATGGGCCGCACCCCGTTCGAGGATGACAAAGCCGCGCAGATCGCCGCGCTCGGCTTTGTCGGCTTCGCGGTCGACATTTACGGCGTCGACGTGAAGCCGGCGAATGCCGAAGAAGCTTCGGCGGCGATGGCGGTGCTTAACGAAGATCGTGCGCTGTTGCAGGAACGCATGTTCGCCAACCTCAAGATCGCGCGCGAACTCGAACAGGTCGATTCCGCAAAGGCGGCCGCGATCGGCTTCTGCTTTGGGGGCAAGTGCGTTCTCGATCTCGCGCGCGGCGGGGCCGACGTGCTGGGCGTCGCGGCGTTCCACGGCGTTTACGACGCACCGCCCTTCGCCAATGCGCAGATCACCGCCAAGGTGCTGATGCTCCACGGTTGGGACGATCCGCTCTGCCCGCCCGACGCGGTGCTCGCGCTTGCCACCGAGCTGACCGACGCCAAGGTCGACTGGCAGATCCACGCTTATGGCCACACCGTCCACGCCTTCACCAATCCGAAGCGGCCGGAAATGTACAGCCCGGTTGTCGATGCGCGCTCGTGGCGGCTGATGCAGGACTTCCTCGCAGAAATCTTCTGACACCGGTTTCAAAGATCGCAGGCTTGCCGGTTGCGTTCGCCGCCCAAGCGACTAAACCGCGCAAGCTCCGGTCGACAACGATAGGACGCCTCCAGGTGGATCACATACCTCCCCGTCTGCGCAAAGTGCGCGTGCTCGCGACGCTCGGACCCGCAAGCGGATCTCCCGAGATGATCCGCAAGCTGTTCTTCGCGGGCGCCGACGCCTTCCGCATCAACATGAGCCACGGCGCGCATGAGGATAAGGTTCCGATCATCCAGGCGATCCGCGCTATGGAAAAGGATCTGGGCCGCGCGACGACGATCCTGTTCGATCTGCAGGGCCCCAAGCTGCGCGTCGGCAAGTTCGAAGAGGGCAAGGTCCAGCTGGTTACCGGCCAGAAGTTCGTCCTTGATCGCGATCCCACCCTGGGCACACAGAACCGCGTCGAACTGCCCCACCGCGAGATTTTCGAGGCACTGGAGCCCGGCGCACGCCTGCTGCTCGACGATGGCAAGCTGGTACTTCGCGTCATCACCGTGCGCCACGATCATGTCGAGACGCGGGTTGAGGTCGGCGGGGCGCTTTCGAACAACAAGGGGCTGAACGTCCCCGACGTGATCGTGCCGATGGCCGCGCTCACCGAAAAGGACCGGCGCGACCTGACCTTCGCGGTGGAGCAGGGCGCCGACTGGATCGCGCTGAGCTTCGTCCAGCGGCCCGAGGACGTCGCCGAGGCGCGGCGCCTGATCGGCGGCAAGGCGGCTCTGCTCGCCAAGATCGAAAAGCCCGCGGCCGTGGAGCGGTTGGAAGAAATCCTCGAGCTCGCCGATGCGGTGATGGTCGCGCGCGGCGATCTCGGCGTCGAGCTGCCGCCCGAGCGCGTGCCCGCGATGCAGAAGCGCATCGTGGAGACCGCGCGGCGCATCGGCCGCCCGGTGGTCGTCGCCACCCAGATGCTCGAATCGATGATCGTGTCGCCCAGCCCGACGCGCGCCGAAGTCTCCGACGTCGCGACCGCGATCTATGACGGCGCCGACGCAGTGATGCTGTCGGCCGAGTCCGCCAGCGGCGCGTGGCCCGAGGAGGCCGTCGCGATGATGAACGCGATCGCGATGTCGGTCGAAAGCGACCCCGGCTATGCCGCGCGCCTCCACTTCACCGACACCCAGCCCGATGCGACCACCGCCGATGCGCTGGCCGAGGCCGCGGCGAAGATCGTCGATACCGTGTCGGCGGCCGCGATCCTGTGCTTCACCCTGTCGGGCTCCACCGCGCGCCGTATCTCGCGCGAGCGCCCGTCGGTGCCCCTGATGGTGCTGACGCCCAAACTCGCCACCGCGCGGCGGATGGGGCTGCTGTGGGGCAGCCACGCCGTCCGCACCCGCGACGTCGCCAGCTTCGAGGAAATGGTCGCCAAGGCCAAGCGCATGGCGCTGCGTCACGGCCTTGCCAAAGCGGGCGAGCGGATCGTCCTGGTCGCGGGCGTACCGTTCGGTACGCCGGGCTCGACGAACATGATCCATGTGGTACGCCTGACGGGGAACGAGCTGAAAGACTATAAGGGCTGACGCCCGCGGAGGGGGAGGGGTGAGCGATGGAGAGAAGCCGCATCCGGCAGGCGATGCAGTTCCGGAGCAGTCCACCGCCCCCCGCCGATGATATCGCCGCCACTGTCGCGTGGCTGCGCGACCGCGAGCTGATCAAGGACATCTACAGCCGCTATGCCTATGCGGTCGACAGCATCGACACGGATCTGCTGCGCACCGTCTTCCACCCCGATTGCGTCATCGTCGGCACGATGGAGGAGGGCACCCTCGACGACTATATCGACGGCCTCGTCGCCAGCCTGCCCGCTTATGAAGCGACGATGCATTTCAAGGGCAACCAATATGTCGAGATGACAGGCGACACCGCCTTCGTCGAAAGCTGGGTGCTCGGCTATCATATGGAGGCGGCCGACAGCCCGATCGACAGCCTGCTGCTGGGCCTGCGCTATCAGGACGATCTGATCCGCGTCGGCGACGACTGGCGGATCATCCGCCGCAAGGCCACCCGCCAGTTCCACGAGGGGCCGTTCCCGCGCCCCTATATCGGCGAGCCGCCTTATCCGCGGAAGGCGCATGGATCGTCGGAGCGCGACGCATGAGTTTTGCCACTTTGATCGGGGCGGATGCGATCACGCCGGACATGCTGATCGTCGACTGCTCGTTCGATCTCGGCGATCCCGAGGCGGGGCGGCGGGCCTTTGCGCAGGGGCACATAACCGGCGCACACTACCTGCACCTCGACGCCGATCTGTCCGCGCCGCCTAAGGGCACCAACGGGCGGCATCCGCTGCCCGATCCGGATGTCTTCGCCGCGACGATGCGGGGGATCGGGCTCCACAAAGGGCAGCAGGTCGTGGCCTATGATGCACAGGGCGGGCCTTATGCGGCGCGGCTGTGGTGGCTGCTGCGCTGGGCGGGGCATGACAAGGTGGCGGTGCTTGACGGCGGGCTGCAGGCGTGGACCGGGCCGCTGGAGGGCGGGACCAGTGACGCCGTACCGGGGGACTTCACCGCAAGCGGACCCGCGCTGGCGACGGTTGATGCGGATGCGGTGCTGGCCAATATCGCGTCGCCAAAGTTCCTCGTCGTCGATGCGCGCACCGCCGAGCGGTGGCGGGGGGAGGCGAATCCGATGGATCCGGTCGCGGGGCATATTCCGGGATCGACCAATCGGTTCTTCAAGGACAACCTGCAGGCCGACGGGCGCTTCAAGCCGGCGGAGCAACTGGCCGCCGAATGGGGCGCGGTGCTGGGCGATGCGGCGCCCAAGGACAGCGTGATGCAGTGCGGATCGGGGGTGACCGCGTGCCACAATCTGCTGGCGATGGAAGTCGCGGGGCTGTGCGGCGCGGCCCTCTATCCGGGGTCGTGGAGCGAATGGATCGCCGATCCGGAAAGGCCGGTCGCGCGCGAGATATAACATAAGGAGAGGGTGATGGGCGAGATGGGGAACAGCTTTCCGGCGCGGCCTTTGTTCGTGCTAACGGCGAAGGGCATGGCGCGCGAGGTGCTGGCGCATGACGGGCCGATGGGGCGGCGCAGCGTCGCGCGGCCGATCGGCGGCGGGGCGGCGGGCGATCGCCTGACCGCCGATATCGTCCCCGGCCTCGCGACCGAATGGCAGGTGGAGAGCGAGAAGCAGCCGGGTCTCGCCTGGGTCGAGGGGCTGATCACGCTCAGGACCGCGGGGGGCACCCCGATCCTGATGAAATATATCGGGCGGCGCGCGGCGCGTTATGGCGAGGGCGCGTGGCGGATCGGGGTGGGCTTCGAAGCCGATGCCGCGGGCGAGGACGGCGCGCACGACTGGCTGAACGACGTGGTCGCGGCCGCGACGGTGGAGGTGCGCGGCGACGACCTGATCTACACCGTCCACGAACTTCTGGGCCGCAAGACCGCGCCGGATGCCAATGCGATCGCGGTCGACCCCGTCTATCACATGGTCGCATCGGGCACGCTGGGCGAGCGGATCAAGATCGAGAGCCAGGTCGCCAAACGCTACCTCTCGATCGCCGAAAGCGGTTGCCGGACGGAAGGGCCGCTCACCGCCGAATGGCCGGTCGGCTTCGCATGGGGCGCGCACCGCATGGGCAAGGGGCCGATGGGCTTCCCCTTCCACATCGACATGAAGGCCGAAATGGTCGCCGAAAATGGCGACATGATCGTCCAACAATATATCGGCACCAACAGCCGCACCCTGCTCGATCCCTCCCCCGATATCGACCGCAGCTGGCGCACCACCGCAATGTTCGAAGCGCCCGTCGACGGGCCGAATGCATGGCTGAACGAGGTGGTCGCTTTGGGCTTCGGCTGGGTCCAGGGCGAGGAAACGCATTACGAATATTATGCGATGCGGTAAGGCGTTCGCGGCGTCCCAAATCGCGGGGTGAAGGCGAAGGCCACAATGGTTGTGGCTTTTGTGGCCTTTGCTTTTTCGGTGGGAAATGAGGGGTTTGGGGTGGGGCGTCTGGAGTCGCCCCACCCCGGACCCCGCCCAGATGATGAAGGGGGAGCGGGGTCTTTTCGGATCAGCGGCGGCGCGTCTTCGGCGGGGGCGCGAGGCCGAGCGGGGCGGCATCCTCGGGCCGGGGATCGCCGGCAAGGCCGAACAGGCGGGCGAGGAGGTGGGGCAGCTTGCGGATGCGCGGGCGCAGCACGTCTTTCTCCTCCACCCAGCGCGGATCGCAGCCCATCAGCCGGCCATAGCCCTCGGGATCGTGGCGTTCGAGGAGGAAGCGGGTGAGCCGCTCGTCATATTGGACGCGCTCCCCCACCA
Organism: Sphingomonas montanisoli; assembly: GCF_008274695.1. Lineage (GTDB taxonomy): Bacteria > Pseudomonadota > Alphaproteobacteria > Sphingomonadales > Sphingomonadaceae > Rhizorhabdus > Rhizorhabdus montanisoli. The sequence continues at coordinate 780,839 of NZ_VTOU01000003.1, read as the reverse complement.
CCTCGCCCGCATGATAGACCGGGTTGGTGACGCCGTGGATCGCGCGGGCGAAGGCGGCGTCGGTCAGCCGCCGGGTCATCATGCCATAGGCGGCGTCCCAGGCTTCGGCGAAGCCGGCCGCGTCGGCGCGCCTGCGCAGCCGATACGCCCCCTCCACCCCCATCCCGACCGCCTTCGCGGCGGCCGGCACCGATACCGTATCAGCCAGCACCTCGATGAACGCGCGCTGCTTGTCGGGCGTCCACCCGTCATGCCGTCCGGAGACGGGCACGGGCGCGAAATCGGTGAGATCGGCGGGCGGTTCGGCCGGAGCAGATGCGTCGACGGCGATATGCGGATGGATGGTCATACGAAGACGTATAACCAAATAGGTTTGCAATGTCAAGAACAAAGAGGGATCGTTGATGCGATCAGGCGCTGACGGAAGGGAACATATAAAAAACGGCTGGCACTCCTACATCCCGAGTGCGAAAAGTGATTCGGGGGAGCAAAGCATCAGTAGCTGTCCGCGGAAGCGGCAACGAAAGGTTGCGCTCATGACGATCAGAGTCGTTAATCTTAATAAAATCCTCAAAATCTGCCAACTTCCAGAGAATTTACTTACCCGGGAACTCCGCATTGATTTGCGTGGTGAACGGAGAAAGGCTCTAGGTTTGCCGACAGGCGGAGGGCATTTTCACTACCCTTGGTGGAATGCTGCAAAGCAGCATTCTGTTGGGCTAGTTGATCTTGAAACCTTCACTCCGGTGCTGATAGGCGATCTCAAGAGCCGGAAGCGGCTTTATCCCTTACTTACGGAGGGATTCCTACAATGGTTTCGCCATCTGCGTAGGACAACCAACGCGGAAATCGTATGGACGCAAGAGAACATTCATACGCACTACACCGTTCCAGGGTTGGAACTGATTGTAAAAGTCGACAATCTTCTCGCGTTAAAGATTGGTAGCGACAGGCACAAAATTATTTACCCATACTTTTTCGAGGAGCCTGCCCTGTCATCATTATGGGGGCGCATTGGCCTGTGGCTGATGCGAGAGGCGCTCAGCGAATACGATATCGTGGATATGGAAATCCTCGACGTTCTACGTGGTAGATCGTTTTCTGGAGGAATGGACTTCCTTAAAGGCGACGAGGAAGCAATCTTTCAGAGAAAATACATGAATATTATTGAGCAATGGGAAGCGCTCAAACCGGAATACGATCTGTAACCGGAGATGGTAACGTCATCCGCTCTTGGATGACGTTACCGTTTTAGAACTGCCAGTTTGACTGGTTGAGACATGGCGCATCTGTCCCTCTCGAACCGGCTTTGGTGTGTTCTGTATTGCCTGATTCGAACGTTCAAAAACGCTGTTCAACCAAGATGTAGCTTGGCTCTCATAGCTCATTTGAACCTCCGTTTCCCCGATGTGGTTACCTTGACACATGTGGGATTCGTTGGTCCACAGTTTTCCGATAATTATCCACAAGGGTGCGGTGAGTGGTGAAAGCGACAAAAAAACCTGAAGTCTTTATCGCGCTCATAGCTCCGATCGGTATCAACCTGGAGTTGGTCCAGGATGAATTATGTAGTGCGCTTAGAACGGTCGCTTATCAGCCCCACGTCGTGAAGCTCACGAGTTTCCTTGATGATCATCAAGAATGGTTTGATCTGAAACATCAAACTCCTTTTGAGAGATACGAAAAGTACATCAAGGCTGGAAACGACTTCTGCTCCGACAGCGGCCGTCGCGACGCACTTGCCTTGGCCGGGGTTGCTCAAATTTATCGGGATTTTCCAAAAAGGCCGGAGGAATTTTCTCCTTCCACGGCGATAATTTTCAGGCAGCTGAAAAGAGTGGAGGAAGTCAAAACTCTCCGTCAGATTTATGGAAAGAATGTCATATTTCTCGGATGCTATTCCCCGCGCAAAGCGCGCGTAAAGAACCTTGTTTCGTTGCTGCTTAAAAATCACAGGGGAACAGATCAGAATAAATTAGAAGCAGAGGCATTGGAAATAATCGGAATTGATGAAAATCAGCGCCAAGTCGCGGATGGTCAGAGATTTCTAGATGCATACCCCTATTCTGATTTTATCGTGGATGGGACATCTCCCAACACGATTAGAAGTTCGATGGAGAGGTTCATAAAATGCTTCTTTGGACATCCGTTCGTGAGCCCAACAAGAGAAGAGCATGGCATGTATCTGGCTCAATCAGCATCGCTTCGTTCCACTGATTTATCGCGCCAAGTTGGCGCTGCCATTTTCGGAGAGAATAAGGAAATTGTCGCGCTCGGTTGTAATGAGGTGCCGGCGTCTGGGGGTGGCACGTACTGGCTAGATCACGAACAAGATAGTCGAGATTTTCAGGTTGGTTACGACTCGAATGCGCGCATTCATGCGGACATGGTTCGCGATCTTCTGGCTCGTTTGAAAGAGGCGAAGTGGCTGAATGCAGAGCACTCTAAGCATTCTCCTGATGAATTATCTGTGCAGGCGCTGCTTGATGAAGAGGGAAAGCAGGGGCCACTATCAAGGGCGATGATAGGGGATATCATCGAGTATGGTAGAATCGTTCATGCTGAAATGAACGCTCTAAGTGATGCTGCTCGTTTTGGACGCCCTACAAAAAATGGAACACTTTATTGCACAACGATGCCATGTCATCTGTGCACAAGATTGATTGTAGCCGCTGGAATAAGAGAGGTTCAATTCCTTCAGCCGTACTATAAGAGCCTGATACGTGAATTGTACGAAGACTCTGTTTCGATAGACGAAGAAATTCCCGATCGAGTAAATTTCAAACCATTTCGTGGTGTGACGCCAAATGGATTTCGAATGGTATTTGAAAAGGGGCGTCGGAAGGACAGAATGAATAATGCCATAAAATGGCAACCTACAGAAGCATGGCCGATATTTACTACAGATGTGCCGTCTTATTTGAATTTGGAAACGTCAATTGCGGTGGAAAATCTAAAGACGGTGATCCAAAACGTAAAAAACAAACACAACCCGCTTGACGTTTAGAGGCATCACTCCGCCGCCACGCGATCACCCAACCCCAACAACGGCGCCAAATACCGCCCCGTATAGCTGCGCGGCTCCTTCGCGACCGTCTCGGGCGTGCCCTCCGCCACGATCTCGCCGCCGCGGACGCCGCCGTCGGGGCCGAGGTCCAAAATCCAGTCGGCGGTCTTGATGACCTCCAGATTGTGCTCGATCACGACCACCGTATTCCCCTGTTCGACGAGGGCGTGGAGGACTTCGAGGAGTTTGCGGACATCCTCGAAATGCAGGCCGGTCGTGGGTTCGTCGAGGATGTAGAGGGTGTTGCCGGTGGCGCGGCGCGACAATTCCTTGGCGAGTTTGACGCGCTGGGCCTCGCCGCCCGACAGGGTCGTCGCCTGCTGGCCGACCTTGACATAGCCGAGGCCGACCTCCGCCAGCATCGCCATCTTGTCGCGGATCGGGGGCACGGCCTTGAAGAATTCGACCGCATCCTCGACCGTCATGTCGAGGACGTCGGCGATCGACTTGTCCTTGAACTTCACTTCCAGCGTTTCGCGGTTGTAGCGGGCGCCGTGGCAGACGTCGCACGTCACATAGACGTCGGGCAGGAAGTGCATCTCGATCTTGAGCACGCCATCGCCCTGGCACGCTTCGCAGCGGCCGCCCTTGACGTTGAAGCTAAAGCGGCCGGGCTTGTAGCCGCGCGCCTGGCTTTCGGGGAGGCCCGCGAACCAGTCGCGGATCTGGGTGAAGGCGCCGGTATAGGTGGCGGGGTTGGAGCGCGGGGTGCGGCCGATCGGCGACTGATCGATGTCGATCACCTTGTCGCAATGCTGCAGCCCGCTGACCTTTTCATGCGCGCCGGCGATGACGCGGGCGCCGTTGAGCGTGCGCGCGGCCGAGGCGTAGAGCGTGTCGATCGTGAAGCTCGACTTGCCCGATCCCGAAACGCCGGTGATGCAGGTGAAGGTGCCGAGCGGGATGGAGGCCGTCACGTCCTTCAAATTGTTCGCCTTGGCGCCGTGGACGGTGACCTTCTTGCCATTGCCCTTGCGGCGCTTCGTGGGCACCGCGACCGCGCGGCGGCCGGAGAGATAGTCGCCGGTGAGACTCTCTTCGTTGGCGAGGATGTCTTCGAGCGACCCTTGCGCGATGATCTGCCCGCCGTGGACGCCCGCGCCTGGCCCCATATCGACGATATGATCGGCGGTGCGGATCGCATCCTCGTCATGTTCGACCACGATCACGGTGTTGCCGAGATCGCGCAGACGACGCAGCGTGACGAGGAGGCGGTCGTTATCGCGCTGGTGCAGGCCGATCGAGGGCTCGTCGAGGACGTAGAGGACGCCCGACAGGCCGCTGCCGATCTGCGAGGCGAGGCGGATGCGCTGGCTCTCACCGCCGCTCAGCGTGCCCGAGGTGCGATCGAGGTTGAGATAATCGAGCCCGACATTGTCGAGGAAGCCCAATCGCTCGACGATCTCCTTGAGGATCGGGGTGGCGATCTGGGTCTGCTGATCATTCAGGTGATCGGGCATCGCGCGGAAGAAGGCGAGCGCGGGGCCGACCGCGCGGCGGGTGGACATGGAGATGTCCTCCCCCGCGATCTTCACCGCGCGCGCCTCGGGCTTCAGGCGGGCGCCGTGGCACACCTCGCACGGGGCGGCGGACTGATATTTGGACAATTCCTCGCGCATCCACGCGCTTTCGGTGGCGATCATGCGGCGATCGAGATTGCCGATGACGCCTTCGAACGGCTTCTGCACGTCATAGGATTTGCGGCCGTCGACGAAGGTGAGCTTGATCGCGCGGCCCCTGGTGCCGTGGAGGACGGCGTCGCGCGCTTCCTCGGGCAGCTCGTTCCACGGGGTTTCGAGCTTGAAGTCGTAGGCGCGCGCAAGGCTGCCCAGCACCTGCATGTAATAAGGTGAGGGCGGGTTGGACTTGGCCCAGGGGACGACCGCGCCCTGCTTGATCGACAGCGCCTCGTTGGGGACGACGAGGCCGGGATCGAAATAGAGTTTTTCGCCCAGGCCGTCGCAGGCGGGGCAGGCGCCCTGCGGCGCGTTGAACGAGAAGAGACGCGGCTCGATCTCGCTGATCGTGAAGCCCGAGACGGGGCAGGCGAACTTTTCGGAGAAGGTGATGCGTTCCGACACGCCGTCGGGGAGGGCGAGCGCCTTGATGCCCTTCTTGGTATCCGCGGTCGGCTCGCGATCGCCGAGGATGTCGGCATAAGCGAGGCCGTCGGCGAGGCGCAGCGCGGTTTCGAACGACTGGGCGAGGCGGGTCTCGAGATCGGGGCGGACGACGAGGCGATCGACCACGACCTCGATGTCATGCTTGTACTTCTTGTCGAGCGCGGGGGCGCTTTCGATCTCGTGAAACTCGCCATCGATGCGGACGCGGGTAAAGCCCGCGCGCTGCCATTCGGCCAGCTCCTTCTTATACTCGCCCTTGCGGCCGCGCACGACGGGGGCGAGCAGGTAGAAGCGCGTGCCCTCGGGCAGCTGCATGACGCGGTCGACCATCTGGCTGACCGTCTGCGCGCTGATCGGCTCCCCCGTGACCGGCGAATAGGGAATGCCGACGCGCGCCCACAGCAGGCGCATATAATCGTAGATTTCGGTGACGGTGGCGACCGTGGAGCGCGGGTTGCGGCTGGTCGTCTTCTGCTCGATCGAGATGGCGGGCGACAGGCCCTCGATATGCTCGACATTCGGCTTCTGCATCAGTTCGAGGAACTGGCGCGCATAAGCGGAGAGCGATTCGACGTAGCGGCGCTGCCCCTCGGCATAGATGGTGTCGAAGGCGAGGCTGGACTTGCCCGAGCCGGAGAGGCCAGTGATCACGATCAGCTTGTCGCGCGGCAGATCGACGTCGACGCCCTTGAGGTTGTGCTCGCGCGCGCCGCGCACGGAAATTTGCGTGAGTGCCATGCCGCCTGTTCTATCTCTGTTCTGATCGGGATTCCAGAGGGAGAGATAGGGTGCGGTGCGGCGAGTTGCGAGTCCGCCGTTTCATCCGCGTGAGTGGATCGCAGTCTAGAGCGCGCCCGCCATCCAGCGCGCGATCCACGCGTCGATCGCGGTCGCACCGGCGACGAGGCCGAGGTTCACCCAGATCATCGGATGGCGCGGATGCAGCCGCAGGAGCAGCGCGAGCGCGGCCAGATCCATCACGTCGCCGGCCACGCGCGCCCAAACCCCGGCGGGATCGGTGGGGAAGGCGAGCAGGTAGAGCCCGGTCGCGATCTCCCGCGCGCCGAACAGACGGATGACCGGCTCATAACCCTGCGCCGCGATCGTCCCGGCCAGGAACCGCGCGCCGAACACCTCGACGAGCCCCAGCGCGATCGAGAATATGCCGAGCGCGAGGCCGACCGTTGCGACGTCCATGATGCCCCCTCCATCCTGTTGTTGCGATGCTGTATAGCAGGCGGGGAGCGAGGTGGGACATGCCGAAACGCAAGCAGGATCTGGCGGCGCGCAAGACCGACGCGATCGGCGCCCGGAATCCGTGATCCGACCCTGATGAGGCTGCATGTGAGGGGGCGTCAGGCTTCCCGATCCGGAGCCGGGGGGATCAATTGCGTTTAATTCGCCGCTCCCCCAATATGCCCGCATGGCAAGCCTTCCCGCCGCGACACGCGAGCTCACGGTCCGGGGTATCATCCTCGGCATCCTCATCACCTTCGTCTTCACATCGGCGAACGTCTATCTGGGGCTGAAGGTCGGGTTGACCTTCGCGACGTCGATCCCGGCGGCGGTCATATCGATGGCGGTGCTGCGCTTCGTGCGGAACGCCACGATCCACGAGAACAACATCGTCCAGACGGTCGCGTCGGCGGCGGGGTGTATCGCGTCGGTCATCTTCGTGCTGCCGGGCCTCGTCATGGTCGGCTGGTGGCAGGGCTTTCCCTTCTGGCAGACCTTCCTGCTGTGCGCGTCGGGCGGGATGATGGGTGTGGTCCTGTCGGTGCCGCTGCGCCGCGCGCTCGTGACCGGATCGGACCTGCCCTATCCCGAAGGCGTCGCCGCGGCCGAGGTGCTGCGCGTCGGCACCCAGACCGCCGAGGGCGCCGAGGAAAGCAAGATTGGCCTGCGCGTGATCCTCGTCGGATCGCTCGCATCGATCGGCTTTGCGATCCTGTCGGCCACCAAGCTGGTCGCGGCTGAGGCGGCGACCTGGTTCCGCATCGGCGGCACAAGCGCGGCGACCGGCCTGTGGGGCTCGCTCAGCTTCGCATTGCTGGGCGCTGGCCATCTGGTGGGGTTGTCGGTCGGCATGGCGATGCTGTTCGGCCTCGTCATCGCCTTCGGCGTCGCGACACCGATCCTGAGCTTCATCGCCGCCGAGCCGGGCGCCGCCGCGGACGCTGCCTTGGGTGCGTGGAGCGGTCAGGTGCGCTTCCTGGGCGCCGGCGTGATCGGCGCGGCGGCGATCTGGACCCTGGGCCAGCTCGTCCGCCCGATCTGGGGCGGCCTGAAGAGTGCGGCGGCGGCGTCGAAGGCGCGCAGGAATTCGGCCGAGCTGCTGCCGATCGAGGAGCGCGATCTGCCCGTCGGCTGGATGGGTGTTATCACCGCGGTCACCGCTCTGCCGATCGTCGGCCTGCTCTGGCATTTCGTCGCGCAGGGGCCGCTGGCCGGCTATGCGATCCCGCTGTCGCTGGGTTTCTGGGTCTACGTGCTGCTGGCCGGCGCCTTCGTGGCGGCGGTGTGCGGCTATATGGCGGGGCTGATCGGTTCGTCGAACAGCCCGGTTTCGGGCCTCGCGATCCTTGCGGTGCTGGGGTCGGCGGTGCTGCTCGCGGTGGCCGTCAGGCCGCTGGTGGGTGCGGACGCGGTGCCGCAGCTCGTCGCCTTCGCCTTGTTCGTGACGTCGTTCGTCCTCGCCTGCGCGGTCATCGCCAACGACAATCTGCAGGATTTGAAGACCGGCCAGCTGATCGGCGCGACCCCGTGGAAGCAGCAGGTCGCGCTGATGATCGGCACGATCGCCGGTGCTGCCGTGATCCCGCCGATCCTCGATCTGCTCAACGGCGCCTATGGCTTCGCACCGTTGCCGGGCGTGGTCGGCAATCCGCGCGATCCGCTCCCCGCCCCGCAGGCGACCTTGATCTCGACGCTGGCGCGCGGGGTGCTCGGTGCGGGCGACATTCCGTGGAACATGGTCGGCATCGGCGCGGTGCTGGGCCTCGCCCTCGTCGCGCTCGACGCGCTGATGGGACGAAAGGGCTGGATCCGTCTGTCGCCGCTCGCGGTCGGGATCGGCATCTACCTGCCGATGTCGGTCACGCTGCCGGTCGTGATAGGTGCGGTGATCGGCACATGGTATGACCGCCGGCATCCCGATCCGATCTCCCAGCGTATGGGCGTGCTGCTGGCATCGGGCTTCATCGTCGGCGAAAGCCTGTTCGGCGTGCTGCTCGCGGGGCTGATCGTCGGCACCGACAGCGGCTCCCCGCTCGCCTTGATCGGCGAAGGGCATGAGGCAGCGACGATGGCGGCGGGGACGTTGCTGGTCGTGGCTTTGCTGTTCGGCCTCTACCGCTGGACGGCCCGCGCCGCCGCCCGCGTGGCCGCAGCCTGATCGCGCGCCGATGATTCGCACGGGATTGCTGGGCGGCAGCTTCAACCCCGCCCATCATGGCCATCGGCATATCAGCCTCCACGCGCTCGACGCGATGGGGCTGGACGAGGTGTGGTGGCTCGTCTCTCCCGGCAATCCGCTGAAGGCCGGCGTGCCCGACATGGCGCCGATGGCCGCGCGCTATGCCTCGGCCCGCAGGATGGCCGCGCGCGCGCGGATCCGCCCGACCACGATCGAGGCGCGGCTGGGCACCCGTTACACCGCGGATACGCTGAAAAAGCTGGTGCGCCGTTACCCCAATCGCCGATTCGTCTGGATCATGGGGGCGGACAACCTTGTCCAGTTCCACCGCTGGCGCGATTGGCGGGTTATCGCGCGGACGGTCACCATTGCCGTGGTGGCCCGACCGGAGTATGATGGCCCTGCCCGCGCATCGAGAGCGATGGGTTGGCTGCGGCGCTTCGTCCGGCCCGCAAGTCAGGCAAGGCAGTGGACGACATGGAGTCCGCCCGCGCTCGTGTTGTTGCGCTTCTATCCCGATCCGGCGTCGGCGACGCAGTTGAGGGCGGCCAACCCGCGCTGGCACTTGTCATATAACCAGAAGGGTCCCGACGGTGCCGCCGCGCCGTCGATCCCGGTACATCAGGAGGCACATTGACCGCCCAAAGTAGCATCGAGCCCCAAGCTCACGATGCCGACCCGATCGAAGCGCTGCACCAGATGGTGCTCCAGTCGCTCGATGACGACCAGGCCGTGGAAACGGTGACCATCCCGTTGGCGGGCAAGTCGTCGATCGCCGATCATATGGTGATCGCCAGCGGCCGTTCGACGCGTCAGGTCGCGTCGATGGCGACCAAACTGGCCGACAAGATCAAGCAGATGACCGGCCGAGCCGTGCGGATCGAAGGTCTGCCGACCGCGGACTGGGTGCTGATCGACGCCGGCGACATCATCGTCCATCTGTTCCGTCCGGAAGTGCGCAGCTTCTACAATCTCGAACGGATGTGGAATTTCGGCGACGCGCCGGCCTCCACGATGGCGCAAGCCTGATCCGCAGGCCGTTCGTTTTCTGGCTCTGACGCGCCCGTGCTGCTGCATATCGTCGCGCGCGGGCGCATCGGGCGCAGCCCGGAGGCGGATCTGGTCGATCGCTATATGAAGCGCATCGGCTGGCCGACCCGCATCACCGAGCTGCCCGATACCGGCGGCAAGATGCCCGATCGCGCGCCGGGCACCGTGCTGGTGATGCTCGACGAGAAGGGCGATCAGCTGCCCTCCACCACATTCGCGGAAAAATTGGGCCGCTGGCGCGACGACGGGCGGCGCGAGGTGCGCTTCCTGATCGGCGCGGCAGACGGGTTCGACGATTCGCAGCGCGACGGCGCCGACCTGCTGATCGCCTTCGGGCGCATGACGTGGCCACACATGATGGCGCGCGCGATGCTCGCCGAACAATTGTGGCGCGCGACCAGCATCCTCGCCGGACATCCCTATCACCGTGAGGGCTAGGGCGCTTTTCGCCGGGGCACTCGCGCCCTTCCTCCTGTGCGCCGCCGATCCCACGGTGGTCGCACAGCAGCGCGCGTTGGTGAGGGCGCAGGCGTCGGCGAAGGCGGCCGAGCGGCGCGCCGCCGATCTCGATGCGCAGGCCAAGGCGATGGGCAAGGCGGCCGAACGATCGCAAGCCGATCAGGTCGCGGCCGCCGCCGCGATCCAGGCCGCCGAGGCGCGGATCGAGGCGGCGAAGGGCCGCGTCGCGTTGATCGATCGGCTTCGCGCGATCCAGCGCGCCCGGCTCGCCGAACGGCAGGGGCCGGTCGTGCGGTTGACAGCCGCCTTGCAGACGATGGCGCGCCGGCCCGCCGCGCTCGCGCTCGTCCAGCCCGGATCGGTCGACGATTTGATCCATGTCCGTGCGCTGCTCGGCTCGACCCTGCCGGTGATCCGCGAACGCACCGCCGGGCTGCGCGCAGAAGTGGCACGGGCCGATGCCTTGCGTCGCCGCGCCGATGCCGCCGTCGCCGATCTGCGCCACGATCGCGAACAGCTAGCCATCCGTCGCACCGCGCTCGCCCGGCTCGAAGCGGTCCAGCGTCAGCAGCAGCAGGGGCTGGTCGACGGCGCAATGGTCCAGCAGGATCGCGTGCTGGCGATGGGCGAGAAGGCGCACGACATCGCCCAGCTGATCGAGACTTTGGGCGAGCAATCCGACGTGCGCGATCGGCTGACGAACCTGTCCGGCCCGATCCTGCGGCCGAATGTGCCCGGGCGGGTCGCGACCGCGCCCGATACGCTGATGCAGGAAGGCGTCTCGGCCGCCCCGCCTTATCGCCTGCCGGTGATCGGCCGGCTGGTCTCGGGCATGGGGGAGATAGGCGATTCGGGCGTTCGGGCGCGTGGCATCACCCTCGCCACCGCGCGCGCCGCGCAGGTCGTGGCGCCGGCTGCCGGGCGCATCGCTTATGCGGGGCCGTTCCGGGGCTATGCCGGCATCGTCATCATCGACCACAATGATGGCTGGGCGACGCTGGTCACCGGTCTGCGCGTTGCGGCGATCCGGCCGGGCCTGTCGGTGCTGCAGGGCAGCCCGCTGGGCACGGCCGACGGCGCCGATCCGCGGGTGGGCGTGGAACTGCGGCACAGCGGAACGCCCATCGATATCGTGCCGCTGCTGGCGCGGTGACGGCGCATATCCACCGAAAGTCTGATCTTCGTCGCAATGTGCAATGTCTGGTCAAGGTTCGCATGTTATTTGCGTGAACGTCGAGATGCGGTAGCATCGTCGTTTCCTCATGCTTGGACGACAAAGCTGATGAACAAGAGCCTGTTGCGTAGTTTGGGTCTTTTCGGTGCCGGTGCGATGGTCGCCACGCTCGCGCCTGCGATCGGCGCGGTGGATATGAACACCTACAAGGAACTGGATCAGTTCATGTCGGTGTTCGAACGAGTCCGTTCCGATTATGTCGACAAGGTCGACGATCGTAAGCTCATCAAGGGCGCGATCGACGGCATGCTCGCCAGCCTCGATCCGCACAGCTCCTATCTCGACGTCCGCGATCGCCAGAACATGCGCACCCAGACGCAGGGCGCCTATGGCGGCCTGGGCCTGTCGGTCACGATGGAGGACGGCGCGGTCAAGATCATGACCCCGCAGGAAGATACGCCGGCGTGGAAGGCGGGGCTGAAGGCGGGCGACTATATCACCCATCTGAACAGCAACCTGCTTTATGGCGGTACGCTCGACGAGGCGGTCGATCAGATGCGCGGCAAGCCGGGCAGCAAGATCACGCTGACGATCGTGCGCCCCGGCCGCGACAAGCCGTTCGATGTCTCGCTGACCCGGGAGCTGATCCAGCTCAAGCCGGTCAAGTGGGAGGTCAAGAACGGCGTCGGCATCATCAACATCAACACCTTCGTCAACTCGAACACCGGCGATTCGGTGCGCGCGGCGATCATGGGTATCCAGAAGACGGTCGGCCACGACCCGCTGGGCTATGTCGTCGATCTGCGATCGAACCCCGGTGGCCTGCTCGATCAGGCGATCGACGTGTCGGACATCTTCCTGGAACGCGGCGAGATCGTCTCGCAGCGCGGGCGCGAGAAGACCGATATCGAGCGCCGCTTCGCCACGCCGGGCGATCTGGCCCATGGCCTGCCGATCATCGTGCTGGTCGATGCGGGATCGGCCTCGGCGGCCGAAATCGTCGCGGGCGCGCTGCAGGACCACAAGCGCGCGCTGGTGATGGGGGATCGCAGCTTCGGCAAGGGTTCGGTGCAGACCGTGCTCGAACTGTCGGACGATACCGCGCTCAAGCTCACGACGGCGCGCTACTTCACGCCGTCGGGTCGTTCGGTGCAGGAAGGCGGGATCGATCCCGACATCCGCGTACCACAGCTGACCGACGCCGATTACAAGGATCGCCCGCGCCTGCGCGAAGCCGATCTGCGCCGCCACCTGATCAACGAGGCGAAGGTCGACGACAAGGTGCTCGAGGATGACGGCAAGCCCGATCCACGCTTCATCCTGACCGCCGATCAGCTCAAGAAGGACGGCGTCGAGGACTTCCAGCTCGATTATGCGGTCAAGACGATCGCCCGCATGACGCAGCCCGCGCTCAAGACGGCGATGGCGGGCGCCCGCACGGGCGCACGCTGAAAAATCACAGCCCCTCCCTTGCAAGGGAGGGGCTTATTTTTGGTGGCGCGGGCTTCTATACCCTTCCCATGACCCCGTTCGCCAAGGCGCGCCTCGCCACCCTGTTGCTGCCCGCTGCGCTGATGGCCGGCGCGCTCGGTTCGCAATATATCGGCCATCTGTTTCCGTGCGAGATGTGCCACTGGCAGCGCTGGCCGCATTATACGGCGATCGGCCTCGCGCTCCTCGCTTTCCTCGTCCCCGCTAAACTCGGCCGCGCTCTTGTCGCGCTGGCGCTGGTGGCGGTGCTGGTCAGCGGGGGGATCGGCGTGTTCCACGCGGGTGTCGAATATCATTGGTGGCCGGGGATCACGCGGTGCGCCGCGACGATAGCGAGCGGATCGCACGCCGACATGCTCGCGCAGATCATGGCGACGCCGATGATTCAGTGCGATCAGGCACAATGGACCTTGTTCGGGATTTCGCTGGCCGGCTTCAACGCGATGATCTCGATCCTCGGCGGGCTCGGCATCGCATATTGGTGGAGGGGGCGTTGAAAGACGAGATTATCCGCGTCGATCAGGCCGGCGAATATGGCGCGACCCGCATCTATGCCGGCCAGCTCGCGATCATGGGCGGTCGCCACCCCAAGGCCGGCGCGATCGCGCGCATGGCGGCGCAGGAAGAGATCCACCGCGAGCGTTTCGACGCGCTGATCGCCGAACGGGGCGTGCGGCCGACTTTGCTGCAGCCGATCTGGGGCGTCGCCGGCTTCGCGCTGGGCGCCGCGACCGCCTTGATCGGACCGGAGGCGGCGATGGCCTGCACCGCAGCGATCGAGACCGAGATCGATCGCCATTATGGCGAGCAGCTCGATCGGCTGGGCGATTCTGACCCCGAATTGTCCGATGTCATCGCCGAGTTTCGCGCCGAGGAGGTCGAACATCGCGAAACGGCGATCGCCAATGGCGCGGAACAAGCGCCGGCTTTTCCGCTTTTATCGGGAGCGATCAGGCTCGGTTGCCGCATTGCCATCGGCCTGTCGCGGCACATATAGAGACAGCGCAGCAGCTTAGGATGACGCCGATGAAGATGGTTCGTGCTTTTGCCCCGGCGCTCCTGATCGCGCTGTCGCTCCCTGCGCTGACGGCGCCCGCGGCCGCACAACGCAGCGAGCGGGTCCTGGTGATCTACGGGTCCGACAAATGCCCGACCAGCGGCGGCGAGGAGATCGTCGTCTGTTCGCGCAAGCCCGAGAGCGAGCGCTACCGGATCCCCGAGGAATTGCGCAAATCCGATTCGCGCGCGAACGAGACGTGGGGCGACCGCGCGAGCAGCCTCGAATATGTCGGAAAGACCGGCGTCACCAGCTGTTCGCCGATCGGCCCCGGCGGCGCCAACGGGTGCGTCCGCGAACTGGCCCGCAAGGCGTGCGACGAAGACAAGGCCGACGGCAAGAAGTGCGGGATCAAGTTCTGACCTTCAGGGTTCCGGGCGTTCATATCCGCGAAAGCCGTCCGGGCGCACCGCCTCGATCATGCTGATCCTCCCCCTCCTGATGGCCGCCGCTGCGGTACCGGCCGTCGCGCCCGAACCCCCGCCGGCGCAGATCTCGACCCTCGTCGTGTTCGGCAACGATCCGTGCCCACGCAGCAAGGATGACGAGATCGTCGTCTGCGCGCGCCAGCCCGAAAGCGAACGCTACCGCATCCCCAAGGCGTTGCGCGACAAACGCAAGAAGGATCAGGCGCCCGCCGAAAGCTGGGTCGCGCGCGCCCGCACGATGGACGTCGTCAGCAAGCAGGGGCTGCCCAACAGCTGCTCGCCGATCGGATCGAACGGGCAGACCGGCTGCTTCCGCCAGTTCCAGGATTTCATGCGCGCCCAGCGCCAGGCCGATCGCGAAGAGGCCGCGGCCGAGAAGCCCTGACATCGCAGCTCCTCTCCCGGAGGGAGAGGGGGACCGCGCCGAAGGCGTGGTGGAGAGGTATTGGCCGGCAACGGTGGGCATCGTTTGTGGAGAGCTACCCCTCCACCGGCTACGCCGGTCCCCCTCCCCCTCCGGGGGAGGATCTAAGCGCGCTGCGCGGCGAACATCGGTAGCTGCGCGTAGATCGGATCGCGGCCATCGGGCGCGCCGAGCAAGGTGCCGTCTTCGGGCCTGGGCACCGCCGATCTTTTCTCGTTCCAGTCGAGCACGACCGATCGATGCGCGTAGCGCCATATGCCGTCGCGTTTTGCGTAGCGATCGAGATAGCGGCCATGCGCCACCCATTCGCGTTCCCCGTCGCGATGGCGATGATAAGCGGTGAAGGCCACCTCACCCTCGGCCCGATCGCCGTCGATCAGGAACAGCATGTTGGTCAGCCGGTGTGCCGACAATTGCCATTTCGACAGGATCGAAGGCAGCCACGCGACATAGTCGTCGGCCGAACCCCGAAAGATCGGCCCATGATCGTCGGTCGCATCGTCGTGATAGAGCGCGCGCAGCAGCGCATAATCCTGCCGGTCGACCGCGTGACAATAAGTGAGGTTGAGCTGTTCGAGCGCGGCCTTGTCGAGCATCGCTTCGATCGTCATGGATTGCGGCGTGAGCGAGGGCGGCATCAAACTCTCCCTTTTGCTTTCGCTACCATATTGGCCTGCGCGCGGCAGTCGGATAGGCTGTTTTCCGAAGGAGCCGGATGAAAGTCATCGACCCCGAGCTGCTGTTGCGCGCCTATTCGATCGGCGTCTTCCCCATGGCCGACAGCCGGGGAGCCGACGACGTATTCTGGGTGGAACCCAAGATGCGCGGCGTCCTGCCCCTCGACGGCTTTCGCCTGTCGCGTTCGCTCGCCAAGACACTGCGATCGGATCGCTTCACGATCACGGCCGATCGCGCTTTTGCCGAGGTCGTCGCGATGTGCGCGCAGAGCACCGCCGGGCGACCCGATACCTGGATCAACTCCGCGATCGAGACGGCCTATGCCGATCTCCACAGGCGCGGCCATGCCCATTCGATCGAGACGTGGCGCGACGGGCGGCTGGTGGGCGGGCTCTACGGCGTCACGCTCGGCCGCGCCTTCTTCGGCGAAAGCATGTTCAGTCGGGAGAGCGATGCGTCGAAGGTCGCGCTCGCGCACCTGGTCGCACGGATGCGGGTGGGTGGATTCCAGCTGCTCGATTGCCAGTTCATCACCGATCACCTCGCCTCGCTGGGCGCGGTGGAGGTGAGCCGCGACGCTTATGTGGCGTTGCTCGATTCGGCACTCGGCGTCGGGGCGGGCGCTTCGCTCTCGACCGGCTGGGCTGGTGCGGACTTCTTTGCGATCGACGGGGCCGTCGATCCCGAAACACGCACTGTCGCCGGGCCGATATCGGGATGCGACATCGTGCAGCTCTTGGGCCAGACGTCGTAAACCGGATCCTGCACCGCGTTCAGTGACGGTGATTCCTTGTACAGCCAGCCGGAGAAGGCGCGGCGATAGCCGCCTTCGCGCCGCTGGATGTCCAGTTGAACGAAGGCGCCGGTCAGCTTCTGGTCCTCCCATGGCGCGGTCGTCTCGCATGAGGCGAGCCGGATGATCACGTCGCGTACGCGCACCGCCTGGCCGGGGCGCAGGGTCAGCTCGCGCGATTCGCCGTTACGCTTGTTGAGCAGGCCCAGCACGGCGACGCGCTCGTTCAGCGGGGTTTCGGCGGTGGCGAGCGGGGTATCCGCAGGAACGGGCGCGCGCACCACCTCCTTGGGCGCTTCGGCGGGCGCGGATTCTTCCTCGGGCGTGGCAACCGGCGCAGGCGCGGCAGCCGCCGCTGCGGCCTCGTCGGGCACCGCCTCGATCTCGGCCTGCTGGAAGGCATCGGCTTCCCAGGCGATCAGCCCGGCCGTGCCGAGCACCGCGATGCCGAGCGTCAGCGCGCCCAGCGTCGACCAGTTCATTTCGTGGCGTCTGCCGGCGCTTCGGCCGACGTTTCCGGGGTCTTGGCGTCGCCGGACTTATTGATGAACTGCCCGACCATGCTCATCAGGTCCATCGCGCCCTGCGTATCGGCGATGGTGTCGCCTTCCTTGAGCGGCGCGGTTTCCCCGCCCGGGATCAGCGAGATGAAATTGGAGCCGAGAAAGCCTTCGGACGTGATCGCCGCGCTGCTGTCCGCCGGCAGCTTGACCGACGGATCGATGGCGAGGGTCAGCTTGACCTGAAAGCTCTGCGGATCGAGCGCCTGCTGTGTGACGGTGCCGACCTTCATGCCGGCGACACGCACGTCACTGCCGACGTTGATCCCGCTCGAATTGGGGAAGAGGGCGGCGACGTGGATCGCGCCCGCTTTCGCGCCGCCGCCGGTCTGCGACCAGGCGAACCACACGAACCACGCCGCGAAGATGACGACGAACAGGCCGACGAACGCCTCGCCCAGATGATCGCGCAGCACAGCCTTCATGTCAGTCGGAAGCCTTCTTGGAAGTTCTGGCCTGGAAGTTCGGGCGATGCCTCAATTGGGCGTCCACGCCTCGTAGTCGCCGGTCGCCGCGGCGCGCACGCCGCCACGCTCGAGCGCGCCCGACGGCAGATAGGCGGCCTCGGTACCCGTCAAATTGGGCAAGGGCTGCTTCTGCCAGGTGCGCGGGGCGGGAAGCTTGTCGGGGGTGATGTCGGTCGTGTGGTGCAGCCAGGTGTGCCATTCGGCAGGCACGCGGCTGGCGTCGTTAGGACCGTTGTAGATCACCCAGCGGCGCTTGCGGCCGTCGGTGGTCGTACCACCTTCGAAATAGAGGTTGCCCAGAGCATCCTCGCCGACGCGAGTGCCGTTGCGGCTGCTGAAGAGACGCGTGCCGATCGTGGCGCCGTCCCACCAGGTGAAGATCGATTTGAGCAGACCCATGAGCGCCGCTTAGCCCGGATAGCCGCCCCTGTGCAATATCAAGGCTCGCGCAATATCAATGGCGAAGCGCGGGATCGGCCCATGTGACGCGATCGCCCTCGGCGATGCCCGCCTTGGCGGCGCCACCGCCGACGATTTCCAGCACGGCGGCCACCGGCTCGCCCGAATCGACCGTGTCGAGCGTCTCGGGCTGCGCGGTCGCGATGCGGGCGATCGTGCCGTCTGCGCGGATGAAGATCATGTCGAGCTGGATCAGCGTGTTCTTCATCCAGAAGGTGGCGACCCGGTTGGGCACCATCGGGAAGATCATGCCGCCCTGCGCGGGCAGGCTGGTGCGGAACATCAGGCCGCGTTCCTGCTCGTCGAAGCTGCGGGCGACCTCGACCTGATAGTGCAGCTTGCCCTTCGCCGTTTCGATCGTCAGCGGAGCCGTCGCCATCGCGGGCGCCTTCGCGGCGGTGGTGGCGGTCGGCGCACATGCGGCCAGCGACGCGCAGGCGAGCGCCAGGCTCAGACGAAAACGCAGCATGGAAATCAGTCCGCGATCAGCTCGACCGCGAGCGGCCCCTTGCGGCCGGCGGCGATGCGCGCGCGCATCCGCGTTTCGGGCAGAAGGTCGGCCAGGCCGGCGCGACGCACCGTCTCCATATGGACGAAGATGTCCTGGGTCTCGCCATCGCGGACGACGAAGCCATAGCCCTTCAGCCGGTTGAACCACTTGACCGTCACGGGCTCGGGATCACCCGCGTCGTCGATCAGCGCGACGGGATCGACGCGGTCGGCGTTGCGGCGGGCGATCAGGTCGGGATCGGGGCCGGTTGCGGTCGACAGGTCGATCGCCAGGATGCGGCGTGCCTGCAGGCCACGATCGCGACCCACGACTTCGCACGCCACGCGCGCGCCTTCGGGCAGGGTGCGGCGACCATGATCGCGCAGAACCGAAAAATGGACCAGAACATCGCCGCGATCGCCATCGGCCGCGATGAACCCGAAGCCGCGGGTGGCGTCGAACCACTTGACCGCACCGACGATGGTTTCTGCTGCTTCGTTTACTGGGGGCGCAAGACGGCCGTCATCGGCGACATCGCCGGGATCGCGCATGGATAGGGACGCAACCGACTGCTCGTTCATTATCGAAACACCTGCCCTCAATACGCCAAGTTAACATATAACATTTGTGAAACGAAGATGCTTATCGCGCGTCGTCCATCGCCGTTTTACGGCTAATCATCCTGTTCGGTCCCGGCAAGGGACGGATCGAGATCGACGATCCGTCGCGCGATCGTGGAATCATGTCCCGCGCGAAGCATCGCCGCAAGCGCGCGATTCCGCGATTCGCGATCGGCCGGGGCGGTCGCGAACGGGCCGATGCGGCGCCGGCGGGCGAAGGCTGTCGCGGCGGCCTCCGCCTGATCCTCGTCGGGCGCGACATCGGCAGCCATGTCGCGATCGACACCGGCGGCGGCCAGTGCGGCGGCGATCCGGTGCCCGCCATAGCCCCGTCGCGACAGCGATTCGGCGCGCGACCGGGCGAAGACTTCGTCGTCGACATAACGGAGTTCCGTCATGCGTTCGACGATCGCATCGATGGGCGCGCTCCCGTCCTCCGCCCAGCCGTGCTGGCGCAGCTTACGGCGCAGATAATCGGCCAGTTTCGCGCGCGTCGTGGCATAGCGGCCGACATAAGCGAGCGCGATGCGATCGAGGCCCGCGCGATCATAGGGGCGGGAGGTCGGGCTTTCGCCGCGCTTTCGGGTTTCGTAGGGCATGCGCCATCTTTGTGCCACAGTCGGGCCGGAATTTGAACGCGGGAGCGACTGTAAAAGCGTAACATTGCGGGCCTTGGGCCCATGAACCGATCGGGGTTATCGTGCGCGAATATCGGCAGAAAGTGCCGGTTTTGCGCAGCGCGGTGATCCGGATCGAGTGAGGAAAAGAACGAACATGGCCCTTGTGCCGACGCCGACGACCGACACGCTTGCCCGCCGCTTCGCCGACTTCGGCACGCTCGACCAGGCGCTCGATTATGCCGCCAGCGGCGTGCGCGGCCTCAATTTCCATGATGCGCGCGGCAATCTGGCCCGCCCGTACAGCTTCGCCGAACTGCGTGCGGATGCGATCGTCCACGCGCATCGCCTGATCGCTGCGGGTATCGCGCCGGGCGATCGCATCGCGCTGGTGGCCGAAACCGGTGTCGATTTCGCGGTGGCCTTTTTTGGTGCGGTCTATGCGCGCGCCTGGCCGGTGCCGCTGCCGCTGCCGACCAGCTTCGGCGGCAAGGACAGCTATATCGATCAGCTGGCGGTCCAGCTCGGCTCGTCGGACCCGCGCCTGTTCCTGTTCCCGGCCGAACTCGCCGAAATGGCCGGTGCCGCCGGCGCGCTGCGCAATGTCGAGAGCATCGCGTACGAGACGTTCAACGCGGCGGATGCGCCCGTGGTCGATCTGCCCCGCGCCGATGGCGACGACATCGCCTATCTTCAATATTCGAGCGGATCGACCCGCTTCCCGCACGGCGTCGCCGTCACGCATCGCGCCCTGCTCAACAACCTCGCCGCGCATTCGCACGGCATGGAGGTCGAACCCGGCGATCGCTGCATTTCGTGGCTGCCCTGGTATCACGACATGGGTCTGGTCGGCTGCTTCCTGTCGCCGGTCGCGAACCAGGTGTCGACCGACTATCTGAAGACCGAGGATTTCGCCCGCCGTCCGCTCGCCTGGCTCGACATGATCAGCCGGAACGAGGGCACGACGATCAGCTACTCGCCGACCTTCGGCTACGACATCTGCGCGCGCCGCATGTCGAGCCAGACCAAGGCGGTCGATCGCTTCGATCTGTCGCGCTGGCGGCTTGCGGGCAACGGCGCGGACATGATCCGTCCGGACGTGATGCAGGCCTTCGTCGATGCCTTTGCCGAGGCGGGGTTCAAGGCCAATGCCTTCCTGCCCAGCTATGGCCTCGCCGAAGCGACGCTCGCCGTCTCGATCATGCCGCCGGGTGAAGGCATCCGCGTCGAGCTGGTCGAGGAGACCCAGCTGTCGGGCGGCGACCATAGCCAGGATCGCCCGCGCCGTTTCCGCTCGATCGTCAATTGCGGCAAGCCGGTACGCGACATGCTCGTCGAGATCCGCGACGACGATGGCGGCATCCTGCCCGAAAAGATGATCGGCAAGCTGTGGGCCAAGGGCCCGTCGATCATGACCGGCTATTTCCGCGACGATGATGCGACCGCCGCCTGCATGGTCGACGACTGGCTCGACACCGGCGACATGGCCTATATTTCGGACGGCTATATCTACATCGTCGGCCGCGCCAAGGACATGATCATCATCAATGGCAAGAACCACTGGCCCCAGGATATCGAATGGGCCGTGGAGCAGTTGCCGGGCTTCAAGGCGGGCGACATCGCCGCCTTCGCGATCACCACCCCGGGCGGGGAGGAGACCCCCGCCGTCCTGGTCCAGTGCCGCACGTCGGACCCGCAGGAGCGCGCGCGCCTGCGCGAACAGATCCGCGAGAAGGTGCGCGCGATCACGGGCATGCACTGCGTGGTCGAACTGGTGCCGCCGCGCACCTTGCCCAAGACCAGCTCGGGCAAGCTCAGCCGTGCCAAGGCGCGCAATCTTTACCTGTCGGGCGAGATCCAGGGCTACGACATCGCGGCGTAAGCTGTCGGTCGTTTCTGAAAAATCGTCATTGCGAGGAGCCGAAGGCGACGCGGCAATCCACTCCGAACGGCAGAATGGATTGCTTCGCTTCACCCGCAATGACGATTATGGAGATGCGATGCGCCTGCTTCTCCTGCTCCTCACCGCCTTCGCCGTCCCGGCCGCCGCCGCCCCGCTCGATCCGATGGCGGGCGCGCAGGACATGGCGCGGCAGCTCGATGCGATCAACGCCAAGCCGCTGCCCGAGGGCGAGCCGCTGGCACGCGCCGTCGCCGATGTGCTGCGCGCCGATGCCGAGCGGCGCGGCGGCTGCATGCCCGCCAATGTGAAGCTGGGCGTCCTGCGCCCCGTTACGCTCGACAATTTCGTCACGCAGGCGATCGTCGCGGGGCGGATCGAGAATGGGTGGCTGCTTTCCGCGACCGTCGCGAACTGCCCGGCGGAGGATCCCGCGCGCATCCTGGTGCTGCGCGGCGCCGACGGCCAGAGCCTGAGCGCTTTCTATGACGGACGCGGCGAAGGGCTGGCCTGGCCCTCGCTCGCCCGCGCCGTGATGCCAGCCATTGTCCGGCCCGCTCTCGCAAAACTCGCGCTCTCCGATCCGCGCTGCAGGCCGGCGAACATCGCGCCGGTCGCGGTGCGGGTTGCCGGCCGCAGCGCCGATCTGTCGCCCGACCGCCTCGGCATCCGTTACAAGGGGTCGTGGAGCGAGGTGTGGAGCTTCGCGCCGTGCGGCCACCGAATCGCGGTTCCGGTGACGTTCACGGCTGACGGCAAGGGCGGCGCCGGATGGGACGTCGCGGACGACAAGATCGTCTATAAACCCTGATCCTGCGCGCGCTCAGCCACTTGCACTCGCCTCCCCCCACCGCTATGTGCCGCCGTCTCCGATCCGGAGGAGTGTAGCTCAGTTGGTAGAGCATCGGTCTCCAAAACCGAGGGCCCACGGTTCGAGTCCGTGCACTCCTGCCATTTCTTTGATGGTGGATCGCGAGAAGAGACGAGGTCAGGTTCGCCGGCCGTAAGGCTTTAAGGGCGGATCGCGGCCTCGTGTCGCTATTAGGAAGGTTTTTTGGTGGCGAAGACTTCACCGGGCGAGTTCATCCAGCAGGTAAAGGCCGAGACCGCAAAGGTCGTGTGGCCCAGCCGCAAGGAAACGATCATGACCACGGTCATGGTCGGCATCATGACGATGGTGCTCGGCCTGTTCTTCTTCGGCATCGACCAGCTGTTCAGCCGCATCGTTCAGATGCTGCTGTCGCTGCTGGGTTAAGAGAAAGACGGATCGCGTGGCGCGCTGGTACATCATTCATGCCTATTCGGGCTTCGAGAACAAGGTGAAGGAAGCCATCCTCGCCGATGCGACGCGCCTGGGTCTCGAACAGCTCGTCGAAGCGGTCGAGGTTCCGACCGAAAAGATCACCGAGGTTCGCCGCGGCAAGAAGATCACGTCGGACCGCAAATTCTTCCCCGGCTATGTGCTGGCGAAGCTGAGCATGAACGACGACGTCTATCACCTGGTGAAGAACACGCCGAAGGTGACGGGCTTCCTGGGTTCGATGGGCAAGCCGCAGGCGATCACCGAGGCCGAGGCCGCGCGCATCCTGAACACCAAGGAAGAGGCCGCCGCCGCCGCGCCGAAGGCGAAGCTCAAGGTCGATTACGAGATCGGCGATCAGGTCAAGGTGCTCGACGGCCCCTTCGCCAGCTTCAACGGCACCGTCGAGGAGCTCGATTTCGATCGCAGCCGCGTCAAGGTGTCGGTGTCGATCTTCGGCCGCGCGACCCCGGTCGAGCTCGAGTTCGAACAGGTCGAGCGCGTCAAGTAATTCGCGCCTTCGGGCGCACAATGAATTCCGGCTTCGGCCGGGATGTTCGCGGGAGGAGGCTTCGGCCTCCGCATGAACCGCTAAACTTGAACCGGCGGCGCCTTCGGGCATCGCCAGCAACAGAGTGAGTGAAACATGGCTAAGAAGATCACAGGTTATATCAACCTGCAGGTTCCGGCCGGCAAGGCGAACCCGTCGCCGCCGATCGGCCCCGCGCTCGGTCAGCGCGGCGTCAACATCATGGAATTCTGCAAGGCGTTCAACGCAGCGACTGCGGATCAGGAAGTCGGCACCCCGCTGCCGACCAAGATCACCGTGTACGCCGATCGCAGCTTCTCGTTCGAGACGAAGACCCCGCCCGCGACCTTCCTGATCAAGAAGGCCCTCGGCCTCAAGTCGGGTTCGAAGGCGCCGGGCAAGGAAAGCGCCGGCAAGATCAAGCGCTCGCAGCTCGCCGACATCGCAAGCGCGAAGATGAAGGATCTGAACGCGAACGACATCGAAGCGGCGACCCGCATCATCGAAGGCTCGGCCCGCGCGATGGGCCTCGAAGTGGTGGAGGGCTGATCCGATGGCCAAGCAGAGCAAGAAGCAGAAGAGCCAGTCCTCGTCGGTTGACGCGAACAAGCTGTATGGCGTCGACGAAGCGATCGCGATCGCCAAGACCAACGCCACCTCGAAGTTCGACGAGACGATCGAAGTCGCGCTGAACCTGGGCGTCGATCCGCGCCACGCCGACCAGATGGTCCGCGGCGTCGTCACGCTGCCCAAGGGCACCGGCAAGGACGTCCGCGTCGGCGTGTTCGCGCGCGGCGCCAAGGCTGACGAAGCCAAGGCCGCCGGCGCCGAAGTCGTCGGTGCCGAAGACCTGCTCGAGCAGATCCAGGGCGGCACGGTCGATTTCGATCGCTGCATCGCGACCCCGGACATGATGGGCCTCGTCGGTCGCCTGGGTAAGATCCTGGGTCCGAAGGGCCTGATGCCGAACCCGAAGCTGGGCACCGTGACGATGAACGTCGGTGAGGCCGTCAAGGCCGCCAAGGGCGGTCAGGTCGAGTTCCGCGTCGAAAAGGCCGGCATCATCCACTCGGGCATCGGCAAGGCGTCGTTCCCGGCGGAAGACCTGCGCGCCAACTTCGACGCGTTCGTCGACGCGATCGTCAAGGCAAAGCCGGCGGGCGCCAAGGGCAAGTATCTCCAGAAGGTCGCGCTCAGCTCCACGATGGGTCCGGGCATCAAGCTCGACGTCGCGGACGTCTCGGTCGCCTGATCCAGACCGTCTTTCGAGACACGAGAGGGCCGGGAGCAATCCCGGCCCTTTTTGTTTGCCTTCCTTTTCCTCTCCCCCTGGCGAGCGAGGATAAACGGTGCGCTGTCCTACACGGCCGCCCGTCGCTACGCGGAGCGCATGCCGAACCGCAAAGCCTCCTCCCTGCGTCACGCCTTGAGGCTCGTCGGCAAGGCGATTGCGATGCCGACGTAGTGACAACTTTGACAACTTCGGAAGATTGTTGCGCGTGCCGAATCCACCCTTTGGTATTGCGCCACCGATATGCTTTGATGGCGCTTTCAGGGATTTGTTGAGGGCGGGCATCATGCGGACATGGGCGAAGTTGATGGCGGCGAGCGCGCTGGCGGCGGCGCCCGCGCTGGCGCAGGATGCCGGGCCGCCGATGGGGCCGCTGCGCCCCGATCAGGTCGAGTTCCGCGCGCTCTACAAGGAACTGGTCGAAACCAACACCACGCTCTCGGCGGGCAGTTGCACGCTCGCCGCCGAAAAGATGGCCGCGCATCTGAAGGCCGCCGGCTTCAAGGATAGCGACCTCACGCTCTTTTCGACCCCCGAACATCCCAAGGAAGGCGGCCTCGTCGCGATCCTTCAGGGCCGCTCCAAGACGGTGAAGCCGATGCTGCTGCTCGGCCATCTCGACGTGGTCGAGGCCAAGCGCGAGGATTGGACCCGCGATCCGTTCACCCTGATCGAAGAGAATGGCTATTTCTACGCGCGCGGATCGTCCGACATGAAGGCGATGGACGCGGCATGGGTCGATATCCTCGCGCGGATGAAGAAGGCGGGCACAGTGCCCAAGCGTACGATCAAGCTTGCGCTCACCTGCGGTGAGGAGACGACCTACGCCTTCAACGGCGCCGAATGGCTGGCCAAGAACAAGCCCGATCTGATCGCGGCGGAATTCGCGCTCAACGAAGGCGGCGGCGGGCGCAGCGACGGGCATGGCAAGGTCGTCTCGCAGTCGATCCAGGTCGGCGAGAAGGCGGTCCAGAACTACAAGCTCGAAACCTTCAACCCCGGCGGGCACAGCTCGGTGCCGGTGCGCGACAATGCGATCTACGAACTCGCCGACGCGATCGCCAAGGTCCGCGACTATGAGTTTCCGGTCGTGCTCAGCGATACGACCCGCGCTTTCTTCGCCAAGCTCGGCGCGACGCGGAAGGATGCGATGGGCGCGGCGATGCTCGCGATCGCAAAGAACCCCGCCGATGCCGAAGCCGCGGCGACCTTGTCGAAGGATCGCAGCTACCACTCGATGCTGCGCACCACCTGCGTCGCGACCCTGCTCGACGGCGGTCATGCCAACAATGCGCTGCCCCAGCATGCTGCCGCGAACGTGAACTGCCGCATCTTCCCGGGCGAAAGCGTCGAACGTGTCCAGGCCGCGCTCGCGACCGCGATCGGCGATCCGAAGGTGAAGATCAGCTTCGTGCCGCCGATCCGCCCGCCGGCGGTGCCACCGCCGCTCAATCCCAAGATCATCGGGCCTGCGGAAAAGCTTGTCGCCAAATATTTCCCCGGTGTGCCGCTGATCCCGTCGATGTCGACCGGCGGGACCGACGGCATCTTCCTCGCCGCAATCGGCATCCCGGTCTATGGCGCGCCGGGCGGCTGGGGCGATCCCGATGGCAACGGCACCCACGGCCTCAACGAACGCCGCTCGGTCCGCTCGCTCTATGTCGGTCGCGATTTCCTGACCGAACTGGTCAAGACCTACGCCGAGATGGATTGAGGAAGAAAGACCCTCCCCCGGCGGGGAGGGCTCAATCCGCCGTCTTGCGGTTCACGATGTCGAAGCGGATGCGGACCCAGGTGCCAATCTGGGTCTTGCCGCCGACGCGCGGCGGGCGGACCTTGAACTGCCAGGAGGCGAGGCGCACCGCGCGGGCCAGCCCCGATCCGGGCGGGGATTCGCCCAGTTCGTGGCAATCCTCGACCCGCCAGTCGGGCGCGGTGCGGCAATAGACGTCGCCCCACGCGCCATCGGGCAACTGGCGCTTGGGCATGTAGGTCGCCATTTCGGCATCGGTCGGCTCGCGATACCAGGCGGCATCGTAGAGCCGCTCGCCATTGGGCGCGCGCTGGCCCTGGTTGGCGGCATCGCCATTTTCGGCGACCTGCGCATTGCCCGCCGCAGCCCCCGACGGACGCGGCACGTTCGAAATGTCGCCCGCGCGGAAATCCTCGCTGGAGACGACGATCATGTTGAGCGGCCTCGTCTCCGGGGTGGGCGGCGGTACGGTGGGCGCGGAGGCGCGCTGGACGGTGACGGTGGGCGTCTTCTCCTGCTCCTTCTGCGCGCGGGCCGCCTTCTTCTCCTCCTGCTTGTCGCTGTCGATCTGGATCAGCGAGAAGTTTTTGAGCAGCCCCGATTTGCGCAGGTCGGCCGTGGGGGCGAGGGTGAGGAAGGCCCACAGCAGCAGCGCGTGGATGATCGCGACGATCGTCAGGGTGACGGCGCGTCGACGCACCGAGGGGGCATGCGGGTCGGCCGAGAATCGTAGCAGTACCGCGCGCATCACGAATGGCGCGTTAGACCGACACCACGCCGCCCGCAACGGCGGAGCGTCACTCCGGTCATCGCGGCGAAAGGCGCGGGGAGTCGACAAGGCCGAACCGATCCTGTAGGGGCCGCGCCTCATGGTTCCGGAATACCCTTTCGGGTGATTCGGGCCTGTGCCGTCCGAGACAGCAGGCGCGGGGGATTTGCCCCGCTTAATGCCCTGCCTAGACGGGGAAAAGTTTTACCGGGCTTCTGCCCGGGTCTGCCGCGCTCCTTTCGTGTGCCCGGCCAGGCGACCGACCCCTCGGACGGGTCATGGAGCGGCTTTTTTTGCTCCGTGGCTCAAGGCTCCTGCGGATGTTCTGCAGGGGTGGTTTGAAGGAGTAAGGCATGGATCGGGCTCAGAAGACCGAGCTGGTCGCCGAACTGAAGAGCACCTTCGAAGGCACGAGCGTGGTGATCGTCACCCGCAATCTCGGCCTCACCGTGGCGCAGTCGACTGCGCTGCGTACGAAGATGCGCGATGCCGGCGCCAGCTACAAGGTTTCGAAGAACAAGCTCGCCAAGATTGCCACCGAGGGCACGACCTACAGCGCGATCAATGATCTGCTGGTGGGTCCGACCGCGCTGAGCACCTCCGTCGATCCCGTGGCTCCGGCCAAGGTGATCGTCGATTTCGCGAAGACCAACGACAAGTTGGAAATCGTGGGCGGTGTGATGGGCGAAACCATCCTCGATGTCGCTGGCGTGAAGGCGCTGGCCGAACTGCCGTCGCTCGATGAGCTGCGCGCCAAGATCGTGGGCCTTATCCAGGCGCCCGCGACCAAGGTCGTCCAGATCGTCCAGGCGCCTGCGGGTCAGCTGGCTCGGGTGTTTGGCGCTTATGCCGCCAAAGAAGACGCCTGATCTTCGATATCTTTTCAATTGAACTGAACATTCGGGGCTGCGCGCCCCACATGGAGACTACACATGGCTGACCTGCAGAAGCTTGTTGACGATCTTTCGGCTCTCACCGTTCTCGAAGCCGCGGAGCTCTCGAAGCTCCTCGAAGAGAAGTGGGGCGTTTCGGCCGCTGCGGCGGTTGCGGTTGCGGCTCCGGCCGGCGCCGGCGCCGGTGCTCCGGCTGCTGAAGAGAAGACCGAGTTCGACGTCGTTCTCACCGGCGACGGTGGCAAGAAGATCAACGTCATCAAGGAAGTCCGCGCCATCACCGGCCTGGGCCTGACCGAAGCCAAGGCTCTGGTCGAGTCGGCTCCGAAGGCCGTCAAGGAAGGCGTCAACAAGGACGAAGCCGAGAAGATCAAGAAGCAGCTCGAGGAAGCCGGCGCGACCGTCGAACTCAAGTAATCTGCTTCTCGCTTCGGCGACGAACAGGAAAGGGCGGCCTCTCGGGGCCGCCCTTTTTCTTTGCCTTAAGCCGGCGGGTTGGGCCGCATGCCGACCATCGCGAACAAGGCGCCCTGCGGATCGATCGCGGGGATTACCCAGGCGCCGCCCGGCACCTCCATCGGGCCTTCGGGCACGGTGCCGCCGGCCGCCTTCACCCGCGCTTCGGCCGCATCGATATCGTCGCAGCCGATATAGTAGAGCCAGTGCGGCTTTTCCGATGCGATGCTGAACATCCCGCCGATCGCGTCCCCGCCCGCCGCGAACAGCTGATATGTGCCCATCGGCCCCATGTCGACGGGTGTATCCTTGGTCCAGCCGAACAGGCCGGCATAGAAATCGAAGCCTGCCTCCCAGTCGCTCGTATGCAGTTCGTGCCAGCTGATCGATCCGGGCGACATGAAGGGGGGCAGCGCCATGTCGGTCCCGGGCACCCCCTTGAACAGCACGAAGCTGGCGCCCTGCGGATCGGCCACCATCGCGAAGCGACCGACCTGCGGGATGTCGCTCGGCGAATGATCGATGCGACCGCCCGCAGCTTTGACCTTGTCGGCAAAGGCATCGACATCGTCGACCGCGACATAACCGAACCAGCCCGGCGGCGGGCCGTCCTTCAGGCTCATGACCCCGCCCAGCGGGACGCCGTTCGCGTGGATGATCGAATAGTCCATGCCGGGCAGGCCGGAGTCGGTGAAGGTCCATCCCGCCACCGCACCATAGAAGGTCTTGGCGGCATCCGCGTCGCTCGTGATCAGCTCGTACCAGCAGAATTGGTTGGGCATCTCTCGTCTCCTTCAGGAGTGGCAGCAGGCCGGTTGCGGGGCCGCGTCATATTCGTCGTGGCGCTTCAGGAAACTCATCGTCCCCGTTTCGTTGCGGCCGAGCGGCGCGCGATCGAGGATCATCATCGTGGTGAGCCAGTTTTCGATCCCGCGCGCATAGCTCGAATAGGTATGGAACAGGCCCGCGTCGGGATCGCGCCAGAAGCTGCTCATCCCGTGCAGCTCGTCATGCCCCTGATCGGAGGGGAGCGGGGCGTAATTATAGTCGATCGTCCCGCTCGCCATCTGCTCGGGCGTGAAGGATACGTTGAAGTCGTAGTTGAAATCGGAGCCGTGGGACGAGACCCACGGGAAACGCCAGCCCATTCGCGCCTTATAGGCCGCAATCTCCGCCATCGGCGCGCGCGACACCGCGACCCAGCTGACATCATGATTGTTCAGGTGGACGAGCGTGCCGTCGATATGATCGCCGATGAACGAGCAGCCGGGGCAACCCGCATCCCAGCCCGGGCCGAGCATGAAGTGATAGATGATCAGCTGGCGGCGTCCCGCAAACAGGTCGCCGAGCGCGGCGGAACCGTCGGGCGTTCCGAAGCGGTAATCCTTCTCCACGCGCTCCCACGGCAGTGCGAGGCGGGCGGCGTTGACGCGATCGCGCAAGTGCGTCTCCTCGCGCTCGAGATCGAGAAGCGCCTTGCGGGCCTCCAGCCACGCTGCGTGGTCGACGATCTTGTGGTCGGGCATCCAAACCTCTCCTCTTCGCGACTCTTGACATTTTGGTTGATATCAACGTAAATGTGTCATGTCAAAGCGACCCGTTCCTTTCGAAACGACGATCCATGTTCGCGACCATTGTCTGTGCCTGCATGTCCAGCGCGCGGCCCGGATGTTGGCGCGGCATTTCGATCAGGCGCTCAAGCCGCTGGGCCTGACAAACCAGCAATTCTCGCTGCTGATGGCGCTCAACCGGCCCGGCTCCACGCCGATGGGGCCGCTTGCCCATTTGCTGGGGATGGACCGCACCTCGCTCACCGCCGCGCTCAAGCCGCTCGAACGGCGCGGGCTGCTGGCGATCGCGGTGTCGCAAAGCGACAAACGCGCGCGGCAGTTGACGCTAACGCCCGACGGCGAGGCGCTGCTCGCCCGCGCGGTGCCGATCTGGGTTGAGCATCATGGCGCGATCGAGGCGGCGATGGGCGACGGCACGGCCGATGCGCTGCGGGCTAATCTGGCGACAATCGCGGCCTGATTGCCAAGTCGGGCGGGTGCCGCCATCGTTGCGCCCATGACCATATCCCGCCGCCATCTGCTGGGTGCCGCTGCCGCCTCGGCCGCCGTCGCGAAACTCGGCGCGACCCTGCCGCGCCGCCCGAACATCCTGTTGATCCTCGCCGACGACTGGAGCTGGCAGCCCGAGGACGATCGCGACCGGCTGATCGATCAGCTGCCCACCTTCGCGCGGCTTCAGCGCGAAGGGACGAGCTTTCGCAACGCCTTCTCTGCCTCGCCGAGCTGCACGGCGTCGCGCGGCGGCATCCTGACCGGGCAATATCCATGGCGGCTGGCGGAGGGCGCCAACCTCGCCTCGATCCTGCCGCGCCGGTTCAAGGTCTATCCCGACGCCCTCGAAGGCGCGGGCTATCATGTCGGCTATGCGCGCAAGGGATGGGCGCCGGGGCAGATCGAACCCGCGCGCCGCACGCGCAATCCGGCAGGTGCTTCTTACGAGGATTTCGACGCCTTTCTTGCCAGGCGTCCGAAGGATACGCCCTTCGCCTTCTGGTTCGGATCGCACGATCCGCACCGTCCCTATGTGAAGGGGGCGGGGATCGCGGCCGGTGGCGATCCGGCGAAGGTGACGGTGCCGTCCTATCTGCCCGATACGCCGGTCGTCCGATCCGACATCGTCGACTATCGTCACGAGATCGAGCGGCTGGATCGTGAGGCGGGGGCGCTGCTCGCGAAGATCGAGGCGATGGGCGAACTCGACAATACGATCGTGGTGATGACCGGTGACAATGGCTGGCCGTTTCCGCGCGGCAAGGCGACGCTCTACGACGCAGGCTGGCACGTCCCGCTCGCGATCCGTGGGCCGGGGGTGCGCGCCGGCGCGGTGAGTGAAGTGCCGGTCAGCCTGATCGATCTGGCCCCCACCTTTCTGGGGGCGGCGGGCCTGCCGGCGCCGGCGGAGACGAGTGGGCGCGACCTGCTGCCGCTGCTGTCGGGACGCGGGCCGTTCGGGCGCGACCATGTTTTGGGATCGATGGAGCGGCACATGGATGGGCGCACCAATCCCGGCGAGGGCTATCCGATGCGCGCCTACCGCACCGCACGGCACCTCTACATCCGCAACTTCAAGCCCGATCGCTGGCCCGCCGGCAATCCGAGCGGCCGCCCGCGCGACCGCGCCGAGATCGAGGAGAGATCGTTCGCGGGCTTCGCCGATATCGACGGCGGGCCGACCAAGGCCGAATTGATCCTGCGGCAGGACGATCCGGCAGTTCATCCGGCGTTCGAACGCGCTACGGGTCGGCGACCGGCGGAGGAGCTGTTCGATATCGTCGCCGATCCCTGGTGCCTCACCAACCTCGCCGCCGACCCGAAGCATCGCGCGCTGGTGCGGTCGTTCGGCGCGAAGCTCGACGCCGAATTGCGCGCGACGGGCGATCCACGCGCCCAGGGCCAGGGCAACGTGTTCGACGATTATCCCAGCTACAGCGATCCGGGCTTCGGACGCCCCAAGGAGATCTGACCTCCTATTGCCTGGCGGCTTACTTCTTGTCGGTCGTCAGCACCGTCATCTTCGTGCCGGTGCCACCGCTGCGCAGCGTATCGGGGGTGACGACGACGGTGGTGCCGGGGGTCACGACCGATGCCATCGAAAGGCGTATATCCTCAGGCACGACAAGCCGGTCGCGCTCCTCCTGGCTGACGAGCGTGGGGGCGCTGAGCCCCTGGCCAGGCAGCGGCAGGCGGCTCCACCTGTACGTCTCGCCCTCGATCGCGGTCAGCGTATAGGCGGTGGCGCCGGGGACATCGCCGTGGATGTGGACCGGTGCAGAGCCGATCGGCACGCCGTTGCGCAGGATCAGCATGCGCTTGTCGGCGGCGGAGACGATGATCGAAACCGGCCCGGTCGTCGATCGCTCGGGCTGCCAGAGACTTCCGCCCATCAGCCATTCGTCGGCGTGGCTGGCCGCGCCCTTGGCCATGAAGGCGGGGGTGGGCGCGACGCGCGGCACCTGCGCGTCATTGGTGATGATCACGGTCAGCCCCAGCTTGGTGATGCCGTAGAGCAGCTTGGAGAAGGCCAGCGGCATCCGCACGCAACCGTGGCTCGCGGGATAGCCCGGCAGGTTGCCCGCATGCATCGCGATCCCGTCCCACGTCAGCCGCTGCATGTAGGGCATGGGAGCCGAATTATAGAGGTTCGACTTGTGGTCGATATTCTTCTGGAGGAGCGTGAAGACCCCGGTCGGCGTCTCATGCCCCTTCTTGCCGGTCGATACCGTGGTGATGCCGATCGGAATACCGTTGCGATAGGCATAGGCCCGCTGCTGCGGGATCGAGACGACGATAACGACCGGCCCGCCGGGCGCGATATCAGGCGCCCACAGATAGTCGCCGGGCTTCATCTGGGTGACGATGTCCGCCACTGCGCCGTCGTGCAGCGCGATCTGCGCGGCGGCCGGCACGATCGGTGCGGCGATCATCAGCGAAGCCATCACTATCCGGCGAATCATATGGCCGTCCCCCTTCCCAAAGCATGTGTCGCGGACTATATAGCCGTCTTCCAGACATCGGCAGAAGTCCACGATCGCGATAGTGGATGCCGCCCTTGCCGCCTCGGGACACGGACCGCCTTGCGCACGGTTCGCGACGAATTGGGGCCGGTTATACAAGGGTTTCTTCAGACGCTGCAGTGCGGTTCCGACAGCCCGGACCCGCACTTTTTTGCGTGGGATCGCACCCGCGAATCGGCTGCTGACCGCTGAAAGGCGGTGAAAAAATTTGACGCGAGGGATCAACTCCATGGCCACCCAGGCAGTTCCGACGACCGCCAAGAAGCGCATCCGCAAGGTCTTCGGCAACATCCACGAAGTCGTGCAGATGCCGAACCTGATCGAGGTTCAGCGCGAGAGCTACGAGCAGTTCCTGCGTTCGGACCCGTCGACCGGCTACGTCTCGGGCCTCGAAAAGACGCTGCGCTCGGTATTCCCGATCCGCGACTTCGCCGGCACCGCCGAGCTCGATTTCGTCCAGTACGAACTGGAAGATCCCAAGTACGACACCGACGAGTGCCGTCAGCGCGGCATGACCTATGCGGCGCCGATGCGCGTCACGTTGCGCCTGATCGTGTTCGAGGTGGATCCCGATACGGACACCCGCTCGGTGCTCGATATCAAGGAGCAGGACGTTTACATGGGCGACATGCCGCTCATGACCGAGAACGGCACTTTCATCGTCAACGGCACCGAGCGCGTCATCGTTTCGCAGATGCACCGTTCGCCGGGCGTGCTGTTCGATCATGATCGCGGCAAGACCCATGCGTCGGGCAAGTATCTGTTCGCTGCACGCGTGATCCCGTATCGCGGTTCGTGGCTCGATTTCGAATTCGACGCCAAGGACATCGTCAACGTCCGCATCGACCGCAAGCGCAAGCTGCCGGTCACCTCGCTGCTCTACGCGCTGGGCCTCAGCGGCGAAGACATGCTCACCTATTTCTACAAGACCCAGGCCTATGTCCGCGGCGAAGGCGGCTGGAAGGTGCCTTTCGTCGTCGAGAACTGGCGTGGCCAGAAGCCGGCGTTCGACGTCGTCAATGGCGATACGGGCGAAGTCGTGTTCCCGGCGGGCACCAAGGTGTCGCCGCGTGCGGCCAACAAGGCCGGCAAGGACGGCCTCGCCACGTTGCTGATCCCGACCGATCAGATCTACGGCCGCTATTCGGCCTATGACCTGATCGACGAGTCGACCGGCCGCATCTACATCGAGGCGGGCGACGAAGTGACCCCGGAGAACCTCGAGGCGCTCGACAAGGCGGGCTTCGACCATGTCGACCTGCTCGACATCGATCATGTCTCGACCGGTCCGTGGATCCGCAACACGCTGAAGGCCGACAAGGTCGAGGAGCGCGATCATGCGCTCAGCGAGATCTATCGCGTCATGCGCCCCGGCGAGCCGCCGACGAAGGAAACCGCGGAATCGCTGTTCGCCGGCCTGTTCTTCGACCCCGAGCGCTATGACCTCTCGGCCGTCGGCCGCGTGAAGCTCAACATGCGCCTCGAACTCGACGTCGAGGATACGGTCACCACGCTGCGTGCCGAGGATATCCTCGCCGTCGTCAAGACGCTGGTCGACCTGAAGGACGGCAAGGGCGAGATCGACGACATCGACAATCTCGGCAATCGCCGCGTGCGTTCGGTGGGCGAGCTGCTCGAGAACCAGTATCGCGTCGGCCTGCTGCGCATGGAGCGTGCGGTCAAGGAGCGCATGTCGTCGGTCGACGTGTCGACCGCGATGCCGAACGACCTGATCAACGCCAAGCCGGCGGTCGCCGCGGTCCGTGAATTCTTCGGCTCGTCGCAGCTGTCGCAGTTCATGGATCAGACCAACCCGCTCTCCGAAGTGACGCACAAGCGTCGCGTATCGGCGCTCGGGCCGGGCGGTCTGACGCGTGAGCGTGCGGGCTTCGAAGTCCGCGACGTTCACCCGACCCATTATGGCCGTATCTGCCCGATCGAAACGCCGGAAGGCCCGAACATCGGTCTGATCAACTCGCTGGCGTCGTTCAGCCGGGTCAACCGCTACGGCTTCATCGAGACGCCGTATCGCAAGATCATCGACGGCAAGGTGACCAACGAGGTCGTCTATCTGTCGGCGATGGAAGAGGCCAAGCACACCATCGCGCAGGCGAACGCCGAGCTCGACGGTGAGAATCGCTTCGTCGAGGACCTGATCTCGGCGCGTGAAGCGGGCGAGTTCCTAATGGCGCCGCGCGATCAGATCACCCTGATGGACGTGAGCCCCAAGCAGCTCGTGTCGGTCGCCGCATCGCTGATCCCGTTCCTGGAAAACGATGACGCCAACCGCGCGCTCATGGGATCGAACATGCAGCGCCAGGCGGTGCCGCTGGTTCGCGCCGAGGCGCCGTTCGTCGGCACCGGCATGGAAGAGACCGTCGCCCGTGACTCGGGTGCCGCGATCGCCGCGCGCCGCGCCGGCGTGATCGACCAGGTCGACGCCAGCCGCATCGTGATCCGCGCGTCGGGTTCGGTCGAGGCCGGCAAGTCGGGCGTCGACATCTACACGCTGATGAAGTTCCAGCGTTCGAACCAGTCGACCTGCATCAACCAGCGTCCGCTGGTGAAGGTGGGTGACGTGGTCAACACCGGCGACATCATCGCCGACGGCCCGTCGACCGAGTTCGGCGAGCTGGCGCTGGGTCGCAACGTCCTCGTCGCGTTCATGCCGTGGAACGGCTACAACTACGAGGATTCGATCCTGATCTCCGAACGGATCGTGAAGGACGACGTGTTCACGTCGATCCACATCGACGAGTTCGAGGTCATGGCGCGTGACACCAAGCTCGGGCCGGAAGACATTACCCGCGACATCCCGAACGTCGGCGAGGAAGCGCTGCGCAACCTCGACGAAGCGGGCATCGTGTACATCGGTGCCGAGGTCGAGCCGGGCGACATCCTGTGCGGCAAGATCACGCCGAAGGGCGAAAGCCCGATGACGCCGGAAGAAAAGCTCCTCCGCGCCATCTTCGGTGAAAAGGCCAGCGACGTGCGCGACACCTCGCTGCGTCTGCCGCCGGGCGTGTCGGGCACCGTCGTCGACGTGCGCGTGTTCAACCGCCACGGCATCGACAAGGACGAGCGCGCGATGGCGATCGAGCGCGAGGAGATCGACCGCCTGACCAAGGATCGCGAGGACGAGCGTGGCATCCTCAACCGCGCAAATTATGCGCGGCTGCGGGAAATGCTGCTCGGCCAGACGGCCGGCGCAGCGCCAAAGGGCGTCAAGAAGGGCGTCGAGATCACCGACGAACTTCTGAACGAAGTCGAGAAGCGCGAATGGTGGAAGTTCGCGGTCGCGGACGACGCTGTTCAGGCCGATCTCGAAGCGGTCAAGGCTCAGTACGACCAGGCCGTCAGCCTGATCGTCAAGAAGTTCGAGGATCGCGTCGAGAAGCTGCAGCGCGGCGACGAGCTGCCCCCGGGCGTGCTCAAGATGGTCAAGGTCTTCGTCGCGGTGAAGCGCAAGCTTCAGCCAGGCGACAAGATGGCCGGCCGTCACGGCAACAAGGGCGTCATCTCGCGCATCCTGCCGAACGAGGACATGCCGTTCCTGGCGGACGGTACCCCGGTCGACATCGTGCTCAACCCGCTGGGCGTGCCTTCGCGCATGAACGTCGGGCAGATCTTCGAAACCCACCTCGGCTGGGCATCGCGTGGCCTGGGTAAGCAGATCACCGAAGCGCTCGAAACCTGGCGCGATGCCAATCCCGGCGTGACCGGCGGCAAGCCGCCCGAAGCGGTCGTGGAGCGGATGAAGGCGATCTACGGCGAACATTATCATGCCGAAATCGACGCCCGTTCGGGTGACGAGATCGTCGAGATGGCGAAGCTGCTGAAGAACGGCGTGCCGATGGCGACGCCGGTGTTCGACGGCGCCCGGGAATCGGACGTGTCCGACATGCTCGAACTGGCCGGGGTCGACACCTCGGGTCAGTCGGAGCTGTTCGACGGCCGCACCGGCGACACCTTCGATCGCCGCGTGACCGTGGGCTACATCTACATGCTGAAGCTCCACCACCTGGTCGACGACAAGATTCACGCGCGTTCGATCGGGCCGTACTCGCTCGTCACCCAGCAGCCGCTGGGTGGTAAGGCGCAGTTCGGTGGCCAGCGCTTCGGCGAAATGGAGGTGTGGGCCCTCCAGGCCTATGGCGCCGCCTATACGCTGCAGGAGATGCTGACGGTGAAGTCGGACGACGTGGTCGGCCGCACCAAGGTGTACGAAGCGATCGTCAAGGGCGACGACACGTTCGAAGCGGGCATTCCCGAAAGCTTCAACGTGCTCGTCAAGGAAATGCGCTCGCTCGGTCTCAACGTCGAACTGTCCTCGATCGAGAACACGGGCGGCGACGACATCGCCGAGGCTGCGGAGTGATCGATCGGCCGCCGCCTTCGGGCGGCGGCCAACCGGCCGCCCAACGAATTTGACCCTCCAGAGGGACGAAAGACATGAACGAACTGACCAATTTCGCGAACCCGGTCGCCAAGGCCGAGACGTTCGACCAGATCCAGATCGGGATCGCCAGCCCGGAGCGTATCCGCAGCTGGTCCTTCGGCGAGATCAAGAAGCCGGAAACCATCAACTATCGCACGTTCAAGCCCGAGCGTGACGGCCTGTTCTGCGCGCGCATCTTCGGTCCGATCAAGGATTACGAGTGCCTGTGCGGCAAGTACAAGCGCATGAAGTACAAGGGCATCGTCTGCGAAAAGTGCGGCGTCGAGGTTACCGTCTCGAAGGTCCGTCGTGAGCGCATGGGCCATATCGAGCTCGCTGCCCCGGTCGCGCACATCTGGTTCCTGAAGTCGCTGCCGTCGCGCATCGGCCTGCTGCTCGACATGCAGCTCAAGCAGCTCGAGCGCGTGCTGTATTTCGAGAGCTACATCGTGATCGAGCCGGGCCTGACCCCGCTTGAAAAGTATCAGCTGCTCACCGAAGACGAACTGCTCACCGCGCAGGACGAATATGGTGAGGACGCCTTCTCGGCCGGCATCGGCGCCGAAGCCGTGCGTCGCATGCTCGAGGATCTCGATCTCGAGGGCGAGCGCAAGGAGCTGCTCGAAGAGCTCGCGGTCACCAAGTCCGAGCTCAAGCCCAAGAAGATCATCAAGCGCCTGAAGGTCGTCGAGAGCTTCATCGATTCGGGCAACCGCCCGGAATGGATGATCCTCGAAGTCGTGCCGGTCATCCCGCCCGAACTGCGTCCGCTGGTGCCGCTCGACGGCGGCCGCTTCGCGACGTCGGATCTCAACGATCTGTATCGCCGCGTGATCAACCGCAACAACCGCCTCAAGCGCCTGATGGAGCTGCGCGCGCCGGACATCATCGTGCGCAACGAAAAGCGCATGCTGCAGGAGTCGGTCGACGCGCTGTTCGATAATGGCCGCCGCGGTCGCACGATCACGGGTGCCAACAAGCGTCCGCTCAAGTCGCTGTCCGACATGCTCAAGGGCAAGCAGGGCCGCTTCCGCCAGAACCTTCTCGGCAAGCGCGTCGACTATTCGGGTCGTTCGGTCATCGTGACGGGTCCGGAGCTCAAGCTCCACCAGTGCGGCCTGCCGAAGAAGATGGCGCTCGAGCTGTTCAAGCCGTTCATCTACGCGCGTCTCGATGCCAAGGGTCTGTCGATGACCCTGAAGCAGGCGAAGAAGTGGGTCGAGAAGGAGCGCAAGGAAGTCTGGGACATCCTCGACGAAGTCATTCGCGAGCATCCCGTCCTGCTGAACCGCGCGCCGACGCTTCACCGTCTGGGCATCCAGGCGTTCGAGCCGGTGCTGATCGAAGGCAAGGCGATCCAGCTTCACCCGCTGGTCTGCTCGGCATTCAATGCCGACTTCGATGGCGATCAGATGGCCGTTCACGTCCCGCTGTCGCTTGAAGCGCAGCTGGAAGCGCGCGTGCTGATGATGTCGACCAACAACATCCTGTCGCCCGCGAACGGCAAGCCGATCATCGTGCCGTCGCAGGACATGGTGCTCGGTCTCTATTATCTGTCGATGCTGAAGGAAAACGAGCCCGGCGAGGGCACGTTGATGTCGAGCATGCAGGAGGTGCATCAGGCGCTCGCGGCCAAGGCCGTGACGCTCCACACCAAGATCATCACCCGCGTCCCGCAGACGGACGAGGACGGCAAGCAGTACATGAAGCGCGTGGAGACCACCCCGGGCCGCATGCTGCTGGGCGAAACCCTGCCGAAGTCGCACAAGGTGCCCTTCGAGACGGTCAACCGCCTGCTGACCAAGCGTGAGATCGGCGACGTCATCGACATCGTCTATCGCCACACCGGCCAGAAGGAGACCGTGCTGTTCGCCGACGCGATCATGGCGCTCGGCTTCCGCCACGCTTTCCAGGCCGGCATCTCGTTCGGCAAGGACGACATGATCATCCCCGACGCGAAGGTGCCGCTGGTCGAAGAGACCAAGGCGCTCGTGAAGGACTTCGAGCAGCAGTATCAGGACGGCCTGATCACGCAGCAGGAGAAGTATAACAAGGTGATCGACGCCTGGTCGCGTTGCGGCGACCGCGTGGCGGCCGAGATGATGAAGGAAATCTCGGCGGTCCAGAAGTACACCGATGGCCCGAACGAAGGCCGCGAGAAGCCGATCAACGCGATCTACATGATGGCGCACTCCGGTGCCCGTGGTAGCGCCGCGCAGATCAAGCAGCTGGCCGGTATGCGCGGCCTGATGGCCAAGCCGTCGGGCGAGATCATCGAAACGCCGATCATCTCGAACTTCAAGGAAGGTCTGACCGTCCTTGAGTACTTCAACTCGACCCACGGCGCTCGTAAGGGCCTCGCGGACACCGCGCTGAAGACCGCCAACTCGGGTTACCTGACCCGCCGTCTGGTCGACGTGTCGCAGGATTGCGTCGTCGTCGAGAACGACTGCGGTACCGAGCGCGCGCTCGACATGAAGGCGATCGTCCAGGGTGGCGCGACTATCGCGTCGCTGGGCGAGCGTATCCTGGGCCGCACCACGGCCGAGGACGTGATCGACGTCAAGTCGGGCGAGATCGTCGTCGCGGAGGGCACCCTGCTCGACGAGCCGATGGTCGCGGAGATCGAGGCCGCCGGCGTGATCGGCGTCAAGATCCGCAGCCCGCTGGTCTGCGAATCGAAGGGCGGCGTCTGCGGCGCCTGCTATGGTCGTGACCTTGCCCGCGGTACCCCGGTGAACATCGGCGAAGCGGTCGGCGTCATCGCGGCGCAGTCGATCGGTGAACCGGGCACCCAGCTGACGATGCGGACCTTCCACATCGGCGGCGCGGCGCAGCTCAACGAGCAGTCGAACCTCGAAGCGGTGTCGGACGGCAAGATCGAATATCGCGAGCTGCGCACGATCACCGATCCGCGCGGTCGTCGCGTGTCGCTCAGCCGTAACGGCGAGTTCGCGATCCTCGACATGGAGGGCCGCGAGCGTGCGGTCCACCGCCTGCCTTACGGCGCACATCTGCTCGTCGATGACGGTGCGGTCGTGTCGAAGGGCGATCGGGTCGCGGAATGGGATCCCTTCACCATGCCGGTCATCACCGAGACGGGCGGCGTCGTGAAGTATCAGGACCTGATCGACAACCAGACGCTCACCGAGCAGACCGACGAAGCGACCGGCATCAGCCAGAAGGTCGTGATCGAGTATCGTGCCACCAGCCGGAAGGAAGATCTCCGTCCGCGCCTGACGCTGCTCGACGACTCGTCGGGCGAAACGGCGCGCTACATGCTGGCGCCGGGCGCGATGCTCTCGGTCGAGGACGGTCAGACGGTGCAGGCGGGTGAGGTTCTTGCCCGTGTGAGCCGCGAGTCCGCCAAGACCCGCGACATCACCGGCGGTCTGCCGCGCGTCGCCGAGCTGTTCGAAGCGCGCAAGCCCAAGGAAAACGCGATCATCGCGAAGGTCTCGGGCCGCGTCGAGTTTGGTAAGGATTACAAGGCCAAGCGCAAGATCATCATCCGTCCGGATGATGGCGCGGATCCGGTCGAGTATCTGGTGCCGAAGTCGAAGGTGATCGACGTTCAGGAAGGCGACTACGTCAAGCGTGGCGACAACCTGATCGGCGGTTCGCCCGATCCGCATGACATTCTCGAGGTGCTCGGCATCGAGCCGCTCGCGGAATATCTCGTGTCGGAAATCCAGGAAGTCTATCGACTCCAGGGCGTGAAGATCAACGACAAGCACATCGAGACGATCGTTCGTCAGATGCTGCAGAAGGTCGAGATCACCGCGGCCGGCGACACGACCCTGCTCCCCGGCGAGCAGGTCGATCGCGAGGAGATGGACGAGGTCAACGCCAAGGTCGTCGCCACCGGCGGCGCTCCGGCGGAGGGCAAGCCCATCCTGCTCGGCATCACCAAGGCGTCGCTCCAGACCCGGTCTTTCATCTCGGCCGCGTCGTTCCAGGAAACGACCCGCGTGCTCACCGAAGCGTCGGTTCAGGGCAAGATCGATACGCTGAACGGTCTCAAGGAGAACGTCATCGTCGGTCGCCTGATCCCGGCGGGTACGGGTGCCGGTATGTCGCGCCTGCGCGTCACCGCTTCCAGCCGCGACGCCGCGCTTCGTGCGCAGCAGCGCAACTGGCAGGCTTCGCTCATCGCGCCGCAGTCCGCGGCCGAGGAGCATGCCGCGGAGCTGGCGCGCCCGGCGCGTGATGCGGCGGGCACTGGCGACGATGCGCTCGGCGAAGTGGTTCCTTCGGGCCATGGCACCGATGCCGATGCGGGCGATTATCTGAACGATTGATCGCCGGCTCAGCCGACAGAATTGGCCCCGCCGGAGCGATCCGGCGGGGCTTTTTCGTGCGCCGTTCCAACCGCGCCTAAACCCATATTAGCTTTTCGATCCGATTTCGAAAGAATCGCCGCGAAGCCTTTGCTGCACTGCAACTTTCTGCACATCCCGGCGTTTATCCGGGGTTCAGAAAATATAGCGGCGAGGCAGATATGGCGGATGGTGCCGGGGCGACCCAACTCAATCGGATCGCACTCATCGGTAACTTCC
This sequence comes from Sphingomonas montanisoli, assembly GCF_008274695.1. Lineage (GTDB taxonomy): Bacteria > Pseudomonadota > Alphaproteobacteria > Sphingomonadales > Sphingomonadaceae > Rhizorhabdus > Rhizorhabdus montanisoli. Next base: position 738,994 of record NZ_VTOU01000003.1, on the reverse strand, counting down.
CCCCGCGTATCTGCGGCCTCGCCACCTTCACGCGCGACGTCCAAGAGGCATTGATCTCGACGATCGACGGTTTGACGGTCGATGCCTATGCTATGACCGATCCGGGCCAGTCATACGACTATCCGTCCGCGGTGTGCTTCGACGTCCGTCAGGACGAGTTGGCGGATTATGTGGAAGCGGCGCGACGCATCAACGCGAGCGGCGCGGATGCGGTCCTCGTCCAGCATGAATATGGGATCTTCGGTGGCCCGGCGGGCGCGAACCTGCTGCGCCTGCTCGATCGGGTCGAGGCACCGGTGGTGGTGACGCTCCATACCGTCCTGGAGCATCCCAATCCTGATCAGCGCAGCGTGCTGGAAGCGCTGGCACGGCGCGCGTCGAAGCTGATTGTAATGGCCGCCAAGGGGCGCGAGTTGCTGCTGAAGGTTCACGCGATCGACGACGATCGCGTCGTCGAGGTGCCGCACGGCGTGCCGGACCGCCCGCTTGCCGATCCAGCCGAATTCAAGCCGCGCTTCGGCCTCGAAGGGCGCACGGTTCTGTTGACTATGGGGCTGCTGTCGCCCGGCAAGGGGATCGAGAATATGATCCGCGCGCTGCCGTCGCTGGTCGAGACCCATCCGGACCTCACCTATCTCGTGCTTGGCGCGACCCATCCGCACCTGATCGCGCATGAGGGCGAAGCTTATCGCGACAGCCTGAAGGCGCTGGGCCAGGAACTGGGCGTCGCCGACCACCTGATGTTCCGCAACCAGTTCGTCGAACAGGAGGAACTGCTCGACTATATCCAGGCTGCCGACATCTATGTGACGCCTTATCTCAACGAGGCGCAGATCACCTCGGGGACGCTCTCCTACGCGGTCGCGCTGGGCAAGCCGGTCGTCTCCACGCCCTATTGGCATGCGACCGAACTGCTGGCCGATGGCGTCGGTGCGCTGGTTCCGTTCGGCGACAGCGAAGCGCTCGCCCAAGAGATTGCGGCGATGCTCGACGATTCCGAGCGGCTCAACGCGATCCGCCAGCGCGCGTGGGAGATTGGCCGCACGATGCTGTGGCCGCGCCTTGCCGAAAGTTATGCTGCGATCTGCCGGGAAGCGATCGGCAGAGCGCCCGTGCGTTTCCCGCTGGCCACCCGGCCGGTTCGCGCGATCGATGTCTCGGCCAGGGCGAATCTCGGCGGCGTCGAGCGGATGACCGACGGCACCGGCATGCTGCAGCATTCGATCTTCTCGGTGCCCGATCGCAACCACGGCTATTGTGTCGACGACAATTGCCGCGCGCTGATGCTGATGCACCGGGTCGAAGGCGACCCCGTCCCGCGCGCCGACGAGCTTGCGGAGGTCTATGCCAGCTTCGTCCAACATGCCTGGAACGGGCAGGAGGGGCGCTTCCGCAACTTCATGGGCTTCGATCGCGGTTGGCTGGAAAGCGTCGGATCGGAGGACAGTTTCGGTCGGTCGATCTGGTCGCTCGGCGTCACTGCGGCCGAAGCGCGATCGAGTGAGCTTCGCCGCTGGGCGCTCCACCTGTTCGATCAGGTCGCGCCGCATGCCCGTGCGCTGACGTCCCCGCGCACGATGGCTTTCGCGATCCTCGCCGCCGACGCGATGCTCGACGCATATCCCGGCCACATGCAGGCGCGCGGGCTGATCGCGGCGTTCACGCCTAAACTCGCGGCGTTGGTCGAAAGCGCGAGCCGCCCAGGGTGGACCTGGTTCGAGCCGGTGCTCGGCTACGACAATGCCCGTTTGCCCGAAGCGCTGATCCGCGGCGGTCGGCGTTTGGGCGATGCGGCGATGGTGGCCAAGGGCCTGGCGACGCTGCGCTGGATCGACGACGTCCAGACCAACGCGCAGGGCCAGTTCCGCGCTGTGGGCACCGACAGTTTCGGCCGATCCTATGTCCCGCCGGAGCCTTTCGATCAGCAGCCGCTCGAAGCGTGGGCCGCGATCGATGCGGTTTTGTATGCCCACACGATCGACGGCGATCCGCGCTGGATCGCGGCAGCGGAGCGCGCATTCGCCTGGTATCTGGGCGACAATGATTGCGGCCTGCCGATCGCGTTGCCCGACAGCGGTGGCTGTTATGATGGGCTGATGCGCGACCGGGTTAACCTCAATCAGGGAGCCGAATCGGTTCTCGCCTTCCAATTCGCGGCTTGCGCGATGGGCCGGCTCGCGCGCAAAGAGACGAATGATGGCAGGGAGAGCCTGGCATCCTGATCGCTAAAACAGCAGGGTGAGTCCTCCTTGTTCGACATCATCCACTGTCCATTGCGTCTCAAGGCTGACCCGACCCGCGTCGTTGTCCGCCCATTCCACATCGCCTTCACGCCGGAGGGCGGTCGTGTGCGCCGTATCGCGGACTACGTCCTTGGCCTCGACGAAAAGGCAGCGGGCGAGGAACTCGAACTGGTCCTGCGCGATTTCGATCTGCGCCATTGGCAGACACGCAACGTATTCAACGCACGTTATGCCCAGATCGAAGCGGGGCTGGGGCTCGATGGCGCCAGCCTGCCGGAGACGAAGAAGCAGTTGATCGGCGCGTTCTTCTGCCACGAATATAGCTATGCTGCCGCTGCTTTGATGAACCCCAGCATCGTGCCGCACCCCGACCAGACGGGCATGAGCCACGGCGCGGTCCGCATCATCATGTCGTTGCGCGCGGTGGGCGAGGGCCACATTAGTTCGGTCGCCTTCCGCGAGGGCATTCTGGGTCCGGGCCCCGTGTTCGAACTGATGTCCGAACCGCCCTTCGCGACCGCGGCCGACAGCGCGATCGAGCTCGATCAGGGCGCGATCGAAATCCACCGTCATCGTGACAGCTCGCTGTCGGGCACGGTGCTGTTCCCGATGACCGAGGCGCAGCGCAACGGCCTTGAGGATCTTCGCCTCGTCCAGTTCGACCATGAAGACGGATCGAAGGAATGGTTGGGCACCTACACCGCCTATAACGGCACGCAGATCCAGTCGGAGCTACTGCGCACGTCGAACTTCCGCACCTTCACGCTGGCGCCGATGACTGGGCCCGCCGCGCGCAACAAGGGCATGGCCTTGTTCCCGCGCAAGGTCGGCGGGAAATATATGATGATCGGGCGGCAGGATGGTGAGAACGTCTTCCTGATCTCATCCGACCGGATCGACGATTGGGGCGAGGGCCAGTTGCTGCTCACCCCAAAATATGCCTGGGAGCAGGTGCAGATCGGCAATTGCGGTTCGCCGATCGAGATCGATGAGGGCTGGATCCTGCTGACCCACGGCGTCGGCGCGATGCGCAAATATTCGATCGGGGCGGTGCTGCTCGACAAGGATGATCCGTCGAAGGTGCTGGGGCGCACCGAAGTTCCGCTGCTCTCCGCCGCGCATGAGGATCGCGAGGGCTATGTGCCCAACGTGGTCTATACCTGCGGCGCGATGCTCCATGGCGACCATCTGTTCATTCCCTATGGCGTGGCCGACAGCTCGGTCGCTTTTGGCTTCGTCGCGCTCGACGAATTGCTGGCGGGCATGAAATAGCGCAATCTCCCCCGCATAAATAAGGGGGGATGCATGATAGACCTGTACTATTGGGGCACGCCCAACGGGCACAAGGTAACGCTGTTCCTGGAGGAAGCGGGCCCCGAATATCGCGTGAAGCCGGTGAACATCGGCAAGGGCGAGCAGTTCGCGCCGGGCTTCCTGAAGATTGCACCGAACAACCGTATTCCGGCGATTGTCGACAGCGCCCCGGCGGGGGGCGGTGCGCCGATCTCGATCTTCGAATCGGGCGCGATCCTGCTCTACCTTGCCGAAAAGACGGGGCGTTTCCTGCCGACTGGCGCACGCGCCCGGGTCGATGTGATGCAATGGCTGTTCTGGCAGGTGGGCGGGCTGGGGCCGATGGCCGGGCAGAACCACCATTTCAATGGTTATTCGCCCGAAGACATTCCCTATGCGCGGCAACGTTATGTCCGCGAAACCGCGCGTCTCTACGGCGTGCTCGACCGGCGGCTGACCGACCACAGCTTCGTCGGTGGCGAAGATTATTCGATCGCGGACATGGCGATCTATCCTTGGATCGTTCCCTATGAGCGCCAGAAGCAGGACCTCGACGATTTCCCGCATGTGAAGCGCTGGTTCGACGAGATCGCCGCGCGACCGGCCACTGCGCGGGCCTATGCCGTCGCCGACAGCCTCAAGAACCTGCCCCCGCCTGATCCGGTCGAGTTCGCGCGCATCCTGTTCGGGATCGAGCCGCCGAAGGTCGTGAAGAAGGTCTAGCCCCTCTTAACCCTCCCCTTGGCGGGGAGGGTTATGGTTTTGCGGCGGGAACGACTCGTCTCGCCGCACCCACGCCGCGACCCGCTCGACAGGGCGCGGGGGCGTGCGATAGGGACTTGAGCGACGACGTCCCGCCCGAGCCTGTTCAGCGCCCGTTTCGGTTCGTTCTTGAAAGATGATGCGGACGGTTCGCGAAGGGCACGATGAGGGCGGCGTTTTTTCTGTTCGATCGCACGGCGGTCCTGTTCCTCGGTGTCGCGGCAGGTGCGGCGATGGGCTATGCCTTCGGCGTCCACAACGCGACAGAGCCGGTCGCGCCGCCGATTGAGGTCGGCGCGTCGGACGTGGCGGCACCTTTGGGCACGGACACCCATCCGGCCGATGCGCCCCCTGCGCAGCCGGGTGACGCCCCGAAGCCCGCGCCCGGCGCGCTGCCCGAACAGCCGACCGTCGCGGAAAGCCGCCCGATCCAGCCCGGCATCGTCAACGCGATCGCGGCGGGCCGGCCGGTGCGCGTCGGCGTGTTTGGCGACAGCTTCGGCGACGGCATCTGGTCCGCGCTCTACAATCAACTCAGCCGGAAACAGGGCTATCAGGTCGTCAAGTTCAGCCAGCAGGCGACCGGCTTCACCCGCTACAAGACGCTGAACCTGGAGGAGCATGATCGCGCCCGCCTGGCGCCCGCGCCGGTCGATATCGCGGTGATCAGCTTCGGCGCGAACGACATGATGGGTGTCGCGGCGAACGGCCATGTCTATGCCCTGCTCAGCCCCAATTGGAAGGCGGAGATCGCGCGGCGCGTGACGCGCTATGTCGCGATGCTGCGCGGACAGGGGGCGATCGTCTATTGGGTCGGCCTGCCCAAGATGCGCGAGGCGGCTTATGATGCCGACGTCGCCCGCATGAACGCCTTCTACCGCGACCTGATGGGCCAGCTCGGCGTCGCTTATGTCGAGACCGCGCCCTACAGCGTCGATACCGACGGGCGTTATGCCGCCTACCTGCCGGGTGCCGATGGTCGCCAGGTGCTGATGCGCGCCAATGACGGCATCCATATGTCGATGAACGGCTATGTCCGCATCACGCGGGGATTGGCCGGGCGCATCCGGACCTATGTCGATCGTGCGCGGGGCGAGGCCGGTGGAGATGCCGCGCCGCCGCCGCCCGTGGTCGCGCCGCCACCGCCTCCGCCGGCAATCGTCCGGGTCAGGCCGCCGAAGCTCGAGGATCCGTTGGCGCCTGCGCCGGTGACGAACCCATCGCCGCCTGCGCCCGAACATCGCGCGCCCCCGGCCAAGGGTGCGCCAGTCGATCTGTTGCCGCCCGACCTGCGCGGAGAGGAAGAGGGCAATCGCAGCGAATGATGTCGCTGCTCGCCCTTGCTGCGGCCGCCGCCGCCACGCCCGTCGTCACCGCCGACTGCGCAGGCGGGCTGTGCGGCTATCCTGTGCTCAAACCCTATTTCGAAAAGCTGACGGCGGCGCGCGGGCGATCGGGCAAGCCGGTCCACATCCTGCAGATCGGCGACAGCCACACGGCGGGCGACGCGATCACCGGCGCATGGCGCGACATGCTGCAGGCGCGCTACGGCAGCGGTGGGCGTGGGATGATGCCGCCGGGCAAGCCCTTCAACGGCTATAATCCGCGCGGCGTGAGCGTGGACATGTCGGATGGCTGGTCGATCGCATCGATCTTCGGGCCGGGGTCGCAGACGCCGCATCCGCCGGTCGGCCTTGCGGGCTTCAACCTGACGTCCACCCGCGACGGCGCGCGCATATCGATGGTCGCAGGTGCCAACGAGCAGTTCGATCGCTTCGTCGTCTGCGCGATGGCGCAGCCGGGGGCGGGGACGCTGGCGATCAGCATCGGGGGAAAGACCGAACGGATCGCGCTCGACGCCTTCCTGTCGCGCCCCGAATGCAAGGAGCTGACGTTCGACGCGCCCCAGGTCGCAGTGTCGGTGGTGGCGGAGGGGCGGCCGGTCACGATCACCAGCTGGGCCAGCTTCCGCGATACCGGCGGCGTGGCCCTGTCCAATGCCGGCGTGGTCGGATCGCAGCTCGTCCATTTCTCGCGCAACGACGACGCTGTCGTGGCGGAGGAACTGCGCGCTTATGATCCCGACCTGATCGTCGTCGCCTTCGGCACCAACGAGGGTTTCTCGCCGCGCATCGCGCCGCAGGAATATGAGATCACGTTGCGCACCCAGATCAGCCGCATCCGCCGCCTGGCCGGGCGCGTGCCGATCCTGCTGCTCGGCGCGCCCGATGCGCTGACCCGGCGCAGCGAGCTGCTGTCCAACGCGCCGACCGCGACGCCCGCGCCCTGCCTCGAACCCGCACCGCTGCCCCCGGTCGCGCCGGTGGCTCCGCCCCCCTCGCAGATCGCGCCCGACAGCATCGACGACATATTGGGCGAACTCGATGCCCAGGCGACCCAGACGGTCGACGGTCGCCGCATGATCACCACCCCGCCGCCCGCGACCGCCCCCCTTCTCGCACCGCCGCCTGTGAGGCAGCCGACGCAGATCGGCTGGTCGATCACCGCGCGGCCATTGTTCCCACCCGCGGGCCTCAAGATGGTCCGCGACGTCCAGCGCCGCGTCGCGCAGCAGTTGCGGCTGGGCTTCTGGGATTGGGAGGCGCGGATGGGCGGGCGCTGCACCGCGGTCAGCTGGGTCAAGCTGCAGCCGACCCGGATGCGCGGCGACTATGTCCATTTCAACAGCGCGGGCGGGCAGGAGATCGCGACGCGACTCCAGACCGATCTCGATGCCGCAGCCAACGCGGTCCGCTAGATGCTCTTCCCCACGCTCGACTTCGGGCTGTTCTTCCTCGTCGCCTTCGCGGTCATCTGGGCCGCCAGCGGGTCGAACGAATGGCGCAAGATCCTGCTGCTGCTGGGCAGCTGGGTGTTCTACGGCGCGTGGGACTGGCGCTTCGTTGCGCTCCTGATCACGTCGGCCTTCCTCAATTGGGGGGCGGCGCGGCTGATCTATGCGGCGGATACGCGGGGTACGCAGAAGGCGGTGGTGACGATCGGCATCATCGCCAATCTCGGCATCCTCGGCTTCTTCAAATATTACGACTTCTTTCTGGAGCAGCTCGGCGCGTTGCTCAGTAGCTGGGGCATGGCGCGCGATCTGCCGCTGATGCAGATCGTGCTGCCGGTCGGCGTGTCCTTCTTCACCTTCCAGGGCATGTCCTACCTGATCGACGTCTATCGCGGGCGGGTGCGTGCCGCGGGGCTGCTCGACATCACGTTGCTGATGTCCTTTTTCCCGCACCTCGTTGCCGGGCCAATCGTGCGCGCATCCGATCTGTTGCCGCAGTTCGAAAAGACGCCTCGGCTCAACCGCGACATGATCGCGATGGCTCTGCTGCTGATCGTGTGGGGGCTGTTCAAGAAAGCGGTGGTTGCGTCCGAACTGTCGGTGAACCTGGTCGATCCGGTCTTCTTCGATCCGGCGGCGCATAGCAGCCTCGATCTGCTGCTCGCGGCCTATGGCTATGCGGTGCAGATCTACTGCGATTTCTCGGCTTATTCGGACATGGCCATCGGGATCGCGGCGCTGTTCGGCTATCGCTTTCCGCGCAATTTCAACCAGCCCTATCGCGCGCAGTCGCTGCAGGATTTCTGGCGGCGCTGGCACATCAGCCTGTCGAGCTGGCTGCGCGACTATCTCTATATCGGCCTCGGCGGCAATCGCGGCGGATTGTCCGGGCAATGCCGCAACATCCTGATCACGATGCTGCTCGGCGGCTTCTGGCATGGCGCCAAGTGGACCTTCCTCATCTGGGGTGGCCTGCATGGCGGCGTGCAGGTGATCGAGACCGTGTGGCGCAAGGCCGGTTTGCCAGGCCTGCCCAAGCTGCTCGCCATCCTCGTCACCTTCCACATCGTGACGTTGGGCTGGATCTTCTTCCGCGCCGACACCTTCGACGGGGCGATCAGCTTCATCAGCGGAATGGCGGGCGGCGACTGGCGCAACACGATGACGACGCCGCTGCTCGCGGGGCTGATGGTGCTGGGCATGGCGTTCCACTTCACGCCGCCGCTGCTGGCGCAGGGTATGGCGTTGCGGCTGCGGTTGATGCCCGCGTGGGCCTTGGGCCTGCTCACCGCGGTCGCGATCATCGTGATCGACGCGATGCGCTACGAAGGGGTCGCGCCCTTCATCTATTACCAGTTCTGAGCGGAGACGATCGGATGGCGCGCGAGATGAAGGAGCATGAACTGGCCTCGCCGGTCGATCTGCCGGCCGAGCCGATCGAGGACGGGCATCCGCTCAGCTTTGCGAGCGTCGCGATCATCGTCGCGACGTTGGTGCTGCTCTTCGCCAATGCCGGCACGCTTTCCGCCTGGGTCGACGAAAAGCCGCCGAGCGAGGTGCAACTGCGCGCGTCCGAGGCAGCGAGCGGCTGGGCGGCGATGATGGATGCTGTCGGCATCGGCAAACCGCGCACCGCGCTCCACGATGGATGGAAGAAGCTGCAGGCCGCGCGCTTCGGTGACGAGGCGGCGGGCGGGACGCAGTAGCTGCCTCGCTTCGTCATCCCAGCTTTCGCTGGGATGACGGGCGGTGGTTAGGCGACGAGCCCCGCGACGACCGCCTCCAGCACCTGCGCCGCATCGCCGGGCGCAAGCCTGACCTGAAGCCCGCGCTGGCCTCCATTGATGAAGACGAGCGGCAGCGCCATCGCTTCCGCCTCGATCGCGGTGGGCACGCGCTTCTTCTGGCCGAAGGGGCTGATCCCGCCCACGACGAAGCCGGTCGCGCGCTCGGCATCGGCAGGTTTCATCATCTGGGCGGATTTGCCCCCGAAGGCAGCGGCGGTCTTCTTCATCGAAAGCTCGCGGTCCGACGGGATCACGGCGCAGGCGGGCTTGCCGTCGACAAGGATCATCAGCGTCTTGAGCACCTCGCCCGGCTCGGCCCCCAGCGCCTCGGCAGCCTGCAATCCGACGCGTTCGGCATCGGGATCATAGGCATAGAGGTGGACGGTGAAGGCGGTGTCGGATTGGGTGAGCGCCTGCGTGGCGCGCGTGGTGCGGGACATGGCACCCACCTAACCCAGAAACACAAAACCCCGCCAGATGGCGGGGTCCGTGACGCGATCGGGGTGACGCCGATCAGCGGTAGAAGATGTGGTCGCCGACCGTCGACAGCTTGGTGCGCGTGCGGAAGAACGCGTTCGGGCGCTGATAGGCCGCGTGGTAGAAGACCGCGCCGGGGACGACAGCCTCGCCATCGCGTTCCATCGCCTGGCGCGAAACTTCGACCGCATTCGCCCAACGCTCGCCATCGCGGCGCGGATTGTAGCTGGCGGTGCGAAAGAACTGGCCCGGCTGGTTCACGACTTCGCAGACATTGCTGCCGAAGCGATCCTGGCCAACGCGGTTGACGATCAGCTGCGCGACCGCAAGCTGGCCGGCGCGCGGTTGGTTGGCGGCTTCGTGCATCACCACTTTGGCAAGGCATTCGAGCTGCGTGTCGAGCTTCGCCGTCGTCGCGGCGGTTTCCTTGTAGAGAACCTGGTCGACCCCGTCGTCGGCGACGATTGCGTCGGCCGTGATCTGGGTGTCGAGATTATAGGCGAGCTGAGGCTCGCTCGTCGGAATAGCCGCGTAGCCCATCACACCAGTCGCAGCAGCAAACAGCATCGCCGCAATCATCAGCGGATGTTGAGCCAGTTTCGCAGCCATTCAGCACTCCATGCCATGCGCCAATGGCCCGAAGCCGTCCCTATAAAGAACTCAACAAAACCCAGGGACGGGCGGTCATTCACGACTTGTCGCAGATGGGGCGGTGACGGAAACGTCGTGCCCCCCGGCGACCGGATCTGGCGGCCCCATGCGGTATCAACCGGCTACAGGCAACCAATCCACGATGAATCGTTTCGGTGATGCGGTGAACGGAGGAACATTTTTGGCCGTTTCGGCAACAAATCGGGACGCGAAACGCCTTCCAATGGTCACGAAAAGCTTGTCTTCATGTCACAATAACGCGCGATCGAAGGTCGGTTGGTCGAGACGTTTCGGATCGCCTGCGATATCATGCGATTCGGCATTTGAGCCTGTGGGGGAGTGCGGTTTTTGGCGGAGGCCGACGAGAATCGGTTGGCGGACGAGGTTATCGCCGAGGAACGACGCGAAAAAGTTGTCGAGATCGTGCGCGAATCGATCGTCGCGAGTGCCGATCATGCTTTTCGCCGCGATCGCCTGCTCGCCTGGTTGGCGTTGTCGGCGGGCGCGGGCCTCGTCCTTGCCGTTCCCTTCGCGCTGCGCGCCGGCGCCGAGTTTTTCCTGCCGACCACGACCGCGCTGGTGATCGCGATCGCCCTGGTGCCTTTGCTCGAATGGATGGAGCGGCGCGGTCTGCCATCGGGCCTTGCCGCGCTGTCATGCGTGCTGCTGTTCCTGACGATCGCCAATGTCGCGATCGCCTCGATCGTGGTGCCGGCCACGGACTGGTTCGCGCTGTTGCCCTCGCGGATCGCGCAGATACGGCGCAACCTGTCGCCGCTGATCGATCTCTATTCGACATTCGAACGCTTCATCGATCAGACGATGGGTGTGATCATGCGCTCTTCAGCGTCGAGCGCGCGCACCGTGCGGGTCGAATCGCCCAATTCGCTGTTCGATCTTGTCGCGACCTCGGCCCCGCACGCGATCGTCCAGATGGTGTTCGCCACGCTGGTGGTCTATTTCTTCCTGAGCGGCTGGACGCGAATGCGCCGCCGCACGATCACGAGCCGAGGCAGCTTCTCCAGCGCGATGACGACCGCGCGGGTGATCCAGGAAATGGTCGATCGCACGTCGGCCTATCTGGCGACGATCACCCTGATCAACATCGGGCTTGGCATCATCGTGTCGCTGGTCTTGTGGTTCGTCGGCATGCCGACCCCGGTGATGTGGGGCGGTCTCGTCGCGATTCTCAACTATATCCCCTATTTCGGGCCGGTGATGGCGGCGGGCCTGCTGGCCGTCGGCGGGCTGATGACCTTCGCCGATCTCGGCTACGCACTGGTGCCGGCGGCGATGTTCGTCGGCCTCCACCTGGTCGAGGCGAACCTGTTCACGCCGCTGCTGGTGGGCCGCAGGCTCACGATCAATCCGCTCCTCATCCTGATCGCCCTGAGTTTCTGGAGCTGGGTGTGGGGAACGACGGGCGCGCTGCTGGCGGTGCCGCTGCTCATCATCGTCAAGACGATCCTCGACGCGGCAGGCCGTCCCGACATCGCCGGCTTCCTGTTTGCGGAGGGCACCTTCACCAACGGACCCGATGACGAGGACTCGACCCCGTCGGCGCCGCTGGGGCGCTGATCGGGCAACCGTTTCGCCTGATGTCAGAAATTCGTCGCATCGTGCTGTTGACAGCGTATCGGCTGTCCCCTAGGTGCCCCCTCCACGCAATATGCGGGTGTAGCTCAGTTGGTTAGAGCGCCGGCCTGTCACGCCGGAGGTCGCGGGTTCGAGCCCCGTCACTCGCGCCACTTTCCTTGATGGAATGGCGGTCGGAAAAAGGGCGGGATCGCAAGATCCCGCCCTTTTCGTTTGTGGCTCTGAAGCCCTTAGCTTTCAATCATCCTCCCCCTGGCGGGGAGGATGATTCCGTTGTTACGCCTTGCTGCGCTCCGCCACGCGGGCTTCGAGCATCGTGAGCGGCAGTGCGCCGTCGAGCAGGACCTGGTGGAACTGCTTGATGTCGAACTTGGCGCCCAGCGTCGCCTTGGCGGCATCGCGCGCCTTGACCCAGCTCATATGGCCCACCTTGTAGCTGCACGCCTGGCCCGGCCACACGCAGTAACGCTCGACCTCGCGCAGCGTGCGCGGGCGGGCGAAGCCGGTCGCGCCGACCATATAATCGGTCGCCTGCTCGCGGCTCCACTTCTTGTAATGCAGCCCCGTGTCGGTCACGAGGCGCACGGCGCGGAACAGGAAGCTCTGCAGGAAGCCCGCACGGCCCAGCGGATCACCTTCATAAGCGCCCATCTCGTCGGCCAGTTGCTCGGCATAGAGCGCCCAGCCTTCGACATAGGCCCCGAACGGCGCAATCTTGCGCAGCATCGGGATGTCCTTCGATTCCTGCGCCAGGCTGATCTGCAGGTGATGTCCCGGCACGCCTTCATGATAGGTCAGTGACGGCAGGCCATATTTGGGCCAGTCGGCCGTATCTTTGAGGTTGATGTAATAGATGGCATCGCGCGAGCCATCGAGAGCGGCCGAATTGTAATAGCCGTTGGGCGCGCCGTCCTGAATGAACGGGGGCACGCGCTTGATGTCGAGCTTGGCCTTGGGCAGCGTGGCGAACGCCTGCGGCAACTTCGCCTCCATCGCCTTCACCTGGCGATTGAGGTCGGCGATCAGCTGGGCGCGCCCGGCATCGTCGTTCGAATAAAGCTGCTTAGGATCCTTGTTGAGCGCGGTCAGTCGGTCGCCGACCGACCCCTTGGTCATGCCCTGCCCCTTCAGGATCGTGTCGATCTGCGCGGTGATCTCGGCAACCTGCTCCAGGCCAAGCTTGTGGACCTCCTCGGGCGTGTAGGTGCTGGTCGTCGCGTTCATCAGCGCGTCGGCATAATATTCGTCGCCCTTGGGCAGGCGCCACACGCCCGCTTCCTTCGACGCCTTGGCGCGCAATTCGGTGATCAAAGCGATCTGACGGTCGAGCGCGGGGAAGATTTCGCCGCTGACGATCTTCTCGGCCTGGACGGCATAATCGCCGGCAATCTTCTTTTCCTTCGTGCGGCGGACGACCGATTCGACGAGGACGGTCTCGGCCGCCGGCTTGTCGCGCAGCGCCTTCAGCTGGGCCAGCGCGAGGTCGAGCGTGAAGTCCGGACCGAACACGCCCTGCGCTGCGTCGGCCTTCTGGAAGGCGGTGCTTTCATCAAGGACGCGCGCGAAATCGTGGAGGCGCGCGACATAGGCGTCGGCGTCGGCCTTCGTCTCGATCACATGCTGTGAATCGAGAAAGTCGGGGACGTTCGAATAGGGGCCGCTCAGCTGCGTGATCGCATAAGGGACATAATAGCCTGTGGTCGATCCGTAGCTGTACTTGTCGCCGCCCTTGGTGAAGGCGGTCAGCAGATAGGCGACGACGTCATAGTTGATCGCGGCGGCCGGCGAGAGCGCGGCGCGATCGATCGCCTTGACCTGCTTCAGATAGTCCTTGTTCTCGGCAAGGCTCCGGGCCTGCTCGGCCTTGGAATAATTGTCGAGCTTGCTCTTGAGCGCGACCCGCGCGCCCTTGTCATAGCCAAGGCTGGTTGCGGTCTCCGGGCTGTCATCGACGATCTTGTCGAAGATCTTGGTGAGAAGCGCGTCGAGCTTGATATCGGCGGCATTGCCGGTGGCGGCGACCGCGATGCGCGGCAGGCTGGCGACGAGCGTGGCGATGCCGGCCGCGCCGAGGAATTGACGTCTATCCATGTAATATTGCTCCCCTGTTGGGCATGGCGGGGAGACTAGAGACGGAATCGTGACACGCAAGAGCGTGTTACGCGTCTGATACGGTTCCGCTCCATTTCTCCGTCATTCCAGCGAAAGCTGGGATCTCTGGAGAGGTGCGCGGTGCTGGAGCCTCATGGGATCCCAGCTTTCGCTGGGATGACGAAAAGGGTTAGCGCGCCAGTGCCGCCCTAACCTGCGGCAATATGCCCTTCACGATCACCGCGACTCCCTTCGCATTGGGATGCAGGTTGTCACCGATGTGGAGCCCGCGATTGCCGATCATTCCGTTCAGGAAGAAGGGGTAGAGCGGCGCGCGATATTTGGCCGCCAGATCGGGGAAGATGCTGTCGAAGCGGCGACGATAATCGGCACCCAGATTGGGTGCGGCGCGCATCCCGGCGATCAGCACGGGGATATTGCGCTTCTTGAACTCGCCCAGGATCGTATCGAGATTGGCGCGCGCCTGATCGGCCGGAAGCCCGCGCAGCATGTCATTGGCGCCCAGCTCGACGATCGCGAGATCGGGCTTGGCCTTGAGCGCACCCAGCACCCAGGCAAGCCGCGCCTTGCCCTGCGCGGTCGTATCGCCCGATACGCCGGCATTGTGGACCCGCGCGGGTACTCCGCTCTTGCGCAGCGCGGCTTCGAGCTGCGGCGCGAACCCTTGCCCAGGCGGCAGCTGGTAGCCCGCCGTCAGGCTGTCTCCGAAGGCGAGGACCAGCTTGTCGGCCGCATGAGCGGGGGCGGTGGCGGAAACCAGGGCGGCGAGCGCGATCAGCGCATGGCGGAGGATCGTCATGGGTGGGATATTGGCGCTCCTTAAGCGGCTCTCAAGTGCCAACTCGTCATTGCGAGCGGAGCTTCGTCACCTGAGGCTCCTCGCAATGACGAGTGGAGGGGCTATTTCCCACTCAGTATCGCATAGGGGTTCACGGCCTTGCCCTGCCACCAGCTTTCACCGGGGGCCATCGCCTTGATCTCATAGTGAAGGTGCGGGCCTTCGGGGCTGGCGTCGCCAGTGAAGCCGACCGCGCCGATGGTCTGTCCGCGTGCGACGTTCTGCCCTTCGGCAAGGTCGGGCGCATAATGATCGAGGTGGGCGTAATAATCGACCCAGCCGCCGCCCGGCCGACGGATGTAGATGGTCAGCCCGCCCAGCTTGCTCGTGAACAATTTCTCCACCGTGCCCGCTGCCGCCGCCAGCACAGGCGTGCCGCGCGGCGCCATGATGTCGAGCGCGCCGTGCGATCGGCTGCCGTCGCCGCGCGCATCGGTGAACGTGTCCTGCAACTGCGCCGCCGTCACCCCCGCGACCGGGATCAGCAGCGGGCCTTTGGCGGGGACGACCTGCTCGGGCGCGGCAGGCGCGGCGATCGTCTTGGCCGGGCCGACCATCGCCTTGGGTTGCGGCGTGTCGGCGCCGGGCAGGTTAAGATAGATAACCCACCCCACATAAAAGATAACCGCCACGAGCAGGATGATCGCGATGCGGTGGATTATCCTCATGCGTGCGGCCTCAGTTCTGGAAGATCGCCGGAGTGCCCGGCTTCACCATCATCGCGACGCGCGCTGCATCCCAGTTGGTCAGGCGGATGCAGCCATGGCTTTCGGTCTTGCCGATATTCTCCGGCCGCGGCGTGCCGTGAATGCCGTAATGCGCTTTGTTCAGGTCCATCCACACCACCCCCACCGGGCCGTTCGGGCCGGGTTGCAGCAACGCCTTGTCGTCCTTCGACGAGGCATCCCAGAACAATTTGGGATTGTAATGGAAGGGCGGGTTGTACGCTACGCCCTGAATCTTCCAGGTCCCGATAGGCAAAGGATCCTTCGCGCTGCCCATCGTGGCTGGGAATTGCGCGATCAGCTTGCCGCCCTCACCGATCACGCGGAGCACGCTGTCGGACTTGTCGACCACGATCTTCACCGCCTTGGGCTGATCCGATCCGACGTTGAGCGTCCACAACGTATCGCGCCATTCGGGCTTGAGGTCGGCAGAATATTCGCGCGCCGCAGGAATGACGTTGGGCACCTTGATCTCGCTGCCGGGATCGAGCTTGGGCTTTTCGGGATTGAGCGCGGCGAGCGTCGCGGGAGTGGTGTGATATCGCTCGGCCAGCTTCTCGTTCACGTCCGAATAGCCGATCGTCTTGAGCTTCGCCTGATCGCCCTCGTCCTTCGGGATTGGGCCGACGAAGGGGCCGGCGAGGATCTGCTCGTCGAGCTTGATCGTGATGACGGTCGGCATGCCGCGATAGGCGTCGAACTTCGCCTGCGTCGCGGCGTCGAGCTTGCCTGTCGCCTTGAGGCCGTTCGCTTCCTGATAGCCCTTGAGCGCCTGCGTATAGGAGGCACCCGATCTGCCGTCGATCACGCCGGGTCCGAAGCCGAGCCGGTCGAGCAGCACCTGCGCGCCCATCACACCGGAATCGGGGCCGGTGGAGGGCGCCTTTGCGGGTTGGGCCAGCGCGGCGGCGGGGATCAGGGCGATGGCGGCGAGCAAATAACGCAAAGGGCAGTCCTCTCGATCTTGAGAGGGCAGAACGTGCCGGAACCGAAATCTATCCCCAGCCACCCCCATACGTCATCCCGGCTTTCGCTGGGATGACGGCGAAGGCGATCAGTGCCGCTCCTTGGTCGCCGAGAAGCGGATGTTGGGGAAGCGGCCGGTGATGTAGTTCAGCTCCCACGCATCCTTCGCCATGAACACCGGCGCCCCATCGCGGTCGGCGGCCATCGCGCTGCGATGGAGTCCTTCGAACTCGGCGATCGCCTTGGGATCGTCCGATGCGATCCAGCGCGCCGTGTCCCATGGTGAGGGTTCGAACGCCGCATCGACCTTATACTCGGCCTGCAGGCGGCTGATCAGCACGTCGAGCTGGAGCTGACCGACGACGCCCACCACCATCTGCGAACCGATCTGCGGCACGAACACCTGCATCACGCCCTCTTCGGCCATGTCGTTGAGCGCGGTGCGCAACTGCTTGGTCTTGGTGGGATCGACCAGCTTCACGCGGCGCAGGATTTCGGGCGCGAAATTGGGAATGCCGGTGAAGCGGATCGTCTCCCCGCTTTCCAGCAGCGTATCGCCCACGCGCAAGGTGCCGTGGTTGGGAATGCCGATGATGTCGCCGGGGAAGGCTTCTTCGGCCAGTTCGCGGTTCTGCGCGAAGAACAGGATCGGGCTGTGCACCGCGATCGACTTGCCGGTGCCTACCTGGTTGAGTTTCATGCCGCGTTTGAACTTGCCCGAGCACAACCGCATGAAGGCGACGCGGTCGCGATGCTGCGGGTTCATGTTGGCCTGCACCTTGAACACGAAGCCCGCGACCTGCGGTTCGGACGGGTCGACGTCGCGCGGGTCGCCCGGCTGCGGGCGCGGCGAGGGGGCGAAATCGGCCAGCGCGTCGATCAGCTGCTCGACCCCGAAATCCTTCAGGGCCGATCCGAAATAGACCGGCGTGAGATCGCCGTTGAGATAAGCGGTCTCGTCGAACGGCGCATAGCCGACCTGCGCCAGCTCGGCCTCCTCCCGCAGCAGCGCGAGGCCCTGCGCCGACAGCATGTCCTCCAGCTGCGAATCGCCAAGGCCCGCAACCGAGGCGGCGTCGCCCTCATAAGCGCCGGTCGCGTCGGCGGCTGGGCGGTGGAGCCGATCCCTGGCGAGATCGTAGATCCCTTCGAACTGGCCGCCCATGCCGACCGGCCAGCTCATCGGACAGACATCGAGCGCGAGCGCGTCGGCCACCTCGTCGAGCAGTTCGAAGGGCGGGCGGCCCTCGCGATCGACCTTGTTGACGAAGGTGATGATCGGAACGGAGCGCAGGCGGCAGACCTCGAACAGCTTGCGGGTCTGCGGCTCGATGCCCTTGGCGGCGTCGATCACCATCACCGCCGAATCGACCGCGGTCAGCGTGCGATAGGTGTCTTCGCTGAAATCCTCGTGGCCCGGCGTGTCGAGCAGGTTGAAGGTGATGCCGTCGCGCTCGAACGTCATCACCGACGACGTGACCGAGATGCCGCGCTGCTGCTCGATCTTCATCCAGTCCGATCGCGCGCGCCGATTCTGGCCGCGCGCCTTCACCTCGCCGGCGAGATGGATCGCGCCGCCGAAATAGAGCAGCTTTTCGGTCAACGTGGTCTTGCCGGCGTCGGGATGCGAGATGATCGCGAAGGTGCGGCGGTCGGGGCGGTTCGGCTTGCTCATGATGGCGGCGGCGGATAGCAGCCTTCGGACTGAAACCCAACCAACCCCCGTTCGTGTTCGAGCGACGTCGAGGCGCGCTGGCTTGGTGGACCGTGTCTCGACTTCGCTCGACACGAACGGAGATGAGATGGCTTTTGACGTGATCATCATCGGCGCCGGTGCCGCCGGCATGATGTGCGCGCTCACTGCGGGGCAGCGCGGGCGGCGGGTGCTGCTGCTCGATCATCTCGATCGGGCCGGGGCGAAAATCCTGGTTTCGGGCGGCGGGCGGTGCAATTTCACCAATGTGAACGGTGGGATCGCCGATCGCTACCTTTCGGCCAACCCGCATTTCGCCAAGTCGGCGCTGGGGCGCTTTGCACCGGGCGACTTCGTCGCGATGGTCGACGCTTACGGCATCGCCTGGCACGAAAAGACGCTGGGCCAGCTGTTCTGCGACGGATCGGCCAAGCAGATCGTCGCGATGCTCGCAGACGAGTGCGCGAAGGGCGGAGTCGAAACGCGGCTGCTCACCCGAATCGTCGGGATCGCGCATGCGGACGGGATGTATCGCGTCGAGACTTCGGCAGGAGAGGTCTGCGCGCCGTCGCTGGTGATCGCGACGGGCGGCCCGTCGATCCCGAAGATGGGCGCGACCGGCTTCGCTTATGATGTCGCGCGGCAGTTCGGCTTGAAGGTCGTCGAGCCGCGCCCGGCGCTGGTGCCGCTGACACTGGGCGCCGATGATCGGCTGTTCGAGCAATTGTCGGGCGTGTCGCTCGATGTCATCGCGTCGTCGGGCAAGACGAGTTTCCGCGAGGCGGCATTGTTCACGCATCGCGGGCTTTCCGGTCCGGCGATCCTCCAGATCAGCAGCTATTGGCGCAATGGCGGGGAGATCGCGCTCGATCTGCTGCCCGATGCGGGCGCGACGATGCTGGTCGATGCCAAGGCGGCGCGCCCCAAGGCCGAGTTCCGCACCGTGCTGCGCGATCTCTTCGCCGATCGGCTCGCCGATGCACTGGCCGATCGGCTGGCGCTGTCGGGCACGATGGCCGGCCTGAAGGACCAGGCGCTGGCCGATGCGGGGGGGCGGCTGAAGGGCTGGCGCTTTACGCCGTCAGGGTCGGAGGGATTCGCCAAGGCCGAGGTGACGATCGGCGGGGTTTCGACCGACGGCCTCGATCAGAAGGGTCTAATGGCGAAGAAGGTGCCAGGGCTGCACTTCATCGGTGAGGCGGTCGATGTGACCGGCTGGCTCGGCGGCTATAATTTTCAATGGGCTTGGGCCAGCGGACGGGCGGCGGGCGAGGTCGCCTGACGGCGCCCACCGATTCGGCCGCCGCTCAACGTCTCCGCCACCTTCGGGGAAACCGCGACGATCGCCTGCGCCAGCCCGATCGCGAAGCCGAGGGCGAGCAGCGGCTGCAGGATGAAATAGGCTGGCCACCAGCGGCTGCCCATCGGCCCGGTCAGGTCGCCGATCGCAGGGCCGATCAGCCACATGAAGATCAGGTGCGAGCAGAACAGGAAGAAGGCGTAGCGTTCGAGGACGAGCGCGCGGCGCCCGGCTGCGGTCTGCGCCAGCGCGATCGCGCAGCGCCAGACGAGCAGTGCCGCCGCCGCCCGCAGGGCAAGGTCGGTCGAGGCGAGCAGAAAACGGTGATAGTCGGCCGATCCGTGGCCCCAGATCGACAGCAATGTCTTGGGCACGACCAGGATCGCGAATGGCAAGGCCGCCTGCCACCAGGGCAGGATCGCGAGTCGTTCGGCCCAGCCGTGGCGGCGCGCGATGATACCCAGCGTGAAGAACATCAGGATCGACGGGCGCAGCAGGATCGGCGCATTATATTCGGAGATCATGTAGATGCCGCTCAGCACCGCGACGCTCGCCAGCGCACTCGTCGGCCAGCGGGCGATGACCGGCGCGATCAGCATGCACAGGAACAGGTCGCGCAGAAATCCCATCTGCACGTTGATGTCGCCCGCGCGGGTGAGTTCGAGCATATTGTCGAGCACCCAGCGCAGGTCGCCCAGCAGCGGCGCGGGTACGATCCGGAGCGCACCCGCACCCACCACCAGCACGATCGCGATGGCGTTCCACAGCAGCATCGGCAGCAGGATCGCGCGCGTCTTGCCGCCGACGAACACGCGATAGCTGCGCTTCGTCACCGAACCCGCGACCAGCCAGCCTGAAATGATGCTGAGCAGCGGCACCGCGCTGCGCCCAAACAGTTCGACCAGCGACCAGCGCAGCACGTCCTGCCCCGATCCGGCGAGCGCGGTCATCTTGTCTCCACCCAGGCCGGTCCAGGCGTGAACATAGACCACACCCAATATGCAGATCAGTCGCGACAGGCCGATCGCATCGGACACCGCCGGCATCGGCGTGCGCTTCTTGGTCCAGTCGGGCATCGGTATGGCGTCCATCCGCATCAGCCTAATTCCCGCGCCTGAACCGAAGCTGTCATCCTTTCGTCTGCGTCACGGCTCATCGCGCGGGCGGCACGGACAAACGCCCGCTGGCTTTTTCGGCGATCCGCAGCTATAGCCCCGCGATCAGAGCCAGCGCGCTTCCAGGCGCCCGCCACCCAGATATCGGAACCTCGATGCCCTTTTCTTCCCTGCCGCGGCCTGTCGCGGAGGCAATTACCGAGCGTGGCTACACCGCGCCCACCCCTGTCCAGGCCGCTGTCATCACGGAGGAAGCGATCGGTCGCGACCTTCTGGTCTCCGCGCAGACCGGATCGGGCAAGACCGTCGCTTATGGTCTGGCCATTGCCGACACCTTGCTCGGCGGGTCCGACACGCTGCCGCGTGCGGGCGAGCCGCTCGCGCTCGTCATCGCGCCGACGCGCGAACTGGCGCTGCAGGTCCAGCGCGAGCTGCAATGGCTCTACGCCAAGCTGGGCGCGCGGGTCGCGAGTTGCGTCGGCGGCATGAACGTCCGGGTCGAACAGCGCAATCTCTCCTATGGTTGCCACATCGTCGTCGGCACGCCGGGGCGCCTTAAGGACCATCTGGAACGCGGGAACCTGCAGCCGGGCTCCCTGCGCGCCGTCGTTCTCGACGAAGCGGACGAAATGCTCGACCTGGGCTTCCGGGAAGATCTCGAGGAAATCCTCGATCTCACCCCGCCTGAGCGTCGCACCCTGCTGTTTTCGGCGACGATGCCCAAGCCGATCGCCTTGCTCGCCAAGCGGTACCAGCGCGACGCGCTGCGCATCCAGACGACCAGCGAGCGCGAGAGCCACGCCGACATCGATTATCGCGCGATGGCGGTCGCTCCGGCCGACATCCAGAACGCCGTCGTGAACGTTCTGCGCTTCCATGAAGCCAAGGGTGCGATGGTGTTCTGCGCCACCCGCGAAAATGTCCGCCGCCTGTCGGCAACGTTGACGGAGCGCGGCTTTTCGGCGGTGACCTTGTCGGGTGAACTCAGCCAGAATGAGCGCAACCATGCGCTGCAGGCGCTGCGCGATCGCCGTGCGCGGGTCTGCATCGCGACCGACGTCGCGGCGCGCGGCATCGATCTTCCCGGACTCGAACTGGTCATCCACGCCGAGCTGCCGATCAACCCGGAAACGCTCCAGCACCGTTCGGGCCGTACCGGCCGCGCGGGCAAGAAGGGCACTTGCGTCCTGATCGCCCCCTATCAGCGCCGCCGCCATGCCGAACGGCTGCTGCGCGCCGCCAATGTCAACGCGACGTGGGAATCGGTGCCCAGCCCCGATGCGATCTACGCGCGGGATCAGGAACGGCTGGTCGCCAGCCTGGAAGTCGGCGAGATCGCCGAGGAGGATCTGATCGTCGCCCGCAAGCTGCTCGAGACGACCAGTGCCGAGGATATCGCCGCCGCCTTCGTGCGCACGCAGCGCCAGAGCCTGCCCGCGCCCGAGGATCTGATTGACGCATCGCCGGCCGCACCCGGCCAGCGGCCCGAACGCGAGCAGGGGCCGCGCCCCGGTTTTGAGGATACCGTCTGGTTCCGCATGAATGTCGGTCGCAATGCCAATGC
Source organism: Sphingomonas montanisoli (assembly GCF_008274695.1). Lineage (GTDB taxonomy): Bacteria > Pseudomonadota > Alphaproteobacteria > Sphingomonadales > Sphingomonadaceae > Rhizorhabdus > Rhizorhabdus montanisoli. The sequence goes on along the minus strand of NZ_VTOU01000003.1, from coordinate 717,078 downwards.
CGATCCGCGCTGGTTGCTGCCTTTGCTGTGCCGTCGCGGCCACATCACGAAGCGGGATATCGGCGCGATTCGCATCCTGCCGGGCGAAACCCGGTTCGAGGTTCCGCGCGGTATCGCCGCCAAGTTCGCCGATGCCGTGCGCCGTACGGCGGGTGAGGATGACGGCGTGATCATCGAGCCGGCCGGCGATGGACCGCCGCCCGCCGAACGTCCGCGCCTGTCGCGCGCTCCCGGTGATCGGCCACAGGGTGATCGGCCGCAGGGCGAGCGTCGCGGTCCTCCGCGCGGCCCGCATCGCGGCCCTCCGCGTCGTCGGCCTTCGTAAGCGCCCCGATCCTAAACGGCGGGCGGCCTCAGGCCGTCCGCCTGTCGCGCGCCGACCGATGGCAGCATCAGCGCATTTGGCGCGGCGTCGCGAATCGCGCGTGTCATCGCATGCGCGCTGATCGGTTTTTCGAGCAGACACACGGCGAGCGGAGCCGCATTGCGCAGGCGATCGTGATCGGCCGACATGATGATCGCCGGGGTCGCCGGCGCGATCCGGCGCAACCGCATCGCCAGCGTGGTGCCGTCCATGTCCGGCAGCCCCATGTCGATCAGGAAGATGTCGAATCGCCGCGTCATCGCCGCCAGCGCCTCGGTGCCGCTCGACGTCGAGACGACAGTGAGCCCCAGCGTTTCGAGCAGCAGCGACAGGCTTAGCCGAACGGATTCGTCGTCCTCGACGATCAGGATGCAGGCGGGTGATTCCATATCGTCATGATAGCCGTCCCAAGCCGTCATGGCGCGCAGGGCTAATACCTAATTCTATGTCGAATTCTGCATAACTGCCGACGAAATCATCCTATTTCCGGTCTCGCTCATGGTGAACGGGCGGCTAACCATTTCTTCAGGAAAGGACGGCATCCTCGCGGCCGACAAGACCAGAGTCGCCTTGCGAGGATCAGGATGCGCCTACTCACCCACACCAGCGTCACCGCCAAGATCGGCATGGTGATGGCGATGATGTCGATCACGTCGACCGCGATCACCGCGATCGCGTGCTGGCGGATGTCGACCCTGTCGGATGACTATGGGCAGCTGAGCGCCAAGGAATATCCCGCGGTCGTGCAGATGGGCGTGGCCAATCGCGCGACGGTGGAGATGGTCTATGCCGCCTATCGGGCGATGGCCTATCCGGCCGCCCACACCCAGGCGAAGATCGCGCGTTCGATGAGCCGTTTCGGCTATGGTGATGCGGGCGAGGCGCTCGACAAGGCGGCGAAGCTCAATCCTTCGATCGCGGGCGACGTCGCCTCGATCCGTACCCAGCTCGACGCGATCAACACGCTCAACCAGGCGGCCGTCACCGACAGCGCGAGCGACAATGACGAGGCCGCCCGCCGCAAGCTCGCACAGGTCGACCTGAAGCTTGCCGATTTCTCGGATTCGATCGCCAATCTCAACGACCGGCTCGAAGCGGGCGTGACCGATCGTACCAAGGTGCTCGAAGCCGACGCGTACGCCACGTTGCTCACGGTACTGGCGTGCTGGGGTATCGCCGTCATCCTGTTCACGGCGTTCGGCTATGTCATCGCGCGGCTCGGCATCGTGAACCCGATCGCGCGGCTGACCGACCGTATGGCGAAGCTTACCAAGGGCGACGATCAGAGCGGCATTCCCGGCTACAACCGCAAGGACGAACTCGGCACGATGGCCCGCGCGCTCGAAGTGTTCTGCACGGCATCGATCGCCAAGGGCAAGATGGAGGCCGCGAAGGCCGAAGCCGATGCCGAACAGGCGCGGGTTGTCGATCTGGTCAGTGGCGCGCTGGGCCGGCTCGCCGAACGCGACCTGACCGTGTCGATCAACGAGACCGTGGGCGACGCTTATCTGCGCCTGCGCGACGATTTCAACGACGCGGTCGGCGAGCTGCTCGAAGCGATGCGCCAGATCGACGAGGCCACCAACGGCATCGGCAGCGGCGCGCAGCAGATCAGCGCCGCGTCCGACGATCTTTCGCGCCGCACCGAGCAACAGGCGTCGAGCCTCGAGGAATCGGCGGCGGCGATGGATCAGGTCACCGTGTCGGTGCAGGGTTCGGCCCGCAGCGCGGAACAGGTCAATCAGCTCGTCGGCATCGCGCATGGCGATGCGGCGGAGGGTGGTCGCATCGTCCGTCAGGCGATCACTGCGATGGACGGCATCGCCGCTTCGTCGAGCCAGATCGGCCAGATCGTGACGATGATCGACGGCATCGCGTTCCAGACCAACCTCCTCGCGCTCAACGCGGGCGTCGAGGCGGCGCGCGCGGGCGATGCGGGCAAGGGCTTCGCCGTTGTCGCCAACGAGGTGCGCGCGCTGGCACAGCGTTCGGCCGATGCCGCCAGCGACATCAAGGATCTGATCGGCAAGGCGGGCCAGCAGGTCGAAGGCGGCGTCAAGCTCGTCGGCCAGACCGGCGAGGCGCTCGACCGCATCCTCGGCCGCATCGCCGAGATCAACCACCTCGCCGCCGGCATCAGCGAGGCGACGGTCGCCCAGGCATCCAGCATCGAGCAGGTCAACGTCGCCGTCACCGAGATGGACCGCACCACGCAGCAAAATGCCGCAATGGTCGAGGAATCGACCGCGGCCGCGCGCAGCCTGCATGGCGAGGCCGATCGACTGGCCGCTCTGGTCGGCCGCTTCCGGCTCGGCGCCGATCACATGCGCGCTCCGATGCCGTCGCCCGCGACGGGGATGCGCGCCGTTCACGGTAATCTGGCACTCAAGATCGACGTCGCTGAGGATGACTGGGCCGAATTCTAAACCCGTCTCTTAACGCTTCATTATCCATATTCCGCCCAAGCTGCGCGCAGATACCGATCGAGGAGTCCCAATGACCTGGTTCAACAGCCTGTCCTTCGAAAAGAAGGTGCGTGTCGTGGGGGCGATCTTCGTCGCGATGCTCTTCGTGAGCGCCATCGCCGGGTTCGTCGTGCCGGGTGCGGCGGGCTATGTAGCGCTGGTTCTGGCCGTGGCGGGCGCCGTGGGCGCTTTTGCGGCCGGCCGTATCATCGGTACGCCGATCGCCGATCTGACCAGCAGCGTCGAACGCTTTTGCGACGACGACGGCAGGATGCCGGACCGTTATATTGACCGCGCCGATTGTGTCGGGCGGATCAATCGCGCGATGCTGCACATCCGTAATCTGGGTGACGAGATGGTCTCCGATCGCGATGCGGACCGCAAGGCGCTCGATACCGCGATCGCTTCGGTCGGGGAGGGGTTGAAGCGTCTTGCGGAGGGTCGCGCCGGTCAACCGATCACGGCTCCCTTCGGCGATGGCTACGAATCGCTCCGCCTCGATTTCAACCGCGCCGACGTACAGCTTGGCGAATTGCTGAGCCGCGTCGCACGGGTCTCTTCGGGCATCATCACGGGTGCCGGCGAAATCGCCCAGGCGTCTGACGATCTCGCCCGCCGCACCGAGCAGCAGGCATCGAGCCTCGAACAGACCGCGGCCGCGATGGCCGACATCACCACCACGGTCCGCGAGACCGCGCAGGGCGCCGCCCACGTCAACCAGTCGGTCGGCGAGGCACATCGCGATGCCGAGGCCGGCGGCCGCATCGTGCGCGACGCCGTGTCCGCCATGGCGGGGATCGAAAAGTCGTCGTCCGAGATCGGCCAGATCGTCACCCTGATCGACGGCATCGCCTTCCAGACCAATCTGCTCGCGCTCAACGCAGGCGTCGAAGCCGCGCGAGCCGGCGATGCAGGCAAAGGCTTTGCGGTCGTCGCCAACGAAGTGCGCGCTCTGGCGCAGCGCTCGGCGGATGCCGCCAAGGATATCAAGGAACTGATCGCCGCCAGCTCGGCGCAGGTCGAGACGGGCGTTCAGCTCGTCGGCCAGACCGGGCAGGCGCTCGATCGGATCGTCACCCGCGTGGCGGAGATCGCGGCGCTGGTCGCGCAGATCTCGTCGGCTGCGGAGACCCAGGCGGGCAATCTGCAACAGGTCAACGGCGTCGTCGGCGACATGGACAAGATGACTCAGCAGAATGCCGCGATGGTCGAACAGTGCAGCGCGGCGGCGCGCAGCCTGCGCGACGAGGCTGCGACGCTGGGCAGCCTGGTCGGCAATCGCGCCGAGCCCGCATCCTTCGCTGAGCCCGTTACCGCGCACCGCCGCGTCGCCAGACCTGTCGTGCAGGGCAACCTCGCCCGCGCGATCGAGCCGAGCGACGAGGACTGGAGCGAGTTCTGAACGGAGAGCCGGCCATGACGCGGATCATCCTTCCCCAGACGATCGACCGCCAGACGGTCGCCGACCAGATCGAGCCGTTGCGCGCGGCCTTTGCGGGCGGCGAACCGATCGAGATCGTGTGCGACGCCGTGGAACAGATCGGTCAGGCCGGGCTGCAATTGTTGATGAGCGCGGTCCGCACGGGTCGTGAAACGGGGGTGGCGCTGTCGCTGAGCGGCGCCGGGGGCGCGGTGGAGGCCGCGGCACGGCTGGCGGGCATGTCCGACATGCTGTTCATGAGCGGAGACGCACGATGAAACTGGAAGAAATCCAGGACATCTTCTTCCAGGAATGCGACGAAGGTCTGGGCCAAGCCGAAGCGGGCCTGCTCGCGCTGCAGGGCGGCGCGCAGGATGACGAGACGGTCAACACCGTCTTCCGCGCAGTCCATTCGATCAAGGGCGGATCGGGCGCGTTCGGCTTCGAACGGCTTCAGGCGTACACCCATCATTTCGAAACGCTGCTCGATCAGCTGCGCGAGGGCGAACATGCACTGACGCCGGGCCTGATCGGCCTGCTGCTCGCCGCGTTCGATATGCTCGCCGATCATGTCGCGGCGGCACGTGGCGATCAGCCGACACCCGACGATGCGGGCATGTTGCAACGGCTTCAGGAGACGGCGAGCGGGGCAGGGGCCGCTATTGAGGTCGTGGACGATACGGGGCTTGCCGCAGCACTCGACTTCGATCTCGACGGGCTGCTGGGCGATCTCGACACCGGCGAGGATCCGTTCGCCGACTGGGAACGCGATACGGCGGAAGACGAGCATATCGATGCGACCCGCCTGTTCGTGCGCCCGCGTGAAGGCGCGCTGGCGCATGGTGGCGAACCGCTGCTGCTGATCCGCGAACTGGTCGACATGGGCGGCATCATCCGCGCGGTCGATGCCTCGGCCGTTCCCACGATCGACCGTTTTGATGCGACGGGCGCCTATCTTGGCTGGCATGTCGACGTGCCGGCGACGGTGGCGCGCAGCGATATCGAGGAGATCTTCGAATTCGTCGCCGACGATTGCCTGCTCGAGTTCAAGGGCAATGCGGCGCCGGTGGTAGAAGCTATCGTCGAGGACGGCGCAATCGCCGAAGTCGAGCCGGCGATCGAGCCCGCGCCGCTCACCAACGTGCTGCCCTTCGTCGCGCCCGCCGAACCGGCCAAAGCCGACATGGCTCCCGCCGAGTTACCGGCAAGCGCGACGCAGAGCATGACGGCGACGATCCGCGTCGACCTGGAAAAGCTCGATCGGCTGATCAACCTGGTCGGCGAACTCGTCATCACCCAGGCGATGCTGGCGCAGCGGCTCCACAATTCGGGGCTCGCGCAGATCGAGGAACTCAACGACCTCGATCACCTGACCCGCGAGCTGCAGGACAGCGCGATGTCGATCCGTGCGCAGCCGATCCGGTCGGTGTTCAGCCGCGTACCGCGCATCATCCGCGAAGTCACCGCGTCCACCGGCAAGGAAGTGCGCCTGGAGGTCGAGGGCGAGGCGACCGAGCTCGACAAGACCGTCGTCGAGCGGATCGGCGAGCCGTTGACCCACCTGATCCGCAACGCGATCGATCACGGCCTCGAAAGCCCCGAGGAGCGCCTTGCCGCCGGCAAGAGCGCCGAAGGCCGCATCCGCCTGACCGCCGAACATCGTTCGGGCCGGATCGTGATCTGTGTGTCGGATGACGGTCGGGGCATCGATCGGCCGCGCGTGCTCGCCAAGGCGATCGAACGCGGTCTCGTCGCGCCCGAAGCGCGCCTCAGCGATGAGGACATCGACAATCTGATCTTCTCGCCGGGCTTCTCGACCGCGGCGACCGTATCGAACATTTCGGGCCGCGGCGTTGGCATGGATGTGGTCCGCCGCAACGTGCAGGCGCTGGGCGGTCGCATCACGATCGCCTCGACGCCCGGCAAGGGCACGACCTTCACGCTGGCATTGCCGCTGACGCTCGCGATCCTTGACGGGATGATCGTCACGGTGGGTGCGGAGACCTATGTCATCCCGCTCACCCACATCATCGAAAGCGTCCAGCCCGAACCCGAAGATATCAAATATATCGGCGCCAACCAGCCGATGATCTCGGTGCGTGGCAGCTGGCTGCCGGTCCAGTCGGTCGCGAATCAATTTGCGATCCCAGGCGCGCAGGTCGATCCGGCCAAGGCGGTGCTGATCGTCGTCGAATCCGAAGCCGCAGGGCAGGCGGTGCTGATGGTCGACGAGATCTGCGATCAGCGCCAGGTCGTCATCAAGAGCCTGGAGACCAATTATCGCCAGGTCGAAGGACTGGCGGGGGCCACCATCCTGGGCGATGGCCGCGTCGCTTTGATCCTCGACGTCGAAGGCGTCACCACCGTCCGCGCGCCCGATCGCGCGCTGCGTCGCGCCTGATCGATCGACCGCGTCCATGAACGACATGACACCCCGCTCGTTCGACGGGCGCGAATATCCCTATACGCCGCAGGATTTCGCGGCGGTGTCGGCGATGGTGCATGCGCATTCGGGCATCTGCCTGCCGCAGACCAAGACGATGCTCGTCTATTCGCGTCTCGCCAAGCTGGTGCGTGAGCGGGGCCTGCGCGATTTCGCCTCCTATATTGATCTGATCCGTCGCGATCCCGCCGAGCGCCAGCGCGCGATCGAGGCGATGACGACCAATCACACCAAGTTCTTTCGCGAAGATCATCACTTCCGCCAGTTCGAACGCGACGTGCGCCCCGGCCTGATCGAACGGCTCGACGCCGGCGGGAAGGTTCGGATGTGGTGCGCGGCGGCGTCGACGGGAGAAGAACCCTATTCGCTGGCCATGAGCCTGCTTGGCCCGGATCCGGTGGAGGGGCGCGTGATCGCGGGCGCCGACGTCGCGATTCTCGGCACCGATCTGTCGGGTGCGGTGCTCGATGTCGCGCGGCGTGGGCATTATCCGGCCGCCTTGTCGCAGGACGTGCCCCTCGATTTGCGTCAGACGTGGACACGGGTGTCGGGCGGCACGATGGCGGTCGCGCCGATGCTGCGTGACCTGGTGCGCTATCGCCGGCTCAACCTGCTCAACGCCTGGCCGATGCGGGGCAGGTTCGACGTGATCTTCTGCCGCAACGTCATGATCTATTTCGACGAACCGACGCGCGAGCGGCTGGTGCAGCGGCTGGTCGACCAGCTCGCGCCCGGCGGACATCTCTATATCGGCCATAGCGAGCGGATCGGCGGTGAAGCCGCCCGCCGCCTGCGCGCGATCGGCCAGACCGTCTATCGAAAGGACGCGGCATGAGCGTGCGCTGCCTGATCGTCGACGATTCGCCGACGATGCGCGCGCTGCTGACCGGGCTGCTCACGCGCGACCGCGAGATCGAGGTGATCGGCACGGCCGAAGATGCGCACAAGGCGCGCGCGATGATCCGCGAACTCGATCCCGACGTCATCACGCTCGATATCGAGATGCCGCACATGAACGGGCTCGACTTCCTCGACCGGCTGATGCGGCTGCGCCCGACGCCGGTCGTGATGTGTTCGACGCTGACCACCAAGGGCGCCGAAGCGACCGTGCGCGCGCTGGAGCTTGGCGCCGTCGATTGCTTCGCCAAGCCCGAGGGGCGCCTGCAGGACGTGCTCGCGCTCGACGACGGCAAGTTGGCTGAGATGGTCAAGCAGGCCGCGCGCAGCCGTCGTCGGCTCGGGCTTGGCCGTAGCCTGCGCCCGGCCGAGCGCCCCGCGACCTTCGAAGGCGACGACCGCGTCGTCGCGATCGGCGCATCGACCGGAGGGGTCGAGGCGCTGACGACCCTGCTGTCGGGGTTCCCCGCCAATTGCCCGCCGACCGTGATCGTCCAGCATATGCCGGGCAGTTTCACCAAATCCTTCGCCGGTCGCCTCGATTCGCAGTGCGCGCCCAAGGTGCTCGAGGCGACCGACGACGCCCCACTGCTGAAAGGCCATGTCTATATCGCGCCCGGCGGAAACAGGCACCTGATGGTGCGCGGCGGATCGTCGCCGCATTGTCGGCTGGTCGAGGCGTCGCCGGTCAGCGGGCATCGCCCGTCGGTCGACGTGCTGTTTCGATCGGTCGCGCAGAATATGGGCGACAAGGCGGTCGGCGTGCTGCTGACCGGCATGGGGCGTGATGGCGCATCGGGCCTGGCCGAGATGCGCGAAGCCGGTTGCCGCACGATTGGCCAGAACGAGGCGAGCTGTGTCGTCTATGGCATGCCGCGCGCTGCCCAGCAGATCGGTGCGGTCGAGGAAGAACAGCCGATCCAGCAGATCGCGAACCGGATTCTTGCATTGTGCAGCCGCTGAACTCGATCCGCGAACAGCGGATCAGTGTGAACCAGGGGACGAGCCGCGTCTCGCGCGACCCCACTGTCGTGCTGACGACGGTGCTGGGCAGCTGCGTCGCCTGTTGTCTCTATGATCCGCGCTCGCGTGTGGGCGGCATGAACCATTTCCTGCTGTCCGATGGCGAGGCCGCCGACGAACGCTACGGCCTGTTCGCGATGGAGCAGCTGGTCAACGCGATGCTGCTGGCCGGGGCGACCCGATCGGGCCTGCGTGCGCACCTTTACGGCGGGGCCAATCTTCATGCGGGGCTCGCCGCGATCGGGCAGGGCAATATCGCCTTCGCGCAGGATTTCCTGCAACGCGACCGGATTCCGGTGATCCGCAGTCATCTCGGCGGCAGCGCCGCGCGCCGCGTGGACTTTCGCGCGGTCGATGGAAAGGTTCGCTGCCAGATCGTCGACGCGCCCGCCGATCTGCGGCCGATCGTGCAAAGGGGGCGTGCAAACGATGCCGAAATCTTCTGATCCACGGGCAGCGCTCAATGAGTCGTTAACCCTCCACACCTACACCCGACTGGAACGGTCCGAGCCTCGGGCCAACGAGCAGAGGTATGCATGCCCAAGACGATTTTGACCGTCGATGATAGCCCCAGCATGCGTCTTCTCCTGCGCAGCGCTCTGGTCGAGCGCGGCTATGAGGTGCGTGAGGCCGAAGACGGCGTCGCGGCGCTCGAGTGGCTTGCCGCCAACGATCAGCCCGCGATCATGATCACCGATATCAACATGCCGCGCCTCGACGGGTTCGGTCTGATCGAAAAACTGCGAGAAATGCCCAAGCATCGCGATCTGCCGGTGCTGGTGCTGACCACCGAAAGCTCCGACCAGAAGAAGGCGCGTGCGCGCGAAGCCGGGGCGACCGGCTGGATCGTGAAGCCCTTCGATCCCGAAAAGCTCCACTCGGCGATCCGCCGCGTCATCCATTGATCTGATCCAGGGACAGGCATCATGGTCCGACAGCTCATCACGTTCCAGATCGGCCAGCAATATCTGGGCGTCGATATCATGGCGATCCGCGAGATCCGCGCATGGACGCCGACGACCATGCTGCCGCACGTCCCCGCGCACGTCCGCGGTGTGGTGAACTTGCGCGGCACCGTGCTGCCGGTGATCGATCTGTCGGCTCGCCTGGGCTGGGGCCTGACCGATCCGACCGCGCGCCACGTGATCATCGTCGTGCGGATCGGCGAACAGCTGCACGGGATGATCGTCGACGCCGTCAACGACATCGTTGCGATCGACGAGGGAACGCTCCAGCCGCCGCCCGCGTTGGGCAATGGGGATACGACATCCTATCTCGAAGGGCTCGTCACCGTAGAAGACCGGATGGTCATGGTGCTCGCGCTCGACAATCTTTCCATGGACCTCGGGGGCGTGCCGCTTCCCGAGGCCGCCTGACCTCTCAAGGAGCTGCCACCCGCGATGATCAACGCGCGCGTGCTCATCGTCGACGATTCTTTCACCATGCGCGCGCTGTTTGGTGGGGTGCTGGAACGCGCCAAGGGCATTGAGGTGGTCGGAATGGCCGCCGACGCCGCCGAAGCCCGCAAGATGATGGACACATTGCGTCCGTCGGTGGTGACGCTCGACGTCGAGATGCCGGGAATGAACGGCATCGACTTCCTGGAAGAAATCATGCGCGATCGGCCGACGCCGGTCGTGATGCTGTCGTCGCTGACGCAGAAGGGCGCCGAAATCTCGTTCCGCGCGCTGGAGCTTGGCGCGGTCGATTGCTTCCCCAAGCCCAAGAGCGCGACGCCCGAGGAGTTCAACGAACTCGCGCCGCGCCTCGCCGCTTTGGTCCAGGCCGCGTCGCGCACCAAGGTGGGGCCGCAGCGCGAGGTAAAACATCACGCGCCGGTCCAATATTTCGACTGGAACGGCAATATCCTGGCGATGAGCGCGTCGACGGGCGGCGTCGATGCCGCGCTGAAGATGCTGCCGGCCTTCCCGAAGAATTGCCCGCCCACGATCTTTCTTCTCCAGATCGAGGAAGGCTTCGTCGCCCCGCTGATCAACCGACTGCGCGCCAAATGCGCCGCGCGCATCGTGATGGCGGAGGACGGCCAGCCTCTCGAACAGGGCAGGATCTATCTGGTGACTGATCCCGGCGCGCACGCCGTGGTGGATCGCTGGCCCAATCCGTCGCTGCGCCTGCTGCGCACCGATCCGGTCAACGGCGTGCGCCCATCGGCCAGCCTCCTGTTCGCCACGATGGCGAAGACGGCGGGCAAGCATGGGGTGGGCGCGGTGCTGACCGGGCTCGGCAATGACGGGGCGGCGGGATTGAAGGCGCTACGGGCGGCGGGGGGCCGCACGATGTGCCAGGACGCGGCCACATCGGTCGTGCACGAAGCGCCGGCTGCGGCGCTTGCGGCGGGTGGTGTCGAGACCGAGCTTCCGCTCAACGGCATCACGACGGCCGCGCTCGATGCGTGCCGCCGGCGTGACGCGGACGCGGCCTGAGGCGGTGGGGGAACGGGTATGGCGGTGATTGCAGAGGACGAACTTCTGTCGATGCTCGCTGACGAGCTCGACGCCGCACGCGCCGAGCTGGAGCAGCTTGGCGTTCGCCTGTGTTCGAACCCCGCGACCGCCCGCGCGCACGTCCACGATCTTCAGTCGCTCGATCATGTCGGGCAACGCTGCACCTCGGTCGCGGCGATCCTGCGCTCGGACGACCTTCAAGCCGCCAGCCGCGATGCCCGCCTCGAAAGCATCACCGGCCGCCTCGCCGCCCTGATCGAAAGCCTCGCGAGCCGCCAGCCGCAGCATTGATTGATGCTTCGACGGCGTTGCCCTCAGCCTGCGAACAGCGCCAGAAGCTGGGGGGCGATCCGGTCGATATCTTGGCGTTCGGCGACGCGCTGACGGCCTTCCTCTCCCATCGTCGCCAGCCGTTCGGGACTTGCCTCAAGCGCGGCCGCGATGGCGTCGCGCAAACCTTCGACAGATCCTGCCGGGTAGAGCCAGCCGCATGTGTCGTCGACCAGTTCGGGGATGCCGGCGATCGTCGTGCTGATGACCGGGCGCCCGCTGGCGAGCGCTTCCATGATGACGACCGGCAGACCCTCGGCATGACTGGGGAGGAGGAGGGCGCGGGCCTGGCCGAGCAGGGCGCGGACCTCGTCATTGCTGCGCCAGCCGAGCAGGCGGACGCGATCGGCGACCTTGTGCTGCGCGATCGCGGCTTCGACGGTCGGACGGGACTCGCCGTCGCCGACCAGGAGTACGCGCAGATCGGGAAAGCGTTCGGCCAGCGCCGCGACGGCTGCGGGGATTTCGACCTGTCCCTTCTGCGGACAGAGCCGGCCGACGCAGAGCAGATCGCTACCTGATGGCGGCGGCATGCCGGCATAGGCGGCAGGCTCGATGCCGCACGGAATGATGACGATGCGATCGTGCAGATCGGGTGGCAGCGCGTTGTGCAACCGCGCACGACAATAGCCACTGATCGCGATAATGCTGCGCGCATGCTGCGTTTTGACGGTGATGGCGTTGACGGCGGGATCGACCAGTTCGTCGGGGCCGTGGACGGTGAAGCTGTAGGCAGGGCCGCCGATCAGGCGGCACAGCATCGCGACCCCCGCCGCATTGGTCGAAAAGTGCGCGTGGATGTGGGTGATACCGAGCCTGGCGCAGCGATGCTGCAGGCGGATGGCCTGCAGCAAATATCCGATATGCCGCACCAGTCCGCTGCCGCTCGCGCGCAGCATGACGCGCCATGCCGGCCATGACGCAGCGATTTTTCGGGGCCGGGTGACCAGCGCGCAGACTGCACCGATGAGCAGAACGCCGATATTGCGGGTCAGCAGATATTCGGTTCGCGCTTGTTCGGCGACGTCGGCCGGATCGACGAGCGTCTCGCTCCAGTGCCGCACCGCGAAGCGTTTGACCGGCACCCCGGCGCGCTCGATCGCCTCGATCTCGCGTCGGATGAAGGTGGTGCTCGTCATTGGATAGCTGTTGAGCAGATAAGCGAGCGTCATCGGTCGGCGTCTCAGGCCCAGTCCATCGGGATCATCGGATCGAAGCGGCTCGCGATGCGATGCTCACCGCCCGCCTGCATCGCGATCGAGACTTCGGTGAGGTGGAGCGCATAGTCGCCCGCGAGGCGCGGTGCGCGGCCAACACCGATCGCCTGCGCCATCTCGGCCACGCCCAGCGCGAAGTTCATCGATGCCGCGCCCTTGCGCCCGACCAGAGGGTGCGACGCATCCGGGGCTTTGGCACGTGCGGCGAACGGGCTGTTGATCAGGCGGCGGCGCAGGGTGAAGCGCTTGCGGATCCGCACGGGAGCTGCATTGGCCCACGCCTCGTCCACTTCGACGATGCCGTCGTCGCCGAAGATGCGCAGGCGATGATCGTGGCGCGCGACGATCGAACAGGTCAGCCGCGCCACCATCCCGCCGGTGAAGAACAGGCTGGCGGAGGCATAATCGGGCGTGATGTGGCCCGTGCCGGTCTGATGCTCGTCCAACAGCCGGGCAGCGCCCGATACGACGCGCTCGACGGGGCCGAACATCGCCATCAGCCAGCTGAGATAATAGCCGGCATGTTCGAGCGTGCAGCCGGTGCGGAACTCGCCTTGTGCCGGCCAACGGGCGCCGCTGGCGCTGTGCCAGTCGCGATAGGGGGCTGCGGGGATGAAGTCGTCGTCAAGTTCGGCATAGACGAGGCGCGGCTTGCCGATCCGATTGTCGCGCAGCGCAGCCCAGGCCGATTGCGCCGCGCGGCCCAGCACGCTGCACGGCGCGGAGGCGAGGTGGACGCCGCGGTCGACCGCAAGGTCGCGCAGCGTCTGCGCATCGTCGATCGTGAGCGCGAGTGGCTTTTCGCACCACACATGCCGTTCCGCTTCGATCGCCGCGCGGTTGATTGCGGCATGGGCGGTCGGATCGGTCAGGTTGAGGATGATCGTGGGGGTGCCATCGCCCAGAAGATCGTCGAACGACGATGCCGCCCGCACGCCCCAATGCGTCGTGAAGGCGGAGAGCCGCCCTGCGTCGATATCCCACGCGCCGGTGACAGTCAGGCCGGGGAAGGTGGCGAGCGACGGCATGTAGAGATCGGCGACATAGCCGGTCCCCACGATCGCGATCCGCGCGCTGATGCTGTCGGTGCCCCTTGCCACGCGCCAAGCCTATGAGGGTCGCCGGCTCCGGACAAGAAGGGAGCGGCTTCGATTGCACGAAGCCGCTCCAGCGAGATGGCCGCCATCCCCGTACAGCGGTCCACCTGTAAGTGTTTAGAGGAGCCCGCGCTCCCGGAAGCTCGTCCAGCCGTTCCGCGAGATGACCAGATGGTCGTGGATCGCGATGTCGAGGACCGAGGCGGCCGCGACGATGCGCTCGGTCGCCTCGACGTCGCCGCGGCTGGGCAGCGGATCGCCCGACGGATGGTTGTGGACCAGGATCAGGGCGGTCGAACCGAGTTCGAGCGCGCGTTTCATGATCTCGCGCGGATAGATCGGCGCCTGCGTGACCGAACCCTTCCCCATCACCTCGTCGCGCAGCAGGCAGTTCGACGCGTTGAGGAACAGGACGCGCAGATGCTCGGCCGGGTCATAGGCCATGCTGAGCTTCAGATAGTCGATCAGCGCCTCCGATGTCGAGAAGACCGGCCCCCGCCGCGCCTGGGTGCGCAGGCAGTGGAGCATGGTCGACCGCACGATCATCAGGAAGCCGGCGATACCGGGTTCGTCGGGCACCGCGGCGGTCAGCGCATCCGGCCCGGCCGCGAATATGGCGGGGAGTGAGCCGAACTCTTCGATCAGCTGCCCCGACAAGGTTTCCGCCCGGCACCAGCCGAAAGGCTGGAGCAGCGATTCTAGAAGCGTACGCCCCTGGGCATCACCCTGGAACGGCTCTCCCGAACCCCAATCGCCAAGGCCACCAGCATCGGATAGGCCCAGAAACCCTGCGCGATCGAATAAGCGCGCGGAATGATTCCGGGATCGGCGAGGCGCGCGAGATGCGTTGCGACGCCCACGAGTTGAAACGCTGTCGTCCATAACGGCCAATATCTGTCACTCCGCAACGCGATCGCGAGGAACGCGGCCAATACGGCCATGTCCACGGCGAGAACGCCCAGCGCGGGGGATTGCCATTGGGCAACCAGCGAGGCCGCAGGCACGGTCAAAACCGATCCCGCGATCATGATCGCAGCCCCCTGCCGCTCCGGGCGTCCACCGCAGCGGATCGCATAGGCGCAGATGGAAATCAGGGTGATGAGGTAGGCCAGCTGCAGGATGATGAGGAGGCTCATCCTTCGACCGGACCATAAGGGGAGGAGCCGGTCAAGCCAGCTGACCTACCTCATCGGGGGGGCTCGTTCAGGCGGCGGTGCGTTCGACCACCGACAGGCCACCGGGGCGCAGCTCGGCCTTCTGGGCAAGACCGCCCAGCGCCACGGTGCGCAGGCCGATCTGGTCCTTCGTCTCCGCGAGCGAAGCGTGGGTATCGACGATGTTGCGGCGGGCGCGGATCAGCGATGCAAAGGTCTCGGCGGCGCCTTCGAAGGCGTCCTGGCCGACACAGGCGGAAAGATTGGCTTCGCAGCGTGCGACGGGCAGATAGCCCGAAAGTTCGGCGACGGCGGCGAGTGCGGCGTCGATCGCCTCCTCTGCGGCCATCAGGCGGTTGGCGACTTCCTGGGCGGCGTTGCGGCGCTTGACGAGCATGTGAGTCTCCCTCTCGCGCCGCCCCCTGCGGCAGCGCGTCGATTAAAGTCGAACTTTTGAAGGGAGACGTTCTAGCGGGTGCCCTTAGAGCAACCGCGAGAGCGCATCGAGACCGGCAATCAAGGCTCCAAACGAGAGCGCGGTTCCGATGGCGATGCCACCGATCCATGCAACCCTCGGCAAGGTGCCGAGATCATTCCTGTCTCCTCCCGCCATCGGCATCGGGAGCCGGAGGGGCGGCGCGAACTGCCAGGGAGTCGCCTGGAAGGCGACCTGTTCCTCGCGGAGCTGATCAGCTCCGTGGGCCTGGCCGTAGCGTCGATCCTCATGACTGCCCGACGAGCCCATGATGGGATGACGGGGGTGGGGAGCAACATGCGGTGTTTGATATACGGGCGCTTGATATAGGTCGGGGCGCTCGTGCTGCGCGAGCAGGCGGGCCGCCTCGAAGCGGCTGCTGACGCCCAGCGTCTGGATCGCGACGCGTAGCCGCTGATCCACCGTATGGGGGGAGATATCGAGCTCGCGAGCGATGTCCTTGGACGACATATGGAGCAGCACACGCCGTAAACAGGCGCGCTGACCCTCGGTCAATTTGGAGACTGGGTCGATGATCATGAGGCCCCAAAGCTCGATAGTGCGCGACTCAGGCAATACACTTAAAGCGCCCCGGGTACCACCGGCGTGCACTTAAAATCGCGTTTGGGGACGAAAAGCTGAGATGTTGTCGTTTGCGGGTGCCTGGGCCGCGATAAGGCCTGGCTTATCGCCATTCTGGTGGGAATGTTACGGTTACGCCGTATCAGAGGTTGAGATACGCGCTGCGCAATGAGCGAGTCTCACTCATTTCCGAGAGTATCAAAGCACCTTATGCGGCGCGCAGGGGAGCATCCGCATCCATCTGCGCGTCGGCGATCGGATAGAGTTGCTCGTTCTCACGGGTGATTCGGTCCGCGAGGGCCGTGAAAACGGCTTTCGATTCGCGCCGGAAGCCGCGCGGATCGCTCAAGATCCGCGCAGCCGATTCCCAACGCTGCGCAAAGGCGCCGTAAGTCGGGCCGAGATCGCCCATCTCGTCGACGAAACGGCGCGCAATCATCGCGGCACGGCCACCCGACGCCATAAGCGACGGATAAAGCTGGCGATCTTCCTGCGCGAAGTGGATCCGGAGGAGGCCCGTGAGCTTCGCGAGCAGCAATGTCGCCTGGAACGCGCCGTCGCGCGTCTCGATTCCGGGCCGCCCGGCCAGAAGGGCGTTGAATTCGCCGACGATGGCGACCGCATCATCATGTTGTCGGCGCAGATTGGCGGTGCGGCTCATAATAGCATCTCTCCGAAAGCGTTTGCGTAGTGCTACTTTCGGATGATTTCCGCCTGCTTGCCCGAGATGGTTAGTTCGGCGTTAGCAACGCCGTGAGCGCGTCTCCATCGATCCGCCACTGCTCCCACGCGGCCTTGTGGTGTGCGCCGAGCCGACGATAGAGGCCCTTGCCCAGCTCATTCCAGTCGAGCACCTGCCAGTCGATCCGCGCGCAATTCTTCGCCTCGGCTACCGCCGCCATCGCCTCGAACAGCTTGCGCGCGATCCCGCCGCCGCGCGCCGTGGGTTCGACGAACAGATCTTCCAGATAGATGCCGTGCCGCCCGGTCCAGGTCGAGAAATTGAAGAACCAGACTGCGATGCCGACGACATGGCCGTCCTGCTCGGCAATATGTGCGAACACCTTCGGATCCGGCCCGAAGAAATGTGCGGCCAGCCCTTCTTCTGTCGCCTCGACCGCATCGGGTTCGCGCTCATAATCGGCAAGCGCGCGGATGAGGCGGAGGATGTCGCCCTCGTCGCCGGGATGGGCGGGGCGGATGATCAAGGTCATGGCAGGACGTCTCTCTCAGACAGATTAGCGGGCGATCGGGCGGCGATGAAGCAGCCCCCGATGATGAGCGCGGCGCCCGCGACCGTGGTCAGGCGAACATGCTCGCCGAACACGACGAAGCCCCACAGGCTCGCCCAGACGAAGGCGGTGAACTCGACCGGAGCGAGATAGCTCGCCTCGGCGCGCGCATAGGCCCAGCTCAGCAGGAACAGCGAGAGGCTGGCCAGCGCGGCGGCGAGCAGCAGGGCGGGTATGTGCGGCGTGGGCGGCAGCTCGGCCATCCACGGCATCGCGCAGGCGAGGACGATCGCGACGATGCCGTTCTGGAAGAAGGCGACCTCATAAGGATCGGCCACCTGTGACTGCCGCCGCATCAGGATGATGTTGTAGGCATAGGCGACGGCGGACAGCATCACGGCGATCGCACCGAGCGTGGCCTCGCCGTCCATCGCCTTCATCGCTTGCCCCGACAGGATCACGATCACGCCGACCAGTGCGAGACCGGACCCGAGCAGCGCGCCCCGCCGCAGCCTTTCCTTGAGCAGAACGACCGCCAGCCCTTGCGCGATCAGCGGCGATATGAAGGTCAGCGCGATCGCCTGCGCCATCGGCGTGCGCGCCAGACCCCAGAAGAAGAGGACCGCCATCAACGCCGCGACCAGCCCGCGCTCGATATGGATGCGCAGGACCGCACCCTTCGGCCAAGTCGGTTTCCGCGACAGCCACGGCCCGAGCGTCATCGGCACCCCGGCAAGGCTGCGCCAGAGCAAAGTGTTGTAGGTGCCAATGGCGAGGCTCAGATGCTTCACGACAGCATCCATCGACGAAAAGACCGCGATACCGAGACAGGCGACCGCGAACGCGATCGCCACGGGAGTTTGCTTCACTCCGCGGCTTGCGGGTGATCGTCGGCGGCCGCCTGAGCGGCTTCGGCCGCCTCAATCTCGGCGGCCTTGGCTTCGACCAGCTTGACGATGTGGTCCACCATGCCTTCGTCCTGCACCGTATGGTCGGTGATGCCGGAGAGATAGACCATATGCTTGCCGTTGCCGCCGCCGGTCAGGCCGATATCGGTTTCGCGCGCTTCGCCGGGGCCGTTGACGACGCAGCCGAGCACCGAGAGCGAGAGCGGCACGCGGATATGCTGGAGCCGTTCCTCGAGTGTCTGGACGGTGCGGATCACGTCGAAGCCCTGCCGCGCGCAGCTGGGGCAGGAAACGACGCGCACGCCGCGATTACGGATGCCCAGCGACTTGAGGATCTCGAAGCCGACGCGGACCTCCTCCTCGGGCTCGGCCGACAGAGAGACGCGGATCGTGTCGCCGATCCCGGCCCACAGCAGATTGCCGATGCCGATCGCCGACTTGACCGTGCCGCCGACAAAGCCGCCCGCCTCGGTGATGCCCAGATGGAGCGGGCAATCGACCGCTTCGGCGAGGCCCATATAGGCGGAAACCGCCAGGAAGACGTCGGACGCCTTCACCGCGACCTTATATTCGTGGAAATCGGCGTCCTGCAGCAGCTTGATATGATCGAGCGCGCTTTCGACGAGTGCCTCGGGGCAGGGCTCGCCATATTTTTCGAGCAGGTCTTTTTCCAGGCTGCCGGCGTTGACGCCGATGCGGATCGAACAGCCGTTCGCTTTGGCGGCGCGCACCACTTCGGCCACGCGTGCTTCGGACCCGATATTGCCGGGGTTGATGCGCAGGCACGCGGCACCCGCATCGGCGGCCTCAAGCGCGCGCTTATAATGGAAATGGATGTCGGCGACGATCGGCACGCGCGCGGCGCGAACGATCTGCTTCAATGCGGCCGTCGATGCCTCGTCGGGGCAGGAGACGCGGATGATGTCGGCGCCCGCATCCTCGCACCGGCGGATCTGGTCGATCGTCGCCTTGATGTCGTCAGTGGGGGTGTTGGTCATCGTCTGGACGGTGACGGGCGCGCCGCCGCCGACGGCGACATTGCCGACCATGATCTGACGCGACTGGCGGCGCGCTATATCGCGCCAGGGACGAACCGACATGCTTTTCCGTTCTGAAGCTTACTCGAGGACGCTATAGGCGTTTCCCGTTCCCGTTTGAAGGCATTCCACCGTGGCGACACATCCTGGCATCACATCGCAATGGAGCGCACCCGCCGATGGGTGGACGCTCGTCGTTCATGGTGGTGCGGGGCAGATAAGGCGCGGCGTGCTTGACGCCGATGTCGACGTCGCGGTTCGGGCCGCGCTGAACGCCGCGCTGGCTGCAGGATCGGCGATCCTGTCAACGGGCGGCAGCGCGCTCGACGCGGTCGAGGCGGCGGTGCGCGTGCTGGAGGACGATCCCCATTTCAATGCCGGGCGCGGCGCGGTCTTCACGGCGGAAGGCGTCAACGAACTCGACGCGGCGATCATGGACGGCAGCAATCGCGATGCGGGCGCGGTGAGCGCGGTGACGCACAGCCGCCACCCGGTGACGCTGGCGCGCGCGGTGATGGAAAAGAGCCCGCATGCGATGCTGACCGGCGCGGGTGCGGACCGCTTCGGGGCCGAACATGGCATCGATCAGGCGCCACCCGCCTGGTTCCACACCGACGAACGCTGGCGCCAATATGAGGAGCTGCGCGCGGGCGGGCGCTTCGATGCCGATCTGAAATATGGAACTGTGGGCGCGGTGGCGCGCGATGCTGAGGGGCATCTGGCGGCGGCGACCTCGACTGGCGGGCTGACGGGCAAGCGATGGAACCGTATCGGCGATTCGCCGGTGATCGGGGCGGGCACCTGGGCCGACGATCGCGGTGCCGCCATTTCCTGCACGGGATCGGGCGAGCATTTCATCCGCGTCGGCGCGGGGCATGAAGTGTCGGGTCGGGTGCGGCTGGCCGGCGAGGCGCTGGGCAGCGCGGCGGTCGCGACGATCGGGGAAATTGGCGCGCTGGGCGGCACCGGCGGGATCATCGCGGTCGGCCATGATGGTGCTGGCGGCTGGTGCTTCAACAGCGCCGGTATGTATCGCGGGCGCGTGGCGGCCGGCGGTGAACCGCAGGTGGCGCTCTACGGGGATGAGTAAGGCTTAATCCTCCCCCTGGCAGGGGAGGATTATATGGGGTCAGTTCGCCCCAGCCGCTTCCTTGGTATTCGGTCGCGGGATCAGCTTCGCTTGCGCGAAGGGCTTGGCGTAGGGGGAATCCCACAAACGGGTCTCCATCGCGCCGAGGCGCTTCGCCATGGCTCGGTCGCGCAACACGATCTCCAGATTGCGCGAATTATCGAGATAGCCGCCTTCCCAGTTGCTGGTGCCGACCCAGGCGATCTCGCGGTCGATCGTCATGATCTTCGTGTGGACGACGCGCGCGAAGGGGATGAAGCCGGTCGATGCCTGCGGGATCGACGCGACCCGCACCTCGGCGGTCGGCAGATTGTCGAGCCGTTCGAGGCTCGGCAGGTTGTTCGGCCACATGTTCCAGTCGGCGACGAGCAACTGAACCTTCACGCCCCGCTCTGCCGCGGCGCGCAGCGCGTCGTCGATGATCGTATAGGTACCGCCGCCGAAGGCATTGGCCGAATATTCCATCACCTCGATCCGGATCTCGCGCTTGGCCGCGCCGATTAGCTTGACGAGCGCGGCCTGCGAATCCGCGACGTCGGCGGGATCGTAGGCATTGGGGCTGGCGATCAGGAATGCCTTGGCGTCGATCGGGGCATAGACCGTGTCGCGCAACTTGGGCACCGGCTGGCCGGCGATGGTCAGCGGCACGGCGGCCCAGTCATGCTCGAAGATGCGTTGGAGCTGGCCGACCATTTTGGCCTGCGTGATCTTCAGCCCGGTTTCGTCGATATGCTTGAGCGCGCGCCAGTCGAAATTCTGGCTGCCGACGAATGCGGCCTTGCCGTCGACGACGAAGAATTTGGCGTGGATGATGCCCGACCCGTTGACCTTGGCCCAGCTGAGCATCCGGAAGGTCAGGTTGGGGATCGCCTTCACTTTGTCGATCGTCGCCTGATCGGAGGCGCCCTGCCCCTTCTCATCCATCAGGAAGCGGATCTTCACGCCCCGCTTCCCCGCCGCCTCCAGCGAGGCGATCACGCGGTCGAGCGGCTCCCCGCTCTGCCCGGAAATGTAGAATTGCTCGATGTCGATCGTCGACTTGGCGGTATCGAACATCTCGCACCACACCGTCGTCGGATCGCGCAGGTCGGTGGTGGCGAGGGTGGTTTCGACAGGCGCGGTGTGGACCAGTTCGAAGCCCGGAATCTCGAACTTGGCGTGCGCCGCCCCGATCGGGAGCAGCAGCGCGCTAACCGCAAGCGAGAAACGGCCGAACATCGTTGTCATCGTCATCACCTGCGCATCGAAACCACGTCGACATCCGCGCTACCGGGCTTAAATGCAAGGATCGTGACGCGCCTGATCCTTCTCCTCATCGCCGGGCTTTCGAGCCTCCTCGCCGCCGCCCCTGCCCATGCCTGGTGGGAATATGGGCATGAGACGGTCGCGACGATCGCGCTGCACGAGGTGAACCCCAAGGCGCGCGCGGAGATCAAGGCGCTGCTCGCCAAATCGGCCTTGCTCGAAACACCGACCTGTCCGGCGCGGACGATCGAGCAGGCGTCGGTCTGGGCCGACTGCATCAAGCCGATGAAGGATCGCTTCAGCTATATTTATAGCTGGCACTATCAAAATATGGACGTGTGCAAGCCGTTCGATCTGAAAGCGGCCTGCCCCGACGGCAATTGCGTCGCCCGCCAGATCGAACGCAATGCGCGGCTGCTCAAGGATCGCAGCCAGCCTGTCCGCGTGCGCGTTGAGGCGCTGGCGCTGCTCGTCCACTTCATGGGCGATCTCGCGCAGCCGCTCCACGCCGGCGACCGGCACGATCGCGGCGGCAACGATACGAAGGCGAATTACGGCGCGCTGAAGAATACCAACATCCATTCGATCTGGGACGGCCTGCTCGCGGACCGTGCGATCTCGACCCCCGTTGGCGGGCCGATGGGGATTTTGGCCGAGGTGCCCGCGGCCGATCGGCCGGCGATGGTGCAGGGGTCGGTTGAGGATTGGAGCCGCGAAAGCTGGCAGGTCGCGCACGATGCTTATGGCGCGCTGCTGGGCGGCGATGGCTGCGGCCCGGCTCCGGCGGAGAAGCCGACGCTGACAAACGAGAAGATCCAGGCGCTGATCCCGGTCCTGCGCCTGCAGGTCGCGCGCGGTGGCATCCGGCTCGCGCGGCTGCTGAACGAGGCGCTGTCCTAACCTCCCCAACTCCGTTCGTGTCGAGCCCTTCGGCGCCGCCTGCAGCGTCGCTCAGGATAAACTACGTCGAGACACGTTGGCTGGGCGCGCGTGAACGTGTCTCGACTTCGCTCGACACGAACGGTTAGGTGAGCGGATGCGCTATTATCTGGACACCGAATTCAACGGTTTCGGCGGCGAGCTGATCAGCGTCGGCATCGCGGCCGAACATGGCGAGGACTATTATGTCGTCCTGCCGATCGAGCAGCCTTATGAGGAATGGGTCGACCGCCACGTCGTCCCCTATCTGCGGTCGGTGCCGCCGATGCTGCTCAACGTTCTCGATCGCGAGGCGGCCGCGTATGACATCGCCCATTATCTGCAGGGGGATCCCGATCCGCTGATCATCGCCGACTGGCCCGAGGACATCGCGTTATTTTGCCGCCTGATGCTGATCAGCGAGCGCGAGGTGGTCGACCTGCCGAACCTGTCGTTCGAATATCGCCGCACCCCCGGTTTTTCGACCGCGCGCAACAGCGCGGTGCCGCACAACGCGCTCCACGATGCGCGGGCGCTGCGCGATCATTTGCTGTCGTTGGAGTAAACCCAACACCGTCCTCCCAGCGGAAGCTGGGATGACGGTTGGCGAAATAGAAAAAGGGCGCGGTAGCTGAAGCCACCGCGCCCTGATCTTGTCAGCCGAAGCGCGACTTACGCCGCGACGCGGGCGTCCGCCGGGAGGGCGGCCTTCGCTTGCGCGACGATCGCGCTGAAGGTCGCAGCCTCGTGCATCGCCAGGTCGGCCAGGACCTTCCGGTCCAGTTCGACACCAGCCAGCTTCAGGCCGTGCATGAACACGCCATAGGTCAGGCCTTCGGTGCGGACCGCGGCGTTGATACGCTGGATCCACAGGGCGCGGAACGAACGCTTCTTAACCTTGCGGTCGCGATAGGCGTACTGGCCGGCCTTTTCGACGGCCTGCTTGGCGATACGGATCGTGTTCTTGCGGCGGCCATAATAGCCCTTCGCCTGTTCAAGAACGCGCTTGTGCTTTGCGTGGGTGGTAACACCCCGTTTGACGCGTGCCATCTATCGGCCCTCCCTTAGTTCAGGCCGTACGGCGCCCAGAGCTTCACGCGAGCCGTATCGGCGTCGGCGAGAACACTGGTGCCACGATTCTGGCGGATATACTTGGCGTTGTGGCTGATCAGGCGGTGACGCTTGCCAGCGACGCCGTGCTTGATCTTGCCGGTGGCCGTGAGCTTGAAGCGCTTTTTGACGCCGCTCTTGGTCTTGAGCTTGGGCATTTTCGTCTCCTGATATGCGACGTTTGCAGACAGCCACGGCAGCCCATACAGCCGGACCATCCATCAAATCGCGGAAGCGCGGGCCTATAGGGGCGATCGTGCGCGATTGCAACGATTCGGAACTTGCCGGCTCATTCGGGGGTTTCGGGGCCTTATGGTTGTAGAGCCCCACCCGCCGATCACGGCGCCCGAGACCGCGAACAGCCCGGTGCGCCGGCGTCGCGACCCCGCCAACACGACCTTGGCGGTGGGGGTGGGGATCGTCTCGACAATCCTCGGCCTGATCGTGCTCGCCTGGTTCGTGCTCTACGTGACCAAGGGCCGCTTCCTGAAGAACACGTTCGAATCGGTGGCCAGCCGCTTTGCCGAACGCGACATCAAGGTGGCGGGCGACTTCCAGTTCTATTTCGACATCATCGACGCCAAATTCCTGGCCGACGGGATGACGATTTCCAATCCGAAGGGCGCCGCCTGGGCGACCAGGCCCAATTTCTTCGAAGCCAAGCATATCGAGACGCGGATCAAGACGATCCCGCTGATCTTCGGCGAGCGGCGCGCCGAATGGCTGGTGCTTGATGGCGGCCGCGTCGATGCCGAATGGTCGAAGGACAAGAGAAATACCTGGACCTTCGGCGATCCGAACAAGAAGGGCGAGCCGTTCCAGTGGCCGATCATCGGCCGCGCCAATATCACCGACACCGAAGTTCGCTACATCGATCCGGCGCTGTTCGTGAAAGTCGACGTCAAGGTCGGCGATATTGCATCGGGCGGCACGCGGATCGACGGCAAGGTGCCGTTTACGGGCGAAGGCACGCTGCGCGACAAGCCGTTCACGATGAACGGCGCGATCCTCAGCCCCAATTCGACCGTCACCTTCGGCAAGACCCGATTCGAGATGCACGCCAAATCGGGTGCGACTTATCTCGATCTCGACGGCACGCTGCCGGCCGCGACCCAGATCGAAGGATCGGACCTGAACCTGAAGGTGCGCGGCCCAAACATCCGCCAGCTGTTCGACTTCCTGGGCGTCGCCGCGCCCGATACGCGCAACTATCTCTTCACGTCGAAGCTGACCAAGGCGGGCGACGAATGGCGCTTCACGCGGATCAACGGCCGCTATGGCGCGTCGGACCTGCATGGCAAGATGACGATCAGCTTCCCGAACGAGCGGCTGTTCCTAGACGCGGTGCTCGATTCGAACCGCGTCGACATCATCGATGTCGGGCCTTTCATCGGTTACGAGCCCACCACGCTGGCAACCAAGGGGCCGACGGCGGCCGTCGCCCAGACCGGCGGCACCCCGCGCATTCTGCCGGACGCCCCGCTGCGCATGGACGCGATCAGCCATTTCGACGCGCACATCCTCTATAAGATCAAGGACTTCCGGAATCCGAAGTTTCCGATTTCCAACGTCGATCTGACCTTCGACCTGAAGGACAAGTTGATGGTGCTGTCGCCCTTCACGCTGGACATCGCGGGCGGGCGGCTGGCGTCGGACATTTCGATCAACGCGCGCGTGCCATCGGTCATCACCGATTACGACATCCGCCTGTCGCCGACGCCGATGGGCAAGCTGCTCGCGGGCTTCGGCGTCACGCAGAACGGCACCACCGGCACGATCAAGGCGCGCGTCCAGATGAAGGGCACCGGCGATACGCTGCGCGATTCGCTCGCCACCTCGAACGGCCGGATCGCGATCATCCTGCCGCGCGGCACCTTCTGGACCCAGTATGTCCAGCTGGCGGAGTTCGACATCGGCGTGTTCGTGCAGAAGCTGTTCGAGGACAAGCTGAAGAAGCCGATCGAGATCAACTGCGGCCTGATCGCCTTCACCGTGAAGAATGGTGTCGCGGCGGCCGATCCGATCCTGATCGACACAACCAAGAACGTCATGACGGCCAAGGGCGGCTTCAATTTCAAGGACGAGAGCCTCGACATGGCATTCCGTGCCGATGGCAAGAAGTTTAGCCTGTTTTCGGGCCAGTCGCCTGTCGGTATCCGTGGCTATTTCGCCCAGCCGGGAATCAACATCATCAGCCCGCAATTGCTGGCGCGCGGTGGCGCGGGCGTTGCGCTTGGGGTCGTGGCAAGCCCGCTCGCGGCCGTCCTCGCCTTCGTCGATCCGGGCGATGCAAAGGCGGCGGCATGCGGACCGATCCTTGCTGGCGCCAGCACGGCCGCGCAGCGAACCGCCAAGGGCGAGCGCCGCAAAGATACGGGCAACGTGTCGGAAAACCGTCAGCAGGCGGGCGACCGCAAGCAGCCGACGACGTTGATCAAGTAACCCGCTTCACATCGTCATTGCGAGGAGCTGAAAGCGACGCGGCAATCCATTCCGAAGTGAGGAGTGGATTGCTTCGCTACGCTCGCAATGACGAGATTTAGGCTCAACCCCGCCGGAAGATGAACTCATGGTCGCGCCACGCGCCGACCGGGAAGTCATATTCGCCGACCTTGGAAAAGCCGCGTTTTGCATAGACGGCCTGCGCCTTGAGGTTGCCCGACCAGACGCCGAGCCAGATCGGCCCCGGCCGCGTATCGCCAAGATGATCGAGGGTGAGGTCGAGCAACTGGCCGCCCAGACCCAACCCTTGCGCCGATCTGAGCACGTAGAGCTGATAGAGTTCGCCATGCCCTTGGCGAACGTCCGGGTGCGGCAGCTTGCTGGGGCCGACCTGCGCATAAGCGATCAGTGCGCCGTCGCGTTCGGCGACCCAGGTCGCACGGCCCGGATCGGCGATTTCACGCGCGACGACCGCGGGGTCGTAGCTGTCGCGTTCGAAGATCGCGAGGTCGGCGGGCGGATAGGGGATGGCGAAACCGCCCTCGAGAAAGGTCTGCCGGAAGGTTTCGAGCTTGAGCGTGGCGAGCGCGGGCGCATCCTCTGCGCGGGCGGCGCGGATCATGCGAGGAGGTCGACGATCGGGGCGATCAGCGAGGGATCGCCCACTGCAATCGCATGGCCTGCACTGTCGCGATCGAGATCGCGGCCCTGCCAGTCGGTCATTCGGCCGCCCGCACCCTCGACCACCGGTACCAGGGCCGCGAAGTCGTACAGCTTGAGCCCCGATTCGATCACGGCATCGAGGTGACCCGACGCGACCAGCCCGTAATTGTGGCAGTCGCCGCCCCACAGCACGTCGCGCGCGGCCGCGCCCAGGCGCTGGAAGTTGGCGAAGTCGTTGCCGGGGAAGGCAGCGGGGGAGGTCGTGCCGATATGCGCGTCGGCCACGCCAGAACATGTGCGGGTGCGCGCAGGTTCGCCGTTGAATGATGTCGGACGGCCCTTTGCGCCAATCCAGCGATCGCCGATGATCGGCTGGTCAATCACGCCCAGCACCGGCTTGCCGTCCTGAATCAGTGCGATCAGCGTGCCGAACAGGGGACGGCCGGCGATGAAGGCGCGGGTGCCGTCGATCGGATCGAGCACCCAGATGCGGTTCGCCTGCGCGCGCTCCTCGCCATATTCCTCGCCGATGATTCCGTCGCCGGGGCGCTCGGCGTCGAGGATGCGGCGCATCGCGGCTTCGGATGCCCGATCGGCCTCGGTGACTGGGGAGGCGTCGTCCTTGGTCTCGCGGATGAAGCGGCGGCGGAAGAAAGGGCGGATCGCTTCCCCCGCCGCATCGGCGAGCCGGAGAGCGAGGGCGATGTCGTCGTCGGTCATGTCGCCCTCATCCCCGCACAAGGCGACGGTTGCAAGTCACAGCACGCGATAGGGCACCACGTCGCGCGTGTCGGCATCGACCGCGATGCCGCGATCGGCGGGGGGGAAGGCGCGCTGGTCGCATTGTTCGCGTGGGCACAGGCGGCAAGAGACGCCGATCGGGGTCGCCGCACCCGCATTGCCGACGTCGAGTGCGTCAGCATAGATGAAGTCGCGCGCATGGTCGGCCTCGCAGCCCAGCGCGACGGCGTAACGGCGGGGCGACCGCGTAAAACTGCCTGATGGCTTCACCAGCCCCTTGGCCATCGAGACGTAGCGCACCCCGTCGGGCATTTCGGCCAGCTGGACGAGGATGCGATCGGGGATCGCCACCGCCTCATGCACGATCCACAACGGACATGCGCCGCCGAAGCGCGCGAACTGCAGGCGCGTCGCCGAATGGCGCTTGGTGATGTTGCCCGCCATGTCGACGCGGCAGAAGAAGAAGGGCACGCCGCGCGCGCCGGGGCGCTGGAGGTTGGACAGGCGGTGGCACGCCTGTTCGAAGCTGACCCCGAACAACCGGCATAGCCGGTCGATGTCGTGGCGCACCGCCAGCGCCTGCTCGCGGAAATGGCCATAAGGCATCAGCAGTGCGCCGGCCGCATAATTGGCGAGGCCGACCGACAGCAGGGTGTGCGCCTCGGCCGAGCGCAGCCGCGCATTCCCCGCGACGTCGGCGATCGCGTCGCGGAACTCGAGCAAGGCCAATTGATGCGCCAGCATGAAGCGGCGCGTTTCGGGTGGCAGCGCGGCGCCGATCGTCAGCAGGCCCCGCGCGCGATCGAAGCGGCGCATCGATCCGCTCTCGTCGGTGCCGGAGAGGATGTCGACGCCGTGGCGGTTCTTGAGGACGTGGGCGATCAGCGCCTCGGGCAAGGGCTGGGCATCGAGTTCGAGCGCGAGCGCCTCGGCCGCGCGGTCGAGCGTGTCGACATAATTGCCCGCCTCGTGAAACCAGTCGCGCACCTCCTCCCACGGCAGGCGATCGTCGCCGGGCACTCCGCTGGCGATGCGATCGTCGACATGGTGGAGCCGTTCCTCGGCGCGCCGCCACGCCTGATGGAGCCGCACGAATCGGTCGGCGAGCGCGGGCTGCTGTTCGACCGCGCGGTGCAGCTGGTCGGGCGAAAGCAGCGCGTCGGCGAACAAAGGATCGGCGAGCGCCGCGCGAACGTCGGCCAATCGCTGCGCATCGGGATCGCCGCCGGCATCCCATTCGGGGAAGGCGCGCGCCAGCGCTTCGGCGACCTTGGGCGTCACCGGCCGATCGTCATTTTCCAATTGCGACAAATAGCTGACCGACAGATCGAGCCGCGCGGCCATCGCCGCCTGCCCCAGCCCCGAGCGGCGGCGCAGCGCGCGGATGTCGCCCCCGGCGAAGCGGCGCGGCTTCCTCATGCAAAATCCTCCCCGGCACGGGGAGGGGGACCGCGCCGCAGGCGTGGTGGAGGGGGCGGGAGGCTGGGCGGCGACACTTGCCGCGGCCCCCCTCCACCGGCTGCGCCGGTCCCCCTCCCCGTGCCGGGGAGGATTGGTTTGCAGAATGTCCTTCGCAATTTCACAAATTCACATTTGCATGTTCGGGCGAAGATTGGAAAGAGGCAGACTTTACGGATTCCCGCGGAGACAGCCCGATATGCTCGCCATCCTGCAGAAACTCGAGGACAAGCGCGCCGCCGCCCGGCTTGGCGGTGGCGAAAAGCGCATCGAGGCGCAGCACAAGAAGGGCAAGCTGACGGCCCGAGAGCGGCTCGAAGTGCTGCTCGACGCCGACAGCTTCGAGGAACTCGACATGTATGTCGAACACAACTGCACCGACTTCGGCATGGAGAACGAGCATATTCCGGGCGACGGCGTCGTCACCGGATCGGGCACCGTCAACGGCCGCCTCGTCTTCGTCTTCAGCCAGGACTTCACCGTCTATGGCGGCGCGCTTTCCGAACGGCACGCGCAGAAGATCTGCAAGGTCATGGACATGGCGATGAAGGTCGGCGCGCCCGTGATCGGCCTCAACGATTCGGGCGGCGCCCGCATTCAGGAAGGCGTCGCATCGCTCGGCGGCTATGCTGAAGTGTTCCAGCGCAACATTCTGGCCAGCGGCGTTATCCCGCAGATCAGCCTGATCATGGGCCCGTGCGCGGGTGGCGCGGTCTATTCGCCGGCGATGACCGACTTCATCTTCATGGTGAAGGATTCGTCCTTCATGTTCGTCACCGGCCCTGACGTGGTGAAGACCGTCACCAACGAGGTCGTGACCCAGGAGGAACTGGGCGGTGCCTCCGCGCACACCACCAAGTCGGGCGTGGCCGATCTGGCGTTCGAGAATGATATTGAGGCGCTGCTGGCGACCCGCGACTTCATCGATCTGCTGCCCTCGTCGAACCGGCACGACCTGCCGACCCGCCCGACCGACGACCCCTGGGATCGGCTCGACCCCAGCCTCGACACGTTGATCCCCGACAGCGCGAACAAGCCCTATGACATGAAGGAGCTGATCGCGAAGGTCGTCGACGAAGGCGATTTCTTCGAGGTCCAGCCGACCCACGCGCCCAACATCGTCTGCGGCTTCGGCCGTATCGAGGGTTCGCCGATCGGCATCGTCGCGAACCAGCCGATGGCGATGGCGGGCGTGCTCGACATCAATTCGTCGAAGAAGGCGGCGCGCTTCGTCCGTTTCTGCGACGCGTTCGAAATCCCGATCGTGACCTTCGTCGACGTGCCCGGTTTCCTGCCCGGCACCGCGCAGGAACATAGCGGCATCATCAAACATGGCGCGAAGCTCCTCTTCGCTTATGGCGAGGCTACCGTGCCCAAGATCACCGTCATCACGCGCAAGGCCTATGGCGGCGCCTATGACGTTATGTCGTCCAAGCATCTGCGCGGCGACCTCAACTATGCCTGGCCGACCGCCGAAATCGCGGTGATGGGCGCGAAGGGCGCGGTCGAGATCATCTTCCGCAAGGAAGCCGGCGACCCCGAAAAGATCGCCGCGCGCACCAAGGAATATGAAGACCGCTTCGCCAACCCGTTCGTCGCGGCGTCGAAGGGCTTCATCGACGAGGTGATCATGCCCCACTCGACCCGCAAGCGCATCGCGCTGGGCCTCCGCAAGCTCAAGAACAAGAGCTTGGAGAACCCCTGGAAGAAGCACGACAACATCCCGCTTTAAACCTCCACGTCATCCCCGCGAAGGCGGGGACCCATCCAGGCTCTCCGCTTGCGATGACACTGGATAGGCCCCCGCCTTCGCGGGGGTGACGATATGAAGGACGAAGACATATGAAACTCGGCCGCCTGAACCATATCGGCGTTGCGACCCCCTCGCTGGAGGCGAGCATCGCTTATTATCGCGACGTGATGGGCGCGACCAAGATCCACGAGCCGTTCGACATGCCGTCGAACGGCGTCAAAGTCTGCTTCGTCGACACGCCGGGCGAGAACGGCACCGCGGGCACCCAGATCGAACTGATCGAGCCGCTTGGGGCGGACAGCCCCATCCACGGGTTCATCGCCAAGAACCCGGCGGGCGGGCAGCATCATATGTGCTATGAGGTGCCCGACATTCACGAAGCCCGGACATGGTTCGAAGGACTCGGCAAGAAGGTGCTGGGCGACACCCGCATCGGGGCGCACGGCACTTTGATCTTCTTTGTCCACCCCAAGGACATGAACGGGGTGCTGACCGAGATCATGGAGACCCCGAAGGAGGGGGCCGCGCACTGATGACGTACGAGACGATCAAGCTGGAGCTGAAGGACGGGGTCGCGACCCTGTGGCTCGCCCGTCCCGTCCGGCTCAACGCGCTGACCCCGCATCTGTTCGCCGAGGCGACCGCCGCGATCGATGGCGCGATCGCCGCCGGTGCGCGCGCGCTGGTCATCACGGGCGAGGGCCGCGCTTTCTGTTCGGGCGCCGATCTGCAGGCGCGCGGCGATGCCGGGCTGCCGTCGGACCTCGGGCTGATCGTCGACGAAGCCTATAATCCCTTCGCCAAGAAGATTGCGGGCCTCGACATTCCCGTCATCACCGCGATCAACGGCATTGCGGCGGGCGCGGGCGCGTCGATCGCGCTGTCGGGCGACATCAGCGTGATGGCGCGGTCGGCCTATGTGCTGCTCGCCTTCGTCAATATCGGGCTGGTGCCGGATGCGGGCGCAACATGGTTCGTCGCCAAGGGCGCGGGCCGGGTGAAGGCGCTCGAAATGGCGCTGCTCGGTGAGAAACTGTTTGCGGAAGACGCACAGGCCGCCGGCCTCGTCACCCGCGTCGTCGATGACGAGAAGGTGCTCGAAGAAGCACAGGCGATCGCCGCGAAGCTCGCGCGCGGGCCGACCGTCGCGATCGGCTTCATCCGCAAGCAGGTCGCCGCCGCGCTCAATTCTTCGCTGAGCGAAAACCTTCAGATCGAGCGCAACAACCAGAGCGCCGCCGGCAAGACCGCTGATTTCGCCGAGGCCGTGAAGGCGTTCGGCGAGAAGCGTCCCCCCCAGTTCGAAGGCCGTTGAAGATGAGCGAGAAGCCTACTCTCGACCAGTGGTCCGCCGCCGCCTCCAAGGAGGTGAAGGGCAAGGATCTGACCTGGAACACGCCCGAGGGGATCGCGGTCAAGCCGCTCTACACCGAGGAGGACCTCGAAGGCTGGGACGCCGGCCTGCCCGGCTTCGCGCCGTTCACGCGCGGCGTGAAGGCGTCGATGTATGCGGGCCGTCCGTGGACGATCCGTCAATATGCCGGCTTCTCGACCGCCGAGGCGTCCAACGCTTTCTATCACCGCAATCTGAAGGCGGGTCAGAAGGGCCTGTCGGTCGCCTTCGATCTCGCGACCCATCGCGGTTACGACAGCGACCACCCCCGCGTCACCGGCGATGTCGGCAAGGCGGGCGTCGCGATCGACACGATCGACGACATGAAGATCCTGTTCGACGGCATTCCGCTCGATCAGATGTCGGTTTCGATGACGATGAACGGCGCGGTGATCCCGATCCTCGCCTTCTTCATCGTCGCGGGTGAGGAGCAGGGCGTCGACCGCAAGCTGCTCGACGGGACCATCCAGAACGACATCCTCAAGGAGTTCATGGTCCGCAACACCTATATCTACCCGCCCGAGCCCTCGATGCGGATCATCTCCGACATCTTCGGTTATACGTCGCGCGAGATGCCGAAGTTCAACAGCATCTCCATCTCCGGCTACCACATGCAGGAAGCCGGTGCGACGCAGGTGCAGGAGCTGGCGTTCACGATCGCCGACGGCGCCGAATATGTGAAGTACGGCGTGGCATCGGGCCTCGACATCGACAAGTTCGCCGGGCGCCTGTCCTTCTTCTTCGCGATCGGCATGAACTTCTTCATGGAGGTCGCGAAGCTCCGCGCCGCGCGCGTGCTGTGGCACCGCGTGATGACGAAGCTGGGCGCCAAGGACGAGCGCAGCAAGATGCTGCGCACGCACTGCCAGACGTCGGGCGTCTCGCTGACCGAGAAGGATCCGTACAACAACGTCATGCGCACGACGATCGAGGCGATGGCGGCGATGCTGGGCGGCACCCAGTCGCTCCACACCAACGCGCTCGACGAAGCGATCGCGCTGCCGACCGACTTTTCCGCCCGCATCGCGCGCAACACGCAGCTGGTGATCCAGGAGGAGACCGGCATGTGCAACGTCGTCGATCCGCTGGGCGGCTCTTATTATGTCGAGAGCCTGACCAAGCAGCTCGTCGATGCGGCGTGGGAGATCATCGAGAAGGTCGAGGCCGAAGGCGGCATGGCGAAGGCCGTCGCGGCGGGCTGGCCCAAGGCGATGATCGAGGAAGCCTCGGCCGCCAAGGCCGCGCGCGTCGACCGCGTCGAAGAGGTCGTCGTCGGCGTCAACAAGTACGCCAAGGACAAGGAAGACCCGATCGACATCCTCGATGTCGATAACGTCGCGGTGCGCGAGGCGCAGATCGCGCGGATCAACAAGGTCAAGGCAGGGCGCGACGAAGCCGCGTGCCAGGTCGCGCTCGATGCGCTGCGCGAAGGCGCGAAGGGCAAGGGCAATCTGCTCGAACTCGCCGTCGAATGCGCCCGCAAGCGTGCGACGCTCGGCGAAATCTCGCTGGCGATGGAGGATGTGTTCGGCCGTCACGGCACCTTCCCGACCCCGGTGAAGGGCATTTATGGCGGCGCCTATGGCGAGGACGCCAAGTGGCAGGGGCTGGTCGACGGCGTGTCCTCGATCGAACGCCGCATGGGCCGCAAGCCCAAGATGCTCGTCGCCAAGATGGGCCAGGACGGGCATGATCGCGGCGCGAATCTCGTGTCGTCTGCGTTCGGCGATCTCGGCTTCGACGTGGTCGCCGGGCCGCTGTTCCAGACGCCCAAGGAGGCCGCCGATCTTGCGATCAAGGCCGATGTCGACGTGGTCGGCGCCTCGTCGCTCGCTGCGGGCCACAAGACCCTGATCCCCGAGCTGATCGGGCATCTCAAGGACGCCGGCCGCACCGATATCAAGGTGATCGCCGGCGGCGTGATCCCCGCGCAGGACTATCAGGTTCTGCGCGACGCGGGCGTGCAGGCGATCTTCGGCCCCGGCACCAACCTCGTCAACGCGGCGACCGAAGTGCTACAGCTGTTGGGACACAACCAACCGCCCGAAGGCATCGACGAGGCCGCCGAATAATGACTGCTACGACTGAAATCCGCCAGGACTGGACCCGCGACGAGATCGCGGCCCTGTTCGATCTGCCGTTCAACGACCTGCTGTTCGATGCGCAGACCGTCCACCGCGCGAACTTTCCGCGCAATGAGGTCCAGCTGTCGACCCTGCTGTCGATCAAGACCGGCGGCTGCGTCGAGGACTGCGGTTATTGCAACCAGTCGACCCACGCCGAAACGGGCCTCAAGGCCACCAAGATGATGGACGTGCGCGCCGTGCTGCAGGCGGCCGCGCAGGCCAAGGACGGCGGATCGTCGCGCTTCTGCATGGGCGCCGCCTGGCGTGAGCCCAAGGATCGCGACATGCCCGCCATCATCGAAATGGTGAAGGGCGTGCGCCAGATGGGGCTCGAAACCTGCATGACGCTGGGGATGCTCACCGACAAGCAGGTCGGTCAGCTCGCCGATGCGGGCCTCGATTATTACAACCACAATATCGACACCTCGCCGGAAAATTACGCGAACGTCATCACGACACGCAGCTTCGAGGATCGCGTCCAGACCCTGGAGCGCGTGCGCGAGGCGGGGATCAACGTCTGTTCGGGCGGGATCGTCGGCATGGGCGAGACGCGCGCGGATCGCGTCGGCTTCCTCCACGCGCTCGCGACGATGGAGCATCCCGAAAGCGTGCCGATCAACGCGCTGGTGCCGGTGAAGGGCACGGTGCTGGGCGACATGCTCGCCGACACGCCGCTCGCCAAGATCGACGAGATCGAGTTCGTCCGCACCGTCGCGGTCGCCCGCATCGTGATGCCCGCATCGATGGTGCGCCTGTCGGCGGGCCGCGAGAGCATGAGCGAGGCGTGCCAGGCGCTCTGCTTCATGGCGGGCGCCAACTCGATCTTCACGGGTGACAAGCTGCTCACCACGAACAATGCCGGCGACGACAAGGACGCCGCTCTGTTCGCGAAGCTGGGCGTCGTGCCGATGGCCGCAGCCGAGCCGCAGCCGTCGCCCTGCGCGATCGCCGCCGAATAACTGAACGCCGACCAGACGACCTGAAGGGGCCAAGATGTTCAAGAAGATCCTGATCGCCAATCGTGGCGAGATCGCCTGCCGCGTCATCAAGACCGCGAAGAAGATGGGGATCGCGACCGTCGCGGTCTATTCGGATGCTGATGCGCGCGCGCCGCACGTCCAGATGGCCGATGAGGCGGTGCATATCGGTGCTTCGCCCGCGTCCGAGAGCTACCTGATCGCCGACAAGATCATCGCCGCCTGCAAGCAGACCGGCGCGGAAGCGGTCCATCCCGGCTACGGCTTCCTGTCGGAGCGGACGAGCTTCGCCGAGGCGCTGGAAGCCGCCGGCATCGCCTTCGTCGGCCCGCCGGTGAACGCGATCGCGGCGATGGGCGACAAGATCGAATCGAAGAAGCTGGCCAAGGCGGCGGGCGTCAACGTCGTGCCCGGTTTCGTCGGCGAGATCGAGGATACCGAGCACGCCGTCCGCATCGCGGGCGAGATCGGCTATCCGGTGATGATGAAGGCATCGGCCGGCGGCGGCGGCAAAGGCATGCGCCTGGCCTATTCCGAAAAGGACGTCCGCGAAGGCTTCGAGGCGACCAAGCGCGAGGGCCTCAACAGCTTCGGCGACGATCGAGTCTTCATTGAGAAGTTCATCCTCAATCCGCGCCACATCGAGATCCAGATTCTGGGCGATAAGCACGGCAACACGCTCTACCTGAACGAGCGCGAATGCTCGATCCAGCGTCGTCACCAGAAGGTGGTCGAGGAAGCGCCGTCGCCCTTCGTCACCCCCAAGATGCGCAAGGCGATGGGTGAGCAGTGCGTCGCGCTGGCCAAGGCCGTCGGCTATTATTCGGCGGGCACGGTCGAGCTGATCGTCTCGGGCGCCGATGAGACCGGCGAGAGCTTCTACTTCCTCGAGATGAACACCCGCCTGCAGGTCGAACATCCGGTGACCGAACTGATCACTGGGGTCGACCTGGTCGAACAGATGATCCGCGTCGCTTATGGCGAGAAGCTGGCGATGACGCAGGCCGATGTCGGCATCAACGGCTGGGCGATCGAGAATCGCGTCTATGCCGAAGATCCCTATCGCGGCTTCCTGCCCTCGACGGGCCGCCTCGTGCGCTATCGCCCGCCCGCCGAGGTGGATCATGTCCGCGTCGACGACGGCGTGTACGAGGGCAGCGAAATCTCGATGTTCTACGATCCGATGATCGCCAAGCTGATCACGTGGGGCGAGACGCGCGAGGAAGCGACCGCGCGTCAGGTTACCGCGCTTGACCGGTTCGAGCTCGAAGGCATCGGCCATAACATCGACTTCCTGTCGGCGATCATGCAGCACCCGCGGTTCGCCTCGGGCAACCTCACCACCGGCTTCATCGCCGAGGAATATCCCGAAGGCTTCGTCGGCGCGCCGGCCGATGCCAAACTCACCTCGCGCCTCTCGGCGATTGCGGGCGTCCTCGCCAGCGTCGATGCGGGCCGCGCGGCGCAGATCGACGGGCGCCTAAACGGCCCCGCCGAGCCGCCGTCCGACTGGGTGGTGACGATGGACGGCGCCGAGCATCGCGTGTCGATCGCCGATGCGGCGGTGACGGTGGATGGCGAGGCTGTCGTCGTCGACGTCGCTTATGTGCCGGGGCAGAAGCTGGTCGAGGCGGTCGTCGACGGTGAAGGCCTGTCGATCCGGGTCGAGCGCAAGCGCACCGGCTGGCGTTTCACGGCGCGCGGCGCGAGCCACAATCTGCGCGTGCTGACGCCGCGCGTGGCTGATCTGGCGCATCACATGATCGAAAAGATCCCGCCGGATCTGTCGCGCTTCCTGCTTTGCCCGATGCCGGGCCTGATCACCGCGATCAACGTTGGCGAGGGCGACAAGGTCGAGGCCGGACAGCCGCTCGCGGTCGTCGAGGCGATGAAGATGGAGAATATCCTGCGCGCCGAAAAGGCGGGCGTGGTGAAGTCCGTTTCGGCCAAGGCGGGCGAGAGCCTGGCCGTCGACGCGGTGATTCTCGAGTTCGAATAAACCGAATGTCGTAGGGGCGGGCATCATTTCCCGCCCCTGCTTTAACGGACGCTTAGGGCTGTCGCGTTACATCTCTTCCCCGAACGGGCCAGACGGTCCGCAAAGGGGACGGAGATTGGTGATGGCGAAGTTGTGGGTGCGTACGGCGGTTCTGGCTCTGGTCTGCGCGGGTGCGACTCCGGCCTTCGCTGCGCCGTCGCCCGAGTGGACCGGGAAGGTCCGTCAGATGCTCGCCGCCAAGCAGGATTATCCGCGCGCGGCGCAGGTCCGCGGCGATGAAGGCACCGCCAAGCTCAAGATCGATGTTGCCGCAGATGGTTCGCTCGCCGCCGTCGCGCTGGTGCAGCCCACCGGCTCTGCCACGCTCGACAGGGAAGCGATCGCCGTCGCGCGCAAGGTCGGCGCTTTCCCGCCGCCCCCGGGTGGCCCGGCATCGGTGATCGTGCCGCTCACCTGGAAGATGATGTAACTTTATTCCAGATCGTTCCCGAACGCCGTGGCTGCACCGAGCAGCCCGGGTTCGGGGTGGACGGCGAGGCGGATGGGGAACTGCCCCATTCTTTTCTCGAACCGGCCCTTGGCGCGAAACCGCTCGTTGAACAACGGTCCCGCGACCCGATCGATCACCCGATTGGACAGCCCCCCGGTGAGAACCACGGCATTGGCGCCGTGCGCGAGCGCCAGATCGCCCGCCACCGAGCCGAGGATCATCACGAAGCGATCGAGCGCGCTGGCCGCCAGACGGTTGGTCCCGTCGATCGCCGCCTGCCATAGCACCGGATCCTCGACCGGCACGATCGCGATCCCCGCGCTCGCCGCCAGCGATTCATAGATGTTGGACAGGCCCGGCCCCGACACGATCCGTTCAGTCGATACCCGGCGATAGCGTTCGCGCAGGCGGGTCAGCAGTTTTTCCTCGACCGGGTCGAGCGGCGCGAAATCGAGATGCCCGCCCTCGGTCGCCAGCACGAACGCCTTGCCGTCCCGGCGCAGCAGCTGCGCGACGCCCAGGCCGGTGCCGGGGCCGACGATGGTCGTCACGCCCTCGTCCGGCAGATCACCGGGCGGGCCGCCGACATAGACGAGTTCATCGTCCTTCAACCCACTGACCGCCGCTGCCATCGCGGCGAAATCGTTGAGCAGGTGAACCTTGTCGATGCCCAGATCGGCGGCGATCGTCTTCGGCCGGATCGTCCAGCTGCTGTTGGTGAAGCGGATCAGTTCGCCCTCGACCGGGCCGGCGATCGCGATACTCGCGGCGGACGGCAGATCGCAGCCGCAGTCTTTCGCGAAGGCGGCCCAGGCGGCGGACAGATCGGGATAATCGGCGGTCTTGTATTTGCGCGCCTCGCCCATCTGCGGGCGGCCACCTGGCTCGACTTCGGCAAGGGCGAAGCGGGCGTGGGTGCCGCCCAGGTCGACCGCGACGAGCTTCATCCTTAAAGCCCCGCGAGCGCCAGCATCGCCGAACCGCCCGCCTCGGCGCTGTCGGCGCCCGCGCGCATGAAGGCGAAGAGTTCGCGGCCCGTGCCGATCTGCGGCGGCGGGGGCATCACCTCCTCGCGCGTGCTCCATTCTGCCGCATCGACCAGCGCCTCGATCGTGCCGGTCTCGGCGCACAGGCGGACGATATCGCCGTCGCGCAATTTCGCGATCGGGCCGCCGGCCAGCGCCTCGGGGGTCAGGTGGATGGCGGCCGGCACCTTGCCCGACGCGCCCGACATGCGGCCATCGGTGACCAAAGCGACCTTGTGCCCGCGATCCTGCAGCACGCCCAGCGCCGGCGTCAGCTTGTGCAGTTCGGGCATGCCGTTGGCGCGGGGGCCCTGGAACCGGACGACGACGATGACGTCGCGGTCCAACTGCCCCGCCTTGAACGCGGCGTTGACCTGATCCTGGTCATCGAAGCAGCGGCACGGCGCTTCGATCGTCCAGCGGCTCTGGTCGACCGCGCTCGTCTTGAATGTGCCGCGGCCCAGATTGCCGCGAACGAGCCGCATCCCGCCGTCGGGCTGGAAGGGCGCGCTGGCGGGGCGGAGCAT
The DNA here is from genome assembly GCF_008274695.1 of Sphingomonas montanisoli. Lineage (GTDB taxonomy): Bacteria > Pseudomonadota > Alphaproteobacteria > Sphingomonadales > Sphingomonadaceae > Rhizorhabdus > Rhizorhabdus montanisoli. The sequence goes on along the minus strand of NZ_VTOU01000003.1, from coordinate 677,973 downwards.
GTCGGGATCGCGTGAGGGGGAGGGGGCGTCGGTCCAGGCGAGCGCTTCGCCGTCGAGCGCGACCTCCTTGGCATAGTCGCCTATGCCGCCCTTCGCGACGGTCAGCAGATCGGCGTGCATCAGCCCGGAGTCCATCAGCGTGTCGATCACGAACGCCATGCCGCCGGCGGCGTGGAAGTGGTTCGTGTCACCGGCACCATTGGGATAGACCCGCGCGATCAGTGGTACGACGGCGGAGAGGCGGTCGATATCCTCCCAGTCGATGACGATGCCCGCGGCGCGCGCGATTGCCGGGATGTGGATCGCGTGGTTGGTCGATCCGCCTGTCGCGAGCAAGCCGACGACCGCGTTCACGATCGCCTTCTCGTCGATGCAGTGGCCCAGCGGGCGATAATCGTCGCCATCCCAGCCGATCTCGGCAAGGCGGTGGACCGCGGCGCGGGTCAGTTCCTGGCGCAGCTTGGTGCCCGGATTGACGAAGGCCGCACCGGGGATGTGGAGACCCATCATCTCCATCATCATCTGGTTCGAATTGGCGGTGCCGTAGAAGGTGCAGGTGCCAGCACCATGATAGCTCGCGGCTTCCGCCTCGAGCAGTTCCTCTCGGCCCACCTTGCCCTCGGCATAAAGCTGCCGGACGCGGACCTTCTCCTTGTTGGCGAGGCCCGATGGCATCGGGCCGGCGGGGATCAGGATCGTCGGCAGGTGGCCGAAGCGCAACGCGCCGATCAGCAGGCCCGGGACGATCTTGTCGCAGATGCCGAGCAGCGCCGCGCCCTCGAACATGCCGTGGCTAAGGCCGACCGCAGTCGACAGCGCGATCGTGTCGCGGCTGAACAGCGACAACTCCATGCCGCGCTGCCCCTGGGTCACCCCGTCGCACATCGCCGGCACGCCGCCCGCCACCTGCGCGGTGACGCCGACTTCGCGGGCAAAGATTTTCATCTGCTCGGGGTAGCGGCCATAAGGCTGATGCGCCGACAGCATGTCGTTATAGGCGGTGACGATGCCGATGTTCATGGCGCGCCCGCCACGGATCGCGGCCTTGTCGTCGCCCGATGCCGCAAAGCCGTGGGCAAGGTTGCCGCATGACAGGTTGGGCCGGTCGACGCCGGTATCCCGCTCCCGCGCGATCAGGTCGAGATAGGCGCCGCGCGTCGGCGCCGAGCGCTCGACGATGCGGGCGGTGACGGCTTCGACTTCGACGTGCAGCGCCATGACGTTCTCCCGCTCAGGCGGCCCAGTGGATGTCGATCGCCTGCTCGGCGTCCGCAAGAACGCGGCCGATCGGCAGTTTCGACGAATGGCCGTCCTCGATCGCCTTTTCCAGCAGCGCGCGCTTCTCGTCGCCGGTCAGTACGATCGTGATCGCGCGGGCGGAGAGGATTGCGGCCTTGGTCAGCGTCACGCGGGCGACCGGCGCCTCGGCGGGCAGCGGATCGGGCATTACACCCACCATCCGCCGCGCCTTGGGCGCATCGAGCGCCTCCTGCAGATCGGGCCCGTCAAAGATCGAGGCGGTGTGCCCGTCGGCGCCCATGCCCAGCCAGACCAGATCGGGCGGCCAGTGCAGTTCCGCGATCCGCGCATCGGCAGCCTTGCCGGCCATGTGGTGATCGGCGGCCTTGTCGGTCGATACCGGCAGCACGCGCGCGCCCTTGGGCAGGAAGATCTTGGCGAGCAGCGCGGCGTTCGACAGCGCGTCGGTCAGCGGCACCAGACGATCGTCGGTCGGGATGATCGTCACGTTCTTCCAGTTGATCTTCGCCTTGGCGAGCTTTTCGTAGATCGGCAGCGGGGTCTTGCCGCCCGGCAGCGCGATCAGCGCCTGACCGCGCGCGTCCAGCGCGCTTTCGATGATGAAGCCGACATCGCCGGCCACGGCCTCGGCGAATTCGTCGGCATCGTCATAATCCCACCATTCAGCTTCGATCATCGTCTTCTCTTCTCTCAATCGTGCCACGTCACGCCGTCACGCTCGGTAAGCGCGATGGCGGCGGACGGGCCCCAGGTTCCCGCCGTATAGGGGCGGGGTTTCATGGCGTTGACGGACCAGCCGTCGCGGATCGCATCGACCCATTCCCACTGCGCTTCCACTTCGTCGCGACGGACGAACAGGGTCTGATCGCCTTCGACCAGATCGAGCAGCAGCCGTTCATAGGCGATACGGCGATGGCTGTCGGCAAAAGCGTTCGGCATGGCGATGTCGAGTGGCACTTCGCGCAATTTGATCCCGTCGCGATCCAGCCCCGGCACCTTGGACATGAGCAGCAGCCGGACATTCTCGTCGGGTTGCAAACGGATGACCAGCTTGTTGGGTTGCAGCACTGCGCCGCGCGCTTCGAAGATCGAATGCGGCACCGGCTTGAACTGGATGAAGATTTCGGACTGGCGGGTCGGCAGGCGCTTGCCCGTGCGCAGGTAGAAGGGAACGCCCTTCCACCGCCAATTGTCGATATTCGCCTTGATCGCGACGAAGGTCTCGGTGTCGGACGGCTTGCCCAGTTCGTCGGCATAGCCCGGCACCGCCCCGCCCGCGACCGCGCCGGCGGCATATTGGCCGATCACGATCATCTTGTCGGCGTTGGTCCGGTCGATCCGGCGCAGTGAGCGGAGCACCTTCACCTTCTCGTCGCGGATCGAGGTCGAATCGAACTGCGCCGGCGCCTCCATCGCGACCAGCGCGACGAGCTGGAGCATGTGATTCTGCACCATGTCGCGGATTGCACCGGCGCCGTCGTAGAAGCCGACCCGGCCTTCCAGGCCCACCGTTTCCGACACGGTGATCTGGACATGATCGATCCCGCCCGCCTTCCACAAAGGCTCGAACAGCGAGTTGGCGAAGCGCAAGGCGAGCAGATTCTGGACGGTTTCCTTGCCCAGATAATGGTCGATGCGGAAGATCCGCTCCTCGGGAAAGACGGCGGCGACCGCATCGTTGATCTCGCGGCTCGACGCCATATCGTAGCCGAGCGGCTTTTCGAGGCCGATGCGAACCCCGTCGCCCGCCAGGCCGGCCGATGCGAGACCGTCGATCGTCGCTTCGAACAGCGATGGCGCGGTCGACAGGAAGATCGATAACCCCTTCTCGGTCGATCCGACGACATCGGCCAGCGCCTGGAAGTCGCTTTCCTTCGATGCATCGACGGGGACGTAGCGCAGGCGGGCGAGGAAGGTCTTCAGACCGTCCTCGGTGCAGCGGTCGGCGGGCATATGCTTGCGCAGCGCCGCTTCGGCGAAGGCACGAAAGCCTTCGTCGTCATGGCCGCTGCGCGCGGTCGCGACGATCGCGAGGTCGGGCGGCAACAGCCCGTCGGCATCGAGCCCGTACAGCGAGGGCAGCAGCATCCGTTGCGACAGATCGCCGGTCGCCCCGAACAGGAGCAGCTTGCCGCTGGGGGTGCGCACCATCGTCTTAAGTCTCCCTGCCCGGAACGGCGCAACTCTAGGGAAAGCGATGCGGTTCCGGTAGCCGTCTGCGCCAGAAATGTTTCGGCCGCGCACGCCTTGATCCCAAAACGCCGTTCGTGTCGAGCGTAGTCGAGACACGTTGGCTGGGCATGCGGGGGCGTGTCTCGACTACGCTCGACACGAACGGAGGGGGGCTTGGCTTGCCCTTTTGGCGCTTCACCGCTATTGCGCCCGCCGGCTCTTTCCACACAATCGTGAATCCAGGTGAACCCATGAAGATCAGCGGCGTGGACATTCGTCCCGGCAACATCATCGAATATGAAGGCGGCATCTGGCGCGCTGTGAAAATCCAGCATACCCAGCCGGGAAAGGGCGGGGCCTATATGCAGGTCGAGATGAAGAACCTGATCGACGGGCGCAAGAACAACGTCCGTTTCCGCTCGGCCGAGACGGTCGAGAAGGTTCGCCTCGACACCACCGACTTTCAGTTCCTGTTCGCCGACGGCGAAGACCTGACCTTCATGGACAAGGCGACCTACGATCAGATCACGCTGCCGCGCGACCTGCTCGGCGATGCTGCCGCCTTCCTGCAGGACGGCATGGACGTGGTGATGGAACTCTATGACGAGCGTCCGATCTCGGTTCAGCTGCCCGACACGGTCGAAGCGACGATCGTCGAGGCCGATGCCGTGGTGAAGGGGCAGACCGCCTCGTCCAGCTACAAGCCGGCGATCCTCGACAATGGCGTGCGCGTGATGGTGCCGCCGTTCATCTCGTCGGGCACGAAGATCGTCGTCGACGTCTATACCCAGGAATATGTCCGCCGCGCGGATTGATCGCCATTGACCCTCCCCTTCGCCGGGAGGGGAGGAGTTTTTGAGTTATGGTTGCGCATTTCGGCCTTATCACCGTCATGGACCGCGCGGCGCGCAAGGCGGCACCCCGCCTGCGTCGCGACTTCAACGAGGTTCAGCAGCTCCAGGTGAGCCGCAAGGGCCCGGCCGACTTCGTGTCGATGGCCGACAAGCGCGCCGAACAGACGCTCTATGAGGAGCTGAAGAAGGCGCGGCCCGATTGGGGCTTCGTGATGGAAGAAGGCGGCGTGATCGAAGGCGATCCGACCAAGCCGCGCTGGATCATCGATCCGCTCGACGGCACCACCAACTTCCTCCACGGCATCCCGCACTTCGCGATCTCGATCGCGGTCGAGGAGCCGCGCGCGGGCAAGGAGCATGGCGAGATCACGCAGGCTCTGGTCTATCAGCCACTGACCGACGAGAGCTTCTGGGCGGAGAAGGGCCGTGGCACCTGGCTGCAGGATCGCCGCCTTCGCGTGTCGGCGCGGCGCGAGCTTTCGGAGGCGCTGATCGCGACCGGCATCCCCTTTCTGGGACATGGCGATTTCCGGCAGTGGACCTCGATCTTCGCATCGGTCGCGCCCGAAGTTGCGGGCATCCGCCGTTTCGGCGCGGCATCGCTCGATCTCGCCTGGGTCGCGGCGGGGCGTTTCGACGCTTTCTGGGAATCGGATCTCAAGATCTGGGATGTCGCCGCCGGCATTTTGCTGGTGAAGGAAGCGGGCGGTTTCGTGTCGGACTTCCGTGGCGGCGATCGCTTCCATGAGCGCAACGAATATCTCGTGACCAATGACGGGCTTGCCACGCGCATGCACAAGCTGGTGGCGCAGGGCTTGAAGGCCGCCTGAGCGGAGGATTTCGCGGACGCGGTCGCGAACGGGAAATCCTTCGGAAAAGCGCCCGCATTATTGCGATTCATTCTCACTCCCCGCCCGCTTGCTTCGCAGGTGCAGCGGGCCTAAACGTCCCGCGAAAGGCCGTTCCTCGGCCATCCTTGTCGGAGCAATCGAATGGCGTCGGTCGCCGCCGGATATCTGCCGATCCTGCTGTTTCTGGGCATCGCGCTGGCGCTTTCCAGCGCTTTCGTATTCCTGCCGATGCTGGTCGGCCGGGCGACAGGCACGCATCAGCCCAGCCCTGAGAAGCTCACCGAATATGAGTGCGGCTTCCCGGCGTTCGAGGACAGCCGCGCGCAGTTCGATGTGCGCTTCTACCTGATCGCGATCCTGTTCATCATCTTCGATCTCGAAGCGGCCTTCCTGTATCCGTGGGCGGTCTCGCTCGGTGCGATCGGTTTCGCCGGCTGGCTGTCGATGATGATCTTCCTGGTCGAGCTGACCATTGGTTATATCTATGCGTGGAAGAAGGGAGCGCTGGAATGGGAGTGATCCTCGACCCGGCTGCGAACCCGCATCCGACCGAAAATGCGTTGGTTCCGCCCGACGCGGACTTCTTCAATTCGCTTCAGTCCGAAGTGAACGACAAGGGTTTCCTCGTCACCTCGGCGGAAGACCTGTTCACCTGGGCGCGCACCGGCTCCTTGTGGTGGATGACCTTCGGCCTCGCCTGCTGCGCGGTCGAGATGATCCACGTCAACATGCCGCGCTATGACATGGAGCGGTTCGGCGCCGCCCCGCGCGCATCGCCGCGTCAGTCCGACGTGATGATCGTCGCGGGCACGCTGTGCAACAAGATGGCCCCGGCGCTGCGCCGCGTTTACGACCAGATGTCGGAGCCGAAATACGTGATCTCGATGGGCAGCTGCGCCAATGGCGGCGGCTATTACCATTATAGCTACAGCGTCGTGCGCGGGTGCGACCGGATCGTGCCCGTGGACATCTACGTTCCCGGTTGCCCGCCGACTGCCGAAGCGTTGCTTTATGGCGTGATGCAGCTGCAGCGGAAGATCCGCCGCGTCGGGACGTTCGAGCGTTGAGGGCCGGCTGATGAGCGTCTCCCATGCCTTTCCCCGTTTCGCGATGCCCGAAGGGCTGGGCGATGCGCTGACCGCCGCACTCGGCGATCAGTTGATCCAGATCCGCGAATGCGTGGGCGAATATGCGCTGCACGTGCGCCGCGATGCCATCGTCGAGGTGGTGACGATCCTGCGCGATCAACTGGCCTATCAGCAACTGATGGAGATTGCGGGCGTCGACTATCCGGATCGCGCGGAGCGGTTCGAGGTGGTCTATTGCCTGCTGAGCCTCACCAGGAACCACCGCATCCGCGTCCATGTCGCAACCGACGAAGCGACGCCGGTGCCGTCGGTGACGGGCGTGTGGCCGGTCGCCGGCTGGCTCGAGCGCGAAGTGTACGACATGTACGGCGTACTGTTCGACGGCAATCCGGATCTGCGTCGTATCCTGACCGATTACGGGTTCAAGGGGCATCCGCAGCGCAAGGACTTCCCGCTGACCGGCTATGTTGAGCTGCGTTATTCGGAGCGCGACAAGCGCGTCGTCTATGAGCCGGTGAAGCTGGCGCAAGACTTCCGCAGCTTCGACTTCATGTCGCCGTGGGAGGGTGCGGACTACATCCTTCCCGGCGACGAGAAGGCTTCGGCGACCCAGCCGGGCGCGCCCACGCCTGCCCCCGCGCAGACGGCACCCGAACCGGTGAAGGGCGAAGCGCCCCCGGCCACGCCCAAGACGACCGAGTCTCCTGCACAGACCGGCGAGGGCAAGGCCGATCCCAAGGGTGACGGAGCGAAATGATGGCCAGCGCTTACGAAGCTCTCACCCCGGACAAGCCCACTGTCGGCGACGTCGAGATCCAGAATTACACGATCAACTTCGGCCCGCAGCACCCGGCCGCGCACGGCGTGCTGCGCATGGTGATGGAGCTGGACGGCGAGATCGTCGAACGCGTCGATCCGCATGTCGGCCTGCTCCACCGCGGCACCGAAAAGCTGATCGAGTATAAGACCTATCTGCAGGCGCTGCCGTATTTCGACCGGCTCGATTATTGCTCGCCGCTCGCCATGGAGCACAGCTATGTGCTGGCGATCGAAAAGCTGCTGCAGATCGAAGTGCCGATCCGCGCGCAATATCTGCGCGTGTTCTTCGCCGAGCTGACCCGCATCTGCAATCACATGCTCAACCTCGGCGCGCACGTCATGGACGTCGGCGCGATGACGCCGAACCTGTGGCTGTTCGAAGTCCGCGAGGATTGCCTCAACTTCTTCGAACGCATGTCGGGCGCGCGCATGCACCACGCTTATCTGCGTCCGGGCGGCGTGCACCAGGATGTGCCGCTGAAGCTGCTGACCGACATCGGTGACTGGCTCGACACCCGCCTGCCACGCCTGTTCGAGGATGCGATCAGCCTGGTCGCCGACAACCGCATCTTCAAGCAGCGCAACGTCGATATCGGCGTGGTCAGCCGCGACGAGGCGATCGCCTGGGGCTTTTCCGGCCCGATGATCCGCGCGGCCGGCGTGCCGTGGGATATCCGCAAGAGCCAGCCCTACGACGTCTATGACCGGATGGACTTCGAAATCCCGGTCGGCACCAAGGGCGATTGCTATGATCGCTTCATGGTCCGTGTCGAAGAAGTGCGTCAGTCGGCGCGCATCATGAAGCAGTGCCTCAGCGAAATGCCCGAAGGGCCGATCGCCAGTTCCGATCGTAAGGTCGTCCCGCCCAAGCGTGGAGAGATGAAGCGATCGATGGAGGCGCTGATCCACCACTTCAAGCTCTATACCGAGGGCTTCCACGTTCCCGCCGGCGACGTTTACGTCGCGACCGAAAGCCCGAAGGGCGAGTTCGGCGTCTATCTGGTGTCGGACGGCTCCAACAAACCCTATCGCTGCAAGATCCGGCCGACCGCGTTTTCGCATCTGCAGGCGATGGATTTCATGATGAAGGGCCACATGCTGGCCGACACCACCGCGATCCTTTCCGCGATCGACGTCGTGTTCGGGGAGTGCGACCGGTGAGCAAGCTGAAGATCGCAGAGCAGATGATCGCGCATTACAATGCGCAGGATGCCGACGCCTATGTCGCGCTGATGACCGACGATGCGGCCGAGGCTGGCTATCGCGGTGATGTGGTGCGCGATGGCAAGGAAGGCGTGCGATCGGGCCTGAAGGCCATGTTCGCGCAATTCCCGGAAAACCGCGCCGAGATCATCACCGGCCAGCAGCTGGGCGACTATGTCCTGCTGCACGAGAAGGTGTTCCGCTCGAACGACGCAGAGCCGTTCGAGGTGATGAGCATCTACAGTTTCGAAGGCGACAAGGTGTCGCGCGTGGAGTTCGTTCGCTAATGGCCGACGCACCGCAGATCCCCGACGAGGCGGAAGTCCGCGCGCGCTGGGGCAGTTTCGCCTGGTCGGCCGAAAATGAGCCGCAGGTGAAGAAGATCATCGCGCGCTATCCGCCGGGCCGTCAGCAGTCGGCGGTGATGCCGCTGCTCGATCTCGCCCAGCGCCAGGTGGGCGCCGAGACCAACACCCAGGGCTGGCTGCCCGTGCCGGTGATGGAATATATCGGCGCGCAGCTCGGCATGGCCTATATCCGCGTGTACGAGGTCGCGACCTTCTACACGATGTACAATCTGGCGCCGGTCGGCCGCTACCATGTCCAGGTGTGCGGCACGACGCCGTGCATGCTGCGCGGTTCGGACGACGTGCTCGATGCCTGTTACAAGAAGGGCATGAAGAAGGGCGCGACGACTGCCGATGGCCTCTTCACGCTGACCGAGGTCGAGTGTCTCGGCGCCTGCGCAAACGCGCCGATGGTTCAGATCAACGACGACAATTACGAGGATCTGACCTTCGACACGACCACCGCGATCCTCGATGATCTCGCGGCCGGCCGTCAGCCGAAGATCGGCCCCGCGATCGATCGCCAGACCAGCTGTCCCGAAGGCGGCCCGACCAGCCTGAAAGAGATGGCCGGTGAGAACCACGATTATCGTGGCGAGTGGACTGCGGCATGAGCGCGCTTCTCTCGATCATCGTCACGATCGTCGTCGCGATCATCCTGCTGAAGCTTGCTTTCAAGCTTCTCGGGATCGTCATCGCGATCGCGATCGGCGTCGCCTTCTATTTCATCGCCGACCGTTTTTTCGGGAAGGCGGCACGATGACCGTTTCTGTGGATCGCCGGCATGCTCGCTGACAAGGATCGTATCTTCACCAACGTCTATGGGTTCCAGCCCTGGAACCTTGAGTCGGCGCGCAAGCGCGGTGATTGGGACAATACCAAGGATCTGATGGCCCGCGGCCAGGATCAGATCATCGAGGATATCAAGGCGTCGGGCCTGCGCGGCCGCGGCGGCGCGGGTTTCCCGACCGGCATGAAGTGGAGCTTCATGCCCAAGGAACCGAAGCCGGGTAAGCCCAGCTTCCTGCTGATCAACGCCGACGAATCCGAACCTGGTTCGTGCAAGGATCGCGAGATCATCCGCCACGATCCGCACAAGCTGATCGAAGGCGCGCTGATCGCCGGCTTCGCGATGCGCGCGCGGGCGGCCTACATCTATATTCGTGGCGAGTTCATCTACGAGGCGAAGGTGCTCTTCGCCGCCGTCGAAGAGGCTTACGCCGCCGGCCTGCTCGGCAAGAATGCCGCCGGGTCTGGCTATGACTTCGACGTGTTCGTCCATCGCGGCGCGGGCGCTTACATCTGCGGCGAGGAAACCGCACAGATCGAAAGCCTGGAGGGCAAAAAGGGCCAGCCGCGCCTCAAGCCGCCTTTCCCGGCGGGCGCGGGCCTGTGGGGCTGCCCCACCACCGTCAACAACGTCGAATCGATCGCGGTAGCGCCGACGATCCTGCGCCGCGGTGCGGCGTGGTTCTCGTCGATCGGGCGTGAGGGCAACAAGGGCACCAAGCTCTTCCAGATCAGCGGCCATGTGAACAAGCCGTGCGTGGTCGAGGAGGAGATGGGCATCTCCTTCCGCGAACTGATCGAGACGCATTGCGGCGGCATTCGCGGCGGGTGGGACAATCTGCTCGCCGTGATCCCGGGCGGTTCGTCGGTACCGCTGGTGCCGGCGGCGCAGATCATGGATGCGCCGATGGACTTCGATGGCCTCAAGGCACTCGGTTCGGGCCTCGGCACCGCCGCCGTCATCGTCATGGACAAGTCGACCGACATCGTCCGCGCAATCAGCCGCCTCAGCTATTTCTACAAGCATGAGAGCTGCGGCCAGTGCACGCCGTGCCGCGAAGGCACCGGCTGGATGTGGCGCGTGATGGAGCGGCTGCGTACCGGCGAAGCCTCGATCGGTGAGATCGACATGCTCCACGACGTCACCAAGCAGGTCGAAGGCCACACCATCTGCGCGCTGGGCGACGCCGCCGCCTGGCCGATCCAGGGTCTGATCCGCCATTTCCGTCCGGAGATCGAGCGTCGGATCAATGAGCGCAGCGGCGACCTCGCGGTCGCGGCGGAGTAACCAGATATGCCAAAGCTGACCGTTGACGGCGTCGAAGTCGAAGTTCCCGCAGGCGCCACCGTGCTGCAGGCGTGCGAGGCCGCGGGCAAGGAAATCCCGCGCTTCTGCTACCATGAGCGGCTGTCGATCGCCGGCAATTGCCGTATGTGCCTGGTCGAAGTGAAGCCGGGGCCGCCCAAGCCGCAGGCTTCGTGCGCGCTGCCGGCTGCCGACAAGCAGGAAGTGTTCACCGCGTCGCCGATGGTGAAGAAGGCGCGCGAAGGCGTGATGGAATTCCTGCTGATCAACCATCCGCTCGATTGCCCGATCTGCGATCAGGGCGGTGAGTGCGATCTGCAGGATCAGTCGGTCGCCTATGGCAAGGGTCAGTCGCGCTTCCATGAGAACAAGCGCGCCGTCACCGACAAATATATGGGCCCCATCGTCAAGACGACGATGACGCGCTGCATCCAGTGCACGCGCTGCGTCCGCTTCGCCGAGGAAGTGTCGGGCGTGGAGGAGATCGGCGCGATCTATCGCGGCGAGAACATGCAGATCACCTCCTATCTCGAACAGGCGGTGACCAGCGAGCTTTCGGGCAATGTCGTCGATCTGTGCCCGGTCGGCGCGCTGACGTCGAAGCCCTATGCGTTCGAAGCGCGCCCGTGGGAGCTGGGCAAGACCCCCGGCATCGACGTGATGGACGCGGTCGGCACCAACATCCGCATCGACGCGCGCGGCCGCCAGGTGTTGCGCATCCTGCCGCGCATCAACGAGGACGTGAACGAGGAATGGGCGTCGGACAAGACGCGCCACGCCGTCGACGGCCTCGCCCGCCGGCGCCTCGACAAGCCCTATCTGCGCAAGGACGGCAAGCTGGTCCCCGTCACCTGGGGCGAAGCGTTCCAGGCGATTGCGGCGGTGAACGCGGGTTCCTCGGTTGCAGCGATTGCGGGCGACCAGCTCGATGCCGAGACGATGTATGCCGCCAAGGGGTTGCTCGCGAAGCTGGGCTCGACCCTGCTCGAAGGCCGCCAGACCGGCATGGATTATGACGTGTCGAGCCTCGGCGCGGTCAATTTCAACTCGACCATTGCGGGCATCGAGACGGCCGACGTGATCCTGCTCGTCGGCACGAATCTGCGCTGGGAAGCCCCGCTGATCAACACGCGCATCCGCAAGGCGGTGAAGCGTGGCGCGAAGGTGTTCGCGATCGGCGATGAAGTGAACCTCACCTACAAGGCGACCTTCCTCGGCAATGATCTCGGCCTGCTCGGCAATCTGCCCAAGGACGTGACCGACGCCTTCGCCAATGCGCAGCGTCCGGCGATGATCGTCGGCGGCGGCGCGCTCAAGGCGGGCGCGCAGGGCGCGACGCTGGCGCTGGTCGGCTCGCTCGGGCTGATCAAGGACGGCTGGAACGGCTACAACGTCGTCCACCTCGCCGCCGCGCGCATGGGCGGGCTGATGCTCGGTTTTGCGCAGAAGGGCGGGATCGCCGATATCGTCGCGGCCAATCCGAAGCTGGTCTTCCTGCTCGGCGCGGACGATGTCGATGCGTCGAAATTCGCGGGTCTTAAGGTCTATATCGGCCATCATGGCGACAATGGCGCGGCCGCGGCCGACGTCGTGCTGCCGGGTGCGGCCTATACCGAGAAGGCCGGCACCTATGTGAACACCGAAGGCCGGGTCCAGCGCAGCGAGAAAGCTGTGTTCGCACCGGGTGATGCACGTGAGGACTGGGCGATCCTGCGTGCGCTCAGCGACGCGCTGGGCGCGACGCTGCCGTTCGATACGCTCGATGCGCTGCGTAGCGCGATGGCCGCCGAAGTGCCCGCTCTGGGCGTCGAAGGGCTGGCCGATTATGGCTGGTCGGCGCCGTCGCTCTCCGCGTCGGCCTCGGGTCCGGTGGGCTATCCGATCAAGGATTTCTACCTGACCAACCCGATCGCGCGCGCCAGCGACACGATGCAGCGTTGCTCGGCCGAATTGCTCCACGGGGTCAGCTTCGCGGAGGCCGCCGAATGACCGCGTTCTTCGAAAGCTTCGGCCTGCCCTTCGAATGGGCGTGGTTCGTCTCGATGGTCATCGGCTGCCTGGTGATCGCGCTGCCGCTGATGCTCGCGGTCGCGATGATCATCTATGCCGATCGCAAGATCTGGGCGGCGATGGCGCTGCGCCGCGGCCCGAACGTCGTCGGTCCCTTCGGCCTGCTGCAGAGCTTCGCCGACGGTGCGAAGGTGTTCCTACAGGAAACCATCATCCCGTCGGCCGCGAACAAGGGGCTGTTCCTGCTCGCGCCGATCATCACCTTCACGATCGCGCTGGTCGTCTGGGCGGTGATCCCGTTCGCGCCGGGCGTTGTGCTTGCCGACATCAATGTAGGCCTGCTCTACATCCTCGCTGCATCGTCGATCGGCGTCTATGGCGTGATCATCGCGGGCTGGGCGTCGAACTCCAAATATCCCTTCTACTCGGCGCTCCGCGCGGCCGCGCAGATGGTATCCTACGAAGTGTCGATCGGCTTCGTGCTGATCTCGGTCGTCCTGTGGGCCGGCAGCTTCAATATGTCGGCGATCGTCGAGGCGCAGCGCGCGCATGTGTTCGAATTCGTCAACGGCTTCGGGTTCAATCCGCTGCTGTTCCCGATGGCGGTGGTGTTCCTGATTTCGGCAATGGCGGAAACCGCGCGCGCGCCGTTCGATCTCACCGAAGCGGAATCGGAACTCGTGGCCGGTTATCAGACCGAATATTCGTCGATGGCCTTCGCGCTCTACTGGCTCGGCGAATATGCCAACGTCATCCTGATGTGCGGGCTCAACGCGATCCTGTTCTGGGGCGGCTGGCTGCCCCCGGTCGATTGGGCGCCGCTCTATATGATCCCGGGCATCGTCTGGTTCTTCGCGAAGCTGATGTTCTTCTTTTTCGTGTTCAGCTGGGTGAAGGCCACCGTGCCGCGTTATCGCTATGACCAGCTGATGCGGCTGGGCTGGAAGATCTTCCTGCCGCTGTCGCTGTTCTGGGTGTTCCTGGTCTCGGGTTACCTCATGCTGACAAGGTATTCGTGATGAGCCTCGGCTACATCGTCAAATCGTTCACGCTCTGGGAGTTCGTGAAGGCGCACTGGCTGACCTTGAAGTATTTCTTCAAGCCCAAGGCGACGATCAACTACCCGTTCGAAAAGAATCCGCTGTCGCCGCGCTTCCGTGGCGAACATGCGCTGCGTCGCTATCCGAACGGCGAGGAACGCTGCATCGCGTGCAAGCTGTGCGAGGCCGTGTGCCCCGCGCAGGCGATCACGATCGAGGCCGAGCCGCGCGACGACGGCAGCCGCCGCACGACGCGCTACGACATCGACATGACCAAGTGCATCTATTGCGGCTTCTGCCAGGAAGCGTGCCCGGTCGACGCGATCGTCGAAGGCCCGAATTTCGAGTTCGCGACCGAGACGCGCGAGGAACTGATTTACGACAAGTCGAAGCTGCTGGCGAACGGCGACCGCTGGGAAAGCGCGATCGCCCAGAACCTTGCCGCCGATGCACCCTATCGTTAAGCCGCACGCCGTGACCAAGAAGGGCCATAAGCAGCCGTGATCACAGTCATCGCCTTCTATCTGTTCGCCGCCATGGTGATCGCGTCGGGTACGCTCACCATCCTGGCGCGCAACCCTGTGCACTCCGTGCTGTGGCTCATCCTCGCCTTCTTCAACGCGGCGGGTCTGATGATTCTGGTCGGCGCCGAGTTCATCGCGATGCTGCTCGTCATCGTCTATGTCGGCGCGGTCGCGGTGCTGTTCCTGTTCGTGGTCATGATGCTCGATATCGACTTCGCGGAGCTGCGCGCGGGCTTCGCCCAATATCTGCCGTTCGGCGTGCTGCTGGTGATCCTGCTGCTCGCCGAAATGGTGTTCGCGGTAGGCGCTTGGACGGCCGGCGGTGTGGATATCGCTGCCAAGGCCGCGCCGACGCCCGCCGAAGTGCCCAATATCGAGGCACTCGGGACGCTCATCTATACGCGCTACCTCTTCATCTTCGAAGGCGCGGGCCTCGTCCTGCTCGTCGCGCTGATCGGTGCGATCGTCCTCACCCACCGCGTGCGCGGCGGCGTGAAGACGCAGAACATCGCGGCGCAGAACCAGCGTCGCCCTGAAGATGCGATCCGCAACGTCAAGCCGACGATCGGTAAGGGAGTGGAGCTGTGATCGGCCTCCAGCATTATCTGGTCGTCTCGGCCATCCTGTTCGTGATGGGGGTGTTCGGCATCTTCCTGAACAGGAAGAACGTGATCATCATCCTGATGGCGATCGAGCTGATCCTGCTCAGCGTGAACATCAACCTCGTCGCCTTTTCTGCCTTCCTCGGCGATCTGGTGGGGCAGGTGTTCGCGATGTTCGTGCTGACGGTGGCCGCTGGTGAGGCCGCGATCGGCCTTGCCATCCTCGTCATCTATTTCCGTGGCCGTGGCACCATCGCGGTCGACGATATCAACCGGATGAAGGGGTGATCGTTCGGTGATCGTAGCAATCGTCTTCCTGCCGCTTCTGGCGGCGATCGTCGCGGGCCTTGGCAACCGCATGATCGGCAACGTCCCCGCGAAAGTGGTGACGACCGGCGCGCTGTTCGCTTCGTGCGCGATGAGCTGGCCGATCTTCATCGGCTTCCTGACCGGCAACATGCATGCGCATGTCGAACCGGTGCTGGCCTTCATCCGTTCGGGCGACCTGAACGTCGATTGGGCGTTGCGCGTCGACACGCTGACGGCGGTGATGCTGGTGGTGGTGACGAGCGTATCCAGCCTCGTCCACCTCTACAGCTGGGGCTATATGTCGGAAGACGACAGCCAGCCGCGCTTCTTCGCCTATCTGTCGCTCTTCACCTTCGCGATGCTGATGCTCGTGACGTCGGACAGCCTGGTCCAGATGTTCTTCGGTTGGGAAGGCGTCGGTCTCGCTTCCTACCTTCTCATCGGCTTCTGGTATCAGAAGCCGTCGGCCAGCGCGGCGGCGATCAAGGCGTTCGTGGTCAACCGCGTCGGCGACTTCGGCTTCTCGCTCGGCATCTTCGGCACCTTCCTGGTGTTCGGCACGGTCTCGATCCCCGAAATCCTGGCGGCCGCACCCGGCTATGCCAATGCGACCATCGGTTTCCTCGGTTACCGTGTTGATCTGATGACCTTGCTCTGCCTGCTGCTGTTTGTCGGCGCGATGGGCAAGTCGGCGCAGCTCGGCCTTCACACCTGGCTCCCCGACGCGATGGAAGGCCCGACCCCGGTGTCGGCGCTGATCCATGCCGCGACGATGGTGACGGCGGGTGTGTTCATGCTGTGCCGCCTGTCGCCGATGTTCGAAGTGTCGCAGCACGCGCTGACGGTTATCACCTATGTGGGGGCGGCCACCGCCTTCTTCGCGGCGACCGTCGGCACCACGCAGACCGACATCAAGCGCGTCATCGCCTATTCGACCTGTTCGCAGCTCGGCTACATGTTCATGGCGTGCGGCGTCGGCGCTTATGGCGCGGCGATGTTCCACCTGTTCACCCACGCCTTCTTCAAGGCGCTGCTGTTCCTGGGCGCCGGTTCGGTGATCCACGCGATGCACCATGAACAGGATATGCGTTTCTACGGTGGCCTGCGGAAGCACATCCCGCTCACCTTCTGGGCGATGATGGCGGGTACGCTGGCGATCACCGGAGTCGGCATCGTCGGCGTGGCCGGTTTCGCGGGCTTCCATTCGAAGGATGCGATCATCGAAGCGGCGTTCGCCAGCTCGTCGAGTGCGGGCGGCATCGCCTATGCGGTCGCGGTGTTCGCGGCGCTGCTGACCAGCTTCTATTCGTGGCGCCTGATCTTCCTCACCTTCTTCGGCAAGCCGCGCTGGGCGGGTTCGGAGCATATCCAGCACGCGGTGCGTGACGCCCATGGCCATGATGATCATGCGCATGATGACCATCACGCACATGACGCGCATGCGGACGATCACGGCCATGGCCACGGCCATGCTCATCCGGTCGAAGGCGATCTCGGCTATCATCCGCACGAGAGCCCGGCCCCGATGCTGATCCCGCTGGTCGTGCTGTCAATCGGCGCGATCTTCGCGGGCTGGTTCTTCGCACCGTGGTTCCTCGAAGCCGAGCATGGCGGCGCCTTCTGGGCCGGCAGCATCGCGTTCAACGAGCATCTGATGCATGCGATGCACGAAGTGCCGTGGTGGGTGAAATGGTCGGCGACGGCGGTGATGATCACCGGGCTGCTGGTCGCAATCTGGGCCTACCTGCTCGACACGACGATCCCGCGCCGCTTCACCGATCAATTCTCGGTGCTGTACGACTTCCTGCTGCACAAATGGTATTTCGACGAGCTGTACCATTATATCTTCGTCGTCCCCGCCCTCTGGCTCGGCCGCTTCTTCTGGAAGAAGGGCGATCAGGGAACGATCGACCGCTTCGGGCCGAACGGCGTCGCCGCGTTGGTGGTGCGCGCAGGCACCGCGGCACGCGCTGCACAGTCGGGATATCTCTATACTTATGCGCTGGTGATGTTGCTCGGCCTTGCCGCCGCCGCGACCTGGGCGATGGTGGGCTGACGTGATGGGCTTTCCGATCCTTACCCTGATGATCGCGATCCCGGCACTGGCCGCGGTCGCCTGCCTCTTCGCCGGTGCCAGCGCCGCGCGCTGGATCGCCTTGATCGCGACGCTCGTCGATCTGGCGCTCGGCGTGGTGCTGTGGACCAATTACGAGATTGGCGGGCCGCAGTGGCAGTTCGTCGAACATGCCGATCTGTTCGGGCGCTTCGCCTGGGCGCTGGGCATCGACGGCATCGCCTTGCTGCTGATCGTCCTCTCGGTTTTCCTGATGCCGATCTGCATCGGCGCCAGCTGGGAAGCGATCACGAAGCGCGTGCCCGAATATATGGCGGCGTTCCTGCTGATGGAAACGCTGATGATCGGCGTGTTCGCGGCACAGGATCTCTACCTGTTCTACATCATGTTCGAAGCCGGCCTGATCCCGATGTACCTGATCATCGGCATCTGGGGCGGCGCGGATCGCATCTACGCCAGCTACAAGTTCTTCCTCTACACCCTGCTCGGATCGGTGCTGATGCTGATCGCGATGCTGTGGATGGTGAACTTCGCCGGCACCACCAGCATCCCGGTGCTGATGCAGACCGATTTCCCGGCCGATGCGCAGACCTGGCTGTTCCTGGCCTTCTTCGCGAGCTTCGCGGTCAAGATGCCGATGTGGCCGGTTCACACCTGGCTGCCCGACGCACACGTTCAGGCGCCGACCGCGGGTTCGGTGATCCTGGCGGGCGTGCTGCTCAAGATGGGCGGTTACGGCTTCCTGCGCTTCTCGCTGCCGATGTTCCCGATCGCGAGCGCCGAGCTGTTCTGGCTCGTCATGGGGCTGAGCATGGTCGCGGTGGTCGTCACCTCGCTGATCGCGCTGGTGCAGGAGGACATGAAGAAGCTGATCGCTTATTCGTCGGTCGCGCACATGGCCTTCGTCACGATCGGCCTGTTCTCGTTCAATCGTCAGGGTCTCGAAGGCGCGATGCTCGTGATGCTGGGCCACGGCCTCGTGTCGGGCGCGCTCTTCCTGTGCGTCGGCATCATCTACGATCGCCTGCACACGCGTGAGATCGCCCGTTATGGCGGCCTCGCGACGAACATGCCGAAATATGCCCTGTTCTTCCTGTTGTTCACGATGGCATCGGTCGGCCTGCCGGGCACGAGCAATTTCGTGGGCGAGTTCCTCGCGCTGGTCGGTGCCTACGAAGCGAACAGCTGGGTCGCTTTCGTCGCGACCACCGGCATCATCCTGGGCGCCGCCTATATGCTCGTCCTCTATCGCGGCGTGGTCTATGGCCCGCTGACGAAGGAAGACGTCGCGGCGATGCCCGATCTGTCGAAGCGTGAGCTCGCGCTGCTTCTCCCGATCGCGGCCGGCGTGATGTGGATGGGTGTTTATCCCGAAAGCTTCATTGCGCCGATGCGCGCCGATATCGGGGCGGTTCTCGCCCGGATCGCGCCCACGGCGCCCGAAAGCGACGCGAAGGTCGTCGTCGGTCCTGTTCCTCATGCTGCCGCGCACGCGGAGGCGCACCACTGATGCCGATCACCGCCTCCCTCGCGCTTACCCTGCCCGAACTGATCCTGTCGCTCGGTGCGCTCGCGCTCCTGATGGTCGCAGCCTTTGGCGGCGACGGGCTGACCCGCGCGATCGGCTGGGGGGCGGTCGCGTTGCTTGCTGCCGCCGGTTTCTCGCTCACCGGCCCCGCCGGCAATGGCGGTCCGGGCTTTGACGGCCTCTATATCGCCGACAGCTTCTCCAGCTTCGCCAAGGTTCTGATCTACATCGCCGCTGCCGCGTCGATCCTGATCGCGCCTGGCTTTTTCGCGCGCACCGGGCAACTGCGCGCCGAATATCCGATCCTGATCCTGCTTTCGGCCGTCGGCATGGGCATGATGGTGTCGGCCAGCGATCTGCTGACGCTCTATGTCGGCCTCGAACTCCAGTCGCTCTCCGCCTATGTGCTGGCCAGCTTCATGCGCCGCGACACGCGCGCGGCCGAAGCCGGCCTGAAATATTTCGTCCTGGGCGCGCTTGCGTCGGGCATCCTGCTCTACGGCATCTCGCTGCTCTACGGTTTCACGGGCACGACCCTGTTCGCCGGCATCGCGGACTCGCTGGGCACCGGCATCTCGACGGGCGAGATGTTCGGAATGGTGTTCGTCTTCGCCGGCCTGGCCTTCAAGATTTCGGCGGTGCCGTTCCACATGTGGACCCCGGACGTCTATGAAGGCGCGCCGACCCCGGTGACGGCCTTCTTCGCCTCGGCCCCCAAGGTCGCTGGCATGGCGCTGCTCATGCGCGTCGCCATCGACGCGATGGGCTCGGGCACCGACGCGTGGCGCCAGATCGTGATCTTCTCGGCGCTCGCCTCGACGATCCTCGGCGGTGTCGCTGCGATCGGGCAGAGCAATATCAAGCGGCTGCTGGCCTATTCGTCGATCAACAATGTCGGCTTCGCGCTTTTCGGTCTCGCTGCCGGCACGCCCGAAGGTGTGGCAGGCACGCTCACCTATATGGCGGTCTATGTCGCGATGACGATCGGCAGCTTCCTGTGCGTCCTCCAGATGCGCGATGCCGATGGTCAGCCGGTCGAAACGATCGCCAGCCTTTCGGGTCTGTCGCGCTCGCGCCCGGCACTTGCCGCCGCCTTCGCGATCTTCATGTTCAGTCTTGCCGGCATCCCGCCACTCTTCGGCTTCTGGCCCAAATTCCTGGTGTTCGATGCGCTGGTGAAGGCGGGCTTCTGGCCGCTGGCGATGATCGGCATCGCGACCTCGGTGATCGGCGCCTTCTATTATCTGAAAATCGTCAAGACGATCTACTTCGATGAGCCGGCCGCCGATTACGCGCCGTCGGACAGCAAGCTCGAAGGCGGTCTGATCGCGCTGTCGGCCTTGTTCGTCTCACCGCTGGGCTATCTTGCGATTCCGGCGCTGGGCGTAGCCAGCATGGCGGCTGCTCGATCCCTGTTCTGATCCGGCACGTCGCCACGACCGGCTCGACCAACGACGACATCGCGGCGCTCGCCCGCGATGGCGCCCCCGAAGGCCTTTGGCTGCGCGCCGATGTCCAGACCGGGGGCCGGGGGCGGCACGGCCGGGCCTGGGTCTCGCCGCCGGGCAATCTCTACACCAGCACGATCGTCCGCCGCCGCCCTGGCGATCCGCCGCCGCAGACGCTGGCGATGCTCGCCGCGGTCGCGCTCGACGAGTTGCTTCAGCTCTGGCTGCCCGCCGATCGGCTGACCATCAAATGGCCTAACGACCTGCTTGTCGGCGGGGCGAAGATTTCAGGCATATTGCTTGAGGCGGCCGGCGATGCCGTGGTCGTCGGGATCGGCGTCAATCTCGCCCATCATCCCGACCTGCCCGATCGCATCGTGACCAGCGTCGCGGCGGAAGGCGCGGCACCGCCTGCGCCCGCCGACGTCATCGTCGACCTTGCCGACACGTTCGCCCGCTGGCTCGGTCGCTGGCGCGGCGAAGGGCTCGCGCCCATCCTCGCGCGCTGGCAGGCGCGCGCGCATCCGATCGGCACGGCCCTGTCGGTGCGCGAGGGCGATAATGCGATCGACGGCCTTTACGATGGGCTCGACGCCGACGGCGCGCTCCGCCTGCGCGGCGCGGACGGAAGCGTGCAGATCATACGCGCGGGCGATGTTTTCCTGCTATAGGGCGCGGTAGAACAAGGGATGCACTGACCGATGCTGCTTGCGATCGACGCCGGCAATACCAATATCGTTTTCGCGCTGATCGAGGACGGCAAGATACGCTCGCGCTGGCGGATCGCCACCGATGCGCGCCGCACGGCCGACGAATATGCCGTCTGGCTCCACCAGTTGCTCGCGCTCGAAGGGCTGGGCCGCGACGCGATCGACGCGGTGATCGTCGCGACCGTCGTGCCCCGTGCGCTCCACAATCTGGAGGTTCTGGCGCAGAAATATTTCGGCGTGGACGCGCTGGTCGCGGGCCGGGCGCCCGCCGAATGGGGCATCACCCTCGACGTCGCCGAACCGCAGAGCGTCGGCGCCGATCGCGCGGTCAACGTCATCGCGGCGCACAAGCTGCACCCCGGCGATCTGATCGTGATCGACTTCGGCACCGCGACCACCTTCGATGTGGTCGATTATACCGGCGCCTATAAAGGCGGGATCATCGCGCCGGGGATCAACCTGTCGCTGGACGCGCTCGTCGCCGCGGCGGCCAAATTGCCGCGGATCGCGATCGAGGCGCCCGAGACCGACAGCGTCGTCGGCCGCACCACGCAGGATCAGATGCTCATCGGCATCTATTTCGGCTATATCGCGATGATCGAGGGGCTGGTCGCGCGCATGAAGGCCGAAGTCGGCCGCCCCATAAAGGTCATCGCCACCGGTGGCCTCGCCACTCTTTTCGAACGCCATAGCGATGCGTTCGACAGCATCGAGCCCGATCTCACGATCCAGGGGCTCGGCATCATGTACGACCGCCTCAACGCGGCCAGATAACAGAATTGGACAATTTTCTAAGTGACTAAACCCGGTAACGAACTGCTCTTCCTCGCGCTTGGCGGCTCGGGGGAGATCGGCATGAACGTCAATCTCTACGGCTGTCAGGGCAAATGGGTGATGGTCGATCTCGGCCTCACCTTCTCCGATCCCGGCTATCCGGGGGTCGAGCTGATCCTGCCCGATCTCACCTTCATCGAGGAGCATCGCGACGACCTGCTCGGCATTGTGCTGACGCACGGGCACGAGGATCATATTGGCGCGATTCCCTATCTCGCCGCCGATCTCGGCGTGCCGCTCTACGCGACCAAGTTCACCGCCGGCCTGATCCGGGGCAAGCTGGACGAGGAAGGCATCACCGATCAGGTCAAGCTGATCATCGTGCCGGAAGAGGAGAGTTTCGCGCTCGGCCCGTTCGGCTTCACCTATGTCCCGCTCGCGCACTCGATCCCGGAGGGCAATGCCGTCCTGATCGAAACGCCGTTCGGCAACATCTTCCACACCGGCGATTGGAAGATCGACGAAAAGCCGCAGCTCGGCACCCCGTCGACCGCCGAGGAACTGCGCGCGATCGGCGACAAGGGCGTGCTGGCGCTCGTGTGCGATTCGACCAACGTCTTCAATCCCGAAGCTTCGGGTTCGGAGGATGATGTCCGCAAGGGGCTCGACGAGGTGATCGCCGGCTGCACCGGCCGCGTCCTCGTTACCACCTTCGCGTCGAACGCCGCGCGTCTGCAGACGCTGGGTCAGGTCGCGATCGACACCAATCGCCAGCTCTGCGTCGCGGGCCGCTCGCTCGATCGGATCATCCGCGTTGCCAAGGCGAGCGGCTATCTGCTCGATCTTCCGCCGACGATCGACGTCGACGCCGCGATGCGCCTGCCCCCGCGCGACGTGCTGTTCATCGCAACGGGCGGGCAGGGCGAAGCACGCGCCGCGCTTTCGCGGATCGCGTTCGACAGCCACCCGATCAAGCTCGGCAAGGGTGACACCGTCGTCTTCTCGTCGAAGCAGATCCCCGGCAACGAACTTGCGATCGGCCGCATCCAGAACGCGCTGGCCGCCAAGCACATCGATATGGTCACCGAGAAGCAGGCCTTCGTCCACGTCTCCGGCCATCCCGGTCGCCCCGAGCTGGCGGCGATGTACGAATGGATCCGGCCCGAAATCATCCTGCCCGTCCACGGCGAACTGCGCCACATGGCCGAACAGGCGCGCTTTGCGGCCGAACAAGGCGTGCCCAAGGGCATCGTCCAGACCAACGGCACCCTCCTGCGCCTGGCGCCCGATGGGCCGAAGGTGCTGGGGCATGAGCGCGTCGGTCGCCTCGTCCTCGACGGCGACGTGATCCTGCCGGCGGATGGCACGACGATGAACGAACGTCGCCGTATCTCCCAATATGGCACCATCGCGGTCACGGTCGCGCTCGATCGGAAGGGCAAGCTGATCGGCGAACCCGCGATCCAGATCCAGGGCATTCCTGTCGAGGAAGATCGCGCGGATTTCCTCACCGACGCGCGCGATGCCGCGGCCGAAGCGGCGCAGGATGGCCCCAGGGACGAGGCCAAATTGCGCGATACGATCCGTCTGGCCGTTCGCCGCAAGGCGAATCACTGGACGGGCAAGAAGCCGATCGTCGACGTCGCGATCATCCGGGCGTAAGCAATATCGTCGCCCCGGCGGAGGCCGGGGCCGCCACGGGCACATGCCGCTCGCTGGCCGCAAGACCTCCAGCGGCCCCGGCCTCCGCCGGGGCGACGAGTATGTCGATGAAGATCAGTTCGGCCGTCGCGATTTATCTGCTCTTCTGGTGGGGCTGCCTGTTCCTGGTGCTGCCCTTCCGTCTGCGGTCGAGCCAGGAGCCCGAAGCACATGTCCCCGGTCAGGTCGAAAGCGCGACCCCGCGCTTCTCGGTCGGGCGAACGGTGCTGTGGACGACGATCACGTCGGCCGTGGTGTTCGGCTGCTTCTACGTGAACTACACGCAGGGCTGGATCACGGCCGACATGTTCGACCTCTCGGATTATGCCCGGCGCTGACATAGCGCCTCGCCAGGCCGCCCTCCTCACGCGTCATTGCGAGCAGAACGACGCAATCCATTCCGCTGTTAGGGGGGGATTGCCGCGCCGCCGGACCTTTAGAACCGCAGGCGGTCGATCGCCTGGGCGAGTGCGACGTAGAGCTTGCCCATGTCGGACGAGAGCATCGTGACGCCCAGCGGCGCGCCGTCGCGGCTGTCGAGGATGCGGCCGAGCATCGCTTCGAACGCCGCGACATAGCGATCGACCTGCGCCCGGAAGGCCGGGTTGCGCTGGCAATAAGCGGCGAGGTGTTGGGCCTCGCCCTCGTCGAGCAGGCGCACGGCCTCACGCGCGAACACGCCATGATCGCCCGCCAGATAGGCCGTCCAGGCCGTGTCGGCGACGCTGGCGGACAGCACCCGCGTCACATCGATCGCAGCCGCCTTCAATCCGTCGACCAGCACCGCCACCTCGGCCGCGAAATTGTCGGAGGGTTCGGGTTCCGGCGCCGGCCGGCGCTTCTCGAAGGTCAGCGCGCGTTCCTCGAGACTGGCGCTCGCTTCGGCGATCGACAGAAGCTGCCTCAACAGCTTCTCGCTCGCGTGATTCGCTGCCGCGACGGCCGCTTCGGCGGTGTCGGAGATCAGGTGGATGCGCTGGGTGATCTGATCGCCAAAGGCGCGCTCGATCGCCTCGGCACCGCTGCGCGCCAGCTTCTCGCTCGCATCGGGGATGATCGATTCGAGCGCCGCCCGCGCGCCGCGCGCCGCCTCGCCTGCGGTCTCGCGGACCTTCAGGATCGCCTCGACCAATCGGCTGCCCGACAATTCGGCGAGCGAGCGCATGTTCTTTTCGCTCTCGGCGATCAGGCGGCCCAGTTCGGTCGAATGGTCGCGCAATGCCTCGAGTCGCGCGGCGGCCTCCTCGGCGAAGCTGTCCGAAAGCTCGCGCTGGCGATCGAGCAGGGCGTCGCCCTCGGCCGCGATTGCAGCCATGCGCCGTGCCGCCTGGTCACCCAGCCCCGCTACGGCATTGCGCTGCCGGTCGATCAGCAGGTCGGCCGAATCGAGCCTGTCGGTCGCGCGCTCGACCGTCGCGGCAAGCTGTTCGGCCTGCGCGGAAACCGCGCGCATCGCGCTGTCGCCGCGCGCGGCCTCGGCTTCGACCTGTTTCATCGCCGCGGGCATGTCGCGTTCAATCACCTGGTTCACCGCATCCAGGGCGATGCGCAGCGCGCTGGTGCGATCGGATAGCGAGCGCACCCCGGCCATGCTGCCGTCAAGCGCACGGCCGACGCCATCGACATGCTCGCTCAGCGCCACGACCATCTCGGCCAGGTCTGCGGTCTGTTCGGTGCCGGTCGCGCCGAGATTCTCGAAACGCGCCTCGATCTCGCCCAGCGCGCGGTTCATATGTTCGACCAGCCGACGGCTCGCCTTGTCCTGTTCGCTCAGCCGTTCTCCGAACGCATCGGCCTGCGTCGACAGCGCGTTCATCCGATCGGCGATCGATCGCGCGGCGCTGTCGCCGGTGTCGTCGATCGCCGCGCGGGCGTGGTCGATCATCGCGATCATTGCCGCGCGCTGTGCATCGACGCCCTGCCGCGCCTGTTCGATCGCTTCGGCGGCCGCAATCAGCGCCTTGTCGCTCGATGCGACTAGCGCGGTGCCCGCCTCGTCGATCGCGCGCGCGGCGCGTTCGGAACGGCTTTCGATCCGGCCGACATGGCTGGCGATCCGCCCCGCCGCCGCACCGATCAACTCGTCGGCCTCATGGCTGCGCGCGATGATCTGGGTCAGTTGCTCGGCCAGGCTTTCGGACTGGCTGACCGCTGAACCCGCGATAGCCTTCATAAAGCCGGCGGTCTCCTGGCTCAGGTCGCGCGCCTTGGGCAGATCGGCCATCAGCGCGCCGATGTCGCTGCGCGCGCCGGCCGCGGCCTGGGCCAGCGTGTCGGTCTGCCGCGCGAGAACGTCGCTCTCGTCGCGCATGTCCATGCTGATCTGCGCCAGCCGTTCGGCTGCCTTGCCGCCTTCGGACAGCAAAGCGTCGGTGTGGATCGACAGCGCCTGCCGCCGCACGTCGAGCGCCTGTGTCACCCGCGCGATCGCGGCCTCCAGCCGGGCGCTCTCTGCGCGCATCGACATTGCGGTTTCGGGGAAGCGCTTGGCCTCGCGTCGGCCCGATCGCTGGATCAGGATCCACCCGATGCCGATCAGGGCCAGCGGCCCGCTCGCCGTCGCGATCGCCGTGACGATGGCCGAGAGGTTTTGGGCGGGCATCCCGCTCAGCGCGACCATGGCAACCCAGCCCGACGCCACGATGCCGCACAGCGCGCCGGAGACGAAATCGGATGCACGACGCGGGGTGGCTTCGATGGGGGCTTCGGCCCTGATCACGGGCGGATCGACGATCCGATCGTCGAGCAGAAGCTCGTCCGCAGGTGCCGGGGGGGACGCATCCGGCCCGGCTGCGGCGCGGACAGCTTCGGCCTCGGCCGCATTGGCCTCGCGCCAGCTGTCCAATGGGTGCGGTGCCTTCGCCATTGGTAGCAGAAGCTATCCCATTTCCGATTCGCCGAACAGGGGGCGTCAAGACTTTCTTAACTCGCTTCGGGTGATCGTGCGCGCATGTCCTACATGCCCCAAGAGTTGGATCGCCTGCTGGCCGAGGCGGTCGGCGGAAGCCCTGCCATTCTCGCCGCCTTGCGCGCCGATTTCCTCGGGTCCGCGATGGCGCAGCTCGCGGCGCTCGAAATGGCGGACAATGTCGATAGCTGGCGCGATGCCGCGCACAAGCTGCAGGGGCTGGCCGCCAGTTTCGGGCTCAACGACCTGATGTGGCTCGCCGCCGCCACCGCGCGCGCAAAGCCCAGCCCTGCCCTCATCGCGCCGATTCGCGCGATGCTGAACGAACTGTCCCAGCATTAACCTTTGAAGAATCGCTGCGGCGATTCTAGTCTCCTCTGAAGCGGCCCCGAAAGGGAGCCGCAAGGCAGGTTGGTCGCGTAGCCGAGCCCGGTGGGGCATAGCATTGCTCCCGCCGATATCATCCCAAAGCCATTGCCGGCTTGTCGGAAAGAGGAAGACGGATTGCCGCTGGCCGCGCTGATTGCCGCGCAGGAAGCCGACGATTCGGGACAGGGGCTGCGGGCGACCCTGCCCGTCGCCGGTCGCACACTCGTGGAATATCAGGCCGCGCTTGCCGCACGTGCGGGGGCGGAGACGATTGTCATCCTCGTCGAACGCATGCCGGGCGAACTGGCGCGCGCGGTTCAGCGGCTGCGCAACGAGGGCGCAGCCGTCATTGTCGCGCGCACCATCGCCGATGCGGTCGATCGCTTCGATCCGGATACGCGCATCCTGCTGATCGCCGACGGTTGCGTGGCGGGCGATGCGGCGGTCGCGGCCCTCGCCGTGGCGCCGGCGCCCGCGCTGATGGTGGTCCCCGACAAACCCGAAAACGCTTTGCTCGAACGGCTCGATTCGGAAGCGCGCTGGGCCGGCTTCGCGCTGATCGACGGCGCGCGGCTGCACGCGACCCACGCGATGCTCGGGGACTGGGATCTGGTGTCGACCGTGCTGCGCCGCGCCGCGCAGGAGGATGCGACCCGTATCGAAGGCGGCGCGGACGGCGAAATCGTGCCGCAACTCGTGCTGGAACCCAAGGCGCTGGCGCCGGTCGAGCGCGCATTGATGGCGCGGGGCCGGCGCGACGGGGCAGGCTGGGTCGCGCGCTATGTCCACCGCCTGATTGTTGCCCCGATCGCGTCGCCGCTCGCGGCGCGTGGGGTGAAGCCGATGCCTATCGCGATCGGATCGGTGGTCGCCGCCTGGCTGGCCCCATTGTTCGCCGCCTTCGGCTTCTTCTGGCCTGCGGCAGTGTTGCTGCCGCTTGCAACCGCGGCGTTCGCCGTGGCCCGCGCGATCGGCACGATCTGGGCGCCCGAGCTGCCCGCGCGGCGCCTGCTGATCGCGGGGCGCCATGCGGCGGCGCTGGCGGTGCTCGGCCTGCTGGCGATGATGCTGGCGCGCACGCTGGGCTGGGGCTGGGTGCTCGTCGCGCTCGCCATCCCCGCCAGTCTCGCTGGCCTCGATCGCGCTCGCCCGATCGAAGCGTTGCTTGGCGCAGACCGGCCGGTCTGGCTGGCGAGCGGCGATGCGCTGATCTGGCTGCTGCCGCCGCTCGCGGTGCTGGCGGGCTGGCCGTGGACGGTGGCAGCGTTGGCGCTCTACGCGCTGGGCAGCTTCGTCATCCGGCTCGATGCGCTCGCACGCCGCGCGCCGTCGCGCTTAGCGGCCTCTTAACCGGGTTCGGCTATGGGCGCTAAGATGGACCCGTTGTCGACCACAGCGATCGAAGGATTTTTGCCGGATGGGCCGATATGGCTCGACGGCGGCGTGCCCGATTCCGCGCTGGCGCTGGGCCATCTCGAACGGCGCCTCGATGCCGCCGCGGCCGAACTGGCCCTCGACGAGGAACAGCGGCTTACCGAGTTGCAGCGTGCGCAGATGCGGGCGCTGCATCAGGCGCTGGTCCGCTCGATCGAAGCCGATCTGCGCCTGCGCCTCGCCCGCCGCCTCGAACGCGACGATGCGCCGGAAGAACTGCTCGCCGCGCTCGATGCCGCGCATGTCGAAATCGCGCTTCCGCTTATCCGTCTGCCGGGCAAGGGCGATCTCGCGCTGGTCGAGCTGCTGCTGCGCCGTGTCGATGCACACCGGCTGGCGCTCGCCTTGGGACAGGATACGCACCGCGCAGCCGGGGTCGTCCAGCAACTGCTCGACCTCGCCGATCCCGCCATCGCCGAAGCGACGATGGCGATGATGATCGCCGACAGCCGTAGCCGCGATGCCTTTGGCGAGCCGCAGCTCGACGGTGTCGACCTGCCCGAAATTCTGCGGCGTCGGCTCGTGTGGAAGATCGCGGCGGCGCTGCGCACCTACATGGTCCGCCGCCACGGGATGCGCGCCGAGCGCGCAGACGCGCACGTCACCGCGATCGGCGGCGCTTATCTGGCCGAGCATCAGCCGGTGCCGGGGGTCGAGGCTGCGGCCGCAACGCTCGTCGCTTTGCTCGATGAGCGCGAGATGCTCGATGACGAGCTGATCATGCAGGCGCTCGAGGATGGGCTGTTGCCATTGTTCGCCGCCGGCCTCGCGCTGCGGGGCGCGATCGACGGGGCGACCGTCTGGGCGATGGTCGCCGACCCTTCGGCCTGGATGGTCGCGACCTTGCTGAAGGCGATCGGATGCCAGCGCGAGCCCGCAGTCACGATGTTGTGGCGCCTCGGCCTTGCGCATGGCACGGCGGAGGACAGGCTGATCGAACGCAGCGAGGCGTTCGACGCACTCAACGAAGGCCGCGCCCACGACGCGCTGGGCATCTGGCGCTCGGATCGCGCCTATCGCCGCGGCGTCGCCGAACTGGGCGAGCGGGATTATCTGCCGTGAGCCCAGAATCGTGAGCGTCCTCGGAGAGGTCAAGGCGACCATCGGTCGCATCGATCGCGACGGTCGGCTGGTCGAGGCCGATCCCCAGCTGTTGCGGATGCAGGAGCGTGCGGGCGGCACGCTGGGCCAGCCGCTCGCTGTGCCCCCCCTTGCCGCGATCGTGCGGCTGGCGTTCCGGCTTCAGATCCCGATCACCCGCGCGATGACGGCGGCGCTGGGCGACCGTGACGTCAACCTGCTCGTCCGCGTCAAGCCGACGGGCGATGGCTGCGATGTCGCGATCAGCGGCTGGAACGAGCAGAGCCCGCTCACGCTGAACGACGCGGGCCGCGCGCGCGATTTCGCCCGCACCCGCGCGGACTGGATCTGTGAGACCGACGCCACCCTGCGCATCGTCCACCTGACCGGCGTCGTCGCCGATGCAATCGGCCGTCCGCTCGATGCATTGTTCGACCTCAGCCGGGGTGCGCGGGGTGAGACACTTGTCGAAATCGCCGCGCGTACCGCCGCCCGTTTCGAGGATGGCGGCGCGATGCTGCGGATCGACGGTGGCGAACCAGTGCGGATCGACGGCCTCCCCCTGATCGACGGCGTCGGCCGGCTGGCGGGCTATCGCCTGCTCGTCCATCGCCGCGCGACGTCCGGAAATTCCGACGATCCCGCCCCGGCCGCGATCAATGCGTTTGGCGAACGGCTGAGCAATGCGCTGCGTGAGCCGCTCGCGCGGATCATCGCCAATGCCGACAGTCTCAGCGCGCGTGAGGACGGGCCATTGCGTCGCGACTATGCCGATTATGCGTCGGACATTGCCGGCGCGGGGCGACACTTGCTCGCTTTGGTCGACGATCTCGTCGATCTGCAGGCGATCGAGGATCCCGATTTCCATCCGGCAAAGGAGCCGGTCGACCTGACCGATATTCTGCGCCGCGCCGGCGCTCTCCTCGCCGTGCGCGCGGCCGACCAGCAGGTGCGGATCGACATGCCCGAACCGGGTGTCGTGACCGGATCGGCCGACTATCGGCGCGTCCTCCAGATCCTGATCAACCTGATCAGCAATGCGATCCGCCATTCGCCCGCCGGCGGCACGATCTGGCTGCGCGCCGCGCGCGAGGGCGACCTAGCGGTGGCTCTGGTCGCCGACATGGGCGAAGGCATCGCGCCTGAAAACCACGAGCGCATGTTCGAACGCTTCGAACGGCTCGACCTGGCCGATGGTTCGGGCACGGGCCTTGGCCTCTACATCGCCCGCCGCCTCGCCCGCGCGATGGGCGGCGACCTGGGCGTCGACAGCGCTCCCGGTGAAGGGGCCCGTTTCCTGCTGACGCTGCCGGCCGCCTGACTTCTTTTATCCTCCCCCTGGCGGGGGAGGTGTCAGCATTAGCTGACGGAGGGGGAGGACGGCGGCTCATTCGAGTTGGTCGCTGACCTCCCCCTCCGTCGCCTTCGGCGCCACCTCCCCCTGGCGGGGGAGGATGAGCGGCAAAAGAAAAAGCCGGGGTTTCCCCCGGCCTTCCCTTAGCTCGCGATGGGCAGCGCCTTAGCGCTTGTCGACCGGAACATAGTCGCGCTTGGTGGCGCCCGTGTAAAGCTGGCGCGGACGACCGATCTTCTGCTGCGGATCCGAGATCATCTCGTTCCACTGCGCGACCCAGCCGACGGTGCGGGCGAGCGCGAACAGCACGGTGAACATGTTGGTCGGGAAGCCGATCGCCGACAGGATCACGCCCGAATAGAAATCGACGTTCGGGTAGAGCTTCTTGTCGACGAAATACGGATCCTTGAGCGCGATCTGCTCGAGCTCGCGGGCCGTATCCAGCACCGGATCGTTCTTGCCGAGCTTGTTGAGGACGTCGGTCGCCGCCTTCGACAGCACCTTCGCGCGCGGATCGAAGTTCTTATAGACGCGGTGGCCGAAGCCCATCAGGCGGAACGGATCGTCCTTGTTCTTCGCACGCGCGATGAACTCGGGGATGCGATCCGGGGTGCCGATTTCGCGCAGCATGTTGAGCGCGGCTTCGTTCGCGCCACCATGCGCCGGGCCCCACAGGCAGGCGATGCCGGCCGCGATGCATGCGAACGGGTTCGCGCCCGACGAACCAGCGAGCCGGACGGTCGAGGTCGACGCATTCTGCTCGTGATCGGCGTGCAGGATGAAGATCTTGTCCATCGCGTCTTCGACGATGGGATCGACCTCATATTCCTCGGCCGGGTTGGCGAAGGTCATGCGCAGGAAGTTGCCGGTATAGCTCAGGTCGTTCTTCGGGAAGACGAACGGACGGCCGACCGAATATTGATACGCCATCGCCGCGATCGTCGGGATCTTGGCGATCAGGCGGTGCGACGCGATCAGGCGCTGCTGCGGGTCGTTGATGTCGGTGCTGTCGTGGTAGAAGGCCGAAAGCGCGCCGACGACGCCGCACATGATCGCCATCGGGTGGGCGTCGCGGCGGAAACCACGGAAGAACTGGGCGAGCTGCTCGTGCACCATCGTGTGGCGCGTGATCGTGTTGGAGAATTTGTCGAGCTCGGCCTTCGACGGCAGTTCGCCGTTCAGCAGCAGGTAGCTGACCTCCATGAAGCTCGACTGTTCGGCGAGCTGATCGATCGGATAACCGCGGTGCAGCAGAACGCCTTCGTCACCGTCGATATAGGTGATCGCGCTTTCGCAGGCCGCCGTCGAGGTGAAGCCGGGATCGAAGGTGAACGCCCCGGTCGCGGCATAAAGCTTGCGGATGTCGATGACATCCGGGCCGATCGTGCCCGAGACTACGGGGTATTCGGACGGCTTTCCGCCCAGATCGAGCTTCGCGTTGTCCCCCATATCAATTCTCCTGTTCCTGGCCGGCGGGCTGGCCCCCCGCCTGCGCGATCAAATATGGTCGTCCATCCTGGCCAGGCTCTCCTCGCGGCCGAGCAGGGCCAGAACGTCGAATATGCCCGGGGATGTGGTGCGTCCGGTAAGGGCCGCGCGCAATGGCTGCGCGACCTTGCCGAGGCCGATCCCCGCGCTTTCCGCCACGGTGCGAATGGCCGCCTCCAGATCGGGGGCGGACCAGTCCGACGTAGCGGCAAGGGCGTCGCGGGCTTGGGCCAACACCGCCTTGCCCGGTTCGTCTAGCAGTGCATTGGCCTTCTCGTCCATATCGAGCGGGCGGGCGCGAAAGAGAAACAGTGATCCGTCTGCCAAGTCGTTGATATCTTTGGCACGAACCTTCAAAAAAGGGACGCTGCGGAGCAACAGTGCGTGCTCGTCGGCGGTCAGTTCGCGGTCGATCGCCTTTGCGACTCCGGGCGCGGCCAGATCGGCCAGCCGCGTATCATCGGCCTCGCGCATGTAGTGGCCGTTCAGGTTCTCGAGCTTCTTCATGTCGAAGCGGGCGGGGGATCGGCCGATGCCGCCCAGATCGAACCATTCGACCGCCTGATCGCGATCGATGATCTCGGCATCGCCATGCCCCCAGCCCAGGCGCAGGAGATAGTTGTTCACCGCTTCGGGCAGCAGCCCCATCTCGTCGCGATAGGCATCGACGCCCAGCGCGCCGTGCCGCTTCGAAAGCTTCGCTCCGTCCGCACCGTGGATCAGCGGGACATGCGCGTAGATCGGCTCGGGCCACTCCATCGCGCGGATGAGCGCGAGCTGGCGGAAGGCATTGTTGAGATGATCGTCGCCGCGAATGACGTGGGTCACGCCCATGTCGTGATCGTCGACGACGACCGCGAGCATATAGGTCGGCGTCCCGTCCG
This sequence comes from Sphingomonas montanisoli, assembly GCF_008274695.1. Lineage (GTDB taxonomy): Bacteria > Pseudomonadota > Alphaproteobacteria > Sphingomonadales > Sphingomonadaceae > Rhizorhabdus > Rhizorhabdus montanisoli. The sequence goes on along the minus strand of NZ_VTOU01000003.1, from coordinate 645,047 downwards.
AACGGAGCAGGATCATGTCGTCGAGTTCGCTGTTGCGGACGGTCACCGCGCCCTGCACCCGGTCCTCGATCGTGACCTCGCCTTCGCGCGGCGCCTTCAGTCGGATGACGAACGGCGCGCCCGCAGGCGCTTCGGACGGATCGCGATCGCGCCAGCGCCCGTCATAGCGCAGCGGCTGCTTGGCGGCGCGCTGCTGCTCGCGCAGTTCGGCCAGCTCCTCGGTCGTCGCATAGCAGCGATAGGCATGGCCCTTGGCGAGCAGTTCGTTCGCAACTTCGGCATGGCGATCGGCGCGGGCGAACTGGAACACGGTGTCGCCGTCCCAGTCGAGACCCAGCCAGCGCATCCCGTCCAGGATCGCTTCGATCGCGGGCTGGGTGGAACGCGCGCGATCGGTATCCTCGATGCGCAGCAGGAACTTGCCGCCCATGTGGCGCGCGTAGAGCCAGTTGAACAAGGCGGTGCGCGCACCACCGATATGAAGGAATCCGGTAGGCGAAGGCGCGAAACGGGTAACGACAGGACGGGTTTCGGTGCTTGCGCCCACGCGCTGATTCTCCAAGAAATGGCGCGATGGCCGAGACGGACGCCGCCCCTAGCATAGCCCTCCCGCCGCGACAAACCGATGGCTGGCAGATGCTGGCCGCGATCGAGCGCGTGCTGGAGGCGGAGCGCGATCAGCTGGCCCTGTGGGTGCCGGTGGGATTCGGCGCGGGGATTGCGGGTTGGTTCGCGCTGCCGGGACCGACCGGTTGGATCGGGCTGGGTATCGCGGCGGCGGGCGTTGGGCTGGCAGCACTGCTTTTCGGCGGGACGAGCCGGCTGGGCCGCGCGGTGACGATCTTCGCGCTGGCGATGCTGCTGGGCCTCGTCGCGATCTGGACAAAGGCCGATTGGGTCGCAGCACCCCGGATCGACCGGCCGAAAGTGGTCGCACTGACCGGCATCGTCGAGGCGGCCGAGCCGCGCCCGGCGACCGCCACGATCCGTCTGCTGATAGCGCCCGATACGGGAAACGGCCTGCCGCCTCGGGTACGGATCAATGTCGATGCGGAGGATCTGCCCGCGCCGCCGCCGGCCGGATCGCGGGTCGCTGTGCGCGCGCGCCTGCTCCCGCCCGCGCCGCCGATGGTGCCGGGCGGCTATGATTTCGCGCGGGTCGCCTGGTTCGAACGGATCGGCGCGACCGGCAGGGCGCTCGATCCGCCGGTGATCGTCGCGCCCGACGGCGGCTCCTCGCTCGCCGACATCCGCACCCGCCTGACCGCACATATCGAGGCGAGCATCAAGGACGCGGGGGAGGGCGGGATCGCGGCGTCCTTCGTCACCGGCGATCAGGGCGGCATTCCCGAGGATGATAATGAGGCGCTGCGGCGAGCTGGCCTTGCACACCTGTTGTCGGTGTCGGGGCTGCATGTCACGGCGGTGGTGGGGGCGGTGATGCTGCTTACGATCCGGCTTCTCGCCTTATCTCGGCGCCTTGCGCTCCATGCGCCGCTGCCGTTGATCGCGGCCGGGGCAGGGGCGCTGGCGGGGATCGGCTATACATTGCTGACGGGATCGGAGGTGCCGACCGTGCGATCGTGCATCGCCGCCTTGCTGGTACTGGGCGGGATCGCGCTGGGGCGGGAGGCGATCACCCTGCGGCTGGTCGCGGCGGGCGCTTTGATCGTGCTGGTCTTCTGGCCCGAGGCGCTGGCGGGGCCGAGCTTCCAGCTGAGCTTTGCCGCCATCGCCGCTCTGGTCGCCTTCCACGAACATCCCAAGGTCGCCGCCTTCGCCGCGCGGCGCGACGAGGGGATCGTGCTGGGCGGCGCGCGCATTCTCCTCATGCTGTTGGCGAGCGGCGTGGTGATCGAGGCCGCCTTGTCGCCGATCGCCCTGTTTCATTTCCACAAGGCGGGGCTGTACGGCGCGGCGGCGAACATCGTCGCGATCCCGCTCACCACTTTCGTCGTGATGCCGGCGGAGGCGATTGCGCTGGCGCTCGATCTCGTCGGGCTGGGCGCGCCGATCTGGTGGCTGGTCGGCAAGGCGCTGGGCCTGCTGCTGTGGATCGCGCATGTCGTGGCCGACGCGCCGGGATCGGTCGCGAACCTCCCTTCGATGCCGCGCGGCGCCTTTGCGTTGATGGCGACGGGCGGGCTGTGGATCGTGCTGTGGCGGACGCGGCTGCGGCGTTGGGGCGTGGTGCCGCTTGCGATGGGCGCGATCTGGTCGCTGCTGACCCCACCGCCCGACATCCTTGTCACGGGCGACGGCCGCCATGTCGCCGTGCGCGACGGGCGGGACGGCATCGCGATCCTGCGCGATCGGGCGGGCGACTATGTCCGCGACGTGCTGGGCGAAGCATCAGGCGTCGAAGGCGAAGCGCCCGCTTTGGAGTTGATGCCCTTCGCGCGCTGCAGCGCCGATCTGTGCGCGGTGGACGTGAGCGGCGGCGGCCGCACGATCCGCCTGCTCGCCACCCGCAGCCGCGACTTCGTGGACATCCGCGCCATGACGCGCGCCTGCGCCGCCGCCGACATCGTGGTGAGCGACCGCCGCCTTCCCCGCACCTGCCATCCCCGCTGGCTCAAGGCCGATGCGCCGTTCCTGCGGAGCACCGGCGGGTTGGCGATCCGGATTGGGTCAGGCGAGGTGGAGAGCGTGGCGGAGCAGGTGGGGCTGCATCCGTGGGGGAGTTTCGCTGCCGGATCGCGCTGACCTGTTCCGCGATCTTGCGCCATATCCCCGCATAACCTCGCGGCATAGGATCTGGGTAAAGCCAGAAGAGGACAAAACGATGAGGGGATTGGTCGGAAAGCGGATTCTCGTTGCGGGTGCGGGCAGCGGAATCGGTCGCGAATTATCGATCCGTCTGGCCGAAGAGGGTGCGGACGTGCTCGTCGCTGGGATCAGCAAGCACAAGCTTCCACAGACCGCAGAACTCGCCATAGCGGCGGCTCTGGCGGCAGGTCGAACAAATCACGTTGCGACGCATGCGTTCGACATCGCCGAGTCTGTGTCGATCGCCGAACTGATCCAGGCTTGTTCGGACAAGCTTGGCGGATTGGACGGGGTCGTAATCCCGGCAGCCGAGGTCGGGCTGGCGAGTATGCGCGCCGACGTGGCGCTGCCTGATGCGGACCCAGCGATCTGGGACCGGGTGATGCATGTGAACATCACCGGTCACATGATGTTGATGCAGGCGGCTCTGCCGTTGTTGAAAGCCGCAGGTGGCGGATCGATCGTCACGATCAGTTCGATGTCGGCCTATCTCGGTCGACCCTCGCTTCCCGCCTATGCGGCTTCGAAGGCCGGACTTCACGGGCTGATCCGGCACGTTGCCCGCTTGGCGGGAGCCGACGGAATCCGCTGCAACGGCGTCGCGCCGGGGCTGGTAATGGAGGATGGGCGCGAATTGCCTGATCCAGATATGACCAAGATCATGTTGGAAGGACAGAGCCTGAAGCGGATCGGTCGCTACACCGACATCGCCGGCGTCATCGCCTTCTTGTTGTCGGACGATGCCGGATGGATCACAGGTCAGGTGATTTCAGCCAATGGCGGCTTTGCGTTTCGCGATTAGCCAGCCGCGTGAGCTCTCACCCCGGTATTTTATAGCGAAGCGTATAAAAATGCTTGCCGTCTTTCTCAATGCGGATGTCGAGGGTGCCGGTGATGCCGGTCAGGGCATCGGTGCCGCTGTCGGGGACGATCGCGATGTGGAGGGTGGGGGTGCCGCGTGCCATCGTGCCGACATGGTCGAGCGCGAAGCCGCCCTTGCGGCCGGCAAGGGTGCCGGTCACGCGCTCGATCGCGACATAAGCGGCAGAAGCCTTGGTCGCGGTGTCGACGGTCAGCATCTTGCCGGTGCCGATCGCGTCGAGATCGCCATGATAGACCTTGTCGAGCTTGTATGTGCCGATCGGCGCGTCGGCCGCGCCTTCGGGCGCGGCCTTCACGTCGAAGGCGCCGGTCGCGATCTGTTCGACAGGCTCGGCGGCGACCAGCGGGGCCGCCGCGAAGATGACAGCCGCGATTGGCGCGGCCAGGAAAAGACCGCGCCGGATCATCGTCAGTAGCGCCGCAGCAGGCCGGCGAGCTTGCCCTGCACCTGCACCTGATCGGGGGCATAACGCTGCGGGTCGTAGGCGCGATTGGCCGGATCGAGCCGGATCATCGTGCCTTCGCGGCGGAAATATTTGAGGGTCGCTTCGGCGCCGGCGATCAAAGCGACGACGATATCGCCGTCACGCGCGGTCTGCGCGCTGCGGATCAGCGCGTAGTCGCCGTCGAGAATGCCGGCCTCGACCATCGAATCCCCCGACACTTCGAGCGCATAATGTTCGCCGGGGCCGAGCAAAGCGGCGGGCACCGACAGGCTGCTCTGTCCTTCCAGCGCCTCGATCGGCACACCGGCGGCGATGCGGCCGTGCAGCGGGATTTCGAGGACGTTCTCGTTCGCGGCGACGGGCGCGGGCACGTTGGTGTTCGCGGGCTTGGGCGTCTTGGATGGCTTCGGCGTCGCCGTCTCTGGCATCCGCACCACCTCCAGCGCGCGGGCGCGGTTGGGCAGGCGGCGGATGAAGTTGCGTTCCTCCAGCGCCGAGATCAGCCGATGGACGCCCGACTTCGACTTGAGATCGAGCGCGTCCTTCATCTCCTCGAACGAGGGTGAAACCCCGGTCTCGGCCAGTCGGTCGTGGATGAAGACGAGCAGTTCATGTTGCTTGGCGGTGAGCATCGCCGGCCCCTCACATGACGGTTCCGGCACGTCGCCAGAACGAACGCGGAACATTTAGGCAACCGTTACGGGCGTGTCAAGCGAGGGAAAGCAACTCGACCGCATCGCCCACAAGGGCTGGTGGCGCATGGGGCGGGCGGACCACCAGATGATCGGCGGCCGCCAACGCGGAGAGGCCGGCGCTGTCCTGCCCCATCAGGGGATGGACGAGGCCATCGGCCAGGCGCGCGCGCGGATATTCGGCACGCACGCCTGTCGCGGGCAGCCCGGCGGCGAGGATACCGGTGACGCAGCGCGGCAGCGGGCTGTTCGATCCGAGCAGGTGCGCGATCAGGGGCTTGAGGAACAAGGTCGCGGTGACGAAGGCCGACACCGGATTGCCGGGAAGTCCGAGGACGATCGCGTCGCCCAGTCGCGCGATCATTACCGGCTTGCCGGGCTTCATCGCGACCTTCCAGAAATCGATCGTCGCACCCGCCGCTTGGAGCGCAGGGAGGACGAGGTCGTGATCGCCGACCGACGCGCCGCCGGTCGTGACGATGATGTCGGAATTCCCCGCAGCCGTCGCAAAGGCCGCCCCGATCGCGCCGAGATCGTCGCGGACGATGCCGTGATCGGTGACGGAGCAGGCGAGCGGTGCGAGCAGGCCCGCGAGCATCGGGCCGTTCGATGCGGGGAGCAGGGATCCGGGCGTCGGCTCGCCGGGCGGGACCAGCTCGTCCCCGGTCGACAGGATCGCGACGCGCGGGCGACGGCGGACGGGAAGGGTCGCGTGGCCGCCCGATGCTGCCAGCGCGATCGCGGCCGGGTTGAACAATGCTCCGGCGGCGATCAGAGTCTCGCCCTCGGCAAAGTCGCCGCCGACGGGGCGGATGAATTCGGCGATCGCCTTGGGGCCTTCTCCGCTCATGGTCAGGCGGTCGCCATCGCGGCTCGCCTCTTCCTGGATCAGGATTGCATCGGCACCTTGCGGAACGGGCGCGCCGGTGAAGATGCGCGCCGCTTCGCCGGTCCCCAGCGCGCGATCGAGCCCGCCGCCCGCCGCGCTCTCGCCGATCACGGTCCACGGGCCGGGACGCTCGGCGAAGCGGATCGCATAGCCGTCCATGGCCGACAGCGGCAGTGCGGGCTGGGTGCGTCGGGCGCGAACGTCCTCGGCGGCGTAACGGCCCACCGCGTCGATCAGCGAAACACTCTCGACCGTACACACGGCGGCGAGCGCGAGCATCCGCGCCTGTGCTTCGGCAACAGGCAGCAACCCCGTCATCCCGCGCGCCAGTCGCCCGATTTGCCGCCGGTCTTGGCGAGCAGGCGGACCCCTTCGATCCGCATGCCTTTGTCCATCGCCTTGGCCATGTCGTAGATTGTGAGCAACGCGACCGAGACGGCGGTCATCGCCTCCATCTCGATGCCCGTGGTGTAGGCGGTGACGACGGTTGCGGTGGCGCGGATGCCGTCGGCCTCGATTGCAAGGTCGAGCGTGACGCCCGCGATCGGGAGCGGGTGGCAGAGCGGGATCAGCTCGGCGGTCTTCTTCGCCGCCATGATCCCGGCGATGCGCGCGACGGCGAGGACGTCGCCCTTCTGGACCGATCCTTCGGCAATCGCGGCGAGCGCGACGGGCGCGATCAGGATGCGGCCTTCGGCGGTGGCGCTGCGCTGCGTGGTCGCCTTGGCCGAAATGTCGACCATGCGCGCCGCGCCCTCGGCGTCGATATGGGTGAGCTTGTCGGTCATGCCCCGAGGAGCAGGCGTCGGGTGGCCGCCGCGACATCGGCCTCGCGCATCAGCGCCTCGCCCACCAGGAAACAGCGCACGCCATGCTCGGCCATCGCATCGAGATCGGCCTTCGATCCCAGCCCGCTCTCGGCGACGAAGGTGCAGCCTTCGGGGGCGCGGCCGACCAGTTCATAGGTGCGCGCGAAATCGACGCTGAAGTCGCGCAGGTCGCGATTGTTGACCCCGATCAGTCGCGATTTGAGCGCGAGCGCGCGATCGAGTTCGGCGGCGTCGTGGACTTCGACGAGGACGTCCATGCCCCATTCGATCGCCGCCGCCTCGATCTCGGCCATTGCGCTGTCCTCGAGCGCCGCGACGATGATCAGGATCGCGTCCGCGCCCAGTGCGCGCGCCTCGGCCACCTGCCACGGGTCGACCATGAAGTCTTTGCGCAGGCAGGGCAGCGTGCACGCTTCGCGCGCGGCGACCAGATATTCGTCATGCCCCTGAAAATAGGGAACGTCGGTCAGCACCGACAGGCAGGCTGCACCGGCGCTTTCGTAAGCGCGGGCATGCGCGGGCGGATCGAAATCGGCGCGAATCAGCCCTTTTGAGGGCGACGCCCTCTTGATCTCGGCGATCAGCGCGTGGCCGATGCCGGCCTTGCGATCGAGTGCGGCGCGAAAACCGCGCGGGGCCGATTGTGCCTTTGCGGCGGCATCGAGCGCGCCCTGGCTGGTCGCGGCCTTGCGGGCGGTGACGTGATCGCGCTTCGTGTCGCAGATTTCGATAAGCTTGTTCGCCATGATCCGGCCCGCATAGCGGCTGCGCGCGGGGGCGGAAAGGCCCGTTACGGTTGCGGGCGGGGCGGTTCGCGGCCTATGTGCAGGTGCGAACAGATGTTTCATGCGTGAAATCTGCTGACAGGAAAGCCCCCTAGACCGGTGACGATGCGGCACGGCCTGAACAGACTTGCGATCGGCGCGATGCTGCCGGGGCTGGTGCCCCTGGTGCTCCTCGCCGGGTGCGCGGTCGGACCCGATTACAAACCCAGGGCCAATGCCGAACTGAAGGTGCCGCGCGCCTTCGTGGCATCGGACCCGAGCGAGGCGGATGCCGAACCGCTCGATCTTGCTCAATGGTGGCGCGAGTTCGATGATCCGGTACTGACCGGGCTGGTCGATCGCGCCTTCACCGCCAATCTCGATATCGCCTCGGCTGCCGCGCGGCTGGCGCAGGCGCGCGCGACGTTGCGGGGCACGCAGGGGCAATTGCTGCCGACGGTCGACGCAAGCGGGTCTGTCAATCGGTCGGTCGGCAATCAGAGTTCGGCCTTCATCGATCCGACGACGGGGCAGACGGTGTCGCGTGGCGGCGACACGACCATCTATCGCGGCAGCGCGACCGTGGCGTGGGAAGCCGATGTGTTCGGCCGCATCCGCCGATCGGTCGAAGCGGCGCGCGCCGATGCGCAGGCGCAGGCGGCGAACCTGGCCTTTGCGCAGGCGGGCGTCGCGTCCGAAGTCGGCCTCAATTACGTCAACGCCCGCCTTGCCCAGATCCGCCTGCGGATCGCGCGCGACAATCTGGCGGCGCAGGACGATACGCTCCAGATCGTCGGTTGGCGGCGGCAGGCGGGGCTGGTCAGCAGCCTCGATTTCGAACAGGCGCGGCAATTGCGATCGCAGACCGCCGCCTCGCTGCCGGGGATCGAGAATGACTATCTGACCGCGGTTAACCGGATCGCGGTCTTGTTGGGGGAGGCCCCGGGGGCGATCACGCCGCTGATCGATCCGCCCGCCTCGCTGCCGCTGGCGCCGGGGGTGGGCGCGCCTATCCCGGCGATGGTGGTGCAGAGGCGCCCCGACATTCGCCAGGCCGAACGGACCCTCGCCGCCCAAGTCGCGCGGATCGGCGTGCAGACCGCGCAGCTTTATCCCGCGCTGCGCCTGTCGGGATCGTTCAGCGGATCCGCGACGTCGGTCGGCAATGTCATCGACGACGGCGTTGGCCAGTTGCTCGCCGGAATCACCGCGCCGATTTTTCAGGGGGGACAGATTCGCGCGGCGATCAGGGGGCAGCGTGCCTCTGCGGATGCGGCGCTCGCCAGCTATCGCTCGACCGTGCTCGTGGCGCTCGAAGAGGTCGAAAATGCGCTCAAGGGGCGCGAGGCGGCCGAGCGCAGCGTGCGTGACGTATCGATCGGGGCGGAGGCGGCGGCGAACGCGCTGATCTATGCGCAGGATCAATATCGCGCCGGACTGATCGATTTTCAGGCGCTGCTCGACGCGCAGCGCACCCGGCTGTCGAGCCAGGACAGCGAGGCGCAGGCACGCGCAGCGCGCGCTACCGCGACGATCCAGCTTTACAAGGCGCTTGGCGGCGGATGGGAATCCGCGCCGACGCCTGCGGCCGGCCCCTATGAGGGCGGCACCAATTCCAAGACGAGGCCATGATGGACCAACCGACCAGCGATCCGCACAGCGACGATCTCGACGCCTTTCTGGGTGTCGAGCCCAAGTCCGAGCGCGCGCTGTGGATCCGGCGTGGCGCGATCGGGCTGGCGGCGGTCGTCGGCCTGCTGATCGTTTGGCGGCTGTTCACCGGCAGCGGCAACGACACGGCCTATGCGACCCGCGCGGTGGAGCGTGGCGACTTGACCGTCATCGTCTCCGCCACTGGCAATCTCGCGCCGACCAATCAGGTCGATGTCGGCTCCGAACAGTCAGGCACGGTGACCGAGGTCTATGTCGACAACAATGACCGGGTGAAGAAGGGGCAGCTGATCGCCAAGATCGATCCGCAGCGTTTTCAGGATACCGTGAATCAGGGTCGCGCGGGCGTCGCATCCGCCGAAGCGAGCGTGCAGCAGGCAGAGGCGACGTTGCTTCAGTCGCGCGCGACTTTGCGCCGGATGGAGCAGGTCTATAAATTGTCGGGCGGCAAGGTGCCGTCGGGCACCGAACTTGACACCGCCCGCGCCGATGTGGCCCGCGGCGAGGCGGGCGTGGCGACCGCCAGGGCGTCGGTCGAACAGGCCAAGGCCACACTGTCGACCGCCGAATTCAACCTGAGCCGCGTCTCGATCAAGTCGCCCGTCAACGGGCAGGTCCTGTCGCGATCGATCGAGCCGGGGCAGACCGTCGCCGCCTCGTTCAATGCGCCGGTGCTGTTCACCATCGCCGAGGATCTCCATCAGATGCGGCTCGAGGTGAAGGTGGACGAGGCCGATGTCGGGCAGGTGGCCAAGGGCCAGCGCGCGACATTCACGGTCGATGCCTTCCCGGGCCGTACCTTTCCCGCGTCGATCGAACGGGTCGATGTCGGCGCGAATGCGGCGAGCGCGTCGTCATCGTCGAGCAGTTCGACGACGGCCGCCACGACGAGCGGCGTCGTCGCCTATACGGCGCGGCTCACCGTCGCGAACAAGCAGGGCGTGCTGCGTCCGGGCATGACCGCGACCGCGGACATCGTCACGTCGGAGCGCAAGAATGTGCTGCTGCTGCCGACGGCGGCCTTGCGCTTCACGCCCAGCAATGGTGCCAGCGCCAATCAGGGTGGGGGCATCACCAGCGTGATCGCCCCGCCGCGCCCGCGGCGTGGCGGCGGTGGTGCGGGCCGTGAGGCCGTGATCGGGCGCGGCAGCAAGCAGACCGTCTATATCGTGGGTTCGGGCGGCAAGCCGAAGCCGGTCGAAGTGACGGTTGGCGAGAGCAATGGCAGCCTGGTCGAGATCGTCGGTGGCGAGCTGAAAGAAGGCGATCAGGTCGTCATCGGCCAATATGCGAGCGGCCAGTCGGGTGGTGGGTCGGGCTCCGGCGGCGGGCAGCGGCGCAATGCCCAATGAACCCGGCGCGTCCGACGCGCTGATCCAGCTTCGCGGCGTCACCAAGACCTTCGGTGAAGGCGCGACCGCCTTTCAGGCGCTCAAGGGCGTCGATCTGGATATCGCGCGCGGCGATTTCGTCGCCGTCATGGGCCCGTCGGGTTCCGGCAAGTCGACGACGATGAACATATTGGGCTGTCTCGATGTGCCGACCTCGGGCCAGTTCCGGTTCAAGGGGCACGCCGTCGAAACGCTCGATCGCGATCAACGCGCGTTGCTGCGGCGCCGCTATCTCGGCTTCGTGTTTCAGGGGTTCAACCTGCTCGCGCGCACCACCGCGCTGGAAAATGTCGAACTGCCGCTGGTCTATCGCGGCGAGGACAAGGCCAAGCGGCACGAACTCGGCATGGCCGCGCTCGACAAGGTTGGTCTCGCCGACTGGTGGGATCACACCCCGGCCGAGCTTTCGGGCGGCCAGCAGCAGCGCGTTGCGATCGCGCGCGCGATCGTCACCCATCCCGACGTGTTGTTGGCGGACGAGCCGACCGGCAATCTCGATTCGGCGCGCTCGATCGAGATCATGGAGCTGCTGACCGATCTCAACCGCAACAGCGGGATCACCGTCCTGATGGTCACCCACGAACCCGACATGGCGGCGTTTGCGCGCACGATCATCCACTTCAAGGATGGCCTCGTCGAACGGATCGACCAAGGTTCGGGCGATCGCGCAGGCGCAGGAGCGACTGCCTGATGTGGGCGACCACGCTCCTCCTCGCGATCCGCGAGATCAGGCGGCACCTGCTGCGATCCTTCCTGACGATCCTCGGCATCGTCATCGGCGTCTGGGCGGTCGTGACGATGGTGACGCTGGGCAATGGCGCGACCCAGGCGGTGAAGACGCAAATCTCCAGCCTGGGTGCCAACGTGCTCCAGATCCGGCCCGGCCAGGGCTTCGGGCGTGGCGGCGGCGGGCCGCAGCCGCCCGATTTCAAGATCGAGGATCTTGATGCGATCCGCGAACAGATCGTCGGTGTGACTGCGGTCGCGCCGCAGGTCCAGTCGACCGGGGCGGCGGTCTATAATGCCGCCAACTGGTCGACGACGATCAACGGCACCAATCGCGAGTATTTCATCGCGCAGCCCTGGACGATCACCGAGGGGCGCATCTTTTCCGAAGCCGAGGAGCAGGCGGGCAAGGCGGTGTGCGTGATCGGCAATACGGTCAACAGCCGGCTGTTCCGCGGCGTCGACGCGGTGGGCCAGCGCTTCCGCATCAAGAATATCAGCTGCGAGGTGATCGGTACGCTCGCGGCCAAGGGGCAGGGCGGTTTCGGCAATGATCAGGACGATGTCGTGATCATGCCGTACAAGGCGGTCCAGCGCCGGATGACGGGCAATCGTGACGTGCGCGCGATCCTGGTCTCGGTCGACGAAGCCTATGACAGCCAGAAGGTGCAGTCAGCGCTCAAGGAATTGCTGCGTGAGCGGCGGCACCTGACGGCCGAGGCCGAGGATGACTTCAACATCTTCGATACCAAACAGATTTCGGACACCCTGTCGGGCACCACCCAGATCCTGACCGCGCTGCTGGGCGCTGTGGCGGCGGTCAGCCTGCTGGTCGGCGGGATCGGCATCATGAACATCATGCTGGTGTCGGTGACCGAGCGGACGCGCGAGATCGGCATCCGCCTCGCGATCGGCGCGGTGGGCAAGGAGGTGCTGATGCAGTTCCTGGTCGAAGCCGTGGTGCTGTCGTCGCTCGGCGGGCTGATGGGCCTCGTCCTCGCTCTGCTGTCGACGCTGGCGCTCGCGCCGGTGCTGAAAGTGCCCTTCATCTTCGATCCGCAGATCAACCTGCTCGCCTTCTTCTTCTCGGCGGCGATCGGCGTGGTCTTCGGCTATTTCCCCGCCAAGCGTGCGGCCTCGCTCAACCCCATCGAAGCGCTGCGGCACGAATGAGGATCGCGCTCGCTTTGCTGGCCGCAGCGCTTTCGACCGCCGCTGTGGCGAAGAAGGCCGATCCTGCCGTCTGCCCCGGCCCGATCCCGACGCAGTTGTTCATGTCGCCCGTCGGCGAACCCTTCCGCCCCCAGCCCGATGGCGGCGATCCGGTGACGCGCTGGTTCGACGGCGCCGATCGCAACCATGACGGGCAGCTGACCCAGAGCGAGCTGATCCTCGACGCCGATCGCTTCTTTGCGACGCTCGACAAGGATCACAATGGCGAGCTGCTGCCCGATGAAATCAGCGACTATGAGGAGAATGTCGCGCCCGAAGTGAAGCTGTATCGGGCACGGCAAGCGGGAGCGCCCCCCGCCGAACGGCCGAGCGCCGAAGCGGTGCGCGAGGCGCGTGAGCGGGCGAAACGGCGCGCCAAGGGCGACGGCGGCTATGACGGGCCGATGGGGGCGGGGCGCTACGCCTTCGTCAACGTCCCCAATCCGGTCGCGGGCGCCGATGCCGATCTCAACCGCGCGATCGACCGCGACGAGTTTCGCCGGATGGCGGCCGATCGTTTCCGCGAACTCGACCCCAATCTCACCAAGATGCTGACCCTCGCCACCCTGCCGCGCACCCCCGCGCAGATCGAGGCGAACCGGCGTTGCATCGAAAAGCTCAAGGAGAAGGCGTCGGGCAGGGCGCCGCAGAAACGCAAGGAGCCCAGCCCGTGAACCCGCCCAATGCCCAGTCCAACATCCTGGTCGTCGACGACGACAATGATCTGCGCACTTTGATCACCGATTTCCTGCGCCAGAACGGCCTGTCGGTCGAAAGCGCGGAAGATGCGGTGGCGATGGATGCGGCGATCGCGGCGAAGCGGCCCGACCTGATCGTGCTCGACTTGATGATGCCGGGCGAGGACGGGCTGTCGGTGCTCCGTCGTATCCGAAAGCCAGGCGGCCCAGCCATCATCATGCTGTCCGCGATGGGCGAGGATACCGATCGGATCATCGGGCTCGAAGTCGGTGCCGACGATTATTTGCCCAAGCCGTGCAATCCGCGCGAACTGCTCGCCCGCATCCGTGCGGTACTGCGCCGCAAGGCGGAGGAGGCCGGGGCCGCCAATGGCAGCGGGCAGCAGCGCCGGTTCGGCGCGTGGGCGCTCGACGTCGTCCAGCGCGAGGTGCGCCGTGCGGGCACTGCGCCCGCGCCGCTGACCGATGCCGAATTCCGCGTCCTCGTCGCCTTCCTCGATCGGCCGCAGCGCGTGCTGACCCGCGATCAGATCATCGAAGCGGGCAAGGGGCTCGACAGCGACGTCTATGATCGCGCGATCGACGTGACGATCAGCCGGCTGCGCAAGAAGCTCGGCCCCGACGATCCGATCCGCACCGTGCGCAACGAAGGTTATATGTTCACCCTGAAGGTCGAGGGCGAATGATGAAGGCGATCGCCCGGCTGCCGATCTTCTGGCAGACCCTGCTGCTGCTGGTTGCTGCGGTGGCGGTGGTGCAGGGCGTGTCGATCGCTCTGTTTCTCTATTCGCCGCCGCCGCGCCCCGATTTCAACCGCCTGTCCGACATCGCCGAGACGCTGGCGGGGCGGCGGCTGGATCGCCGGCCGGTGCGGATGCCGCAGATCGGCCCGCTGGGCGAGCCGCGCGACATCATGCGCCAGCGCGAGGACCGTCAGGAACGCCAGCAACGGCAGGAGCGCGGCAATGCGGTTCGCGAGCGCGCCCTGAGTGTCGCGACCATCCCCGACGAGCCGAAGCCCGATCCGGACATGGTGTCCGACGACGTCTTCACCGATCGGCTGGCATCGATGCTCGACGTCGGCGACGGCGATGTACGCCTGTTCTTCGAGGCCGATCAGCGCAGCAACATGCCGTGGGCGCGCGAGCGCAACGTGTTGATCCGCCGCGGCGAACCGATCTTCTTCGACACGGTGGTGGCGGGCGTACGCACCGCCGACGGCTGGCGCGTGGTTCGCACCCCGCCGCGCCCCTTCCTGCCGCGCTGGCAGCGGCAGATGCTGCAATTGTTCGCGATCTCCGCGCTGGTGCTCGCGCCATTCGCCTGGGCTTTCGCGCGCGTGCTCGCCCGGCCGATACGCCGCATCGCCGAGGGCGCCGACCGGATGGGCGCCAACCCGCAGGCGCCACCGATCGCCGAGGAAGGCCCCGCCGAAATCCGCACCACGGCGCACGCGCTTAACCGGATGCAGGACCGGCTGGGCACCTATTTGACCGAACGCACCAACATGATCGGGGCGATCGCGCACGATCTGCGCACCCCGCTCGCCCGGATCGCCTTCCGCATCGAAGGCGCACCCGACGACATGCGGCAGAAGGTGCAGGGCGATATCGAACAGATGCGCGCGATGATCGCGGCGACCATCTCCTTCGTACGCGACACGGGGCGGTCGGGGCCGATGGGTCCGGTGTCGCTCGACGCGCTGATCGCCGACATCGCCGCGACCGAGGCGGAGCAGCAACGGCCGGTGACGGCCGGGGCGATCGCGCCGATCACGGTGCAGGGCGATCCGATGGCGTTGCGCCGGATGCTCCAGAACCTCGTCGACAATGGCGTGAACTACGGCGGGGCGGTCGAAATCACGCTTGCGCGCGTCGGACATATGGCCGAACTGCGCGTGTCCGATCGCGGTCCCGGCCTGCCGCCCGATTCGATCGAGCGGATGTTCAAGCCGTTCGAGCGCGGCGATCCCTCGCGCAACCGGACCACTGGCGGCATCGGGCTGGGCTTGTCGATCGCGCGTGCGATCGCGCAGGAACATGGGGGCAGCCTTGCGCTCAAGAATCGCGACGGCGGGGGGCTGGCGGCCGTCGCCTGCCTGCCGATCGGCGACTGATTTCGCTCGGGACGTCGATTCCGCACGGATATTTCGCGGGCGTCACGGCGTTGGCAAGGATCGGGCGAATTGATGCCTGACCCCTCGCAGCGCTTTGTAATTTAATATCGGGGGCATATAACTTTCGCAAAGGCGGCTGAAGCCGTCATGAGAGAGGAACGCTGGATGACCGGGCGCAATCTGCCGCCGCTATCGCTCCATGTGCCCGAACCGCGCTTTCGCCCCGGCGACGCGGTCGACTTCGCCGATTTCGACATGCCGGTGGCGGGCGCCGTCGCGCGGCCGGAGATCGGCACCGCCCCCGCCGAGATGCGCGACCATAGCTATGCGATGGTCCGCGTCCTCGACGATCAGGGGAATGCGCAGGGGCCGTGGGATCCGCGTTTAGCGCCCGAAACCCTGCTCAAGATGCTCCGCCACATGGCACTGGTCCGCGCCTATGACGAGCGGCTCTATCGCGCGCAGCGGCAGGGCAAGACCAGCTTTTACATGAAGTGCACCGGCGAGGAGGCGACCTCGATCGCCGCCACCCACGCGCTCGACTATGACGACATGTGTTTCCCCAGCTATCGCCAGCAGGGCATATTGATCGCGCGCGAATGGCCGCTGGTCGACATGATGAACCAGGTCTTTTCGAACAAGGGCGATCGGCTGAAGGGCCGCCAGATGCCGATCATGTATTCGGCGCGGCAGGCCAATTTCTTCTCGATCTCGGGCAATCTCGCCACCCAATATCCGCAGGCGGTCGGCTGGGCGATGGCCAGTGCGGCGCGCGGCGACACGCGCATCTCAGCGGTCTGGTGTGGCGAGGGATCGACGGCGGAGGGCGACTTCCATTCGGCACTCACTTTCGCCGCCGTCTATCGCGCGCCGGTGATCCTCAACGTGATCAACAACCAGTGGGCGATCTCGTCCTTTTCGGGCTTTGCGGGCGCCGAGGCGACGACCTTCGCGGCGCGCGCGGTGGGCTATGGCATCGCCGGGCTGCGCGTCGATGGTAACGATGCGCTCGCGGTCTATGCGGCGACCCAATGGGCGGCCGATCGCGCGCGCGGCAATCACGGCCCGACCCTGATCGAACATTTCACCTATCGCGCCGAAGGCCATTCGACTTCGGACGACCCGACCAAATATCGATCGGCCGAGGAAAGCACCAACTGGCCACTCGGCGATCCGATCGCGCGGCTGAAGCAGCACGTCATCGCGCTCGGCATCTGGGACGAGGAGCGCCACGCCGCGATGGACCGCGAAGTCGCCGAACTGTGCAAGGCGGCGCAGCGCGAATCCGAGGCGCTCGGCACGCTCCACGACGGCCTCAAGCAGCCGTTCGATTCGATGTTCGAGGACGTGTTCGAAGAGATGCCCTGGCACCTCAAGGAACAGAGCCAGCAGATGCGCGACGAGCGCAAGGCGGCGGGGATATGAGCGACGAAACCCGCACCATGAACATGATCCAGGCGATCAATTCGGCCATCGACATCTGCATGGGCCGCGATGACGAGATCGTCGTGCTGGGCGAGGATGTCGGCTTCTTCGGCGGCGTGTTCAAGGCGACCGAGGGGCTTCAGGCCAAATATGGCAAGACCCGCGTGTTCGACACGCCGATCACCGAATGCGGCATCATCGGCGTCGCGGTGGGCATGGCGACCTATGGCCTGCGTCCGGTGCCCGAAATCCAGTTCGCCGACTATATCTATCCCGCGCTCGATCAGCTCGTGTCCGAAGCGGCGCGGCTGCGCTATCGGTCGGCGGGCGAATATACCGCGCCGATCACGGTGCGGACACCCTTCGGTGGCGGCATCTTCGGCGGGCAGACGCACAGCCAGTCGCCCGAAGGCATCTTCACCCATGTCGCGGGCCTCAAGACGGTGATCCCGTCCAACCCCTATGACGCCAAGGGCCTGCTGATCGCCGCGATCGAGGACAATGATCCGGTGATCTTCTTCGAACCCAAGCGCATCTATAACGGCCCGTTCGACGGCCATTATGATCGCCCGGTCCAACCATGGGCCAAGTTCGCCGAAAGCGCGGTGCCCGAAGGCTATTATCGCGTCGAACTGGGCAAGGCGCGGATCGTGCGGCCGGGTGATGACGTCACGATCCTGGCCTATGGCACGATGGTTCATGTCGCGCAGAGCGTCGTCGCCGATGCCGGCATCGATGCCGAGATCATCGATCTGCGCACCCTTGTTCCGCTCGATCTGGAAACGATCGTGGCGTCGGTGAAGAAGACCGGGCGCTGCGTGGTCGTTCACGAAGCGACCAAGACCAGCGGGTTCGGCGCCGAGCTGTCCGCGCTTGTCCAGGAACATTGCTTCCATCATCTCGAGGCGCCGGTGCAGCGCGTGACCGGTTGGGACACGCCCTATCCGCACAGTCTCGAATGGGCCTATTTCCCCGGCCCCGTCCGCCTCGGCGAAGCGCTCAAGCGCGTCATGCAGGATTGATCGAAATGGGCAGCTACAGCTTCAAATTGCCGGACATCGGCGAAGGCATCGCCGAGGCGGAAATCGTCGCCTGGCACGTCGCGGTCGGCGACATGATCGAGGAGGATGAACCCCTCGCCGATCTGATGACCGACAAGGCGACCGTCGAAATGACCGCGCCGGTTTCCGGCCGGATTGTCGCGCTTGCGGGTGAAGTCGGTGAGATGGTCGCGATCGGATCGATCCTCGCCACGTTCGAGACGGAGGGTGGCGCGGAGCCGGCGACGGAGCCGACCGTCGAGGTTGCGCCGAATGAGGCGGCCGCCGTTGTCGAATCGATCCCCCCCGGAACGGGGAGGGGGACCGGCGAAGCCGGTGGAGGGAGTTCGCCCCCGGAGGCGCCGCCTGTTGAAGCCCCCCTTCACCATCAGCCTGCGGCTGACGGCCCCCCTCCCCGTGCCGGGGAGGATCGAAAGGTCCTTGCCTCTCCCGCCGTCCGAGCCCGCGCCAAGGATCTCGGCATCGATCTCGCATCGGTAAAATCCGCGGGCGATCATGTCCGCCATGCCGATCTCGATGCCTTTATCACCTACAATCGCGGCTACGCGCCCTCGACCGGCAAGCGCGCCGACGAACAGGTGAAGGTGATCGGCCTGCGCCGCCGCATCGCCGAGAATATGGCCGCGTCGAAGCGACATATCCCGCACTTCACCTATGTCGAGGAAATCGACGTCACCAAGCTGGAGGCGTTGCGCGGCGACCTGAACGACACGCGCGGGGACCGGCCCAAGCTGACCCTGCTGCCGCTGCTGATCGTCGCGATCTGCAAGACCATCCCGGATTTCCCGATGATCAACGCGCGCTACGATGATGAGAACGGCATCGTCACGCGCAGCGGGGCGGTGCATCTGGGGATGGCGGCGCAGACCGATGCGGGGCTGATGGTTCCCGTCATCCGCGACGCGCAGGATCGCAACGTCTGGCAGCTCGCATCCGAGATCACCCGCCTTGCCGACGCCGCACGCACGGGCAAGGCGAAGTCGGAGGAGCTTTCGGGATCGACGCTCACGATCACGTCGCTCGGGCCGCTCGGTGGCATCGCGACCACACCGGTGATCAACCGGCCCGAAGTCGCGATCATCGGCCCGAACCGGATCGTCGAACGCCCCGTCTTCCGCGATGGGCAGGTGGTTGCGGCCAAGCTGATGAACCTGTCGATCAGCTGCGATCACCGCGTCGTCGACGGCTGGGACGCGGCCAGTTTCGTGCAGGCATTGAAGCGACTTCTCGAAACCCCGGCGCTACTGTTCGTCGACTGACTTGCGCCGCCCCCTTGGCGGACGCTAGAGAGCCGGCCACTTCACGACAGATCAAGATGAGGGCGCGGCAATGGCCGGTCATAGCAAGTTCAAGAACATCATGCACCGCAAGGGTGCGCAGGATAAGAAGCGCGCGACGCTCTTTTCCAAGCTCAGCCGCGAAATCACCGTCGCGGCCAAGATGGGCCTTCCCGATCCGGCGATGAACGCGCGCCTGCGTTCCGCCGTGATCACCGCGCGCAAGGAAGGCCTGCCAAAAGACAACATCGAACGCTCGATCAACAAGGCTTCGGCCAATGACGGCGCCAATTATGAAGAGGTTCGCTACGAAGGCTTCGGCCCCGGCAGCGTGTCGCTGATCATCGAGACGCTGACCGACAATCGCAACCGCACCGCCACCAACGTCCGCACCGCCGTTTCGAAGAATGGCGGTAATCTGGGCGCGGGCGGTTCGGTGAGCCACGCCTTCGATCGGCTCGGCCTGATCAACTATCCGGCCAGCGCCGGCGATGCTGACAAGGTGTTCGAAGCGGCACTCGAAGCGGGCGCCGAGGACGTGACCTCGACCGAGGACGGCCACGAGATCTGGACCGCGATCGACGCGATCCACGAAGTGTCGAAGGCGCTCGAACCCGTGCTGGGCGAACCCGAAGGCGCGAAGCTCGCCTGGCGCCCGCAGACGATGGTCACGGTGGGCGAGGAGGATGCTGCCAAGCTCCTCAAGCTGATCGACGCGCTCGACGACGATGACGATGTCCAGACCGTCTGGGGCAATTACGACGTGCCCGAAGACGTGATGGAAAAGCTGGGCGGCTAAACCGCTCACCTCCCCACCTCGTCATTGCGAGCGTAGCGAAGCAATCCACTCCAATGCCGGAGTGGATTGCTTCGTCGCTTTCGGCTCCTCGCAATGACGAGGGATGTTTTCGCTTCACAAACCTTCCGCAATACGCGAAACGGAACATGTGATGAACATGGGGCCGCATAAGCATGATCCTGATCGGGCTTGATCCGGGCCTCGGCACCACCGGCTGGGGCGTGATCGCGGCGGAGGGCAATCGGCTGAGCCACGTCGCCAACGGCCAGATCAAGACCGAACCGTCGATGGAACTCGCACGCCGGCTGGCGCTGCTCCACGATGCCTTGTTCGAGGTGATCCGCACGCATCGCGCCGAGAGCGCGGCGGCAGAGGAGGTGCTGGGCAACTCCAACCCGCAATCGACGCTGAAGCTCGGTCAGGCGCGTGGCGTGGTGTTGCTCGCGGCGTCGCGATCGGGGCTTGCCGTGGGCGAATATCATCCGTCGGTCGTCAAGAAGGCGGTCGTCGGCACCGGCGGTGCGGAGAAGCGCCAGATCCAGGCGATGGTCCAGCATCTGCTGCCCGGCGTGAAGCTTGCCGGCCCCGATGCGGCCGATGCACTCGCGGTCGCGATCACCCACGCGCACCATCTGGCGAGCGCGAAGTCGCTGGCACGGAGAGCCTACGCATGATCGCGCGGTTGAAGGGGCTGCTGGCCGAAGTCGCGGCCGATCATCTGGTGCTCGACGTGCAGGGCGTCGGCTATCTCGCGCTCGTCTCGGGCCGGACCTTGTCGGCGGTGGGGGAGATCGGTGGCGAGGTGCTGTTGCTCACCGAGATGCAGGTGCGCGAGGATGCGATCACCCTGTTCGGTTTCGGATCGGCTTCCGAGCGCGATGCCTTCCGCCTGTTGACGAGCGTGCAGGGCGTGGGCGGACGCGTCGCGCTGTCGATCCTGACCGTCCTCGACGCGGGCGAATTGTCGCGTGCTATCGCCAGTGGCGACAAGGCGATGGTCGCGCGCGCCAACGGGGTCGGCCCGAAGCTCGCGATGCGCATCGTCAACGAACTCAAGGACAAGATGGGGGGCGTCGCGATCGGACCTGCCAGCGGCGTCCCCGCGCCGAAGGGCGGTGCTGCCGAGGATGCCATGTCCGCCCTCGCCAACCTCGGCTTCCGCCCCGCCGAAGCGAGTGCGGCGGTGGGGGCTGCGGTCGAGGATCTGGGGCCTGACGCAACGCTCGACGCGCTGGTGCGCCTAGCATTGCGCAAGGCCGCGAAGTGAGACGTCAGAGCGGCGTCAGCAGCGGCTGTCCTGCGAAGAAGGCCGCAAGATTATCGAGGACGAGTTGCGCCATCGCGTCGCGCGTCTCTACGGTCGCGCTGCCCTGATGCGGGAGCAGGACGACATTGGGGAGCGGCAGCAACGCCGCGGGCACATGCGGTTCGTGCGCGAACACGTCGAGGCCCGCGCCGCCGAGGCGGCCTTCGACGAGCGCCGCGACCAGCGCATCCTCGTCGACCACCGATCCGCGTGCGATGTTGATCAGCGAACCGTTCGGCCCCAGCGCGTCGATCACGGTGGCGTCGACCAGTTTGTCGGTCGCGGGGCCGCCGGGCGTCGCGACGATCAGGATGTCGACCGAGGCGGCGAGCACCATCGCGCTCTCGGCGTAGCGCCACGACACGTCGGCAACGGGATGGCGCGAGTGATAGGCGATCTCGCCCGCGAAGGGCGCGGCGCGTTTGGCGATCGCCTGCCCGATCCGGCCGAGCCCCAAAATGCCGATCCGCTGCCCGGTCAGCCGGCGCGACAGCGTGGGCATGCCCTCGCTCGCCCAGCGGCCGCTGCGCACCAGCGCGTCGTCGCGCGGGATGTTGCGGTAGAGCGCGATCATCAGCCCGATCGCAAGGTCGGCGACGTCGTCGGTCAGCACGTCGGGCGTGTTGGTCACATGGATGCCGCGCCGCTTCGCTTCGGCCAGATCGACCTTGTCGACCCCGACCGCGCTCACCGCGATCATTTCCAGATCGGGCAGCTTCGCCATCGTTGCGGCGTCGATCCCCGTGCTGCCATGCGTCGCGACCGCGCGGATGCCGGGGCCGGGCTCGGGCCGCAGATCATAGGTCGCCTTCAGCCCGTCGGTCAGGCGGGGCACCGCGAAGCTGCTGTCGATATAATAGAGGGGGGGCTTGGTCATCGAGGTCTCCGGCGGCAGGTAGGAACCCCCTACAGTCCCGCCATCGACTGTCCATCCGCCCCGCGCTATCCGGTGGCGAATGACCGATAGCGCCAATGACCGATAGCGATCGCCTGCTAACTGCCTCGCGCCGTGCCGAGGATGCCGATGCGGCGCTTCGGCCAAAGTCGCTCGACGAATTCGTCGGGCAGAAGGCGGCGCGCGACAATCTGCGCGTGTTCATCGAAGCCGCGCGGCGGCGCGGCGACGCGCTCGACCATGTCCTGTTCTTCGGCCCGCCTGGCCTCGGCAAGACCACGCTCGCGCAGATCATCGCCAAGGAGATGGGGGCGGGCTTCCGCGCGACATCGGGCCCCGTCATCGCCAAGTCGGGCGATCTGGCGGCGTTGCTGACCAATCTGGAGGATGGCGACGTCCTCTTCATCGACGAGATCCACCGGCTTCAGCCTGCGGTCGAGGAGGTGCTCTATCCCGCGATGGAGGATCGCGCGCTCGATCTGATGATCGGGGAGGGGCCGTCGGCGCGCAGCGTGCGCATCGATCTGCCGCGCTTTACTTTGGTGGGTGCCACAACGCGGCAGGGGCTGATCACCACGCCGCTGCGCGACCGCTTCGGCATTCCGGTGCGGCTGCAATTCTATTCGGTCGAGGAACTGGAGCAGGTCGTAAGTCGCGCGGCGCGACTTCTCGATCTGCCGATATCGAAGGATGGCGCGATGGAGGTTGCGCGCCGATCGCGCGGAACTCCGCGCATCGCGGGTCGCCTGCTGCGCCGGGTCCGTGATTTCGCGCATGTCGCGGGACACGATATCGTCGACGCGGCGGCGGCCGACAATGCGCTCAACCGCCTGGAGGTCGACGCGCTGGGCCTCGACGCGATGGACCGGCGCTATCTTCATATGATCGCCGACATCTATCGCGGCGGGCCGGTGGGCGTGGAGACGCTGGCGGCTGGCCTCTCCGAACCGCGCGACACGATCGAGGAGGTCGTCGAACCTTATCTGATCCAGCTCGGCCTGATCGCGCGGACGGCGCGCGGGCGGTGTTTGAACAGCCGGGGCTGGAAGCATCTCGGCCTCAATCCGCCACCGGAAGCCGGGCAGGACGGGCTGTTCGACGGGGTTTGATCCTATTTCATCGTCGCCCCAGCGAAGGCTGGGGCCTGTCCCTGCCGTGGCAATCGGCACCGCTGGAGATGAGAGAAATAGGCCCCAGCCTTCGCTCGGGCGACGAGAAGTGGTGAAATTAGGCCCTTCGCGCCTTGGCCTATCGACAAAGCGCGCCTAGAATCCGTTACCGATGCACAACGATGTCCCCTATTCCGGCCGCTTCGCGGGCCCCGAGCATCGTTTTGCCGTGCGCGTCTATTTCGAGGATACCGATGCGGGCGGGGTCGTCTATCACGCGAGCTATCTGCGCTTCATGGAGCGCGCGCGCAGTGACGTGATGCGACTGTGCGGGATCGATCAGCAGGCGGTGATGGCGGCGGGCGACGGGGTCTATGTCGTGCGCGATCTCCACATCCGATATCGCGCGGCGGCGAAACTGGACGACGATTTGCTCGTTCTCAGCCGCATGAGAGAGATCGGGGGCGCATCGATGGTCATTCATCAACGAGTCATGCGGGCTCACCAATTGATCGCCGAGGCTGATGTTTCGGTCGCGTTCGTCGGCCCCGATGGCCGCCCCAGGCGCCAGCCGCGCGACTGGGTGAACAAGTTCAAGATAATTCAGGGAGCAGACGAGACGGCATGAGTGGAATGAGCATAGCGGGCGCACACGTCGCCGCCACCAGCTCGGCCCTGTCGCCGATCGCCCTGTTCCTGCAGGCGGATATCGTCGTCAAATCGGTGATGATCGGCCTGCTGCTGGCCAGCATCTGGACCTGGGCGATCATCTTTTCGTCAGGACTGAAGATGGGCCGCACGCTCAAGGCGTCGAAGGCGTTCGAGGCCGAGTTCTGGAAATCCGAAGATATCGACAAGGTGTATGACGGCCCCGGGCGGCAGGACACGCCGTCGGCGAAGCTGTTCACGGCGGGTGTCGGCGAATGGCGCCGTTCGGTGCGGATCACCCCGGTCGATCGTGAAGGCACCCGCGCGCGCCTCGCCACCGCCATGTCGGCCGCGACCAGCGCGGAGATCGACAAGCTGTCCGACCGGCTCAACGTCCTCGCCACGATCGGGTCGGTCGCGCCCTTCGTCGGGCTGTTCGGCACCGTGTGGGGCATCATGCGCAGCTTCACCGATATCGCGGCGAGCCAGAACACGTCGCTGGGCGTCGTGGCCCCGGGTATTGCCGAGGCGCTGTTCGCCACCGCGATCGGTCTGTTCGCGGCGATCCCCGCCGTCATCGCCTATAACCGGCTCCTCCACCGCGTCGGGCAGATCGAAAACCAGCTCCACCGTTTCGGCGACTCGCTCCACCTGACGCTCAGCCGCGAGCTGGAGCGGGTCAAGTAAATGGCGATGGGTCCGGTCTCCGGCCGGGGCGGCAAGCGCGCGCCGATGGCCGATATCAACGTGACGCCGCTGGTCGACGTCATGCTGGTGCTGCTGATCATCTTCATGGTCACGGCCCCGCTGATGCTTGCGGGTGTTCCTGTCGACCTGCCTGAAAGTGCGGCGGGCGCGCTTGACCAGGACAAGAAGCCGATCACCGTCTCGATCGACAAATCGGGTGAGATCTTCGTCGACGACAAGCCAGTCCAGTTCTCCGCGATCGACGCCCAGTTCGGGCAGATCGCGGCGACCGCCGGCAAGGGCAAGGATGCGCCCCAGATATTCCTGCGCGCCGATCGCGGGCTCGATTATGGGCGCGTGATGGCGGTGATGGGGTCGCTCAACCATGCGGGCCTCAACCGCGTCGCGCTCGTCACGATGGGGGCTGATGGGGGCGCGGATGAAGGCGCGGCAGGAGCCGAGAGCCCCTGATGGAGCGCGCGGAAAAGGCCGGGCTCGGTGTAGCTTTTGTCGGCCATGTGGTGCTGCTGGCGATCATGTCGCTCAATCTGATGAGCGCACGGCCCAAGCCGCCGCTCGCCGATGCGATGGACGTGATGCTCGTCGACAAGGTGGCGCTGCAATCCTCCTCGCCCGAAAAGGCGGTCGAACCGCCGCAGCAGATGGAGGCGCCCGACGTCGGGAAACCCGAGGAAGCGACCCCGCCGCCCGAACCGACGCCCGCGCCGACCCCGCCCAAGCCTGAGCCAAAGCCGGTCGCGACGCCCAAGCCGGCGCCGAAACCTGCCAAGCCGACGCCCGCACCGCCCAAAGCGGAGGCGGCCAAGCCCGCGCCCGAAAAGCCGGCGGCGAAGGCCAAGCCCAAGGCGACAAATCTGGGCGATGACTTCCTGAAGGGTATCCCGGCGTCCAAGTCGCCCGGCAAGGGCGCAGTGGCGCGCGCCGCGGTGATCAGCCCAATCCAGGCGAATGGTCTGGCGGCGTTGATCGCGTCGCAGGTGAAGCCTTGCTACACCGTGCCAACGGGCGGCGCGGGGGCGACGAGCATCGTCACGCAGGTCCGGCTGCGGCTGAAGCCCGACGGCGGGATCGCGGTTACGCCCGAAGTCACCGCCAATGCCGGCGTGAACGATTCGAACGCGGCCTATCTGCGCCAGATGAACGAAGCGGCTGTCCGCGCATTG
This sequence comes from Sphingomonas montanisoli, assembly GCF_008274695.1. Lineage (GTDB taxonomy): Bacteria > Pseudomonadota > Alphaproteobacteria > Sphingomonadales > Sphingomonadaceae > Rhizorhabdus > Rhizorhabdus montanisoli. The sequence goes on along the minus strand of NZ_VTOU01000003.1, from coordinate 619,570 downwards.
CAACGATGCGCGCCGTATAAATTGCCGCCCGAATTGTACGAAGGCGGCTGGGAAGACATCAAGTTCAACTTCCGCCCGAACCAGATGAACTGATCGATATTTGACTTCATCCCCCCGTTTCGGGCTATGACCGGAACGGGGGACAGAGGAGACGAGCCTTGAACCGCCTGCCCCTGCCCCGTTTCTGCATCACTCTTGGCGCGATCGTCGCGTCGCTGACCGCCTTTCCGGCGCATGCGCAGCTCGAGGTCGACATCAACGGCGGCATCGCCCAGCCGATGCCGATCGCGATCCCGTCGATGCCGACGCCGTCGACCGTTTCCACGCCTGCGGGCGATACCGCCGCGCTTGGTCAACGCGTGTCGGATGTCATCACCAACGATCTGAAGAATAGCGGCCTGTTCAACCCGCTGCCCAAGAGCGCGCTCGCCAACGTGCCCTTCAGCCAGGCCAATGCCCCCGATTTCATCTTCTGGGGGCAGAGTGGCGCGCAGGCGCTGGTGCAGGGCTTCGTCCAGGCCGCGGCCGACGGCAAGATCACGGTCGGCTGCTATCTCTACGACGTGCTCGGCAAGGTCGAGCTGACGCGGCAGGGGTTCGAGGTCGTCCCCGCCCAGTGGCGCCGCGCCGCGCATAAATGCGCCGACACGGTCTATAGCCGGCTGACCGGCGAAGGGCCCTATTTCGACAGCAAGGTGGTCTATGTCTCCGAGACCGGCCCGAAGCAGAACCGCATCAAGCGGCTGGCGATCATGGATCAGGATGGCGCCAACCACCGCTTCCTGACCAACGGACAGTCGATCGTGCTCACCCCGCGCTTCGCGCCGAACCAGCAGACGATCACCTATATGTCCTATGCGGGCGATCGGCCGCGCATCTATGTGTACAATGTCGGCACGGGCCAGCAGCGGCTGGTGGTCGATCAACCGAACATGACCTTCGCGCCGCGCTTCTCGCCCGACGGGAAATATGTCGTCTTTTCGATGTCTGTCGGCGGCAATACCGACATCTATCGCGTGTCGGCCAGCGGCGGCACGCCCCAGCGGCTGACGACATCGCCCGGTATCGATACCGCCGCCAGCTATTCTCCCGATGGATCGAAGATCGTGTTCGAAAGCGATCGGTCGGGCGGGCAGCAACTCTACGTGATGAACGCCGACGGTTCGAACCAGAACCGGATCAGCTATGGCGGCGGCCGCTATGCGACCCCCGTGTGGAGCCCGCGCGGCGACATGATCGCCTTCACCAAGCTTGGCGGCGGCTTCGCGGTCGGCGTGATGGGCACCGATGGATCGGGCGAAAAGATTCTGACCAACGGCTGGCAGGATGAAGGGCCGAGCTGGTCGCCCAACGGCCGCGTGATCATGTTCTTCCGCACCGGCCAGGGCAGCGGCAAGGCCGATCTGTGGTCGGTCGACCTGACCGGCGTCAATGAACGGCCGGTGCCCACCCCACTCGACGGTTCCGACCCCGCATGGGGTCCCCTGCTCCCGTAAACCTGAGGTTCAGTGAGCGAATTCCACGGAATTGCGTTATTGTTGCGCAACCGTATTGATGAAGAAGGAGAAGCAGATGGCGCGCTCGATGTTGAATGTCGCTCTGGTGTCGGCCCTCGTGCTGACCGCGGCTTGTACGAAGAAGAAGGTCGAGGATCTTCCGCCGCCCCCGGCCGCGGCGCCCACGCCCGCCCCCGAAGCTCCGGCGCCCGCGCCGAGCAACACGACGATCCCCGGTTCGCGTGCGGACTTCATGCAGCAGGCGGGCACCGACACCGTCCACTTCGCGACCGACAGTTCGGACGTCGACAGCGAAGCGCAGTCGATCCTCAGCCGCCAGGCGCAGTGGCTCGCCAAGTTCCCGAACGTTGCGGTCACGATCGAAGGCCATGCCGACGAACGCGGCACGCGCGAATATAACCTTGCGCTCGGCGATCGCCGCGCCAACTCGGCCAAGAACTTCCTGGTTCAGGCCGGCGTCTCGGCGTCGCGCATCTCGGTGATCAGCTATGGCAAGGAACGCCCGGTCGCGGCCGGTTCGGACGAAGGCAGCTGGGCGCAGAACCGCCGCGCCGTGACGGTCGTCCCGCAATAAGGCTTCCGCCTCTGCGATGTTTGGGGCCGCCGGCGTCATGCCGGCGGCCCTTTTCATTGTGCGCCCACGGAGGGATATTGGCCGGCAGCGATACCCGCGTGGAGAGCTACTCATCCACCGGCTGCGCCGGTCCCCCTCCCCCTGCGGGGGAGGATTCAGACGGGCGGCAGCGACCAATCTACCGGCGTCTGCCCCTGCGCCTCCAGAAAGGCGTTGGCCTTCGAAAAATGCCGGCACCCGAAAAAGCCCGCGTGCGCCGAAAGCGGCGAGGGGTGGGGCGCCTTCAGGACGAGGTGCCGCCCGCCCTTGTCGGTCGAATCGACGAACGCGGCCTTCTTCTGCGCATAGCTTCCCCACAGCAGGAAGACGACCGGATCGGGCTTGGCATTGACGAGGCGGATGATCGCATCGGTGAACTTCTCCCAGCCGCGCTCGCGGTGCGACGCTGCCAGCCCCATCTCGACCGTCAGGACGCTGTTGAGCAGCAGCACGCCCTGCTTCGCCCAATGTTCGAGAAAGCCGTGCGGCGGGCGCGTGAGGTTAAGGTCGGTGCCCAGTTCCTTGTAGATGTTGACCAGGCTCGGCGGCGGCCGCACCCCCGGCTTGACGCTGAAGCACAGGCCGTGCGCCTGCCCCTCGCCATGATAGGGATCCTGCCCCAATATCACGACCTTGACCTTGTCGAGCGGGGTCAGGTCGAGTGCGCGGAACCACTCGCCGCCGCTGGGGAAGATATGCTTCCCCTTGTCCTTCTCTCCGACCAGGAACTGGCGCAGCGCCGCCATATAGGGGGCGTCGAACTCCCCCTGCAGCGGTGTCTTCCAGCTTTCGTGCAGTCTTACGTCGCCCATGCGTCAGGCAGGTAGCGCGTCGGGCACCGGCTCCTCAAGGATTCCCTCGCGCTTGGCGACGATCATCGGGACGAGAACCTGCCCCGCCACGTTCACCGCGGTCCGCCCCATGTCGAGGATCGGATCGATCGCGAGCAGCAGGCCGGCGCCTTCGAGCGGCAGGCCGAGGGTCGACAGCGTGAGCGTCAGCATCACCGTCGCGCCGGTCAGCCCGGCGGTCGCGGCCGAGCCGAGGACCGAGACGAAGGTGATCAGCGCGTAATCGGTCGGCCCCAGCGGCAGGCCATAGAATTGCGCGACGAAGATCGCCGAGATCGCCGGATATATGGCGGCGCACCCGTCCATCTTGGTCGTCGCGCCCAACGGCACCGCGAAGCTCGCATAGGTGCGCGGCACGCCCACGGTCTCGGCGGCGGCTTCGGTGACGGGCAATGTGCCGACCGACGATCGCGACACGAAGCCCAGCTGGATCGCGGGCCAGGCGCCGGCAAAGAAGCGGCGCGGCGGAATGCCGTTGATCAGCAGCAGCGTCGGATAGACGACGAGCAATACCAGCGCGAGGCCGAGATAGATCGCCCCCGCGAAGCTGCCGAGCCGCAGAAGCGCATCCCAGCCATATTCGGCGACGGCATGACCGATCAGCCCCGCCGACCCGATCGGGGTCAGCCGGATCACCCACCACAAGAGCTTGCGCATGATGCCGAGCAAAGCGCGGACGAAGCCGACGAAGGGCTCGGCAACCTCGCCGACCTTGAGCGCGGCGGCGCCGACCGCGATCGAGATGACGATCAGCTGGAGGACGTTGAAGCCGAGCGAGGTCGACGCGCTGCCGGTGTCCGACAATTTGGTCGAGGCGGTCAGGCCGAAGGCGTTGGCGGGGATCAGCCCTTTCAGGAAATCGAGCCAGCTGCCGACCGACTTGGGCACCGCCGCATCGGCGGGGGCGACTCCGGCCGACAGGCCCGGCTGGATGATCACGCCCAGCGCGATGCCGATCGCGACCGCGATCAGCGAGGTGATCGCGAACCACAAAAGCGTCTGCGCGACGAGGCGCGCGGCGTTCTGAAGCTCGCGCAGATTGACGATGCTCGTCACGATTGCGGCGAAGATCAACGGCGGCACCAGCGCCTTGAGCAACTGGACGAAGATCGACCCGACCGTATCGAGCGTCTCGGCCAGCGCATTGGGCTGCCCCTCCGGCCCGACGCCGATATTGCGCGCGAGCAGGCCGAGCAGGAGGCCGACGACCATGCCAGCGAGAACCTGCAATCCGAAATTACTGAAGAAAGGGCGTTGTGCGGGCGTGCTGGCCATGGCGGACCTCATGTGACTCTGCCGCGAAGGTGGGGTCGCTTCGCCCCAGCAACAAACGAGATAAACTTATGGGTCCGCGAGTGCGACTTGGGACGTCTAGAATGCAATCCAGCGCGCGAGCAGGGCTTTCGCCTTGCCGCTGTCGATCGATTCGGCGGCAAGCGCCACGCCCTCGGCCCAATCGGCGGCTTTGCCAGCGACCATCAACGCGGCGGCGGCATTGAACAGCACGGCGTCGCGATAGCCGCCCGCCTCGCCATCGAGCAGGCGCGTGAGCGCGGCGGCATTGTAGGCAGGATCGCCGCCCCTGATCGCGTCGAGCCCGTGGCGCGCAAGGCCGGCGGCCTCGGGTGAGGTCCGCTCCGGTCCGAAGCCCGCCTCGCCCAGGCGGAACAGGCTCGATTCGCCCGCGATCGACAGTTCGTCGAGCGGCTCGTCGCCGGCCACCAGCATCGCCGAGGCCGGCTTGAGGCGATCGAGCGCACCGGCATAGGTCGGCAGATAATCGGGCCGCGCGACGCCGATCAACTGGCGCTCGACGCCGGCCGGATTGCAGATCGGGCCGAGCAGGTTGAAGATCGTCCGCCGCCCTATCGCCTTGCGGATCGCGGCCAGCGGTTTCAGTGCCGGATGATGCTTCTGCGCGAACAGGAAGCAGATGCCGATCTCGTTCAGCGATGCCTCGGCGCGTTCGGACGCGCGATCGAGATCGAGGCCCAACGCCTCCAGCGTGTCGGCCGCGCCCGCCTTGGACGATGCCGCGCGATTGCCATGCTTGGCGACGGGAACGCCTGCGCCCGCGACCACCATCGCCACCGCGGTCGACACGTTCAGGCTGTGCGCGCCGTCGCCGCCTGTGCCGCACACGTCGATTGCGCCGTCGGGGGCGGTGACGCGGATCATCCGTGCGCGCATCGCCCGCGCCGCGCCGGCAATCTCGCTCGCCGTCTCGTCGCGCTCGGCCATCGCGGTCAGGAACGTGGTGACGCTGGCATCGTCGTGCGCGCCGTCGAGGATGGCGGCGAACACTTCTTCGGCCTCGGCCTGGCCGAGCGGAACGATCGGATCGGGCAGGGCGCTCAAGCTGTCGCCCGCTCTTTCACCTGCATTCCCGCCGCGCGCATGAAGTTGGCGAGCATCGCATGGCCATGTTCGGTCGCGATGCTTTCGGGGTGGAACTGGACACCGTGGATCGGCAGCGTCGCATGGCGCACGCCCATCACCTGCCCGTCGGGGGTTCGCGCGTTGATGATCAGATCGGCGGGCATCCCCTCCTCGGGCACGATCAGCGAATGGTATCGCGTCGCGGTGAAGGGCGAGGGCAGTCCTTCGTACAGGCCGGTATCGTCGTGCAGGATCGGGCTGGTCTTGCCGTGCATCAACTGCGGCGCGCGGATCACCTGCCCGCCGAAATGCTGTCCGATCGACTGGTGGCCCAGGCACACGCCCAGCAGCGGCCGCTTCGCCTCCGCGCAGGCGGCGACCAGATCCAGGCTGATCCCCGCTTCGTTGGGCGTGCACGGCCCGGGCGAGATCAGGAACGCCTCGGCGCCCGACGACATCGCCTGTCCCACGCCGATTGCGTCGTTGCGCACGACCTCGACCTCGGCACCCAGTTCCATCAGATAATGGACCAGGTTCCAGGTGAAGCTGTCATAATTGTCGATGACCAGGATCATGAAGGCGCTGTAGCGGGTGGGGTCGCGCGGGGGAAGAGACTGCCTATTCCGCCGCTTCGGGCAGCGCCGATGCGGTCGTCCAGCCCAGGCGCGGGATGTTGATCGATCGCTTGCCGACCAGGTCGGTGCGCAGGACGAAGATGCCCTGTTCTTCCATATAGGCGATCAGCCGGCGGACGCGGCCGAGGCTGTGGGTGCCGTACACGGCGGCGAGCGCCGAATCGGACGGCGCTTCGGATCCTTCGCGGCCCGCGCGCGCGACGAGCAGGAAAGGGGCAAGCATGTCGTCGGGCAAGGTCGCGCCCAGCGCCATCGCGTCGAGCCATCCTTCATCGAGCCCGCCATAAAGGCCCGCCCGCGCCATCGCGAGACGGCGCCGGAAGCCGGGAAGGTCGAGCCCCGGATTGGCGAGCCGGTGCATGCGACAGCGCACGCCGAAATCCTGGAAAAGGATCGCGGCGGCGCGATAGGTCGCGTCGGGATCCTCGACGATTTCGCGCAGCACCGTGTCGATCACCGCGTCGCGCTCATCCTCGGGCATGGCGGGTGTGGATGGGGCTGCGGTCGGCGTCAGCGCCGGTCCGGACCGGCTGATCGCGCGCAGCAGGTCGTCCGACGTCGGGACGGGCGCACGCGGCGGTGGGGGGGGCGGGGGCAGATCGTTGCCGGGCGCGAACAGCAGCCCCTGCAGATCCTCGGCCGGCGCGGCGCTGGGCAGGGGCATCAGCTTGGGGCTGCCGCTGCGCGCGCTCGTTTCGACCGCGCCGACCTTCACCGAGATCGGGCGGCGCGACACGGCGGGGCCGAGCGCCAGGAAGGTGCCGCGCGGCAGATCGCGAATCTGTTCGGCCTGGCGCCGCTCCATGCCCAGCAGGTCGGCCGCGCGCGCCATGTCGATATCCAGGAAGGTGCGCCCCATCATGAAGTTGGAGGCCTCCGCCGCGACATTCTTCGCGAGCTTTGCGAGCCGCTGGGTCGCGATGATGCCGGCGAGTCCGCGCTTGCGCCCGCGGCACATCAGGTTGGTCATCGCGGCGAGCGAGGTGCGGCGCGCCTCTTCGGAAACCTCGCCGGCCGCCGAAGGCGCGAACAGCTGCGCTTCGTCGACCACGACCAGCGCGGGATACCAATGGTCGCGCGGGGCATCGAATAAGGCGGACAGGAAGGTCGCGGCGCACTTCATCTGCGCGTCGACTTCCAGCTCGTCGAGCGCGAGGATCACCGAGACGCGATGCTCGCGGATACGGCTGGCGATGCGCGCGATCTCGGCCTCGCTATGGTCGGCCGCCTGGATCGCGACATGGCCGAAGCGGTCGGCCAAGGTCACGAAATCGCCCTCGGGATCGATCACGACCTGCTGGACGAGACCCGCCGATCCTTCGAGCAGGCGGCGCAGCAGGTGCGACTTGCCCGAACCCGAATTGCCCTGGACGAGCAGGCGCGTGGCGAGCAATTCCTCGATGTCGAAGGAGACGCTCTCGCCCCGCTCGCTCGCTCCCATATCGATTCGCGCTGTCATGCTGCGCTGCGTTCTGACGGAAAGGGCCTGTGCCGTTCAAGCGCAGGCCCCAATAAAGTTGTGGATGTTTCGGCCGGAAGCCGCAGATCAGGCAGCCTGCGCCAGTTCCTGTGTGTCGTCCGCCCGCTCGCTGCGCTGGCCGATTTCGACGACCGACGCGCGCTTGCGGCTCGGCATCAGCTTGTATGCCGCGAACAGCAGGATGCCGAGGGCGACATAGACGCCGATCGTGATCTTCGGGCTGAGCAGCAGGCAAACGCCGATGGCCATCCGCAGGATGTTGGGGTTGAAACCCAATTCGGTGCCGATTCCTTCGCAGACACCGAACATCGTGTCGGCCCGGTCGAAATATTTGCCGTTCGCGCGTTCCATCTCGAAATCCCCAAGGTCATGGCGACCCTACGTCGCCGTCATGCCGTTTACTCAGCATGGACCGTGCCAGATCGCTCATGCCCCGGTTTTCCTGAATTTTGGCTGAAGGATCGACGAACGCGCGAGAGGTTTCGACCAAAGTTTGGCGGAATTCGCCAACTGCTTCGTGAGGGTGACGAGCCGGTCTTGCGGGCCTATATTCGTGCCATGACCGACATTGCAGACCTCGACACCGTCCCCAGCGTTTCGTTGCAAGATGCCGATCGCGATCCCGAAGGCTTCGCGCAGGATATCGGCCGCTCGTTCGAGCGGTTCGGCTTCGCCGTCGTCGCCGATCACGGCATTCCCGCCGAATTGATCGCAAAGGCGGAAGAGCTGTCCAAGGCGCTTTTCGCGCTGCCGACCGAGACGAAGCGCCACTATCTGATCCCCGGCAGCGGCGGCGCGCGCGGCTATACCGCGTTCGGGATCGAGACCGCCAAGGGCAACGACAAGCCCGATCTCAAGGAATTCTGGCATGTCGGGCGCGATTTGCCCGCCGGCCACAAATTCTCCGACGAGATGGCGCCGAACGTGTGGCCGGACGAAGTGCCCGGCTTCCGCGAAACCTATCAGCAGCTGTTCGCCGCCTTCGACACGGCGGGGCTTCGCATATTGGAGGCGATCGCGCGCTATCTGGGCCTCGCGCCCGATTATTTCGTCGACACGGTGAAGGACGGGAACAGCGTTCTGCGCCTGCTCCATTATCCGCCGATCGGCCCCGACGCGCCCGGCATCCGCGCGGGTGCGCATGAGGACATCAACACGATCACCTTGCTGCTCGGCGCCGAAGAGGGCGGGCTGGAGCTGCTCGACAAATCGGGCCACTGGATCCCGGTGAAGATCCGGCAGGGCGAGTTGGTGGTGAACATCGGCGACATGCTCGAGCGGCTGACCAACAAGGTGCTGCCGTCGACCAGCCACCGTGTGATGAATCCGCCGCCCGAACGGCGCGGCCTGCCGCGCTATTCGATGCCCTTCTTCCTCCACTTCCGCCCCGATTTCCTGATCGAGACGCTGCCGGAAACGATGAGTGAGGGCCGGCCCAACCTGTTCCCCACGCCGATCACCGCGCACGGATTCCTCCAGGAGCGGCTGGAGGAGATCAAGCTGATCTGACCTTTTCATCCTCCCCCGCCAGGGGGAGGTGCCAGCGCAGCTGACGGAGGGGGAGGACGGCGGCTAACGAGCGCCTCGTATCCTCCCCCTCCGTCGCCTTCGGCGCCACCTCCCCCTGGCGGGGGAGGAAAAGATCGGCGTATTGACCCCCTAACACAGCCTCCGCTAGCGTCCCCGCATACCGAAAAGGGGACCGACATTGCGTTTCACCACCTCCCTCGCGGCCATCGCGCTCGCGCTCAGCCCGATCGCTGCCCTCGCCGCCGACGAGAAGAAGCCCGATGCGCCCGCGGATGCACCGATTCCGCCGCCGCTCGTCTCGGTTACCAAGCACCGGGGCACGTTCGGCGGGCAGGCAGTCGCCTACACCGCGACGACCGGCGAGACCTATCTCAAGGACAAGGACGGCAAGCCGCTCGCCGCCATCTTCTCCACCAGCTACGTCAAGGACGGGCTGACCGATCCCACCAGGCGCCCGATCACCTTCCTGTTCAACGGCGGCCCCGGTTCGGGGTCGGTATGGCTGCACATGGGCGCGTTCGGGCCGAAGCGGGTCGTGATCCCGTCGGACGCGCGCGATGACGGCGCGCCGCCCTTCCCGATCGTCGACAACCCCGACAGCCTGATCGACGTCACCGACGTCGTCTTTATCGATCCGGTCGGCACCGGTTTCGCGCATGCGCTGGGGAAGACCGATCCCAAGGATTATTGGGGCGTGTCGAAGGATGCCAAGTCGGTCGCCGAGTTCATCCGCAAGTGGCTCGACGACAATGGCCGCTGGAATTCGCCCAAATATCTGGGCGGCGAAAGCTATGGCACCACCCGCTCGGTCGCGGTCGCGCATGAGCTGGAGGGGCAATATAATGACGTGTCGCTCAACGGGATCATCCTGATCTCGTCGATCCTCGATTTCGGGGCGACGGCCGAGGTGCAGGGCAATGAAATGCCCTACATCCTCAACCTGCCGTCGATGGCGACGACCGCCTGGTATCATCACAAGGTGCCCAATCCGCCCGCCAGCGCGGCGGCGATGGCGGCCGAAGCGCGCGCCTTCGCGATTGGCCCCTATGCGTCGGCCTTGCTCAAAGGCAACACGTTGCCCGCCGAGGAACGCGCGCAGGTCCGCACCCAGCTGTCGCGCTATACGGGCCTGAGCGAGCAATATCTGGAGACCGCCAATCTGCGCGTCGTGCCGGGCCGCTTCTACAAGGAGCTGCTGCGCGCCGACGGCTTCTCCACCGGCCGTCTCGACACTCGTTACAAGGGCGTCGATTATGATCGCGCGGGTGAGGAGCCGGATAACGATCCCAGCTTCTACGCGATCGACGGCGCCTATTCGGCCGCGATCAACGCCTATCTGCGCGATGACCTGAAGCTGAAGATGGAGCGGCGCTACGTCACCATCGGCCCGGTCGGCCCGTGGGAATGGAAGCTTGACGATCAACGCGGCCGCGACGGCGACGTCTATGTCAACGTCGCGCCGTATCTGGGGCAGGCATTGCGCGAAAATAGCGGGCTGCGCGTGTTCGTCGGGCAGGGCTGGTACGATTTCGCCACCCCCTTCTTCGCCGCCGAATATTCGATGAACCGCCCGGGCTTCGACCCGTCACGCATCCAGTTCCATTATTACGACGCGGGCCACATGATGTACGTCCGCGATGAGGATCTGCATAAGCTGTCGAGCGACGTGAAGGCGTTCATTCGGCAGGGTGGCACGGGGCGGTAAGCCTAAAATCCTCCCCCGGCGGGGGAGGTGGCAGTCCGCAGGACTGACGGAGGGGTATTCGCCACAAGCGGTTCGCTGCCGGCCAATACCCCTCCACCGCTTCGCGGGCCCCCTCCCCCTCCGGGGGAGGATCTAAATCACCCCCGCCCTCTGTACCCCGCGACACCCTGATCGGGCAGCCACAGCCCCTCGGGCGGTGCGCTCGATTGCCAGAAAACGTCGATCGGAATGCCGCCGCGCGGATACCAATAGCCGCCGATGCGCAGCCATTTCGGCTTCATCTCGTCGAACAGGCGCTGGCCGATGCCGACGGTGCAATCCTCGTGAAAGCCCGCATGGTTGCGGAAGGATCCGAGGAACAGCTTCAGCGACTTGGATTCGACGATCGTGTCGCCGGGGGCATAATCGATCACCAGATGCGCGAAATCGGGCTGGCCGGTGACGGGGCAGAGCGAGGTGAATTCGGGCGCGGCGAACCGCACGAGATAGAGCGTGCCGGCGCGCGGATTGGGCACATAATCGAGCACGGCCTCTTCCGGCGTCGCGGGAAGGGCGCTCGTCTGGCCCAGATGCAAAGGTGTGGTGTCCATGCGCGCGATATAGCGATGCGTAGCGGACTGCGCCAACGCGATGATCCTCCCCCGCCAGGGGGAGGTGTCAGCGCAGCTGACGGAGGGGGGAGGGCGGCGGCCAACAGGCGCCTAGCATCCTCCCCCTCCGTCGCCTTCGGCGCCACCTCCCCCTGGCGGGGGAGGATTGAACGGTGGCGTGCTCTTGCTACCGAGGCTGTCACGCGCCATCCCACGCCCATGAACGACGAACAGGACCGCACCCGCCTCCGCCCCGCCACCCGCGTCGCGACCGCCGGACGGCGCAAGGAATGGACGCAGGGCATCGTCAATCCGCCCGTCTGGCGCGCATCGACGATCCTGTTCGACGACGTCGCGCATCTGCGTGCCTCGACCCGGCGGCCCAATGACGGCCTCTATTATGGTCGGCGCGGCACGCCGACCATATGGTCGCTCGCCGATGCGCTGACCGAGCTGGAGCCGGGCGCGGAGGGCACGATGCTCTATCCGTCGGGCGTCGCCGCGATCGCGGGCGTGCTGCTCGCGGTGCTGGAGCCGGGCGACGAGTTGCTGATGGTCGACAGCGCCTATGAGCCGAGCCGCGCCTTTTGCGACAATGTGCTGAAGAAGATCGGCGTCACCACGACCTATTATGATCCCGCGATCGGCGCGGGCATCGCCGGTCTGTGCACGGACAGGACGAAGGCGATCTTCCTCGAAAGCCCCGGCAGCCTGACGTTCGAGGTGCAGGACGTGCCCGCGATCGTCGAAGTCGCAAAGGCACACGGCATCGCCACGATCATCGACAACACCTGGGCGACGCCTTTGCTGCTGCCCGCGATCGGCATGGGGGTCGATATCTCGATCCTCGCCTGCACCAAATATATCGTCGGCCATTCGGACGTGATGATGGGATCGGCCACCGCCAATGCGGCCTGGTTCGACAGGATCCGCCGCACCGCGCATTCGCTGGGGCAGTGCGTCAGTCCTGACGACGCCTATCTGGCCGCGCGGGGCCTGCGCACGCTGGCGGTTCGCCTGCGCCAGCATGAGGAAAGCGCGCTGAAGATCGCGCGCTGGTTCGAAGCGCGGCCCGAGGTCGCACGCGTCCTGCATCCTGCCTTGCCGTCCTGCCCGGGCCACGATCTGTGGAAGCGCGATTTCAGGGGCGCGTCGGGGCTGTTCTCCGTCGTGATGCAGGGGGGTGACGACAAGGCGCGATCGGCGCTGATCGATGGGCTCGCTCTGTTCGGGATCGGCTATAGCTGGGGTGGCTATGAAAGCCTTGCGCTGCCGGTCGATCCTTCGCCGGTGCGATCGGCAACGAAGTGGCAGGCGGAAGGGCCGGCGATCCGTTTCCATATCGGCCTCGAAGATCCCGACGATCTGATCGCCGATCTCGAAGCGGGGTTGGCGCGTTACGCCGCCGCCCTCTGATCCTCCCCCGGAGGGGGAGGGGGACCGGCGTAGCCGGTGGAGGGGTAGCTAGAGGCTTGTGGCATCGCTGCCGGCAAATACCCCTCCGTCAGTCCTATGGACTGCCACCTCCCCCGCCGGGGGAGGACTTACGAGAGTTCGGCCTGGGGCAGCAGCGCATCGATCCGGCTGAACGCCGCGCCGATCGAGTCGGCCAGGAGGCGCGCCGCCGCCGCGGTCGATGGTGTGCCCGCCCGATCGGCCAGCACGGCGCGCAGGCCCGCCGCCGCCATCCGCTCGGCATCGCCGGCGATCCGCATCACCGTCACGCGCGTCAACGATCCTGCCGCGTGATATCGGGCGGCGATTTCGTGCGGGCGTGACCGGTTCGGCTGGGTCGCCGCCTGCCCGCCGGTGACGCGGCCGATATCGGACAGCACCGAAAGCGTATCGAACAGCGCATCATGCCGCGGTGCGGCGTCGTCAGCCTGAACGGGGGCGATTTCGATCTTCGACAGGAACGACACGGACGCGCTTTCTGAAAACGGGGCGATCACGACGATATCGCCCGACCTCCGTTAAAATCGCGTGAAGTCGGCCCAGGAGGAGCGCTGAGCGCCTTCAAAACACGGTCTACAGCGCCAGAACTACTGTTGCTCTGCCGCAACAGTAGTCATGATCTAGCAATAAATGATGTAATTTGGCGTTGTGCGCTGCGATAGCGAGGCGCAATAGACACATGTCTCGTCAGGGAAGCGTGCCCGGCCGCAAGGTCAGAGGTCATGCCCCGGGCAGCGCAGGGGGAACGTGGAAACCACGTTCAAGGGGTATAAATTGATGCGCTCCACCCTGATCGGCCGCTTGGCTCTCACTATGGGCTCGGCCCTCGCGCTGACGGCTGTCGCCACGCCGGCGCTCGCTCAGGACGCGCCCGCGTCCGATTTCACGCTCACCGGCTCGGCGGCTCTCGTCAGCGATTATCGCTTTCGCGGCGTCTCGCAGACGAACCTGCACATCGCGCCGCAGGCGAGCGCCACGATCACCCACAGTTCGGGCCTCTATGCGAGCTTCTGGTCGTCGACGATCGATGATTATGTCGCGGCCGGCGCCGATGCCGAGCTCGATCTGATCGCGGGCTATTCGAAGACGATCGACAACGTCACGCTCGACGGCGGCCTGCTCTATTATGTCTATCCCAGCGCGGACAAGGCGGCCAACACCGACTTTCTCGAAATCTACGGTTCGGCCAAGGGCGCGTTCGGCCCCGCGACGGTGAAGGGCGGCTTCGCTTATGATCCCAAGCAGAAGGGCCTCGCCAGCGGCGCGAACACCAAGAACGACAATCTCTATCTCTATGGCGAAGCCGGTTATACAATTCCCGATACGGGCTTCGGCCTGACCGGCCATGTCGGATATTCGAAGGGCCGCAGCTTCCTGACCGCGAATCTCAAGAACTATGTCGACTGGAATCTGGGCGCGACATACACTTGGAGGAACGCGACCTTCGGGATCGCTTATGTCGATACCGACGCCAAGAAGGGCGAGTTCGTCGGCACCGCCGGCAAGAATGTCGGCAAGGCCGGCGTCGTCGGCTCGGTCACCTACGCCTTCTGATCCCTCAACGGATCGCCAGAAAGGGGCCGCGACGCTGTCGCGGCCCCTTTTCTACCCTACTAACTTCGTCATTGCGAGGAGCCGAAGGCGACGCGGCAATCCACTCCGAACTGCGGAATGGATCGCTTCGCTACGCTCGCAATGACGAAATTGGGCGCGCGAACGACCTACATGATCCGCGTCGAATCGAGCCCGCTTTCATTGGCGCTCGCCGCGAACTCGCGGATCATCGCCTGGACGGTGTAGGAGGCGACGAGCCGCCCGTCGCGGGTGAACACATGCCCTTGTCCCTGCGCGAGACCACGTCCGGCATGGATTGCGGGATTGGTGTAGAGCAACCAGTCGGTCAGGTCCGGCTCGCCATGCAATGCGATCGTCGCGGTCAGCACACCCGTCGACAAAGTATAATGCGCCTGCGCCTCGCCGAAACCGGGATGCGGCAGCATCGCCGCCGCGATCGTGAAATGCGTCACCGGCTGGGCGAGCAACGCCTGCTGCAGATACAGCTCCTTCGGCGCATCGCGGTGGCGAATCCAGCAATGGAGTTCGGGCGGGCCGATCCGGTCGGGATCGGGATCATAATCGCCGTTCACGAAGCGCACGTCGCGGCCGAGCAGGCCGAAATCATGCGCGGGGCAGTCCTCCGGCCCCTTCACCTCCGGCATCGCGATTTGCCCGGTGATCAGATCGGGCGATCCGTGGTCGAGCAGGATCAGCGAGCAGGAGACCGGCTTGCCCCCCTGCGTCGCGCGCACGCCCAGGGTCGCGAATTGCCGCCCCACGCGCTGCCGATCGACGGTCAGGTCGATCGGCTTGTCGAACACGGCGGGGCGTTCCAGCACGATATGCGCGTTGACGACGCGCTTGTCGGGCGCGCTCTTGGCCGCTGCGACCATCGACATGGCCAGCAGCTGCCCGCCCTCGACGACGTTGCGGCGAATGTCGCCATAGGTCGGTCCGGTGAAGGCGCCATCGCCTGCCGGCTGCACGTCGATCAGCCGCAGCAGATCGTCGACATCGCCCCAGCGCGGGAAACGGTTGGTGGTCCCGCCGCCGTTCGGCCAGCGATCCTCCACCTCGATGCGCAGCGCCTCCGGATCGTGGCTTGTCAGCGATCCGTCCGCCGCCGGGATCAATATGCCGCCATTCGCCTCGACCGTGTCGGTCGCCACCGCCGCCTCGCTCTCCGCGATCAGCGTGTCGCCATCCCACGCCGAAACCCGGCCCTTGATCGGAAATTGATCGCCCATCGTCATGCCCCCTTCACCAATGCCGCCGCGATCCCGATCGAGACGGTCACGCGATTCTGATAGAAAGCGATATGCCCTGTGATCTGGGCGACTTGGGGGTACGGCGTCTCATAGGCCCAGGCGACCGGCTCGCCCTCTTCGCCCGCCAGGCCCCAATAGGATGCGTGGCCCTTATAGGGGCAATAGCTCGTCCGATCGGGGATGCGCGCCAGCTTCGCCAGATCGACGTCGCCTTCCGGAAAATAGAAGACGAGGCCGTGATTCTGCTCGTCGACCAGCAACGCCCGCTCGCTGCGCGCCAGTTCGACGCCCGCCTTGCTCGTCGCCGTCAGCAGGTTGCGCCGGCGCATGATATCGACCCGATAGTCGAAGCGCGCGCCATAGCCGCTCACATCCTCGCTCATGCCCGTCTCTCCTCTTTAGTCGGGACGATAGGCACAGGGGCGGGGGAGCGCAAAACAACCGGGCGCCTTCCGAAACTCCGGAATCAGAAGGCGCGGATGATCCCGACGTCCACCGCAAGCCGGCGATAGGCGTAGAGTCCGACGGTCGATCGATTGCGTTCGTAGGCAACCCGCACGATCGGCGCGAGGCCGGCCACCGTGAGTTTGCGGAACGATGCGCCGACGCCGATCCGCGCATAATCGTCGATCCGGCGGCGGTTGAAGAGCGCCAGCCGCGCGTCGGCTTCGAGCCTGCGCCACGTCGCGGTGGCGTAAAGCGTCGCCGCCCCCGCGTCGCGCCACAGCAGCAGCGATGCTCCGCCCGCCGTCGTCGCATAGCCCGGATCGCGCGCGGTCTGCCGGTTGGCGAACAGGGTCACGCTGGTCCCGGCGCGCGGCGAGAAACCATGTTCGAAGCCGATCGATCCGTCATAGATCGCGCCGTCCTGCAACCGATTGACCGGATAGCGCGCGCGCGATGCCGAAACTTCGGTGACGATCTGGTCGCGGCGGCTGACGGGATGGAGCCAGTTGATCGTCGCGCTGGTCGTGCGCGCATAGAGATCGCCGCCATAATAGCGCCGGCCGATGCCTATCGCGGGGCGCACCCTTTCACCGCCCGATCGCCATTCGGGCCCGATGCTCGCGCCCACCGAGACATCGTTGAAGCTTTTGTCGCCATAGAATGTCGCGCTGCCGAAGCCGCGCAGCAGCAAGGCCGCCCCGTCCGCCACCGGCACGCGTGCATAGGTCTCGCCACTCGCTTTCACGCCCAGCCCGGATTTGGCGCGGGCATCATCATCCAGGGTGAGCGGCGCGATCACGGTGTCGAGCGTCGTCGCCCGCGTCGCGCGGTTGATGTTGCTGTCGGGCGCGAGCGCGATCTCGAAAGATCCGCCGAAGCGCTTCGTGGTGCGCAGCGCGCTGGCGAAGCGTTCGACCGTGATCGCGACATCCGGGGGTAAGCCCGCCGACTGCGCCTGTCGCAACTGCCGACGCGCGGCATCCTCATCCCCCATCAGCGCCAGAACACGCGCCAGTTCCAGCCGCACGCGGTTCGCATCCGGTTTTTCGTCCAGGATCGCGCGGAACAGGATCGCGGCATCGCGCAGGCGGCGTTGGTCGATCCGCATCATGGCGAGGCGAAAGCGCGCCTCGGTGCGGATCTCGACATCGGGATCCTGCACCAGCGCGCGCCAGATCGTCTCCGCCTCGTCGGTGCGCTGCGCTGCTGCCGCGCGATCGGCAAGGCCCAGCATGTCGGGCGCAGACAATTGAGCGGCGGCGGGCGCCGTGAGCGTCGCTGCTGCAACGACGCCCACCACGCCACGCCACCGCCGGGAACCGAGCACGTCGGGTCGCAACGCCGTGCTCAGTCCTTCCTGCCCAACAGATAGCCGGCCGCGACGACCCCGCCGTCCTTCGCGATCGTCAGCGCGCCACCGACCTCGGCCGCCGCCGGCCCGTAAAACAGGCCGTCGATCGATCCGGTATAGCCATTGCCCGACAGCTGGGTGCTGAAGCCGTTCGCGCTGATCGCGCCCGATCCGGTCAAGGTCGCGAACGGGCTGAAGGTCTGATTGGCGCGATAGACGAACTGGGTTTCGAGGCTGACGTTCACCGTGCCCGCACCGAAGTTCGCGCTCAGCGTCCCGCGCCCGTCGAGCGGCGCTGCACCCTGGCCGCCGACGCCCAGCGTGTAGGTGGCCGATCCGGTCTTGGGCATGTCGGCGGTCTGCGTCGCGACGCCATAGGTGAAATAGACATCGTCGAATCGCTGATCGACGCCGACGGTCGACCCGACCGTCCAATGGCCATAGCCGGCATATGTCAGGTTGGCGGGGGCGCCGACCTGCAGCCGGCTGACCTGGGTGTTGCCGTTGGCTACCGCCGTCTTGTCATAATTGCCGGATGGCAACCCGGCCGCAGCGTCGGACGGGCCGAAGCTCTGTTCGATGCGGCTGGTCGATCCGATCATCGGCGTACCGCGCAGCGTGTAGGTCTTGGTCGTGCTGTCATAGACGACCTCAATGCTCGTCGCGCCCGATCGGATCGTCGGGGCGGATGCATTGTTCAGCCGCTCGAACTCGTACACCGATGCCTTGGTGCTCAACGTCGTCGACGACGTGGCGTTGGCGAGGGTGGTGTAGTTCGTAGCCGGCGGGGGCGGGGTCGACACCAGTCCACCGCCGCCGCCCCCGCCGCACCCGGCGAGCAGCGTCAGCGACGCGATCGTACCTGCGTTCAAGCTCCTTCGAAGCATCAGTCCCAATGTCATTGCCCTGTCCCATTGCGTTGCCGCTTTCTGATCGCGGTCGTTGGGAGCGGCCACGGCCGTTTCGCCAATGGGCGAACGGGCGAGCGGACGTTACGGCGCCTGTTACGTCTTGCTCGATCGGCGCGATTCGACCAGATTGAGGCGCCATGTTCTCCGATCCCCTTCTCGGCCGCCCGGCGCGTTGGGCGAGCATCCTCGGCTGGGCCACGCTCGCCGGGGTGGAGTTCGGGCTGATCGGGCCGTTCGGCAGCTACGCGGCCAATCCGTTCGCGCGAATCATCTATTGGACGGCGTTGTTCTGGGTGGGCAGCCTGCTGCTCTGGCCCTGCCTGGTCGCGGCGATCCGGCTTGGGCCGCGAAAGGGTTTCCCGCCGGTCTTTTCGGGCATCGCGCTCGTCCTGATCGGCTGCGTCCCGCTGGCCGCGATCGGTGCGCTCGAGACCTGGCTGTTCTGGCCTAGCCATGCGGCACGGATGCGGACGCTCGACTGGTATGGGCTGACGATCGTCGTGGCGCTTCCGGCCATCGCCGCGTTGGCCTGGCTCGAACTGCGCAATGTCCGGAAGCAGGAGCTCGCCGAACCGCGGGCCGATCGCGACTCCGTGCCCCTGCCCGATCACATGCTGAAGGCTGCGCTCTGCCTCCAGATGGAGGACCATTATGTGCGCATCCATCTGAAGGATCGCTCGCTCCTTCACTTCGCGGTGATGCGCGAGGCGGTGAAGGCGCTGGAGGCGCGCGATGGTGCACAGGTTCACCGTTCGTGGTGGGTCGCGCGCGACGCCGTGCAGGGCTGGTATCGTGAGGATCGCGCGCTGACGCTGATCCTCGTCAACGGGCTGCGCGTGCCGGTTGCGCGCAACCGTGTTGCGATCCTGCGCCAAGCCGGCTGGCTCGCCGAGGAGCGGCAGGCCGCTTAAGATAACGCCCGCTTAAGCGCTCGCGGCGACCAGTTTCTGCGTCACCGTGTGGCGGGGCGCGGAGATCACGGCCTCCATTGGTCCTTCTTCGATGATCCGTCCCGCATCGATCACGGCGACGCGGTGGCAAAGCCGCCGCGCGACGGCGAGGTCGTGGGTGATCATCAGGATCGAAAGCCCGCGCGTCCGCTGCAACCGGCCGAGCAGGTCGAGCACCGTTCCCGCCACCAGCGTGTCGAGCGCCGACGTCGCCTCGTCGAGCAGCAGCATCTTGGGGCTGGCGATCAGCGCGCGGGCGATGGCGATGCGCTGCGCCTGCCCGCCCGACAGCGCGGCGGGCCGGCGGTCGGCAAGCGCGGGATCGAGATCGACTTCGGCCAGCGCCGCGGCCACTTTTGCGGCCACCGCCGCCGCATCGAGATCGGGCTGCAGGTTGCGCAGCGGCTCCGCGATCACATCGGCGACGCGCCACAGCGGATCGAGGCTGGCGATCGGATCCTGGAAAACGGGCTGCAGCGCCGCGCGATCGGCGGGGCGCATCGCCTTGCGATCGGGCAGCGGCGCCCCCGCGAACCGCACCGCGCCCGCATCGATCGGCCCGAGCCGGGCGATGGCGCGGCCCAGCGTCGACTTGCCCGATCCCGATCGGCCGACCAGCGCCAGCGCCTCACCCTCCGCGATCGTCAGCGCAGCATCGTCCACCGCCGTCACCCGCCCACGCCGCCATCCGGGGCGCTCGAAGCTGACCGACACGCCGCTTGCCTCGATCAGCGGCGGGCCGACCGGGCCGAGCGGAGGCGGCGGATCGGTCAGGCGCGGCGATGCGGCGATAAGCGCGCGCGCATAGTCGCTGGTCGGCGCGCGCAGCAGCATCGGCGCCGGCCCCGCCTCGATCATGCGCCCGTCTCGCAGCACCAGCGCCTCGTCGGCATGATCGGCGACGCTGGCGAGATCGTGGCTGACCAGAAGCATCGCCATACCCTCCTCGGCGCGCAGCCGATCGAGCAGGCGCATCATGTCGGCGCGCAGCACCGCGTCGAGCGCCGTCGTCGGCTCATCGGCGACCAGCAGTTTGGGGCGGTGCGCGATCGCCATCGCGATCGCGACGCGCTGCCGCTGTCCGCCCGACAGGCGGTGCGGATATTGATCGAGCCGGTCGGCGGCCTGTTCGATGCCGACCCGTTCCAGCGCGGCGACCATCTCGGCGCGGCCGGGGCGTGGGGCACCCGCCTGTCGCCATGCCTCGGACAGCATCTTGCCCACCGTCAGATGCGGCGTCAGCGCGGTCAGCGGCTGTTGAAAGACGAAGCCGACGTCGCGCCCGCGAAGGCGCCGCAACCTAGCCTCGCTGGCGCCGACCAACTGCTCCCCGTTGAGGATCGCAGATCCGCCCGCGACACCCACCGACAGGCCGAAGGGCGCGAAGCAGCTCTGGCTCTTGCCCGATCCCGATTCGCCGACCAGCGCGAGGCAGCGGCCGGCGGGAATCGCGCAGTCGATCCCGTGGACGATCCGCCGCCCGCCGATGTCGACGGTCAGCCCCTCGGCGGCGAACACCGTCATGCCGTCATCCGATCGCGCAACTTTTCGCCCGCGATCGTCAGGCAGACCAGGATCGCGATCAGAACCATGCCGGGCAGGAACAGCGCGTGGGGCGCGACGTCCATGTCGTCGGCACCGTCCTTGATCAGGATGCCCAGTGACGTCATCGGCTCCTGCACGCCCAGGCCCAGGAACGACAGGAAACTCTCGATCATCACCACCTGCGGCACCGTCAGCAGCAGATAGGCGATCGCGACGCCGGCAAGATTGGGCAGGATATGGCGCGCTACGATCGCGAAGGGCCGCGCGCCCGCCGCCTCGGCCGCCAGCGCGAACGGGCGGTTCTTCAGCGTCAGCACCTGCCCGCGCACCACCCGCGCCATCGTCAGCCATTCGACCAGGCCGATCCCGATGAAGACGAGCAGGATCGACCGGCCGAACACGACCATCAGCAGGATCACGACGAACATGAACGGCAAGGCGTAGAGCGCGTCGACAATGCGCATCATCGCCTCGTCGATCCGCCCGCCGCACCAGCCCCCCACCGCCCCCCACGCCACGCCGACGATGAGCGCGACCAGCGCCGCCGCGGTCGCGACGCCCAATGTCACGCGCGTGCCGACAAGGGTGCGGGCGAGCAGGTCGCGCCCCACGCTGTCGGTGCCCATGACATGCCCCGCCGCGAACGGCTCGGCGCGCACCGCATTCCAGTCGATCGCGTCATAGGGCCAGTGGATCAGGAACGGGCCGAGCAACGCCGTCAGCGCGATCAAAGCGACGAGGCAGAGGGGCAGCGACAGCCTCATGCGTCGCGCGTCCGCGGATCGAGCCAGCCATAGGTGAGGTCGGCGATCAGGTTGAACAGCACGATCAGCGTCGCGTAGATCACGACCACGCCCAGAACGAGCGGATAGTCGCGGTTGAGCGCGCCCTGCACGAAGTAGCGCCCCAGCCCCGGCAGGCCGAACACCGTCTCGATCACCACCGCGCCCGTCAGCAGCCCCGCCGCCGCCGGACCGAGATAGGAGGCGACCGGCACCAAAGCGGGGCGCAGCGCGTGGACGATCAGGATGCGCGTGGCGGACAGTCCCCGGCTCCGCGCGGCGCGGATATGGTCCTGCGCCAGCACCGAGGCGAGCCCCGCGCGCGCCAGCTTCGCGATCGCGCCGGCATAGGGGAGGGCGAGTGCAATGACGGGCAGCACCAGATGCGCCGCATCGCCATCGGCCCAGCCCGATACGGGCAGCCAGCCTAGCCGCAGACCGAACAGCAAGGCGAGGAGCGGGCCGACGACGAAGCTCGGCAGCGCGGTCAGCACGGTGGTCGCGAACATGATCGCGCGGTCTATCGCGGTTCCGCTGCGCGCTGCGGCGATGATCCCGGCGGCGAGGCCGAGCACGAAGGCGAGCAGCAGCGCCCACCCGCCCAAGGTGAGCGATACGGGCAGCCCCTTGGCGATCAGATCGGTGACGCTGAAGTCGCGATAGACCAGCGACGGCCCGAAATCGCCATGGGCAAGCCGCCACAGATAGAGGCCGATCTGTTCGGGCAGCGGCCGATCGAGGCCGTAGGTGGCCATCAGCGCGTCGCGCGTCGCGGGATCGAGCGGACGCTCGCCGTCGAAGGGCCCGCCGGGCGCCACCCGCATCAGCCCGAAGGAGAGAATGATCACCGCCGCCAGCGTCGGCAGCGCGGTGAACAGGCGCCGGCGGAGGAGGTGGAACACCGCCTACCCCGTCACCCCGGGCTTGACCCGGGGTCCAGCTGCCTTGTCGGCGGCAGAAGAAGCTGGATCCCGGGTCAAGCCCGGGATGACGATGAAAAAGAGCGTCGGGGTGGCTGCATCAGCGCAGGAACGACGCGCCTGGCATCAATTCCCCATCGACACGCTGGCCGCGGGATCCTGCTTGTCGGCCGCCGCCAAAATCGTGCGCGTCACCGGCCCCTTGTCGACCAGCACGGTCTTGGTTTCGGCTACGGCGGAGCGGATGCCAGGTTCGGCCTGCGTGCCGGTCAGGCCGATGATGTCCTTTTCGGTCTGGCTCTTGGGCGCGGCGGTGCCGGCGAACATGGCCGAAAGCGCCTGCTGGCTCGAATCGGCCTCCTGCGGGCGCGGGGCACCGGGCTTGGGCGGGGTCAGCGCGAAATCGGGCGGGATGGTCAGCGGCGCGCGCTTGGATACGGCGAACTCGTCCGGCGCGGCACCCCGGCCGGCCATCACGCCGCCCTTGCCGCCGCCGCCACAGGCGCTGAGCGCCGTCATGGCGACCAGCGCCGAACCGATGAGAAGCTTAGACCGCATTACCATTCTCCTTGGGCGCTTCACGCACGAACAGCGCGCGCAGCACCAGCAGCACGACACCGATCGTAATCGCCGCGTCCGCCACGTTAAAGACCAAAAACGGATGCCAGTCGCCGAAATGCAGATCGAGGAAGTCGACCACATAGCCCAGCCGCACCCTGTCCGCGATATTGCCCAGCGCACCGCCGAGGACGAGGCCCAGCGCGATCACGTCCGCCCGCGCCTTTTCGCGCCACAACCACACGCCGACCAGGATCGCGATCGCGGCCGTCATCGCGACGAGCATCCACCGCTCGCGCTCCGATCCCGCGACCAGAAAACCCATCGACACGCCATAATTGGGCACGAAGCGCAGATCGAAGATCGGCAGGATGTGGACGAGCCCGCGCTCCTCCATCTTCATCGGCCCGGTCATGAACCATTTGGACAGCATGTCGATCGCGAAGACCAACACGCCGGTGCCATAGCCGATCAGGCGTGTGTTCATGCGCCGACCACATCCTCGCAGCGTGCGCACAGCGCCCCGTCCTCGACCACTTCGGGCAGGTGACGCCAGCAGCGGCCGCACTTTTCATACTCGGTCTTGGCGACTTCGAAGCGGACGCTCTCGCCCGCAGGCGCTTCAACCGCGGCATCGCCGTCGACGATATCCACCTTCGCGACGATGCCGATCTCGGCAAAGTCGATCGATCGGAGCAGGCTCGCCTGCGCGGGGTCATAGATGATCGCGGTCGCATCGGCCTCCAGGCTCGATCGCACGATCTTGTCGCGGCGCAGCGGCTCGATCTCGCCGGTGAGCCGTAGGCGGTGCTGGCGGATCAGCGCCCACTTCATGCGAAGATCGTCGTCCGTCCAGCCGGCATCGACCTCGGGCCACTCCAGCAGGTGGACCGATCCACCCTCGGGATAGCGCGTGCCCCACACCTCTTCGGAGGTGAAGCACAGGATCGGCGCGGCATAGCGGACGAGCGCGTGGAACAGCGTGTCGAGCACCGTGCGATAGGCGCGGCGCGTCGGGCTGTCCGGCGCGTCGCAATAGAGCACGTCCTTGCGGATATCGAAGAAGAAGGCCGACAGATCGTTGTTCGCGAAGTCGGTCAGCGCGCGCGCATAGCGGTTGAACTCATAGGCCGCCGTCGCCGCCTTCAGCTCGGTGTCGAGCTCGGCGAGCAGGTTGAGGACGTAGCGTTCCAGCTCGGGCATCTCGCCCGGCGCGACCTTCTCGGTCTCCGAAAAACCATCCAGAGCGCCCAGCAGGTAACGGAATGTGTTGCGCAGCTTGCGATAGGCGTCGGACGTGCCGGCGAGCACTTCCTTCGAGATGCGGACGTCCTCGAAATAATCGGTGCTGGCGACCCACAGGCGCAGGATGTCCGCACCGCTTTCGCCGATCACCTTGAGCGGATCGACGACATTGCCTTCGGACTTGGACATCTTCTTGCCCTTGCCGTCCAGCGCGAAGCCATGCGTCAGCACCGCGTCATAGGGTGCCCGCCCGCGCGTGCCGCAGCTTTCGAGCAGCGACGACTGGAACCAGCCGCGATGCTGGTCCGATCCTTCGAGATACAGGTTGGCGCGAACGCCCGCGCCATAGCGAGCCTCGACCGTGAACACATGGGTGCAGCCCGAATCGAACCACACGTCGAGAATGTCGTTCACCGGCTCATAGTCGGCCGCGTCATAATCGGGGCCGAGCAGCGCCTGATGATCGGCGGTGAACCACGCATCGGCACCGCCCTGTTCGAACGCGGCGGTGATGCGCGCGTTGACGGCGGGGTCGCGCAGATAATTGCCGTCCTTGTCGACATAGAGCGCGATCGGCACGCCCCAGGCGCGCTGGCGGCTGATCACCCAGTCGGGGCGGCCCGCGACCATCGCGGTGATGCGGTTCTCGGCCTTTTCGGGCACCCAGCGGGTGTTGGCGATCGCGTCGAGCGCGATGCCGCGCAGGGTGGGGCCGTTCGACGAAGATGTCTCGACTTCGCTCGACATGAGCGGGGTTTGTTGGGCGCCATCACCCCCACCACCGCTCATGTCGAGCGAAGTCGAGACATGGCCTCCCGCGATGGGCTTATCCATCGGGATGAACCACTGCGGCGTGCAGCGGAAGATCACCTTGGCCTTCGAGCGCCAGCTATGCGGATAGCTGTGCTTGAAGTCCGCGCTCGCGGCCAGCAGCGCGCCCGCTTCGCGCAGGTCGGTGCAGATCGGGCCTTCGGGGCCGTTGAACTTGGGGTTGATGACCGAACCCTGTCCGCCCATCCACGCCCAGTCTGCGCGATATTTCCCGTCGCCCTCGACCGCGAACACCGGATCGATGCCGTTCGCCTTGCAGAGGAAGAAGTCGTCCTCGCCATGATCGGGTGCCATGTGGACCAGGCCGGTGCCCGCATCGGTCGTCACGAAATCGCCCGCGAGCAGCGGCCGCGGCTTCGCAAAGAAACCGCCGAGCTTGTGCATCGGGTGCTGCGCTATCGTGCCGGCGAGGCTTTCACCCGGGAGCCAGTCCCAACGCTTCGTTACCTCGATACCGCTTCGTGCGATGAAGCTTTCTGCCAGAGCGTCAGCAATCAGGTAATTTCGGTCTGCTTCGAGAACGACGTATCGAACCTCCGGCCCGTAAGCCAAAGCCTGATTGACCGGGATCGTCCACGGTGTCGTCGTCCAGATCACCGCATAGGCGCCGACCAGTCCGGGGATCGCGCTCTCGACGATCTCGAACGCCACGTCGATCTGCGTGGACGTGATGTCCTCATATTCGACTTCGGCTTCGGCCAGCGCGGTCTTTTCGACCGGGGACCACATCACCGGCTTCGCGCCGCGATAGAGCTGGCCGGTCTCGGCGAACTTGAGCAGCTCGCCGACGATCGCCGCCTCGGCCTCATATTTCATGGTCAGATAGGGATCGTCCCAATCGCCCATGACGCCCAGCCGCTCGAACTGCGCGCGCTGGATGCCGACCCACTTTTCGGCATAGGCGCGACATTCGGCGCGGAACTGGACGGGATCGACCTCATCCTTGTTCAGCTTCTTGGCGCGATAGGCTTCCTCGACCTTCCACTCGATCGGCAGGCCGTGGCAGTCCCAGCCGGGAACATAGGGCGCGTCCTTGCCGGCGAGCGTCTGGCTGCGGACGATGATGTCCTTCAGCACCTTGTTCATCGCATGGCCCATGTGGATGTCGCCATTGGCGTAGGGCGGGCCGTCATGCAGGATGAAACGCTCGCGGCCCGCGCGGACCTTGCGCAACTGGCCGTAGAGATCGTCGGCCGCCCACTTCGCCAGAATCGCCGGCTCCTTCTGCGCCAGGCCCGCTTTCATCGGAAAGTCGGTCGTCGGCAGGAAGACGGTGTCGCGGTAGTCGGGTGCTTCGGCCATTATCTCATCCATGTTCCCGGTCGTGCCGGGTGAGGGGCCGGCCTTAGTTTATGGGGGGAAGGGCGGCAAGCCGCGCCTTT
Source organism: Sphingomonas montanisoli (assembly GCF_008274695.1). Taxonomy (GTDB): domain Bacteria; phylum Pseudomonadota; class Alphaproteobacteria; order Sphingomonadales; family Sphingomonadaceae; genus Rhizorhabdus; species Rhizorhabdus montanisoli. The sequence goes on along the minus strand of NZ_VTOU01000003.1, from coordinate 593,068 downwards.
GCCTCGATGCAATCGGCGTCCATTTGGCGCGTGAGCGCGTCGAGGGTGTCGAACTTGGCCTCGGGGCGCAGGAAGCTGATCAGCTCGATCTCGACCGTGCGATCGTACAGGCTCTCGGCGAAATCGAAGAGATAGGCTTCGAGCAGCTCCTTGGGCGGATCGAAGGTCGGCCGGATGCCGAGATTCGCGGCGCCGTCGACCACGCGTCCGTCATCAAGGCGCGCGCGGATCGCGTAGATGCCGTAGCGCGGGCGCAGATAATTCCCCATCGCGATGTTGGCGGTAGGGAAGCCGATCGTGCGGCCCAGTTTGTCGCCATGCTGGACGACGCCCTCGATCCGATAGGGGCGGGTGAGCAGCCGTGCCGCCTCCTCGCACTCGCCCGATTGGAGCGCCGCGCGAACCCGGCTCGACGAGATGGGGCCGCTATCGTCGCTCAGATGCGCGATCGCCTGCGTGGTCAGGCCGTGGCGTGCGCCGGTCTCGGCCAGCACCGCGACATTGCCCGCCTTGCCCTTGCCGAAGGTGAAATCCTCGCCCGTCACCACATGCGTCGCACCCGCGCGGCCGATCAGATAATCGGTGACGAAGGTCTCGGGCGATACGTTCGCCAGCACGTCGTCGAAGCGGAAGACCAGCATCGCATCCGCGCCCGCCTCGGCGAACAGCCGCGCGCGCTGATCCAGCGTGGTCAGGCGGAAGGGCGGGGCGTCGGGCCGGAAATGGCGCACCGGGTGCGGATCGAAGCTCGCGACCAGCACCGGTTTGCCGGTCTCGCGGCCATGCGCGACCGCCGCGCCGACGACCGCCTGATGCCCCCTGTGGAAGCCGTCGAAATTGCCCAGCGCGACCACGCCACCCCGAAGATGATCGGGCACCGGCGTGTCGCATGTCAGCCGCTCCATGACGCGCCTATAGGAAGAGGGGGGATCGGGCGCAATTGCCCCCCCGATAATCCTCCCCCGCCAGGGGGAGGTGGCGCCGAAGGCGACGGAGGGGGAGGGTGGCGATGATCAGGAGGTCTCGCGTCCTCCCCCTCCGTCAGCTGCGCTGACACCTCCCCCTGGCGGGGGAGGATCTAATCAGGCCCGAACCATAGTCACGAACGCATATCCCGGCCGGTCGCCTTCGGCCGGGTGCGCCTCGCGCGCCGTCTCGCGCCATTCGGGGCCGAACGCGGGGACGATCGCATCACCCTCGGGCGCCGCATCCACCTCGGTCAGCTCGATCCGGTCGGCGTGGGGCAGCATCAGCGCGTAGATTTCCGCCCCGCCGATCACCGACAGGCGCGGGCCATTCGCCGCCGCGATCGCGGCTTCGATAGTGTGGACCACCTCGGCCCCCTCGGCGCGCCACGCCGGATCGCGGGTCAGCACGATATGGCGGCGGCCGGGCAGCAGGCCGGGCAGGCTGTCGAACGTCTTGCGCCCCATCAGCATCGGCGCGCCCGCCGTCAGTGCCTTGAAGTGCTTGAGGTCGGCGGGCAGCCGCCACGGCAAATCCCCGTCGCGCCCGATCACCCCGTTGCGCGCGCGGGCCAGGACGAAGGTGATTTCCGGTTTCACACCGCCACCGGCGCCGAAATGTGCGGGTGCGGATCGTAGCCGTCGATCACGAAATCCTCGAGCCGGTAGTCGAACATGCTCTCCGGCTTGCGCGCGAAGCTGAACGTCGGGAAGGCACGCGGCTCGCGCGACGTCTGCTCCTCCACCAGATGACCGTGGTTCGAATAGACATGCGTGTCCGCGCCCATCCACACCAGTTCGCCCGGCTCCAGCCCCGTCTGCTGCGCCAGCATCCGGATCAGCAGCGCGGCCTCCAGGATGTTGAAGGGGAAGCCGAGGCCCAGATCGCACGATCGCTGATAGAGGATGCCGTGCAGCCGCCCGTTCGCGACCTGATATTGATAGGTCATGTGGCACGGCGGCAGCGCCATCTCGCCCAGATGCGGCACGTTCCACCCGGTGAAGATCAGCCGGCGTGAGGTCGGATTGTCGCGGATCATCGTGACGAGATCGGCGATCTGGTTGACGCCCTTGTCTTCCTTGCGGAACAGCCCGCCGTCGACGGGCGTATAATGAGGCCAATCGACCCACTGCTTGCCGTAAACCGGGCCGAGATCACCCCACTTCGCGGCGAAATCATCGTCGTCGATCACGCGCTGTTCGAAGGTCGCGCGGTCGATCTGCTCGCCCGTCGCCTTCACATATTTGGCCATCGGCCAGTCGGTCCAGATATGCACCTTCTGCCGCACCAGTTCGCGAATGTTGGTGTCGCCGGACAGGAACCAGATCAGCTCCTTCACCGCCACCTTCCACGCGACCTTCTTGGTCGTGATCAGCGGGATCGTGCCGTCGGACAGGTCGAAGCGCATCGTCACGCCGAACAAGGCGCGGGTGCCCACGCCGGTGCGATCGACGCGCTCATCGCCCTCTTCCCAGGCGCGGCGCATGGCATCGAGATATTGCGTTTCGGGATGCGTGGTCATGCCCCACGCCTAGCCCCCAATCCCCCCTCCCTTCAAGGGAGGGGAAGGGGGTGGGTGGCGCAGCCGAGGGCTCGAAGCCCGAAGGCGAAGCTTTACGGGACGTGCGAGCATGCTCGCTGCGCTCGCACCCACCCCCAACCCCTCCCTAAGAGGGAGGGGAGTTAGAAGGGCGCCCTCCCTTGCAGGGACAAGGGAAGGTGTTACATCGCGGCTCCATGTCGAGCCTCAAGATCGCCTCCTGGAACATCAACTCGGTGCGTGCGCGCATCGATATCGTCCGCCAGTTTCTGGAACAGGAACAGCCGGACATATTGTGCCTGCAGGAAACCAAGGTCCGCGACGACACCTTCCCGTTCACGATGTTCCGCGAGCTGGGCTACGATCATTTCGAGCTCAAGGGGCAGCCGATGCACCACGGCGTCGCGATCATCTCGAAACTGCCGCTTCACGACAGCGGCCGCCACGATTGGCAGGACAATGGCGAGGCGCGGCATGTCGGCGTGCGGCTCGATTGCGGAATCCGGTTGGAGAACGTCTATATCCCGGCGGGCGGCGACATTCCCGATCGCACGGTCAACACCAAGTTCGGGCAGAAGCTCGACTTCCTGGAACGCATGATCGCCTGGTCGGCGGAATTGAAGGAGCCGACGCTTCTGGTCGGCGATTTCAACATCGCCCCGCTCGAATGCGACGTGTGGAGCCACAAGCAGCTGCTCGACGTCGTCAGCCACACGCCGATCGAGGTCGAGACGCTCGGCCGGTTGCAGGCGAGCCATGACTGGGTCGATCTCGGCCGCCATTTCTATCCAGCGCCCGCGCGGCTCCATACGTGGTGGAGCTACCGCTCGCCCGATTTCACCGCGAACGATCGCGGCCGCCGGCTCGATCATATGTGGGCCAGCCCCGATCTCGCGAAGAAGGCGACCGGCCATTATATCTGCGAGCCGTGCCGATCGTGGATCAAGCCGTCCGATCATATCCCGCTGGTCACGGTTCTCGACGTATGAGCGCATCCCGCGATGCGGCGCGTGCGATCGATGCGCTCAAGCGCGGCTGGCCGGTCGCGGTCGACGGGCCGGATGGGGTGCTGCACGTTCTCGCAGTCGAAACCGCGCACGGGCCGAGCCTTGAGGCGTTCGACGAAGGTGCGGCGCCTGCCGACCTGCTCCTCTCCGCCGCGCGCGCCGCGACCCTGCGGCTGGCGAACCAGCGCGAGGCGGCGAGCCCGAACTGCCCCGCTTTGATCGGCCGCGTCCCCTGGCTCGATCTGCCGACCGCGATCGCGCTCGCCGATCCTGCGCGCGATCTGGAAACGCCGCTGAAAGGCCCGTTCCTCGCGCAGCATGTCGACGCGCCCGAAGCCGCAGCGACGGCCTTGCGCCTCGCCCGCGCCGCCGGGTTGCTCCCGGCTCTGTTCGTGCGGGCGGACGGCCCGGTCGAGGCGCGCGTCACCCCTGCCGATCTCGACGCTTATGACGATCCCGCCAGCCTTGTCGTCGCGGCGCGCGCGCGCCTGCCGGTGGCGGAGGATGCCAAGGCCGAGATCGTCGCCTTCCGCCACGCCGCCGACGCGGCCGAACATGTCGCCCTGATCATCGGCACGCCCGACGGCACCCCGCCTTTGGTGCGCCTCCACAGCGAATGTTTGACCGGCGACGTGCTGGGGTCGCTCAAGTGCGATTGCGGGCCGCAGCTTCACGGCGCGCTCCACGCGATGACGCATGCCAGCTGGGGCATTCTCCTCTATCTCCGGCAGGAAGGGCGCGGCATCGGCCTGATCAACAAGCTGCGCGCCTATCAGCTGCAGGATCAGGGGTTCGATACAGTCGACGCGAACCTGCGCCTCGGCTTCGGCGTCGACCAGCGCGATTTCAGGACGGCTGCGCGGATGCTCACCCTCCTCGGCCAGACGCGCGTGCGCGTGCTCACCAACAATCCGAACAAGGTCGCGGGGCTGGAGGCGCAGGGCGTCACGGTGGTCGAACGCGTCGCGCACAAGATGGGCGAGAATCCGCACAACATCGCCTATCTCGAAACCAAGCGCGATCGGACGGGCCACCTGTTGTGAGCCGCATCGTCGTCGACACGGCGGCGTTCACCCTCATCGCACCCGACGGCCGCGTCATCCCCTGCACGATCGGCCGCTCGGGCGCCTGCGCGGCGGAGGCCAAGCGCGAAGGCGACGGCTGCACCCCGCTGGGCGACTGGCCGATCCGCTGCGTCCTGTTCCGCCCCGGCCGCGCCGCGCCCCCGCCGGGGCTGCGCCTGCCGTGGCGCTGGATCCGCGCCGGGGATGGCTGGTCCGACGGCGCCGACGATCCCGCCTATAACCGCCCCGTCCGTCACCCGCACGCGCACTCGGCCGAGCATCTCGAACGCGACGACGGCCTGTACGACGTCATCGTCATCCTCGGTCACAACGATGCGCCACCCGTCCCAGGTCTCGGCAGCGCGATCTTCCTCCATTGTTTCGAGGACCGCAGCACCGCCGGCTGCGTCGCAATCGACAAGGCCGAATTGCTGCGCATCCTGCCGATGCTCGCGCCGGGGGATGCCCTCGCGATCCGTTGAGAACATGTGAAGAACATATCTTGACAAAATGAACCAATTGGGTTATTCACTAATCCGTTCCCGTCGTCCGATCAGCGATAGGGAGCGCAGGACCGGCCCGGGGCAAAGGACCCCGAAAAGAACCCCATGCCGTTCGATGGCAAGCGGATGATCTATGGTGGATTCGCGCCGGTAATGACGCTGGGCGACTGAGCCGGCTTCACGCATCTGGGATCGCCGCGCACGCCCCCTTCCGCGCGCGGCGATTTTCCGCTTTCTGGGCGCATGACAATCACGAAGGGGTTCGACATGCGCCGTGCGCTCGCGACGATGATGACGGTGGCGATCTGCCTGGCGGCGACGGCACTGCCGGCCGCCACCCCCGCCGACGCCACCTTCGACGCGCTCGCCGCGAAGGAATGGGCTTACCGGCAGGACACTTTTCAGAGTGCCGAATATTCCAAGGGTGGCACGCCCGCGCATCTTCCCGACGAAAGCCTCGCCAATCAGAAGGTCCGCCTCGACTATTGGGCCGACGTTCTCGCCAAACTCGATGCGATGCCGCAGGCCGAACTCTCGCCCGACAAGCGCGAGGATTTCCTTGTCTATCGGCAGCAGATCGCCACGCTCGTCGATGCCCAGCGCTTCCGCGACTATGAAAAGCCGCTCAATTCGGACAGCGCCTTCTGGTCCGACATCGCCTTCGCCGCGCAGAATCTGAAGCGTGAGAGGGATTATGTGAACCTGATCTCGCTGATGCGCGATATCCCGCGCTACTTCGATCAGCAGATCGCCAACATGAAGCTGGGGTCGAAACGCGGCTTCACCCCGCCCGCCGCGATCATGGGCGGGCGCGATCGCGGCATCGCCTCGGTCGCCGAGGCGAAGTCGCCGCAGGACACCAATTGGTACGTCCCGTTCAAGACGATGCCCGCAGGCGTCTCGCCCGAACGGCAGGCGGCGTTGCGCGCCGAGGCTGTCGACGTGATCGGCAAGCAGGTGATCCCGGCCTATGCCAAGCTGCTTGGCTATTGGCGCAGCGATTATGCCCCACATCTGCGCAAAGGGCTGGCGGCCGAAGGATTGCCCGATGGCAAGGCCTATTACCGCGCCCAGATCCGCGCCTACACCACGCTCGACAAAAGCCCGGAGGAGATCCACGCGATCGGCCTCGCCGAGGTCGCGAAGATCCGTGGCGAAATGGCCGACATCATGAAACAGGTAAAGTTCGAGGGGGATTTCCCCGCCTTCCTCCACTTCCTTCGCACCGATCCGCAATTCTATGTGAAGACGCCGCAGGCTCTGCTCGATCGCGCGGCGTGGACGGCGAAGCGGTTCGACGCGGTCGCCTCGCGCTGGTTCGGGCGCAATCCGCGCGGCCGCTTTGCGATCATCAAGGTGCCCGACGATATCGCGCCCTTCTACACCGCCGGGCGCGGCGGGCAGGACACCTATCTCGTCAACACCTACGATCTCCCCTCGCGCCCGCTGTTTCAGCTGACCGCGCTCACCCTCCACGAATCCGCGCCCGGCCATAGCTGGCAGGGATCGCTGGCGGCGGAGAATGAGGACCGCCCCGATTATCGCCGCCACACCTATATCTCGGCTTATGGCGAGGGCTGGGCGCTCTATTGCGAGAAATTGGGCGTCGAAATGGGGATGTACGACACGCCCTACGAACGCTTCGGCATGCTCAGCTACCAGATGTGGCGCGCCGCGCGGCTCGTGATCGATACCGGGGTCCATGCGAAGGGCTGGACCCGCGAGCAATCGGTCGCCTTCCTCCACGACAATAGCGCGCTGTCCGATCATGAGATCGGGACCGAAGTTGATCGCTATATCGGATGGCCGGGGCAGGCCTTGTCCTATTATCTCGGCGAATTGCAGATCGAGGCCGAACGCGCGCGCGCGGAAAAGGCATTGGGTACCAAGTTCGACATCCGCGCCTTCCACGACATGATCCTGTCGCTCGGCTCGGTCCCGCTCCCCGTCGTCACCCAGCGCACCGACCGCTTCATCGCCGACGGTGGCAAGGGGCCTTGGAAGATCGAGGATTGATTTTCATCCGTTCGTGTCGAGCGAAGTCGAGACACGTTCACACGCGCTCAGCCAACGTGTCTCGACTTCGCTCGACACGAACGGGGTTTGTTAAGCGCGCGGTGCCAGCAGGATGACGGCGCTGCCGACGATGCAGATCGCGGCGCCCAGATAGTCCCAGCGGTCGGGCATCACCCGCTCGACCGCCGCCATCCATGCGATCGAGCAGACGATATAGACCCCGCCATAGGCGGCGAACGCGCGCCCTGCCGACGCAGCCTCGATCCGCGTCAGGAACCAGGCGAAGGCGCACAGAATCACGGTGCCGCCAACCGCCCAGAGCGGCGATTTGCCCAGCCGCAGCCACATCCAGAAGGTAAAGCAGCCCGCAATCTCGCACAGCGCGGCGGCGGCGAAGATGGCGAAGCCGGCCCCGCTCACGCGGCCCCATATCCTCTCTCGTCATTGCGAGGAGCCGGAGGCGACGCGGCAATCCAGTCCGCAGTTCGGAGTGGATTGCTTCGCTCCGCTCGCAATGACGAGTCTTTGGGGAAAGGCGCGCTCTTTGCGCTCACGCGACCGGCGGCACCTGCGCAGGGTAGTTGGGAATCTCGCTGGAGATGCACGCCCATTCGGGCGCCGCTTCGGTCCAGATCGTCGCCTGCGGACCCATCAGATCGGGGTCGTCGAGCGTGCCGATGCGCAGGAAGATCAGGTGCGGGCGGCTCAGCGCCTCGCTCGTCGCCGGCGTGCCGCAGGTCGGGCAGAAGCCGCGCCGGATCGTGTTGCCGCTATCGGCGACGCTGTCGTGAAAGGTCAGTTCGCCTGTGCGCGTGACCTTGTCGCTCGGGAAGCAGATGTTGGCCGTCGCGGTGCCGCCGCCCAGATATTGGCACAGGCGGCACCAGCAGGTCCGCGCCGCCATCGGCTCGGCGTCGATCGTGAAGCGGACCGCGCCGCAGAGGCAGCCCGCTCCGTAGGTCACGCCACCGTTTCCAGCAGCCCCTCGAACAGCCGCCGACCATCGCTGCGGCCATGCGCCGCCTCGATCACGCGTTCGGGGTGCGGCATCATGCCCAGCACGTTGCCGGCATCGTTGAGCACGCCCGCGATGCTGCGCGACGATCCGTTGACCTGTTCGGTATAGCGGAAGGCGACGCGGCCCTCGCCCTCGATCCGGTCCAGCGTCTCGCGATCGGCGGTGAAATTGCCGTCATGATGCGCGACGGGGATCGTGATCGCCTCACCCTGGTCATAGCGTGCGGTGAAGATCGACTGGCTGTTCTCGACGGTCAGGCCCACGTCGCGGCACACGAAATCGAGGCCCGCATTGCGCATCAGCGCGCCGGGCAGCAGCCCTGCTTCGGTCAGGATCTGGAAGCCGTTGCAGATGCCCAGAACCGGCACGCCGCGTCCCGCCGCATCGACGACGGCGCGCATGATCGGCGAACGTGCCGCCATCGCGCCCGATCGCAGATAGTCGCCATAGGAAAAGCCGCCGGGCACCGCGATCAGGCCCACATCGTCGGGCAGTTCGCTGTCGCGATGCCACACCATTTCCGGTCGCTTGCCGGTCACGTCGCGGATCGCCGTGGCGAGATCGCGGTCGCAGTTCGATCCGGGGAAGACGATGACTGCGCTCTTCATGGCTTATGCGCTCCGTTCGATCCGGAAGTTCTCGATCACCGTGTTGGCGAGCAGCTTCTTGCACATATCCTCGATCGCCGCATCGGTGACGTCGTCGTCATGCTCGAGCTCGATCAGCTTGCCCGCGCGGACATCGTTGACGCCCGAAAAGCCAAGGCCGCCCAGCGCATTCTGGATCGCCTTGCCCTGCGGATCGAGAACGCCGCCTTTCAGGGTGACATAGACGCGAGTCTTCATGGGCGCTGGCCTTAGCTGGATTGGATTGGCGCCCCTATGGCGTGGTGCGGGCGCGCTATCAACCCTTCCTCGTCATTGCGAGGAGCCGGAGGCGGCGAAGCAATCCAAGCCGATTCTCGCGAACCTTGCTTGGTTCGGGCCCGGATCGCTTCGCTACGCTCGCAATGGCGAATGGTTGTGAAGTTCGATCGCCCGCGTGAACACGCTTTCGAACATCTCCGCGGTGATCCGCCCGGTATTCTGGTTGTAGCGCGACGGGTGGTAGCTATCGATCAGGATCGTCCCGCGCGGCACGCGATGTTCGGCACCGTGGGCGAAGCGGCATTTGGGCAGTTTCCCGCCCAGCGCCTTGACGGCGGATTGGTGCGCGATCTGCCCTAGCGCCACGACCATCTCGAGGTTGGGTAGCGCCTTCAGCGCAGGCTCCAGGAACTGGCGGCATGTCCGCACCTCTTCGGGCGTCGGCTTGTTGGCGGGCGGGAGGCAGCGCACCGCGTTGATGATGATCACGCCGTCGAACGCCACCCCGTCGTCGGGCGTCGCGCCATATTCGCCGTGCGCCAGCCCGGTCTTCAGCAGCGTATCGTAGAACAGCGGGCCGGACTGGTCGCCCGTGAACGGCCGCCCGGTCCGGTTCGCGCCGTGCATTCCCGGCGCCAGGCCGACGATCGCGAGCCATGCCTGCGGATCGCCGAAGCTTGCCACCGGCGCATTGTGCCAGTCGGGATGTTGCGCGCGCAGTGTCTCGCGCAGGTCGACCAGCCGGGGGCAGAGCGGGCAATCGCGGCCCGGTTCGGCGCGTGCTTCGAAAAGCTCCGTCACCCGCTGGCCTGCGATGGCGACACCGGCATGATGATATCGGGATCGCCGCGATCGGGCGCCTCGTCGCTCCACCGCACCGAACCGAACGGCCGCTCGAGCTTGCGGCGGACGCGCGGCTTTTCCTCGCCTTGGTGGAAGGCGGTCGCGCGCTGGGTCATCTCATGTTCGGTCTCGGTCAGTCGGCTGCGCTGGCGCAGATAATCATGCCAGGTCGGCGTATGATATCGCTCGGTCCAGATTTCGGGATCACCGATGTCGCGCGCGATCGACCAGCCATAAGCACCGGTGCGCGCGCGGATTTTCTCTACCTTCTGCATGGCGCCGTAAAAGGCGCGCGCATCGTCCATTGCGACCCGATATTCGATCGTGACGACGATCGGTCCGCTGCGGCCCTTCAGGTCCAGTTTGCGGTCGACGTCGATCGGCTGGTGGACGAGGCGCTCGTCGGCTTCGTCGACCTCGGGCATGCGAATCCACAGCCCGACCACCAGCGTCGCGACCAGCGCCGCGCCCGATACCATCAGCGCGATATCGGTCCCGTGGCTTTCGGCGACGCGGCCCCAGCCCCAGCTGCCGATCACGATCCCGCCTGTCGTCGCGGTCTGAAACGAAGCGAGCGCGCGGCCCGTGACCCAGCGCGGCGCCGCCACCTGGATCGAGATGTTGCACAAAGCGATCGACACCATCCACCCCGATCCCGCGATAGCGAGCAGCAGGCCGCTCAGCACCGCCCACCGGCTGAACCCGACGCCGACATAGCAAAGCGCCATCACCAGCGCGCACGCCACCATCAGCCGCTGGTTGCTCATCCGCGCACGCACCTTGGCCATGCTCAGCGCGCCCGCCACCGCGCCCATGCCAAAGCAACCGAGCATGATGCCATATGTGGTCGCATCGCCGCCCAGCAGCTGGCGCGCGATCAGCGGCATCAGCGCCGAGGCGGAGGTGCCTGCGGTCGCCAGGATGATCGTGCGGATGCACACCCGTCGCATGTGCGGCGAATGGAAGACGTATCGCACGCCGGAAATCACCGCGCGCACCAGCCCTTCGGGCGGCAGGCGCGATTTTTCGGGCATGCGCTTCCACAGATACATCACGATGATCAGCGGGATGTAGGACAGCGCATTCGCCCCGAACGCCGCCAGCACACCCGCCAGCGCGACCAGGAAGCCGCCGATCGCAGGGCCGAAGCTGCGCGCGATATTGTAGCTGATCGAGTTGAGCCCGATCGCGGCGGGCAGATCGCGCTGCGGCACCTGCTCACCCACCGATGCCTGCCATGCCGGGGCGAACATCGCGGCGCCTGTGCCCACGATGAAGCAGAACACCAGCAACAGCCCGGGCGTCAGCAGCCCCGCCGCCGACACGAGGCTCAGCCCCACCGCGCCGACCAGCGATAGCGACAGCGCGTAAAGCGCAATCTTGCGGCGATCATAAACGTCGGCCACCGCACCTGCGATCACCGCCAGCAGCATGATCGGCGCAAAGGTTGCCGACTGGACCAGGCCGACCATCTCGGCCCGCCCGGTCATTTGCGTCATCGCCCATGCGGCGCCGACGCCCTGGATCAGTTGCCCGAAATTGGAAAAGAGCGACGCCGACCAGATTCGCCGGAACAGCGGCCAGCGTAAAGGCGCAAATGGTCCGCCGGGTCCGCTATTGCCGATCGTCTCTATGCCCGCGTCCGCCATTCCCCTCTAAACGCGCGCAAACGCTTTCGGGTCAATGCCGGAAATGCCGCATTCCGGTGAAGACCATCGCGAGGCCCGCTTCGTCGGCCGCATCGATTACGTCCTGGTCGCGGATCGATCCGCCCGGCTGGATCACCGCCGTGGCGCCAGCCTCCACCGCCGCCAGCAGGCCGTCGGCGAAGGGGAAGAAGGCGTCGGAGGCGACGGCGGAGCCGATCGTGCGCGGCGTGGTCCAGCCCGCCTTGTCGGCGGCGTCCTTGGCCTTCCACGCCGCGATCCGCGCCGATTCGAGGCGGTTCATCTGCCCCGCGCCAACGCCGGCGGTCGCATTGTCCTTGGCATAGACGATCGCGTTCGACTTGACATGCTTGGCCACGGTCCACGCGAACAGGCAGTCCTTCAATTCCTGCTCGGTCGGCTGGCGCTTGGTGACGACCTTCAGATCGTCACGGTCGATCCGGCCATTGTCACGCGATTGCACCAGGACGCCGCCGGCGATTGTTTTCAGTGACAATCCGCCGCGCGCCGGATCGGGCAGGTCGCCCGTCAGCAGCAGGCGCAGATTCTTCTTCTTGGCGAACACCGCCTTGGCCTCGTCATCGGCGTCGGGCGCTGCGACGACTTCGGTGAAGATGCCGCTGATCGCCTCGGCGGTCTTGCCGTCGAGCGGGCGGTTCACCGCAATGATCCCGCCGAACGCCGACACGCTGTCGCAATCGAGCGCCGCTTTATAGGCTTCGATCAGCGTCTCGCCGGTCGCGACGCCGCACGGATTGGCGTGTTTCACGATCACCACGGTCGGCGGCCCGTCGCGGAATTCGCTGACCAGCTCCAGCGCCGCGTCGGCGTCGTTATAATTGTTGTAGCTCAGCTCCTTGCCCTGCACCTGGGCCGCCTGCGCGATGCCGCGCGCCGATGGGCCGGCGGGCACATAGAGAGCGGCGGACTGATGCGGATTCTCGCCATAGCGCAGCCCCTCGGCCTTGCGCAGCGGGAAGGACAATTGGTCGGGGAACATCTGACCCTGATCGCCGAAGCCGAACCAGCTCGCGATCATCGCGTCATATTCGGCGGTCGCGGCAAACGCCTTGGCGGCGAAGCGCTTGCGATCCTCCAGCGTGGTCACGCCGCTGGCGACCAGCGCATAATCGGCCGGGTCGGTCACGATCGCGACAAAGGCGTGGTTCTTGGCGGCCGATCGCACCATCGAAGGCCCGCCGATATCGATATTCTCGATGATCTCGTCACGCTCGGCGCCCTTGGCGACGGTCTGCGCGAACGGGTAGAGATTGACGACGACCAGATCGATCGCGCCGATCCCATGCTCCTGCATCGACGCCACATGCCCCGCATCGTCGCGCACCGCCAGCAGGCCGCCATGGACCATCGGGTGCAGCGTCTTGACGCGGCCGTCCATCATCTCGGGAAAGCCGGTCAGGTCCGACACGTCTTTCACGGTCAGCCCCGCCTCGCGCAGCGCCTTGGCGGTGCCGCCGGTCGACACCAGCTCGACCCCCTTGGCGGCGAGCGCCTGGCCCAGCTCGACGAGCCCTGCCTTGTCGGAAACGGAAAGCAGCGCGCGCTTGATCGCGATCTCGGTCATGTCTGGCCCCGGAAGCTGAGAAGAGTCGCGCGCGGCCTTAGGGGAAGGCGGGCGGGCCATCAATGCCGCACGCCCTCTTCGTCATTGCTTCGGCTTCGCTTCGCAATGACGAAAAGCCGGTTGCCAGAAGCAGGCTCGATGGCGATTGTGCCCCATGCTCGAACTCCGCCCGAACTGCGAATATTGCGACAAGGATCTGCCGCCCGCGGCGACCGACGCGCGAATCTGCACCTATGAGTGCACCTTCTGCGCCGATTGCGTGGAGACGCATCTCCACAATGTCTGCCCGAATTGCGGCGGCGGCTTCACGCCCCGACCGATTCGCCCGACGACCGAATGGCGTCCGGGTCTCTCGGTCGCGCAATGCCCGGCGTCGACGGCGCGCGTCCACCTGAGCTTCACCGCGCAGGAAATCGCGGAACTCTCGGCGCGCGTTCGCGATATCCCGCCCGAACGGCGTTAAAAGCGGAACACGCTGCTCGGCTTGGCGTCGGCATCCTGCGCGCCGCTCGCTTCGGACACGGTGTAGCTCGCCACCGCCTCCAGCCCCTGCGGCAGAAAGGCGCGACGCGGGTCGCCGATCAGCACGTCGATGTCGGTCGCGCGGCACAAGGTCAGGAACGAGGTCACCCGTCGCGCGGTCCCCTTGTCGTAGAAAAGATCGCCGACCAGAACGATATCGACGTCGGGTATCGCCCCGGCGGTGGTCATGTCGCCGAACCAGGGCGTGACCGTCACGTCGTTCGCCGCCGCGTTCAGTTGCAGCGCTTCTATCGCATAGGGATCGACATCGGCTGCGATCACCTCGCCCGCGCCGGCCAGCATCGCCGCGATCGCGACGATCCCCGATCCCGTCCCCAGGTCGAGCACCCGCCGCCCCGCCACCGTTTCGGGGCGATCCAGCACGAAGCGGGCCAGTGCCAGCCCGCCGCCCCAATGATGCGCCCAATAGGGGGTGTCGAATCCCGGATCGCGCTCGGCCAGTTCGCGCAGCCCGCTCGTCGGCACGGCTTTGTGCACCTGCAGTTCCGGCACGAAGGGCACAGTCGTCAGAGGCAGCCGCCCGGCAATGAACCGTGCGATCGATGCTTGATAATGTTCCTCTTTTGTTCTATCGTTCGTCGGTTTCATCACGCGCCTCTTTGAATCCTTCCGACTCGATCACCAAAGGCCGTGAAAGCCGCACCTTTGTGGCTTTCACGATTACACCGTCGCTAATTCGATCGCGCCAGTCCCCATTTCACGGCTATACCCTCGGCAGGCACCGGGCCGCTGATCACGATCTGACGGGTGTTGTGCGGCCGGCCGCGGCTGTCGATCCACAGGCTGTCCTCGATCGCGACCTCGCCGCCGATCGCGCGGAAGCGCCACATCGCCCCCTGCGCGATCCGAAGCACTGCGCCCGCGCCATCGCTGGTCGGCGACACATCGACGTCGGGCGACAAATGGAACCGGATCGCATAGTCGCCAGCGCCACTGCGCCCACGCCGACCCTGCGGCTCCAGCAGATCCTCGCCCATCACTTCGCGACCATCGGTGCTGAGCGCGATCCTGCGGCGGTGGACGAAGCCATAGCGGCGGACATAGCCGTCATGGCTCATGTCGATCCGGCTGCCGCGCACATCCTCGTCGCGGTCGACCTCGACCTGGGTCACGCCCGCGCCCAGCGTCCCGTCGGGGTGGGTCGCGGTCGAATTGCTGTCGGCGATCGTCAGCGTCGAATGCGCCGCTGTGCTGCGCAGCGCATGCGAAAGCTCCTCGGGCAGCGCGTTGGTCGCGCCCGTGCCGCCGCCGCAATTGACGATCATCCGCCACGGCCCGTCCGACATCTCCAGCGCCAGCGTCGATGCGCAGGCGCCGGTGGCGAAGCGGGTGGGGGATGGCGGGGCGGCGTCGACGACGATGCGGGCATGCCCCATCGCCAGCCGCTGATAACCCCATTCGCGCGACTGGCGGCGCGGGCGGGCGCGGACGCCGGTCGCCGCGATCACCGCGTCGAGCCGCCCGCCGTCGATCGGAGCGCAGCCCTGCCAGCTCGAAAGGCCGCCATCACCCATCGCGATCCCCATCAAGGCGGGCACGGCGCGGGCAAGCGCCTCGGTCATCGGTGCGGGCACGCGCTGGTCGCGCATGTCGTAGAAGCGCTTGAGCTGGCTCAGCAGCGCGATCAGGTCGGTCTGGTCGGCGGGGGATCGGCTGACGAAGCCGCCATCGGCATGGACCAGTTCGGCGAGCAGGCGGGCAAGGCCGCGCTCGCCGTGCAGTTGCCGCTCCTCGCCGCCGGGTACCAGCAGGCCGGCCGCGACCACGCCGATCCAGGCGGCGATCCGCGGCAGGCCGGGCATCGCCTTGTCCGCCTCCGCATCCAGATGCCGCGCGCCCTTGGCCAGCGCGTTGAGCACGGCGGTGCGATAGGCGGCATCGTCGGACGACAGGATCAGCGGCGCGTGCGCCCCCCAGAACAGGATGCGCCGTCCCCACAGGTCGGGCCGCCACGCGGTCTCGTGCACCTGCTTGCCATAGGCGTCGACCCAGCGGCGGGTCAGCATCTCGGCGATCGGCGCGACGCGGGTGCGCGGGCCGGCGGCGGAAAGCTCGCGCAGCCAGGCGAAGCTCTGCAGATAATCGGCGAAGGCGCGCGACATCTTGCGCGGGCGGAAATCGTAATCGGCGATCGCCACGCTCTCGCCCTGCCACACGATCTCGCCATCGAGCATCGCGCCGCCGCCGCGCACCAGCCCCTCGATCGGATCGACGGGCACGCCGAGCAGCTTGAGCGGATAGCGGCCGCGCAGGCGGAAGGCGTGGATGGGGGACCGCCAGGCGAGGATGTTGAACCCGCCCGCCAGCCGCTCGGCGAGCGAGCGGCCCTTGTCATGCTCGACGCGGATCAGCCGCTTTCCCGGCACCACTCCGTCGTCGGCAGCGGGCGGGCCGCTTTCGCTCACGCGGGTTGCGGCTCCCGGCGCTTCAGCGCCGCGATGTTGGCGGCATAATGGTCGGGCCCGCCCTTGAAGCTGGCGGTGCCCGCGACCAGCACGTTGGCGCCCGCCGCGATCGCGCGGGGCGCGGTGTTCACGTCGATGCCGCCGTCGACCTCAAGGTCGATATGCCGGCCGGTCTTGTCGATCATCTTGCGAATCGCTTCGATCTTGCGCAGCTGATTGTCGATGAAGCTCTGCCCGCCGAAGCCGGGGTTGACGCTCATCACCAGGACCAGGTCGATATCGTCGATCAGATAATCGAGCATCTTGGCGGGCGTCGCGGGGTTGAGCGAGATGCCGGCCCGTTTGCCCAGCGCCTTGATCCGCTGGACGGTGCGGTGGGTGTGTGGCCCCGCTTCGGGATGGACAGTGATGATGTCCGCGCCGGCATTGGCGAAATCCTCCAGGAAGGAATCGACCGGGGAGATCATCAGATGGACGTCGAAGGTCTTGGCCGAATGCGGGCGCAACGCCTTCACCACGGCGGGGCCGATCGTGATGTTCGGCACGAAATGGCCGTCCATCACGTCGACATGGATCCAGTCCGCCCCCGCCGCATCGATGGCGCGCACCTCCTCGCCCAGCTTGGCGAAGTCGGCGGACAGGATGGACGGAGAGATCAGGACAGGATTGCTCATCGACCCCGATTAGCCAACGCGCGATGAGCCGACAAGGCGGCGGAAGCGTACAATGAAGAAGCCGTCGGCACCGCCCTGTTCCGCGATGGCACCCGGGCGCACGCGGACGCGGCCGACCTTGTCGGGGACAAAACCGGTGGGCAGTTCATCCGCCGCGACCGGATCGAGCGCCCAATCGGTGGAATTGCGGGCGATGAAGCCCTTGGCGATCTGCTCGCCCTCGTCGGCCTCCAGCGAACACACCGCGTAGATCAACGTGCCGCCGGGCGCGACGAGGCTGGCGGCATGATCGATCAATCGTTCCTGCAGGGCGGCCATATCGGCGATGATGCGCGGCGTGGCGCGATACAGCACCTCGACATGGCGCCGGAAGATGCCGGTCGCCGAACAGGGCGCATCGAGCAGCACCGCGTCGAAGGCGGGCGCCGCGAAGGTTTCGGCATCGTGGACCACGACCTCGGCGGTCAGCCGGGTCCGTTCCAGATTTTCGCGCAACCGCTCGATCCGCGGTTCGGACATGTCGACGGCGGTCACGTTCCAGCCGGCGGCGGCGAGCTGCATGGTCTTGCCGCCGGGGGCCGCACACAGATCGAGCGCACGGCGGCCCTTGCCTTCGCCGACCAGGCGCACGGGAAGCGTCGCGGCGAGATCCTGAACCCACCACGCGCCTTCGTAATAGCCGTCGAGATCGAAGATGCGGCGGCCGGCGGGGATGCGCACATGGCCGGGGGCAAGGCTGACGCCTTCGAGCCGCGCGGCCCATTCGGCGGTGTCGAGGCCGGGCTTGAGGGTGAGGTCGACGGGCGGTGGGGCCGCGATCGAACGGCGGGCGGCTTCAACCGCATCCTTGCTCCAGCTGGCGGCCCAGCGCGCCTCGACCGCTTCGGGCAGGCGCGGCGGATCGGGCAGGGCCACGCCCTGCTTCATCAGGGTGCCGAAAACGCCGTGGACCAGCTTTCGCGGCCCGCCGTCGAGCAGGGGCAGGACGGTGCTGATCGCGGCGTGGTGCGGCGTGTTGAGGCTGAGCGCCTGGACCAGCGCGATGCGCAGCGCGAAGCGCGCCTTGGCATCGGGCGGCAGGTCACGCTCGGTCGCGGTGTCGATCAGCGCGTCGAGATCGGGCAGGCGCCGCAGCGTCTCGGCGGCGATCGCGTGGGCGAAAGCGCGGTCGTCGCCGCGATCGAGTTCGCCGCATGCCGCGTCCATCGCGGCCTCGAGCGGAACGCCACGGCGCAGCACCGCATCGAGGAGCTTGAGTGCGGCGCGGCGGGTGGGCGTTCCGGTGGGATCGTCGTTCATCGCGACCCCTTAGCAGTTTCGGCGCTCCCGCGAAGGGCGATCAACGCCGCCGGGTCGGATCGAGCGCGCTGACGCGTCGACGCGACTTAGGTACCGAGCTGTGCGCCACGACCGCAGGGCGCGGGGCGGCGGTGAGCAGGCCCATGTCATCGGCGATCGCTTCGAGTTCGGCGATGCGATTCTCGGTCGCCGGATGGGTGGAAAACATGCTGTCGCGCCCGCTGCCCGGCACGATGTAGAGCGCGGAGGCGGCCGGGTTGGCGCGCACCACCGGGCTGGGATTGCGGCTGGCCCCGTTGGCAAGCTTGGCGAGGGCGGAGGCAAGCGCGCGGGGCTTGCCCGAAATCTCCGCACCGCCGCGATCGGCGCCATATTCGCGATTCCGGCTGATCGCCATCTGCACGATCATCGCAGCGAAGGGGGCGACGAAGACGGCGAGGATCGTCGCGAGCACCTGCCCGCCGTCGCGATCGCGCCCGCCGCCGAAGAACATTCCGAAATTGGCGAGCATCGAGATTGCGCCCGCGATCGTCGCGGTCATCGTCATGATCAGGGTATCGCGGTTGCGGACGTGAGCGAGCTCGTGCGCCATCACGCCCTCGATCTCGTCGCGATCGAGAATGGCGAGCAGGCCGGTGGTCGCGGCGACGGCGGCATGCGCCGGGTCGCGTCCGGTGGCGAAGGCGTTGGGATGTTCGCTGTCGATCACATAGACGCGCGGCATCGGCAGGTTGGCACGCCGCGCGAGGCCGTGGACCAGCCCGACGAATTCGGGGCAGCTGGTGGCGTCCACCTCGCGCGCGCCATGCATGCGCAGCACGATGCTGTCGGCATTCCAGAAGGTGAACAGATTCATGCCGGCCGCGACCAGGAGCGCGATCATCGCGCCGCCTTTGCCGCCGATCGTAAAGCCCAACGCCATGAACAAAGCGGTCAGCGCCGCCAGCAACATGGTCGTCCGGATCGCGTTCATCTTGCCTTTGCTCCTCTCCCGCCCAATGTGGGGGGAAGACGAGGTTTCTTCAATTGCGGATGGACGTGCGATGACTGGCAAGCGCCCCGATCATGTCAAACCCCCGGCGCACCTGTCGCCCAGCCCGCCGGTGCCCGAACCGCAGGAGGTGCCCATCGCCCCTGAGGCCGGCGGCCGCAAGGGTCCCGATCCCACGCGCTATGGCGACTATGAGCTGAACGGGATCGCCGTGGATTTTTGATGTTTCGATCGTCTCCCTTGGGAGAGGATTACTCGTCCGTCGTATCAATCGCCTGAACCACCGGCACCGGCTGTAGCAGCGCCGCCGTTTCGATCTTGTCGAGCGCGACGCGGGCCTGAACGTAGCGGCGGGCGAGCGCGACCCAATCGGCGACGGCCTTCTGCTGCGGCAGGCGCGCGACTTCGGCGAGCGCAGCGTCGACACGGCCGGCCGCCAGATAATCGCGGGCGCGGGCGATCCGATCGACGGGCAGCGGCGATGGAGCGTCCGCCTTGCGGATGCGGATCATCTCGCCCAGCTCGCGCCGGACGCCGTCCCACCAGCCTTCTTCGATCGTCGGCCCCTGGGTCAGCGGGGCGATGACGTCGAGTTGCTGGCGGAGCTGTTCGATCGTCACCGGCTGGCGCGAGGCGCTGATCGCGGTGGCGATGCCCTGCGGTTCGACCCCGCCGAAACGCTCGCGCAGCAAGCCTTCGAGATAGCCGAGCGGCTGGCCGCGATCGATCGCGCGGCGCGCGGCGAAGGCGAGCAGCAACGCTTCGGCGCGGGATGCTTCGCCGGTTGCGGTCTGCGTCTTGCGATCGAGCTGGTCGACCTTGTCCTCCAGCGTCTCGATCCGCTGGTCGACCTGCTCGGCCGGGATCGGCATCGCGGCGGGCGCGGGCGTCGGGATGGCGCGTGGCGTGGCGACCGGCTGGCGCACGACGACAGGCTTCTGGGGGTGCAGGCGATCGGCGACCTCGTCATACCGATGGACGAGCCATCCCATCGCACCCATTCCCAGCAACAACGCGAACAGCACCATCAACAAGATGGGCATCACCGAGCGGCGCGGCGCGGAAGATGAATAGGGATCGGTCGCCATAGGCGTGTTTAGTGGCACAGACGCGCGGCCGCCGCCAGCAGCGCGATGTCATCGGGCTTGGGGGCCGTGATCGTGGCGCCCCAGCCCGTGCCGGCGTCGGCCAGGATGGCGGGTGAAAGCGCCGCGATGCCGATCCCGGCGCGGGTGATCCCGTCCTGATCCACCAGTTCGGCGAAGCGCTGTGCCGCGCGGCCCGAATGGAGCAGCACGATCGCGCCGCCCGCCGTCAGTGCGGTGCGTGTGCCCTGGCCCAGCTGGCCGGCAGCCGCGCTTTCATAGACGATGCGGCGATCGACCACGACGTCGGGGTGGGCCGCGTCGCGATGCTCGACGCCGGCGAGGTGCAGCGCGCGCTTCACGCCTTCCTCGGCCAGCGTGGCAAGCAGAGCATTCGCATCGCCCCGGCCGGTGTGGATATCGGGAAAGCCTTCGGCCTTGAGCGCGCGGGCGGTAGCGGATCCGACGGCATAAGCCGGAAGGTCGCGATACTGGCGCAGCGCCTTGCCCGCCTGGCGCACGGCGTTGGCGCTGGTGACGATCAGCGCCTCATAGTCCGCGGCGGGCGGCGCATCCCAGGCGACGGATTCGATGCGGAAGATCGGTGAGACATAGGGGTTCCAACCTTGTTCGCGCGCCAGCTTCATCGTCTGGGTCGCGCCGGGTTCGGGACGCAGGATGATGAGCGCGGGGCGGCTCATTGTTCGGTTGCCAAAGGGCCGGCGAACAGCGAACGCAGGGCAGGGGAGGCGCGGTCTAGCAGGCGGGTGGCAAGGGCGTGGGCATCGGCCTCCGCCTCTTCGACACGCAGCATCGCATCGTCGGCGACATGCTCGCGACCATCTTCGGTCAGGATTTCGGCGCGCAGATGAATGCCGCCACCGCTCTCGATCGCGAGCGCGGCGATCGGTGATCGGCAATCGCCGCCAAGGGCCGCAAGCAAGGCGCGTTCGGCCGAGACGCAGACGTGGGTCGGCGCATGATCGATCGCGGCCAGCAGCGCGCGCATCTCGGCATTGTCCGCCAGCGTTTCGATCCCGACGGCGCCCTGCGCTGGGGCGGGTAGCATCTCGTCGACGCGCACGACATGGCCGACATCGTCGCGGCCGAGCCGATCGAGGCCCGCAGCGGCGAGCAACGTCGCGTCCGCCTCGCCATCGGTCAGCTTCCTCAGCCGCGTATCGACATTGCCCCGGAACAGCACGATCGCGGCATCGGGCCGCGCGCGCAGGATCTGGGCCGAACGGCGGGGCGAGGAGGTACCGACGCGCGCACCTTGCGGCAGGTTCGCGATCGATTCGACGCCGATCAGCCTGTCGCGCACGTCGGCTCGCTCGAGCATCGCGGCGATCGCGATCTCCGCCGGGCGGATCGTTTCGACGTCTTTCATCGAATGGACCGCAAAGTCGATCTCACCCGCGGTTAGCGCGCGATCGAGTTCCTTGGTCCACAAGGCCTTGCCGCCAACCTCGGCCAGCTTGCGATCCTGGATGCGATCCCCGCTTGTCTTGATTTCGACGATCTCGATCGCGCCTTCGCCCCAGCCATGCGCATCGCGCAGCGCGGCGATCACCATCCGCGCCTGGGTAAGCGCAAGCGGCGAGCCGCGGGTGCCGAGGCGCAGGGGACGGTCGGGGCGGGGAGATATAGTCATTGCGCCGCCTCATAAGCGGGCTGGGCCCCAAGCGGAAGAGTCAGACCGCCTGCAAAACCTCGCCCGCTTTGCGCCAGCTGCGGCGCAGTGCCATCGCGATCATGCCGAAGCCGCAAATCAGCATCATCCAGGTCGCAGGTTCGGGCACCGGCGCGACGTTGATCGTGCCCGAATAGCTCGAATTGGTGCCGCTGGTCCCGCTGATCTGGAACAGGTTGGTCGTGCCCTGCGCGACCGCATTGTTGATGAAGCGGAATTCGTTCTGCCCGCTGGAGCCGATATCGAATGCCTGCCCGTTCAGCGTGACGCCGGTGAAATCGATGTCCTGCTCCCCCTGCAGCCCGTCCTGATAGGTCGAGCTGATCGTGGCGGAAATCATCCAGCCGACAGGCAACGCGCCGAGATCGATCGTGTCGGAGAACATTGGGCTGTCGGTCAGGTCGTTTCCGAACACGCCGGTGCTGCCGTTGAAGCTGAGAAACGTTGAGGCCGAAGCCGGTATCGGTACGGCCATCAACACGGCCGAAAGGATCGCGAAGGATCGACGCAAAACCACCACCCCTTATTGTGTCGTAAACGTACAATTAACGATTGCGTACTTTGTTCCGAAATCGGATCAATTCCGCGGTTTTCGACATTCGTGGCACGACCGGGTAGAGGCGCGCGCATGGCCATCATCCTCGGCATCGAATCAAGCTGCGACGAGACCGCCGCCGCGCTGGTGAGCGACGATGGCCGGGTGCTGTCGCATCGCCTCGCGGGGCAGGAGGCGGCGCACCGGCCGTTCGGCGGGGTGGTGCCCGAGCTGGCGGCGCGCGCGCATGTCGAGATGGCGACCCCCCTGGTCGAAGCCGCGCTGGCCGATGCGGGGCTGACGCTGAGCCAGGTCGACGCGATCGCCGCGACCGCAGGCCCGGGGCTGATCGGCGGGGTGATGGTCGGCCTGATGACGGGCAAGGCGCTCGCCCACGCGGCGGGCAAGCCGCTGATCGCGGTCAACCATCTGGAAGGACATGCGCTGTCGCCGCGCCTCGCGGATCGCGACCTGCGCTTCCCCTATCTGCTGCTGCTGGCGTCGGGCGGGCATTGCCAGCTGCTGCTGGTGCGTGGCGTGGGCGATTATGCCCGCCTTGCGACCACGATCGACGATGCGGCGGGCGAGGCGTTCGACAAGACCGCCAAGCTGCTTGGCCTCGGCTTTCCCGGCGGCCCCGCGGTCGAAGCGGCGGCGCGCGAGGGCGATCCGAAAGCGGTGAAGCTGCCGCGCCCGCTGGTCGGCACCGCCGAACCGCATTTCTCTTTCGCGGGCCTGAAAAGCGCGGTGCTGCGCGCCCGCGACGCCGGCATCCATCGGTCTGCCGACATTGCCGCGTCGTTCCAGCAGGCCGTCGTCGATTGCCTTGTCGATCGCACCCGCCGCGCGCTGGATCGCGCCGAGGGGGCGACCGCGCTGGTCGTCGCGGGCGGGGTCGCGGCCAATGAAGCCGTGCGCACCGCGCTCGCGGGGCTGGCGGGGGACAATGGCTTGCGGTTCGTGGCGCCGCCCTTGTGGCTGTGCACCGACAATGGCGCGATGATCGCGTGGGCGGGAGCAGAGCGCTTCGCGGCGGGTTTGTTCGACGGGATGGAGACGCCGCCGCGCGCGCGCTGGCCGCTCGATCCCACGGCCGAAAAGGCGCGGGGAGCAGGGGTGAAGGCATGAGCTTTACAAAGCTGGGCGTGATCGGTGGCGGCGCGTGGGGCACCGCGATGGCGCAGGTAATCGCGTCGGACGGGTCGGACGTCCTGCTGTGGGCGCGCGAGGCCGAGGTGGTCGACTCGGTCAACGCCAGCCATGCCAACCCGCTGTTTCTGCCGGTCATCCCGCTGTCGCCGAAGATTCGCGCGACGGCGGCGCTCGCCGATCTGGCGGATTGCGACGCGCTGGTCATCGTCGTGCCCGCGCAATTCCTGCGATCGGTGCTGGCCGAGCTGCCTGCGGGTGACGCGCCGCTGATCCTGTGCGCCAAGGGGATCGAGGCGGGCACGCAATTGCTGATGTCCGAAGTCGCTGCCGAAGTCCGGCCCGCATCGCCGATCGCGGTTCTTTCGGGGCCCACCTTCGCGCATGAAGTGGCGGCGGGACAGCCGACCGCGATCACGCTCGCCTGCGCCGACGCCGATCTCGGTCGCGCGCTTGCGGCCCGGCTCGCGCGGCCCGGCTTCCGGCCCTACTCGAGCGACGATGTCGTCGGCGCGGAGATTGGCGGCGCGGTGAAGAACGTTCTCGCGATCGCCTGCGGCGTCGTCGAAGGCGCGGGGCTGGGGCAGAATGCGCGCGCGGCGCTGATCAGCCGGGGCTTTGCGGAAATGGTCCGCTTCGGCCTGGCGCGGGGCGCGCGCGTCGAAACGCTGTCGGGGCTTGCGGGCCTGGGCGACCTCGTCCTCACCTGTTCGTCGACCAGCAGTCGCAATTTCTCGCTGGGCAAGGGGCTGGGCGAGGGCATCCCGGCATCCGAACTGCTCGCCGATCGCCGCACCGTGGCCGAGGGCGCCTCGACCGCGCCGGTTCTGGCACAGGCAGCGAAGGCGGTCGGCGTCGAGATGCCGATCGTCGGCGCGGTCAACGCGCTGCTCGCCGGCGAAGCGAGCGTGCGCGCGGTGGTCGATCAGCTATTGGCGCGACCACTCCGCGCCGAGGGCGCCTGAAGCTGGTCTTTATCCTTCCCCGGCGGGGCAGGATTAAAATCAGTTCGGGTTATCCGCGGTGCCGCCGCCCTGGCTTACGCCGCCGACCCGGCCGATATTGCCGAACAGTTCGGAGAAGAAGCCGCGATCGCGGCCCAGCGTCGGCGTCTTTTCGCCATAGATCGAGACGCGCGCGACCTTTTCGATCCCCGAACGTTCGACCGAGGCGACATTCCCCTTGGCGTCGAAATGGACGATCAGGGTGGTCTGGGCGATCGGGCGCGGGTTGCGGAAGGCGATCTGGCGCGTGTCGCGGGCGACATAATACCAGGTCTTGTCGCCGTCGAACTGGCCCGCGAAGCTCGGACGGCCCAGCGTCTTGGACACCGATTCGCGGTTGTCGACGCCCGGTTGCACCGTGCCGATCAGCGTGCTGTCGACGACATAGCCCTTGTGATCGCGGATCCGCGCGCATGCCCCGGACAGGCCGGCGAGGGCGATCGCAGCGCAGATCGCCGCGGCGCGCGACAGCTTGATGGACATGCGAAACTCCCTGGGAACGGAACACGGAAACCGACACTCTTCGCACGAACCATTGCGCCCGACGCGAAGCGCCTCAATATGCTGCGCCGATGGGGCGTGGCAAGATGGCCGCGTACCATGATGACAAGAAGGACGTGCTTGGTGAATTTGGTGAAGAAGCTGCTGACGCGGCGTGATCCGCGAACGCAGCTGGTTCCGCTCTACAATTCGGTGGTGCAGACCGCGCGCCAGCCGTGGTGGTATGCCGAGGCGGGCGTGCCCGACACGCTCGACGGCCGGTTCGACATGATCGCGGCGATCCTCTCGCTGCTGCTGCTGCGCCTGGAGGCGGAAGGCAATCCGGGGCTGGAGCCCGTCGCGCGGCTGACCGAGATCTTCATCGACGACATGGACGGGCAGTTGCGCCAGATCGGGATCGGCGACGTGGTGGTCGGCAAGCAGATCGGGCGGATGATCTCGGCGATCGGCGGCCGGCTGACCGCCTATCGCGAGGCGATGAATGCGGACGAGGGGCTTCAGCCCGCCTTGATTCGCAACCTGTGGCGGGGCGAGCCGGGACCGGAGGCGCGGCCGGATATGGTCGCCGAAGCGATGCTCGCGCTCGCCGCGCGGCTGGCCGAAACCGATTGGCCGACGCTGCGTGATCAGGGACTGCCGACCGCATGACCCCCGAATTTTCCCGCACCTACCGGATCGATACGCTCGGCGAAGGCGCGCGCGAGGTTGCGATCGAAGCCGACGAGGCCGAACGCGCCAAGCTGGCGGCTCGATTTGGCCTGATCTCGGTCGATCGGCTCGCGGCCAAGGCGTCGATCGGCACGAAGAACGGCGTCATCGTCGCCGAGGGCACGATCGACGCGGTGGTCGTCCAGGCTTGTGTCGCCAGCGGCACGCCGATGCCTGCGACGGTACGCGAGCCGTTCGTGCTGAAGTTCGTCGCTGCCACCGGCCCGGGCACGGCCGACGACGAGATCGAGCTGACCGAGGCCGATTGCGACGTCGTCGAATATGAAGGCAGCGCCATCGATCTGGGCGAGGCCGTCGCCGAGACGATGGTCCTCGCGCTCGATCCCTTCCCGCGCTCGCCCGACGCCGACGAAGTGTTGAAGGCGGCGGGGGTGCTGGGTGAGGGCGAGACTGGCCCGTTCGCGGCGCTCAAGGCGCTGAAGGACAAGCTCGGCTGAAGCGCAGGACGGCATAGCCGGCGATCGCCGACAGGATCGATCCGGCCAGCACGCCGATCTTGACCTCGTCGATCAGGATCGGATCGTTGAAGGCGAGGCCGCCGATGAACAGGCTCATCGTGAAGCCGATCCCGCACAACAGGGCGACGCCATAGACCTGCGTCCAGCTCGCCCCGCCGGGGCGGGCGGCCCATCCAAGCGCCACGGCGGCGCGCACGCTGGCGAAGATGCCGACCTGCTTGCCCAGGAACAGGCCCAAGGCCACTGCGACCGGCAGCGGGGCGAAGACTTGCGCCCAGCCAATCCCGCCCAGTGCGACGCCGGCATTGGCGAAGCCGAACAAGGGCACGATCGCGAAGGCGACCCAGGGGTGCAGCGCATGTTCGAGCCGGTGGAGCGGCGAGGCGGCGTCTTCGGGCGCGGCCGGCGATAGCGACAGCGGGATCGTGAGCGCAGCGACAACGCCCGCGATCGTCGCATGGACGCCTGACAAATAGGTTGCGATCCAAAGCGGCACTGCGAGCAGCAGATAAGGCCAGAGTCGCCGCACGCCTGCCCGGTTCAGCGCCCACATCGCCGCCACGCAGATGGCGGCCGCAAGCAAGGCCGGGCCGCTGATACTGGGGGTGTAGGCGACTGCGATGATCGCAACGGCGCCCATATCGTCGACGATCGCGACTGTGGTCAGGAACAGTTTTAGTGACGCGGGTGCGCGGCTGCCGAGCAGGGCCAGCACGCCGATCGCGAAGGCGATGTCGGTGGCGGACGGGATCGCCCAGCCGCGCGCCGCGCCGCCATCGAACCCTGCAATCCCCAGATAAACGAGTGCGGGCACGATCATCCCGGCCCCGGCCGCGACGAAGGGCAGGATGCGATCGGACCACTGCGAGAGATGGCCGTCGAGGAATTCGCGTTTGATCTCCAGCCCCACCAGCAGGAAGAACAGGGCCATCGCCGCATCGTTGATCCAGTGATGGATCGACAGCGGCCCCGCTTTGGCGTGGAGCAGGTGGAAATAGGGTTCGGCCAGCGGGCTGTTCGCGACGATCATCGCGGCGGCGGCCGACAGGATCAGGACGATGCCGCCGGCCGCTTCAGTGTGAAGGAAGTGGCGGATCGCGGAAATGGGACGGATCTGCATGGGACCGACCTAGCCAGCGGGGTGGCTCGCGACAACCGAAGATGGCGGCGGCATCCAGATTAATGGACAGGACAGTCGCCACCTCCTAGCGACCGTGCAATTCGTGTTGAGGAAGGTGGCGTGCGCAAGCAGGTGATCGGCCGGGTGGCCCTGATATTGGCCACGTTGGCGGCGGCGATCTTTGTCGTCTGGACGGTGTTCGTTCTTTGCATCGCGCGGCCGGAGCCGGTGGTGAACGTCGATCGCGGTGGGCGCGATCGGGTGGGCAAGGTGCATTTCGGTGGCCCCGACAAGCCGGTGGGTGCGCTGAGCAACCTGCTCGCGCAGCGGATCGCGGCGATGCCGGCCGGCGGATCGATCTATTGGGCGACCTACTATTTTCGCGACCGCGATCTGGCGCGGGCCTTGGTCGCGGCGCAGCGGCGCGGAGTGCGCGTGCTGTTGGTCGTCGACGGTGATCCTAGGCTGGAAACCGCCAACGACGCCGCGCTCGCGGTGCTGCGCAAGCTGGGGAAGGGATTGGTCGTCCGTGCCGAACCGATCGAGCCGTTCGATCGGATCAGCGGAAAGCTCCACACGAAAATCTATGCGTTCGATGCCCCGGGAGAGCGGGTGGCGATGATCGGATCCTTCAATCCTTCGGGTGACGAGGGGACCGACAAGGCGACGCTCGATGAGATCGGCGATCAGGATCGCGGGCACAATATGCTGATCGATGTCGTCAGCCCCGGGCTGATCGATACGCTGATCGCTCAGGTCAGGCTGCTGGGCGAACGCGGCGGTTCGATCGACCGGTTCGATGCGCACCAGAACCGCATTTACCGCGACCGTGACACCAGGCTCTATTTCTATCCCCGCCTACGCGCCGACATCGTCGAGGATGAGGTCGATCGGCTCGATCGCGGTGATCGGCTATGGGCCGCGATATCGCACCTGAAAGGCGACATGGTCGATCGGCTCGCCAGGGCGGCCGAGCGCAGGGTCGAGATATTGCTGGTGGTGCATGATACCGAGCGACGCGTGCCCGAATCGTCGGTGCGCCGGCTCAATGCGGCGGGCGTCCATATTCGCCGATATCGCCATCCGGACGGGCTGCCGATGCACGCCAAATTCATCGTCGTCGAACGCGATGGCGGCTTCACCAGCTACACGGGCAGCATCAACTACAACCGCAATTCACGGCTGCTGAACGACGAAGTGTTGATGGTGTCGCGCGACCCGCAGTTCGCGGTGACATTGCTCGAACGGCTGGCGACGATCGAGCACGAGATCGGCGGCTGGAGGACGGGCGGGCTTGCACAGCCCGCCCGTTGATCTTCAGAGTCGACGCGCCTCGACGCGGCGGTTGGCGGCGCCCGCTGGATCGGACGGATTGGCCGGCTTGTCGAAGCCCCAGCCGTTCACTTCGAGACGCGATGGGGCGATGCCCAGATCGCCGAGCAGCGAGGCAACGGCCTGCGCGCGCTCCTTCGAAAGCTGGATGTTATATTCGCGATTGCCGACGGCATTGGTGTGTCCGTCGATCGCGAAGCGCATGCTCGACAGCGCCGGCGTCTGCAGCGCCTTGGCGAAGACGCGGATATTGGCCATCGCCTGCGCGGTCAGCGCCGACGATGCGTTTTCGAAGGTGATCAGCAGATCCTTGCGCGCCGGCGGCAGCGGCTTGGGCGCGGCATAGGTCTTCTTGACCGGCTTGGCCGCGGCGGCGGGGTTTCCGCCCGGCGTCACGCCCACGCCCTTGTTGTTGGTGCGGCCGACAGAGAAGCCGCGTGTCGCGCTGGTGCGCGGTCCCTTGGCGGGGGCCTCGTCGACGGCGCATTCGGCGGGCGGGTTGGCCGGATCGACCGACGAGCAATCGACCGCGAAAGACTTCTGAATGTCCTCGACGCTATATTGGGCCTGCTGCGCACCGAGCGGCGCGGCGGCGAAAGCGATGAGAACCAACGGCGCGACTAG
The DNA here is from genome assembly GCF_008274695.1 of Sphingomonas montanisoli. Classification (GTDB taxonomy): domain Bacteria; phylum Pseudomonadota; class Alphaproteobacteria; order Sphingomonadales; family Sphingomonadaceae; genus Rhizorhabdus; species Rhizorhabdus montanisoli. The sequence continues at coordinate 563,851 of NZ_VTOU01000003.1, read as the reverse complement.
CTTGATACGCACGGCAACAACCCTCCTGTTTCACGGCACCCCGACAGCTACGAATACTATGCTTCCCAAGTTGCAGCGATAGCAATAGCGAGTCGAGGCCAAGATAATCTGTGCCGTGGCGCACAGGCGGAACAGCATGGCGGGCGGACGGTTAGCATATCGATGTCCCGCCGCACCGCCCCCGCGACGATCGTCGAAACCGACGTCCCCGCCCGGCTCGATCGCCTGCCCTGGGGCCGCTTTCACTGGCTGGTGGTGGTGGCGTTGGGAATCACCTGGATTCTCGACGGCCTCGAAGTAACGTTGACCGGATCGGTGGCGGGGGCGCTGCGGCAAAGCCCGACGCTGCGCTTTTCGGCGGCGGATGTCGGTTTCGCCAACAGCGCCTATCTGGCGGGCGCGGTGTTGGGCGCTCTGTTCTTCGGCTGGCTCACCGATCGGCTGGGGCGCAAGAAGCTCTTTTCGATCACGCTGGCCGTTTACTTCAGCGCGACGGCGGCGACGGCCTTTGCCTGGGATCTGCCCAGCTTCGCGTTGCTTCGCTTCATTACCGGCGCGGGGATCGGTGGCGAATATAGCGCGATCAATTCGGCCATCCAGGAATTGATCCCCGCACGGCGGCGCGGCTGGACCGATCTGGCGATCAACGGCAGCTTCTGGGTGGGCGCTGCGATTGCGGGGATGGGGAGCATCGTGCTGCTCGATCCGGCTCTGTTCGATCCCGATCTCGGCTGGCGGATCGCCTTCTTCCTGGGTGCGGCGATCGGGGTCGTCATCCTGTTCCTGCGCCGCTTCATCCCCGAAAGCCCGCGCTGGTTGATCGTTCACGGCCGGACGGAGGAGGCCGAACGGATCGTCGCCGACATCGAGCGGCGATCGGACGCACCCACCGGTCCCGCCCCGCGTGCCCGCCTGCTCGCGCGCAGTCATACGCCGCTTGGCGACGTGTTCGCCGTGATCCTGCGCACCTATCCGCGGCGCGCGGTGCTGGGGCTGATCCTGATGGCGGCGCAGGCATTCTGCTACAATGCGATCTTCTTCACCTATGCGATGATGCTGACCGACTTTTACGGCGTGCGGGCGGATGCGGTCGGATGGTACGTCCTGCCCTTTGCGGCGGGCAATGTCGCAGGGCCGCTGCTGCTGGGGCGTTTCTTCGATACGATCGGGCGGCGGCGGATGATCGCCTTCACTTATGCGATGTCGGCATTGCTTCTCGCGCTGACCGGCTGGCTGTTCCGCGAAGGCATGCTCGATGCGACGACGCAGACATTGTGCTGGAGCATCACCTTCTTCTTCGCCTCGGCGGCGGCAAGTTCGGCCTATCTGACGGTCGCGGAAAGTTTCCCATTGGAAACTCGCGCGCTGACGATCGCGATCTTCTATGCGCTGGGTACCGGGATCGGCGGGGTCATCGCGCCGTGGGCGTTCGGTGTGCTGGTCGAAAGCGGATCGCGCGGCGCGGTGATGGGCGGCTATCTGTTCGCGGCCGGTCTTATGGCGCTGGCGGGCGCGGCGGCCTGGTGGCTCGGCATCGACAGCGAGCGGCGGCCGCTGGAGGATGTGGCCCGGCCGCTGTCGTGGCAGGACGATTAGGGGACGAGGATCGTATCCTTCGCCTCGTCGAGCGTGTCGGGGAAGTCGAGCGTATAGTGCAGGCCGCGGCTCTCCTTGCGGTGGAGCGCGGAGCGCACGATCAGGTCGGCGACGTCGACAAGGTTGCGCAGCTCGATCAGGTCGGGTGTCACGCGGAAATTGCCGTAATAGTCGGCCACTTCCTGCCGCAGCAGCGCCACGCGATGCGCCGCGCGCTCCAGCCGCTTGGTGGTGCGGACGATGCCGACATAGTCCCACATGAAGCGGCGGATCTCGCGCCAATTGTGCTGGACGATCACCTCTTCATCGGAGTCCGTCACGCGGCTTTCGTCCCACGGCCGGATCGGCGGGGGCGGGGGCATGTCCGCAAAGTTCGCCTTGATATGTTCGGCCGCCGCATCGCCGAACACGAAGCATTCGAGCAGCGAATTGGACGCGAGGCGGTTCGCGCCGTGCAGGCCCGATTGCGTCACCTCGCCCGCCGCATAAAGGCCGGGCAAATCGGTGCGCCCGTCGCGATCGATCAGCACGCCGCCGCAGGTATAGTGCGCGGCGGGCACGATCGGGATCGGCGACGTGGTGATGTCGATGCCCAGCGGCAGCAGGCGGGCGTAGATCGTCGGGAAATGCTCCATGACGAATTCGGCCGGCTTGTGGCTGATGTCGAGGTGGACATAGTCGAGGCCGAGCCGCTTGATCTCATGATCGATCGCGCGCGCCACGATATCGCGCGGCGCCAGTTCGGCGCGCTTGTCGAAGCGCGGCATGAAGCGGCGGCCGTTGGTGGGGAGCTTGAGCTGCCCGCCCTCGCCGCGCATCGCCTCGGTGATCAGGAAGTTCTTGACGTCGAGATTGTAGAGGCAGGTCGGGTGGAACTGCATGAATTCCATGTTCGAGACGCGGCAGCCCGCGCGCCAGGCCATCGCGATCCCGTCTCCGGTCGCGCCGCGCGGTGAGGTCGAGAACAGATAGGCGCGGCTGGCGCCCCCGGTGGCAAGGATAGTCGCACGGCCGGTGAAGGTCTCGATCGTCCCCGTCGCACGATCGACCGCATAGACGCCCCAGACATGGCCATCGCCCGAATATTTCTCGCCATGGCGGCTGGTGATCAGGTCGATCGCGGCACGATCGGGGAAGAGGGTGATGTTCGGATGCGCGACCGCCGCCGCCTCCAGCGCGACCTGCACCGCATGGCCGGTCGCGTCGTCGACATGGACGATTCGGCGATGGCTGTGCCCGCCCTCGCGCGTCAGGTGGAGCTTGTTGCCTTCCGGATTGAAGGGCACGCCGAGGCCGACGAGCTTTTCGACCGCGAGCGGCGCATTTTCGACCACGAACTCGACGGTCTTGCGATCGTTGAGGCCCGCGCCCGCGACGATCGTGTCGGTGATGTGGCTTTCGAACGTGTCGCCCGCCTCCAGCACGGCGGCGATCCCGCCCTGCGCCTGCGCGGTGGAGCTTTCGGAAATCCCCGCCTTGGCGAGCACGCCCACCTTATAATGTTCGGCGAGGTTGAGCGCGGCGGTAAGCCCAGCCGCGCCCGATCCGATGATGACGACGTCGAAATTATATGCGGCCACGGGCTTCCTCTTCTCAGCCCGACGGATCAGCCGTTGGCCGAGCGCGTCAAACTCAGGAACACGTCCTCGAGGTCCGCTTCGCGGGTCGAGACGTCGACGATGCCGAGGCCGTCCTTCTGGACGGCGGCGAGAACCTCGCCCGCATTCACCCGGCTCTTGTCATAGATGATGACGAGGGTGCGGGTGCCCTTGAGCTCGATCTTGTCGAAGCAGGGGGCATCGGGCGCGGCGTCGAGATCGCGGTCGACCGTGACCTCGACCGCCTTTTCCTGCGCGCGGCCGACGAGATCGCGGGTCGGTTCGTTGGTGATCAGGCGGCCGTGGTTGATAATCGCGATGCGATCGCACAACTCCTCGGCTTCCTCGAGATAATGCGTGGTCAGCACGATCGTCACGCCCAGTGCGTTCAACTCGCGCACATAATCCCACAATTGCTGACGCAGTTCGACGTCGACGCCCGCGGTCGGCTCATCGAGGACGAGGACCGGTGGCGAATGCACCATCGCCTTGGCGACGAGCAGGCGGCGCTTCATGCCGCCCGACAGCGAGCGGGCATAGGCATCGGCCTTGTCGATCAGATGGACCTTGCCGAGCAGCTCCATCGTGCGGCGCTTCGCCTTGGGCACGCCGTAGAAGCCCGCCTGATTCTCGAGCGTCTCGCGCGGCGTGAAGAAGGGATCGAACACGATCTCCTGCGGCACGATGCCGATCGACGCCTTGGCGTTGCGCGGATCGCGATCGATGTCGAAACCCCAGATCGAGACTTCGCCCGCGCTCTTGTTCACCAGCCCCGCAAGGATGTTGATCGTGGTCGATTTGCCGGCGCCGTTCGGGCCGAGCAGGCCGAATATCTGGCCACGGGGTATATCGAGGTCGATCCCATGGAGCGCCTGCTTGCCGCCCTTGTAGATCTTGGAAAGGCCCCGGATGCTGATGGCTGCTTCGGTCATTGCGCTGGCGGTATAGGCGGCGCGGCGAAGCGGCGAAAGAGCTTAGCGCGGATGAGGCGATTCACAGCGTCACGCTGGGTCGGAAGTTGTGGAAGTTGTCACTACGTCACGCTCGGAATCGCTTCCCCAAAAGGACTTACGCTGAATTGCCGTCCGCCGAACGATGAGAAAGAGCGACGCGCCGATGCGCTATGGTTGAGTTTGTACTTGATTTGTTCTTGTCCGTCAAGCCCTGACTTATCCTCCCCCGCCAGGGGGAGGTGTCAGCTTTAGCTGACGGAGGGGGAGGGCGGCGGCAAGCAGGACGTTTCGTGTCCTCCCCCTCCGTCGCCTTCGGCGCCACCTCCCCCTGACGGGCGAGAATAAGTCAGGGCTTGGGCGCCACCGGGAAGCAATCGAGTGCGGCGGCAGAGGCGGCGGCGCAGAGCGCGATGGCCTCGTCACGGTCGGTGACGGGGCCGATCTGGACGCGGACCAGGGTTTTGCCAGGGACGGGTTCGTAACGCGGCTCGAAATCGGCCGCCTTCGACATCCGCTTGCTGATCCGGCCCCACGCCTCGCGCGCGGCCTTGTCGCCCGAATAGGCGCCGAGCTGGATTCGCCAGGGCGGGCCGGCGGGCGCGGCGCGCATCATGCGCATCGGTTCGGCGGCGGCCATCTTCGATCCGCCCCCCTTCTCCCACGCCGCCAGTTCGACCTCATATGCGGCGAAGGCGGTGTAGAAGGCGGTGAACGGGGCTTCCAACCGCGCGAGCGCCTTTGGCGCATAAACGGGGAAGTCGGCGGTGCTGACGGTCGCGGCTTCCTTCAGCACATCGGCCGCGACCGGGCAGAATCCTGCCTGTGCGGGCGGTTGAGCGAAATAATTATAGACGCTGGTGACGTGCCGATCGAGCGGGGTGCCCTTGCCGTGGCGCGTGCCTTCGGCGGCATAGCCCTTGGCGAAGGCGGCCTTCTGCGCGGTGAGCAGCTTGTTGTAGCCCGCGACGATCCCCTTCGACCCGGTCCGATCGCAGGCAAGCGCGGCGACGTTGAGCGCGGATCGCAGGTGCCAGATCGCTTCGGGATCGGCGATGCCGTTGTTCGGCGTATCCCAACCGCCCTTGCCGTCGGATTTGGGCAGCTTGAAGGTAGGCGGCGCGCCTCCGGGCGGGAGCGGGCGGGCGGCGGGCGTTGGGGCCGGGGGCGGCGTGGGCTCGGGCGCCTGCTTCTTTTTCGCGCAGGCGGCGAGCATGGCCGTGACCACTAACGCTAAGACGACCGACCTTTTCAAAGCTTCTCTCCCCAACTCCGTTCGTGTCGAGCGAAGTCGAGACACGGTCTCGCACGCCAACGTGTCTCGACTTCGCTCGACACGAGCGGGTGGAGAGTGTCGAGAGTCCATCGGCGCGCGTGCGCCGGTCCGAGTCCGACTCGGGACAGGCCGTTGCGGCGGCGCACAAGCCTTGCTAATCCGCGCGGCATGAGCATCGAGCCCGCTTCGCCCGAAACCGTCACCGTCAACTCGACCCGCGTCGCATGCGACGGGGCGAGCGACATTCCGGGCGGCGCCTCGCTCGGCCATCCGCGCGTGTTCATCGAGATCGATCGCGAGATCGGCTATGCCGATTGCGGCTATTGCGATCGCCGTTTCGTGCTTGCGGCGGGCGTCGGGGCTGGCGAACACCACTGATCGGCCTATATCGGCGGACATGAGCATCACCACCGCCGATCCCCGCCGCTTCCTCTATCGCGACGCGCTCGATCCCGACGCAGCGCTTCGCCTGACCGCGCAGACGCTCAAGAGCTGCGACGATGGCGAGCTTTACCTCCAATATATGGCGTCGGAGAGCTTCGGCTTCGACGATGGGCGGCTCAAGACCGCCGATTTCAACACCCAGGCGGGCTTCGGCCTGCGCGGCATTTCGGGCGAGACGACTGCCTTCGCCCATGCCAACGAGCTGAGCGAAGCGGCGATCCTGCGCGCGGGCGAGACGATGACCTTGCTCGATCCCGCCAAGGGCAGCCGCGCCGCGCCGCCGCGCCGGACGAACAACAGCCTCTATACCGGCGAAGATCCGCTGGGCCTGATCCCCTTCGCCAAGAAGGTCGAGCTTTGCCAGCAGGTCGACGCTGCCGCCCGTGCGCGCGATCCGCGTGTCCAGCAGGTGTCGGTCGGCCTGTCGGGATCGTGGAGCGTGGTCGAGATCGTCCGTCCCGACGGCTTCACCGCGTTCGACGTGCGCCCGCTCGTCCGCCTCAACGTCTCGATCGTGGTCGAACAGAATGGCCGGCGCGAAACCGGCTTCTTCGGGCTGGGCGGCCGTTATCTCTACGATCGGCTGTTCGAGCCGGCGACGTGGAACCGCGCGATCGACGAGGCGCTCAAGCAGGCGATCGTCAATCTCGATTCGGTCGCGGCGCCCGCGGGCGAGATGACCGTGGTGTGCGGCCCCGGCTGGCCCGGCGTGCTGCTGCACGAGGCGATCGGCCACGGGCTGGAAGGCGATTTCAACCGCAAGGGCAGCTCGGCCTTTTCGGGCCGCATCGGCGAGCGGGTGGCGGCGCCGGGCGTCACCGTGGTCGACGACGGATCGATCGAGGGTCGGCGCGGATCGATCACGATCGATGATGAAGGCACGCCGAGCCAGTGCAACGTCCTGATCGAGGACGGCATCCTGAAAGGCTATATCCAGGATCGGCTCAACGCGCGGCTGATGGGCGTCGACCCGACCGGCAACGGGCGGCGTGAAAGCTATGCGCATGCGCCGATGCCGCGCATGACCAACACCTTCATGTATGGCGGCAACGACGATCCGGGCGAGATCATCGCGCGGGCGAAGAACGGCATCTATGCCAAGAGCTTCGGCGGCGGTCAGGTCGACATCACCAGCGGCAAGTTCGTGTTCAGCTGCACCGAGGCGTACAAGATCGAGAATGGCAAGCTGACCGTGCCGATCAAGGGCGCGACCCTGATCGGCGATGGCCCGTCGGTGCTGACCAAGGTGACCGCGATCGGCAACGACATGGCGCTCGACGAAGGCGTGGGCATCTGCGGCAAGGGCGGCCAATCGGTGCCTGCGGGTGTCGGCCAGCCGACCGTGCTGATTTCCGGCCTCACCGTGGGTGGCACGGCGGCCTGAGGCGCGATGTCTCCCAACCCCGTGAGGCGGTGAGGCACGCATGCCGATAGCACTTGCTCTAGGCGGTGGCGCGGCGCTCGGCTGGGCGCATATCGGCGTGCTGCGCGCGCTGGAGGAGGCGGGCGTCGATGTCGGCGGAGTGGCGGGCACCTCGATCGGCGCGCTTGCGGCGGTGAGCTTCGCGGCGCGTCGGCTCGACACGCTGGAGCATATCGCCCGCACCGCCGGCTGGCTGCGTGTCCTTTCCTATCTCGATCTGCACATGAAGCCCGGCGCGCTGCTCGGCGGGCGGACGATATTGCGCGAACTGGAACTCCATTTCGGCGAGATGCGCTTTCAGGATCTGTGGATGCCTGCCGCCACCGTCGCCGCCGACCTGACGAGCGGCGAGGCGGTGATCGCCGATCGCGGCTTCGTGGTTCCGGCGATCATGGCCTCGATGGCGATCCCGGGCCTGTTCCGCCCGGTGCGCAGCGACGGTCGCTTCCTGGTCGATGGCGGCGTCGTGGCGCCTGTGCCCGTCGCGGCGGCGCGCACGATCGCGCCCGGCCTGCCGATCGTGTCGGTGAACCTTCAGGGCGATTATGCGGGGCGCAAGCGGGTCTCGGCGATCCGCGAGCGGCCCGCGGGTGCGCATTCGACGATGGCGGTGGTGCGCGCGTCGACGATGCTGCTGATGTCCGAACTCGCGCGCGCGTCGCTGGCGATCGATCCACCCGATCTCGCGCTCACCCTGCCGGTCGGCCATGTCGACATACACGACTTTACCAAGGCCGACATGCTGATCGAGATCGGCCGCCAGTCGGTGTTCGAGGCGCTGCCCGCGATCCTTGATCTCGCCGCGCGGCCCGTGACCAAGGCGAAGGCATTACGGTGATCGAAGACGAGACGACCGACGCGATCCTCGATTTCTGGTTTCGGGAGATCGGCCCCGATCGCTGGTGGGAACGATCGCAGGACACCGACGACGCAATCGTCGATCGCTTTGGCGAGATATGGGCCGAATGGGGCTCGCGCATGCCTGGCAGCTTCCTTGGGTCGGCGCGGGATGCGCTCGCGGGCGTGATCCTGTTCGATCAGTTCCCGCGCAACATGTTCCGGGGACATGCCGACGCCTTCTCCACCGACCTGCTGGCCCGCGCGATCGCGGAAGGGGCGATCGACAAGCGGCTCGATCGATCGATGACGCTCGATGAGCGGACGTTCCTCTATCTGCCGTTCATGCACAGCGAGGATATGGCCGATCAGGATCGCGCTCTGTTGCTGTTCACGCAGTTGGGCGAGGCCCAACATCTTCGCTACGCGAACGAACATCGCGACATGATTGCGCGCTTCGGCCGATTTCCGCATCGCAACGCCGCGCTTGGACGCAAGGATCGCCCCGGTGAGGCCGAGGCGATCGAAGAAGGTGAAACCTGGTAAGGCGGATAGCGCTGCTTTCGGCTATCGATCTGCTCGCCTTTTGCGCTGCGCTGCGGCGATTTTCTGCTCAAAAAACAGGCATGGATTAACTTTCGGGCAGAAGTTCGCGCCCCGCAGGGTGTCGCTGCCCGATTTGTGACAGTCCGGAGTCAACGAAACCACGCCTTGTCCCATTTGGCACGGATGTTGCGAAGCAATGTCGGGCTGAAAAGAGGGAGGCGGAATGAAACTCGTCATTGCCATCATCAAGCCGTTCAAGCTGGACGAGGTGCGTGAAGCGCTGTCCGGCCTGGGTGTGCAGGGCATGACCGTGACCGAGGTCAAGGGCTTCGGGCGGCAGAAGGGTCAGACGGAAATCTACCGTGGGGCCGAATACAGCACGAACATGGTGCCCAAGATCAAGATCGAGGTCGCCACGACCGACGATCTGGCCGGGCGCGTCGTGGAGGCTGTGCAGCAGTCGGCCAACACCGGCGCGATCGGCGACGGCAAGATCTTCGTTCTCGACATCGCTCAGGCCGTGCGGATCCGCACCGGCGAGACCGACGACGTCGCGCTCTAAGGAAGGGGGAAAGATGAAACTGTCCAACAAGATTGCGACGGGACTCGGCACCCTTGCCGTGACCGCGCTGACGGCGATGCCCGCCTGGGCACAGGAGGCTGCCGAAGCCGCCGCGCCCGTGCCGAACAAGGGCGACACCGCCTGGATGATGGTCTCGACCGTCCTCGTTCTCGCGATGATCCTGCCGGGCCTGCAACTGTTCTACGGCGGCCTCGCCCGTTCGAAGAACATGCTCTCGGTGATGACGCAGATCGGCGGCGCGGCTGCGCTCGCGATGATCGTGTGGGTCGTCTATGGCTACACGATGGCCTTCGGCCCCGACGCTTCGGAATCGCTGAAGCCCTTCATCTCGAACTTCGACAAGCTGTTCCTCGCGGGCGTGACCCCGGACAGCACCGGCGCCACCTTCACCGACGGCGTCGTGATCCCCGAATATGTGTTCATCGCCTTCCAGATGACCTTCGCCGCGATCACGGTCGCGCTGGTCCTCGGTTCGGTCGTTGAGCGGATCAAGTTCTCGGCGGTGCTCGTCTTCGCCCTGATCTGGCTCACCATCGTTTATTTCCCCGTCGCGCACATGGTGTGGGCGGCCGGCGGCCTCTTCTTCGAAATGGGCGCGCTGGATTTCGCGGGCGGCACCGTGGTGCACATCAACGCCGGCGTCTCGGCGCTGGTCGCCTGCATCATGCTCGGCAAGCGCATCGGCTATCCGAAGGAAGCCATGGCTCCGCACTCGCTGACGCTGACGTTCGTCGGCACCGGCCTGCTGTGGGTGGGCTGGTTCGGCTTCAACGCCGGCTCGGCTCTCGAAGCGAACGGTTCGGCCGCGCTTGCGATGATCAACACCTTCGTCGCCACCGCCTCGGCGGCTCTGGCCTGGCTGGTCGTCGAAAAGCTGTTCGGTCACAAGCCGTCGGCCCTGGGCTTCTGCTCGGGCGTCATTGCCGGCCTCGTCGCCGTCACGCCTGCGGCCGGTAACTCCGGCCCGATGGGCGCGATCGTGCTCGGCGCCGTCGCCTCGCTGGTCTGCTACATCTTCGTCGCGAAGGTGAAGCCGGCTCTGGGTTACGACGACTCGCTCGACGCCTTCGGTATCCACGGCATCGGCGGCATGATCGGCGCGATCGGCACCGGCATCGTCTATGCCCCGTCGCTCGGCGGCCCGGGCGGCGCCGACTTCGACATGGGCGGCCAGCTGGTCACTCAGGTTCTCGCGGTTCTCGCCACCATCGTGTGGGCCGCGATCGGCACCGCCATCGCGATCTTCATCGCCAAGCTGGTGACCGGCCTGCGCGTCAGCGCCGAAACCGAGGTCGAAGGCCTCGACCTCGGCGAGCATGGCGAGCGCGCCTACAACTCTTAACCGAATTGGGGCCGCCCATAGCGGCGGCCCCTCACGACGTTCCTCCTGCGAACGCACTCGGGCCGGTGGGGCAACCTACCGGCCCTTTTTTTGTTTAGGACGGGATCATGATCACCGTCGCCTCCTACAATATCCGCAAAGGCCTGGGCACCGACCGGCGGCGCCAGCCGCAGCGCGTGCTCGATGTTCTGCATGAAGTGCATGCCGATGTGGTGGCGCTGCAGGAGGCCGATCGCCGCTTCGGCGCACGCCAGAGCGCGCTGCCGCCCGAACTGATCGCCGCGCATGGCGACTATCGGCCGGTGCCGTTCGACATCCGCCCGGGCGGCCTGGGCTGGCATGGCAATGCGATCCTGGTGAAAAAGCCGGTCGATATCCTCGATTTCGAACCGATCCACCTGCCGACGCTCGAGCCGCGCGGTGCCGTGCTCGCGGAACTCCGGGTGGGGGGCAAGGAGTTGCGCATCGTCGGCATGCACCTCGATCTGTCGGGGCTATGGCGGCGACGGCAGGTGCGCGCGATTATCGCGCATGTGAAGGCGCGGCGGCATCATATGCCGACCGTGCTGATGGGCGACCTCAACGAATGGTCGCTCCACGGCGGATGCATTCGTGACTTCATGGTCGATCATCGCGTCGCGGCGACGGGCCGCAGCTATCACAGCCGCAGGCCCGTGGGTTGCCTCGACCGGATCGTCACCAGCACCGACGTTCATGTCGTCGCCTGTGGGGTGCATGTGTCCGAGCGCGCCCGGCTGGCGAGCGATCATCTGCCGATCTGGGCGCGGGTGACGTTGCCCTAATATAATCCGCACGACACGAGCGGTGTGGGGTGATTAGCGCGGCGCCATGAACGGGCGCACCGGCGAGACGTCGTAGCCCGCAGCGGCGGCCTTGCGCGCGACCTCTTCCGGATCGGCGCCGTCGGCGGCCGAGGCGAGCGCCCACAGCAGGGTCGATCGCGTGCCCGATCGGCAGAAGGCGAGGATCGGGCCATCCGCGTTGGCGATCGCTTTGCGCATCGCATCGACCTGCGGGATCGAGAAACCGGCATGGGTGATCGGGATCGCGACATAAGCGAGGCCGGCCTCCTTCGCGGCGGCCTTGATCGTGTCGCCCGCTGGCTGACCGGCCTCCTCTTCCTCGGGCCGGTTGTTGACGATGGTGGTGAAGCCCTGCGCGGCGGCGGTTGCGACATCTTCGGGCCGGATCTGGCCAAAGACCGAGATGCGGTCGTCGATCTTGCGGAACATCGCGGTCTCCTTCGTCAGCTATGCGCGCGGATGACGTCGAGAAAGGCGTCACCATATTGGTCGAGTTTCTTGGCGCTTACCCCCGAAATCTGCGCGAGGCCACCCGGCGTTTCGGGGCGCAGGCCGGCCATTTCGCGCAACGTCGCGTCGAGGAAGACGACATAAGGCGGCACGCCCTGCGCGCGCGCGAGGTCGCGACGCAGCATGCGCAGCGCGTCGAACAACGGATCGGGCGGATAGTCCTGCCCCGTCGTGCGATCCTTGCGGCGGCGTTCGCGCTTGGGCGGCAGGACGATCGCCAGCCCTTCTTCACCCTTCAGGATCGGGCGGGCGGCGGGACCGAAGCTCAGCCCGCCATAATCGTCGGCGCGCAGCGCATCGCGGGCGAGGAGCGCGCGGGCGACGGGCTTCACCAGCCGCAACTCCTCCTCGTCGGCGATGCCGAACACCGAGAGCCGGTGATGGCCCGCCGCCAGGATCTTGTCGGTTTCCTTGCCCGCCAGCACGTCGGACAGGTGGGTGACGCCATAGCGCATTTCGGTGCGGAAGGCGGCGGAGAGCAATTTCTGCGCGACCACGCTGGCATCGAAGGATGAGGGCGGGGTGAGGCAGTTGTCGCAGTTGCCGCACCGTTCTGGCGGCTCCTCGCCGAAATGGCGCAGCAGGATCGCGCGGCGGCAGGTCGGTGCCTCGACCAGCATCGCCATCGCGTTCAATCGCTGGCGCTCGCCGCCCCGGCGGCTTTCCTCGACATCGGTTTCGATGCGACGGCGCGCACGCGCGAAATCCTCGGCACCCCAGAACAGGTGGGTGGTCGCGGGATCGCCGTCGCGGCCCGCGCGGCCGGTTTCCTGATAATAAGCCTCGATCGACTTGGGCAGGCCGGCATGGGCGACGAAGCGGACGTCGGGCTTGTCGATCCCCATGCCGAACGCGACGGTGGCGACCATCACCATATCCTCGCTCGACACGAACGCCTTCTGGTTGGCGGCGCGGACCTGCGGATCGAGGCCCGCATGATAAGCGCGGGTGGCGCGGCCGGCGCTCGCGAGCTGCGCGGCCAGCTTCTCGGTCGCGTCGCGCGTGGGGGCATAGACGACGCCCGACCCCTTGTTCTCGGCCAGCACCTCGGCCAGCTGGCGCCCGATGCCGTCGCGGGGCGTGATGCTGTAGCGCAGATTGGCGCGGTCGAATCCGGCGAGGATCAGCCCCTCTTCGGGGATGTGAAGCTGGGCGAGGATGTCGGCGCGGGTGTGATTGTCGGCGGTGGCGGTGAGTGCCAGGCGGGGAATATCGCCCAGCATCTCGGTGAAGCCGCGCAGCGTCCGATAATCGGGGCGGAAGTCGTGGCCCCATTCGGACACGCAATGCGCCTCGTCGATCGCGATCAGGCTGAGCCGCGCACGCTGGACGAGGCGGCGAAAGCCCTCGGTCGATGCGCGCTCGGGCGCGACATAGAGCAGGTCGAGATCGCCGCGGACGAAGCGGTCCATCGTCTCGTCGCGATTGTCGTCGGCGCTGGTGAGCGCGGCGGCGCGGATGCCGGCGGCGGTGGCCGATCGCACCTGATCGTGCATCAAAGCGATCAGGGGGGAGACGACCAGGCCGGTCCCCTCACGGCACAGGGCCGGGATCTGATAGGTCAGCGACTTGCCCGCGCCGGTGGGCATCACGGCCAGCGTGTGCTGCCCCGCCATCACGCGATCGATCACGTCCTGCTGGCGGCCGCGGAACTGGTTGTATCCGAAGGTCGATCGCAGGGCTTCCAAGGGGGCGGGCATGGGGTCCGACTAGCGGGTTGAGGAAGGCGTGGCCAGCCTTCCCGCCCGTTAGGACGCTTCCTCCAGTTCGCGTTCGTGTGCCTGGCGGCGCCACAGGTCGGCATAGGTGCCGTTCTGGGAAAGCAGGCCGGCATGGGTGCCGCGTTCGATCACCTGTCCGGCGTCCAGCACGACGATCTCGTCGGCGTGGACGATGGTGGAGAGGCGGTGCGCGATGACGATCGTGGTGCGCCCGGCCTCAACCCCGCGCAGCGTTGTCTGGATGCCCGCCTCGGTGCGGCTGTCGAGCGCGCTGGTCGCTTCGTCGAGGATCAGGACGGGCGGGTCTTTCAGCAAAGTGCGCGCGATGGCGACGCGCTGTTTCTCGCCGCCCGAAAGCTTCAGGCCGCGCTCGCCGACCGGGGTGGCATAACCCTGCGGCAGCGAGAGGATGAAGTCGTGGATCGCGGCGCCTCTCGCGGCGCCCTCGATCTGATCCTGCGTCGCGCCCTCGCGGCCATAGCCGATATTGTAGCCGATCGTGTCGTTGAACAGCACCGTATCCTGCGGAACGATGCCGATCGCCTCGCGCAGCGACGTCTGGCTGACCTTGGCGATATCCTGCCCGTCGATCGTGATGCGGCCCCCGGTCACGTCGTAGAAGCGGTAGAGCAGGCGCGCGAGGGTGGACTTGCCCGCGCCCGAATGGCCGACGACCGCGAGGGTCGCGCCCGGCTTCACGTCCAGATCGATGCCCTTCAATATCTGCCGTTCGGGATCGTAGGCGAAGCGGACGTCCTCAAACCGCACCGCGCCGCCGGTGACGGCGATCGGCGGGGCGTGGGGCACGTCCTTCACCTCGGCGGGGGTGTCGACGAGTCGGAACATCGCCTCCATGTCGATCAAACCCTGGCGGATTTCGCGATAGACCATGCCCAGCATGTCGAGCGGGCGGAAAAGCTGGGACAGGAGCGTGTTGACCAGCACCACGTCGCCCGTCGTGAACTGCCCCCGGCTCCAGCCCCACACCGTGAACCCCATCGCGCCGGCCATGATGACGTTGGTGATCAGCGACTGGCCGACGTTGAGGATCGCGAGCGAGCGTTCGTTCTTGGTGGCAGCCTTTGCATAATCGGCGACGGCCTTGCCGTAATTGGCGGTCTCGCGATCCTCGGCGCTGAAATATTTGACGGTTTCGTAGTTGAGCAGCGAATCCATCGCCCGCGCGCTCGCCTGCGTATCGTGCGCCACCATCTCGCGGCGGACGCGGGTGCGCCATTCGGTGACGGTGCGGGTGAAGCCGATATAGGCGGCAACGAAGACGAGCGTGGCCAGCACCAGCCCGAGACCGAAGCGGACGTAGAAGATCACGCACACCGCGGCGAGCTCGATGATCGTCGGCGCGATGTTGAACAGCAGGAAATAGAGCATCGTATCGATGCTCTTGGTGCCGCGCTCGACGATCTTGGTGAGCGCGCCCGATCGGCGCTCAAGGTGGAAGCGCAGCGACAAGGCGTGGATGTGGCGGAACACCTGCACCGCCAGCCGCCGCCCGGCATCCTGCCCGACCGTCTCGAAGATCGCGTTGCGGATATTGTCGAACAGCACGCCGCCGAAGCGCGCGCCGGCATAAGCAACGACGAGCGCGACCGCGAGGCCGACCGCGGGTTCCATCCCCGGCGCCATCCGGTCGACCGCGGCCTTGTATGCGAACGGCATGGTCAGCACCGCCGCCTTGGCCGCGAGCACCAGCAGCATCGCGATGCCGACCCGCGCCTTCATCCCCGGCTCGTCCTTGGGCCAGAGATAGGGAAGAAAGCGGCGGAGGGTCGCAAGGCCCTGTTCGGGGCGGGCGAGGTCTGACGGGCGATCGGGTGGCATTGGGTGCTAGATAGGGTGGTCGGAGCCGTTCGTCACCGGCTCTCGTTCACGGATCTAGGCTGATGTCAGTTCTTGCCGAGTGGTGCGATCGTGTGGACGGCGATGAGGTTGCGGCCGTAGCGTTCGCCTTCGACCGAGACTTCCTGTTCGACGAGGTGGAGCGGGATGCGGTCCATCTCCAGCCACATGCGGCGGCCGTTGCTGCAATGGAGCGCGTAGCAGCTATCCTGCAGGATCAGCCGGCCAGTCTCACGGCATTGCGATATCGTCCGGTCCATCATCGGATAGCTCCCGAGCTTTTCGCTCTCAGTGCCATCCCCTCCTGGGAAAGGACGATGACCCTCGGTGAACCGGCTGGCAAGCCGCGGTTGCCGAAACTTGGGGAGTGTTGCGGCGCTGCAACGCCGGTTGGGGCTTACTGGCCGGTGAGGCGCCGCGCGAAGTGGATCTCCACGGCCTTGCGTACGCCCTCGGCCACCGCCTTGCGATAGCCGGAGGAGAGCAGCAGCTTCAGATCCTCGTCATTCGAGATGTAGCCGGTTTCCAGCAGCACCGACGGCACGTCGGGCGCCTTGAGGACGATCAGGCCCGCGAATTTGTGCGGATTGTCCTTCATCTTCACCCCTTCGGACATTTCGCGCGCCAGCAGGTTGGCGAAGACCGAGGAAATGTTCATCGTCTCGCGCTGGGCGAGGTCGATCAGGATCGAGGACACTTCGTTATTCTCGCCGCCCAGATCGACGCCGTTGAGGACGTCGGCGCGGTTTTCCTTGGCGGCGAGCTGGGCCGCGACGCGATCCGACGCGACTTCCGACAAGGTGTAGATGCTCGCCCCGCGCGCGGCATTGTTGGGCGCGCTGTCGCAATGGACCGAGATGAACAGGTCCGCCTTGAGACGCCGCGCGATCTCGCGCCGTTCGCCCAGCACGAGGAAGCGGTCGTCCGACCGGGTCAGCGCCACGCGGACGCGGCCCGATGCGGTGAGTTCGTCGCGGATCGCCTTGGCGATGGCGAGCGCGACGTCCTTCTCCTGTTTCGATCCGTCCGAAGAGGAGGAGCCCGGATCGTGGCCGCCATGTCCCGCGTCGATCACGACGAGCGGGCGGTTGCTGCCGCGCGCACCGGTGACGGTGGGGACGGGGAGGGGCCGGGGCGGATCGAGCGGCACGGTGATGCCGCCCGGCTGGCTGGGCGCTTTGGCCTGCGCATTGGGGGCGATGCCAAACAGCTGGCGGCCCTTGCGCACCGTTTTGGTGAAGATGTTTTCCGATACGGTCTTCAAACTGATCGTCAGCGTCTGGTGATCGGACGAGAACTCGGCGCCGGTGACGACGGCAGGTTCCTTCAGTTCGAACACCATCCGCGCGGTGGTGGGGTCGTACTGGCCGTGGCGGATCGAGGCGATCAGGCCGCCGGATGCCTGGACGCGGCCCATCCGGGTGTTGGGCAGGTCGATCGCGATACGCTGCGGGCCGTTCAGGACGAAGGCCGATGCGGTGGCGACCGGCTTGTCGAAGCGGACGATCACCTGGTCGGTTGCGATGTCGACGCCGGTGATGATGGCGCCCGCCATGGTCGGTGCGCCCAGCAACAGCGCGAACAGGCCGATGAGCAACCGAAGGAGCGCGCCAGAAGGTCCGATCTTCGATTTTGGCAACTATCCGTCCCGCAACCCGGCCCGTCTATGGAGCCGCTCGCCCTTTAACCCTTTCGCCCCCGCCTTTGTCCATAGTTCGCTTTGGGTTGCGGGCGTTGGGATCGGGTGCTAGCACAGTTTGTCCGATCCCGGGACGCCGCACAGTGAAGCGCGGCACGATATCCCGGCCGGCCCGTGGCGGGTGCCTTTCCGGTAGTCCGCACAATAGGTTGACGATCGCATGGGTTATTTTTCGCCTTACCGCCACGACCGACGCGACAGCGTCGGCGCGTGGGGCGAGGCCTTCATTCCGGCGCACCGCGTCGGAAATGACCCTGCGACGGCTGCGAATCTGTTTCACGTCACTTCGATGATGCGAGCCGCCGTTGCGGCGCTTCCGCGCATCGATCCACTTTTTTCTACACATTGTGCGCCGACGGGCGGCCTTGCCGGCCCGCGCGCCTGGAGACCATTAAATGACAACCCGCATGTTGATCGACGCGCGCCACCGGGAGGAAACCCGCGTGGCCGTCGTCAAGGGGAACCGCATCGAGGAATTTGACTTTGAGTCTGCCGAACGCAAGCAGCTCAAGGGTAATATCTATCTCGCCAAGGTAACGCGCGTCGAACCGTCGCTGCAGGCGGCCTTCGTTGATTATGGCGGCAATCGCCACGGCTTCCTCGCCTTCAGCGAAATCCACCCCGATTATTATCAGATCCCCAAGGAGGATCGCGAGGCGCTGCTCCGCGAAGAGGCCGAGCACGCCGCCGAGGAAGAGGCGCTGCGCGCCCGCGAGGACGAGGATTATGACGACGGCGAGGAGCCGTCCGAAACCGACGTCGAACGTTATGAGGACGATGGCGGCCACGAGACCCGCGAAGACGTGGGCGAGGACGACGAAGACCGTCCGGCGCCCAAGCCGCAGTCGACCGGCGGCAGCGACGAAGCCGTGGAGAATCTTCGCCAGAAGCGCATGAACCTGCGCCGCCGCTACAAGATTCAGGACGTGATCCGCCGCCGTCAGGTGCTGCTGGTTCAGGTCGTGAAGGAAGAGCGCGGCAACAAGGGCGCGGCGCTGACGACCTATTTGTCGCTCGCCGGCCGTTACTGCGTGCTGATGCCGAACACGTCGCATGGCGGCGGCATCTCGCGCAAAATCTCGAACGCGGCCGATCGCAAGCGCCTGAAGACCATCATGGCCGAGCTGAACCTGCCGCGCACGATGGGCTGCATCGTCCGCACCGCCGGGCTCCAGCGCACCAAGGCCGAGATCAAGCGCGACTTCGATTATCTCGCCCGCCTGTGGGACGAGATCCGCGAAAACACGCTGGGATCGAGCGCGCCTGCGCTGATCTATGGCGACAGCGACCTGATCAAGCGCGCGATCCGCGACATCTACAACAAGGACATCGACGAGGTGATCGTCGAGGGCGAGGACGGCTATCGCCAGGCCCGCGCCTTCATGAAGCTGCTGATGCCCAGCCACACCAAGAAGATGGTGGCCTATGCCGATGCGGTGCCGCTGTTCCAGCGGTTTGGCGTCGAGGATCAGCTGGCGGCGATGTACCAGCCGCTCGTCCAGTTGAAGTCGGGCGGCTATCTGGTGATCAACCCGACCGAGGCCCTGGTGTCGATCGACATCAATTCCGGCCGTTCGACGCGCGAGCATAATATCGAGCAGACCGCGACCGCGACCAACCTGGAGGCCGCGCACGAAATTGCGCGCCAGTTGCGTCTGCGCGACATGGCCGGCCTCGTCGTCATCGACTTCATCGACATGGAGCATGGCTCCAACGTCCGTAAGGTCGAAAAGGCGATGAAGGAGGCGCTGAAGAACGATCGCGCCCGCATCCAGGTGGGCCGCATCTCCAGCTTCGGGCTGTTCGAGATGAGCCGCCAGCGGCTGCGCACCGGCGTGCTCGAGGCATCGACCCGCCAGTGCCCGCATTGCGAAGGCACCGGCCTGGTCCGCACCGCATCGTCGGCGGGCCTTTCGGCACTGCGCATGCTGGAGGACGAGGCTGCGCGTGGTCGCGGTTCGCGCCTGCTGCTGCGCGCCAGCCAGGAGGCTGCGCTCTACGTCCTCAACCGCAAGCGCGCCGAGATCAGCGAGATCGAGGATCGTTATGGCGTCCTGATCGAAGTCCTGTCGGACGGCACGCTGGAAGGCGCGCGGATGACGGTCGAGGCCGGCGGCCCGCCCCCGACGCACGCACCGAAGATCCCGGCCTTGCCGATCATCATCGACGAAGATGATGATGAGGAGATCATCGAGGACGAGATCGAGGAAGAGGACGAGGAAGAAGTCGCCGAGACCGGCGAGCGCGAAGAAGGCCGCGAAGGCCGCGGTCGCGGTCGTGGCCGTCGCCGTCGCCGTCGTGGCGGTCGCCGCGATCAGGAGACAAATGGCGAGGGTGTCGAGGCCGAAGCCGGCGAAGGCGACGCCGAAGAAGGCGAAGAGGGCGAAGCCGAGGGCTTTGAAGCCGCGCCGGCCGCCGAGGGCGAAGAAAATGGCGAGCGCCGTGGTCGTCGTCGTCGTGGTCGTCGCGGTCGTCGTCGCGGTGGCAATGGCGATGCGCCTGCCGAGGGCGAAGCGGAAGCGGTCGAAGGTCAGCCGGTCGCGGCCGAGCCCGAAGCCGTTGAGCCCGTCCAAGCCGTCGAAGCGCCCGTCGTGGTCGAAGAGGAGGCTGCGCCCAAGGGCCGTCGTCGTCCGCGTGCCCGCAAGACGGCCGAGCCGGTGGTCGAGGTGGCAGCCGAACCCGCTGCCGAGGCACCTGCCGAGCCTGCCGCCGAGGAAGCTCCCGCCAAGCCGAAGCGCGGCCGTCGCAAGGCCGTAGCGGCCGACGCGCCGGTCGAGATCGTCGAACCGTCGGTTCCGGTCGTCGAGGCCGCACCCGTTGCCGAGGAGGCTCCGGCCAAGCCGAAGCGCGCCCGTCGCAAGGCGGCGACTGCCGCCGAAGCTCCGGTCGAGATCGAGGCGCCGTCGGTGCCCGAAACTGCGGCGGAGCAGGCTCCCGAGGCTCCGGCCCCGGTCGAACCGGCTGCCGAGGAGGATCCCAACGATCCGCCGCGTCGCGGCTGGTGGCAGCGGACCTTCGGCGCCTGACGATGATGACGCGGCCGGGCAGCTTTGCGGCGCCCGGCCGCGGCTTCATCGCCTGTTCAGTGCGGGTGGGTGAAAGGGCGTAGCATGGGGCTGTTCTCGTTCGCCTGGCGTAAGCCACTTGCTCGCTTCGCCGTCGCGACGTTCGTGTCGCTCGGCCTCGCAGCCCAGCCGGTCGCCGCGCAGAGCGTGCTGCGCGATACCGAGACCGAAGCCTGGCTCAAGGACATATCGTCGCCGATCATCGCCGCGGCGGGCCTTCAGCCATCCAATGTCGACGTCGTCCTGATCGGTGACAAATCGATCAATGCCTTCGTCGCGGGCGGGCAGGTCGTCTATATTCACAGCGGGCTGATCGAAGCCGCCGATACCACCAACGAGGTCCAGGGCGTCATCGCGCACGAACTGGGCCACATCACCGGCGGTCACGTCATTCGCGGTGCGGAGGGTGCCAAGGCGGCGACGGGCATCACGCTGCTCTCGTTGCTCGTCGGCGCCGCCGCGATGGCGGCGGGTGCGGGCGATGCCGGCATGGCCGCGATGATGGCGGGGCAGCAGGCCGCACTCGGCAAATATCTCGCTTTCTCGCGCACGCAGGAATCGAGTGCGGATGCCGCCGGTTCGGGCTTTCTCGACAAGGCGGGTATCTCGGGCAAGGGGATGCTCAGTTTCTTCCAGAAGCTGCGCAAGGAGGAGTTCCGCTACGCCTCCACCTACGCCACCGTCGATCCCTTCATGCAGACCCACCCGATGTCGGGCGATCGCGAGGAAAATCTGCGCGGCGACATCATGCGCTCGGCCGCTTACAACAAGGCTACCGATCCTGCGCTCGAGGAAGGGTTCAAGCGCGTGAAAGCCAAGCTGATCGGCTATATGGACGATCCGACGACCGCGCTGCGCAAATATCCCGAGAAGGATCAGAGCATCTACGCGCATTATGCGCGGGCCTATGCGTGGCACCGTGGCGCCTATCCCGACAAGGCGGTCGAGGAGGCGGACAAGCTGGTCGCGGCCAAACCCAACGATCCCTATTTCCTCGAGCTCAAGGGCCAGATCCTGCTCGAATCGGGCAAGCCGAAGGAGGCGCTGGCGCCTCTGCGGCAGGCGGTCGCCGGGTCGCGCAATGCGCCGATGATCTCGGCCCTGCTCGGCCACGCGCTGCTCGCGACCGAGGATCGCGAAAATCTCAAGGAGGCGCGCGATGTGCTCAAGGTCTCGGTGTCGCGCGACCGCGAGAATCCGTTCGCCTGGTACACGCTGGGCAGCGTCTATGCGGGGCTGGGCGACGAGCCCCGCGCGCGGCTCGCCACCGCCGAGCGTTATGCGCTGATCGGGCAGGAGCGGCTCGCGCAATCAAGCGCCGAGGCCGCGATGCAGGGTATCCCGCGCGGCACATCCGACTATATCCGGGCGGAAGATATCGCGCTCTCCGCGCGATCGGCGGCCCAGGACAGGAAACGGCGTTGATCGATCTCGAAATGTTACGTCGTCACCGCTGGACCATCTTCGCCGCAACCGCCGGCCTTGCCGCTTCGATCGCGGTTGCGGCGACTCTCGCCCCGTCGAGCAACCCGGCCGCGTCGCTGCCCGCGCGCGACAAGGCGGCGATCGAGGCGGTGGTGCGCGAGTATATCCTCGCCCATCCCGAGATCATCCCCGAGGCGATCGAACGGCTGCGCGACAAACAGTCGGCCGATGCCTATCAACGCAACAAGGCCGCGCTTGAAAAGCCGTTCGCCGGTGCATGGATGGGGGCGGAAGACGGCAAGATCGTCGTCGCGATGTTCTCCGATTATGCCTGCGGCTATTGCCGCGCGAGCATCGCCGACGTCGCCCGGCTGGTTGCCGACAACAAGGACGTGAAGCTCGTCTGGCGCGAGATTCCGATCCTTGGCCCGGGCAGCGACGTCGCCGCGCGTGGCGCGCTCGCGGCTGCACTGCAGGGCAAATATCGCGACTTCCACAGTCGCATGTTCGCGGCCGGTCGGCCCGACGAAGGCCGCGTGATCGATGCGCTGAAGGCGAGCGGCGTCGATGTCGCCCGCGCCCGGACGGATATGGCGAGCCCCTCGGTCGCCGCCGAAATCCGAAACAACCTGACGCTGGCCGGCGAGATCGATGACAGCGGCATCGCGACGCCGACCTTCGTGATTGGCGGCCAGGTGCTGAAAGGCGCGGTCGGCTATGACGCGCTCAAGGCCGCGGTGGCGAAGGCGCGTAAGAGTTAGCTCGAATTGGCAGCAAAATTTTCGGGGAAGTAAAAATATGGGGATCGGCCTTCCAACACTAGACGGACTACTCCGCGGGCGCGCTGGTCGCGATGGGCTCGGTCGGACCATACAGATTGGCCGCCAAGGCCTGTATATTACTCTGAACGAAGAAGCTGAGGCCAACCGGATGCTGGAAGAGGCAGGCATCACCGAATCATATAGAAAAATTATCGCAGACACGCAGTATGCCGACGAAGCGTTGTTGCCTGCTCTCGGCGCTACCGAAGTGATCACATGTGATAATTCAGATTATGAAGGCGCTGCATTGTTGTGGGATATGAACGATCCTATTCCGCGCCGGTATTTCGAAACGTTTGACACATTGCTCGACGGAGGATCGCTCGAGCATATTTTCAACGTACCGCAGGCTTTGGCAAATATGATGAACTTCCTTGCCGTTTCCGGCCGAATAATATCGGTCACCCCATCCAATAACTGGCTTGGGCATGGATTTTATCAATTTGGCCCCGAATTGCCTTTTCGTGTTTTCCAGCAGCGAAATGGTTTTGAAGTTAACGGCGTTTTTCTCGCCGGTTTGGACGGCACGAAAAGGCTGGTGCAAATGTTTGACCGCGGTGCTGAGGGAAGCCGTAACGAATACGGACACACCAGCCACGCTATCGATCTCGTATATGTTGCGACCAAGATTGCGGCCATTTTGCCATTTCGGTCGTGGCCTCAACAGGGCGACTATGAGTCAGCTTGGCACGGGGCCGACATGCCCAGTGATGCGTGATAGGCGCGGCGGTATCGCCGTTCGAACCCTTCCCAGCAGCCCCGTCCCTCGCTAGAGCCGAGCCCGTGAGCCGCCTGCCGACCCTTCGCAATCCGTTGCCCGTTTGGCGCGATCAGGTGCGTTTCCTGTGGGGGGTCCGCAGCTGGCGGTGGACCGGCTATCTGTTGTGGACCGCGCTGATCGGCTGGGTCGCGATCTGGTTCCTGTTCGCGCGCGGGCTTCCTTCGGCCGACGCGTTGCTCGCCTATCAGACCCCGCTGCCGACCAACGTCCGCGATATCGATGGCGAGCCGATCGCCGATTTCTCGCGCGAGCGGCGCGTGCAGCTCAATTATGACGAATTTCCGCCGATGCTCGTCCACGCCTTCCTGTCGGCCGAGGACAAGACCTTCTTCAGCCATCCGGGCGTCGATTTCGGCGGGCTTGCGGGCGCAGTGTGGGATTATACGACCAAGCTCGGTTCGGGGCGCCGCGCCAGGGGCGGTTCGACGATCACGCAGCAGGTGGCGAAGAACCTGATCGTCGGCGACGATTATTCGATCGCGCGCAAGGTGCGCGAAGCGATCCTCGCCTTCCGCATCGAAGGCGCGCTGACCAAGCAGCAGATCCTGGAAATCTACCTCAACCAGATTTTCCTCGGCCGGAACGCTTATGGCGTGCAGTCCGCCTCGCGCGCCTATTTCGCGAAGGACGTCGCCGACCTGACACTCCCCGAAATTGCCTATCTCGCGATCCTGCCGAAGGCGCCGTCCAACTATACGGTCGAACGGCATGCCGAGCGCGCGATGGACCGGCGCAACTATGTCCTGCGCCAGATGGAGGAAAACGGCTTCATCACCGCCGCGCAGCATGTGGAGGCCGCGAATGCGCCGCTGGGGATCGTCCCGCGCTACGCGCTCAAGCCCAGCGTCACCGGCTATTATATGGAAGAGGTGCGCCGCCAGCTGATCGACAGGTTCGGCGAGAATGCCGACAATGGCGTGAACAGCGTCTATGCGGGCGGGCTGTGGGTGCGCACGTCGTATAACGGCACGGTGCAGGATGCGGCGGAAAACGCGCTGCGCGATGGTCTGTCGCGGTTCGAAGCCGGCCGTGGCTGGAACGGGCGACTGACCAAGATCGACGTGTCGGGCGACGATTGGCCGCGCGCGCTGTCGAACGCCAACATCGGCGCGGGCTATTCGAACTGGAAGCCGGCCGTCGTCCTTTCCCGCAGCGGTTCGACCGCCGAGATCGGGTTCGAGGACGGCAGCAAGGGCACGCTGCCCAGCTGGGGCGCGACGATGCCGAAGGCCGGTGTCGGTGGGCGCGCCTTCGATTTCCTGAAGGCGGGCGACGTGATCGTCGTGAAGGGCGATGGCGAGAATTACGCGCTCAAGAGCATCCCGCGCATTTCGGGCGGCATGGTCGTCGAAAATCCGCATACCGGGCAGGTGCTGGCGATGCAGGGCGGATGGGACGCGCGCGGCAGCTCGTTCAACCGCGCGACACAGGCCGAGCGGCAGCCCGGTTCGACCTTCAAGCCGTTCGTCTATGCCGCCGCGCTCGACAACGGGATGACGCCGGCCTCGATCGTCATCGATGGCCCGTTCTGCGTGTTCCAGTCGGCGCGGCTGGGCCAGAAATGCTTCAAGAATTTCTCGGGCGCCAATGCCGGGCAGCAGACGATGCGCTGGGGCGTCGAGCAATCGCGCAACCTGATGACCGTGCGCACCGCCAGCCAGATCGGCATGGACAAGGTGATCCACACCGCCGACGTGATGGGCGTGGGCAAATATCCGCCCTATCTGGCCTATGCGCTGGGCGCGGGTGAGACGACCGTGATCAAGATGGTCAACGCTTATTCGATGTTCGCCAATCAGGGACGCTCGCTGCAACCGACGCTGATCGACTATGTGCAGGATCGCAACGGCAAGCTGATCTGGCGCGCCGACAAGCGCGTCTGCGAAGGCTGCAACATGCCGCGGTGGAATGGCAAGGCGATGCCGCGCCCGCCGATCCGGCAGAAGCAGGTGATCGACGCGATGACCGCGTATCAGATGCTCCACATCATGGAAGGCGTTGTCCAGCGCGGCACCGCGACCGCGCTGCGCGATCTCGGCCGGCCGCTGTTCGGCAAGACGGGCACCTCGTCCGGCCCGACCAACGTCTGGTTCGTCGGGGGCTCCGCCGACATGGTGGGCGGGCTTTACATGGGCTACGACAACCCACGGTCGATGGGCGGCTATGCGCAGGGCGGCACGATCGCGGCGCCGATTTTCCGCTCGTTCGCGGCGAAGGCGATGAAGGACATGCCGGTCGTCCCGTTCCAGGCGCCTGCCGGCATCCGCATGATCCGGATCGACCGCAAGTCCGGCCGCCGCGTGTTCGGTGCCTGGCCCGACAACAGCTTCTATTCGTCGGTGATCTGGGAAGCGTTCAAGCCCGAAAGCGAACCGCGCCGCACGATCCGCCGCGAGGAAATCGCCGCCGACAAGAAGGTCACCGCGCGCGCCAACAGCGACAGCGAGTTCCTGCAGAGCACGGGCGGGATTTACTGACCCTTTATCCTCCCCCTGGCGGGGGAGCATCGTTCAGCAGGCCGGTTTCGCCACGCCCGCCTCGCGAATGATATTGACCGGGCGTTTGCCCCAATAGCTGATCTCGATCGAGACCCGCACCGGCGATCCGGGCCTGGTATAATCCTCCACTTCGCCGCGCCCGCCCGATCCTTTGAGGCAGCTGTGCCAGCCATGCTGCTTCAGCACCTCACCGATCGACAGCACCGCATTCTGATCGCTGTCGTGCCAGATCGACAGGCGATCGAAGCCACCGCCCCCGTCGCTGCCGACCAGATCGATCGCAGCGCTATACGGCCCCTGGCCCAGCATCATCAGATTGGGACGGCGGCACCGCATCGACACGTTGTCGGCGATACAGGCGGTGAAGCCGGCCTTGTGCGCGTCGGCCAGGCTCCCGGCGATGGGAACCCCGTCGAACATCACGCGCGGCGGCGCGGGCCGCTGCGGCGTGCAGGCCGACAAGAGGGTGAAAGCCAACAGGGTTGCGCGGCGCATCATCGGCCGGACGCTATAGGCCGGGGGGCTTCCGTCAAGGAGGGGGCTGGCGCACGGCCCTGAAATCTCTATCTAGGCGCCTTTCCCGGCAGACATGCCGGCCAGACGCCCGGAGACCAGAATATGCGCGCCGAAGCGCAAGCCCATGTCGATCAGATCAACCAGGCGCTGGCGCTCGTTCGCCGCTTCCTGGACTGGGATCGCGCGCTCCGCCGCCTCGACGAGCTCAACAATCGCGTCGAGGACCCCAAGCTGTGGGACGACGCCAAGGCCGCGCAGGAGGTGATGCGCGAGCGTCGCCGGCTCGACGAGGCCGTCACCGCGGTCAAATCGATCGAAAGCGAGCGCGACGACACGGTCGAGCTGATGGACATGGCCGAGGCCGAGGGCGACGACGCGCTGGTCGACGACGGCGTAAAGGCGCTGGCGGCACTGGCGGACCGCGCGGAGAAGGACAAGATCTCGGCGCTGCTGGCGGGCGAGGCCGACGGCAATAACAGCTATATCGAGGTCAATGCCGGCGCGGGCGGCACCGAGAGCCAGGACTGGGCCGGCATGCTGCAGCGCATGTATGCGCGCTGGGCCGAGCGGCGCGGGCTCAAGGTCGAGCTGGTCGATTATCATTCGGGCGAGCAGGCGGGGATCAAGTCGGCGACTTTGCTGGTCAAGGGCGAGAATGCCTATGGCTATGCCAAGACCGAGAGTGGGGTTCACCGCCTCGTCCGCATCTCACCCTACGATTCGGCGGCGCGTCGGCACACCAGCTTCGCATCGGTGTGGGTCTATCCCGAGGTCGACGACGACATCGATATCGAGGTGCTCGACAAGGATCTGAAGATCGACACCTATCGCGCATCGGGCGCGGGTGGTCAGCACGTCAACACCACCGATTCGGCGGTGCGCATCACGCACATCCCCACCGGCATCATCGTCGCCTGCCAGAACCAGCGCTCGCAGCACAAGAACAAGGCCGAGGCGATGAAGCAGCTGAAAGCCCGCATGTACGAGCAGGAGCTTCAGAAGCGCGAGAGCGAGGCGATGGCGGGCTATGCGGCCAAGACCGAAATCGGCTGGGGCCACCAGATCCGATCCTACGTCCTGCAGCCCTATCAGATGGTGAAGGACCTGCGCACCGGCGTTACCTCCACCGCGCCGTCCGACGTGCTCGATGGCGATCTCGACAAGTTCATGGCCGCCGCCCTTTCGCAGCGCGTGACGGGCGAGAAGGTCGATGTCGAGGACGTCGACTGACGCTTAAATCCTCCCCCCGGAGGGGGAGGGAAACCGGCGTAGCCGGTGGAGCGGGATTCGAGGCTGGGGCGGTGCGCTGCCGGCCGATACCCCTCCGTCAGTCCTGCGGGCTGCCACCTCCCCCGCCGGGGGAGAATCTATAGAGGCTTAAATCTCGTCATAGCTGAACAGCCACAGGCTCGATGCCTGTCCGCTCGCTTTGTCGCCGGTACTGTTGAGGCGGCCGACTGCGGTGTAGCGGGCGCCGTCCTTGATCTTGCCCGATGGCATCAGCGGTGCGAGGCGGGGGGAGACGTAGAGGATGAGGTCGTGGCCGTCGTCGGTCGTCATGCTCACGGCGGTATAGCCCAGCGGCCCGCCGATCAGCTTGGGATTGACCTGGCCGACGCCGGCCGGGGGCGACAGGCTGGTGATCTTGCCGCTGATCCGGATCAGATTGCCCAGCGGCTGATCGGTTTCGGCGTTGAACGGCCGCTTGGTCTTCAGCCGATCGTCGTTGACCGCCTTGTAATGGTTCATCAGCGCGCCGAGCGTTGGATATTGGATCGTCCACTTGGTCCGCTCGGCATTGAACAATGTGCCGTTGAAGACGGAGAACAGGCTGTCGGTCCACGTCTTGCAGCCGTCGGCATCGTCGCAATAGCGCCAGCCATTGTCGATCCAGCTGAGCAATTGTTTCTTTGGATCGGAAAATTCGGCCTCCTTGGCCAGACCGGGACCGTAGGCGACAGCCGCCTGGTGCTGGCGCGGGGCGACGACGACGACGGCGCCGTTGCCGACGTCGAGCTTGCCGATGCGCAGCTGGCGCATCATCGCCCAGGCATAATCGTCTGCCGACATGCCCTTCAGATCGTTGACGACAAGGAAGGTCATCTCAACACCGACACCCTTCGCCAGCGCGCGCAGCTTGTCCTCCATCGGCTTGACGCGCGCCGGATCGAGCTTGCCGGTCTCGTCGACGACGAAGCGGCCATATTTGAACGGGATCGATCCGGGCTTGGGCAGGGCGACCGGCGCGGTCGCGACGGCGGGCGTTACCACGGCTGGCAGAGCGGTGGAGGTCGTCACAGCAGGCTGGACGGTCGCCACGCCGCCGCCCTGCGCCTGCGCCTCGTTCCAGCCCTGCCGGATCGCGTCGGCGCGTGATTGCTTGTCGGGATGGGTGGGCGTGCCGTGACTGGTGCCCATCGCCAGGATCATCTGCGTCGCGGCATCGACGGGCGCACCCATTTTCTGCAGCACGAAGCCGCTGAATTTGTCGGCCTCCAGCTCGATCTCGGGCCGGCTGCCGCCGGGGACGATCGTGTGGCCCGACAGGTGGTGCGCGATCTCGTGCGCCATGATGCTCATCGGCCCCCACTGGCTGCCCTTCGCCGTTTGCTGCGCCATCGCCATGAAATTGGGGTTGAAGGCGATCACGCGGCGGGGAATCCGGTTCTGATCGAGCATGATCACCGCCGCGGCGTTCGGCACCGGGCCGGACACGACGGTGAAGTTGGCGGGCAGGCCGGTATAGCCCATGATCTTCCGGACCGATGTCGAACAGTCGGCGGGGGCATTGCCGTTGAGCGAGGCGGGCTGGGCGTTGACGGGTTCGCCGTCATAGGAACAGGCCTGCAGCGTGGAGGCGATCGCCTCGACCTTGTCGCCGCCGGTGATCTGGGCGGCGGTCTGGCCATCCTTGGAATCGCAACCGGCGAGCAGCAGAGCGGCCGAAGCCGTCGATAGCATCCAGGTCCGTCGCATCAGGCCACTCCTCTTTGGATTATCGGGTCACGAGCCACAGGATCGCCATCGCGTAGAGGCGCAGCAGCCCCCAGGCGAAGGCGGCGTAGATCAGGCAGGCGAGCAGCCATCGCAGCCAATCGCGCTTGAGGTCGATCAGGAAGAACTGGCGATAGGCGATCGCGACGATGGCCAGCTTTACGATCGGCATATAGGTCTGCGACGCCGCCTTGTGCGTCAGCACGAACCCGGCATCGCGCCAGACCAGGGTCGGCAGCATGTTCACGATGATCACCGCCAGGATCAGGCACTGGGCATAGATCGCCAGCACCGCATGTTCGATCCAGTTATAGCCGAGCCGCCCGTGCAACCCGATCCACGACCCCAGGAAGATCGCGAAGATGCCGAGCGAGAAGGACCAGTTGGCATAGGCCATCACCCGCGCGGCCATCCGGTCGACATCGGTGTCGCGGAAGGCATAGACGCCGAAATAGCGGTTGGCGGCAAGCATCAGGACGAGTGCCGCGACCAGCGCGACCAGCAACTTGAGCGGATGCATGTGCGCGGTTCGCCTGCCCATCACATATTCGCGTGCCACGCGTCCGGGGCCGGTGACGAGATGACGGAGAGTGCGGGTCAGCTGAAACTCGAACCAGCGGACCCGATCCCACCCCTCGCGCCCGATATCGCGCCATGCGAAGCGCGCCGCTGCCTTCTGCCCGCACTGTCCGCAATAGGGAGTTTCGATTGTCGCGCCGCAGTTGCGGCAGGTCGTCGCCCCGAACCAGGCGGGGTCGACGGGGCCGTCGGGAATCGCCGCGCGTGCGCTCGCTTTGGTCTCGAAGACCATGTCGATCGCCCGGCGGAAGATCAGCATCGGCTCTCCTTCGACTTGGTGTGTCGTAAGTTCACCGAAAGAAACCCGGCAATCGTCGCCGGGTTTCATCTGGGTCGATCTTGCGGACGATCAGCCGAACATCGCATGCTCCGCGCGCAACGCCGTGGCGAGCGCGTCGACGTCGGCGGCGGTGCTGTAGAGGCCCGGCGTCACCCGGATCACCGGCCCCTTGGCGATGCCTGTGCGCCACACCGTGAGGATGCGATATTTGTCGAACAGCCGCTGCTGGACGGCCTTCGCGCGATCGTCGCTGTCCATGCCCTTAAGCCGGAAGCTTGTGATCGCGCAGTAGCGCGCGGGATCGTCCGGCACCGCCATCGTCACGCTGGGCACGTCGCGCACCGCATCGACCCAGCGATCGCGCAGCGCGCGCATGTGCCTTTCCTTCGCGGTCGCGCCCACCGCGAAGTGAAAGTCGACCGCGATCGGAATCGTCAACAATGCGGCGAAATTGATCGTCCCCGCGGGCAGGCGCGCGTTGATGTTGTCGGCAGGCAGGTGATGGTTCTCATAGGCGATGTCGATATCGGCGAGGCGGCTCCTGCGGATGTACATCGCGCCGGTGCCGAGCGGTGCAGACGTCCATTTGTGGACCGACCAGGCGACGAAATCCGCGCCCAGATCGGCAAGTTGGAAATCGAGCAGCGCGATGCCGTGCGCGGCGTCGACGATCGTGTCGACCCCACGAGCGCGCGCCATCGTGACGATCTCCTTCACCGGCGTCACCAGCCCGGTGCGATTGGACACTTGGGTGACGAGCAGCAGTTTCGCGTCGGGATTGCGTTTCAGGACATCGTCATAGGCCGCCAGGATGTTCGCGGTGGTCGCGGGTTCGGGCATCGCGAATTTGACGACGCGCGCGCCCTTGTGCGTGCCCAGCCATTCCATCGCGCCGATCGTCGCATCATAATCGAGATCGCAATAGATCACCGCGTCCCCGGCCTTGATCCCGCGATAATTGGCGATCAGCAGTTGCAGCGCGTCCGAACCGCTGCGCGTGACGCAGATTTCTTCGGGCGAACAGCCGACCTGACGCGCGATGGCCATCTGCGCATCGCGGCTGCCATTGGCAAGGCAGGCTTCGCCGGGCAGCACGTTGCGCGCGAAGATCGAGTTGGATCGATTCACCTCGATCGTGTGGCGCGCATAGGCTTCGGCCACCACGCGCGGCATGATGCTCCAATAACCGGCTTCCAGATTGTGGATCGTGGGGTCGACGTCGAAATGGCTGGCCAGATCTGCGACGCGGATCGAGCGGGCCGTCAGTGCGGGCGGCTGCGGCGCTGCAACGGCGCTGGCGGAGGCGAGAAGGGCAGGGCCGCCAAGTGCGGCGCCCTTCAGCAACTGTCGGCGATCGGGTTTGAAGCTCATCGGATCACACCCCCAGATAGCGCACCGCCAGCGGCACTTCGTCATAGCCGGCCGCTGTGCGGGTGAGGCGGAAGGCTTTGGCGGTCTTGCGGCTGGAGACGATCTCGACAAGCTCGGTGCCGCGATAGAGGACCGAGCAGTCGTTCTCCAGCGCGATGCCGGGGCTGTCGAGCGAGCCGTCGGCGATGAACTTGCGATATTGTGAGATGCGGTCGGGCCGGACATTATAGTGCGGGTTGGTCGAACCCGGCAGGAAGCCGAGGCCCGTCACGGGCGCCAGCACCTTGGGAAAACTGTCGGTCAGGCCCGACTGGAACCAGCAGATCAGCCCCGCGCTGCCGCCCGACATCACCACGCCTGCTTCCCATGCCTGGCGCAGCGCCTTGTCGAACCCCCAGTCGCGCCACAGGGTCATCATGTTGCGGGTCGATCCGCCGCCCACGAAGACGATGTCCATGCCCATCAGATAATCGGCGAAGTCGAGCGTTTCGGGCTGGTAGATGTTGAAGTGCCGCACTTCGCACGGATGCGTCTCCATGCCGCGCGCGAACGTCTCGAAATTGGCGGCGCTCTCGCCCGATGCCGGGCCGAGCCAGCAGACCTTGGGGCGCTTCGATGGGGTCAGGCCGAGCAGATATTCGGGCGTCAGCGATGGCTCCCACGCCTGCGGGAAGAAGCCGCCGCCGCTTGCGAAGATCGTCGGCACCTTCTTGCCGGCGGGGGCAGGCGGCGGGGTTGCTCCGTGCGCGCCGGTGGCGAGAGTGGTGGCGGCGGCCGCGATGGCGGTTCCGCCCACGAAAGCACGGCGGCTGATGTCGGTCGGCTCGGTCATACGTCCCCCTTTTCTTCCCAGGAAACAGACTGGCGTTTTTCGTTGCGGCGCACAATGGGTCGACGCGCTGGTTTCCACGATGCTACGGCGCGGTGAAGAGAATGAGGGGGGCACATGCAGCGTCTGGATCGAAACCGGTTGATCGGGCGCACTTTCCCGTTCGCGATCGACATCCCCGTGCGCTTCGACGATCTCGATATCCAGGCGCACGTCAACAATGTCGCGGTCGCCGTGATCTTCGAAGAGGCGCGCGCGCGATTCAATCGGGAGAATGTGCTGGCCGATTGGGTTGCGAGCGGCGGCAGCGCGGTGGTGGCCGGCGTCCAACTCGAATTCGCGGGTGAGATGGAGTGGCACCCGCTCCACATCCGCACCGGCGTGCTCGAAGTCGGGCGCTCCTCCTTCCTGCTCGGCCAGATCGCTTCGCAGCACGGGATCGATACCGCCTTTGCCG
Source organism: Sphingomonas montanisoli (assembly GCF_008274695.1). Classification (GTDB taxonomy): domain Bacteria; phylum Pseudomonadota; class Alphaproteobacteria; order Sphingomonadales; family Sphingomonadaceae; genus Rhizorhabdus; species Rhizorhabdus montanisoli. Next base: position 531,029 of record NZ_VTOU01000003.1, on the reverse strand, counting down.
AAACGATGCTGGTCACGACCCGCGATGGGGGATCGGCACCCTTTCCCGATGCTGTGCGCGCCAAGCTGGAAGGCGCGCTGATCGTCTGATCAGTCGTCCGCGTCGGCGGGCTTGCAGGGGGCGGGCGCGCGCGTCTTGCGGAGGACCTTCGTGGTCGCAAATTCGGTCGCATCGAGCGTGCCGGTTTTGTCGGCATCGGCGGTGGCAAACTTCGTCGTCGTCCTGATCGCCCACTCCTCGAAGCTCAGGCGGCCGTCGCCATTGGTGTCGAGCTTGGCATAGGCCTTGTGGCGGCTCGCCAGATATTCGTCGGTCGAAACCTTGCCGTCGCGATCCTTGTCGTAACGGTTGAAACGGCGCTCCTCCTTCGTCGCCTCGTCGGCGGCGGGTGGGGTGGTCAGCGGCTCGGCGGCATTGGCGGCGGAGGCGGACGGCGCCGAAGCGGCGATACGCGGCCGATCGCCCATCCCCTGCCAGATCAGCAGCCCGCCGCCCATCACCAGCATCGCCGCGACGGCACCGCCCAGGAACTTCCACATGATCCGATCCCCCTTAGCGGCAGATAATCGCATCTTTTGACGCCCGTCAAAGTGCGACTCGGTCGCTTCACATAGACCTGCATCATCAGTTCAGGAGAACCTCGATGACCAGGCATCTGACCCAGGCGCAGCTTCACGCCACCGCCCATGTCGCGCGCTACGCAGGGCAATATGCGCCCCGCACGTTCGATCTTCCGCCGGTGCTGCATCTTGCCACCGCCGGCGCCTATTTCGCCTTTCTGGGTTTCATGGGCACCGCCTTCATGAACCCGGAACTGTTCATCCCCTTCGCGATCTTCGGCACCTTCATCGCGATGGCGTTCCTGGTGCCGGGCCTGTGGGCGAAGATCGCCCCTCAAGCGCGGGGGCGGCACCAGAGCTGGGACGAGTTCATGCGCGAAGGCATCGTCTGTGCCACCGGCCGCCTGAAGGGCCACGAGGCGATCGCGCAGGTGATGGTGCTGCCGATCCTGATCGTCGCTTGGAGCACCGCGATCCTGGTCATCAAACTGACCCTCTGAACAAGCTAGCGGCGCCGGCAACCTCTCCTCTGGTCGGCGTCGCTAAACCTTATCCCGCCGCGGCTTCCAGCCCGGCGGGATCTCTTACGATCAGCCCGCGCGGTCCCATCCGCGCGACGAGGCCATCAGCCTCGAGCTGGCTGAACTGCCGGCTCACCGTTTCGATCGTGAGGCCCAGCAATGCCGCCATCTCGCCCCGCGTCAGCGGCAGTTCGAAGGCGAGCGACGAATGGCATGGCGCATCCGACGCGGCCCGCGAGAACAACAGGATCAAACCCGCAACCCGACCGCGCGACGACCGCCGCCCGATCAGATCGACGAGCGCGCGGGTCTCCGCCAGATCGGCGAGCGTGCGATCGAGGATCGAGCGCAGCAATGCTGGATGTTCGGCCATCACCGCTTCGAAGCCGCCGCGCGGGAACAGGCACAGCCGGCTGTCGGTCAACGCCACAGCATGATGATCGACCTGCGCTGCGAACAATTGCCCGAGGAAGCCCGATGGGTGGACGATCGCGACGATCCGCTCGGTCCCCTCGGAATCGATGCCCGACAGCTTGGCGGCGCCCGAGATTAATGTAGCGCACGCTACACTATCGTCGCCGGCGGCGAAGATCGTCTCCCCGCGCGCAAACTCGCGCGTCACGCCAATCCGCGCGAGCGCCGCGCGCTCCTCATCGGTCAGCGCGGCGCACACCGCCTGATCGCGGACGGGGCAACCTTCGCAACGGACGGGGGCGGCGGACGACATGGGCACTCCGATGATTTCGGGGCGGAAATAGGGGATTTGTGGCCGTGGTGCCAGATATAGCCGTTGTCGAATTGTCGACGGACGCGGCGCGCCGAACTCAACCGTAGGCGAGCACCCAGGTGCGAGCGGCCGAGAGCGAGAGGAAGGCTTGCGTCTCCTCCCGCCCGGCGATGCGGCGGATGTGGCCCTTGGTAACGCTCGAATCGACGACCAGTGCGACCCGGTCGCCCTCGCGCAGCACCTCCGAGTAGGTGGCCAGCAGCAGTTCGTGCCCGCCGGGATCGAAGCTGGGAATCTCGCTACGATCGGCAATCACGCGCAGATGAGGGCTGATGAGCCGACAAGCGGCGATGATCCGGCGGATGTCGCGGTCATAGGCTTTGGCGACCTGCAGGGGCCAACGGCCGCGCGCATCGATCCGCAGGACGGGGCCGTCCGCCCAGACGCGATAGAGATCGCGCATATCGCCCGCATCCCGGAAGGATGCGCAAAGCGGCGATTCATCGGGAATGAGCACGGTTGCCATGTCCGGCGGCGTGGCCGGAATAGTCTTAAGGCCGCGTAGAGATTCGCGCCCGCGCCTCCGCCGGTTCGACCAAGGTCCAACGATTGTGTCTCGGCGCGCCGACAATCGCGGCAATCCGCCAAACTTGACGCCCTGCCGCGAGACCTTATTTTTATGATCCACGCTAAATCATATAGGGAGACGTTCGATGTCGGTGGCGACCACGGAGAAGGCGTGCCCCATGCATGGCGGCCCCGATCAGCGTAAATCGGCACGGCTAGCGACGGGGGGCGGGACGATCGCCCCCGACGTTTCCACCGCGACTTTCGACCAGGCGCGCGCCGTTCTGCGCAGCGGCCATACCAGCCAGGCGGGCTTCCTGGCCGAGCAGGTCGGACGGATCGGCAAGCCGATGCGCCAGCCGATCCTGTATCTGGAGGGTGAGGCCCATCGCGTGCAGCGCAGCGCCACCGCGCGCTTCTTCACGCCGCGCGTGGTGACGACGCGCTATCGCGATCTGATGATCCGCCTGAGTGACGATCTGGTTGGCGGTTTCCGCAAGAAGAAACGGGCGCGGCTGGACGATCTCAGCCTCGAACTCGCGGTGGCGGTAGCGGGCGATATCGTCGGCCTCCAGACCAACGACGTTCGCGGCCTGTCGAAGCGGCTGGACGCCTTCTTCAGCGGCGGCTTCGAGAAAACATCGGGCAAATGGGCGGCGATCAAGAGAATCGTCCATTCGCAGATCCGGGTGTTCTCCTTTTACTATCGCGATGTCGTGCCCGCGATCCGCGCGCGCAAGAAGGCGCGGCAGGACGACGTCATCTCGCATCTGATCGACGAGGGGTATACCGGGCGAGAGATCCTGACCGAATGCCTGGTCTATGGGGCCGCGGGCATGGCCACGACGCGCGAATTCATCGTTATGGCGGCGTGGCACATGCTGGAACGCGATGAGTTGCGGACGGCATTCCTGTCGGCCGACGAGGGCGGCAAGATCGCGCTGCTCGAAGAATTGCTGCGGCTGGAGCCCGTGGTGGGTTTCCTGTTCCGCCGCATGAAGGCCGACCTGACCGACGACGGGGCCGATGCGACGATCAAGGCCGGCGAAGCTGTCGCGATCGACGTGCGCGCCGCCAATTCGGACGAAGCGGCATTCGGCGCATGTCCGCACGCCGCCGAACCGGGCCGCAAAGTCAGCGCCAAATATGGCAATGCCGGGCTTTCGTTCGGCGACGGCGAACATCGCTGCCCCGGTGCGCAGGTGGCGCTGTACGAGACATGCCTGTTCCTTGAACGGCTGTTGGCGACGCCGGGGCTGAAGCTGGAGCGGGCCCCCGACATCGCCTGGAACCGCCTCGTCACCGGTTATGAACTGCGCAACGCGATCATAACCTGCGACTAGGCCCGCCGCTTACTCCGCCGCCTGCCCGTAAAGCTCGGCCAGGGCCAGGGCCGGATCGTGGCCGATCAGACGGTCATAATTCTTGTGCATGCGCAGGACGTTCTGTTCACGGCGGCCGAGGATGATCGATGGGACCGCGCCGTTTTCCATCATGATCTGCGAATTGGACTGGACCTTCATGTCCTCGTCCATCGCGACCTTGAACAGCATGTCGGCGATATATTTGTCCTTGGCCTCCTGCGCCGGCGTGGGGTTCTTCCCCCAGCCATAGACGCGGAAGATGTAGTTGCACTTGCCCGGTTCGTCGGCGGGGTCGCTGCGCTGGAAAATGCCCACCGCCTCGCCCGCGATCACCACCGAATTGGGGAATACCGAGTTCGAGCAGGAGAAATAGGGATGCTCGGGCCATTCCTCCTCGGGAATGTCCTTGAGTTTCACGATGTCGGGGCCGGTGGTGACGAGTGTGTGGTGGAGGCCCCAGTCGAGGTGGAGGAATTGCGGCAGCGTCATCGGGCCCACCGTCTCGGGGTGGAGGTAGGGGACATGATAGCCCTCGACCCCGCCGTCGACCGCATGTTTCCAGTTTATCCGCGCGACCGTCTTGAACTCGCTGACCAGATGCAGATTTTCGTAATGATAGCCGGCGAGATGATCCTTCATCGGGCCGAAGAATTCGTCGGCGTCGATCGGGGGCGCGGCGGGGTTCGGGTTGACGAGGATGAAGCCGATCGTTTCGACGCATTGCAGCTCGATCAGGTCGCGATGCTCGAGCAGATCGTCGAACGCGACCCGGCCGGGCACACCGACCAGGGCGCCGTCCAGCCCGAAGGTCCAGGCATGATAGGGGCAGACGAACGCGCGGGCCTTGCCACAGCCCTCGGCCAGCTGGACGCCGCGATGGCGGCAGGCGTTGAGGAAGGCGCGGACCTTTTCGTCCTTGCCGCGCACGATCAGGATCGGGCGGCCGGCGACCTCGGTCGCGTAATAGCTCCCCGCTTCGGGCACGTCGGCGCTGAAGGCGAGAAGCTGGGTGCGGTTGAGGAACAGCTCCTGCTTTTCCTTCTCGAACCGGACCGGATCGGTAAAGCGGCCGATATCGAGCTCGACCGCCGGTTCATCGGCGGTCTGGATGACGTGGTTGTCGATCATGTCGAGAAGTTCTCGAGCGATCCTGATGCGTGCCTCGCGCTGCATGTGTCTCTCCTCGCCGTCGGGTAGCGAGCCGAGCAGATCGGCCGCTCCGTTCATTTTTATATGGCGTAAGAGTATTCACACAGCGCGCGGTTCGTCAATCAGGAGCGGTCGCGAAGGCGCAATCGATCAGGGGCGCGGCGACGCCATCCAGATCGTGTAACCTTCATCCTCTTCGTCGGAATAGGCCTGGATATTGATCGCCTGCGTCTCGAAGCCGGCTTTTTCCAGCCGATCGGTGAAATCGGGATCGCTATAGCCCGACCAGACCGCGAGGATGCCACCGGGGCGGAGCGCCGCGCGCGCCGCGCGCAGGCCCCAGTTGCAGTAGAGCCGTTCGTTGGCGAGATAGATCATCCCGTCCGGCCCGTTATCGACATCGAGCAGGATGGCGTCGAAGCCGCCCACCTCGCGCACGATCACGTCGTGCACGTCGGCAAGCTCCAATGTCGTGCGCGGATCGACCAGATAGTCGCCGAACAGATGCGACAGGGTGCCGCCCGCCCATTCGACCACCTTTGGCACCAGTTCGGCTACCACGACTTCGGCGTCGTCCGGCAGGGCCTTCAACGCGGCGCCGAGCGTGAAGCCCATTCCCAGCCCGCCGACCAGGACGCGCTTGGGGCCGGGGCCGAGTCGGGCGCAAGCGATGCTGGCGAGCGCTTCTTCGGAATGGCGAACCTGGCTGCCCATCAGCTCGTCGCCGCAGAAGAGGATCGCATAATCCTCCCCGCGGCGCATGAGCTTCAATTCGCCGCCGCCCGGGATTGGGGCGACATCGACGAGGTGCGGGCGCTCTCGCTCGGCGTCGGCTTCGACGTAGTTGGTGCTCATCGCAGGGGGTCAGTCCGCCGTCTTCGCGGGCTTGGCGCTCGTCGACGATGCAGCCTTGTCCGCCTTGGCGCGGGCAGCGGAGATCGCGATGACGCGTTTATGCCGCTTGTTGGCGGTGCGCAGCTGGGCCATGGGGGTGTCCTGTCAGAAAAATCACGGCGTTGTCGGCCGGATTGGCACCCGTCACGCGTTGATCACCTTTTCCAAGCTCATGTTTTGGCTCCGGTGGCAAGGCGCGATTATAGGCAACGCGACACAAATCGAAGGATATCCAACAATGCCAGGCTTCAAAGCCCCCGACTTCAACGAGCGCACGGCAGCCGCCCGCGCGGCCAAGGAGCGCATGCTCGACAAGTTCAAGGCGCGGCCGGTGATGGACGAGGCGACCGTCGCCGCGCGCCAGGCCGCGCAGGCTGCACGCGAACAGGCAGAGGCCGAAAAGCGCGCTGCCAAGAAGATCGCACAGGAAGAGGCCAAGGCCGCCCGCGCCGAGAAGGCGGCGGCTGGCAAGGCTCCACCGCGCCCCGCGCTGACCGAGGAAGAGGCCAAGGCGATCCGCGACGCCCGCTACGCCGCGCGCAAGCAGCGCAAGGGCTGACACGCGCCGGGGGCGTCAGCCCCGCAGGCGCGCGCCCGCCTTGGTTGCCGCCGCGACGACCTTGTCCGAGATTGCGGTCAGGTCGGCGTCGGTGAAGCTCTTGTCGGCGGGCTGCAGCGTCACTTCGATCGCCACCGATTTCTCGCCCTCGGCAACACCTGTGCCGGTGAAGATGTCGAACAGCTTGGCGTCGACGATCGTCACCTTGTCGGCGCCGCGGACCGCGCGGAGCAGATCGTCGGCGGGCTTGTCGGCGGCGACGAGGAACGCGAAGTCGCGGCGGACCGGCTGGAGTGGCGGCGGGGCATAAGCGACGCGGATATGATCGTTGCCGCCGCGCTTGGCGGGGATGGCATCGAGGTAGATCTCACCCGCGATCACGGTGCCATCGATATCGAAGGCGCGCGCGGCGGCGGGGTGAAGCTCACCGAATTCGGCGAGGATCGTCTTGGGGCCGAGGCGCAAGGTCGCCGATCGGCCGGGATGATAGACCCCCGCCGATACCGCTTCGAACACCTGCAACCGATCGACCGGCGCGCCGGCGGCGGCGAGGATCGCGATCGCCTCGGCCTTCGCGTCGAGCGCGTCGAACGGCTGGGCCTTGCCGGTGCGCCAGTCGCGCGGTGCCTTGTCGCCGGCCAATAGCAGGCCGAGGGTCAGTCCCTCGCTGTTGGCGAGATAGCGGCGGCCAATCTCGAACAGGCGGATGCTGTCCGCGCCGCGATCGGCGTTGCGCCCCGCCGCGCCGATCAGGCCGGGCAGCAGCGAGGGGCGCATGACCTTGAGGTCTTCGCTGATCGGATTGGCGAGGCTCCAGTCACCGCCGCCGAAGGGGGCGGCTTCTGCCTCGGAAATGAAGCTCCACGTCACGGCTTCGTTCAGGCCGCGCGCTGCGGCCGTGCGGCGCGCCTTGCGCTCGATCGCCTGCTGCGGCGTCGCGGTCGGCTTGGCGACACCCTCTGCGCGGGGCAGCGGGGTGGATGGCACTTCGTCGATGCCGGTGATGCGGATGACTTCCTCGACCAGATCGGCGGTGCCGTCGATGTCGCGGCGCCAGCTGGGGACCGAGACGTTCCACACCGCATCGATGCCGAAGCCGAGCGAGGTGAGGATCGCGCGCTGCTTTTCGGGCGCGACCTTGAGGCCCGCCAGCTTTTCGGTGAGCGAGGGATCATAGCGCAGCGCCTTGCCGCCCGACGGCGGGGTGCCCGCCTCGATCGCCAACGTGGCCGTGCCGCCGCAAATGTCGGTGACGAGCTTGGTCGCGATCGCGAGGCCATCCGCCAGGAAAGCCGGATCGACCCCGCGTTCGAAGCGGACCCGCGCGTCGCTGGTCAGGCCGAGCTTCTGGCCCGTGCGGGCGATCGCCTCGGGCGTGAAATAGGCGCATTCTATCAGGACGTCGCTGGTGGCGCCGGTCGCCCCCGAATGTTCGCCGCCCATGATGCCGCCGATATCGTGGACCCCGGTCGCGTCGGCGATGACGGTCATCGTCTCGTCGAGCGCATAGCTCTTGCCGTTGAGCGCCAGCGCGGTCTCGCCCGCCTTCGCCTTGCGGACGGTGATCGGGCCGCTGAGCTTGGCGAGATCATGGACGTGCAGCGGACGGCCGAGATCGAACATCACGTAGTTGGTGATGTCGACGAGTGCGGAGATCGGGCGCTGGCCGACCGCCTTGAGGCGCTTGGCCATCCATTCGGGGCTGTCGCCGTTGACGACGCCCTTCACGACGCGACCGAAATAGGCGGGGCAGCCGTCCGGATCGACGATCTCGATCGCGATCGGGCAATCGCCGCTGCCCTTGATCGACGGCACGACGAGGTTCTTGAGCGTGCCGAGGCCGGCGGCGGCAAGATCGCGCGCGATGCCGCGCACGCCCATGCAATCCTGCCGGTTCGGCGTGACGGAGATGTCGATGACCGGATCGGCGAGGCCGGCATAGTCGATGAAGGGCGTGCCGATCGGGGCATCGGCCGGAAGCTCGATGATCCCGTCATGGCTTTCGCCCAGTTCGAGCTCGCGCATCGAACACATCATGCCGCGCGATTCGACTCCGCGGATCGCCGCGATCTTGAGCGTGACGTCGAGACCGGGGACATAGTCGCCCGGCTGCCCCAGCACGCCGATCAGCCCCGCACGCGCATTGGGCGCACCGCACACGACCTGGAGCGGCTCGGGGCCGCCGACGTCGACCGACAGAACCTGCAGCTTGTCCGCCTGCGGATGCGGCGCAGCCGTCAGCACGCGCGCGACCTTGAACATGCCGAGCTTCGCCGAGGGATCCTCTACGCCTTCGACCTCGAGACCGACCTTTGTCAGCCCATCGAGGATCGCGTCGAGCGTCGCTTCGGTTTCCAGGTGCTCCTTGAGCCAGCCGAGGGTGAACTTCATGCGCCGACTCCCGCCGAAAGCGTGGGTACGTCGAGCGCGGCGAAGCCGTAATGCTTAAGCCAGCGCAGATCGCCGTCGAAGAAGGGGCGCAAATCGTCCATCCCATATTTGAGCATCGCGAGCCGATCGATGCCACAGCCGAAGGCGAAGCCCTGCCATTCGTCCGGATCGAGCCCGCACGCCGCGATCACGCGCGGGTGGACCATGCCGGACCCCAGGATCTCCATCCAGCCGTCGGGCTCGGCACCGCCGATGATGCGGCGGCCATCCTTGTCACGCGTATAGCCGACATCGACCTCGGCCGAAGGCTCGGTGAAGGGGAAGAAGCTGGGGCGCAGGCGCAGGACGATGTCGTCGCGCTCGAAGAACGCCTTCACGAAGGTCTCCAGCGTCCACTTGAGGTGGCCCATATGGATGCCGCGATCGATGACGAGCCCTTCGACCTGGTGGAACATCGGCGTGTGGGTCGCATCCGAATCCGAACGATAGGTGCGGCCGGGCGCGATGATGCGGATCGGCGGCTGCTGGCTCATCATCGTGCGGATCTGGACCGGCGACGTGTGGGTGCGCAGGAGCATCTTCTTGCCATCCCGCGCCTGTTCGTCGGGGAAGTAGAATGTGTCGTGCATCGCGCGCGCCGGATGCGTCTCCGGAATGTTGAGCGCCGTGAAATTGTGCCAGTCGTCCTCGATCTCGGGGCCGGTCGCGACCGCGAAGCCGAGATCGGCGAAGATTTCGGCGAGTTCGTCCATCACCTGGCTGACCGGGTGGACCGAACCTTGCGCACCCGTCGAGACCGGCAGGGTCATGTCGAGCTTCTCGGTGGCGAGGCGGGCGTCGAGCGCGGCGGTTTCGAGCGTGCCCTTGCGCTCGGCCAGCGCGGCGGTGATCGCCTCGCGCGCGCCGTGGATGCGCGGGCCTGCGATCTGGCGCTCCTCGGGGCTCATGCCGCCCAGCGTCTTGAGCAGCCCGGTGACGGTGCCGGCCTTGCCGAGCGCCTTCACGCGGATCGCCTCGACCGCGCCCAGATCACCGGCCTCGGCGATCTCGGCCAGGAGGCCCGATTGAAGCTGCTCTACGTCCGACATGATATTCCCTTGGGAGGCCGGCGATCCGGCCGGCGTGGACCCGTTAGCGGGTGGAGCGGTGCGGGATCAAGTGATGCTGCGGTCTAATCCAAACCGTTCGTGTCGAGCGGAGTCGAGACACGTTCAGGAGCGCCCAGCCAACATGTCTCGACTTTGCTCGACACGAACGGAGGAAATTCAGCGTCGCGCCCGCAAATCGGCCACAAGCGTGACCGGATCGACACCCTCCGCACGCATCGACGCGAGGCTCGGGGCGCCGTGGCGCTTGGCGAGGCGCGCGCCATCCGGGGCGGTGAGGAGGGGGTGGTGGTGATAGAGCGGGGTGGGGAGGTTCAGGAGCGCCTGCAGCAGCCGGTGGACGTGGGTGGCATCGAACAGATCGACCCCGCGGACGACGTCGGTGATGCCTTGCGCGGCATCGTCGACCGTAACCGAGAGGTGGTAGCTGGTGCCCAGATCCTTGCGGGCGAGGACGACATCGCCGTGGATGCGCGGATCGGCGGGGATCGCGCGATCACCCTCATGCCAGACGAGCGGGCCGGTCAGCGCGAGCGCGGCGTCGACATCGAGCCGCCAGCTATGCGCGTCGCGGCTTAGGCGCGCGGCACGATCGTCGGGAGTGAGGGCGCGGCAGGTGCCCGGGTAGAGCGGGCCGTCGGGGCCATGTGGCGCAAAGCCACTCGCCGCGACTTCGGCTGCGATCTCGGCACGGGTGCAGAAGCACGGATAGAGGACGCCCAACGCCTTCAGATCGGATAGCGCCTTGCCGTAGAGCGGCATGCGTTGCGACTGGAACAGCGGCGGCTCGTCCCACGTCAGGCCCAACCACGCCAGATCGTCGAAAATACCCGCGACATGTTCAGGCCGGCTGCGCGTCGTATCGATATCCTCGATCCGCAGCAGAAAGCGCCCGCCCGCAGCGCGCGCGGCATCATGCGCGGCAAGCGCGGAGAAAGCGTGGCCCAGATGGAGGCGCCCGGTGGGGCTCGGCGCGAATCGGGAAATCACGATTTGTGCGATGCGGACTCTTGACGGGGAGTCAATGATAATGCTGTCATGCCCCCGTCACCAATTGCAGCCAATGGGTGATCACAGGGCGCAGCCGACAGGCGTTGGCGTTCCGGTGTGCGAACGGAAGTCAGGGCAGGCAGGCGGGGCTCGACCATCGCGTGCGGGAGGCTCTGGTTCGTTCATGTACCACCCCGATCTCATTCGTCATCCTGACAGTTGTCCGGCGCTCGTCCTGAACGCCGACTACACACCGCTCAGCTATTATCCGCTGAGCGTCTGGTCCTGGCAGACCGCGATCAAGGCGGTCTTCCTGGAACGCGTCGACATCGTCTCCAATTACGAGCGCGAGGTCCACAGCCCGACCTTCGCGATGAAGCTGCCGTCGGTGATCGCGCTGCGCCAATATGTGCGCCAGTCCGAACATCCGGCGTTCACGCGCTTCAACCTGTTCCTGCGCGATCGCTTCACCTGCCAATATTGCGGATCGGGTGCGGATCTGACCTTCGATCATGTCATCCCGCGCTCGCAGGGCGGGCGAACGACGTGGGAGAATGTCTCCACCGCCTGCGCGCCGTGCAACCTGCGCAAAGGCGGGCGCACGCCCAAGCAGGCGCAGATGCGGCTATACGAACAGCCGATCCGCCCGACGAGCTGGCAGTTGCAGGAACATGGCCGCAGCTTCCCGCCGCACTATCTCCACCAGAGCTGGCGCGACTGGCTCTACTGGGACATCGAACTGGAGGCGTAACTCCTAAATCCTCCCCCGCCAGGGGGAGGTGGCGCCGGGAGGCGACGGAGGGGGAGGATGCGAGACCTACCGTCAGTCGTCGCCCTCCCCCTCCGTCAGCTTGCGCTGACACCTCCCCCTGGCGGGGGAGGATGTATCCTACGCTTTCCCCGCGTACGTCCGGCCGCCGTTGATCTCGTAGATCGAGCCATTCACAAAACCCGATTCCCTGCTGGTCAGGAAAAGCGCGAGATAGGCGATTTCGAGCGATGTGCCCTGGCGCTCCATGCCGATCGTGACGCGGCGGCGCTCGATCTGCTCCGGGGTATTGTAGCCGGGGATCGCGTCGGTCATCGCCGTCTTGATCGAGCCGGGGCAGATCGCGTTGGCGCGGATGACGGGGGACCATTCGGTCGCCTGCCCCTTCGTCAGCCCGATCAGCCCCGCCTTGGACGCGCCGTAGGACGCCATCATCGGTGGCGTCTCGATCCCGCCCATCGAGGCGATGTTGACGATCGTCGCCGCGCCCGAGCGCCGCAGTGCGGGCAGGGCGGTGTTGGCGATGAGGTAGGGCGCGAACAGGTTGATCGTGTGGATCTGGCGCCAGATGTCCGGGCTGGTATCCGCAAGCGGCAGGGTTCGCAGGATGCCGGCGGCGTTGACCACGCCGTCGAGCCCGCCGAGCGCCTTTTCGGCAGCATGAACCGCCGCGACGACATCGGTTTCGCTGAGCAGATCGACCTTGATCGCGGTGCCGCCGGTCCTGCCGGCGATGTCGTTCAGCGGGCCTTCCTGCACGTCGAGCAGGGCCGTCGCCGCGCCCTCATGCGCGAACAGTTCGGCGATCGCGCGGCCCATGCCCGAGGCCGCGCCGGTGATCAGGATCTTGCGACCCGCCAGGCGCGGACCGGTGGGCAATATGGTGTCGACGGCGTCGTGCATTTCAGGCGGCTACCTTCTTCTTGGCGCGGAAGTGCGGGATGACATGTTCGCCCCACTGGCGGATGGTGTTGAGGCATTGTTCCTGGGTGATCGTGCCCATCTGGATCAGGCACATCACCTCGTCGACGCCGGCTTTCTCCATCTCCTCGACATAGGCGATCGCGTCCTGCGCGTTGCCGTAGGCGTGGTCGATGTTGAAGCTTTTGACCGCGAGTGTCGCTTGCGCGGCAAGTACCGGATCATGCTTCGCCTGATCGAGGATCCGGGCGACATGATCCTTCATATAGGCGTAATTGTCCTCGCCCCCGGTATCTTCGTTGGGCAGCGGCTGGTTGGGACGCGCCCACTGGCCGATCGATTCCGCGAAATATCGCTGACCGCGCGCGCCGACACGGCGGGCTTCGTCGGCGTCGTCCATCACTACGGTCGGGCAGAGCGCCGACATGTAGTGGTTGACCTCGGTCGATACGAAACGGCTGCCGTCGGTGGTCTTCGCCGCCTCGTCATACATTTCCTTCTGTTCGCGGATGCTGTCGAGGCCACCGAAGCCGAAGATCAGGGCGCCGACGCCATATTCGGCCGCACGCTTCACCGTTTCGGGGTTGGTGCATGCCATGAACAAGGGCGGGTGCGGCAGCTGGACGGGGCGGGGCACGATCTCGTGCGGGGGCATGCCGGGGGCGGGCTTGATCGTGATCAGATCGCTTTCCCACTCGAAGCTGTCCTTGCGCCAGATGTTCGACTGGATTTTCAGGCCCTCTTCGACCTGCGCGTACATCAGCTCTTCGTCGACCTGGCAGAGCGTGCGCTCCTGCAAGGTGCCGCCACGGCCCGCGCCGAGATTGAGCCGGCCGTTCGAGATGATGTCGAGCATCGCCGCGCGCTCGGCAACGCGCACCGGATGGTTGTAGCCGAAGGGCATGCAGACGACGCCGTGGCCGATCCGGATCCGCTTGGTGCGCGCGGCGACCGCGGTCAGGAAGATCTCGGGCGCGCTCATGTGGCAATAGCGCTTGAGCGCATGATGCTCGACCGCCCAGACGCCGTCGAAGCCGACCTCTTCGGCGACGACGCACTGTTCGATGCAATCGTGGATCAGCTGATGTTCGCGCTCGGGCGTGGGGTTCGAAAGCTGCGCTTCGAAGATCATCGAGAATTTCATGGCATCCTCCTCCGCTCAATCGGCGTTCGCGGGGAGGATAGCCAAAGGGGACGGGTTCGCAGCCGCCGAACCTGTCGAAAAGCTGCCATGCTTTCGTGCCGCCGCCATCGCGGCGACGGAAGGCCGCTTTAGTGCGTCCGGGCGCGGCGGATGGCGTGGTCGCGGCGGAAGTCTGTGGGGTTGATGCCGGTTTCGCGACGGAAGGCGGCCGTGAAGCTCGAATGGCTCGCAAAGCCCAGCCGGTAGGCGATTTCCTTGAGCGGCAATTCGGTCTGCGCCAGCAGCTCGCGCGCGCGATCGCAGCGGATGTTGCGCACGAAGGCAGCGACCGATTCCCCCGTAGTCTGCTTGAACAGGCGCAGCAGGTTGCGCTCGCTCATCCCGCACAGCCGCGCGAGTTCGGCGAGGCTGGGCGCGGGTTCGCTGAGCGATGCGGCGCGTTCGCGGATGACATTGAGCTGGCCGGCGCTGAGCTGCCCCTTGCGCGGTTGTTCCTCGCTGCCGTCGAGCAGACGGGCGACTTCGATGATCGCGGCGGTGCCGAGAGCGTGGATCAGCGTCTTGCTGGCAAGGCCCGGCGCCATCGCCTCGCGGCCCAGCCGCATCATCAGCGGCTCGACCGGGGTACCCGACAAGGTGAGGCCCGCCTCGAGCTTCGCCCAGGTCCAGTCGACCTCATGATCGAGCAGTTCGACGAAATGATCGTGGCTGAAGCTGAGGCGCACCCAGCGCGCATCGCCACCGGTGCCGACCGAATGGATCCCCACGCCGGCCGCGCGGAAGTAGAGCGGCGAGATCGGCCGATATTCCCCGTCATTGCGATCGACGAAGCGGATCTGGCCCGAAAAACCCACCGGCGGCAGGAACAGGGTGACGGTGTGATCGGTGTCGCAGGTGTGGTGATGGCTGGGCGCGGGAAAGTTTTCACGCAGCAATTGCAGCCGCATGCCTTCGACTTCGATGTCTGCTTCGATCAGTGCCATCCAACCCGGTCCTCAAATACGCCGACTCGCTGCGGCCGCTTCTGTCGACGGTTCGCGTCACGTGATTTAGCGAAAAACGGCCGCTCGTTCAAATCCGCTATCTCTTTTCAAGATCGCTGCTTCGCACCGGTCACGCCTGCGGTGCAGCGCCCCGAAACGATCGGCATGTTGGTCCATTGGCCGTCGGGCGTCCGCTGGAACACCCCGGCGGCCATCGCGCCGCCATCGACGAACAGCGAATGGCCGGTCACCCAGCTCGACAGATCGGTCGCCAGATAGACCGCCGCGTTGGCGTGATCCTGCGGGGTGCCGAAGCGGCCGAGCGGGATCGTGCCGTCGGCCTGCGCGCGCATCTCGGGTGAAGCGAGGATCTTGTCGAGCGGCACCTGCTCGCTGTCGGTCGTCTCGGGCGCGATCAGGTTCACGCGGATGGCGTGGGTCGACAACTCGACCGCGAGACCGCGGGTGAAGCCGGTCACGGCATGTTTGAACGTCGTATAGACGATATTGTACGGAAAACCGCGAAAGCCCTCGACCGACGAGACGTTGATGATGCTGCCGCCGCGGCCTCCGGCTTTCATCAGGGGGATGGCGGCGCGGGTGACGATCATCATCTGGCGAAGGTTGATGTCGTACATCGCCTGCCACTGATCTTCGGTCGAGTGCTCGAAGTCGCAGCGTATGCTCAGATGATGGCCGACATTGTTGACCAGCACGTCGAGCCGACCGAAGCGATCGGCGACTTTGTCCAGCAGGGCTTCGACCGCGGCGACATCGCGCACGTCGCACGGTTCGACCAGCGCGTCGGGAAATTGCTGCGCCAAGGCCGCGCATTTGTCGGCATCGATCTCGGCGATCGCAAGCTGCGCGCCGATTGCGGCGAAGGCTTCGACGGTGGCCTTGCCGATCCCGGCGCCGCCGCCCGTGATCAGGGCAACCTTGCCCTCCAGGCTGATCTGCATCTCGCTCTCCGTCTGACGTTGCTCAGGTCTTTCGCGCACTTTGCCACCTGCCAAGCACGCCCGCGCCTTTTCCGAGCCTGTGGCGGTTTCGCATCATTCTGGCAGGTCCGGGCAAAGATCGGGCGGCCGCGGCCTATGCAAATCGGGATAAGGCGAACGGCATGGCGCGCGCCATGAGTGCGGCTGGATGAGGAGAGGCCAGATGCTCGAAGATCGCGACGTTTCCTATTTCCACAAAGGCATCACGCCACAGACGACCGAGAGCAGCCTGCTGATCAGCTCGTCGAAATATCTCAACAGCCCGGTGATCCGCGACTGGCTGACCAGCCATTATCTGCGCCGCAACGGGCAGGATCAGCCAGTGCCGCCCGATACGACGCTCGGGCTGAGCCAGGAGCTGATGAAGATCCGCGATCCCGCCCGTCTGCAGGCGCTGATCGATCGCGAAAAGGAGATCAATCCGAAGTTCAAGGCTTGGGTCGAGGAACGCCACCTTCCCAGCATGACGAAGGAGGACTTCGCGAAGTTTCCGCCCAATTCGCTTGGCGGCATCTTCCACTCCTACCTCGTCAAATATGGCTATGAGGTCAATTTCGGGCGCGCGGTGAAACTGCCGTGCAGCGATTTCGAATTCATCTTCCAGCGCTTCGGCCTGACGCACGATTTCGAGCATCTGATCACTGGCGGCGGGTTCAACTCGCTGGGCGAGCTGCTCCCCTATTTCGTGCGGATGTCGAACACCTATCAGCACATGAGCGCCGAACTGGCAAAGGAGCTGACCGAACTCTACGTCTTTGGCGGCTTCCGCATGGTGATGCGCGCGGGGCTGCATTATCCGACCAGCTGGCTGACCACGCTCGATCTGATGCAGCGGGGCATCAAGATCGGCCTCACGTCGGATTCGATCATCATGGCGCGCTACGAGGATGCCTTGCACCTTCCGCTGCCCGAGGCGCGGGAGATGCTGGGCGTGCGTAACGCCGAGGACATCGACAGCTGGCACGATGACGAGGTGTTCATCGAGCAGCGCCAGCCGACGCTGGACGAACTCACGCGCATCGGGCGGCCCGACCTCGCAAACCCGGCCTGAACCAGAAAACGACAACGGAGAGATGCAAATGGACCTGATCGAAAAGCTGGCGGCGATCGAGGAGATCAAGGCGCTCAAGGCGCGTTACTGGCGCGCGGTCGACAGCAAGGATCTGGAACTGCTGCGCAGCGTGTTCGCCGACGAGGATTGCGAAATCGATATGCGCAACCCGACCGGCCCGAACACCGGCGGCGCGGTGGTCCACGATCCCGACGCCTTCAGCAAGAACTGCCTGCGCGCGCTGGCCGACTACACGACCGCGCATCACGGCCATAATCCGGAGATCGACATCCTCTCGCCGACCGAAGCGACCGGCAACTGGCCGATGGAGGATCGGCTGTGGCTGAACGAAGGCGCCAAGGGCGTCGGCTTCGAATATCTCCACGGCTGGGGTAATTATCACGACCGCTATCGCAAGACGGAGAAGGGCTGGAAGATCAGCTTCACCAACCTGCAGCGCTCGCGCGTCGACAAGCGCTGACCCCGGATAGCCGGAACGCGATCAAATGGTGTCGACATTGAGAGGCCGGGAACGCGATCCTGTTCGCGTAACGGGTTCCTCTCTCCAGAGGACGCTAGGCTCCGTCGCCTTCGGGCGGCGGGGCCATTTTCGTTTTCGCTTGTGCGAAAATGGCGTCTAACAAGCGAAGCGGCCGGATGGTGCGGCCTGATTGGAGATCATCGTGCTCGAAGGTGCAGCGACCGACCTGAACGAAGCGGACAAGAGCGGACGGCCCGAACCGATCGTCACGACGATCAGCTGGATTGCGATTGGCATCCTGCTGATGATGACGATCCTGTCCTACATCGATCGCAATATCATGTCGCTGATGGTCGATCCGATCAAAGCCGATCTGGGCCTCGATGACATCCAGATGAGCCTGCTGCTCGGTTTCGCCTTCGCCCTCTTCTATGCGCTGTTCAGCGTGCCGATGGGCTGGGCGGCGGATCGCTTTCCGCGCCGTTGGGTGATCTTTCTCGGCGTCGGCGGCTGGTCGCTCGCGACGGCGGCCTGCGGTTTCGCGGGCAGCTTCGGGCAATTGGCGGTCGCGCGTTTCGCGGTGGGGATCGGTGAGGCGGCTCTCACCCCGGCCGCCTATGCTATTGTCGGCGAATTGTTCCCGCGCCGCAGGCTCGGCCTCGCGCTTGGTATCCTTGCGATGGGAACAGCTGCCGGATCGGCAATCGCTTTCCTCATCGGCGGTCCGATCATTGCCTGGGTCGATCATGTCGGCGGAATTTCGGGGTTTGCGACATGGCAGGTCGTATTCATGCTCGTGGGCCTGCCGGGTCTGCTCATCGCCCCGCTGATCTTTATCGTTCCCGAAAAGCGCCGCGCGCACGTTTCCACCCACGCGCAGGTGGATCAGGGCTTCTTTCCCTGGATCGGCCAGAACTGGGCGTTCGTCGTGCCTTTCTTCACCGCCATCTCCTTCGCCGGAATCATCTCCTATGCGCTGGGCGCGTGGCTGCCGGCCTATCTGACGCGCACGATGGGGGTCGATGTCAGCAAGGTCGGCCTGACGATCGGGTCGATCCAGCTGCTCGGCATCGTCGGCTTCGTCGCGGGCGGATGGTTCGTCGACTGGATGGTGTCGCGCGGGGTGCGCGACGCGCACCTGCGCTACCTGATCGGTGCGTTGGCGCTGGCGGGGATTTCGGGGCTGGGCGCCTTCCTGTTCGCGGATACCCTGAACGCTTTGTTGGTATGGCTGGCGCTGTTCTACCTGACGATCCCGTTTACCGGGCCGGCGATCGCGCTGGTGCAGATCGTCGCCCCGCGTCGTTTCCACAGCCGTACGATCGCCATCTACACGCTGGCAATCAACATGGTCGGCATGATGGCGGGGCCGAGTTCGGTCGCCCTGTTTACCGAGAAGGTGTTCGGCGGGCCGCAGCATGTCGGCGCGGGCCTCACCACGGTCTTCGCGGTCTCGGTGCCGCTGGCGCTGCTCTGCTTCATCCTCTCGATCCCTGCCGCCCGCCGGATGACGGAGCGGCAGGCACTGGCGGGAGATTGATCGAACTAGATCCTCTCCCTCCGGAGGAGGATCTAAGGTTACGGATAACGGACGGGCTTGGGGTCTTCGGGGAGCGGGATGAACTCGCTCTCCGCAGGCACCTTCGGGAAACGCTGGCCGCGCCAGTCAGCCTTCGCCTGCTCGATCCGGTCCTGTGAGGACGAGACGAAGTTCCAGTAGATGTTGCGCTTCTCGGGGAAAGGCTCGCCGCCGATCAGCATCAGGCGGGCACCTGCGGTCGATCGCAGCACGATCTCGGCGTCGGGTTTGAACACGACCAGTTCGTTGGCCGCAAAGCTGCCCGACTGGCCGACTACCTCGACCTCGCCAGACACGACATAGACCGCGCGTTCGACATGCTCGCCCTTCAGCTGGTAGCGGGCGCCGGGGGCGAGGACGATGTCGGCATAGACCATGTCGGAGAAGGTTTTGACGGGCGACTTCAACCCATCCGACGTGCCGACGATCAGGGTCAGCTTCGTGCCCGCATCCTCGATCGCCGGGATCGTATCGGCCTTGTGATGCGCGAAGCTGGGATCTGTTTCCTCATGCGCGGTCGGCAGTGCGACCCAGGTCTGCAGGCCAGCGAGGCGACTGCCCGTGGGGCGCAGCGCATCGGGCGTGCGTTCGGAATGGACGATGCCCGATCCGGCCGTCATCCAGTTGACCTCGCCCGGACGGATCGGCTGAACGCTGCCTACCGAATCGCGGTGCATGATCTCCCCTTCGAGCAGGTAGGTGATCGTCGCCAGGCCGATATGCGGGTGCGGGCGCACGTCCAGCCCTTCGTCGCCGGTGAAGGCCGCGGGACCCATCTGATCGAAGAAGATGAACGGGCCGACCATCCGCCGATGCGCGGAGGGCAAAGCGCGGCGCACCGTGAAGCCGTCGCCCAGGTCGCGGACCGGGGGCAGGATCACCATGTCGACGCCGTCGATATCGGAAGTTCGGATGGTCATTGATGAGTCCTTTGGTTTGAGCCCTCAAACGCCGGGCGCCGAGTATCCACTCGGCTTGGCTTCCTCGCAATAAGCTCGGGCGGCCGTTCGGCCTTGCGGAGCCTGCGGCTCCGTTCGGGTGGGGGGAAAGGGCGGCTGCCGGACCCCTGTGGGGGACGTCGGGTCCGGCAGCCTGGGCCGGGGGCGGGGGAGGGGCAGGCCGCCCGGCCTTCGGGGACTTACGCCGCGTCGACGAGGACGATCTCGCTGTCCTCGATCGCGGTCACCTTCAGCACCTCGATCTCGCTGATCGCGGCGCCGTCACGGGCGTTGATGGTGACACCGTCGATCTCGATCTTGCCGGTGGCGGGGACGAGATAGCCGCGGCGGTCCTTGCCGAGGCGATATTCGACCGTTTCGCCGGCCTTGATCGTCGCACCCACCACGCGGGCATCGGTGCGGATCGGCAGCGCATCATTGTCGTTCGCGAAGCCCGAAGCGAGCACCACGAACTGCCCGGCGCGATCACCCTTGGGGAAGGGCTTTGCGCCCCAGCTGGGTTTTTCGCCGCTGCGGGTCGGCGTGATCCAGATCTGGAAGATCCGGCTCTCGACGTCCTCGAGGTTATATTCGGCGTGGGTGATGCCGGTGCCGGCCGACATCACCTGAACGTCGCCGGCCTCGGTGCGGCCCTTGTTGCCCAGATTGTCCTGGTGGCTGATCGCGCCTTCGCGGACATAGGTGATGATCTCCATGTCGCGGTGCGGGTGCGGCGGGAAGCCGGTGTTTGCTGCGATCACGTCGTCGTTCCAGACACGCAGATTGCCCCAGCCCATCCGGGCCGCGTCATGATAGCCCGCGAAGGAGAAATGATGCTTGGCGTTCAGCCAGCCATGATTTTCGCCGCCGAGGCTGTTGAAGGGACGCAGTTCGATCATCTTTCTTACTCCTCGTGTTCGGATCAGGCGGCGAGCAGGGCGAGCGCCTGGATTTGGGCGCGGTTGAAACCCTGCTCGATCAAGGTTGGGACCAGCTCAGCCGCTTCCTTGCGGGTCGTGCGGGTCTGGCAGACGAAGCCGCGCAGCGCCTCGAGCCGGGCATCGGCCAGCGGCCGCTTCGGTTCGATCCCGGTCAGCGCGGAAAAGATCCGCGACAATTTGCCGGGCTGGCCCGAAACCCCGCAGCGGACATCCGCCGCATCGTTGAAGGCCACCGAGACAGCGCGCCATTCGGCGGTGCTGAGCATCGGCATCGTTGCTAGTTGCTGTCCCATCTCGTCCTCCTGATCCTTGCTGTTGAGGTGCTTCTACCCACTCTCGACTTCTCGGATCAGACGGATAAAATCGTTCCAACTATTCGATGAAGTTGAAATGGGGGCCGTGATGGCGAATCCGGGGATGCCGACGTTCGATCAGCTGCGAATCTTCCTCGCCGTGGTGGAAACCGGGAGCTTCGCGGGGGCGGGGCGCAAGCTCAACCGCGCGGTTTCGGTGATCAGCTACGGCGTCGCCAATCTGGAGGCGCAGCTCGGCCTCAGCCTGTTCGATCGCGAGGGGACGCGGCGTCCGAAGCTGACGGTCGCGGGCCGCGCGGTGCTGGCCGAGGCGCGTGCGGTGTCGCAGGGGATCGACGGGCTGCGCGCGAAGGTGAAGGGGCTGCTCGACGGGCTGGAAGCCGAGGTGAGCATCGCCGTCGATGTCATGCTGCCGTCCGAACGGCTGGGTCGCGTGCTGCGCGCCTTCTCAGCGCAGTTCCCTACGGTGACGTTGCGTCTTCACGTCGAGGCGCTGGGCGCGATCGCGGCCCTGGTGCTCGACAAGGAAGCCGTCGTCGGGATCAGCGGGCCGCTGTCCTTCGGGATGGAGGGGATCGACCATGTCGAGGCGGGCACGGTGCTGATGGTGCCGGTGGCGGCCCCCGATCATCCGCTGGCGCGCCAGCACCCGCTGCCGCCGGGGGCGGGGCGCGATCATATCCAGTTGGTGCTGACCGATCGTTCGCCGCTGACGGCAGGGCGCGACTTCGCGGTGTCGTCGCCGCGCACCTGGCGGCTCGCCGATCTCGGCGCGAAGCATCAGTTGCTGCGCGAGGGGATCGGCTGGGGAAACATGCCGCTCCCCATGATCGAAGGCGATCTGGTCGCGGGCACGCTCGTCCGCCTCCAGATGCCCGATTCGACGGGCGGCAGCTATGGCTTCGCGGGAATCTGGCGCCGCGACACGCCGCCCGGCCCGGCCGCCTCCTGGTTGCTCGACCAGTTCGTGGCGAGCGCGGAGGACGGCGGGGTGGGGTTCGCGAAGGTCTGATTATTCGGGCAGGAAATCCGGCACCGACAGATAACGCTCCCCGGTATCGTAGTTGAAGCCGAGGATGCGCTTGCCCGGCGCATCGGGCAGCTTCTGCGCGATTGCCGCCAGCGTAGCGCCCGAACTGATGCCGACCAGCAGACCTTCCTCGCGCGCCGAACGACGCGCATAGTCCTTGGCGTCGGCCGGATCGACCTGGATCACGCCGTCGAGCAACTGGGTGTGGAGATTGGCGGGGACGAAGCCTGCGCCGATGCCCTGGATCGGGTGCGGACCCGGCTGGCCGCCCGAGATGACCGGCGACAGGGTCGGTTCGACCGCGAACACCTTGAGGTTGCTCCAGCGCTCCTTCAGCACCTGCGCGACGCCGGTGATGTGGCCGCCGGTGCCGACGCCGGTGATGATGATGTCGATCGGCGTGTCCTTGAAATCGGCGTAGATCTCCTCGGCCGTCGTGCGGACATGGATGTCGATGTTCGCGGGATTTTCGAACTGCTGCGGGATCCACGATCCCGGGGTCTGCGACTGCAGTTCCAGCGCGCGTTCGATCGCGCCCTTCATGCCCTTTTCCTTGGGGGTCAGATCGAAGGTGGCGCCATAAGCCAGCATCAGGCGGCGGCGCTCGATCGACATGCTCTCGGGCATGACGAGGACGAGCTTGTAACCCTTCACCGCCGCGACGAGTGCGAGGCCGATGCCGGTATTACCGCTGGTCGGCTCGATGATCGTGCCGCCGGGCTGGAGCTTGCCGCTCTTCTCCGCATCCTCGATCAGCGCGAGCGCGATGCGATCCTTGATCGATCCGCCGGGGTTGGATCGCTCGGATTTCACCCACACTTCGGCATCGCCGAACAGGCGGTTGATGCGAATGTGCGGCGTGTTGCCGATGGTTTCGAGAACCGAAGCTGCCTTGGTCATGCGGCCTTCTCCGTGGCTGGTGTGTCGATGGGGGCGTCTTCCAACGTCTGGGGCGGATCGAATGTGCGTGCGCGCAATATCTCCGGGAACAGCTTCGCCCAGATGACGGCGACCATGATCGTACCGACCCCGCCCGCGACGACCGCGGCCACCGGGCCGATCGCGGCGGCGAGAAAGCCCGATTCCGCCTCACCCAGTTCATTCGATCCCGAGACGAACAGGGTCGATACCGCGCCGACGCGGCCGCGCATCGAATCCGGCGTATAGAGCTGGATCAACGTCTGGCGCACATAGACCGACACCATGTCGGCCGCGCCCAGCGCCGCCAGGCAGACGAGCGACAGCGGCAGGATGCGCGAATAGCCGAAGGCGATCGTCGCGATTCCGAACAGGCCGACCGCGATCAGAAGCTTGAGGCCGACATTGACCTTGAGCGGACGGCGGCCGAGCCAGATCGCGGTCAGCACCGCGCCGACGGCCGGGGCCGCGCGCAAGGCGCCCAATCCTTCCGATCCGACGTGAAGGACGTCCTTGGCATAGACCGGCAGCATCGCGGTGGCACCACCCAGCAGCACCGCGAACAGATCGAGCGAGATCGCGCCCAGCACGAGCCGATTGCGCCCGAGATAGGAGAAGCCGTCCATCATCTGCGCCCACGGATGCCGCCCGCGATCGAGCGCGGTGCGCGGCACCGGGCCGATCAGCAGCAGCATCGTCAGCGTGACGCCGAACAGGATCGTGCTCGACATATAGGGCGCGGCCGGCCCCAACGCGTAGAGGAAGCCGCCGAGCGGGGGGCCGAGGACCGCGCCCGTCTGCCACGCCATCGAGCTCATCGCGATCGCCGAGGGCAATATCGCGCGCGGGACGAGGTTGGGCGAGAGCGCCTGGAGCGCGGGCGCCGCGAAGGCGCGCGCGACGCCCAGCAGCGCGGCGACCGTGAACAAAGCGGGCAGGGTCGTCGTGCCCTGGAATGCCATCCAGGCGAGCGATCCCGCGCAGAGGATTTC
The DNA here is from genome assembly GCF_008274695.1 of Sphingomonas montanisoli. GTDB lineage: Bacteria > Pseudomonadota > Alphaproteobacteria > Sphingomonadales > Sphingomonadaceae > Rhizorhabdus > Rhizorhabdus montanisoli. The sequence goes on along the minus strand of NZ_VTOU01000003.1, from coordinate 507,139 downwards.
GAGGAAGGCGGTCAGCCGCGCGATGAAGCGGCGGTCGACGCGATCGGCGGTCCACCCCGTAATCAGCGTCAGCGCCATCAGCGGCAGGAACTGGGCGACGCCAATCCACCCGAGCTGGAGCGCGGCGTCGCGCGGGGCCATCGTGCGGCGGGCTATGTCATAGGCCTGCCAGCCGATGATCACGACCATCCCGTTCTGCGCGAGTGTCGATGCGAGGCGGCCTAACCAATAATAGCGGAAGGCCGGAATCGAAAAGGGGGAGGTCGACCGGAACATGGCATTGTCCTAGGCGCGACGAGCCCGCCCTCGCAACCCCACGCTTGGGCGCGTGGCCATAATTCTACTATATCGGTAGATTAGAGAGATTGGCCGGGCTTGCCGAGCCTGATCCGGCCGACGCTGAACAGGCCGCCGATCATCGCAAAGCATGCCGCGATGAGGACGGGGATGCGCCCGTCACCGATGCCGAGCGCAAGGAGTGCGGCGACCATCGTCGCGCCCAGCGTCTGCCCGGTCATGCGCGTCGTGGATGTCAGTCCGCCAGCCGCCGCGGCGCGATCGCGCGGGGTGGCTGCCATGACGAGGCGGACGTTGGTGGGAAGGTATAGCGCGACGCCGACACCGCATACCGCCATCCGCCAGGCGACATCGAACGAGGTCGGGTGGATCGGCAGGAAGGCCATCAGCAACAGGCCGATCACGAACACGAACATGCCGCTCGCGCCCAATATCCCGGCATTGAGCTTGTCGGCGAGCGTGGCCGAAATCGGCGCCATAACCATCAGGGCCAGTGGCATCGGCGTCATCACCGCGCCCACCTGAGCCGGGGTGAAGCCGTAGAGATGCTGGAGACGGAAGGGCATCGACAGGGTCAGGCTGACATTCGCCATGAAGACGAGCAGCGCGCCCGCGATCGACAGCGATATCAGCTTGCTGGCAAACAGATCGACCGGCAGGATCGGCCGCTCCTCCCGCAGTTCATGCTGGACGAAGCGGACCGCCAGCAGCGCGCCCGCGCCCATCACCGCGAGCGACACGATCGGCGAATCGCCGTGCACCAGCCCCTCGAGGCCGAAGATCAGCAGCCCGAAGACGATGACGTTATAGACCGATCCGATCAGATCGAACTTGCCCCCCGACGGCGGAACATCGGGAAGGGCGTGGCGACCGAGGATCAGCGACAGGATCGCGAAGGGCACTGCGGCGGCGAACACCCAGGGCCATTGGCCATAGAGCAGGATGAAGCCGCCCAGCGTCGGCGCCAGCGCCGCCGAACTCGATGCGACCACGCTGTTGACGCCCAGCCCGCGGCCGAGATGGCTGGACGGATAGATGTTGCGGATCGTCGCCGCCATCATGCTGAGCGTCGCGGCCGCCCCCAGCCCCTGCATCGCACGCACCACCAGCAGGAAGGGCAGGCTCTTTGCGAAGAAGCACAGGATCGTCGAGACGGTGAACAGCAACTGCCCATATTGATAGAAGCGCTTCAGGCCGATCCGGTCGCCGATCCCCGCGCAAGGCAGCATCGTCATCAACAGGGTCAGCTGGTAGACCGTGACCACCAGCACCGCCGCCGATCCGTCGACATGCAGATCGCGCGCGATCGTCGGCAGGGCGACCGTTGCGATCGCGCCGTCGATCGTCGTCAGCGCGGTGCCCATCGACAATGCGATGATCGCGAGCAGGCGCCGGGGCTGGGGAAGGCCGTCCTCGTTCATGGGCGGCCAGCCTTAGAGGGACAGGGCAAGCATGCAAGCGTATGCACTTTGCCCAGACGCGCGGAAATCAGCCCGGTACGCTCACGAAGCTGTCCAGCACACGCTTGCGTCCTGATTGCTCGAAATCGATCTCAAGCTTGTTGCCTTCGATCTCGACGACCGCGCCATAGCCGAACTTGGTGTGAAAGACGCGGGTGCCCAGCGCGATGTCCTTGCGTGAGGGCTGCGCGATGCTGACCGCCGAAGCGCGCGATTCGAGGACGCGGCCGCTGGCGCCCGGCGATTTGGGGATCGGCCCGACCGCCGCCGCCCGCTGCCAGCCGGGGCCACGCCCCTGCGCGCGGGCGACATGCGCGAACGGATCGGACTGTTCGGACCATTGCGCACGCCACAAGGATTCGCCGCCCGACATCGTTGTCTCGGCATCGACATGCTCCTTGGGCAATTCGCCCACGAAGCGCGACGGGATCGACGAGGTCCACTGCCCGTAGATGCGGCGGTTGGCGGCGTGGACGATCGTGCATTTCCGTCGCGCGCGCGTGATCGCGACATAAGCGAGGCGGCGTTCCTCTTCGAGACTGGCGAGGCCGCCTTCGTCTAGGGCGCGTTGCGAGGGGAAGACGCCCTCCTCCCAACCGACCAGGAAAACCGTGCCATATTCCAGCCCCTTGGCGGCGTGGATCGTCATGATCGTCACCTTCGCCGCGTCGGCATCGGCATCATTGTCCATGACCAGGCTGACATGTTCGAGGAAGGCGGGGAGGTTTTCATACTCCTCCATCGCGCGCGCCAGTTCGGAAAGGTTTTCGAGCCGACCGTCGGCCTCGGTCGATTTTTCCGCCTGCAGCATCGCGGTATAGCCCGATTCCTCCAGCACCAGCCGGGTCAGTTCGGCATGGGGAAGGTCGTTCATCCGGTCGCGCCAGCGCGCGATGTCGCCGACGAGGTTGCCGAGCGCGCGGCGCGCCTGCGGGGTCAGTTCATCCGTGCCCAAGATGCGCGCGGCGGCGAGCGTCAGCGGGATTCCCTCGGCGCGCGCCAGCATGTGCAGCTTCGACACCGCCTTGTCACCCAGCCCACGTTTCGGCGTGTTGACGATGCGTTCGAAGGCTAGGTCGTCGGCCGGCTGGCTGATGACGCGCAGATAAGCGAGCGCGTCGCGGATTTCGGCGCGCTCGTAGAAGCGGAAGCCGCCGACGATGCGATAGGGCAAGCCGATCGCGATGAAGCGGTCTTCGAACTCGCGCGTCTGGAACTGCGCACGCACGAGGATCGCGACGTCGTCGAGCCCGCCGCCATTTCGCTGATGCGCCTCGATCTCCTCGCCGACCCGGCGGGCTTCCTCGGGCCCATCCCAGACACCGACGACGCGCACCTTCTCGCCCTCGGCCGCCTCGGTCCACAGTGACTTGCCCAGCCGCCCGCCATTGTTCGCGATCACGCCCGATGCGGCGGCCAGGATGTGTGGGGTCGATCGGTAATTCTGTTCGAGGCGGATGACCGCGGCGCCCGGAAAGTCGCGTTCGAAACGCAGGATGTTGGCGACTTCGGCACCGCGCCACGAATAGATCGACTGATCGTCGTCGCCGACGCAGCAGATATTCTTGCGGCGCTGCGCGATCAGGCGGAGCCACAGATATTGGGCGCTGTTCGTATCCTGATATTCGTCGACCATCACATAGCGGAAGCGTTCCTGATAGCTTTCCAGCACGTCGCGATGCGTCTTCAGGATGGTGAGCATGTGGAGCAGCAGGTCGCCGAAGTCGCAGGCGTTCACCGCACGCAGGCGATCCTGATATTGCTCGTAAAGCTCGCCGCCGCGCCCGTTGGCAAATTGTTCGGATTCGCCCGCGTCGATATCCGCCGGGGTGAGGCCACGATTCTTCCAGCGATCGATCACGCCCGCGAACTGGCGCGCGGGCCAGCGCTTCTCGTCGAGATCGGCGGCGGCCAGGATCTGCTTGATCAGGCGCAGCTGATCGTCGGTGTCGAGGATGGTGAAGGTAGGGGTGAGGCCCACCAGTTCGGCATGTCGCCGCAGCATCCGCGCCGCGACCGAATGGAAGGTGCCGAGCCAGGGCATGCCCTCGACCGCTTCGCCGAGAAGCCGGCCCACCCGCTCGCGCATTTCGCGCGCGGCCTTGTTGGTGAAGGTGACGGCCAGGATCTCCGAAGGCCAGGCACGGCGCGTGGCAACGAGATGCGCGAGGCGGGCGGTCAGTGCGGCGGTCTTTCCGGTGCCGGCACCTGCGAGAACGAGGACCGGGCCTTCGGTGGTGAGCACCGCCTCACGCTGGGGCGGGTTCAGGCCCTGGATATAGCCGGGTTCGGGGGCAGGTACGCTGTCAGTCACCCGCGAACAGGTAGGGAACGGAGCAGCGCCGGGCAACCCCGTCTTTGCATCACAGGAAGGCGGCGCCGATCGCGAGCCACAACATGGTCGACAGAGCGAAACCGGCTGCATGGCGCACGTTCAGAACGAGTTGCGGCGCGACAGCGGTGGCGGGGGACATCGTCAGCATCCTGCACTCCGGGGAGATTTGTTTTTTGAACGCTACGACACAACGGCTCATCTCAAATGTGAGACTTCCGTGACTTTTGCCAGTGCGAAGTTTGAACGCTGCGCCGCGAGACAATTGCGTTACGCGCACGTTGCAGTGCGATAACAATCTGTGCCGAAATGGACGGTGCCGGGTGCTTGGTGAGCTCGATGGGATTCGAACCCATGACCTACAGATTAAAAGTCCGTTGCTCTACCGACTGAGCTACGAGCTCGACCAAGGCTGGGGTCTCTAGGAGCGAGGGCGGGCGCGGTCAAGGCGTGCGAGGGCGTGTGCTACGCGCCCCGCGCCGAGATGCCAGCGCGGGGCGATCCTGGCGAGCGGCTTCAGGACGAAGGCGCGCTTCGCGGTTTCCCGGTGCGGAATCGACAGTCGGCGGGTGCGGAATATTCCGCCCGACCAGAGGATGACATCGAGATCGAGGACGCGCGGCCCCCAACGCCGCCCCGGCCGTCTGCCGAAGCTGCGCTCGATCCGCTTGAGGAGGGCGAGCAACACCGGGGGATCGAGCGGCGTTTCGGCAAGGATCGCGGCGTTGGCGAAGGCGCGGCCGGCGGGGCCGAGTGCGGGGGTTGCGAGGATCGGCGAGGTCGCGACGATCCTCAGCCCTTCGGTCTCCAGCGCGGCGATTGCGGCGCGCAGCACGGCTGCCGGCGAACCGTGGCGGCCGTGGCGCCGGTTGGAGCCGAGCGCGATCGCGTATCGGTAGGTCATGCCTCCTTGAGGCGGAACAGGGTTCGGTCTTCCTTGGTGAAGCCGAAGCGCCAGATGACCGCGCCGAAGGCCGCGAGGATCAGCGGGATACCGAAGGCGAGTTCGACCCATTCGGGCAACCGCACCGCCACGATGCCGACCGTACCGCCCGCCACCGCCGCCCAGATCAGCGGCCAGCGCCAGCCCGAAACCGGCGCGCCGAGCAGCCGTGAGAGCAACGTCGACTTCATCACCGATGCGATGCCGAGGGCTGCCGCCAGCGCCATCGCCGGCGCCGCCGCCTGCCACAAGATCGGCAAATGAAGCTCGTCGCGCATCACCATCACGAAGGCGAAGCTGAGCGCGATCTGGATGCCGATCATGCCGAGCGAGATCATCAGGTTCATGTGGCGCGCGACATAGATCAGCGCCGATTCGGACACCGCCGCCGTTGCCGCCACCACTTCGGCGAGCAGGAGGAAGGAGAGCGCCATCGCGCCGCCGACGAAGTTCGGGCCGACCAGACCCATCACGCCCTCGCCGGTGATGCCCAGCGCAAGGCCGATCCCCGCCTGCGCGGCGATGATCCAGAAGCCGACCTGGCGCACCTGCTGCGCCACCGCCGCCTTGTTGCCCGCTTCCAGATTGCGGGTGATGACCGGGCCCAGGATCGGATCGAAGCTGGTCTTGAGCTTTTGCGGCAGCGAGGCGACCTGTTGTGCGACATAATAGACGCCGACGATCGCGGGCGAGAAGAACAGGCCGAGGATCGCGATGTCGAGCCGGCGCGATCCCCATTCGATCGCATCGGCGGCAGCCAGCGGCACGTTGCGCTTGACGATGTAGAGCAGCCCGGCAGGGCGCGGGCGCCAGCCGCGGGGCCAGCCGAAGCTGCGCATCAGCGGGATGATCGACGCAATCAATGCCGCACCCATCGAGACGACATAGGCGATGATCAGGCCGTCGCGCAGCGAATAGAAAGCCAGGCCGAATGCGGCGATGCTGATCGTCCAAGGCTCGATGATCGATCGCGCGCGTACCGTCGCGCCGATATCGAGACGATAGGCGAGCGCCGCCAGCGATATGTCCGACCAGGCGAGCGCGAAGATCGTGAGCGGCAGAAGCCATTCGAGCCCGTTGATCCCGCTGTTGGGGAACATCAGCTCGGGCAGCATGCCCAGCGTGGTCGCGGTGATCGCCGACGCGATCGCGCCGAGCAGCAGCGCATCCCACACGACATGGACGTGCGGCCGATCGGTCGCCGACAATTGTTCGGCCAGGCCGCGTTTCAGGCCGAGCGTCGCGAGCGTCGCCACGAACTCGACGATGATGATCGCATAAGCGAAGCGGCCCAGCGCGTCGGCGCCGTACCAGCGGCCCGCGATGAACAGGAACGGCAGCCGCGCGGCAAGGCGCAGCAGGAAGCCGAAGAAATTGGTGCGTCCGCCCTTGGCGAGCGCCTGAATGTCGTCACCGGATTTGACTGGCATCTCGCCCTTTTCGGGGGCGATCTCGGGGGGCAGGCTCAATGCGCGGCGCCCCAGCTCGGCCCGGTGCCGATTTCGACGCCCAGCGGCACCGACAACGTCACATAGGGTTCGCACGCGCCCGCCATCACGTCGCGGATCACGACGCTCGCGGCCTCGACCTGATCGGGGGCAAGCTCGAACACCAGTTCGTCATGCACCTGCAGAAGCATACGCACGTCGGCCAGGCCCGCCGCCGCCAACGCAGGCTCCATGCGCAGCATCGCGCGCTTGATGATGTCGGCGCTCGTGCCCTGGATCGGCGCGTTGATCGCCTGGCGTTCCGCCGACTGGCGCTCGCCCTGCTTGGACGATCGGATCCACGGCAGATGGGTCTTGCGGCCGAACAGGGTGGTGACGAAGCCCTTCTCGCGCACTTCGGCAAGGGTCGCGGCGATATAGTGGTTGATGCCGGGAAAGCGCGCGAAATAGCGTTCGATCATCGCCTGCGCCTCGGCGCGCGGCACCTCCAGCCGGTTGGCGAGGCCGAAGGCGGAGATGCCGTAGAGGATCGAGAAGTTGATCGTCTTGGCGCGCGCGCGGGTATCGCGGGTGACTTCGCCGAAAACCTCCTGCGCGGTGAGCGAGTGGATGTCGTCGCCCTTGGCGAACGCTTCCTTGAGCGCGGGGACGTCGGCCATGTGTGCGGCGAGGCGCAGTTCGATCTGCGAATAGTCCGCCGACAGGATGACCTTGCCCGGTTCGGCCACGAAGGCGTCGCGGATGCGGCGACCCATTTCGGTGCGGATCGGAATGTTCTGCAGGTTCGGATCAGTCGACGACAGACGGCCGGTCTGCGCGACCGCCATAGAGAAGCAGGTGTGGACACGGCCTGTCGCCGGGTTGATCTGCCCTTGCAGCGCTTCGGTATAGGTCGATCGCAGCTTGGTGAGCTGGCGCCAGTCGAGGACCATCCGCGCGATCGTCACGCCTTCGCCCGCAAGCCGCTCCAGTTCGTTGACGTCGGTCGAATAGACCCCCGACTTGCCCTTGCGCCCGCCCTTCAGGCCCATGCGGTCGAACAGCACGTCGCCCAACTGCTTGGGGCTGCCGACAGTGAAGGGGCCGCCAGCCTCCTGGTGGATCTCGCCCTCAAGCCGCGCGGCCTCGCCCGCAAATTCGGCGGAGAGACGCGCGAGCTCCTCGCGATCGACCTTGATGCCTGCCTGCTCCATCCGCGCGAGGACGGGGACGAGCGGGCGATCGACCAGTTCATAGACCCGCGTCGCGCCTTCGCGGGCCAGCCGGCCTTTGAGTGTCTGCCACAGCCGCAACGTAACGTCGGCGTCTTCGGCGGCATATTCGGTCGCGCGTTCGAGCGTGACCTTGTCGAAGGTGATCTGCGCCTTGCCGGTGCCGCACACCGTCTTGAATTCGATGCAGGCATGGTCGAGGTGGCGCTGCGCGAGATCGTCCATGCCATGCCCGCCAAGACCCGCGTCGAGATCGTAACTGAGCAGCATCGTATCGTCATAGGGGGCGATCGCGATGCCCTCGCGTGCCAACACGACCATGTCGTACTTCATGTTCTGGCCGATCTTCAGGATCGACGGATCTTCGAGCAGCGGTTTCAGCTTCGCGATCGCGGTCGCCTTGGCGATCTGCCGGGGTGTTTCGGATAGCAGCCCGTCGCCGATATGCGCGAGCGGGATGTAGCAGGCCTTGCCCGGTGCGGTGGCAAGGCTGACGCCGACCAGGCGTGCACGGACCGGGTCGGTCGAATCGGTTTCGGTGTCGACCGCGATGCGACCGCATTTGAAGCCCTCGGCAATCCAGCGATCGAGCGCATCTTCGTCGACGACAGCTTCATAATCCTTGTGGCTGAACGGCACCGCGTCGAGCTTGGGTGGCGGGGGTGGAGCCTCCTGCCCGGTCGGGGCGAGCGCGAGCACGGTCGGGCCGCCGGTCGACGTGCCGCCCACCTTCGCGAGCAGCGACTTGAATCCCATATCCTCCAGGAAGGCGCGAAGCGGCTCGGGCGGCAGGCCTTTGAGTGCGAGGTCGTCGAGCGGCTCGGGCAGCGCCTGATCGCATTTCAGCCGGACGAGTTCGCGCGACAGGCGGGCATTGTCGGCATGGTCGATCAGCGATTGCTTGAGCTTGGGCTTGGTGATCGCGTCGGTCGAGGCGAGGACGGTGGCAAGATCGCCGAACTGCTGGATCAGCTGGCTCGCGGTCTTGGGGCCGATGCCGGGAACGCCGGGGACGTTGTCGACGCTGTCGCCCATCAGTGCCAGCACGTCGCCCAGCTGCTCCGGTTCGACGCCGAACTTCTCCAGCACATGCTCGCGGCCCAGTCGCCGATTGTTCATCGTGTCGAGCAGGTCGAGACCGGGACGGATCAGCTGCATCAGATCCTTGTCCGATGACACGATCGTCACCTTCCATCCGGCCGCCATCGCCGCTTCGGAATAGCAGGCGATGATGTCGTCGGCCTCCAGCCCCAATTCCTCGATGCATGGCACCGAAAAGGCGCGAACGGCGTCGCGGATCAGCGGAAACTGCGGGACCAGGTCTTCGGGCGGCGGCGGGCGGTGTGCCTTGTACTGATCGTACATCTCGTTGCGGAATGTCTTCGACGAAGCGTCGAGGATCACGGCGAGATGGGTCGGGCCGTCGGTCTTGTGCAACTCGTCGACCAGCTTCCACAGCATCGTCGTGAAGCCGAACACCGCGCCCGCGGGGGTGCCGTGCCGATTCGTGAGCGGCGGCAGGCGGTGATAGGCGCGGAAAATGTAGCCCGAGCCGTCGACCAGATAGAGATGATTGGAAGACATGGCGCGGGGGATAGCAGCCCCCGGAACGAGTTGGAAGGTTAGCGCGCCGCGCTCGCCATCCCGCCGTCGACCCAGATCAACGGATCGATGTCCATATGGTTGATGATCGATTCGACCTGGCCGATGAACAGGGTGTGGGTGCCGACGTCGACGGTCGAAACCGTGTTGCAGATGAGTGCCGACAGCGCGTCGGGCAAGACGGGCAGGCCACCGGGGCCGGCTTCCCAGCCGCCGGTCTCGAAGCGGGCGAAACCTTTCTTCTGGCCGCTGAAGATCCCGACCAGTTCCTTGTGCCGTTCGGACAGCAGGTTAACGCAAAAGCGCTTTTCGGCGTGGAGCGTGGGATAGAGGCTGGCCGAACGATTGACCGCGACCAGGATCGTCGGGGGTTCGGCGCAGACCGAGACGACGGCAGTCGCCGCCATCCCCGCCCAATTCTCATCCCGGCCCGAAGTGATCAGCGCGACCGTGGTCGCCAGCCGGCGCATTGCCTGTCGGAAGCCGTTGCTCAGCGCCTCTTCGGTCACCATCTATTCCTCTAACTGTTTCACTCCCCCGCTAGCCGCTCATCCCGCTTTCGCAAAGCCCCCCGGCTTTTCTTTTTGCGGCCATAAGGCTATGGGCGGCGCGACTTTCGACGGTTCAAACACATAGAGGCAAGGTTTGGCGAAAGAAGAATTGCTGGAGATGCGCGGCCAGGTGGTCGAACTCCTGCCCAACGCGATGTTCCGCGTCCGACTGGAAAACGATCACGAGATCCTCGGCCACACCGCCGGCAAGATGCGCAAGAACCGCATCCGCGTGCTGGTGGGCGACGAGGTGCTGGTCGAACTGACCCCTTACGACCTGACCAAAGGCCGTATTACCTATCGCTTCAAATAAGGTGAACGGGCGCATGGCCGATGTCGTCGCGCGCCCGCGCCTGATCCTCGCATCCTCGTCCCCGCGCCGCCGCGAACTGATCGGCCGGTTGGGGATCGAAGCCGACGCGATCGATCCCGCCGACATCGACGAAACCGAACGCAAGGGTGAGCTTCCGCTTGCCTATGTGAAGCGCATCGCAGCGGAAAAGGCGGCGATCGTCGCGGCTCGGCATCCGGGTGCGGTGGTGCTGGGCGCCGACACGGTGGTCGCGGCGGGACGACGGCTCCTCCACAAGACCGATGAGGAAGCCGAGGCGCGTACCTTCCTCAAGCTGCTCGGCGGGCGGCGGCATCGCTGCCATTCGGCAGTGACGGTGATCGACGCGGCCGGGGCCGCACGGCATCGCGTCTCTTCGAGCATTATCGCGTTCAAGCCGCTCTCGGATGCCGAGATCGACGCATATCTCGCGCGGGGCGAATGGCAGGGCAAGGCGGGCGCCTATGCGATCCAGGGTTATGCCGAAAGCTGGGTGCGGATGTTGTCGGGCAGCTATTCGGGTGTGATGGGCCTGCCTCTGTTCGAAACTCGTGCGCTGCTGATCGCGGCGGGCGTCCCCACGGATGGCAATGCCTGAGTGGCTCTATGAAGCCGGCATTGGCGAGGCGCGGGCCGCGCTCGTCGACAATGACTCTATTATACAGGCAGCGATCGAGGCCGATGACGACGGCCTGCGCGCGGGCACGATCGCCCCGGCGCGGCTGACGCGGATTACCGCGCCGGGGCGACGCGGGATCGTGACGCTCGAAGACGGCACCGAGGCGATGATCGAGCCGCTGCCCCGCGGCGTGACCGAGGGCGGGCGACTGCTGGTCGAAATCGCACGCGCCGCGATTGCCGAACCGGGGCGCGCCAAGCTGGCAATCGCGCGGGCGGCTGTCGCCGACGCGGTGGCCGTGCCCGGTCCCGACCTGCGCGCACGGATCGCGGCGGATGGCGTGCCCGTGCGCGAGCTGGGGACATTCGGCCCCGATCTGCTCGAAGCCGCTGGCTGGTCCGAACTGATCGAGGAAGCGGCGAGCGGCCATGCCGATTTCGACGGCGGGGCGCTGCGCCTGTCGCTGACCCCGGCGATGACGTTGATCGACGTCGACGGCTGGCTGCCGATCGCAGACCTCGCGGTGGCCGGAGCATGGGCGGCCGCGACGCTGATCCGCCGGCACGATATCGGCGGGTCGATCGGCATCGACCTTCCGACCGTCGAGGGCAAGGCCGCGCGGCTGGCGGCAGCGGAGGCGGTCGACGCGATCCTGCCCCAGCCTTTCGATCGCACCGCCGTCAACGGTTTCGGCTTTCTCCAGATCGTGCGGCGGCGGGCGCGGATGTCGATCCCCGAGCGGTTGCATCATGATCCGGTCGGTTCGGCGGCCCGCGCGCTGCTACGCCGGGCGGAGCGTGCGCACGGCATCGGCCCACGCACGCTGACGGCCGCCCCCGTCGTGATCGCCGCGATCGAGCGCCGCCCCGACTGGATCGCCGAGCTCGAACGGCGGATCGGCGCGCCGGTGCGCTTGCGGGGCGAGCCGGGTCTCGCCATATCGGCGGGACATGCGGAAGCCCAAAACCCCTAAATGCCCGCTCTGCGGCAAGCCGAGCGTTGCCGCGACCGACCCCTTCTGCAGCCAGGGCTGTCGCGATCGCGATCTGCTGCAATGGCTCGATGAAGGCTATCGCATTCCCGGCCCGCCCGCCGATCCGGACGCCGGGGAGCGCGACTATGACTGATTTGGGTCGGCCGAAATTGGGGGCTGGACGTCCCGGAATGACGACCCTATAGGCACGCGCTCCAACGCTCCCGTGCCCGGGTAGCTCAGTTGGTAGAGCATGCGACTGAAAATCGCAGTGTCGGCGGTTCGACCCCGTCCCCGGGCACCACTTTCCAAAACATATCAGCTATTTGGCGAGTGTTTCGCGGCGCTTGGCGGGCGATTCGTGCAGATGTTTCGCGTCCGCTGTCGAAACGCGTGGATTTTCGACCGCCCAAAGCCGGTCGAACGAAAAAGATTCGGTGTGGCGAATATACTCAGGCGCGATCGGGCGTCGAAAAAACACGGAAACCCACGCTCTTTTCGGCGCTGCAGCATAGATGGCGCAAATGCGAAGTCGATGCTGTCATTCGATGACGGCGAGTGCAACAAAAGTGTCTCACACGCTGTGTAGAGGCCGCCCCCAACGGGACAGCAAGTCCTGTCAAAGGGGAACTCTCTCATGCGTTTTGATACCGGTCTTCGCCGGCAGCTGCTCATCGGTGGTGCCGCCGCCGCCATGCTCGCCATGCCTGTCATCGCAAATGCGCAGGAAGCTGCGACGCCGGGCGCTGCGCCTGAGGACGTCACGGGCCTGAGCGACATCGTCGTGACCGCGACGAAGCGCGAGACGAGCCTCCAGAAGACCCCGATCTCGATCAGCGTCGTGAACCAGGAGATGATCAAGGATCGTCACGTTCAGAGCCTGTTCGACCTCGCCGACGGCGGCGTCCCCTCGCTGCGCGTGACGACCTTCGAAGCGCGCCAGTCGGCGCTCACCATCGGTATCCGCGGCATCGTGCCGCTCGACGCCAACCAGCCTGCCCGTGAGCAGGGCGTGGGCGTTTACATCGACGGCGTGTATCTCGGCCGCCAGCACGGCCTGAACGCCGCGCTGTTCGACACCGAGCGGGTCGAAGTCCTCAAGGGTCCGCAGGGCACGTTGTTCGGCCGTAACACCGAAGGCGGCGCGCTCTCGATCGTCACCAAGGCGCCGAGCGGCAAGTTTGGTGGCCGCTTCGAAGGCGGCTTCGGCAATCTCGGTGCCTATAACGGCGCCGCGCACGTCGACCTGCCCGAATTCTACAACTTCTCCGTCAAGATCGACGCGGTGAAGCAGTATCAGGGCCCGACGACGAAGAACCCGCTCGAAGGCCAGACCGGCTGGGGTTATTACGACCGCATCGGCGGCCGCATCGCCGTCCGTTGGCAGCCGATCGACGGCATCACCAACGACATCTCGTTCGACAAGGCGCAGGACAAGAACTCGCCGTTCTACAGCCAGCTGCTGGCGTTCAACCCTTATGGTTGCGCCGCTGGTACCCAGGCGGCTTCGCCGCGCTGCGTGCTGCCCGGCACCAACTACACCAGCCTGACCGGCGTCGTGCGCCCGGTTCCGACCGGCGTCGTCACCAACGGCAAGACCCTGATGCGCAATGCCGATATCGGCGTGGTGCAGCAGCCCAGCGTCGACAAGACCTTCGGCCTGACCAACAGCTTCAAGTGGAAGCTCGCCCCGGAAATCGAACTCCGCTCGATCACCGCATGGCGCGGCGTGAATGTTGAGCAGTGGGACAATGCCGGCGGCGCGCACCGTCCGCCTGTTTACACGCCTGGCAGCCTCTTCAGCCGTTACAGCCTTGCGAACCTGCGCCAGCGCCAGTTCAGCCAGGAACTGCAGGCCGTCGGCTCGATCAGCAACTTCGACTATGTCGCGGGCCTGTTCTACTTCAACGAGCGCGTCAGCGACGACGCGGCAACGCCGAGCTCCAACCGCTGGAACGCCGACGCCAATGGCGACGGCCAGCCCGACGTCGGTGCGGATGGCCTGCGCTACACGATCAACCCGGCCGTGTTCACCAACCCGTTCGCCACGATCGACCGCGCATCGGCAGTTCGCTCGCGCAGCTACGCGGTCTATGGCCAGGCGACCTGGCATGCGACCGAAGCGCTGCACCTGACGGCTGGCGGCCGTTACACGAAGGACAAGAAGCACGGTGATCTTCTGATCGCCGGCGGCGTCAACTATCAGGCCAATCCGGCGCTCGGCGCTGCGCGCGGCTACGCCCCGCTCGATCGCACCTGGAACCGCTTCGACCCGATGGTCACGGTCGCCTATGACCTGAGCAGCGACGTTCATGTCTATGCGAAATATGCCAGCGGCTACCGCGCCGGTGGCGCCAGCTCGCGCACCATCAACTACCTGCCGTTCGATCCGGAATCGGTGAAGTCGTACGAAGCCGGCATCAAGGCGGACTTCTGGGATCGCCGCGCCCGCTTCAACCTGACCGGCTACATCATGGATCGCAAGGACAGCCAGGTCGACATCAACAGCTTCCTGTATTTCGGCACCAGCACCTTCAACAACCTGGAGACGATCAATCTTCCGGGGAAGGCGAAGATCCGCGGTATCGAAGCCGATCTGACCGTCCGTCCGGTCGAAGGCCTGACGCTGAACGCCAGCTATGCTTACACCTACACCAAGCTGCCGCTGACGCCGATCACCTACTCGGTGCGCAACGGTGCTGGCGTGGTGACCGACTCGACCACCGTGAACCAGCAGTTCTACGTCGTGTTCACCCCGCGTAACGCGGCCAGCGGCTCGATCGACTATGCTCTGCCGGTCGGCGGCGGTGACACCACGCTGAAGTTCCACTTCGATGGCAACTATGCGCAGGCTACGCAGACGTTCGACGCTTATGCGCGGAAGAACGACTCCTCGCTGGTGTTCAACGGCCGCATCTCGCTGGCGGACATCAACATGGGCGACGGCGATCAGAAGCTGACCGTCGGCGTGTGGGGTCGCAACCTGTTCAACACCGCCTACGTCTATCGTCGCGATCCGACCCAGGCTCTGCCGAGTGGCCCGACCGCGACAAACGTCCGCACGGGTAGCATCGCGAACGTGCTGGGCGAGTATGGCAACTTCAACATGCCGCGGACCTACGGCGTCGAAGCGACCATCAAGTTCTGATAATCCCCTAAGCGAAAGCCCCCTAAGGCGCGGTGGTCCCTTTCCACCGCGCCTTTTTCTTTTGGGGATCAGGCGGGCGTCGTCGGCGCGGGCCAGGGCTTGTGCGCCGATAGCGCGAACAGCGCGCGTTCCTCGGCGGGATCGGCGATGCCCAGTATGCGCTCGGCGATGTAACGGCCGGTCATCGGCCCCATCTTGAAAGCGTGGCCCGATCCGCCGCCTGCGACCCACAGGTTCGCGAGGCCGGGGTGGCGATCGATGATGAAATGGCTGTTGTCGCTATTTTCCAGCGAGCAGACCCGGCTCGCGACCATCGGTTGTCCGACAAGGCCCGGCGTGCGTCGTGCGACGAAGCGGCGGGCGATATCCCACATGATCGGCGATACGATTCGCTCGTCCCGATCGGGATCCATCGGCAGGTTCACCCCCATGCCGGGCGCGATCTTATAGCCATAGTCCACATCGGAGAGCGAATAGCCGCCACCCCCGTGCCAGATGTTGGGAAAGCGCTCCCAATGGTAGCTCAGATCTCCCGGCGGCGATCCGACGTAGAAGACCTCCGATCGGGTGCGACGCACGAAGCCGGTCAAGATGTCGGGTAGAACGGTCGGCAGCCACGGGCCGCAGGCGAACAGCGCGACCCCGCACGACAGGCGGCTGCCATCGGACAGGGCAAGGTCGCTGATACGCCCACCCGCGTTCGCGCCCGGCTTCGCCATGGCGATCCGCGCCTCCCCGCCCTTGGCGACGAAGGTCTCTGTGACCGCGATCAGGCTTTCGCGCGCCTTCACGGTACCGGCGCGCGGCTCGTAGAGGGCGCGCTCGTCGCCGTCGAAGCCGCCCTGCGGCCAGCGCTTGCGACACTCGTCCGCATCCAGCACCTCGAACGGGATGCCGAGCTTCGCGAAGATACGCCTCTCCGCTTCGAACTGGTTGATCGGTTCGTTGGGGGAGAGGACGCCATTGGCGAAGATCAGGCGCCGCCCGAACTCGGCCTGCCGCTCGTGCCATAGCGTGAAGGCGCGGTCGGCCCAGCGGCTATAGATTTCGCGATCGGCATAAGCAGAGCGGATCTGGCGGGTTTCGTCGCCCGATGTCGCGCGCGCATTGCCCGCGCCATAGCTGTCGAGCAGCGTGACGCGCGCGCCGCGCTCGCGCAGCTCCAGCGCGGTCCACGCGCCGAACGCGCCCGCGCCTACCACGACGATGTCGGGCAACTTCCTGTTGATCGCAGGCGCGCGAGGCTTCGATTCCGCTTCAGCGCGCCCGCCAGACAATCCGGCGGCGACCGCTCCGCCAATGCCCGCTGCCAACAGTCCCCGTCTGCCGATGTCCGTCATGTTGCCTCTGCTTTCCTGTTGCGACGCACAATGTCGCCACAGGAAAGCAGAGGCAAGCGGTCAGAGGGGAAGTTTGCCCGCTTTTTCGCCACTCAGGCGGGTGCCATAAGCGTGCCAGGCGAAAACCGCCGCCGCGCCGCGATGTGGGCTCCAGTGGGCCGCCATCCGGCGAGTCTCGCGCTCGGACGGGCGCTCGGGCAGACCGAACAATACACCCATCTCGATCTGCACGGCCAGGTCCCCCGCCGGCCAGATATCACCGCGCCCCTCGGCGAACAGCAGGTAGATCTCGGCCGACCAGCGCCCAATTCCCTTGATCGCCGTCATCTGCGCAATCGCTTCCTCATCGTCAGCGGGCAGGTTGGCGAAATCGATCGAGCCGCTCGCGACATGCTCGGCCAGGCTCTTGGCATAGCCCGCCTTTTGCCGCGAAAGCCCTGCCGAACGCAGCAGATCGTCGGGTGCGGCCGCCACCGCCTCGGGAACCAGATCGCATCCCACAACCGATTCCAGCTTGGCCCAGATCGATGCGGCGGCGGCCACGCTCACCTGCTGGCCTACGATCGTGCGCAGCAGCGTCTGATAGCCACGATCGCGGATGCGGGGCTCGGGGTAGCCGATTTCCGCCAATCGGCGTTCGATCACCGGCTCGATCCCGGCAATCGCGTCGAGGCTGCGCTGCAATTGCTCGGCTGTCAGGCCCATGACGTCTCCGCTCCCTTGATTTCGCGCGACGGGCACGATAGCCGCCTCGTTAAAGGGTTTCTGGGGAGCGTTTAATGGCAAAGTTGGTCGTGATCACCCGCGAAGGCGACGAATCGGTCTTCGAGGCCGAGGACGGCCTGTCGGTGATGGAAGTCATTCGCGACAATGGCGTCGACGAGCTACTGGCGCTGTGCGGCGGCTGTTGTTCGTGCGCGACCTGCCATGTGATCGTCGATCCGGCCTTCGCCAGCCTGCTTCCCGAAATGAGCGATGATGAAAACGAGCTCCTCGACAGCTCCGATCACCGCGTCGAAGGCTCGCGCCTGTCGTGCCAGGTGATCATGAAGGATGACCTCGATGGCATGATCGTGACGATTGCGCCGGAAGATTGATTTTTTGATTTAGCCGTCAGGTGCCGGGCGGCGGGCATCCGCCCGCCTTGGCGTCCGCGCAATAAGCGCGGGCGGCCTTTCGGCCTTGTGGGCCTGCGGCCCGTTGCCGGGCTCTAGGTCAGCCCCTCGTGGCAATGGCGTAGAGGGCGATCGCGGCCGCGTTGGAGATATTGAGGCTCTCGACGCGCGGCGAAATCGGCAGCTTGGCGAGTTCGTCGCAATGCGCCTCGGTGTTCTGGCGCATTCCTTCGCCTTCGGCGCCCAACACGATCGCGATCCGCGATTCGCCCATCACCTGCGCCAGCGTGCCCCTGGCCTTTCCGGTCAGGCCCACGCGCCAGAAGCCGGCCTCGGCGATCTCGTCGAGCGCGCGGGCAAGGTTCACCACGCGCACCCACGGCACCAGTTCGAGCGCGCCGGACGCCGACCGCGCGAGCGCGCCCGATTCGGTCGGCGCGTTGCGATCCTGCGTGACGATGCCCAGCGCGTCGAACGCGGCGGCGGAACGGAGCACCGCGCCCACATTGTGCGGATCGGTCACGCCGTCGAGGACCACGAGCGGGCGGCGATCGTCGCGCCCGCGCTCCAGCAGGTCGCCCAGCCAGATGTCGGGCAGCGGATCGACTTCCGCCACCAGGCCCTGATGCGGCGCATCGGATGGCACCATCCGGCCGAGATCCGCGACATCGGCGAAGGTGACAGGGATGATCGGCGGGATATCGAGCGCCGCGATCGCCTCGCGCGTCGCCCAGATACGGCGCACGGTGCGTTCGGGATTGGCGAGCGCCGCGATGACGGCATGACGCCCCCAGAAACGGGGTTTGCCGCTGGCGGGCTGGGACGGACGATGGCCTTTGCGCATGGCCGCGCTATCGTCGTTCGGGCCTTATGATGCAAGCTTCGGGCTGAACGTCATTATTTCTGCGTCCGCTGCGTTGACAGGCGGGGTTCGGGTTGCCAAAGACGCGCCTCGCTTTTGGCGCCTCTGGATGGGTGGCCGAGTGGTTAAAGGCAGCAGACTGTAAATCTGCCCGTGCAAGCGTACGCTGGTTCGAATCCAGCCCCATCCACCATCTTCCCCACATCGCCGGAAAACTGCGGCCGGACCGATTGGTCCGGCACTGCCTGATGCTATCCGCAAAACGAAGCATGAGGAGAGGGATATGGCGGACGTGCAGGGGATTGCGGACGAGCGCGCGATCGAGAAGCTGGTGTTGGGCTATGCGCATGGCGTCGATACGCGCAGCCCGGAGACCTTCACTGCGCAGTTCGCGCCGGATGCCCGACTGTTCGGCGCAGGCTTCGAATATCGCGGTGCCGACCTCGCCAAAATTCCGCCGCAGCTCAACCGCTACGTGCGGACCTATCACACCGTCCTCAACAAACGGATCGTGGTCGATGGGGACGCAGGGGCCGGCGAGATTTACTCGCTCGCGCATCACCTGACGCCACGTGACGACGGCAGGCATGACGATTTCATCATGCATATCACCTATCATGATCGCTACGCCCGCACCGCCCAGGGCTGGCGCATAGCTGAGCGCCAGGTCGTGACGGAGTTCACCGAGGACCGGATCGTCGACCGGAAGATCTGATCCCGAATACCCCAGACCAGCTATCCGGAGCATTCTCCGTTTGCTAGGTCGTGATTCGATAACCGCAGACAGAGGCTGGGGAGAGGCATGGCGAAGATCACCATCACAGATATCATCGATGCCGTGCCCGGGCGCGCGGCCGAGGTGCACAAAGCCTATATGGACGAATATGCGCCGACCGCGCGGACGCGGGGCATGGAGTTGGAGCAGGCGCTGATCAGCCCGCCCATCTACCTGACCGGCCAATCAAATCGGCTGACCTTCGTGTGGAGCGTGCCCGACACGGCCGGCTTCTGGAAAGCGCGGCTGGGTGGTGCGGGCATGCCGGCGGTGCGGGGCTTCTGGGCGAAGATCGCGCCTTTGGTCGTCTGGCGCGACCGCCGCGCGCATGAGGAGGCTGCGGCCCATGTTTAAGCAGACCGCGCTCATCACCTTCGCCCCCGATAGCGATGCTGGCGCGCGCGACGCGCTGATCGCTCGCGCTACTGCGCAGGTGCAGGCCGACCTCAACTATGTCGGCGACGGCTTGCCCGTCAGCTTCAACGGCGGCGACAAGGTCTGGCATACCCACTTCGCCAACGAGGCAGCCTGGGTCGCGAGTGGGATCGATGCGGTGCTCGATGCGATCGAGGCCGATCCGATCGTACAGCAACTCGATGCTGCGGCTTATGCTGTCTCGCGCTTCTCGGTGCCGCAACCCGCGCTTGCCAACGGTGTCTATCGCGCCCTCTTCCTCAGCTTCTTCAAGACGGTTGATCCGGCGATCGAGAAACAGTTCGGCGACGAGGTCGCGGCGATGCCCGATTATATCGATACGATCGTCAATTGGGCGCTCAATCCGGTCGTGAAGGCGCGTGGAGCCAAAAGGTGGCACTATGTGTGGGAACAGGAATATGCGTCACTCGACGGCCTGCGCGGGCTCTACATGTCGAGCGCTTATCACTGGGGGCACGTCGACCGCTGGTTCGACTGCGAGATGCCCGAGTTCATGGTCGATGACCGGCTGTGCCACAGCGCCAGTACGCTGACGAACAGCGTGATGGCGGATTATGCCCGCTAGAGCCCGGTGAGGCCGTAGAGCGCGCCGCGCAGGACGCGGGCGGGTGATCCCTGACGGCGCTCTTCGGTGCCCGCGTCACGGGTCGCCAGCAGCGTCAGCAGGCCCAAAGCTCGCAACGCGCGGGGCCAGCGATGCGGGTTGACGGTCGCCAGGCGCTCGGCCGCCATCCCACGCGCTTGTGCGGCAGGCGCAGCTACGCTGATGCGGTGGCCAAGATCGGCGAGCGCCCAGCCTTCACCGGCTGTCGTGACGTCGCTCGCGTCGGCGCGGAGGGCGCGGGCTGCCAGCGCGAACAGCACCGCCCCGCGCGATGCATGGAGGCGCATCATCTCCTCGTCGGGCGTCTCGCCGTCGAGCAGTGCGGACCATCCCTCTTCGATCGCCGACACATCCGAGCCGGCGATCCCGGTGGGCAGCAGCGCGGCGGAAACCCGCGCGAGCAGCGGCTCTGCCGGCGCCTCGCGTTGGTCGAGAGCGGCGAGTGCGTCGCGCCACCAGATGAGGCGCATCGCCCCGATCGCGGGTTCGCGCGCGGCCGCGACGATCGCACCCATCCGCTCGTCGATCAGCCACAGCGTTTCGATCGCGGGGCGGGCATGGGCAGGGGCATAAGCGAGCGCGAGCCTGCGCTCCGGGTCAGCCACGATAAGCGGGGTCAAGCCGCGCCGTCGGCTTTCAGGTGCCGTGCGAGGCAGGCGATCAGTTCGCGCCGCGAGAACGGCTTGCGGATGAGTTCGAAGCCGGTGTTGTAGCCTCCGACGATCTCGTCGCTGTATCCCGAGGCGAGGATGATCGGCAAAGCCGGGTGCATCGATCGGACCTTCTTGGCGAGGCTCACGCCGCTTATGCCACCCATGATGACGTCGGTCATCACGATGTCGAAGCCGTCCTTGTCGCGGTCGATCATCGCGAGCGCATCTTCGCCGCTGGGGACGTGGACCAGATCGAAACCCAGATCCTCGAGCATGATGCCGATCACATCGGCGATATGTTCGTCATCCTCGACGAAGAGCATGCGCGCGTCGAACGTCAGTTCGTCGAGCGCCGATGCTTCGCGCGTGCGGGGCATGCCGCCGGCGGACGGCTGCACACTATCGGGATGCCCGATGATGGCTGCCGACGCGCGGATGAGCATCAGCCCATCCGCACAGGGCGCAAGATCGTAACCGCCGTACATCATCCGCGCGCCTCGTTGCCTCGTGAGTCGTCCGGTTTGGTTTAACCCTTGTAACACACAGACTTTGCCGCACCCACAACATCGGCAACGTTGACCAACGCCGCCTTTTCCAGATTGGCGGCATAAGGCATTGGCACGTCCTCGTTGGTGACGCGCTTCACCGGCGCATCGAGATCGTCGAAGCCGTCCTCCATCGCGATTGCCATCAACTCGGACGCGATCGAACAGACGGGCCAGCCTTCCTCGACCACGACCATGCGGTTGGTCTTCTTCAGGCTCTTGAGCACGGTCGCCTTGTCGAGCGGACGGATCGTGCGCAGATCGATAACCTCGGCGTCGATGCCTTCCTCGGCAAGCTGCTTGGCGGCTTCGAGCGCGAGGCCCACGCCGATCGAATAGCTGACGATCGTGACGTCCGTGCCGGCCTTTGCGATGCGCGCCTTGCCGATCGGCAGGACATAGTCATCCAGCTTGGGCACGTCGAAGCTCTGGCCGTAGAGCAGTTCGTTTTCGAGGAACACGACCGGATCGGGCGACCGGATCGCGGCCTTGAGCAGCCCCTTCGCGTCCGCCGCCGAATAGGGGGCGATGACGATCAGGCCGGGAACCGCGGCATACCAGGGGGCATAGTTCTGGCTGTGCTGCGCGCCCACGCGGGCGGCGGCGCCGTTCGGGCCACGGAACACGATCGGGCAGCGCATCTGGCCGCCCGACATATAATTGGTCTTGGCGGCCGAATTGATGATGTGATCGATCGCCTGCATGGCGAAGTTGAACGTCATGAATTCGATGATCGGCTTGAGACCGCCCATCGCCGCGCCCGAACCGATGCCGGCAAAGCCATATTCGGTGATCGGCGTGTCGATGACGCGCTTGTCGCCGAACTCGTCGAGCAGGCCCTGGGTGACCTTATAGGCGCCCTGATATTGCGCGACTTCCTCGCCCATCACGAAGACGTCACCGTCAGCGCGCATCTCCTCGGCCATCGCGTCGCGCAGCGCTTCGCGGACGGTGGTCTTAACCAGTTCGGTGCCTTCCGGGACCTCGGGATCGTCGCTCGTCGCCTCAACCGCTGCGACCAGATCGCGCGCGCCGGTCTCCATCTGCCGGGGTGCGCCGCCCTCGGGTGCGGGCACCTCCGCCTTTTCGGCCTTGGGCTCCTCGGCTTTCGGTTCCTCGGCCTTGGCCGCTTCCTTCTTCGGCGCCGGCGTGGCGGCGGAGGCATCTTCGCCTTCCTCGGTCAGCGTCGCGATGACGGTGCCGACCTTCACGCCCTCGGTGCCTTCGGCGACCGCGATCGACGTGATCGTGCCTTCGTCGATGGCTTCATATTCCATCGTCGCCTTGTCGGTTTCGATTTCGGCCAGGATGTCGCCCGATTTGACGGTGTCGCCTTCCTTGACGAGCCATTTGGCGAGCGTGCCCTCCTCCATCGTGGGGGAGAGGGCGGGCATTTTCAGTTCGATCGGCATCTCAGTAGCTTCCCACCAGCACGTCGGTGTAGAGTTCGCCGGCCTCGGGCTCGGGCGACTCCTCCGCGAAATCCGCCGCTTCGGCGACGATCGTGCGGATATCCTTTTCGAGCTTCTTCAGCTCGTCCTCGGTGACGCCAACGGCCTCCAGCTCCTTCTTGAGATGGTCGATCGGGTCGGATTTGTCGCGCACCGCCTGCACTTCGTCGCGTGAGCGATATTTGGCAGGATCGGACATCGAATGGCCGCGATAGCGATAGGTTTTGAGCTCGAGCAGGATCGGACCCTTGCCGGCGCGGACCCACGCGACGGCTTCTTCGGCGGCACCGCGCACTGCGAGCACGTCCATGCCGTCGACCTGGATGCCCGGGATTCTGAAGCTTTCGCCGCGGCGATAGAGCTGATCCTCGGACGAGGCGCGGTTGACGCTCGTGCCCATCGCATATTGGTTGTTCTCGATCACGAAGATGATCGGCAGCTTCCACAGCTCGGCCATGTTGAAGCTTTCGTACACCTGGCCCTGGTTCGCGGCGCCGTCGCCGAAATAGGCCATCGCGACGCCGCCATCGCCCGCATATTTATGCTTGAAGGCGAGACCGGTGCCCAGCGAGACCTGCGCGCCCACGATGCCGTGGCCGCCGTAGAAGCGATGCTCCACGGAGAACATGTGCATCGATCCGCCCTTGCCCTTCGAAATACCGGCGGCGCGGCCGGTCAGTTCGGCCATAATGACCTTGGGGTCGATGCCGTAGGCGAGCATGTGGCCGTGATCGCGATAGCCGGTGATCACCGAGTCCTTGCCGACTTCGAGCGCAGACTGCAGGCCGACGGCGACCGCCTCCTGCCCGATATAAAGGTGGCAGAAGCCGCCGATCAGGCCGAGGCCGTAGAGCTGACCAGCCTTTTCCTCGAACCGGCGGATGAGGAGCATCTGCCGGTAGAATTCGAGCATCTCCGCCTTCGACGCTTCGTAGCGCGTCGGATCGGCGGGGCGTTCGCGGTTGGACACGGTCGCGGATGTCGGCGCAGCCTGGGCGGCGGGCGCTTTTCGGGCGGGAGCTTTGCGCGCGGGAGTGGCTGCGCGCGGAGAGGCTGCTTTGGCCAAGTCGGGTTCCTTTGCCGGGAGCTATATTTTTGCCGGCTTTATAGGCGGGCCGATCGCGTTACCGCAACGGCCGGATCACCAAATGGTGATACCGGTATCAAACTTTTCGTCAGTCGCGGGGAATGATGACCTCGTCAGGGCGCACCTGACCCGTCGTGCGACGGACGATCTCGTCGCCATAGTCGGCATCGACATGGCGCGGATCGAGCAGTTCGGCGCGGTGCTGGAGCGTCGCGCGATAATCCTGCGCTGTCTTGAGCTGCGCCTGCTTGTCCTTGAGCTGCGTGCGATAGCCGCCCAGCGCGAACAGCCCGTTGGGACCGATCAGCGCGGCGCTGGCAAAATAGCCGATGATCAGGATCGCCGCCGCGGGGATCGCTGCGGTCTTGACCATTTGAAGGATTGGCGCGCGGTTCATCACCAAAAAGGAGAATCACGAAATCGCCGCCGCATCAAGCCCTTGTGGCGATGCGGCGGCGCGATTCATCGAATCGGCAGCGAAACAACCCTCCCCGCGCGCGACGGGGAGGGGCTTTGGTCAGGCGAGCGCCTTCAGCGCCGAGCGGCCGGCATAGGTCGCGACCGGGCCCAGCTGCTCCTCGATGCGAATCAGCTGGTTATACTTGGCGAGCCGATCCGACCGCGCGAGCGAGCCCGTCTTGATCTGGCCGCAGTTGGTGGCGACGGCGAGGTCGGCGATCGTCGAATCCTCGGTCTCGCCCGAACGGTGCGACATGACGGCGGTGTAGCCCGCGCGCTGCGCCATCGTGACGGCTTCCAGCGTCTCGGTCAGCGTGCCAATCTGGTTGACCTTGACGAGCAGCGAGTTGGCCAGCCCATCCTTGATACCCTGCGCCAGGCGCTTCGGGTTGGTCACGAACAGGTCGTCGCCGACCAGTTGCACCTTGCCGCCGATCTTGTCGGTCAGGATCTTCCAGCCTTCGAAATCGTCCTCCGACATGCCGTCCTCGATCGACACGATCGGATAGCGCGCGGCGAGGTCGGCCAGATAATCGGCCATTTCGGCGGGCGAGCGCTTCACGCCTTCGCCGTGGAAATCATAGACGCCGTTCTTGAAGAACTCGGTCGCCGCACAGTCGAGCGCCAGCACAACGTCCTCGCCCGGGCGATAGCCGGCCTTTTCGATCGACGACATGATGAAGTCGAGCGCGTCGGGCGCGGATGCGAGGTTGGGAGCGAACCCACCTTCGTCGCCGACCGCAGTCGCCAGACCTTTTTCGTGCAGAGCCTTCTTGAGCGTGTGGAAGATTTCCGAGCCGCAGCGGACCGCGTCGAAGATCGAATCCACGCCCACCGGCATGATCATGAATTCCTGGAAGTCGATCGGATTGTCGGCATGCGCGCCGCCGTTGATGATGTTCATCATCGGAACCGGAAGCACCTGCGCCTGGACACCGCCGACATAGCGATAGAGCGGCAGGCCGCGCGCATCGGCGGCGGCGCGGGCGATCGCCAGGCTCGCGCCCAGGATTGCGTTGGCGCCCAGGCGGCTCTTATTCTCGGTGCCGTCCAGCTCGATCATGCGCAGGTCGACTTCGGACTGGTCTTCGGCCTCCATGCCGACGAGCGCTTCGGCGATCTCGCCGTTCACGGCCTCGACCGCGTCGGCGACGCCCTTGCCCAGCCACAGCTTGCCGCCGTCGCGCTTCTCGACGGCCTCATAGGCGCCGGTCGACGCGCCCGACGGGACCGCCGCGCGGCCGAAGCTGCCATCTTCCAGCAGCACGTCGACCTCGACGGTCGGATTGCCGCGGCTGTCGATGATCTGGCGGCCGTGAACCTCGATAATGGCGGTCATTTCGGGGGCGAACCTTTCGTGGCTGTGCTAGAAGATGGCGGCGCTGTATCGGGGGGATGGGCGTTAGGCAAATATGAAGTCGTTTCGGGTCTGGAAAGGGAACGCTATCGTCCACACATGGTTTGTTGGACAATGGTTTGAACCACCCGGCAGGGAGATCGAAGATGGCGGCTGAAGGCAGCAACGGATCGGCATTCGATGGCGCGAAGGATGCGTTCAGCTCGACATTTTCGGGCTTCGCAGACACGGCCAACGAAAAGGCCAAGGAATTCACGGTGCAGGGCAAGGACCGCACCACCGAAGCGCTCGACAATGTCGCGACGCTGATCAGCGACGCGGCCAATGCCGTCGACGAGAAACTGGGCGCCCAATATGCGGGCTATGTCCGACAGGCGGCTGAGGCGGTGACGGGCTTTTCGGACAATCTGAAGGGCAAGGATGCCGAACAGTTGTTCGAAGATGCCAAGGGCATGATCCGCAGCAGCCCGGCGATTGCGATCGCAGCGGCCGCCGCGATCGGGTTCGCCGTCGCGCGGGTCGTGAAGGCGGGCTTCCCCGAAACCGGCGGCGAAGGCGTGGGCGGAAGTCCCGTCGCCGAACCGACCGCCTTCGATCCGCCGGCGTCGGAGTCCGAAGCCAAGCCGAAGGGTTGATCTTGGCGGATCGGGAAGGCGAAGCAGCGACCGCCGGCGGCAACGAGCCGATCCGCGCGCTCTTCACACGGCTGACGGCCGACATCCGCACGATGATCGACGCCGAGATCGCGCTTGTCCGTATCGATTTTTATCGGCGGGTTGCGCGCGCGAAGCTGGCGATCGTGCTGATCGTCGGTGCGCTCCTGCTCGGGCAGGCGGCGGCGGTGGTGCTGCTGATGTCGCTGGCTTTCGCGCTGTCGCCCTATCTCACCCCGTTCGGCGGGGCGATGGTTGCGGCGTTGGTCGGCGCGGGCGCGGCGGCATTGTGCGCGAAAATGGGCATGAAGCGCCTCGTCTCGATGATCGAGGATGACAGCGATGAAAGGCCGCAGGGCGCGATCGAGCCGCTGATCGAGCGCGCCCGCGCCCGCAGCCGCACCGCGCGCGCCGCCGTTCTCGATGCGATCGGCGACGCGCAGGCACGCCTCCATCCGCGCACGTTGCTCGAGGACGTGACCGAAGAGGTGCTCGATCATGCGCAGACTATGGCTCATCGTGCGGTCGACAAGGTGCGGCAGCAGCCTTTCCGCACCATCCTCTGGGTAGCCGGCGGGGTGCTGCTGGTGGTCCGTCCGCGATTGGGCAGCTTTGCATTCAAGGTGGCGCAAAGGCTCGGTGCAACCCGAACCGGCGCCGTTGGTTACAGGGGCGAGGGCGCCGTTACGCCGGCGCAACCGCCCGCTTCCGAGGAGACTGGTCGATGACGAAGGTCAAGGATAGCGCCGAGCGTGCTGCAACGCTGGCGAGTGCGAAATTGAGTGAGTCGGCCGACGCGGTGAAGGCCGGCTATGAAACGGCCAAGGCGAAGGTCGGCGGAGGCGTCGACAGCTTCCCGGTGGTCGCGCTGGCGGCCGGGATCGCGGTCGGCGCGGTGGTCGGTGCGCTCCTTCCCAAGACGAAGAAGGAAGGCGAACTGCTGGGCGAATATGGCGGCGAGATCGTCGATCGCGCCAAGGCCGCGCTGACGGCGGGCAAGGACGCGGGCAAGGCCGAGCTCGACGCCGCAGGGTTCAGCACCGATGCGGCGGGCAAGCAGGTCGGCAAGCTGATCGAATCGATCGCAAAGGTCGCGGAGACGGCGGGCAGCGCGGCGATCGGCGCCGTCAGGAAATAAAGGTTCAAGCCGGGTTCACGCCCAGGCAGCTAACCGCACATCAAACGGGCGGCACGCGCCGCCCGGCCACGGAGATTTTGAATGAAGAAAACCCTGCTTTCCCTCGGCACCGCCGCGATGCTGGCGACCGGCCTGGTCGTGCCGATGGCGGCTCCCGCCTCGGCCGCCGTCGTCGCGAACAAGGACGCCGGCACGTTCATCAGTACGCTGGGCGAAGAAAGCTTCGCGGTGCTTAAAACGGGCAATAAGGCGGCCGTCCGCACAAAGTTTCGCGAGCTGCTCTCGACCCATTTCGCGATCGACGCGATCGGCGACCGGTTGATCCGACGCTGGTCCAATCAGATCACGCCGGCTCAGAAGGCCGCGTACAAGGCCGCGATCCCCACGTTCATCATCGGCACCTATTCGGACAATCTTTATGATTATTCGAAGGCGACGATGAAGGTCATCCGCACCGCGCCCGCAGGCAGCGGCTTCAACGTCACGACGGTCGTTTCCAAGCCCGGCGCGCAGCCGATCAACGCCGTGTGGTCGGTCGCGCAGGTCGGGGGTGCGTTCAAGGTCACCAACCTGACCGTCGCCAACATCAACCTGGCGATGACCCAGGCGCAGGATTTCGATGCGATCATCCAGCGCAAAGGCTTCGACGCGCTCGTTGCGATGATGAAGGCACGCGGCTAAAGCACCGCCCATAAGAGGATCGCCCTGCAGGCGCAGGAGATTGATATGAGCAAGATGCATCTGGTGTTTGGCGGTCGGGTCACCGATCCGCGCGGGCTCGATTATGAAGACCTGTCGAAGATCGACGTCGTCGGCTTCTTCCCCGATTATAAGGCGGCGGAAAATGCCTGGCGGGGCGCTGCCCAGCGCACCGTTGACGATGCCGAGATGAAGTACGTGATCGTCCATCTCCACAAATTGCTGGAGCCGGACCTCGGTTGAACCCCGCGCTCCTCGTCATTGCGAGGAGCCGCAGGCGACGAAGCAATCCACTCCGCACTCCGGAATGGATTGCTTCGCTCCGCTCGCAATGACGAGTTTCTGGCGGTCAGGCGCCGCGATACCGCAACAACAGCAGCGGTCGCGCGAGCAGAAGGCCGGCGAGGAAGCCGCCGATATGCGCCCAGATCGCCACGGTGAAGCCAGCGCCGGGCATCGCGAAGCCGATCAGCAGCTGGATGCCCACCCACGCCACCGCAAGCCACACGACGTTGAGCGCATAAGCGACGCGCGGCGGCATGTTGCTGTCGCGCGGGCGGCCGAACAGCAGCGCATACGCGCCGAACAACGCGGAGATCGCGCCGCTCGCCCCCACCATCGGTGACATGTCGAGTGGAGAGGCGAGATACTGGGCAAGCGCGGCGGCATAAGCGCCGATCAGATAGAGCAGCAAGGTGCCGAACGTCCCCACCGCCGCCTCCGTCGCGCGCCCGCAATAGACCAGGATCAACAGGTTGAAGCCGAGGTGGACGATGCCCGCGTGGAGCAATGTCGCGCTGAGCGGTGTGATCCAGACGGGCAGTGCGCCGTCCAGCTCGATCCCGCCGAGCCGCGCGGGAATGAAACCGCCGATGAAGTCGGCAGTCTGCGAAAGGCCGGTGATCGCCAGGATGAAATAGCTGGCGACCGTCGCCGCGGCGATCAGGGTGGTGGCCCGCGCGGGCGGCAGTTTCATGGTCGAACCGACCGGGAACCATCGGCCCGGGGGATCAGATGAACTCGATCTTCGACACGACGTAGAAGCGCTCGCCCGACGGCACGGTCACTTCGACATCGTCGTCGACCTTCTTGCCGATGAGAGCACGGCCGAGCGGCGAGTTGTAGCTGATCTTGCCGTCCTTGGCGTTCGCCTCGGTCTGGCCCACGATCTGATACTTTACCGGCTTGTCGTCCTCGTCGAGCATCGTGACGGTCGCACCAAATACGATGCGATCGCCCGAAAGGTCGCGCGGATCGATCACCTGCGCGCGGCTCAGCCGATCCTCGATGTCGCTAATCGACGCCTCGATCTGGCCCTGGCGCTCCTTGGCGGCATGATATTCGGCATTTTCCGAAAGGTCGCCATGGGCGCGCGCTTCCTCGATCGCATCGACGATCTGCGGCCGCTCGATTTTGAGACGCGCGAGCTCATCGGTCAGCATGCGATAGCCTTCCTGAAGCATCGGCAACTTCTCAACGCTGGCCATTTGCCTTTAACCCTTTCGTCCGAATGCCCGTCCCAAGACGGCCCTTTCGGGCCGCCCACACTGTTCCTGCAATTGCGGGGGATCAGGCGTGAGGGGCAGAATAATAGGATTGGAGCGCCCGTACTTCAAGCTTGCGCTCGCGAAGGGCCGCAATCGCCTCCACCGCGGCGACCGACGCGGCTGCCGTCGTGAAGTAGGGAACCTTGCCGTAGAGCGCCGTCGTGCGGATCGACTGCGAGTCCTGCAGCGACTGCCAGCCCTCGGTCGTGTTGAAGATCAGGTCGACATCGCCGTCCTTGATCTTGTCGACGATATTGGGTCGACCCTGCTGGACCTTCAGGACATTTTCGATCTGGAGACCCGCATTCTGCAGATAATCGGCGGTGCCGCTGGTCGCGATCACGCGGAAGCCCATGTCGAGCAGCTTGCCGATAGCGGGCAGGATCTGCGGCTTGTCGCCATCCTTGACCGAGACGAACACGGTGCCGGCCAGCGGCAGCTTCGTGAAGGCACCGAGTTGTGCCTTGGCAAAGGCGGTCGCGAAATCGCTGTCGATACCCATGACCTCGCCGGTCGACTTCATTTCCGGCGACAGAACGGGGTCGACGCCGGGGAAGCGCGCCCAGGGGAACACCGCTTCCTTGACCGCGATATGCTTGATGTCGATGTCGATCTTGGGCAGCGCCTTCAGCTTCTCGCCCGCCATCACCCGCGCCGCGATCTTGGCGATGGGGATGCCGATCGCCTTGGCGACGAAGGGCACGGTGCGGCTGGCGCGCGGGTTGACCTCGATCAGATAGACCGTGCCGTCCTTCACGGCGAACTGGACGTTCATCAGGCCGCGGACCATCAGCGCGCGGGCCAATGCATCGGCCTGACGCTTGATCTCGTCGATGATGTCCTTGGGCAGCGAATAGGGGGGCAGGGTGCATGCGCTGTCGCCCGAATGGACGCCCGCTTCCTCGATATGCTGCATCACGCCTGCGATCACGACATCATCGCCGTCGCAGATCGCATCGAGATCGACCTCGATCGCGTCCCGCAAATATTGATCGATCAGGACCGGGCTGTCGCCCGACACCTGCACCGCGGTGGTGATATATTGCTCGAGCTGCGCGGGATCCTCGACGATCTCCATCGCGCGGCCGCCCAGAACGTAGGACGGGCGCATGAGGACGGGATAGCCGACCCGCTCGGCGACGGCGAGCGCCTCTTCCCGGCTGCGTGCCAGGCCGTTGCGCGGCTGGTTGAGGCCCAGATCGGAAACGAGCGCGGCGAAACGCTCGCGATCCTCGGCCAGGTCGATCGCGTCGGGCGAGGTGCCCAGGATCGGGATGCCCGCATCCTCCAGCTCCTGCGCGAGCTTGAGCGGGGTCTGCCCGCCGAACTGGACGATGACGCCCTTCAGCGTGCCGTTGGACATCTCGACATGCAGGATCTCCAGCACATCTTCGGCGGTCAGCGGCTCGAAATAGAGGCGGTCCGACGTGTCGTAATCGGTCGAGACGGTCTCCGGGTTGCAGTTGACCATTATCGTCTCATAGCCCGCCTCGGCCAGCGCGAAGCAGGCGTGGACGCAGCAATAGTCGAACTCGATCCCCTGGCCGATCCGGTTGGGTCCGCCGCCCAGGATCACGATCTTCTCGCGATCGGTCGGGTTGCTCTCGCACTCGGGCTCGCCGAAGCTGGGCGCTTCATAGGTCGAATACATGTAGGGCGTCTTGGCTTCGAACTCGGCCGCGCAGGTATCGATCCGCTTGAAGACCGGGCGCACGCCCAGCTTGTGGCGGTGCGCGCGCACCTCCTTTTCGGTAATGCCGCCGGTCATGGCCTTCAGCGCATCGTGGACGATGCCGCCGCCGCGCGCCTGCCCGGTCGCATTGCCCGCAAGGTTGCCCGACTGCAGCGCCAGCCAGGCGAGCCGCTTGTCGGAGAAGCCCATGGCTTTCAGCTTTCGCAAGCCTTCGGCGTCGTTTGGCAGGCCGTCACGGCATACGCTTTCCTCGGCCGCGACGATCTCGGCAAGGCGATCGAGGAACCAGGGCTCGAACTTCGCGATCTTGTGGATTTCGTCGACGGTCAGCCCTTCGCGCAAAGCCTGCGCGGCGACCAGCAGACGATCGGGGGTCGCACGCGCCAGTTCGGCCTCGATGCGGGCCTTGGGCGCGCCCCTCAATTCGTCGATCACATTGAAACCGACCAGGCCGGTTTCCAGACCGCGCAGTGCCTTCTGCATCGATTCGTGGATATTGCGGCCGATCGCCATCGTCTCGCCGACCGACTTCATCGCGGTCGACAGCAGCGGCTCGGCGCCCTTGAACTTTTCGAACGCGAAGCGCGGGATCTTGGTGACCACGTAATCGATGGTCGGCTCGAATGACGCCGGCGTCGCGCCGGTGATGTCGTTCATGATCTCGTCGAGCGTATAGCCGACCGCGAGCTTGGCGGCGACGCTGGCGATCGGGAAGCCGGTCGCCTTGGAGGCGAGCGCCGACGAGCGCGACACGCGCGGGTTCATCTCGATCACGACCAGACGACCATCGGCGGGGTTCACCGCGAACTGGACGTTCGAACCGCCCGTCTCGACCCCGATCTCGCGCAGCACCGCGATGCTCGCGTTGCGCATGATCTGATATTCCTTGTCGGTCAGCGTCAGCGCCGGCGCGACGGTGATCGAGTCGCCCGTGTGGACGCCCATCGGATCGACATTCTCGATCGAACAGATGATGATGCAGTTGTCGTTCCGATCGCGGACGACCTCCATCTCATATTCCTTCCACCCCAGCACCGATTCCTCGATCAGCACTTCGGTGGTGGGGGACGCATCGAGACCGCCGGTCACGATGCGGATGAACTCGTCCTTGTTATACGCGATGCCGCCGCCGGTGCCGCCCATGGTGAAGCTGGGGCGGATGATGGCGGGCAGGCCGACATAGTCGAGCGCGCGCAGCGCCTCGTCGATGCTGTGCGCGGCTTCGGAACGTGGGCTTTCGAGGCCGATCTTGTCCATCGCCTGCCGGAACTTCATCCGGTCCTCGGCCTTGTCGATCGCCTCGGCATCGGCGCCGATCATGATGACGCCGTACTTTTCCAGCGTGCCGTCGTTGAACAGCGCCAGCGCGGTGTTCAGCGCGGTCTGCCCGCCCATCGTCGGCAGGACGGCCATGACCTCGTCAGGATGAAGCTCCCGCTCCTTCTCGATGATCCTGGCGACGATCTCGGGCGTGATCGGCTCGACATAGGTCGCGTCGGCCATGTCCGGATCGGTCATGATCGTCGCGGGGTTCGAATTGACGAGGACGATGCGATAGCCCTCCTCGCGCAGCGCTTTGCACGCTTGCGTCCCCGAATAATCGAACTCGCACGCCTGCCCGATGACGATCGGACCGGCACCGATGATGAGGATGGAGGAGATGTCGGTGCGTTTGGGCATATCTTAAGCTGTCTTCTTCAACTGACCCACGAATTGCTCGAACAGATAGTGGCTGTCCTGCGGGCCGGGGCTGGCTTCGGGGTGGTATTGGACGCTGAAGGCGGGCTTGTCGGTAAGGCGCAGGCCCGCGAGCGATCCGTCGAACAGCGAGATGTGGGTCGCCTCGGCGTTTGCAGGCAGGCTGTCGGTGTCGACCGCGAAACCGTGGTTCATCGAGGTGATCTCGACCCGGCCGTCATCGGTGCGCTTGACCGGGTGGTTCGCGCCGCGATGGCCCTGGTGCATCTTGAAGGTGCGCGCGCCCACGGCGAGGCCGAGCATCTGGTGGCCGAGACAAATGCCGAAGATCGGCTTGCCGACCTCGAGCAGCTTCTTGATCACCGGCACCGCATATTCGCCGGTCGCGGCGGGATCGCCGGGGCCGTTCGACAGGAACACGCCGTCGGGATTGTGCGCCATCACCTCGTCGAAGGTCGCGGTCGCGGGGACCACCGTCACCCGCGCGCCGGCGGCGACGAGGTTGCGCAGGATGTTGCGCTTCAGACCATAGTCAATCGCGACGACATGCGGCGCATCCGGCCCCGCCGCGTCGACATCATAGCCCTGGCCCAGCGTCCAGAGGCCGTCGCGCCATTGATAGCTTTGCGTCGCCGACACGTCCTTCGCCAGATCCATGCCTTCGAGGCCGGGCCAGCTCTTGGCCTTCTCGATCAGCGCGGCGACGTCGAACTCGCCCTTGGCATTATGCGCGATCACGCCGTTGGGCGCGCCGCCGATGCGGATCGCGCGGGTCAGCGCGCGGGTGTCGACCCCCGAAATGCCGATGCGGCCATTATGCTTGAGCCAGGCGTCGAGATGCTGGGTGTTGCGGAAGTTGGCCGGAGCGGTCACGTCCTCGCGCACGATCATGCCCAGCGCGTGGGGGTTGATCGCCTCGATATCCTCGGGGTTGGTGCCGACATTGCCGATATGCGGGAAGGTGAAGGCGATGATCTGCCCGGCATAGCTCGGGTCGGTCATGACCTCCTGATAGCCGGTCATTGCGGTGTTGAAGCATACCTCGCCCACCGCATCGCCTTCGGCCCCGAAGCCGCGGCCCCAGATGACGGTGCCGTCGCCCAAAACCAATACGCCGGTGGCACCCTTGGGTGGTGTCAGACGCGCGCTATCGGTTTCGGCCACTTTGGGCTCCTTTTGTTGGGGTCGGCGGGTGGGCAAACGGCGGCGTAACTAGGTGGGGGATGGGGGCGGGTCAATTCTATTAAAATGCGGCCGAACGTGCTAGCAGTCCCGCTTTACGATCCTGAACAGGCATCCCCATGATTCGAGACGATATCAAGACGGCGCTCGTCGTCGCTATGAAGGCGCGCGAGGCGACCACGACGGCCGCGATCCGCCTGATCCAGTCGGCGATCAAGAATCGCGACATCGAACTGCGCACCGCCACGACGCAGCCCGACGACGATCTGCTTGTCACCGAAGTGCTGCAGAAGATGATCAAGCAGCGCCGCGAATCGATCGAGATGTTCGAAAAGGGCGGCCGCCAGGAACTCGCCGACGCCGAAGCGGCCGAGGTGGCTGTGATCGAACGCTTCCTCCCCGCCCAGATGTCCGAGGACGAAGCCAAGGCCGCGATCGACGCGATCGCGACCGAACTCGGCGCGTCGAGCGTCAAGGACATGGGCAAGGTGATGGCCGCGCTCAAGGAGCGTCATGCGGGCCAGATGGACATGGCCAAGGCCAGTGGGCTGGTGAAGGCGCGGTTGGGGTAAGTGGAGGACGCGGAGGTTTCTACGCCTCTGCCCGCCTCCCCACCCCGCTCGTGTCGAGCGAAGTCGAGACACGTTCACAATGCCGGCCAGCGTGTCTCGACTTCGCTCGACACGAACGGGGGTTTATCAGACAAAGGCATATGGCTTTCTGGGCATATATCCTGCGCTGTGTTGATGGCCTCTACTATACTGGGCACACTGACGATCTCGACCGCCGGATCGGTGAGCATATGCACGGGGGTTACTGCGAATTCACCAGCCGCCGACGGCCCGTCAAGCTGATGTGGGCGCAGGATTTCCCGAGCCGGTACGAAGCGCTCGATTCCGAGCTGCGGATCAAGGGCTGGTCGCGTGCCAAGAAGGAAGCGCTCTTTGCTGGCGATTGGCAGCGAGTATCGTTTTTCGCACGGCCCCCGCGTGAACGTGTCTCGACTTCGCTCGACACGAACGGGGTGGAAGAGAGCCGCCGCAACCCAACTCCGTTCGTGTCGAGCGAAGTCGAGACACCGTTGGGGGAGTAAGCATGTCCCTCTCCCCCCAGTTCCTCGATGAAATCCGCGCCCGCACGACGCTGTCGACCCTCATCGGCAAATCCGTAAAACTCACCAAGGCCGGGCGCGAATATAAGGCCTGCTGCCCGTTCCATAACGAGAAGTCGCCGAGCTTCTACGTCAACGACGACAAGGGCTTCTATCACTGTTTCGGCTGTTCGGCGCATGGCGATGCGATCCGTTTCCTGACCGAATCGCAGGGGTTGCCCTTCATCGATGCGGTCAAGGAACTCGCCGCCGCCGCCGGCATGGAGATGCCCGCGCCCGATCCGCGCGCCGCCGAACGGCACGAACGCGAGCTGGGGCTGCACGAGGTCACCGGCGCCGCCGAACGCT
Source organism: Sphingomonas montanisoli (assembly GCF_008274695.1). GTDB lineage: Bacteria > Pseudomonadota > Alphaproteobacteria > Sphingomonadales > Sphingomonadaceae > Rhizorhabdus > Rhizorhabdus montanisoli. The sequence continues at coordinate 471,472 of NZ_VTOU01000003.1, read as the reverse complement.
GGTTCGTCGATCAACTGGGCGGTATCGAAGGTGCCGAGGCGCGCGCCTATCTCAAGCGGCGCGGGATCGACGAGGCGCTGCAGAAGGCGTTCGGCATAGGCTTCGCGCCCGATTCCCGCGGCAAGCTCAAGGCCGCGCTCAAGCAATATGGTGACGGCCCGCTGGTCGAGACCGGGATGCTGATCCAGGTCGAGGGCAAGGAGCCTTACGATCGCTTCCGTGGTCGCGTGATGATCCCGATCCGCGATCAGCGCGGGCGCACGATCGCATTCGGCGGGCGCATCCTCGACACCGGCGAGCCCAAATATCTCAACAGCCCGGAAACGCCGCTGTTCGACAAGGGGCGCAGCCTCTTCAACATCGATCGCGCAGGACCCGCATCGCGCAAGGCCGACCGGATCATCGTGGTCGAAGGCTATATGGACGTGATCGCGCTGGCGAAGGCGGGCATCGACGAGGCCGTCGCCCCGCTCGGCACCGCGCTGACCGAAGGGCAGATGGAGCGACTGTGGCGCCTCGCCGACGCGCCGATCCTGTGCTTCGACGGCGACAAGGCGGGGCAGAAGGCGGCGCTGCGCGCGGCCCAGCGGGCGTTTCCGATCTTGCAGCCGGGCAAGTCACTGGGTTTCATCACGCTGCCGGGCGGGCAGGACCCGGACGACTTTCTGAAAGCCAATGGCCGTGATGCTTTCGAGGCCTATCTGGCGCGCCCCCGCTCGATCATCGACATCGTGTGGGATGCCGAGGCTGCCGACATCGACAGCGCCAATCCGGACGACAGGGCGAACCTCCGGTTCAAGCTGGACGAGTTCGCGGCGACATGCCCGAACCAGATCATCGCCGCCGAATATAAGCGGGCCTTCCGCGACATGTTCTACGAGCAATTCGGGTGGAAGAAGCAGGAACGTGTGGCGATCGCGAATGCGACCCTTCGCACGAAAGCGACCGAACAGACCCCGTTGCCTGAGATGTTCATGCGAGCATTGTTGATCGGATTGTCTCGCCAGCCGCAATTGATCGGCAAACATGCCGAGGAAATCGCGCAGCTCGAGATCGAAGACAAGGAACTCTCGAATTGGCATCGGGCCATTTTCAACGCGGCAATTACTCGCCCGGGTCTTGATAGCGACGCGATGGAGTCCATATTGGACTCGTTGAAGCTGACGGCGCGGCAACGGCGAGGCATTCAGGCAGAGCTGCCATATTCGTTTCTGAAGCCGGGTACGCCCAGCGAGGATGCATCGATGCAGCTTTCGGGCATGATCGAGCAGCTGAGCCGGGGACAGGCGATAAGGGAAGAGTGGAACCGGCTGGAAGCGCAGCTGGTTGCAGATTTATCGGAGGCCGACTACCAAGCGGTAGAATCGGCCCTGAAAACATTGCGTCTCGCCGAAGCGGAGCTAAGGGAGCGCGGGTACAAAATTAGCGGTATCTCCGCTGAGGGCTAGGTATTTAGATGGCGAAATCGAACGGTAGCGAAGCGGCTGAGCGTAACGAGAGTGGCGATGCGCCCCTGATCGACCTCAACGAAGCCTCGCTCAAGAAGCTCATCGCGCGGGCCAAGCGCAAGGGCTACATCACCTACGACCAGCTCAACGAAGCGCTTCCGCAGGACCAGATGTCCTCGGATCAGCTCGAAGACGTCATGTCCGCGCTCAACGAAATGGGCGTCAACATCGTCGAGAACGAGGATGCGGGCGAGGATGCCGAGCCCGAGGACGACAGCGCCGATGAGGCCGCCGCGTCCGAGGAGGGCGAGACCGCCCCGACGCTGACCAACGTCACCAAGAAGGAAACGGTCGATCGCACCGACGATCCCGTCCGCATGTACCTGCGCGAGATGGGGGCGGTGGAGCTCCTGTCGCGCGAAGGCGAAATCGCGATCGCCAAGCGGATCGAGGCCGGTCGCGACACGATGATCCTGGGCCTGTGCGAATCGCCGATCACGTTCAACGCGATCATCGACTGGTCGACCCAGCTCAACGAAGGCACGATGCAGTTGCGCGAGATCCTCGATCTCGATGCGATGCTCTCGAAGGGCCCGACGGCCGAACAGGTCGAGGGTGCGGAAGAGGGCGGAGAAATCTCCGCCGAAACGGCCGGCCCCAGCTTCAAGGAAGAAGAAGAGCCCGAGGAAGAGGCGGCGCCCGAAGGCGACGACGAGGATTCGATGACCGAGCGCCGCGCGCCGCGTCCGTCGGATGACGAGGAGGAGGACAACACCCTCAGCCTCGCGCAGATGGAAGAGCAGCTCAAGCCGCTCGCGCTCGAAAAGTTCGCGACCATCACCGATCTCTACAAGACGTTCTCCGCGGTGCAGGAAGCCCGCCTCAATGCGCTGGGTGTCGGCAACGACTTCGCGGCGCGTGAAGAGGAGCGTTATCAGGAACTGCGCGAGCAGCTCACCGCCGAGGTCGAGAGCGTCCAGTTCCATGGCGCGAAGATCGAATATCTCGTTGACCAGCTTTATTCGTTCAACCGTCGCCTGACGACTTTGGGCGGCCAGATGCTGCGCCTGGCCGAGCGCCACAAGGTACCGCGCAAGGACTTCCTCGATCGCTACATCAACCACGAGATGGAAGAAGGCTGGCTCGAGAAGGTCGCCGGCATCGACAAGAAGTGGGCGGCGTTCGCGACGAACGAGGTCGACGCGGTCGAACGGATTCGCGGTGAGATCGCCGAAATCGGCCAGGCGACCGGCATGGCGCTGGTCGAGTTCCGTCGCATCGTCAACATGGTCCAGAAGGGCGAGCGCGAGGCGCGCATCGCCAAGAAGGAAATGGTCGAAGCCAACCTGCGCCTCGTGATCTCGATCGCGAAGAAATATACGAACCGCGGCCTGCAGTTCCTCGACCTCATCCAGGAAGGCAATATCGGCCTGATGAAGGCGGTCGATAAGTTCGAATATCGCCGCGGCTACAAATTCTCGACCTACGCAACCTGGTGGATCCGTCAGGCGATCACGCGCTCGATCGCCGATCAGGCGCGCACGATCCGCATCCCGGTCCACATGATCGAGACTATCAACAAGCTGGTGCGTACCTCGCGTCAGATCCTCCACGAAATTGGCCGTGAGCCGACGCCCGAGGAACTGGCCGAGCGGCTGTCTATGCCGCTCGAAAAGGTCCGCAAGGTGATGAAGATCGCCAAGGAGCCAATCTCCCTCGAAACGCCCATCGGCGACGAAGAGGATTCGCACCTGGGTGATTTCATCGAGGACAAGAACGCGATCATCCCGGTCGACGCGGCGATCCAGGCGAACCTCAAGGAAACGGTTACCCGCGTCCTGGCGAGCCTCACCCCGCGTGAGGAGCGCGTGCTGCGCATGCGCTTCGGCATCGGCATGAACACCGATCATACGCTCGAGGAAGTCGGCCAGCAGTTCAGCGTGACCCGCGAACGCATCCGCCAGATCGAGGCGAAGGCGCTCCGCAAGCTCAAGCATCCGAGCCGCAGCCGCAAGATGCGGTCTTTCCTGGATCAGTAAGTCTAAGCCCCGCTTCGGCGGGGCTTTTTCGTTGTAGTGCTGGTCAGCGCCGCAGCAGGAACACCGCCTGTTCGGCGCGCAGGTTCGCGGCGGCCGCACCGCGACGACGATCGCCACTCAGGAACCACGCATTCTCCACGGTGATCCCGCGTTCGGCGACGAAGGCGCGGAAGTCCTCGATCGTGAGCTGGTGGATATTCTCGGTCTCGTACCAGCTGACCGGCAAGGCCGCCGTTACCGGCATCCGTCCGCTCCACATCAGCGACCAGCGCACCCGCCAATAAGCGAAATTGGGGAAGGATACGAAGGCGCGGCGGCCGATGCGCAGCAGGTCGTCCAGCACCCGGTCGGGCGAGCGTGCGGTCTGCAGCGTCTGGCTCAGGATCGCATAATCATAGGTGTCGTCGGGATAGTTGATCAGGTCGGTATCGGCGTCGCCCTGGATCACCGACAGGCCGCGCGCGACCGCGGCGCTGACGTTCGCGCCGTCGATCTCGATCCCGCGCGCGTCGCATCCCTTCGCGTCGCGCAGCACCGCCATCAGCTCGCCGTCGCCGCAACCGATATCGAGCACGCGCGATCCGCTCGCGACATTGTTCGCGATGATCGCAAGGTCGGGACGCAGGCTCATGTCGGCTCCCTCAGCGACGCTGCGAAATCGGGCGAAAGCCGTTCCATATAATTTTGCGGCCGGATCGGCGCGTGGAAGCCCAACGCCTCATAGACGCCGTGCGCGTCCTTGGTGACGAGACCTATGCGGCGCAGGTCGGCATAGTCGGGATGCTCGACGAACCAACGGACCATATGCCGGCCCAGACCCTTTCCGCGCTCGGCCTCGTCGATCCATACGTCGGCGATCCAGCCGAAGGTCGCGCGATCGGTGACCATGCGAGCATATCCGATCTGTTCGACGCCGCGATAGGCCCCCAGGCAGTGCGATCCCGCCGCCGCCTTTTCGACCAATTCGCGCTCGATCCCCGGCGACCAGTAGCTCGATGCGAGCCACGCATGAATCCGGTCGAACTGGAGCCGCGCGGGATCGTCGGAGAGCAGGATGTTCTCGCTCATTCGCCGGCCCTCTTCGTCCCGTTCGTGTCGAGCGCAGTCGAGACACTGCCCCGCGCGCCCAGCCAGCGTGTCTCGACTGCGCTCGACACGAACGGGGAAGGGGAACTCATTCGCCGGCCCTCAGGAAGCCGTCGACCACCCGGTTGAGTTCGGGCACGTCGAGCAGGAAGGCGTCGTGGCCGAAGGGCGAGGACAGCTCGACGAAGCTCACCGCCGCACCCGCCGCGTTGAGTGCGTGGACCACAGCGCGCGATTCCGATGTCGGGTAGAGCCAGTCGGTGTCGAAGCTCACCATGCAGAAGCGCGTATTCGTGCCCTTGAACGCATTGGCGAGCAGGCCGCCATGCTCTTCCGCCAGGTCGAAATAGTCCATCGCGCGGGTGATGTAGAGGTACGAGTTCGCGTCGAAGCGATCGACGAAGCTGATCCCCTGGTGACGCAGATAGGATTCGATCTGGAAATCGGCGTCGAAGCCGAAGCTCTTGGCGTCACGTTTCTGGAGGCGACGGCCGAATTTTTCGGTCAGCCCCGCTTCGGACAGATAGGTGATGTGCGCCGCCATCCGCGCGACCGCGAGGCCGGCGGTCGGCGCCTTGCCATCGGCATAATAATCGCCGCCGCGCCATTGCGGGTCGGCCATGATCGCCTGCCGTCCGACCTCATGAAAGGCGATGTTCTGCGCGGAATGGCGTGCGGCCGATGCGATCACGACGGCGCTGCGGACGCGATCGGGATAGGTCGCCGCCCATTCGAGCACCTGCATCCCGCCCATCGATCCGCCGACCACGGCCTGCAGCGTGCCGATGCCGAGATGATCGACCAGCATCGCCTGCGCGCGCACCATGTCGCGGATCGTGATGACCGGGAAGCGCATCGCATAAGGCGCGCCGCCCGGATCTTTCGACGCGGGGCCGGACGAACCCAGGCAACTGCCCAGCACGTTCGAACAGATGATGAAATGGCGCGCCGGATCGATCGGCTTGCCAGCGCCCACCATCCGCGTCCACCAGCCGGGCTTGCCGGTGATCGGGTGGGTCGATGCGACATGATGATCGCCGGTCAGCGCGTGGCAGATCAGGATCGCGTTGGAGCCGTCGGCATTCAGCGTGCCGTAGGTTTCGTAGGCGATCTCGACCGGCGACAGGCGCGCCCCGCCGTCCAGCGCCAACGGGCCGGGCAGCGAGACGGTGCGGGCTAGGCCGAAGCGGGCGTCGTCGGACATGGGAAGCGGGGGCTAAGCTCCCGCCGCCCGCCTTGTCAATCGGAGCGTCGGGGCATAGAGCGCCAGCCCATGTCAAAGCTTGCTCCAAAACCCTGGATCGACGCGATCGCGCCTTATGTGCCGGGCCGTTCGACCACCGATGACGGCCGTAAGGTCTCCAAGCTCTCGTCGAACGAAAATCCGCTCGGCACCAGCGATCGGGCGCGCGCCGCTTATGCCTCCGCGGCCGCTACGCTCGACCGCTATCCCGATGCCTCGGCTTCGGCGCTGCGCGAGGCGATCGCGGTACAGCACGGGCTCGATCCGGCGCGGATCATTTACGGCACCGGATCGGACGAGATCCTGCATCTCGCGACCGGCGCCTTCGCCGGGTTGGGCGACGAAGTGCTGTTCGTCCGCTACGGCTTCTCGGTCTATCCGATCGCGGCGCGCCGCGTCGGTGCCGAGCCGGTGGAGGCCGACGACAAGGATTATGCGACGGACGTCGACGCGCTCATCGCGCGCATCACGCCGAAGACGCGCGTCATTTTCGTCGCCAATCCGAACAACCCGACCGGCACCTTCGCGGGCAAGGCCGAGATCGCAAGGCTTCACGCCGCAGTGCCGGCCGATTGCCTGCTGGTGATCGATCAGGCCTATGCCGAATATCTGGAGGCCGGGGAGGATGATGGCGCGCTGGCGCTGGCGATGACCGCGTCGAACGTGCTCGTCACGCGCACCTTCTCGAAGATCTACGGGCTGGCGGCGGAGCGGATCGGTTGGGGCTATGCATCGGCCGAGATCATCGACGCGCTCCACAAAATCCGTGCGCCGTTCAACGTCACGACCGGCGGTCAGTCCGCCGCGATCGCGGCTGTCGCCGACACCGCCTTCGTCGACACGAGCCGCGCGCATAACGCCAAGTGGCTGCGCTGGTTCGAGGATCAGATTGCGGGCCTGGGCAATGCTGGGCTGCGCGCGGTGCCGAGCAAGGCGAACTTCTCGCTGGTGCTGTTCGAGGGAAAGCTGACCGCCGAAGTCGCACTCAAGGGGCTGATGGACGCGGGCTATATCGTTCGCTGGCTGCCGGGGCAGGGGCTGCCCAATGCGCTGCGCATCACGATCGGCACTGAGGATGAAGTGAAGGGCATGATCGCGGCGCTGCGCAAGCTGGTCGAGAACGCCGGCTGATGTTGCCCTTCGCGCGCGTCTCGATCATCGGCCTCGGGCTGATCGGCTCCTCCGTGGCGCGCGCCGTCCGTGCGACGATGCCGACGGTGCGCATCACCGGCTATGACGGCGATGCCGATGTGCGCGCGCGCGCCGACGCGCTCGAGTTTCTCGACGACGTCGCCGACACGGCGGGCGCGGCGGTGATCGATGCCGATCTGGTGATCCTGTGCGTGCCCGTTGGCGCGATGGGTGCGGTCGGGGCGGAGATTGCGGCCGATCTGCCCGCCGATGCGATCGTCAGCGACGTCGGTTCGTCGAAAGAGACGATCCTCAACGCGCTCACCGCCGCGCTCCCCGGCGCCACGATCATTCCTGCGCACCCCGTTGCAGGCACCGAGAATAGTGGCCCGGAAGCAGGCTTCGCGACCCTGTTCAACGGTCGCTGGTGTATCGTCACTCCGCCCGAAGGCGCCGATCCGACCGCGGTCGAGCGCGTGATAGCCTTCTGGCAGCGGCTCGGCGCCAATGTCGAGACGATGGATGCCAAGCATCACGATCTCGTCCTCGCCGTCACCAGCCACCTGCCGCACCTCATCGCCTACACGATCGTCGGCACTGCTTCCGACATGGAAGAGGTGACGCGCAGTGAGGTGATCAAATTCTCGGCCGGCGGCTTCCGCGATTTCACGCGCATCGCCGCGTCGGATCCGACGATGTGGCGCGACGTCTTCCTGACGAACAAGGATGCGGTGCTTGAGATGCTTCAGCGCTTCTCGGAGGATCTGACCGCGCTACAGCGCGCCATCCGCTGGGGCGACGGCGATCAACTGTTCGATCTGTTCACCCGCACCCGCGCGATCCGCCGCTCGATCATCGAACAGGGTCAGGACGACGCCGCGCCCGACTTCGGCCGCTCGCACTAAGCCGTTTCGAGCGCATTGATCGCGGCGTGTACCCGCGCTTCGATCTCGTCGCGTTTCAGGCCGGGGGGGATGATCTCGCCCAGCCGCATCGTCACCACGCCGGGGCGTTTCAGGAAGCGATTGCGCGGGGCCACGCGCCCGCTGTCGAGTGCCACCGGAATCACCGGCAGGCCGAACGCCTTGTAGAGCCCGGCAAAGCCCGCCTGCAGCGGCGGCTGGTCGCCCGGCGCGACCCGTGTTCCTTCGGGAAAGATCATGATCGAACGGCCCGACGCCTTGGCCACCGTCGCCGCCTTCAGCATCGCCCGCAACGCGGTGGCCGAACCGGCGCGATCGACGGCGATCGATCCATATTGGCGGGTGACGCTGCCGAATAAAGGTATGGTGGTGAGCTCGCGCTTCAGCACGGCGATCGGCGCATGGCCGATCAGGATCAACTCGATCGTCTCGTACATCGACTGATGTTTGGAGGCGATCAGGTACTGGCCGGGCGGAAGCGTCCCTTCGACGCGGGTCTCGATTCCCACCAACACGCGCGCGCACCAGCGATGGAAACGGGACCAGATCATACCGGCGACGATCCGATCGCGCGACACGACCGGCATGATCAGAACCGCCCACAAGACCATCAGCGCCGTGCCGACGTAAAAGGCGAAGGCGAAGGCCGCCGATCGGATGAACGTGATCATATTCCTACCAACGCCGCCACCCGCCGCAGCAGATATTTGTCATATTCGCGAACAAGCAGGACGAGCCCCGGCTCGCTCGGCACCGCATCGGGCACGATCGTGACCCCGTCGATGGCATCGCTCAGGTCGAAACGCCCGCGCGTCATGTGCCAGTCGGAAGTGATGAGCCGGATCGATCTGTAGCGGTTCGCCTTCACCCAATCCGATGCCTCGGTCGCGTTCGAACGGGTGTCGACCGATTCCTGGCCCAGATCGATGCAGCAATCCATGAGCCGCACCGGCGCCTTGAACTGCTTGGCGAATTCGTGCGGCTTCACCCGGCGATCGACCCCCGAGACGAGCAGACGCCTGGCGCGCCTGGCCTCGAGCAGCTTGATCCCGCGCTCGATCCGGCCCGACGCACCCGTCATCACGACGATGCCGTCGGTTACCACCTCGTCGGGCGCCGGCTGCGGCAGGAACAGGGCGAAGATCAGGAAGCCCGCCATCCACAGCACCGCGCCCAGGCCGATGATCCTTACGATCACAGCCGTCGCCTCAAAGATGCGAGAATGGTCATGCGGGCCGCGAACATGGCCAGCACGGTGCCTGCGATGGGCAGCAAAGCCAAGAGACCCCAGGCCGCGACCGGCAGCCCGATCGTGCCGAGAAGGTCCGATCCGACCGCCACGATCCGCTCACCGACCGTGACGATGACGAGGCTGGCAAGCAGCAGGCCCACCATTCCACCGGTCAGCGCATCGAGCGCGATGCGGCGCTGGAACAGCGATGCGATCTGCCCGTCTGTCGATCCCAGCAGGTGCAGCACCTCGATCGTCGAGCGGTGCGTATTGAGCGCGGCGCGCGCCGCGAGGACGACGGTGAACGCGGCCGCCGCCGCCATCATCAGAACGAGCACGCCCGCCAGCCAGCGCAGCGAGCCCATGAGGCCCGCCAGCGGCCGCAGCCATTGCGCATGGTCATCGATCCGCGCCGCAGGGCTGATCCGCATGGCCAGCGCGCGGACGGCGGCGGGCGCGTTCCCCGGCGCGGGCGCAAAGGCGATGTCGATCATCGCGGGGACGGGCAGATCGGTGTCGGCCAGCCCGCCGCCCAGCCAGGGGCGCAGCAGCTCGGTCATCGCCGCATCGCTCACCCGGTCGACGCGGGCGACGCCGGGCACCGCCTTTGCGCCGGCAATGATGCGCGCGGCGGCAGCGTCGCGGCGGGCCTGGTTGGCGTCGACGATCTGGATCGTCACCTGCGCGGTCAGGCTCCGGTCGAGCGAATTGGCCGCGAGGCCGAGCGCGAGGCCGGCGGCGGCGGCCAGCACCATCAGGAACATCATGATCGCGATCACCCACGGCATCGGCCCCGACGGCCAGCCTTCGGGCAGCAGCCGCCGTGCGGCGCGGCCGCTGACCCACTGATCGTGTCCGCCCGCCATCAGCCGCGCCTCGGCGGATAACGCAACATGCCGGTGGGATCGGCGATATGTCCCTTGTCGAGCCGCATCAGCTGCGCACTCGGCACGCGGGGGACGAGGTGCAGGTCGTGGGTCGCGACGAGGATCGTCGTGCCCAGCTTGTTGAGCGCTTCGAACAGGTAGAGCAGCCGCTCGGCCATTTCGGGATCGACGTTGCCGGTGGGTTCGTCGGCGACGAGGATCTCGGGGCGGCCGATCACGGCACGGGCGATCGCGACGCGCTGCTGTTCGCCGCCTGACAGCGTCGGCGGCTTGGCATTGGCGCGGCCGGACAGGCCCACCCACTCGAGCATCTCGCGCACCGGCTGATCGATGTCGGCCTCGGCGACGCCGTTCACGCGCAGCGGCAACGCGATATTCTCATAGGCCGACAAATGCGGGACGAGGCGGAAATCCTGGAAGACCACGCCGATCCGCCGGCGGAAGCCGGGCATGCGCTGGCGGGGCAGGGTCACGACATCCTCACCGAACATGCGGATCACGCCCCGGCTGGGCCGCTGCGCGAGATAAATCAGGCGCAGCAGGCTGCTCTTGCCCGCGCCCGAAGGCCCGGTCAGGAAATAGAAGGCGCCCGCCGCAAGGCTGAAGTTCAGGTCCGACAGCGTCTCGACCCCGCTGCCATAGCGAAGGCCGACATTGTCGAACTGGACGATGTTGCCGGCATCCGCCGAAACCATAAGGGAGGGAGCCTCGTTCCTGTGCCTGCCAGCCCATGACATAGCGGTTGCGGCGCGACAATGCTTGCAGAGAGTCTGGGCTTGCGGGTGAGTCAGTGGCGGGTCTAGGGTGATGTGCAGATGATCATTTCCTGCCCGGCGTGCAATACGCGCTACCTCGTTCCCGACACCGCCGTCGGCCCGACCGGCCGACAGGTTCGCTGCGCCAATTGCCGCAACAGCTGGTTTCAGGAGCCGCCCGAGCTCGATCTGGCCCAAACGGCAGCGCCCCCCACGGCCCCCGTGCCCGCCGCGCTGCCCAACCCGGTGGTCGCGCCTCCGCCCGCGCCGAGCATGCCCGAGCCTGAGGTTGTCGCCAATTATGGTGGCGACGCGGCAACAACGCCCGATCCGGTCACCACGTCGATCGCGCACCGCCGCCCGCGCCGCAACACGACCAAGCTGTTCACGATCATGGCGGCGATCATCGCGCTGCTGCTGCTCGCCGCGATCGGCGCGGTCTTCGCGATCGGGCCGGATATGCTGGCGAAGACGGTGGGCATCACGCCTGCGCCCGAACCATTGTTCATCAAGATGACGCGCAACCCCGATCGACGCGAGACCGCGAGCGGCAACGAACTGCTCGTCGTCGCGGGCCGCATCGTCAACCCGACCCAGACGACCCAGACGGTGCGCGACATCCGCGCCGAGCTGCGCGATACCCAGGGCAAGACGGTCTATAGCTGGACGATCACGCGCCCCGTCGCGACCATCCCCGCAGGCGGATCGGCCGACTTCGACAGCGCCGCGGTCGATATCCCGCGCGGCGCGAAGAACCTTCATCTCAGCTTCGTGGGGCCCACCGGCGACTGAACCGGATCGCTTCTCGCCGGTTAGGATCACGGACGAGGCGAAGGAGCATATATGCGGATCGGTATCCTGACGGGCGGCGGCGACGTGCCGGGGCTCAATCCCTGTATCCGGTCGGTGGTGCTCTCCGCGCTCGATCGCCAGTGGGAGGTCGTTGGTTTCCGACGCGGCTGGCAGGGTTTCCTCGAAATCGATCCGGCCGACCCACAGAGCGTCGCCACCCACACCGTCGCACTCGATCGTGAGGCGGTGCGCGGCATCGATCGGGTCGGCGGCACGATGCTCCACACCTCACGCACCGATCCACGCACCGTGAAGGAAGGCGACAGGACGAAACATGTCCTCGATGTCCTCGACAAGCTCGGCGTCGACGCGATCATCACGTTAGGGGGAGATGGCACGCTGCGCTTCTCGGCGCATCTGTCCGAACAGGGTTTCCCGGTCATCTCGATCCCCAAGACGATGGACAACGACGTGTTCGGGACCGACTATTGCATCGGCTTTTCCACCGCGATCACCCGCTCCGTCACCGCAATCAACGCGCTGCGCACGACAGCCGAAAGCCATGAGCGGATCGCGGTGGTCGAACTGTTCGGGCGTCGCTCGGGCGAGACCGCCTTGCTGTCGGGCTTCCTCGCGCAGGTCGATCGCACGGTCATTTCCGAAGTCCCGATCGATCTCGACCGGCTGATCCCGCTGCTCGTCGAGGATCGGCTGAGCCGCCCTGGCCGCTACGCGATGTGCGTGATCTCGGAAGGCGCGACGATCGCGGGGTCGCAGAGCGCAACCGACGACCGCGCCCTTTCCGCCACCCAGCGGCAGGCCGAGGCGGTCGGCGGGCGGCTGGCGCGTGCGATCGAGGACAAGACCGGGCAGGGCACGATCGTCCAGCAACTCGCATACCTCATGCGTGCCGGCGAGCCCGATGCGCTCGACCGGATGGTCGGCTTCGCCTTCGGCGCCATGGCGATCCAGATGATCGGCAGTGGAGAGACCGGACGCATGCTCGCGCTGCGCGACGGCAATTATTGCGACGTGCCGATCGACACGCTGCTCAAGAGCACGAAGACCGTCGATGTCGACGCGCTGTACGATCCCGAGACCTATCGCCCGAAGCTCATTCACATCCGCGGCATGCCGATGTTTCTCTATTGATCCGAAAGGTTGTTGCGTCCCCCCGATCGCTTTGCTAGGGGCACCCGCCTACCAGCATCCCGGCCCGCCGGGATCCTACTGGGTGTGCGGCCATGGCGGAATTGGTAGACGCGCAACGTTGAGGTCGTTGTGGGCGAAAGCCCGTGGAAGTTCGAGTCTTCTTGGCCGCACCACCCAGTCGTAAGTAGTTGAAATGGAATGAGATTTATCCCGAAAGGGAGAAATTTTTGCCCTTTTTCCGTGGCTTTGCAGTCGTCGGGAACGACGGTGCAGACGATTCAGTCTCTAATCTCACCAAATTGGGTCGCCCTAACGTCGGCAGTCTCTGCGGCGAAAAATTCTGACTGCAAGATCGTTGTGATGTGGTCGGGATATTGTGGCCGAGTGAGAGCTAGACCGTAGAGTCTGAACCGAACTCTCCACTACACCGGCGAGCTGAGGCGCTCCGCAGAAATCGCCCATTCTGGCCTTGATGCATGTTGTGGTGATGGAGACGGGGAAGTTCGCGTAGCTGCGTGGGCACCACCCAGTCGTAAGTAGTTGGAATGGAATGAGATTTCTCCCGAAAGGGAGAAATTCTTGCCCTTTTTCCGTGGCTTTGCAGTCGTCGGGGACGACGGTGCAGACGATTCGGTCTCTAATCTCACCAAATTGGGTCGCCCTAACGTCGGCAGTCTCCGCGGCGAAAAATTCTGACTGCAAGATCGTTGTGATGTGGTCGGGATATTGTGGCCGATTAAGAGCTAGACCGTAGAGTCTGAAACGAACTCTCCACTACACTGGCGAGTTGAGGCGCTCCGCAGAAAATCGCCCATTCTGGCCGTGATGCATGTTGTGGTGATGGAGACGGGGAAGTTCGCGTATCTGCGTGGGCACCACCCAGTCCTTAGTGACAACTGGAATACGGGGTTCTTCTGCTAGGGCAGCAGGAACCCCGCAGTTCCGCGCGCTTCTCGTTGGTCTGGTTAGCGGGTGTGGTCGGAGACGGCTTGGTTTCCAGTTTTAGCGCATGAAAAATGGGCGCCGTCTCCGGCGCCCATTTCGCAGACTGCAGGTGGGTTCAGCTCACGCCGAGTAGTCGCCGCTGGTCAACCCATGCAATCGGGAGCTTCACCTCCAGCAGCGTTCCTGATGAAAGTTTCGCAGGTTGCTTCCCGTCCAGAATTGCCTGGACGATATCGGGTGCGAGGTAGCTGATGGTAAAGAGCTGGCGTAGGCGGGTCCGGCATCTACCGGTCTGCCTGCCGATGCTGTTGAGCGAATGGTCGGGCATGCTCAGAATTAGGTCACGCGCCGCCCTCGCCTCGGAAAGCAGAGAGATGAGTTTGACGTCGCGTGCGGGCGACGGAACCGAGGGCACCTCCTGGCCGGGAATGATCAGCCGAACCTCGTGACCTCGTCGCACCCGTGTTGCGCTGGTTTCGATCTCGATCAGGCCTTCGTCTTCGGTCGCACCACCCACTAAACCGCTAAGGGTGGCCCGGCGACATCGAACGTAGATAGCATTCTCACCAAGGCGCACGTCGTTGATCATACTCCGAAGCAGTTCGTTGCGTTCTGTCGATGGACCGGACGTCAGGCGCGTGACAGTTGCTGCGGCGTCGCGAAGCGCAATCGCAAGCACCCGGGCACCCGATGTGTTGAGCAGGCCCTGGATATTGTGCGGGCTTCCCAGATATTCCGCGATGCAGGCTATGACGATGCGCTCGACATCGTGCGCGGGAGCGCGCCACGCCGGATCACCGTCAGTGACGAGGTGAGGACGAGTCACATAATATCGGTAGCGGCGAACACTCTTGCTGGCCTGAGCAGGTGTCATTGACCTACCGAGGCCATCATGAATGATGCCAACGAACAAGGATGAACTGGAGCGCCGATCGGAACCTCCAGACGTTGCCCTGGCGTCCAGCTTGCTCTTCACCGCCTCCCAAAGATCCAGCGGCACGATCGGCTCATGCTCGCCAGGATAGGCGATGCCTTTGTGGACGATCTCGCCGCGATAGATGCGGTTGCGCAGTAAGTGGAACAGCGTCCCGCGCCGAAAGGCAACGCCGCCTCTATGCGGTCCGCTGGCCCTTTGCTGTACCTTGGTGAGGTAACCTTCCTTACCGAGAGCGTCGGCCAGTTCCTTTACCGATTGCAGCTTGAGATAGCTGCGCATGATATGACGGACGAGTTCAGCCTCGGTCTCGTTCACGACCAGCTTACGCTCACGCACGTCGTAGCCGAGTGGCACGGGGCCACCCATCCACATACCCTTTCGCTTCGATGCCGCGATCTTGTCGCGGATGCGCTCGCCGGTCACCTCGCGCTCGAACTGCGCGAATGACAGGAGCACATTCAGTGTCAGGCGTCCCATGCTGGTTGTCGTGTTGAACGCCTGGGTCACGCTCACGAAGCTGGCACCCCGCGCATCGAGCACATCGACGATCTTCGCAAAGTCGGCGAGGCTGCGGGTAAGGCGGTCGACTTTGTAGACGACGATGACATCGACACGGCCGGCTTGGATGTCAGCCAACAGTCGCTTCAGACCTGGCCGCTCCATATTGCCACCGGAGAAAGCTCCGTCGTCATAGGCCGCATCGACAAGCTTCCAGCCCTCGTGACGCTGGCTGAGAATATAGGCTGCGCAGGCCTCGCGCTGCGCATCGAGACTGTTGAATTCCTGATCCAGCCCCTCGTCGGTTGATTTGCGCGTGTAGATTGCGCAGCGAATGACTTTGCCGTCAGCCATGATCGGTCAGTCCGAAGAAGCGCGGACCCGACCATCTGGTCCCGGTGACCTCCGAGGCAATCCTGCTCAGCGAACTGTAGCGTCTGTCCTCGAACACGAAGCCCTCGTCGGTGACGGCGACACTGATCGTGCGACCCTGCCAGCTCCGGATCAGCTGGGTGCCAGCGCTTAGTGTTTTGCGCATGGGCGGTTTTTCGACCGGTTGCGCGGCTGCTCTGGCGAGTTTGCGATCCATTCGGTTTCCGGCATCACGCCGATCCTGCAGGGCGAAGGCAATTCCCATCCGCAGCAGGTCAGGCGCAATATTTGGGGGAGGGGTACCGCAGGCACGCGACCATTCCCGCTGGAGATCGTCGGGGCACATCGCCTGCAGTCGACTGAGGTCCACTGCGCGCATTAGGCTACCACCTTGATGCTGTATCTGGTAACGCCGTCCGCGGATCGCTTCCCGAGATCGTGCCCCTTCTTGCGCAGGCCGGTTAGCGCCGCGCGGGTTGTGTGCGACAGCCAGCCCGTTGTTTCCATGATCTCGATTATGCTAGCGCCGTTATCACGCTGTAGCAGGGCAATGACCTCGGAGATCTTGCTACTGGCACGCGGAGGAGTTGCTGTGCTGGTCGGCGGCATTGCCTGCGCCGTTGCGCCGTCAATAAATGAGCGCCCGTCATCGCTGATCCTGACGCCGTAGAGGATGTCATCTGCCTGGCGCCACGATCGCGGTTTCTCGGTAACAATGAATTCGGTTGCTAGCCCGACCTTCAACAGAGCTCCGACGGCGCGACGGATGCGGTCGGCACGTGTGCCAATGCTCTCTGCAGGTGGAAGAAGGCTACCGTCTTCGCGCGAGGCCGCGGTCGAAAGCAGGACGAGCTGCATGTCGGTAAGCTTAGTCATGATCGTCTCCGGTGGGATGCCGCACATTGCCGCTCCCACCGGGCAGAGCCCCGTCAGTCAGCGCTGTCGGGGCAGCAGCCTGCTTTCAGCGGCTGCGATCGTGACAAGCACCAATGCTCGGGTGTGAAACGAAGTCGAGAGAAATTTGCGTTGCGGCACGAAAGGGGCCGTATGACAACTGGCGGCTTCTGACGTGAAAGCCGTGAGTAGCGGACATTCCCACAAGTCAGCGGCATCGTGGAGAAGCATAACGCTAGCATCACGCCGTCCTATTAAACGGGAGCAATCCGCAGTCCGTGAGTCGCATCAAGTTGTCTCAGACTTGCGATGGTCAGAGACTGCGCGGCGAATTGATCGCGTGCACCTTGAGCAGCACCCCCAACTCTCGCGCTCGGGTCTTCAGATCGTCAGGCAGATCGCGTTCGGTCAGCAGTATCGTGCGTACCGCGACCGATACCGGGCTTTCCTGCGCCGCGATCACCGCGCGGTATTTAACGCATTGATAAACGCCGCGCCGCAGATCGTCGTCGGTCGACAGCGTCGACTTGACCTCGACCGCGACGAACGATGTGCCATCGGTGAACAGGACATCGATCCGGTCGCCCGACAACAGCCCCTTCTCGGGCGTGCCCTTGAAGGCACGCGCGAGTCCGAGCGCGACCGGATTCTTGACCGCCCAGTCCTTCAACTTCTTATGCTCGGGGCTTTCGCCTTTGCCGATCGGGCGATCGGTTTCCGCAGGCTTGCCGTCGCGCTCCTTGTAGCGCTTGGGCTTTGGCGCTTTGGGCGGCGCGGCGCCGAATAGTGTCATGTAGAGCGCGCACCAACCTGGATAGCGGCGCACTTCGGCACGCACTTCGGCGACGACTTGCAGCTTGCGGCCGCGCGGCAACTTGTCCCAGGTTCGCTCGCCCTCACGTCTTAGGCGGCGGTTGTAATACCCTCCGAACCCCTTGCCCGGGATGCCGTTCGGTCGCGTCACCAGCGCGTTGATCAGCGGGGCTTGCGCGTCTTCTTCTTCGATCAAGTCCATCATCGTGCCCGCGACCGAGCCGATATGGGTAGGAAATACGCGCGGGATCTTGAGTTTGGTTTCTAAGAGGCGCGCGATCGCGCCGTAGGTGACGAACGGCTCGTCGCCGTCACGGATGTGCTGAAGCAGAAGCGCGAGCGCATAGCGCGCGCCGCGTCGGGCGAGCCGATCGACAGTATACGTACTCATGTGCGCCGCTTGGCAGGCGCAAGCTTGATAGCGACGCCGCGCTTGACCGCGATCTCTTCGAGGAAGGCCGCAAGCGCGAAATCATTCTCGAAGATGTCCGGCGCGACGAGGCCGGTATCGCCGGAAAAGCAGTCGAGTACGTCGCGGAACTGCTCGGCCACATTGCGGCCCTGGAGATATTCGGGGTGTACGTACTGCTGCTTGAGCACTTCCGAAGCCGGCACGACATGCGTGCCGCCGGCGCCGTAGACCCAGACGAACGCCCCCTTGTCGGTCCGCGCCAGCATCTTGCCGCATTGGTCGAGCAGGTTCTCCTGCTCCTCGCTGTCGCTTGTGCGGAGCGATGTCTTGATGATCCGCTTGGCCTTCTTGGCTTGGACCAATAGCCCCTTCGACACCACGAAAGGTGCGCCCGGCGTTTCGACCCGGATGCCGATATAGAGGTCGGCGCCGCTCTTGTGCTCCCACGACTCGCGTCCGCGATCGGGGAAATCTTGGGCAACTACGGTGACGCGGTAATTGTTGATCGCCACCCCATCGAGCCGTTTTTCGAGCGCGGAGGCCACGCGACTCGAGATCGGCGGTTCCTGCGCGCGCCGGGCCATCTGGCTGGTGACAGCGCCATCGACGGCACCGCGAATGAGCTCGGCGAGCATGTCGCGGGTTACGCTGTCACCACGAAGCAACTATGCGCTCCTCATCGCAGGCTGCAATCGAGGTTTGGAAACCTGCTTCCTCAATCTCGATTTCGACGATGCCTCTCACCTCTTCCTCCTGTGCTTCATGCTTGTTCAATGAACGTTGTTACAGCAACTTACCAAAGGGATTACCACATCACGTCGGACGTTATCGCCGGCTGGCTCGTTTACTAAGATCTGCCATACATTCGAGCGGCGTCGTATGAACGCAATTTGGGCCGTTAGGCGACTGACAGCTTTTGAGAAAGCCAGTGCGAAAGCGAAAGTTCGCTTAGCCTAAAGAGGTCTGTCACATCACTGAACCTCAACTGTCAGAACCATGAACAGGCGGCGCGGCAAGCCTGTTGCGCGCGAGATTCGTCACACTATCCAGCGGTGACTACGGGCAGGCGCGAGCTTCAGACCTTCTCGATTAGATGCACCTCGACCGGAAACCCCATCAGTTCGATGCGGCCAGCCGCCGCCCGCAAGCTGACCTTGCTGAAAAACGGCAAGCCGAGCTTTTTCGAGCGCTGATAGCGATGACGCATGACGCCGTAGATGACCTTATAGTTGGCAGCCACCGGTTTCGACCTGCCATCAGGAAGCAACAGTTCGAACCCCTTCTTCCCTGCCGCCTTTTGCCGGACGATCGCTGCGTTTCGCATCGATTTGCGAAACGTTTCGTCACGGACAAAAGACTCCGCTGCAACTACGCCTTGGTTCCACAAATGACTGATCGGAGCCGAGCCATGGCCATCCTTCAGATGAATAAATGCCTTGCTGCGCGATAAGAAGTCGCATGGCTCGAGATTGGCACCGGGAGCGCCTGCCGGGGACGACTTGACCTTGTCCAAATTGAGCAGGTCAGGATCTTTATCAAGCTCAGCGATAAGTTCTTGCTCGTTGAGCGCGGCGGTGCTCGCCACCAAAGCTACCGGCGCCAGTAGCTTCTGAAAGTCCGCCTCAACACTAGCGAAAAACTTGTCTTCGATACAGTACCAGTCGCCGGCGAAGAGCACATACGTCCTCCCAAGGTGCACGGCTTCGAAAACGAAGCAGTCATAGAGGCGCTCGCGGCGCTGCTTGCTGCCCTGCCCGTCGATCACGACGCGAATTTCCTGACTTGGCTTGATGTCCGCCATGCTCTTCAGCTCGTTCGGCTTACCGGCGCTGAGTTCGGCGACATAATCTTCGATCGTCAGCTCGCCATAGCCGGTTTTGGCGCCGGGCCGGAAGCCAGGCCCGAAATAGCCGATCTCATGAGTTGCTTCAGGATCGATGATCTCGGGGATGGTGAGATGCAGGTCGGACGGCTTGCCGACCAGCAAATGCTGGATCTCGGCGAAAACCAGCGCGTCGAGCGCATCGATTAAATCGGCTTCACGAACCGGGGCGATCTGGTCGATGAAACTGTAATCCTTCTTATAATCGGTCGCCTCGAACAAAGTTAGCGCTGCCGCACACTTCGTCGAGATCTCGTCGGCCGACATTTTCGCGGTCAGCATGAGCGCGTCCTTACCCGACAGCGAACTGGCGAAGTTGGTGTCAGTCGGTACACCGCCGGCAAGCCGCAGCAAGTCATGCTCGGTATCGATGCCGAAATCGCCGAGATCGGATTTGCGGCTGGCCTGAACGCGCTTTTGGAACGAGGTCGCCTCGAGCGTTGCGACGTCGAGATTTTTAAGGTCCGCCCTGGCGATGGAATTAAGCGCGACCTTCAGTCCGAAATTGCGCTCGAACGCATCGGCGTGAAGCGCGAGGTGACCGCCGCCAAACGCGAGCGCAAATGTGCGCGCCCCCGCTACCGACACAACGTCGAGAAATAAAACGGCCGCACAGCTCTTGTTGCGCAACTGTAGCGAGCCATCGGCGGAGAATTGGTTGACGAGCTCGAGCCAGGGCGGCGGCATGTCGTTGGACTGCTCGTAGAACAGGCGGCCGGTTCGGGTGGGATGTTCGGTAAGGCCACGGCTGTCGCGAACCGCGTCAGCAACGGTCCGGTCTTTACGGAGCAAGCGCAATGATATGGTGCGCGTTGACACTGTCGCGGTGGTCTTCGCCATGGGAACAGCTTTGGCCATTGCCCTCTCCAACCTCACAGCGCCGCACGAGGAAAAAAGATAGGGATCGTTACGGCTCCGATCAACCTATCTGGAGCATTTGCATCCGATATGGAGACTTTGTCTTGGTGCGGTCTCGCTCAGGCAGAGGGATTAGGCCAATCGCTGACTGACAGCTTTCGGAGCCAAGAGCGTAAAGCCGGCAATCGCTAAAACAGTGTGTGCTACCTAGATGCGGAGCCTGGCCTTCATCGTCACGAGTTCTCTTGCGCTGAGGCTCTCTCTGTTGCCATTCTGGATCTATAGATAATCCTCACAGAAAAATCGGAAAGCCGACGCACTAGTATATGCTGCATAACGTTGATGCGCGTCGTTTTTTTCAGGATCAGCGAAATCGCACACCGATTTCATTGAGAACACCCGAGGCTGGGGTTCAGGACTCTCCTGTCCAGCAACAAAAACGCCGTAGGTTTCCATTTCGACGCCTAACGTTTTTCGATGTTGCGATCTGATCTCTTCGACGAAGGCCTCATCCTCGACAACGGCTGCTCCTGAAGCCACTGGCCCAATCTTAATTGACAGTAAGCTGTTGCGGCGCTCGCCCGCCCATTCTCGCCGTATCTTGTCCATAAGCGCCGCGTCCTGCGACATTCGAGTTAGCTTCCCGCGAAGAAAGGGATCTAGCCCAATTTGATGGGGGGCGGATGCGAAGGCAGCGACACCCGTCTTTGAGGAACGCTTCCCACTTCCGTAGTCCCAGCTCGGATCAGCGACTACGACGTCGCCCAACTCACACTCGCCCCGAATGCCGGCGAGGATCCCGATCATAGCGAGATACCGTGGGCGGAAGGTGTGGATCATTTTCGTTGCAAGGACGCCAGATGCCTGCATGCCCATTCTCGGTGCCGCCGCGGCGAACACCTCTTTGCGCTGTTCACCTCGCATAAACCAACCATGGTGATAGGTCGTGGGATCTGACGCGACCTCATAATGGGTCCAATGCCATGGGAGGTCTAGAAGGGCCGCGAGTTCTGGCGAAGCAAGCGCGGCCACAACGCAAACGTGGGCATTCGGTATATGCAGCCCGTTCGAACCTTCCGATTGCACGACAGCGCGGCGAACGAGGCGCTTGAGCCGGTCCGACCATGCCGTGGAGGAAGCATCATACTGAACGACTTGAAGAAGATCAGCTTCGAAGCGTGGTTTTACAGCAGAAAAGACATCTTCGTAGGCTGTCAGACCCACGATTTGGGCCGGTGTTTCGAAGATGTCACGCTCGGTAATCTCACTGAGCAGATCGAGGCCCGACCGCTGATCTGGTGTCTCGTCGGTGTGCGCCGGAATATTAATGTCGAGAATGAGAACTTCATAACGAGTGGTGCGAAGGAGCCGCTTAGCGGCATTGGCGTCCCGCGCGTCCTGGATCATATCGCGCGTTATGCCCGCCACCTCGAGAAGGCACACTGTAACGCGCCGAAGTTTCTCGGCATCATCTTCGACAACAAGGATTTTCAAGCTTCGGCTCCTGCTGAACCATCGCCATCGAGGGCTACCTCGCAGGCAGTCCGCAGCCGTTCCCGCCAGCCGTGAATCGATGCATGGTAGTAGACTGCGCCGCGATAGTTGACTGCATGTTCTCGGTTCAGCTGCGCATCTAGCTCGACAAGGTTGAGCGATTGCGGGGGCTTTCCAAAGGTTTCGAATTGAGTGACGACGACGACTGGCGTCCGGATGTTGAAACGATCCATTTGCTTTAGAAACTCGCGACCGCCGAAACTATGTGTCGTACCTCCGCCGGGCTCGTCCGGACCTGCCTCGTAATTTGGTAAGGTCATGTCCAAAAGAATGAGGTCGAAGGCCTTCGTTCTTACCTGTCTAAGGCCGGACTGTAGCGAACGAGACTCCTCCAATTCGGCAAACGGATAGGTCTCACGCACGAAACGGTCGAGTTGCACCCGCTTATTTTCGTCGTCCTCAACGATGAGAAATCTCACCGACCGACCTCCATGTCTTTCATACGTACCCGCATCTCCAACGAGACGAAAAACTCTCCATTGTCGAAGCCAAAGTCCAGTTTGCGCCGACCGTCCTCGCTTTGCCGGCGATTAATGAGCATGTGTAATTTGATAAGCCCCGTGCCGCCCTCCGATCGCATCGCGCGTTCGAAATCCCCGTCTGCGATAGCTTTTCTAATTTTTTCGACGCGAGCCACGGCGTCGTCGGAACATGATTGGGGCTCCACTTTGTTACGCGCAGTTAGGTGAAGCATGTCTTCACGTTCCCGGACCTCAATAGCTATCTCGGGACGAGCCCCCTTGCCGGAATGCCGTCGCACATTGTCGAAAAGTATGAAGAAGATGTCTGAGAACAGCGTGAGACCGTTCCCAAACGGTGGGAGCGGGTCAAGATCCTTTTTGACGTCTGGGTTAAAATCGTGATGGATGGCAGTGACGCACTGCAATCCGACGTCGATCAGATCGCCAATGGGGAAGGCTGGCTCCGAGATCGGCTGCGATAGGCGGAACCAGTCCTTCACGATATCCAGAGCTTGGATTGCAGCTGTACGGGCAGAACGAATCGCTCGTTCTAGATCTGGTATGGCGATGCCTTGCACGATACCCTGCATATCTTTCTCCAAGTCAGCGAACAGGTCGTGCACCTCTGGCTTGAAGAACCCATCGATCATACCACGAACGCTAACGAGGGAGGCGTCGACCGACTCCCAGAACAACTCCATTGCGCTATCGAAGAATTGATCGAAGGTTACCCCGACATTGATGTGAGCGATCCACACACGAAATCTGACAGCTTTGAGGTTCATGCTGAAAAGGCCGTCTGGCTTGTCAGAACTGCGCACCTGAATCAGTTCACTCGCCATGCGGCTAATCAGCGCATCGTAGTCCGCCGAGAACTTCGACAGCCGCGCGCTCGCAGCTTCTCGAGTCTCAACATCGAGCTCGCCAAACTGGTCAGCCCAATATCTATTAACCTCATATTCGTCAGTGCCGGCCGCCCTTTGCGTTATGAGGTTTTCCACTTCCACCGGGGTCCGAAGCTGACCGGATAGTGTGCCGTGACGGATTCGCATACTAAGGTAGCAGTCTAAACCGTGCTCCGGGCTGTTGGTGCTTTCCGAGAATAGCCACCGCACCATGTCTTTGAGTAAGTCACTCGCTTCGTCGTCCGGAACGTAGAGCACTTTGGCAGGTAGAGGCGTGCCGGTCAGCGCCTCTTCCAGAGCCTTGCCGATCTCCCCGTCGTCCGCACCCATGCCGGCGCGGCTGAGCGCCAGATATCGTTGAAACGTCTCGCGATGCCGTTTCTCGAAGCCGCGCTTAATGGCAGGAACATCGACAAAGATCTTGCTCCGCTCGACCTGCCTGACACCACGATTTATCAGTTGAGTTCTTGTGACCTCGCGCAGTTCATCCTCGTAGGTTTTGGCGGAATCGGGGTCGAGTTTCACGAGAAGCGACAGAACCCGCTTTCTCTCTTCCTCGAGTTCTCGCGTCCCCTGAAACGCTGACGACATCTGCATCACCGCTGGCACACACAAGTTCCTCAGGTAGTAGATAAGTAGGGAGCGATCGAACTCATCTTCATGCCCTTCAAGCTGTGAAGGCCTTTCTATCCCATTGGCCAACAGGAAGTCCTCATACGCATAGCCACGCACGTCATCGAGCGTGTCATCGAAGCGTTGCGAGAAGAGGTCGAGAACAATGGCAACAGAGACATCGCCGGCCATGCGCCTCCGCACGTCTCGATCAAGACGCTTCGCGCAATCCGCCAACGGCATAAGCCGGGCGAGTGCTGTGTCCGCTACGCAGCTATTAGCAATTAGATTCGTGAGCTCGACGATCTGACCAGTCTGAAGCAGGGAGAACCCTACAGCACGGCTGACCCTGCGACGACGCATGTAATCCGTGTCGATCGGCATCTGATCGGCCATGCCCAATACCGCCTCGTAGTCCTCTCCGTTCATGGCTTGGTCAATTTGAGCTTCAAGCAGAACGTCAGGAGGCAACAGCTCAGGCGGAAGACTGCCAACCTGCACCATTCCGAGATTGGCGCGCACAGCTTCACTCGCCAAGGTCGGCGATCCAACCGCGGCCTCGGCGACACGATTTGCAACTGTCTGGGACAGAGTCCGCGACGGCATACGGCTAACGTCGGAGGGTCGGATTAAGTCACCGTAAGCGAAAGCGAAGGCATCGTGGGACTTGTTGCCACTCAAAGGGCTTTGCGCTTCCTTCCAGAGTGCAGCGGCGGTCCAGGGCGAAAAGCCTTGTAGCCGATGATTCAGGATATCTATCAGCAGCTTAGCTGCTGCCGCATCCGCATCGTCGTTGAAGGACATCACGGACACCATTTGGCACACTATCTCGTCCGCAATACCTCCGGGTGTTAGTTCTTGGCCTACATTGACAGAACAGGCACGAAGGCGAGCAAGGGTTAGCCACGACGAGGCGTCGGCGGGTCGATTGCGCAGGATCGTCTTCAATGACGAAATAGCGGATTCCTGATCACCGACGAGGTTCGCATCCTCTGCGAGTACGACATCGAGATCTGCCGCATCTAGCCAATCCGCCTGTCCAGACAGTAGGAAAGCGGTACGACTTAGACGCTTGTCAGCGATTAACCGTGCGAGCTTTTCTACCTCGGGGTTGAAGGCCTGCCTGACGGCCTTATCGACGCCGGAACCAGCCCATGCGCTCAGTCTGACAAAAGTTTCATAATGATCCACGAGGGCGGCACTCGACTCGTATCGTAGTACTTCTGCAAAATCGCGAGGTGAGCGGGGCGCCTGGTTCGCAAGGCGGAATAAAAGATAGGACGCGAGGTCGCTCGCGTTCTCCCACTCACCCATAAGGTCTTGAAGATGTTGAACGTAACGAAAGGCCGTCGTGCTTGGTTCGTTTCGACGACTAAGATGGTAGGCGAGAAATGCGATCACATCATTCCTAGCACGAGCATCTTGTATCGACGACGCGAAGGCTTTCTGAGCCTCGAGTCCGTCCGTGCGCTGGATAAGCGCCAACCTAGTCTCGATGAGCCACAGCGACACGCCGAATTGTTCTTGGATCTGTGAGAGGAGCCTGGCGCAATCATCCAAGCGGTTACGAATCAAAAGGGCTTCGTACTCCAATGCCTCTTGGCGAAATTTCGATAACGTAGAAGCATGTATCTGAAATATTGCGCCCGCCCACGCGATCTCGCGCGCTAATGACGTCGAAGCGAGCGTACCGCTGCGCCATAGTTCAGATACGGTCTTAGGAAAGTGATCGAAGACTAATCCAATTCCCGCGCGCTTAACGGTAGGGAGCCACCTTACGAAAGCAGCCATTTCAGACGCCGGCACCATAGGCCGAGCTTTCGAGAGCCCTGATCTCGGGCTCTTTGCACCTCGGAGTTGGTTTTGCGCAGCCTTGAGTTGAGCAGTGGAAGGAGCGGTTTTTTGGCGCGTCATTATATTCCGTCAGGTATACTTGAGAACACCGGCTCGCCTCACGCTATTGCTGCGTCTAAGCCGGCACGCGATGCTCTTTTTTCTGTCTCTCGTTTCAAGCCTGAGCCGCCCGGCTTCGGCTTGAAGAAGCAGCGTCAGTTGCGCGCTCGAGTAGGATGTTGAAAAAGGGTAACTCACGCAAGAGTCCAATTAAGTAGGTTGGGATTAGGCGCCATACGTGGCCTTGGGCCAGCTCGTCCTACCCCGGCCTGCGAAGGCTTGGGACGGGACGAGCGCCCGTTCAGGCGCCGATCTGATCGTCCTGCGGTTCGGTCTCGTCGAGTTTCAGACCAAGCGCATCATGGGCGGCAACTATGAGCCGCGCTTCGACCATCTTGGCGAAGTCAAACGCTATGTCCTGCCCAAGATCGCTCAGGAGATCGCTTTGCACGCAGCGGAAGATCAACTGACTGCACGCGAAGTCGCTAGTCGCGGCTATCGCGCTGATCCCGGTGGCAGGCTTCTTCACCACCGGTACGAGCGCGCAGATCCCCGCAGGTTCGGCGGTATCGGCCTTCCTCGACGAAGACGTTCCCGTAGCCGGTGCGCCCGTCGATGCGGCGCCGATTGTCGCGGCCCAGCCGGCTCCGGCGGTGGTTCCGGCCGTCGCCACTCAGGCGGCACCAGCGCCCACCACCACCGCGATGCAGCGCTGACGCGCGCAAGTGTTCAACAGTGAAGTGAAGATATTTATGATCAAGAAGATCCTGGTCGCAGCGGCCGTTCTTGCCGCAACGCCTGCCGCCATTCCGGTCGCTGCAGCCTGGGCTGCCGGGACAGCAGCGGTGCCGGTCTATCCGTACGTCATCACCGACAAGCCTTATAAAGTCCTGGGTGAGGTTGAAGCCGGCGTTCGCAAGGCGACCGTGTTCAGCAAGTCCCCGTCGCAGGATAAAATCTACGGAGAGCTGTGGGAACGCGCACAGAAACTCGGCGCTGACGCCGTCGTGAATGCCAAATATGGTGATGCCCATGTCACGGCGTTCAGCTGGGGCAAGACCAACGCCACGGGCACTGCGGTCAAGTTCCTGCCGGCTGGCGACGCGCAGCCCGCAACTGCTGCGCCCGCACAATAATGGTGATGCGCGGGCTCTGTCGACATATGTTGGCCGTGTGTGCGGCGTTGTCGTCGGTGGCGTCCGCGCAAACCATGCCCTTGGTCGTCGCGATCGACCAGGCGACTGCGCCAGCGCCTCGCTGGACCGACGGCACCGAGCTGCAGCTCATGGTGATCCGCGAGATCAACAGTCGCGATGTCCACCCGGGCGAGCGCGTAAAGCTACGCGTGAACGCGCCGGTCTCGATCGACGGTGTGGTCGCCATACCTGTAGGCGCCTGGGCCTGGGCGGAGATCGTGGCAGCATCCGGGACCGGTTCTGCTGGCGGCAAGGGACAGATCAGCCTGCGCCTGCCCAACGTGGAAACGCAATGGGGCGTTGTCCCCATCACCGGGCTGGTGGGCGCGGAAGGAAAATCCAACACGGCCGGCGTTGTACTGGGGATCATTGCGTGGGGACCTCTGGGCCTGCTTATGAAGGGTGGCAATGCGAGCTTTAAGGCAGGCGATATCATTCCTGCGCGTATTGACGCTCAAGCAGGCGAGCACAGTGCGCTCCAAGCTGTTCCGGTCCGCCAGTAGTAATTCGCGATGATCGTCAGATAGACCGTCGGAGAGCGCGGCGACTGCTGATCAACTGGACCTCGTATACGCAGTGCTGCTCGATCGCTGAGGATTGGTTAGGCCCTCACGGTGGGCACATCTCAAACCGCTTCGCCTCTTGTCGCACGGTCTGACCTACGCGCTGAACATTCAGCCGAGTTGCGTCTCGGCTGTGCGTAGCGCAGCTACGGAGTGTAGTGCGGGTCCTGCGGCAGGTTTCTGGGAGCGTAGCGAGTGGCTTCGCGACGTACATCCACGGACCGGTGAATGAAAGCGTCAACCTCAATTTTCCGTGGCTCCGATCGCGGGAGATAGTATCCGCGCTTATCGCTCTTGGTTGGCCAACGTCGCCATTTCAGATTTTTCGGCAGCCATTCGAGCAGTGGCCAGAAGCCTTTCATCGAATTGTGGATCGGGGCCGTTGCATCGGGCGCAACATATTGATGCCGGCCACCCGGTAGAGGTTTTCCTTCACCGAGATGCGCGATCATGTCCGGCAGGGTTTGCAGACCATGTGCACCTGCCTCCGCGACCATCCAGAGCAACGGGAATTTTGCTGGCTGGCTTTCCGCTTCGGGATGCCCACCGCCGACGTCGGAATGGTCGCCGGCAAACCAGACGGTTTGCTGATCCTGTTTCCCCTGCGGCTCGGCAAAAGGATCAGGCTGAAAGTCCTGATCTGGAGCCCACGAATAGAGCCGAAACATGCGTCGCTTTTCATCGATTGCGGCGGCATGACGGAACACGACGACGGCAGGATTCTGCTTGGTGTATGGCAGAAATTCCATTGTCGGGATCCACAGGCGATCGGGGCGTGGAACGAGAACCGAGGCGACCGTGTCCCATACGCCAACAAACGCAATCGGGACGCGTCGCCCTTCAATGATGCGACGGAAATTCCACGCGATCGGCAGGCTGTTCTGGCTGCTGGCCCGCTTATAGGCGGTGAGCGCATACGGCGCGAGATTGAGCTGTTCGGGGCGAAGCAATCCCAACAGATAAATCATCCCGGCCAGCGCGCGTGCCGTGTAAGCGCCGCGGCTGAAGCCGAACAGATAGATGCGGTCGCCTTCGCGATATTGTTCGCACAAGAAGCAATAGGCCTTGAGGATATTATCATCGAGGCCCCAGCCTGTCGCCAAACCCAAAATGGCGTTGAACTTCTGCTTGATCCGCCCCCAGCTGCTGACCAAGCCGACGGTTCCGACGCCCGGATGATAGAAGACGAGCTGCTCATCATCCTTCACGGCCATGCGGTATAGTTTGAGAACGTTGGTGAGGTCGCCTTCGACCTGGTTGCTTGTGCCGTCGAGCAATACCACAAGGTTTCTTGCCATCATCAACCCTCAATCCGCGATTTGGAGATAACGGGCTCGCACGGGCATGGCCGATGACAGCTCGATGAGGATATTGTCGCAACCGCCGACTTTGCCATCATTGTCGGCGCCTATTTTGGCGGGGTTGACCTTGCAGGCTCCGTCGTCCCGATCGGTTCGAAATAATGTACCACGGCGTTCAAACTCAGCGACGACTTCATGATCGGGAAGGCCCGTACCGCTATAGAGGTACGGGCCGGATGAAATGACATAAGTGCTCGCCTTGACCGCATCCAGGAATGCCGTGCGCGACGACGTCTTGCTGCCATGATGACCAGCGACGAGCACGTCGGCGCGTAGGTCGCTCGCGCAGCACGAGAGAAGGTTCGCCTCGATAGAGCCGGCATCGGGGGCTGAGGCTGGGTCGTTGCGTTGCCCGGCTTCGGCATCGCCCATGAGGAGAACACGCTTGCCCCCCAAATCGAGCCGAACCACCAAACTGTTCTCGTTGGGATCTTCATGCAGCGCCGTGTCGAGATAGAGGAAGCGCATGCTGGCATTGGTGCCCAATGGCACCGATTTTAGCTCGAGCGCCGATCCAAGCCGGACCGACACTTTTTTCGGCTCCGACTGACAATTGGCGAACGAGAATTCATGTTCGCGATCGCTGCCAATCCCGTTGTGATAAGCCACGCCGGTTTCCTTCGAGACCCGGTCGAGAAAGTCGCGATAGCCGCAGCTGTCATAAAGACGGCCGCTGTCCCAGACATTTCGGATTGCGTAGGCCGCGAAGATATCCGGCATCAGATAGAGGTGATCTTTGTGCGCATGGCTGAGGATCAGATGGTCGATCGTCGTGAGATCGGGGCGGATTTTGCGGAGATAATTTACGACCCGGTTATGGGCTCCGCGCCGGGTGTCGTCCTGCGTGCCAGCGTCATAGAGTAAGGTGAAGCCAGGGCCTTCGACAAAGAGCGCGAGGCCGGTGCCGACGTCGATTGAGTGCACGCGATAGATGCCGGCTGGGCCGACAACCGGCACGGTCCAGGCTTTGCTGACATAGCCGGTTCTACCGTCGTCGAGCTGCACCCGATACCAGAGGGGTACGTCGCCGCTAACAGGCAGAGTTTCGCCCGGAACGAGCGCTTCGATTGCGGGTGTATCGGTGCTTGGGCCGCTGCGAACCACGACGTTTCGCACGACACGCTCGTCGGGCTGGACCTGTTCCTGAGCGTGCAGTGGCGAAACAGCAATGCTGAGGCCAAGCACTAAAAGAAGCCAGCGGAGCATTCGCATATCCCTTCCTCAATGGATGAAAGCGAATACCACTGAAACCATGCCTCGTCCGTGACAGTCGGAGAGGAGATTCTGAGAAGATTAATCGATAGGATTGCCTTTTTGAAGTGAGCTTGCATCCGAAATCGCCATTCCGGTGGCATCCTTTTCAAATCAATTTGTCTCGGTTTTGGCTGTAATGATTTTGATATTATTGATAAACGAGGCTGTCAGGGGCGGGCTGGCGGCTCTCCTTGGTGGGGACGAGATCACCACCCGGCCGAGATTTTAGGGCAGGGGGATGCCAGGTCGCGCTCGCCTTTGCAGGTGAGGCCCCTCGCGTCCTTCCCGGCCGCCAGTAGTGTGGCGCTGATACGAAGGGCTCCATCACCAAGCTCAGTGTCAACGTGCACTAATGCAAGTTATATTCGGCAGACCGCGACGGATCGTGTTTGCATTTTGTTGAGCCGCAATATTGCCGCGATGGGCGCCGTGTAATTTAACATAAGATCCAATATCGAACCGCACGAGCCGTCTCGCGCCCATGGCCTGCGTGCGGCTATGCAGCTATGATCGTACCGGGCATTGTGACCCTCTGCTCAGGAGTCAGTTAGCAATGGCTAATCCATTAGCGCGGTTCACAGCGCCATCCCAAGCCGGGGCGGCATTTCGCGCCGAACGGTCGGGCGGCCTCGCAATGATCACGCCGCTGACGCCAAACGCCAGCGCATGGCTTCACACCCACCTTGCGGATTCTGCGCAGTGGGTCGGTGACGCGGTCGCTGTCGAGATGCGCTATTTCGCACCGCTTGCCGATGCGATTATCGCCGCCGGTTTCCTCTTTGAACGCGACGCTTTCCCGAATTGATGTCGGACGCATTCGGCCGCGATCGCGGCGAAGAGAAATGATCGTGGAGGGCGATATCGATCAGGCGGGAAAATATGGCCCCGTTGCGGTCGGTCGCTCAGAAATGTGGTCATGATCGACGACCGTGAGATATGGGCGTGCGCCTTGCAGATCATCCGCGTCCATGGCGGGGACGCCTGGTTTCATGCCAGCCAACGGGCCGATGCGCTGTTCGACGAGGGTAACCATCAAGGCGGCCAGGTGTGGTCGCGCATTTTGGCCTGCTCACCACCCTTGAAGAGCGAGGCGAGGCTAGCCTTCAATAAGAAAACCCCATTTCCAGCGCGCTTCGTTCGATTGGAAACCGCTTCCCGCCGCGCGCGTTGGCTAGGAGCGCCGATCACGGCGTGGGAGAGATGCCATGAAGAAACTGTTCGGCGCGACCGCCATAATGATCCTGCTGGCGGGGACACCCGCCATGGCGCAGACGGCGGCTGCCACCAAGTCCACGTCGAGGGTGACGACCGCTAACGGCAAGGTCACCAGCGCTACATCGACCACACAGAAAGCGGCCTGCCGAAACGACAAGGGCCAGTTTATCAAATGCGCACAAGTGACCAACACCAGCACGATGGCCAAGGTTTCGAAGGATGCAAACGGCAAGTGCCGTTACTCGACCGGTCCAAAGAAGGGCCAGTTTACCAAATGCCCTTGAACTGGATTGGCCGGGAATGATTTCGTCAGTCCCGGCCGCCAGCGACCCACGACAGCGACAGCGTTCGTCTCTTTGATCGAACGCGATCTTGCCCGCATCGCCTGTCGATCCGGATCCAACAGTACGATTGAAGTGCTTCTCGGCTCCCGACGCAGGGCTGTGTGCAAGCGCGACTTTCCTGAGCCATCGCCAAGCGATACGTTTTGCCGATGACAGCCATCCCTGACCGCCGAAACGTGCTCGCCGTAGCGATCCTTGATCATATTCTCGACGTGCACGCGAATGAACAGGGTGGCATGCTGCCTGTCGCTATCGATCCCGACATAATCCGGCAATCGCTGGTCGTAGCGCTGGCGTCCGTGATGGAAGCCGATTCGGCAGTGCGCACGGTCGCTGACATGCGAGCAGCGCGTGACAAGGCGGGACGCGAATTGTTGCTCCAGCTACAGGCCGCACGACGGCACTACGAGCAGACCGGTTATCGGGCTTGGGATATCAAATATATCAAACCCGACTGAGCGGGCACAGCCAGCCCGTCAGGCATATGGAGAGCATCGATTGAACGGTGAATGGACCGATCCTGCGGAACGTGAGGCACGGCTCGCCTCGACGATTCAGTTGATGGACGAGGCGCTGACAGAACTCGATCTCATTGGGCTTGGATTTGCGGCAGCTCATTTGTCGATGGCACTCGAACTGGCGCGAGGAGAAGCCGACAGGCCATCAAAATAGCCAATGATCGCCGCGATCTGAGCGCGGCCTTGTGCGGTGAGTTCGACATATACGCGTCGCCTGTCGCTGGGATCGTCACGACGACTGATCAACCCACGGTCCTGCATGATCTTCAGCCAGCGCAGAGCCGTGGTGGGCGCCACCGAGGATAGACCCGCGCTCGATACTTTAACGGCATGCTCGCCCGCCTCGGCGCGGTACAAATCGAGTAAGATGTCCCACGCCGGATCAGAAAACAGCTCCGCCCCAAGCAGCTCGTCACGGTAGCGGCGCATTGCGAAAAACTGGTGGGCAAGTTCATAGCGCGGCGTCACTGACCTTCTCCCTCCGATGGGGGGAGTGGCCGTAAAACTAACGACGCTCGCGCCGTGTCTGTATGGCTGGTGCTCGCCCGCTGCCAACGTGCGAGCGCACACCAAATATGATGCTGACGATCATAAGATAGGCCCAGAAAACCTGGCTGTTGGAGAGTGCCGCTCCGGTGGTCGTATGGCCCAGCAGCTTCACAATGTGGATCGCCAGCACGGGTACGAGAAATGACGTGGTCCATATGGGCCAAAACCGATCGCTCTTTAGCGCGAGGATGGCGAACGCGGCAAAGGCTACGAGGTCGACAAGCGCGATGGCCGGCTCGGCCGAGTTCCACTTGGGATAGAGCGAGCCGACCGCAATAGGCGTCAGAAACGATCCCATCGCCATGATAACCGCGCCCGCAATCTCGGGCACTCCGCCGCGCCAAATGGCATAAGCCAAAGTCGCCAGCACCGCG
Source organism: Sphingomonas montanisoli (assembly GCF_008274695.1). Lineage (GTDB taxonomy): Bacteria > Pseudomonadota > Alphaproteobacteria > Sphingomonadales > Sphingomonadaceae > Rhizorhabdus > Rhizorhabdus montanisoli. The sequence continues at coordinate 438,375 of NZ_VTOU01000003.1, read as the reverse complement.
AATGAATAGGCATATTGAAGGAGGATGATCGGCACGTTTCGACCCGAACACGCTGGCGCGGACGGGTCAAGACGTGCCGTTCAAATCCTTCAGGCGGCCGCGCTGGCCGGCGCGTTCAGCGGCACGATGTCTGCGGTGACGGCATTGGTGTCGCTTGCATGTTCCTTTCCAATCACGCCGCCAAGAGCGACGGTACGCAGTCCGATCCGGTCTTTGGTTTCCGCAAGCGCCTGATGGGTTGCGATCACCGCGCCGCGCGCTGAGATCAGGTTGTTCCAGAACGTCGTAGCGTGAACGAGCGCCTGATGCCCTTCCTCGGCCGCCACGCGGCCATCGATGCGCGCCTGCGGCAAGGCTCCCATCAATTCGGCGGTGCGGCTCAAAGCCTCGTCGGTCGCAATTTCCGCTGCCATGAGGCGATCGACCACGGTCTGGGCGGCTTGGGCACGGTCACGGATCAGATTGCGCAAGAACATTTGATACTACTCCCCTGTTTGCGCCGACAGCATCGGCGCACCACGTTCATCACAATGTGAGAAGCCGGTGCGGCTAGAGCAGATGGTTGAGGGCCGTCAGGCCGCCAAGGCAGGCTCCGAAGGCCACCAGCTCGACAACGCCGAGGACCAGCACCCAGGCCATACGCTCCATTCCGCTCAGTTCATTCTCCGGTTCCTCCCGCGTCGCAAACGGCAGGGGCACACGCCTTATTCGGTGTTGTGGGCCAGCCCGGTAAACGGCCTGGGTTTCGCTCATTTCACTCACCCGAATGTCCAGCTGTGACCGCTGTCGCTCTGACCGCTCCAAAATGGCGGGTTCGAGCGGTCCGGCAAGCGGCCCCGATGGGCCTAGTAAATTATACGGGGGTTCAGATGGCATCGATCTCGGGGGACTGTCCTCCGACTGGACCAGACGCCGCGCGGCATCGAAGCGGCCCGATGCCCCAAGCACCAGCACGGCCCGGTCGAGATGCCAGTCTACCGTGCGCGGCGACAGCCCCAGCTCACGCGCAATCTCTTTGGAGGTCATCGGTCGGGCCGCAAGCCGAAGGCATTCCTTCTGGCGATCGGTGAGGTTGTCAGCTCCGGTCTGGTCCATAATGGAGATGTGCCACGAAACAGCGATGTGTCGAGGCCCGATTATGGTTTTCGATATTGTGTTGATCGCGCGCGCGCGTCGGATTGGGGTTAGCTTGCAAGCCGGGCCACTTCGCTTGTGAGCTCCGCGACAATGCCCACCTCGTCACTGCCGCATTGATCAGCGACATCCTTTCTGACCGCGGGCAGCGCTTAGGATTTGCGGCGAAACGACCAAACAAGGCCTGACAGGCTAGTGATAATGGTAGCGATGGCCAGAAGAACGGAGGGATCGAGCGTGTCCATAGAGCGACTCCTTATGGGGTTCGCTTTACCTAACCTGACAAGTGTAGGACAGAACATATAGGGAACGATCACGCGGCTTCGGACTGTGCCGTTTCCAGCTTTTGAAACTGCTGCAGAATATGCGGATGGTGCGTAGCGAGGTGGCGTACCACGCGGGCGTTAGCCAATAATCGGCTCACCAATCCAATTGCCAGCACCAGATCGAGATTGTCGGCACCATAACGCGCCTCAATCTTGTGGAAGTCTCGATCGAGATCCTCCGATTCGCGCTGCATCAGAGCAATTTGTTCGTCAGTAAGCCCGCGCGGGCGTCGTTTGCGTGTCGTAACCAGCTGATCGTCGGGCGTCGCTGCGACCAAAGATTTGGCGTACGAAACCGAATATTTGTTCATCGCGATCATGAGCTGGGCGGCCGCCACCTGACGTACCGGCTTCATGAAGCGAAGCTCAGTGAAGCTGTTCAGTGGCACGTGCTTGTCCGCCAATAGCGCAGCCACCTCCGGACAGATTCCGACGAGCAGGTTCCGTTTTGCGCGGATATTGGCAATGTTGACGTTGAGCGCCCGTGCCAACCGGTCTTCTGATGCTCCTTTGCGCACGGCGTTCAGGATCATGCGGTGTTCCTGAATGCTCGCAATCCGGTTCGTGCGGCGATTATATGTGAAGGCCTCGTCGTCGATCGCGACCAAACAGACCATTTCCGTCGCACCGCGCTCGCGCGTGATCGCGACACGCAGGTGGCCATCGAGCAGGTGGAAGCGACCATGATCGACGGTGTCGCGGATCACCACGGGCGGTTCAATAATTCCAACTTCGTCGATCGAGGCGGCGATCTGCTGATACTTCACCGATTGTCGGACCCGTTCTGAAACTTCACGTAGCGGTTGTATCGCGTTCAGCGGAATCCGCAGGCTGGCCTCTTCGAACCCAAGCTTCACGCGCGGCTGTGTCATGATGCGCTGCCCTGCAGCTCGAAACGTCTGGCAAGATTGTCGGGAATGTCATCAAGTCCTACCTCCTCGAGGATGGCGACGAAGCTGGCGTCAGCGCGCAGCCGGCGAAGCGCCTCGACAACAAGAATGAGGCGATCATTGGCGTTGTTGGCCCGACGGATCATGTCGCGCTTACGCGCCGTATCCTCCTGATAAGCCTTGACGAGATCGGCTGACGAAACGCGCTCATGATTCCGCGTAATCCGAGACTCCAAACCTTTCCCGCGACGTCGCCGTGTCTCAATGAGCTTTTTGGCCGCCAACAATCGTTTTCCGCGCAGCTCGCCGCGTTCATATGCGTCTTAGAGAGCCCGCTGAACGCCATGATCATCGGCTTCGGCGATCTCTACCGCGACGCTCAATGGAATGACCCGCGATTCCACGGATCGCAGCAATCGCTGCTCTCCGCGCTCGAGCAGGTTCGAGACGCCCATCACATAGTCGATCGACAGGCCAGTCTTGCGCGCGATATCGGAAAAGTCGTGACCGCGCTGCCGCATACCACCAATGTCTTGCAGCAGATCGATCGCATTATGCTGTCGACGTGCACAATTCTCGACCAGGCTGGCGATGAGGCAATCTTCGGGATCGGCAGACACGACGAGGGCGGGGACCTCGTCCTGCCCCAGCGCGCAATAGGCATCTAATCGTCCTTGTCCGCAAACCAGATCATAAAAGGGGCCGTCCGCTTCGGCGCGCCGGGTTACGGTGATGGGACGTTTCAGCCCAATCTGAGCGATGTTGTCGACGATCTCTCTGAAGACCTTCTTATTGCGCGCGCGCGGGTTGACCACGCTGATGCGGTTGATGGGGATCCACTCGACCCGTTGGGCAGGACGAGCGCTTATGCCGCTATTTTCCATCGCGTGTTCCGGGCAGCCATCTGGAAGAAGGGCGCTAGCGTGTCGATCCGATAGGCGTCGAGCGACAGGCCATTACACTCTGCCAAGCGCAGCATGGCTTCGCGCATGTCAAAGCGAGGAAGCAGATAGTAGTCGAGGACAGCGGTGTTTTCGGGACCCATGCGGACGACCAGCGTGACGTCGGGACAAAGGGCGCTGTCTAACCGAACTTTCCACCTGAGTGTGCCTGCCGCTGTTGGGAGGCAGCGCGAAATTGTAACGGACGCCCGAAACTCTTGATTGATATGGAGGATATCTGTCGCGGGATCGTGCGTAACCGTCCCTCCGGCATCGCGAAGACCCTCAACGATCGTTGTCAGCTGGTCCGGATGCAGCGCCCGCAGGCGTCGATTGATTTCCAGATATCGATAGTCGTGGCTGGGAGCGAAGCCGACCAAGGCATAGGCTCGCAATAGGCTGCCAAAACGAGAGCGATAAGAACCACTGGAAGGGCCGTCTTCTTCGTCGATAATCAGACCCGAGAGGCGACCGGCAGTACTGAAGATCGCGCGGAGCCGTTCGAGCATGGCATCATCACTGAGACGGTCCGAGCGCGCCGCGATAATTTTCTGCGATTCGGTAAAAAGTTCGAGTGGAACGATCGCCTGAAACGCATCGTCGGCGCGGATCCATTCGCCTGGCGTGTTGGTGGTGTGGCGTTGTTTAAGCTTGAAAGAGGTGCGCGCCCACACATTGTGGCCGCGATATTTTTCATTGATGAGGAGCTGATGGATCGTCCCGCGGGTCCACGCTCGCCCAAGATCGGTTACTATCCCGCGTTTGTTGAGGTCGTCTGCAATTTGCGGCTCGCCCTCACCAGCGACGAATCGACGATATACCTCGAGAACGATCGCGATCTCGTCAGATGGTCCGGGCGTCAGAACTACCCGATCCGTCGCAATGCTTTTGTGCTCTCCGCGTGACAGCTCAGCTTTGGGTAGCCCCTCCTGATCGACAAGTAGACGTCGCAGGCCAAACCCGGGCGGCCCGCCTTGCCGATATCCCAACCTGATCAAATGAGCTTGGCCTGCGAAGACCTTGACCGAAAGCTCTCGGCTATATTCGCCAGCCATGGCTCGTTTGACGGTTTTGATGATCGACGAACCGATCGTTCCGTCATTTTCGAACTGCTCGGCGCAGTAGTGGACGGCGACTCCGGCGCGTCGGCAGCGTAGTTCGTAAGACGCGGCCTCATCAGGATCTTGGAAACGCCCAAAGCGACTGACGTCATAAACGATGACAGCTTCGAAGTCGGCATGACCGGTCTCGATATCGCTGATTAGGCGTTGAAGCGCGGCCCTTCCGCCGATGTTTAGGCCACTTTTTCCTTCGTCCGCGTAGGTTGCTTTGATCGCGAAACCACGGGCTTCGGCATAGCTGCGGATCGCTGCTGACTGGTTCTCGGTCGAATATTGCTGATGGTCGGTCGACATGCGGACATATTCCGCGGCGCGCCGTGGCACGCTGTTTTGAACCGATTTATCGTCGCTCCAACGGATCACCATCGCTGACACCCAGATCTGGTTATTAGATGGAGCTTTAGCGCGGAAGGACTGGCAGCATGCTTCCGAAAACCGGCAGTAAGCTTCCAAAGTCAGAAAAGTTGCTCACCGATGGGCAGTTGAGTGAGTTGGTCGGGCGAGCTCTACGCGCTGAACTGGGCACGAGCGGGCACGCAGCAAAGATCGTCATGCGATGGACAGGGGTGAGCGATCGCTGCGCCCGCGCTTGGATACACGGAGAGACGCCGCCGAGAGGCGCAAATTTGATCGAGTTGGCGCGAAACTCCAACGAGGTTGCAATGCTCGTACTCATGTTGATCAACCGGAACGACGTCATTCTTGCGGCAGATATTCACGCAGCCGAGGTTGCGCTCGCGCGCGCAGCTGGCGCGTTGGCGCGCTTTCGTCTCGAAAACGCTCGTCGCCGCGATCATTTCTGAGCTGGCCATCGTCGGCGATCCGTTATCGGAACAGATCTCCAATCACCGATCTATGGGCCCGCAAGTCTGGATGCACCTCTGACCAGCGACTGGGAAGATACCCCGGGATATCGAACATAATGCTGCGACCAGTGCTGTAGCCTTGAAAGTCGGGCCGGCTCGCTTTGCGTGCTCCCTCGAGCGCGTAGCGAAGCGCGTCGATTACATGATTGTTTTTGTCGGATAGCTTGTTGAGGATTTCGCCCGTGTGTCGGTCGGACGCCCAGCTGTAGAGAACGAGTTCGTCGATGAGATGCCGGCATCTGGGGTGGACGACGATATCGAAACTCTTGAGGAAAGCGATGCCGTCTTCGACTGACCCCGGCCCTTTGATCGCGGGGCTTATATTGAAGCCGCGCTTGCGCATGAAGTCGATTGTCTCGGGCCGAGCGCTGTCAGCTGTAATCTGGTAACTTGCGGCGCCGGTGATCCCTGGGTGTAGAAAGCCATTCTGCCAACGCGCTGGCCGCAGGTGATCGAAGCCGGCGAACAAGGCGGGGGTCTCGTCTATGGCACAGCCGACCTTGTAAGCCTCGTCATCGACGAAGAGATGATCGCCCTTCTGATCGGCGATGATATCGCTATTGTAAGGTTCACCCGCCCAACGGCCGATGAAACAGCGCACCAACACTGTCGGATCTTTTGCAAAACCCCAGTCGGCGCCGAAACGATGCAGAGCGTCGTCCGGCTCGTCGAATGCATGGACTTTCCAGCGGTGAAAGACGCGCGCTTCGCTGCGCTCGACATATTGACCTTCCCAGACATGCATGTGCTTTTCAGGATCGCGCTGCCGGTCGAACTCCATCTCGCGGTGCAGCACTATGGGGAACCATGGGTTGTCCGACCATTTAACGATCTGCACGATCGAACCTGGCGGCTGGATCGTGCCGCCCCGGAACATCATATCGACCGGATCGTGTCGGTAGCGCGGATTATAGCTCCACCATATCTCGGACCGCTCCCGGCGGATCGTCGGCACTAGTGCCTCGATCGAGGCTTGCGCGACTGCAGCGGCTTCCTCGACCCAGACCAGCGTGAAGCCTTCGAGTGACTTGATCGCGCTGTCCTTGCCGTTGAGACCCATGAACACAAAGCGCGAGCCGTTTTGGCCGCGTATCTCCTTGTCGGTAACGGTGAAGAAGCCTGAGCCACGCGCACCCAGTTGCATGCGGTCGATCACATCTTCGATCAGGCGCTTGGAGCTGTCTCGGATCGAGTTCTGATACTCGCGCGTGCACAGAATTCGCTCGGGATTGCGAATGGCGCGTTCGACGAGCTTGTGCGCGATCGTCCACGACTTACCACCACCGCGTCCGCCGAGCAGCACCCTATGGCGCACGGGCAGTCGATCAGGGGCAAGCGGCACATCGAGCCACTGCGCCCAAGCCGGCAGATTGACCGTGATCATTTGTCTGTCTCCCACAGATCGGAAGGCGGCAGATCGATATTGGTCCCCTCGGCAGCCTGATATGTGATCGCGATCTCGGCGGCATGCTGCTCGAGAAACTTCGGTGCATGCTTTTCGATGAGACTGAACATCATAACCAACTCACGCGGCGAACCAGTCGTCATCATCTGGACGAAGCGCTCGATCATGATCTCGCCCGCCCTCATCGACACGATCTCGCCACCGCGTTTGATCTGGCGTCGCCGGTTAAAGGCCTTTTCCAGCATCTCCGGCAGTGAGATCGACTGGCGCTTTTTGCGTCCGCGTGCTGCCTGATTGCCGGCCTTGAACTGATGTTCGCGCGGAGGTTTGCCGCGGCCGACTTCATAATCGTCGCTCATCGGCCGCCCCCCGTCGGTTCCCGGCGCCGAACGATTTGTCCTGTCCAGGCATTCACCGGTTCGATGCCCGTCACATCGCAGAAACGGCGGAGCGACACGTCTGCATAATGCGGATCGAGTTCCATCGCAGCGGCAATGCGGCCGGTGCGCTCGGCCGCGATCATTGTCGTGCCTGAGCCTGAGAAAACATCGAGCACCAGCCCGCCGCGGTGCGAGCAGTCGAGCATGGCATCTGCGACCAGCGCGACCGGCTTCACCGTCGGATGCATCGCCAGCTTGGCGGCCCGCCCGCGTTGAAAACTGTTCATGCCGGGCATGGCCCAAACATTGGTGCGGTTCCGGCCGTGTTTGCCGAGCGCGACATTGTTGATGTGCGGCGCCGTACCCGATTTGAAGACCGCAATCAGCTCGTGCTGCGAACGGTAGAGCGAACCCATTCCGCCTTGGCTTTTGACCCAGCAGCATATGTTCTTTAGCTCGGAATATATCGACCCCGCCGACAGCATTGCGCTGAGCCCGCGCCAGTCCATGCAGGAATAGTGGATGGCACCATCGATGCTGGCATCGATAAGGCGCTCGAAAGTTGTTCGCAGGAAAGCCTCGAATTCGGTATCGCTCATCTCGCCCGAGCCCATCACGAATTCGCTATGGCGAACCTTACCCTTGCCGGACACGTGGCCATCGATCGGCACGTTGTAGGGCGAGTCGATGAAAACCATCTGAGCGCGCTCCTCACCGAGCAGAACGCGGTAGCTGAGCGGGTCGAGCGCATTGCCGACAAGCAGGCGATGCTTACCGAGCAGCCACAGGTCGCCCGGTCGCGACACGGTTTCCACAGCGCCCGGATCTACTGGCGCGTCGGCCGGATCCGCGTCTGATTTTGGTTTGTGACGCTCCTCGATCAAAACATCGATCCGGGCCAGCTCGAAGCCGGTGTCGGTAATCTCGAACGGCTCGTCAGTGGCAGATAACTCCTCGAGTTCCTCCGCCAGCAGGGCTTCGTCCCAGGTCGACAGTTCGGCGATCCGATTGTCTGCGAGCATGAAGGCGCGCGCCTGCGCAGGGCTCAGGTGATTGAGCGTCACAGTCGGAATCTCACCAAGCTTCAATTCGATCGCAGCGCGGACCCGGCCATGACCGGCAAGAATCTCACCCTGTTCGTTGATCACGACAGGGGCGTTGAAACCGAACGAGCGGATGGAAGACTTCAGCCGATCGATCTGTTTTGTGCTGTGTCGACGTGCGTTGCGGCCATGCTCCGACAGCATCTGTGGCTGGCGGTAAATGATCTGAAGCGGTGTCATCGGCGGTCGCCCTCGGTGAAAGAGGGCATCCATTTATTACAACAAAAATGGCTGCGAAAGGCTGAATTGCGGTTGGGCAATTTGTCGGTGATACGCCGTGTAAACGAAACGATTTGGGTCGCGAGATCGGCCATGGATTGCACTCCCTGCGGACAAGGGAGTCCATTTATATTGCCGGAATTTTCAAGGAACACCCTGAACGGTTGAGCAGCTGAAGCTAGTCAAAAATTGAAATCTGGCAGCGGTTTATGCGTAAAAGCGCTGGCCGGCTTCTGCTCTTCTGATGCGAACCGGAATACCCGACTGCGGTCGGACGATGCCCGTTGAGACAAATGATTTTCCCGTTTCGCTCAGTACGGGAACGCGCGATCAAGAGCCCCGGTTTTCTGCTCTTTGTGGTAGGCGAAACTCTTCATTCGACCCCGGAGAAGGCAGCGTTTCGCGTTATTTTCACGTTCTAACGGGAAACTACCTGCGGAGACGGGTTTGCGAAGGACTGATAGCTGCACCACCCTGTCCTTAGTGACATCTGGATTTCGGGGTCCTCCTGCTTCGGCAGGAGCCCCGAAATTCCGTCTGCACCCGTCGGTCAGCCTATCACGCGATCGTGGAGCCACAGGATCGACGGATAGGCGCAGATCCAGATCCAGAAGAAGCGATTGAGGCCGAACAGGCAGGCGTTGGCACCGTGGAACAATGCCGCGATCGCCAGCCCCACCAGCAGCGCGGGGCGCGACAGGAAGGTCAGCGGGAAGGCGAGTTCGAACCCGATCACTGCCCATCCCGCACCCAGCAGCAGGCGGGGATGGGCGGCCCATCGCCGGATATTCTCCCCGGCCGGATAAGCCGAAAACAGGAAAACGTCGCGCAGGGCGCGGCCCGTTCGCCAGTCCGGGTTCGCGATCTTGACCCAGCCCGCCATGAAATAGCTCAGCAGCAACTGCATCCCGAGATAGCCGAACGCCAGTTCGCGCCATGCCGGTTCTGGCAGATTATAGGCACCCGCCAGGCATAGCAGGATGAGCAAGCTCATCCGATCCGCCCCACCATTATAGGGGCCGTTGAAGAAGGGCAGGATCAGGAGGTGGTTCACCACCAGCGCGAGCGTCAGGACGCCGGGTGAAAGGCCGAGCGACGGCGCGCTCAGGCTGGCCGTACCCAGCAGCAACGACAGGATCAGGCGCGGCGCGAACAGCAGGCGTTCGTGCAGGCGCACGGCGGGGCGCAGATGCTCCAGGCTCTGCTGGACGAAGGCCAGTGCCGTTATGGCGGATGTCAGCTGCAGGGCTTCTTCGAACGTCATCGCGTCACCAGATCGGCGATCGGCTGGGCGCCCGAGAGAAACGCGATCTCGCTCTCGACATCCTCGCGCGGCCCGACGCGGCGGACGAGGCGCAGGCGGATCTGCAGGCAGGCGCTACGATCGCAGCCCCCATCGCGATCGAGATGCCGGGCCACGCGCAGCAGCAATTCGTGCTGGCTGTGTGCCACCGTTTCCGCGCTGTCGGCGCGGATCAATCGCTCGGCAAGGCTGACCAGAAACAGGTTCTCGTTCCACTGCGGGTTCCAAACCAGCCGCAACAGCATCGCGCGCAGAGTCAGTTCGGCGGGGCGAGGGCGGAATTCCTGCCAGTGGTCGGCCGCCGCTTCGGGGTCGCGCAGCAGCGCATAGTCGACGCGGGGGCTGGCGCTCACGCCATCGAAGAAACGCCACGACGGCATGATGGCGGGCAGCATGAGGCGGAAACCGGCGAACGGAAACACGATGCGCGGCGTCCTTTCCACATATGTCGGTGCTGACAGCCCACGCCTACCGCGAATGCTCCTGAGCCGAAACACGCTTCGTGCCTTATCGCAGACGAGTTGCCATCGGCCGCGTCCTCGACGATGAGGGGGGATGTCCACACCCAGCACCGCCGATGGCACCGTCGAAGCGCGCATCGCCGCCGATCCGCGCTACACCGCGCTCGTTCGCGAGCGGCAGCGTTTCTCCTGGACGCTCACCGCGATCACGGTGCTGGTCTATAGCGGGTTCATCTCGCTGATCGCGTTCGACAAGCCGTTCATGGCGCAGTCGATCGCGGGTGGTGCGACGAGCCTCGCGGTCGTTCTGGGTATCGCGATGCTCATCGGCACGGTCGCGATCTGCGCGATCTACGTCCACCGCGCCAATGGCCGTTACGATGCGCGGGTCGCCGAACTGCTCGCCGGAATCGACGCATGATCCGCATCGCAATTGCGCTGGTCGCTCTGCTGGGCGGAGCCACCGCGGCCCACGCCGGGATCCACGGCACGATCGTCCAGCAACCGACCAACTGGACCGCGATCCTGATGTTCGCAGGGTTCGTCGCGGCGACGCTTTGGATCACCGCTACGGCCGCGCGGCGCACGCGCACGGTTTCGGATTTTTACACCGGCGGGGGCATCACCGGCTTTCAGAACGGGTTGGCGATGGCGGGCGACTATTGCTCGGCCGCCTCCTTCCTCGGCATCACGTCGCAGATCTTCAACGACGGTTATGACGGGCTGATCTACGCGATCGGCTTCCTCGTCGGCTGGCCGATCGTGCTCTTCCTGATAGGGGAGAAGCTGCGAAACCTCGGCCGCTTCACCTTCGCCGACGTCGCCTCCTACCGCTTCCTGCAGGGGCCGGTGCGCAGCTTCGCGGCGGTCAGCACATTGCTGGTCGTCGCCTTCTACCTGATCGCGCAGATGGTCGGCGCGGGGCAACTTATCCAGCTGCTGTTCGGCCTGCCCTATCTCTACGCGATCACCGTCGTGGGCGGGCTTATGATGGTCTATGTCCTGTTCGGCGGGATGCGCGCGACATCATGGGTGCAGATCATCAAGGCGGTGATGCTGCTGTTGGGTGCCACGTTCCTCGTCGTCGGTGTGATGGCGCATGTCGGCTTCTCGTTCGAAGCCTTGTTCTCGAAAGCGGTCGAGGTGAAGACCAAGGTCGCGCTCGACAATGGCCTTTCCCCAGACGAAGCGGCGGCGAAGGGCCGCGCGATCATGGGGCCGGGCGGGTTCATCAAGGATCCGATCTCGGCCTTGTCGTTCGGCTTCGCGCTGATGCTCGGCACGGCCGGCCTGCCGCATATCCTGATGCGCTTCTTCACCGTTCCCGATGCCCGCGAGGCGCGCAAGTCGATCCTGTGGGCGACGGTGTGGATCGGCTATTTCTACGCGCTCACCTTCATCCTCGGCTTCGGCGCGATCGTGCTGATCTCCTTCAACCCCGATTATGTCGACGTCGCGACCGGGGCGCTGCGCGGCGGCGGCAATATGGCGGTGATGCATTTGGCCCACGCGATCGGCGGCAACCTGTTCCTCGGCTTCATCTCGGCGGTCGCCTTTGCGACGATCCTCGCGGTCGTGGCGGGCCTCACCTTGTCGGCAGCTTCGGCGATCTCGCACGACATCTATGCCAGCGTCATCCGAAAGGGCGACGCCGATCCGGTCAAGGAACTGCGCGTCTCGCGCATCACCACGATTCTGCTCGGTATCACTGCGATCATTCTCGGCATCGTATTCCAGAAACAGAACGTCGCCTTCATGGTCAGCCTCGCCTTCGCGCTCGCCGCTTCGGGCAATTTCCCGGTGCTGGTGATGTCGCTGCTGTGGAAGGATTGCACGACCAAGGGCGCGGCGTGGGGCGGGGCGATCGGCCTGCTCACCGCCTTCGTGCTCACGGTGTTGTCGCCGGTCATCTGGGTCGCGGTGTTCGGCTATGCGGAGGCGATCTTCCCCTATAGCTCGCCGGCTCTGTTCTCGGTCCCTGCCGGGTTCCTCGGTATCTGGCTGATCTCGCTGCTCGATCGCTCGCCCCGCGCGGCTATCGACAAGGCCGGCTATCCGCTGCAGCGTGTCCGTTCCGAAACCGGCATCGGCGTCCACAGCCCCGCTGACCACTAAGCAACCCTCTAATCCTCCCCCGCCAGGGGGAGGTGGCGCCGAAGGCGACGGAGGGGGAGGGCGGCAGCCAACTTTGGATCATCGCATCCTCCCCCTCCGTCAGCTTGCGCTGACACCTCCCCCTGGCGGGGGAGGATTGAGTGGGCAGATACTCACCACGTCTTGAAGGCTTGCCGCTTTTCCGATCTAGTATCGGAAAAGCCGGCGCATGACCGGCCGACGGGACGAGGGAGAGCTTTGAATGCGCGCAGCGTGGCTGGCGGCGATCGCCGCTGTGATGACGACCGCCTTGATCTCGGGCTGTTCGAACGCTCCTCCGCCCAAAGTCGACAATGCCTGGTCCGGCCTGCTCGCGGCGACGCAGAATCCGGGCGACTGGGTTACCTATGGCGGCACTTTTGACGAACAGCGGTTCAGCCGGCTGACCGCGATCAACGACAAGACCGTGAGCGGCCTCGGCTTCGCCTGGTCCCACGAGTTCGATACCAACCGCGCGCAGGAATCGACCCCGCTCGAATATCAGGGCGTCCTCTACGTCACGACCGCCTGGTCGAAGGTCTATGCCCTCGATGCCAGGACCGGAAAGCAGCTCTGGTTCTATGATCCCAAGGTGCCCGGCGAATATGGCGCCAAGGGATGCTGCGACGTCGGCAATCGCGGCGCCGCGCTCTACGACGGCAAGCTCTATGTCGGCACGTTCGACGGCCGGCTCGTCGCGCTCGATATCAAGACGGGCAAGGTGGTCTGGTCGGTCGTCACGGTCGATCAGACGAAGACCTATACGATCACCGGCGCGCCGCGCATCGTGAAGGGCCGGGTCGTCATCGGCAATGGCGGCGCGGAGCTGGGCGCGCGCGGCTACGTTACCGCTTATGATGCGCAGACGGGCAAGCAGGCGTGGCGCTTCTACACCGTCCCCGGCAACCCCGCCGACGGCCCCGATCATGCCGCGTCGGACAAGGTGTTCGCCGAAAAGGCGGGCCAGACGTGGTTCGGCCGATATTGGAAGAATGGTGGCGGCGGCACCGTCTGGGATTCGATCGTTTACGATGCCGAACTCGACCAGCTTTATCTGGGCGTCGGCAACGGGAGTCCGTGGAATCACAAGCTGCGCAGCGACGGGAAGGGCGACAATCTGTTCCTCTCGTCGATCGTCGCGCTCGATCCCGATACCGGCGAATATCGCTGGCATTATCAGGGCACGCCCGGCGAAAGCTGGGATTACACCCATACCCAGACGATCACGCTCGCGACGCTGACGATCGACGGCAAGCCGCGCAAGGTGCTGATGCAGGCGCCGAAGAACGGCTTCTTCTTCGTGATCGATCGCACCGACGGCAAGCTGATCTCGGCCAAGAACTATGTCGATGTGAACTGGGCCACCAGCTATGATCTCAAGACCGGCCGCCCGATCGAAAATCCGGAGGCGCGCTACCAAGGCGGCAAGGCGGTGGTCGTCACCCCCGGCGCGCTGGGCGCGCACAATTGGCAGCCGATGGCCTTCAGCCCGCAGACGGGCCTCGCCTATATCCCGGGCAACAAGGCCCTGTTCGGCTATCAGGACGACGCGAACTTCGCGATCCGTCCCGGCCGCTGGAACCTAGGCCTCAAGACCGACGACACCTCGCCACCCGACGACCCGGCAACGTTCGCGGCGACCCGCAAGTTGCTCGGCGGTCGCCTGATCGCGTGGGATCCGATCCGCCAGCGCGAGGCGTGGGGCTTCGATTATTCGGAGCCGTGGAATAGCGGTCTGCTGACCACCGCAGGCAACCTCGTCTTCCAGGGCGATACAAAGGGCAATCTGCGCGCCTTCGCGGCCGATAGCGGCAAGGTGCTGTGGACGATGAACCTCGGCATGCCGATCATGGCCGCGCCGATCGCCTTCGAACTGGACGGCGCGCACTATATCGCGGTCGCGGGCGGCTATGGCGGTGCCTATGCGCTGACCTCGGCCTTCAACGACAATCCGATCGTGCGGCCGAACGGGCGGATCTACGTCTTCCGGCTCGGCGCCAAGGCCGCTCTGCCGAAGATCGACCACATCCCCTGGGCACCCGCCAACCCGCCCGCCGAAAAGTTCAGCGATGCGCAGATGACACATGGCCGCCACTTGTTCGAGCGCGACTGCTGGGTGTGCCACGGCCCCGGTGCGATCTCGAGCGGAGTGGTCCCCGATCTGCGCCGCTCGGGTGCGCTGACCGATGCGGCCGCTTGGAAATCGGTGGTGATCGACGGTGCGCTCAAGGAACGCGGCATGATCGGCTTCGGCAAATATCTGACCCCCGCCGATGCCGAGGATCTGCGCGCCTATGTCGCCGAACGCGCGAAGCTGCTCCAGAAGCAGGAGAAGAAGTAATTACTTCAGCTTCAGGGGCAGGCCGGCAGCCATGAACAACGCCTCGTCCACCGCCGACGCGACCGCCTGATTGATGGTCCCGGCGGCGTCGCGGAAGCGGCGGGCGAGCGCATTGTCGGGCACGATGCCCAAGCCGACTTCGTTCGCGACGAGGATCACCGGCCCCGCAGCGCGCCCGATTGCGTCGGCCAGCGCCTTCGCCTCCGTCGCGATATCGCGCTCGGCGAACATCAGGTTGGACGTCCACAGGGTCAGACAGTCGATCAGCAGCACGCGCCCCGGCGCGGCCTCGCGATCGATCACGCCGACCACATTGATCGGCTCCTCTATCGTGCGCCAGCGCGGGCCGCGATCGGCGATGTGATGCGCGATCCGGTCGCGCATCTCATCGTCGAACGCCTGCGCCGTCGCGACGAATACCAGCTCGCCCGCGATCGCCTCGGCGCGCGCCTGCGCGTGGCGGCTCTTGCCCGATCGTGCTCCACCCAGAACCAGCAACGAACTCATGCGCAAACCCCCGCGATCACCCACAGCATCAGGCACGCCCGGACATAGATGGCGAGTGCGCGGTGCAGATCGTCCGCATTCGCATCCGCCCGCCCGTTACCGATCCAAGCCTTGTCCACCACCACATTGTCATAGGCGATCGGGCCGGCGAGACGCACCCCCAGCACGCCCGCCATCGCCGCCTCGGGCCACCCCGCATTGGGCGAGGCATGCTTGCCCGCATCGCGCAGCATCACGCGCCACCCGCCGGGTCCGGCAAGGCAGATCATCACCCCCGCGATCCGCGCCGGGATAAGGTTCAGCACATCGTCGGTCCGCGCCGCCGCCCAGCCGAAGGCCCGCCAGCGCTCCTCCTTGTGCCCGATCAGGCTGTCGGCGGTGTTGATCGCCTTATACGCCCACACGCCCGGCAGCCCGAGCAGCAGCAGCCAGAACAAGGGTGCGGCGATTCCGTCGCAGAAGCTTTCGGCCAGACTCTCGATCCCCGCCCGCGCCACGCCCGCTTCGTCGAGTTGCGCGGTGTCGCGCCCCACGATCATGCCGACCGCGCGCCTCGCCCCCTCCAGATCGCCCGCCGCCAGCGCCCTCGCGACGGGCCGGACATGATCGAACAGGCTGCGCTGCGCCAGCGCGGGAAAGGCCAGCAGCGCCACGATCACCCAGCCGAAGGGTAGCCGCATCGCCAGCGCCTGCAACGCCCAGCCTGCGCCGCCCGCGACGGCGATCAGCAGCAACACCGTCGCCACGCCGGCCACCCGTCGCCCGCTTTCGCTGATATCCGGCCGGTTCCAGTGCCGCTCGCACACCCCGATGATCGCGGCGAACGCGCCGACCGGATGACCGATCCGGCGATAAAGCCCCGCCGGCCACCCGATCCCCGCATCGAGGATCAGCGCGCCGAGCGCGAGGGGCTCAAACACCGTCCAGCGCCGCGTCGAGCCGCGCGAATTCGTCGGCGTTGCCGGGCAGGCCGATGCGCAGCCAGCGCGGATTCTCGTCGAACGGTCGCGTCAGGATTCTGGCGGCAGCGAGCCGTTCGAACAGGCGGCGCGCGTCAGCGGTTTCGATCAGCCGGAACAGCGGGCAGGCGCCGTGCGGCGCAAAACCGCGCTGGCGCAGCAACGTGTCGAGCGCGGCCGCGTCGCTGCGCAGCAGACCGCCGGTCTGCGCGACCCACGCCCGATCGCGATAGGCCGCCGTCCCGATCGCCACCGCCGCCGCCGACAGCGGCCACGCGCCGATCAGGTTGCGCAGTCGATCGACGATCGCGCGCGGCCCGATCACGAAGCCGAGCCGCACTCCGGCCAGCCCGAAAAATTTGCCGAACGAACGGAACACGATCAGCCGCCGTTCGCCGACCTCGCTCGCAATGCTGCACTCGGGATGCGCATCGCCAAAGGCTTCGTCGACCAGCAGCCATCCGTCGCCGCGCCGCGCCAGCAGGTCGCGCATCGCATCGCGATCGATCAGCCGCCCGTCGGGATTGTTCGGATTGGCGAGGATCAATGTGCGCCCGTCGGCCTCGCCCGCTCGATCGAAGGACAGGGGCTGTGCATCAATCAGCATGTCTCCATGCGTGCGATAGGCAGGTTCGCACCACAATCCCTTCTCGTCCAGCAGATGCCCGGTAAGCCGCAGCCCGATCTCGCTCCCCGGCACCGCGCAGACATGCGTCGGGTTGGCCCCGAAATGCGCCGCTGCCGCAGTTTCCAGCGCGCGCAGATCCGCCTCGTCCGGGAGGCGCCGCCAGTCGACTGCCAGTGCATCGACGCCCGGCCAAGGATGCGGGTTGATCCCCGTCGAAAGGTCGATCCAGTCGCCATCGCCATAATGCGCGCGCGCTGCGGCAAGGCCGCCGCCATGCCAGGTCCACCGATCGCTCATGCCATCCGCGCCACGATCAGCGCGGCGAGCAGCAGAGTGCTTTCGGTCAGTTCGATCCCCGCGCCGTGCCCGTCACCAGAAATTCCCCCGATCCGCCGTCGCAGCCACGACGTCCATGCCAGCATCGCCACCGGCGCGGCCACCAGAGAGGGCGCGAACCAGCAGGCGATCAGCAACACCCCCGCCCAGATGGCGAGGTGCACCGGCCGGATCACATGCGCGAAGCGCGCCGCCAGCCCCGCGTGCAGTGGCGGCAGCATACGGGTCCACAGCAGCGGCCCGATCCGCGCGGCGAACGGGATCAGCGCAATCGCCCACCACAGTTGCTCCGCGACGGCACCGTGCAGCAGCACCAGCTTCGCCGCGATCTGCAGCGCGATCGCCACGACGCCGAAGCTGCCGACGTGCGGGTCGGACATCACCGCGATCATCCGCGCGCGATCCTTGTGCGCCGCGCCCGATGCGTCCGCAATGTCGCCCAGCCCGTCGAGGTGCAACGCCCCCGTCATGCCGATCCACAGCAGCAGTGCTGCCAGCGCGCCGACCCACGGATCGATCCACGCGCCCACCCAGGCGCCACCCGCCAGAATCGCGCCGACGATCAGGCCGACGGCTGGAAACCAGCGCATCGATCCCGCGAACTCTGCATCCGACACGGCAATGCGTGGCGTCGGCAGGCGCGTGAGGAACTGGATCGCGACGATCAGCCCCTTCACGGCCAAAGCCCGACGATCTGCGCCGAGCGTCGCTCGCCTGGCCAGATGCGCAGCGAAATCAGCGCTGCATAGCCCAGTTCGAAGCTCCAGATCTGGCGTTGATCGAAGCCGCACAGATAGGAAAGCGCGGCTCGCATCGCGCCGCCATGTGTGACGATCAGGGTCGGCCGCGGGTCGATTGCCTCGATCGCGGCGCCCACGCGCGTCAGCAGCGTCGACCAGCGCTCGCCATTGGGGGGCGGATTTGTGTCCGGATCGCCCCAGAATTGCGCCAGCGCATCGGGCGGGACCGCCGACGCCGGTTGCCCGTCCCAATCGCCGAAATCGAGTTCGCGCCAACGTGGATCGATGACTGGGGCAATATCGCGCCTCGCCCCGATCGCTTCGGCGGCCAGCCTCGATCGCGCAAGATCGGACGCGATCAGCGTCGCGAAGTCGAGCCCGTCCGCCTGGTCGAGGCACGCGGCGATCCCGGCGGGCGTCGGCAGGCCGTCGCTGCGCCCCATCAGCAATCCGGGCGTCTCGGGCGCGCCGTGCCGGAGCAGATAGAGGGCGAAGTCGGTCATTCCCTGCCGGATACGGCCGCTTCGGCAAAGGTCGCCATCTGTGCGTGCGCGGCCAGCGCCGATCGGATGATGTTCACCGCCACCGCGCCGCCGCTCGCTTCGCCCAGCCGCATGTCGAGGCGGAGCAGGGGGGCGAGGCCAAGCTGATCCAGCAATTTCTGATGCCCCGGCTCGGCAGAACAATGGCCGGCGATGCAATGCGCGGTGATGTCCGGATTGGCGACCGCCAGCGGCGCAATCGCGGACGTCGTTATGAAGCCGTCGAGCACCACCGGAATGCCCAATTGCCGCGCGCGCAGGATCGCGCCCGCAATCGCCCCAATCTCGCGCCCACCCACGCGGCGCAAAGTTTCGAAAGGCGTCATCGGCGCCGATCCGTGGTGCTGCAAGGCGCGTTCGATCACGTCGATCTTGCGCGCGATTCCTGCTCCGTCGAGGCCCGTGCCCGGCCCGGTCCAATCGGCCACCGCGCCGCCAAAGCTGCGCGTGGCCAGCGCGGCGGCTGCCGTCGAATTGCCGATCCCCATCTCGCCCACCACGATCAGGTCGAGGCCGGGTTCGACCGCCTCGGCCCCTGCGGACAGCGCCGCGAGGCATTCCGCCTCGCTCATCGCCGGCGCCACGGTGAAATCTGCCGTCGGTGTGTCGAGATCGATCGGAACGATGATCAGCTCAAGGTCCGCCGCCTTCGCCAGCGCGTTGATCGCGGCGCCCCCGGCGCGGAAGTTGGCGACCATCTGCACGGTCACGTCGGCCGGAAAGGCGCTCACGCCGTGGACGGTGATGCCATGATTGCCCGCGAACACCGCGACGCGACCGCGATCGATACGCGGCCGTTCGCGCCCCTGCCAGCCCGCGAAGAAGATCGCTATCTCCTCCAGCCGGGCGAGCGACCCTGCCGGCTTGGTCAGCTGCGCCTGTCGCGCCTGCGCCGCTGCAATCGCCGCACCGTCCGGCCGCGTCAGGCTGGCCAGCGCGCTTTCGAAGGTGTCGATGCTCGCAAAGCTCATTCGGCGACGAACCCTTCGGGGGGCGACCTCGTGATGAAATGGCCCTTCACTCCCGCCGGCCATTGCGAAAAGGGCACGCGGCCATGCTCGCTCGCCGCATAATGGACGGCATAATCGAGGATGGCGCGGGCAGCCTCCTCATCGGGTGTGAAGCGGCCGAGGATATAGCTCACCTTGCCGGGTGCGCGCAGGTGGACGGTGCAATAGTCGCTGCACGCGAACAGGCAGGCCATTTCCTGCACCTCGACCCCCGCATAGAGATCGTCGCTGGCTTTCACCGCATGGAGCGCGGCGGCCAGGCGCGCGCCGCCGCGCACGCCTTCGCCGTCGTCGCGGGATTCGGCCGAATGGCGGCATGTGTTGCATGCCACCACCGCCGGGCCGTTCTTCACTGGCCGGAGCATCGCCCGCCCTCCCGTCGCTTCAGTTCGCGCAACTGCGCGAGATCGCTTTGCAGTGTCGAGACGAGGTCGCGCAACCGGCGATTTTCGTCTTCCAGCCTTTCGATCTCACGCAGAGCCCGCGAGTCCAGGTTCACGCGGTCGCGGCGACCGGGGCCGGGACCCCGAGCGCCAGCAGACCGCGATAGAGCGCATAGAGCCCTGCCAGGATCGCGGCGTTGCGCACGAACTGGTTGGCCATGATCATCGGATCGACCGCCGTGTGCACCCCGCCCAGGACGAGCGCCGAGGCGAGCATCACCAGCTTGAAGCCCAGGAACCCCGCGACATAAGCGATCGCGAGTCGCGCCCAGACCGGTGCCTGTGCGAAGCGGGGCAGCGGCACGCGCGCCGCCAGCACCGAAGCGACCGCGCCGATCGCGAGCGCGCCGCCCCAGGCGAAGGTCGTCGCCTTGTGCGCATAGTTGAGCAGGCCGAATCCCACCGCCTGGCTTGCCGCCCAGGCGAGCAGCATCGTCGCGATGCCGTCGCGGCGGCGCATGTGGACGGCGGCGAGCGCCGCGAGCGAAGGGAAGGGCGTCGCACAGGCGAGCACCAGGGTGGTCACCGTGCTCGCGGCGGTCAGCAACAGGATCCAGAGCATCGAGGCGCCGGATTTGGAGAGCGTCGTCGTCATAGTCTCGGTCCTTTCAGTTGGTCGTGGTTTTGACATAGCCCTTGCCCATCCGGTCACGGCCGTCGGTCGGCTGGCCGGTCAGGCGGGGAAACAGGTCGTCCCAGAGCGTCAGGCGATCCCAGTCGGGTTCGTCGGCGATCCGGTCTTCGGGGCGCAGGAAGGGGTTGGGCAGGTAGATCGAGATTTGCGGATCGCCCGCCCCGTTGAACATGCGGATGCTCCACGAGATCGGCATCTCGTCGGCATCGAGCCGGCGGACCAGTTCGACCCGCGCGGGGCTGCGCTTGATTGCATCCTCGGGCGCCATCGCCGGGCCCGCGCCCAGGCACAGGTGGAAATGCCCCTTCGCGCCCCAGTGAACGGTGAAATAGCCGAGCTTGGAGAGGGTGATCTTCTCCGGCTTGCCCGGGCATTTCAGCTCATAGGCGGCGCCCGGGATCAGCGGACCCCAGGTCAGCTTGTCCCAATGATCGTCGAACAGTTCGGAGAACATGGCGAACAGCCAGTCGCGATCGAGGGGAAGCGGCCAGACCTCCTCGGTCCGGCCGTCCACCTTGGTCACCCGCTTCTCGATCGGCCGATCGACAGCGAGCGCGGGCATCAGAAGCGGCCCCGGAAGCCGGCGTATATGCTGCGGCCCAGCGTGCCATAGCGGAACGCGGTCATATAGTCCTTGTCGAACAGGTTCTCGACGCGGGCGAACAGGCGGAACTGTTCGGACAGCTCCAGTTCGGCGCGCAGATCGACCAGCGTATAGCTGTCGAGCCGCTGGGCGTTGGACGCGTTGTCGAAGCTGTGGCCCGACCAGCGGATCGCACCGCCCGTCGTCAGGCCCACCGGCCAGCGATAGCTGATCGATCCGTTCGCCTGGTTGCGTGGGCGGCGCGGCAGCCACTTGCCGAACGTCGTCGTGCCCTTCGATCGATCCTCCGCGACCGTCCAGCTATAGTTGCCGTCGACGATCAGGCCTTCGATCGGCTGAAGCGAAGCCTGCGCCTCGATCCCATGCGCTTCGGCGCGCGCGACGTTGAGGTAATAGCCCGAGCGACGGATCGTCGTGCCGGGCTGGCGACACAGCGCCAGGGTCGACGTCGCCGAGCAGCTGTTGAACACGATCTGGTTGGTCGTCGTGCGCTCGAAATAGGTCGCACCGAAGCTCAGCTTGCCGTCGAGCAGCTTCTGCTCGGCCCCCGCTTCCCAGCCGTCGGCCTCTTCGGGAGCGAGCGCTTCGTTCCCGAATTCGGAGAAGAGCTGGTAGAGCGTCGGCGCCTTGAAGCCCTCGCCATAGGCCGCGCGAATGATCGTGCCGGTCGGCAGCGACCACGCGCCACCCGCCGAGAACAGCGTCTTGTTGCCCGCGCGGCTATGATCGTCGTTGCGCACGCCGACGTTGAGGCTCAGCCCCGCGATCGGCTCGGCGAGCAGCTGGCCGTAGAAGCTCGTGATCTCGGCCTTGCCGCGCGCCGCTGCGGGGATGGGCGTAGCGAGCGAAGCGGGCGGAGAAACGCTGCGGAAGCGCGAGCGTTCATTCTCCGCGCCGAACAGCGCCGTCCAGCCATCGGCGATCGCGAAGGCGCCCTGATACTCCAAACGCTTGTTCCGGCCCGCGCTGTCGAACGTCTTGGTGCGCTGGTTGCGCGGATCGAAATTGTCGCGGTTGGTGTCGGTGTAGCCATAAGCGATGCGGTTGCGCAGGCGCTTGTCGAGCAGGTCGATCTTCAACCCCGCATAGCCCACGAACTCGCGGCTCAGCGCATAGGTCGGGTTGTCGGCAGTGGTCGAGTCGATGTCGGTGCGGCCCTTGGAGAAATAACCGCGAAAGTCGGCGGTGACGTTCTCGGTGATAGCCACTTCGACGCGGCCGGACAGGTTGCGGTTGGTGTAACCGTCCTTCTCGCGTCCGCCGAAGGCCGGGGCGATCGCGGAGATGCCGTCGGTCGAGAAGGCCTGCCCGCCCAGGCGCCACGTCAGCGCGCCTTGCTTGCCGCCCACTGCGGCGCGTGCGCTTGCGGTCTGGCGCGATCCGGCCTCGACGTCGAAGCTGCCTTCGAGCTCCTTTTGCGGCAGCGCGGTGACGACGTTCACGACGCCGCCAATCGCCTGGCTGCCCCAGAGGATCGACTGCGGCCCGCGCAGCACCTCGATCCGCGACGCATCGCCCACCAGCAGATTGGCGAAGTTGTAGCCGCCGCCCGCCGACGAAGGATCGTTCAGCTTCACGCCGTCGATCACCACCACGGTCTGGTCGGCTTCGGCGCCACGGATGCGCAGCGAGGTGGCGGTGCCATAGCCGCCGTTGCGCGACATGCTGACGCCCGGCGTGCGCTGCAGCAGCTCGGTCACGCCCATATCCTGGTTGCGGTCGATCGCCGCCTTGTCGAGCACGGTGACCGAAACGGGCACTTTTTCGGCGGGCGTGGCAATGCGGGTCGCGGTGACCAGGATGTCGGAGGCGTCGGCCTCCGCTGCCGCGTCGGGCTGCGCCGCCTGCTGCTCCTCGGCATAGGCCGTGGTGGAGAGCAGGAGGGAGATTAGAAACGAATATTTCAACATCGAACGTCTAGCCCCAAGACAAAGGGATCGCGTTCGTTCGGGGGCAGGGCACGACCTATCCCCCGCGCGAACACGGTCCGGATCTGTCGTCACTCGGGTTAACCCCCGTCCGCCCGGCACACCCTGTCCGCACGAAAGACGACCGCGACGGGCAGGTCTCCTGGCTTGCGGGTCATCGCCGTTTCGCGCCGCCTTCTCAGAACCGAAGTCCCAATGGCTTGATGGCGCGATAGCTCGCCGCTCACAGTTGCAGGGGCAGCCGGGGTCTTGAACCCCGTTCCCTTTTCATCCCCGTCTTAAGGGGGAACCTGTCGCGGCGCGGCGACTACGCCTTTGGGTGCGCTGCGTCAATCCGGCGCGCGCGGCGCACGCTTCAGCGGTAGCGCCGGAGTTGCTCGGTCAGGGTGCGAACCGCCTTGGTGTAGGCTGGCCCGCCGCACACCGTCCACGCCTCGGGAATGTGCAGGCGCGGGATGGCGTTGAGTGCGGGGTGGTGCAGCATCTCGGTGCCCTGATCGGTGATCTTGTCGGTCGCGCTTTCGACGATCAGGAAATCGGGCCGCGCCGCCACCATTTCCTCCAGGCTCAGCTGGGAGAGCGCGGGCTTGCCGAGCTTCGTCGCAAGATTGACCAGCCCGATCCGTGTCATCAGGTCGTCGACCAGCGTGCCCGCGCCGGTCATATAGCCCCGGCGCTGATAATAAGCTGCGACCCGATGTCGCCCGATCCCGGGCGTGCCGGCCAGATCGCGCTCCATCTGCGCGATCATGGCCTCGCCGCGATCGGGATGGCCCACCGCCTCCGATACGGTGCGGATCGATGCGTAGATATCCTCCAGCGTGTCGGCGCTTTTCAGGTCGACCGCAGGATATTTCCGCATCTTGAGCGCGCGCAGGATCGCGTTGCGCCGCGCGGGGATGCCGACGACGAGATCGGGATCGATCTCCAATATCTCCTCCGCTGACGTGCCGAGAATGCGCAGCCCCTTGGTCCGCGCCGCCTCGGCCGACATGTTCGCCTTGGCGGCGTTGCGCGTCAGCCCCGCAATCTGTGATCGATCGGCCAGCGTCAGGATCAGCTGGTCGGCGCACAGGTTGAGCGAGACGATGCGCTTCGGCGCGGCATGCAGCGGCGTCGCCAGCGCCCCGATCGCCAGCGCCGCGATGATCGCCGCCCGCATCCTCACTTGGCCGTCGCGCTCAGGCTTTTGTCGCGGATCGCCTTGAATTCGGACCCCGCCTTCCACGTCGGCCACTTATCCGAATTGGCCAGCTCGGCGCCGATCGTGCCGACCAGATCGATGTCCTGCACCGCGCCCGCCAGATTCCATTCGGGGCTCCACGCATCGCACGCCTGATGATAGCATTGGCCGGTATAGGCATCGATCCACGCCTGCCCGCCTGCGACGCCGCCGGTCTTCAGGTCGGATGCGCCCGCAATGCCCATCAGCAGCAGGGTGGGCACCCCGCGCTTGGCGAAGCTGAAATGGTCGGCGCGGTAGAACAGGCCGCGCTCGGGCAGGCTTTCGGGCGTCACCCGGCGGCCCTGGGTCGCGGCGACGCGCGCCATGTCGTCCTCCAGGCTGTTCTGGCCCTTGCCGACCAGCACGACGTCATTCGCCGGCCCCGCGGTCTGCAGGATGTCGATCGCGAGGTTGGCGACGGTCTTCGCCGCCGGCACCGTCGGGTTCGCGGCATAATATTCGGATCCCAGCAGCCCGCGCTCCTCCGCCGTCCACGCGGCGAAGACGACGCTGCGCTTCGGCGCCGGCCTCGCCTTCATTGCGCGCGCAATCTCGAACATGCCCGCGATGCCGAGCGCGTCGTCGTTGGCGCCGCTGCGGAACACGCGGCCCTGCGCATCGGGTTTGCCACGGCCATAAGCGTCCCAATGCGCGCCGATCATCACCACCTCGTCGGCCTTGGTCGTGCCGGGGATTTTCGCCAGCACATTGCGGCTCGCGACCTCCTCATGGGCGACGGGCACGTCGGCGGTGAAGGTCACGCCCGGCAGCGGCACCGGCTTGAAGTTCGCCTTGCGCGCCGCGACCTGCAGTTTGGCGAGGTCAAGGCCCGCCGATGCGAACAATTTCGTCGCCGCATCGCCCGTGATCCATCCTTGCAAAGCGAGGCTGCTGAGTTTGTCGGGTGCGCGGACGATGTCGTAATTCTCGCCCCCGCTGCTGACCACCACGTTCCAGCCATAGCCCGCACCCGCGCTCTCATGGACGATCAGCGCGCCGACCGCGCCCTGCCGCGCCGCTTCCTCGAACTTGTAGGTCCAGCGGCCATAATAGGTCATCGTCCGCCCGCCGAACTTGCCCGCCACCGGCTCGCCCGGCTGCGCCGCGAAATCGGGGTCGTTGACCAGGAAGATCACGACCTTGCCCTTCAGGTTCGCGCCCTTGAAATCGTCCCACTTGCGCTCGGGCGCCTTCACGCCGTGGCCGATGAACACCACCGGCGCACCCGCAATCTTCGCGGCATCGTCGGGGCGGATCGTCGAAACATAGACGTCCTTCAGCTGCTCGGCCGGAACCACGCCCTTGGGGCTGTCGAACCGCATCGCGCCCGCGCCCAGCCCCGTACCCAGCTTAGTGTGGAGCAACGGCACCGTCTGCGTCCACTGCCCGTCCGGCCCCGCCGGCTCCAGCCCCAGATCCTGGAAACGCGCGATCAGATAGCCGATCGTCCGCTCCTCGCCCGCCGTCCCCGGCGCGCGCCCTTCGAAAATGTCGGACGCCAATGTGCGCACCGTCTGTTCGATGCGGGCAGGGTCGGTGTTCTGGGCGAGGGCGGGCGCGGCGACGGTTGCGGCCAGCGCGAGGAGGATCGTCTTCATGGGGCGGACCTTTAGGCTCCGCTTGCCCCCACCTCAATCCTTCCCGATTGTCCTGGAACATTTAAGGAACGATCTCTTGACAAAAAGAACCTAATGGGTTATTTACACGCTCATCCTGTCGCTCGGTACAAGCGAACGGGATGCAGGACCGGCCCGGAGCTTAGCGCTTGCTCCGCACCGGGCCGAACGGTCGGCGCGAAGTCATCCGGTTCAGCCGAAGCTTCGCAACATCCGGCCGGCTTGGGACTGTCCGCCGATCGCGGCGGCTATGGTGCGAAGAAAAGACAGGGCCGATCCACTGCGTCTTCGGGCGTATCCCGGGTAGCCCCGATCCGACCACCGGACGCCACCGATATCGGGAAAGCCGCCTGACAATCGGCTTTCGATTCCGCACGCGGGGCTTGCTCCGCCCCCGGACCCCATGAAAGCCGGCCCTGAACACACGACATGTCCAACCCGGATGCCCGCGGAAGGACGCGCCGACCGATCCCTGTCCTGATTCTACGCCACAGGTGCGTCCTCTTCAGATCCTCCCCCGGAGGGGGAGGGGGACCGCGCAGCGGTGGAGGGGTATTGGCCGGCAACGGTACTTATCGTCTCCAGCGCACTCCTTGCGACGCTTACCCCTCCACCACCCTTCGGGCGGTCCCCCTCCCCCTCCGGGGGAGGATCAAGTTACCCCCGCAACATCCGACCCGGCCCGCCCGCGGCACCGCGCGCCAGCGCCGCGCCGTCGCGCCGGATCGGCACGCCGTTGACCAGCATGTGCGTCAGCCCGGTCGCGCGGTCGGCGATCAGCCGCTCGCCGCCCGCCGGCTGGTCATAGACGCGCCGTACCGGCCCCGGCCCGATCGTCGCGGGATCGAACACGGTAATATCGGCGGGCGCGGCGATCTTCAGATAGCCGCGATCGAGCCCGAACAGATCGGCCAGTTCGCCGGTCAGCTTGCGCACCGCGGTTTCGATGGGGAGGACTTTCTTATCGCGCACCCATTTGCCCAGCAGATCGGTCGGCAGGATCGCGTCGCAAATCTGATCGGGGTGCGCGCCCGAGTCCGCCAGACCCAGCACCGCGCCGTCGATCCGCAGCAGCTTGGCGACCTCGTCCTCCTCATAATTGACCTGCACCACGGTGAACCGCGTCGCCAGCCCATCGGCCAGCGCCAGGTCGATCGCGGCATCCAGCCCGTCGACGCCCAGCCGCTTCGCCAGCGCCTCGATCGTCATCCCCTCCAGTTCGGGCGACGTCGGCGATTCGGATATCGTCCAGCGATCCCAGCTGATCGTGAAGGCATAATTGGCCAGTTCGGTCTTCACCGTCGCGCGCCACGCCGGATCGCGGAAGGCGGCGATCCGCTCGGCATCCGATTTGCCTTCGAGTGCCAGCATCGACGCCGCGCGCATCGCAAAGGCGGTGCGCAGCGTGGTCATCGACACGATCGGCCGGCACGACACCTGCGGATGCACCCTAGCGCCCTTCGCATAGCGTTCGGCGTGCAGCGCGGCCGACGCGCGATGCCCGCCATCGGCGGTCTGCATCAATGCGGTCCAGGTGAAGGGGCGGCCGATATCGGCCTGCATGTCGTACATCGCCTCGCGCGACAGGTGCTGGCCGCCCGGCACCATCGCCATCACGCCGCGCCCGTCCTTCGCCATCGCCTTGCCCAGCGCCAGCAATTCGCGCGCATCGGCCTTGCCCGTCGCCGATCGCCGCCCGGTCGGCGCGCTCGACGATGCGAAGCCGATCGCGCCCGCGTCCATCGCCTGGCCCACGATCGCCGCCATCCGCGCAATCTCTTCATCGGTCGCGGCGCGATCATAAGCGTCGGCGCCCATCACATCGACGCGCACCGGCGAATGGCCGACATAGGCCGCGATGTTCAGCGTGGGGCGAAGCGCCTCGACGCTCGCCATATAGCCCGCGAAATCGGTGAACGACCATTGGATGCCCGCATTCAGCACCTTGGCCGGCATGTCCTCCAGCTCGACGAGCATCTGCACCAGAGTCTCGCGATTCTCCGGCCGGCACGGCGCCAGCGCGAACCCGCAATTGCCGATGACGACCGACGTGACCCCCTGCCAGCTCGACGGGGTGCAATCGGGATCCCAGAACAGTTGCGCGTCATAATGGGTGTGCATGTCGATGAAGCCCGGCGCGACGATCTGCCCGCGCGCGTCGAGTTCCTCATCGCCGTTCAGCCCCTGGCCGATCGCGGCTATGCGGCCGTCCTTGATGGCCACATCGGCTTCGTACAGTTCACCGCCGGTGCCGTCGGCGACCAGCCCGCCCTTCACGACGATTGTCTTGCTCACACGCTTGTCCTCTCCGTCCGCGCTGCTTTACGCTTGACCGCGCCACGCCTTCACGCTTTGGCGTCGCGCAATAGAGTTATATCTTTCTGGAAAGGGAATCGATGGCCATCCGCACGCGCGTCACCGAAATGCTGGGGATCGAGCATCCGATCGTCCAGGGCGGCATGATGTGGGTCGGCCGCGCCGAACTGGCGGCGGCGGTCTCGAATGCTGGTGGCCTGGGCATCCTGACCGCGCTGACCCAGCCGACGCCCGACGATCTGCGCCGCGAAATCGAACGCTGCCGCACCATGACCGACAAGCCGTTCGGCGTGAACGTCACCCTGCTGCCGTCGATGAACGCGCCGCCTTATCCCGAATATCGCAAGGCGATCATCGAATCGGGCATCAAGATCGTCGAGACAGCCGGCAACAAGCCGCAGGAGCATGTCGAGGATTTCAAGGCGCACGGCCTGACGGTCATCCACAAGTGCACCTCGGTCCGCCACGCGCTGTCGTCGGTGCGGATGGGTGTCGACATCATCTCGATCGACGGCTTCGAATGCGCCGGCCATCCGGGTGAGGACGACATTGGCGGCCTCGTCCTGATCCCGGCCGCAGCCGACAAGATCGACATTCCGATGCTCGCGTCGGGCGGTATCGGCGACGGGCGCGGCCTCGTCGCGGCGCTGGCGCTGGGTGCGGAAGGCATCAACATGGGCACGCGCTTCTGCGCGACCAAGGAAGCCCCGATCCACGAGAATATCAAGCAGTTCATCGTCGACAGCGACGAGCGCGGGACCAACCTGATCCTGCGCAAATTCCACAACACCGGCCGCGTCGGCAAGACGCCGGTGTCGGACAAGGTGGTCGAAATCTCTGCGCAGGAAGGCTCGGTGTTCGAGGATATCCGCCCCTACGTCGCCGGCGCCAAGGGCCGCGAGGCGCTCGAGACCGGCAATATCGAGGCTGGCCTCGTCTGGACCGGGATGGTCCAGGGCCTGATCAACGACATCCCCACCTGTGACGAGCTGATCAGCGGCATCATGCGCGACGCCGAAGCGATCATCGCGAAGCGGTTGGGCGGTATGCTGGGCTGACCACTTACATCCTCCCCCGCCAGGGGGAGGTGGCGCCGAAGGCGACGGAGGGGGAGGGCGGCGGCTCAAAACGAGTTGGCCGCATCCTCCCCCTCCGTCAGCTTGCGCTGACACCTCCCCCTGGCGGGGGAGGATTTCAAAGTTACTTGATCAGCTTGGCGATCGCGTCCCAGCGGACCAGCTTGAAGTTCTGGGCGCCGTCCGGGGTGTGCCCGTCCTGCGCGACGAAGATGCCGGTCGGATAGTCGCGGCCGAAATTGCCGAGCATCAGGTCGATGCCGTCGGTTTCCTCGGTGCTGCCGAACTTACCCTGCGCGATGCGGAAGCGGCCGGCATAGCCGCCGTCCGACAGGCGCCACGCCGCATAGGCATTGTCGCCCTGGCTCGACACCAGCACATAGCCACCGCTGCGACCCATCGGCGCGATCGCAACGCCTTCGGCATCGGCGACGAGGCGGGTGCCGTCGACCTTGGCGATCGACGTCGGCTCGACGGGGCCGCTGGCGCGCGCGTCGAAGCGCCACAGGCCGACATCCTCCTCGGCGACGTAGAGCTTGGCCGTGCGATCATCGACCGCGCAGCCTTCGGACTGGGTGCCGAGCTTCATCGTGCGAACGATCCTGCCCGCCGGCGTCGCGGCCGCGAGGTCGAGCGCGACCTGGTTGATCGTGCCGTCCTTCATCACGACGAAGGCGTGGGCGGCGCCCTTCACGCGGGTCAGGCAGATGCCATAAGCCTCGCCGTCGCCCGCCGCCACGGTGCCGAGCGACGTCAGCTTTGCGGTGGTCGGATCGAGCCGGAACAAAGCGATTTTGGCATGCGCGACATCGTTGCGGTCGCTCGCGGCGACGAGGATGCCGGGCTTGCCCGCAACGGCCACACCGTCGCGCAGGTCGACATTGTTGACGCGGCCCGCATCGACGAAATCACGGCGCTTGCCGTCGAGGCCATAGACATAGAGCCCGGCCTTCTTGTCGGTGCCGATGATCAGGCTGTCGGCGGGCCGGCGCGGGTTGCGCCAGATTGCGGGATCGTCGGCCGCATCGGCATTTGCGGTGCCGACGGCTTCGGTTTCTCCGGACGCGAGAACCTCGGCGGTGGTGGCCGCCGAGGTCGGGATCGCTTGCCGGCTGGTCGCGCAGCCGGCAAGCAGAAGCATCGCCGACCACGCGGTCGTCACGGACAGATGGTTCATCAGAAGTTGAACCGGATGCCGCCGGTGTAGCGGCGACCGAACCGCTCCCACTCGATCGTCTGCGCACTGCTGCTCTTGGTCGGGATGCCCGTTGCGGTCAGCAGGTTGCCCGGATCGGAGAAGCGGCGGCCCGGGTGGTTCAGCAGGTTCGAAGCGTCGAAATAGACCTCGAAATTCTTGGTGACCGCATAGCGTGCCGAGAAATCGAGTTCGTCGTCCGAAGCCCAATAGGTATCGCCCGCATCGACCAGCGTGTCGGCGATCGAGTCGAGCCACTTGCCACGGTTCTGATACTGCAGGCGCAGCGACAGGCCGTACTTCTCGTAATAGGCGCCGATGTTGTAAACGAAGTCCGACGTGCCGGGCAGGCGAACGCGGCGCGCCGGGATGGCGCCCGATGCCGGCTTGGAGATGCGGCTGTTGTTAAGCGTCAGGTTGGCCGACACGCCGAAACCGCCCATGAAATCGGGCAGGCCCAGATTTTCGGTCCACGGTTCGAGCTGTAGCTGGGCTGCGGCTTCCATACCGTACAGGCGTCCGTCGCCGCCGTTGGTGATGCCCGAGAAGACATAGGTCGAACGATCGAAGCCGTTCGCGTCGAGCGCGCTCGAATTGAACGTGCGCGACTGGTTGTACAGCACGTCCTTGATCTTCTTGTAGAAAACACCGACCATCAAATAGCCCTGCGGCTTCATATACCATTCGAAGTAGCCATCGACGCCATAAGCCCGCTCAGGCTTCACCGCCGGATTGCCGCCGGAAATCGTCTGCGCGATGTCGTTGATCACGACGTTCGGACGCAGCTGATCATAATCGGCGCGGGCTGCACCGCTGTTGAACGACAGACGCAGCTTCTTGGTGTCGTCGACATTGTAGTTGATGTGCAGGCTGGGGAAGGCAAGCGTCTGTTCGGCGTTGGCTTCTACGGGACCGGTTACGGTGCCCACCGTCGCGAACGCCTTGCCGCGGTTCTTGATATGCTCGACGCGAACGCCGCCGATCACCGAACCCCAATCGTACTTCACCGTGCCCATCACGAAGCCGGCGAGCACCTGTTCGCGCACGTCATAATTGTTGGCCGTAGCGGGAACGAAGGGGAAGGCGGCCTTCGCCGCGTCCGAAGCGGCGCGCATCTTCGTGAGATCGAAATAGCGGAAGGTGTAATCCATCGGGACTTTGCCGAGGAACTTCTTGTCCAGCGAGAACTGGTTGTAGTCGGTCGGCAGGCCCGCCTGAGCAAACTGCGCTGCAGTCGTCAGGTTGATGTTCTTCTCGTCGGCCATCTTGGTGCGCTGGTCATATTGCGCGCCGATCTTAAAGGTCGTCTCGCCGCCCAGCATTTCGGCCGTGTGGCCCAGCACCAGCTTGCCGGTATAGGCCTTGGTCGTGTCGACAGCGTCGAGCACGTTGAACGATGACAGCGGCTTGGTGAAGGCATCGACACCGACTACGCGATCACCAGCCGAAAAGCGGGTCGGCCCCGACAGCTGGTTGGTGCGGAACAGGCTCACGCTCGAGCGGTTCGGGTTCGAGAAGTCGTAAGCAACGGTCGGACGCAGGTTGCGCGTGCTGGGGCTGTCCCACGTCGTTTCGCCGACGACCGAACGATCATCCTTCGATTCGGTGTAATTGGCGACCCAGGCGAGCGTCCACGCGCCGTCACCGAATTTGTGATCGCCCGCCAAGGTATTGGTGAACACCGACTGGCGGAAGGCGCGCAGTGTCGAACGCTGGCGGATGTCGATGCCGTACACTGTGCCCTTCTGCGGGGTGTTGCCGATGCAGACGTCGGCATAGCCCGACGTGGTCGGCGTGGCGTTCACGGTTGGGGTGCAGGCGGCGCTGCTGTTCGACAGATCGGATTCGCGGTCGTCAAGGTCGAAGCGGTAATTGTCGCGCGCCTCGTCGTCGGTGAAGATCGTATAGACCGACCGCAGCGAGATCTGATTGTCGTCGTCGGGGCGCCAATCGAGACGGCCCGAAACCGACCAGTTCTTGCGGGTCAGGCGATAGAGTTTGTTCTCGGCTTCGTGCGCCCAGAAGCGGGTGGCGTTGCCGGGACGCTGATCGCGAGAAACGGGTTCATAATCGACCTCGAAATTGTCGGTGATCATGTTGCGTTCGTAATAGCTGCCCGAAACCAGCACGCCGATCTCGCCTTCGCCCGCCTTGAAGCGGTTGGAGATGACGGCATTGGCTTCATATTCGCGCCGATCGCCCAGCTCGGCGACACCGCCGCCCAGCTTGCCGGCGGTGTGGAAGCCCGAATAGTCGAAGGCCGAGCGGGTGATGACGTTGACGTTGCCGGCGACGGTTTCACCCGGCATGTCGGGCGTCACCGCCTTCGACACGATGATCTTGCCCGCGATCGCCGAGGGGATCGAATCGAAGCGTGCGTCGCGGCCTTCCGGGCTCACCACGTTGATGCCGTCGAACGACAGCGTGGTCCAGGTCTTGGGCGCACCGCGCAGGTTGACGTAGCGGGCTTGGCCCTGATCGCGCTCGACGCTGATGCCGGGCAGGCGGCCGACGGCGGCAGCGATGTTCTGGTCCGGCAGACGGCCGACCGAGTCGGACGCGGCGACCGCGACCAGCGAGTCCGAATTGCGCTGGATCTGCAACGCTGCGGCTTCGGATTCGGCGATCGGGCGTGCGCCGGTGACGACGATCGCGTCACCTTCCGCAGCAGCGCTGTCAGCGACGTCCTGTGCGTGGGCGGCGGCACCGAACACGGTGAATGCAACAGTGGAGAGGGCGGCAGCGCGCAGCGCCCGCCCGAACGTGGTCGGCTTCATGTTTTCCCCCAGAGCGACTTATTGTCTGCGGGCGCCCTAGGCGGGGTGGATGAAACCGCGACTGCGTATCGATGACAGTCTTGTTACGTAGCGGTAATGTTATGTGTCCGTGCCGATCCGTCCGATGGCCGCGTCGCTCGCGAGCTTATCGGCGCGTTCGTTGTCGGGATGGCCGGCATGGCCCTTCACCCACAGCCATTCGATCCGGTGCGGGGCCGCG
Organism: Sphingomonas montanisoli; assembly: GCF_008274695.1. Classification (GTDB taxonomy): domain Bacteria; phylum Pseudomonadota; class Alphaproteobacteria; order Sphingomonadales; family Sphingomonadaceae; genus Rhizorhabdus; species Rhizorhabdus montanisoli. Next base: position 404,996 of record NZ_VTOU01000003.1, on the reverse strand, counting down.
GCGGCGAGCAGGCGTTGCCACAGTTCGGCATTCTTGACCGGCTTCTTGTCGGCGGTCTTCCAGCCATTCTTGCGCCAGCCGTGGATCCACTTGGTCAGGCCGTCCATGACGTAGCGGCTGTCGGTCGACAGCTTGACCCGGCACGGCTTCTTCAGTGCTTCCAGCGCGCTGATCGCCGCCATCAGCTCCATGCGGTTGTTGGTGCTCGGGTTTTCGGCGCCCGACAATTCCTTCTCGGTCGTGCCGAAACGCAGCAGCGCGCCCCAGCCGCCCGGCCCGGGATTGCCCTTGCACGCGCCGTCGGTCGCGATCTCGACCAGGGGCAGATCGCTCATATCAACGTCGCCGGATCGGCCTCGGCGTAGAAATCGAGCCGGCGTTTGAAAGCCAGCGGATCCTTGCGCGTCACCAGCGCATCGGCGGGCGTGTTGAGCCAGTCCCATGCGCGCGTCAGGAGGAAGCGCAGCGCCGAACCGCGCGCGAGGACCGGGAAGGCGGCGCGCTCGAGGTCGGACAGGCCGAATTGCTGATCATAGCCGGCGATCAGCGCGCGGCCGAGTTCGGGCCGATAGGTGCGCCCGTCGCTCGAGAAGCACCACGCCGAATGCGTCACCGCCACGTCCCACGCGCGAATTTCGGTGCAGGCGAAGTAGAAATCGATCACCCCTCCGACGGTATCGCCCAGCATCAGGACATTGTCGGGGAACATGTCGGCATGGACGACCGAGGTCGGCAGGTGGCGCGGCCATTCGGCGTCGAGGAAGGCGAGTTCGCGCGCCACGCGGTCGCCCAGGCCCGCCTCGATCTGGTCGAGCTGGTTGCCGCATCTGTCGGCCAGCGCGTGCCAGCCGTCGAGGCCCAGCGTGTTGGGGCGGCTCAGGCGGAAGTCGCCCAGTGCCTTGTGCATGTCGCCCAGCGCGCCGCCTGCGGCCTTGGCCTGCGCGGGCGTCGGATGGCTCACCGAGACGCCCTGCAGGAATTCGATCAGGCAGGCGGGGCGACCGCAGAGTTCCTGCAACTGCTCGCCACGCCGGTCGCGCAACGCGCGCGGAATGTTCAGCCCCTTGGCCGCCAGATGATCGGTCAGCGCGAGGAAAAAGGGCAGGTCGCCTGCGTCGACGCGCTTCTCGTACAGCGTCAGGATGAAGCGGCCCTTGGTCGTGTCGACCAGGAAGTTGCTGTTCTCGACACCCTCGGCAATCCCCTTGGCCGACAGCAAAGTGCCGCAATCATAGCGGTTGAGGAAGGCAGCCATTTCCTCGGTGGAAACCTGCGTATAGACGGCCATGTCGGTTACGCGACCAGGCTGCGGGGCAGCTTGAACAGCATGTCCTCGGTCGCGCTTTCGACCTCATGCTCCTCGATCGCGAAGCGCGTGGCGAGCCGATCGACGACCTCGCGCACGAGCAGTTCGGGGGCCGAAGCGCCCGCAGTGATGCCCAATGTGCGGACGCCGTCGAGAAAGCCGAAGTCGATCTCGTCGGCGCGTTGGATCAGCACCGCGCGGGTGCCGCGCCGCTCGGCGACTTCGACGAGGCGCAGCGAGTTCGAGCTGTTGGGCGCGCCGATCACCAGCATCGCGTCGCAACGCTCGGTGATCGCCTTGACGGCGGCTTGCCGGTTCGACGTCGCGTAACAGATGTCCTCGCTGCGCGGCGCTCCGATCTCGGGGAAACGGCGGCGCAGCGCGGTGATGATCTCGATGGTGTCGTCCACCGACAAGGTCGTCTGGCTCAGGAAGGCAAGCGGCTGGCCGGCGGGCGGCGTGATCGCCTCGGCGTCCTCGACCGTCTCGATCAGGGTCATCACGCCATCGGGCACCTGGCCGAACGTGCCGATAACCTCGGGATGGCCGCGATGGCCGATGAACAGGATGTGGTGGCCGTTCGACACGAGCCGCTCGGCCTGGCGGTGTACCTTGGAGACGAGCGGGCAGGTGGCGTCGAGATAGTTCAGCCCGCGCTCCTCGGCCTTGGCCGGCACCACCTTGGGCACGCCATGTGCGGAAAAAACGACGGGTACGCCGTCGGGCACCTCGTCCAGTTCCTCGACGAAGATCGCACCCTTGGCCTTCAGATCGTCGACGACATATTTGTTGTGGACGATCTCGTGCCGCACATAGACCGGCGCGCCATATTTCTCGATCGCCAGTTCGACGATGCGGATCGCGCGGTCGACGCCGGCGCAAAAACCGCGGGGTGCCGCGATCAGCAGCGTCAGCGGCGGCTTCGAGGGGGCGGTGGCAACGTCCATGCCCGGCCGCTTACGCGATTGCTTGCCTGCGCGGAAGCCGCTTCCTATGATCGCGCGCAAGCCCACCGGATCCTGGCATCCGGCACGTTCGATTCAAGGATGCCTTTTCCGTGCTGAAGCTGAAGACTCAAGCGATCCTCCTCGCCGCCATTGCTCTCGCTGGTTGCAAGTCCAGCATGGACTTCGACGAGACCGGCGGGGTGAAGATCGCGCGCTCGGCTTGCCCCGCGGTCGCGATCGCGACTTACACGGGGGATGTCACCACCTTCACCTCGCCCACGCAGCGCACCGTCGGCGCGATTGACGTGACCGCCGCGATCACCAATCTGCAGACCAGCTGCACGGGCGAGACCGACCCGATCGGCGTCACCGCCAGTTTCGACGTACAGGCGACCCGCCCCACGGCCGGCCCGGCACGCCAGGTGGTGCTGCCCTGGTTCGCGACGCTGATCCGGGGTGGAAACGACATCCAGTCGAAGCAGACCGGGCAGGTTGTGGTGACCTTCGCCGACGGGGCGACCCGCGGCACCGGTCATGCCAGCGTGACCGGCTCGGTCTCGCGCGCGCTCGCCACGCTCCCGCGGGAGGTGCTTGAGCGCATCACCCGCAAGCGCAAGGTCGGCGATGCCGATGCCGCGCTCGACCCGCTGACCGAACCGAGCGTGCGCGACGCCGTGCTCAAGGCGAACTTCGAAATGCTCGTCGGCTTCCAGCTGACCGAAGAGCAGCTGGCGTATAACGCCACGCGCTAGTCTTTAACTAACGGTTCTTCATTTTTTCTTTTTCGCGGTTTGGTTCTGGCTGAATAGGCTGGCGCCAAACCAATGAATGGAGAGGATAATGGCGGACGGCACGGGCATCGTCGAACGGCTCGCATCGCTCAAGGTGATCGCGAAGATGCGCGGCGATGCGCAGGGATCGAGCTTCGCGGGCGAAATGGGCGCGCTGGCCCACAGCAACGTCTTCCTGTCTTTGTGGGGGCGGCCGGGGCTCGACGCGAAATCGCGCAGTCTCGTCACGCTGGGCATACTGATCGCGCTCAGGGCGCATGACGAGTTGCGTGTCCACATCCCCCTCGCGGTCGCCAATGGCTGCACTGTCGAGGAGGTGGAGGAGGTGATCTACCATGCCAGCGGCTATGCCGGCTTCCCCGCCGCCAACAGTGCGCGCGTGACGGCGATCGAGGCGCTGCGCGGCGAAGGGCTGATCGCATGACCGCGGTCGCCGGAAAGGTCGCGATCGTCACCGGCGGCGCGAGCGGGATCGGGCTGGGATCGGCAGGCGCGCTGTCGCGGGCCGGCGCGAAGCTGGTGATTGCCGACATCGACGGGGAAGGCGCCGAACGCGCCGCCGCAGGGCTGACGGGCGAAGCGATCGGCATTGCGTGCGACGTGACGCAGGACGATGCGTTCGATCGGCTCAAGGCCGCCGCGATCGATCGCTTCGGCCGGGTCGATATCGTGATGAACAATGCGGGCGTGCTGACGCGCGGCCTGCCCGATCATATCCCGTTCGACGAATGGCGCCGCGTGATCGACACCAACCTCATGTCGATCGTGCGATCGAACCTGGTGTTCGTGCCGCATCTGATCGCGCAAGGATCGGGGCATATCGTCAACACCGCCTCGTTCGGCGGCCTCTACACCTACGCCTTCGATCGCATCCCCTATGCGGCCAGCAAGGCGGCGGTGGTGCAGATGTCGGAGGCCTTGTGGCTCTATCTGAAGCCGCAGGGCGTGGGCGTCACCTGCCTGTGCCCCGGCCCGGTCAAGACCAACATCGCCCGCAGCCTCAAGACCTTCGGCCCGCCGATCGAGACGCGCGGGCCGCATGCGGGCTTCCCGCTGCTCGAACCCGACGTGGTGGGGCAGATGGTGGTCGACGCGATCCTCGCCGATCGCTTCATGCTGCCGACCGATGAAGGCATCACCGACCTGCTGGTCGATCGCGCGCGCGACTGGGATGGCTTCCTGGCGAAGGAGGCCGATCGGGCGGGCTAGCGTCTCGACGATAGTCCGGCGGTGCGACTGGTGGAGCTGAGGGGAATCGAACCCCTGACCTCTGCAGTGCGATTGCAGCGCTCTCCCATCTGAGCTACAGCCCCGCACACGCCGGACGCTCCCCCTAGCGGGCCCGCATCCGCGATGCAACAGCACAAATCGACGAACGCGCGTTGGTTTCGCGCCGATGCCGCACGGCCCGTCGCCCGCTGCCCTCGTTTCGCCGGTCCTGCAGGAACGCGCATCCAGAAAATGCGTTTTGCATCCATAGACCGGACGGTGGTTCCCCCCTTTCCGTCGTCCGGTCGTCCCATCAGAAATGCAGGAGGATGCAATGGGTTACGAACGCTACGGCCGCCGCGATAATCGCTTCGATCGCGATCCGCGCGACCGCGATCCGCGCTATGGCCGTGAGAGCTACGGCTATCGCGAGCGCAGCGATTACGGGCGCGATCAGGGCCGTCCGCCTCGTGACTATGACTATGACGATCGCGGCTTCTTCGACCGTGCGGGTGACGAGGTCCGTTCGTGGTTCGGCGATGAAGAGGCAGAGCGCCGTCGTCGTTGGGATGAACGGCTCCAGCAGCGCGAATATGAGCGCCAATATGGTGCAGGCAGCTATGCGGGTGCCCGTACGGGCTTCACTGGTTACGATGCCGGCTACGCGCCTTATGATGCGGGCTTCGGGCTGCAGGGCGACACCTATGGCGTCGGCCGCGGTGCCGGTGCGACCAGCACCTGGGGACTCGGCGGCGGCGCGAGCCATGACGGGTGGGGTCGCGACCCCAATTATTCGAACTGGCGCCGCCGTCAGCTCGCCGAACTCGATAACGACTATGAAGATTATCGCCGCGAAAATCAGTCGCGTTTTAACGATGACTTCGCGTCGTGGCGGACCAATCGCACCGGCCAGCGCAACGCGCTGAATCAGGCGCAGGAGCATCAGGAGGTCGTCGGTTCGGACGGCCAGCATGTCGGCACCGTCGATCATGTTCGCGGAGACCGCATCCTGCTGACGAAGACCGACAAGGATGCCGGCGGCCATCACCATTCGATCCCATCGTCGTGGATCGTATCGGTCGCCGACAAGGTTACGATCAACCGCACCGCCGCGCAGGCCAAGCAGGCCTGGAAGGATGAGGAGCGCAACGAAGGCCCGCACAATCTGAACCGGGCTTTCTCGGGAACCTACTAAGTTTCCGATCGCGCTTCGCGAGAGGAGGGCCGGCCTTAGGGTCGGCCCTTTTTCGTTACGCGACATGTATCACGCAGAGTGCGTAATGCGCCTTCGTGCGTGCGCAAATATCACTGGAACTTCGTCGTCAGTCGGCCTTTGATGCGCTGCACAACGGAGTCGGAATCGGATGGCAGACGCAGAACCGCGCCATATCGCGCGCAAACGGGCCGCGACCGGCCTGCCGCTGCCCGATAATGTCGCGCTGGTGCTCCAGGGGGGCGGCGCGCTGGGATCGTTTCAGGTGGGCGTCTATGAGGCGCTCGATGCTGCGCGGATCGAGGTCGATTGGGTCGCGGGCATTTCGATCGGCGCGATCAACGCCGCGATCATCGCCGGCAATCCGTGCGAGCGGCGCATGGAGCGGCTCCATAAATTCTGGGATCGCGCGACCGGGCTGATGCCCAGCTTCCCATTGCTGACGGGCGATTTCGGGCGCGAAATGCTGCACGAGCTGTCTGCGGCCACGGTCGGGCTGTTCGGCGTGCCGGGCATGTTCCGCCCGCGCTTCCTGTCGCCTTTTCTCGCGCCGTCGGGGTCGATCGACGCGATGAGTTTCTACGAAAGCGGGCCGCTGGCCGAGACGCTCGACGAGTTGGTCGACTGGGATCTGCTCAACGATGGACCGATGCGGCTGTCGGTGGGTGCGGTCGAGGTGGAGAGCGGCAACTTCCGCTTCTTCGACAGCAAGACCGAACGGATCGACAAGCGCCACATCATGGCGTCGGGCGCGCTGCCGCCGGGGCTGCCGCCGGTCGAGATCGACGGCAAATTGTGGTGGGACGGCGGCATCGTGTCGAACACGCCGCTGTCGTGGATCGTCGACAATCAGGACAGCGATCTGCTGGTATTCCAGGTCGATCTGTTTTCGGCCGCGCATGATCGGCCGAAGAACATCATGGATGTGATGTCGCGGCAGAAGGAGATTCAGTTTTCCAGCCGCACGCGCCAGATTTCGAACATGCTCGTCCGCCAGCGGCGCGAGCATGAAATGATCGCCCGGCTGCTCGACAAACTGCCGCCCGAACTGCGCGAGGATCCCGATGCGCAAAAGCTGCGCGACCTCACTCGCGAATCCAGTCTCAGCCTCGTCCAGCTTATCTACCGCGCCAATGCGTGGGAGGGCGGATCGCGCGACTATGAATTTTCCGCGCGCACGATGAACGAGCATATCGAGGCAGGCCGGCAGGCGATTGCCGAAACGATGACAAGGTCCGAAGTCATCGCGCAGAATATCTATGACGGGACGAGCGCTGCGTTCGACCTGACCAAACGCTGAGGAGATTTCTTCCCATGTTCCTGAAGGGCAAGACCGCGCTGATCACCGGTTCCACCTCGGGCATCGGCCTGGCTTATGCCAAGTCGCTGGCGGCCGAGGGCGCGAACGTCGTCATCAACGGCTTCGGCGATGCGGCCGATATCGAAAAGGAACGGGTCGCGCTCGAGGCCGCGAGCGGCGCGAAGGCGCTCTACAGCGGACATGATCTCACCAAGGTCGATCAGATTGAGGCGATGATGAAGGAGGCGGCGGACGCTTTCGGCGGCGTCGACATCCTGATCAACAATGCGGGCATGCAGCATGTCGCCCCGATCGAGGAGTTCCCGGTCGAGAAATGGGATCTGATCATCGCGCTGAACCTGAGCAGTGCATTCCACACCACCCGCCTTGCCGTGCCCTATATGAAGTCGAAAAAGTGGGGGCGGATCATCCAGACGGCGTCAGCGCACTCGCTCACCGCGTCGCCGTTCAAGAGTGCTTATGTGACGGCCAAGCATGGTCTGGCCGGCCTGACCAAGACGGTCGCGCTGGAAACCGCGACGTTCGGCATCACCGCCAACTGCATCTCGCCGGGTTATGTGTGGACCCCGCTGGTCGAAAAGCAGATTCCCGACACGATGAAGGCGCGGGGCATGACGCGCGAGCAGGTGATGAACGACGTCTTCCTCGCGGGTCAGCCGACCAAGCAGTTCGTGACGGTGGAGCAGGTCGCGGCGATGGCGGTGTTCCTGTGTCGTGACGATGCGGCGGGCATCACCGGCGCCAACATGTCGATCGATGGCGGCTGGACCGCGCAGTGATGCGCAGGGGTCAGACCCTGGTCTGTTCGAGCATGTCGCGGATCTGATCCGGCAGCGCGACGGCGTCGAACGGCTTGGTGATCACGCCGATGCTGTTCCCGCCGCGAAGCTGTGCCTCGTCCCGCCCGTATAAGGATGCGGTCACGAAGATCACAGGCGTATCGGCGCAGCATGGCAAGCTGGCCATCCGCTTCGCGAAGGTCGCGCCGCTCATCGCCGGCAGGTTGAGGTTGACCAAGGCAAGATCGAAGGACGGTCCTCCTTCGCTCAACGCCTCGAGCGCTTCGACGCCGCTGGCGAAGGATGTGAGGTCGAAATTGGAGCGATGGGCGAGGGCGAGTTCGACGACGAAGCGGATATCGTCTTCATCCTCGACGAGCAGGGTTCTCATTCGGTCGGCCATCGCCACGACCCTTTCCGGAAAGCGCAGCCGATGTCGGGCGCGCGAAAGGGCTATAACCGTCAGCGTCGCGACTCTTTCCATTGGTCCGAACACGTGAACGGCGTGTCGCGGATTTGCGCCATTTCCTGTCGTCCCGATTCGATCGCGACGACGGGCTTGCGGTTTGGGCAGGCGGGCGTCACTCTTCTCCGAATTCTCAGGCGGAGACCATGACCCTGCTGACGACTGCCGCCCGCATGCTGATCATCCCCGCCGCGCTCGGCTGCCTGGCGGGGTGTGGGGGCGACGGCGTCGAAGATCGGCCCCAGCCAGCCAGCCAACCGGCCGCCAGCAAGCCGCCCAAGCCGCAGCCGAGCGACTGGCGCGAGATCATCAGCGACGCCGATCGCGATCGGCTCGCGCGCTGGCGACAATCGTGGATGGCGGGGCTCGAAAAGGCGGGCGCGGCCGGACAGGCAAAGGCGATCGCGGCGCAGGGCATGCTGATGAAGCCCGATCTTTCGATGCCCGGCCCGTCGCTTCCTGCCGGCGACTATGCCTGCCGCGTGATCAAGATGGGCGCGCAGGCCAAGGGGATGCCGAACTATACCGCTTATCCCGCCTTTACCTGCCGGGTCTCGGCTGAGGGGGCGGTGCTGCGTTTCGCCAAGCTCGACGGATCGCAACGGCATGTCGGCACCATCTATCCTGACGACGGCACCCGCATGATCTTCCTCGGATCGCTCATGCTGGGGGATGAGACGCGCCCGCTGCGCTACGGGCGCGATACCGAACGCGACATGGTCGGCGTGGTCGAACGGGTCGGGCAGGCGCGCTGGCGCATCGCCTTCCCCTATCCGCGCTGGGAATCGCTGATCGACGTAATGGAACTGACCCCGAAGGGATGATGATGAAGATTGCTCCGCTGATCGCCTTTGTCGCCATGATCGCCGCCACGCCTGCGCTGGCGGACCCGCTGGGTGACGCGGTCAAGGCGGACATGCCGGGGCTGCTCACGATCTACAAGGATCTGCACGCCCATCCCGAACTGAGTTTCAAGGAAACCCGTAGCGCGGGGATCCTGGCGGCAGAGGCCAAGAAGGCGGGCTTCACCGTCACCAGCGGCGTCGGCCAGACCGGGGTGGTCGCGGTGCTGAAGAACGGCCCCGGCCCGGTGCTGTTGCTCCGCGCCGACATGGACGCGCTGCCCGTCACCGAAGCGACCGGCGTTCCCTATGCCAGCCAGAATAAGGGCGTGATGCACGCCTGCGGCCACGACACCCATATGACCACATGGATCGCGGTCGCGCGGCGGATGGCGGCGATGAAGGATCAGTGGTCGGGCACGCTCGTGATGATCGCCCAGCCCGCCGAGGAGATCGGATCGGGCGCACGCGCGATGCTGAAGGACGGGCTCTACACCAAATTTCCCAAGCCCGACGTCGCGATCGCTTTCCACGATTCGGCGACCCTCCCCGCGGGGACGATCGGTCTGGTCGACGGCTATGTGATGGCCAACGTCAATTCGGTCGACATCGTGGTGAAGGGCGTCGGCGGGCACGGCGCCTATCCGCATCTCGCCAACGATCCGATCGTGCTTGCCTCGCGCATCGTCGGCACGCTGCAGACTTTGGTGTCGCGGGAGACCAATCCGCTCGAATCGGCGGTGGTGACCGTCGGCAGCTTCCAGGCAGGCACCAAGCACAACATCATCCCGTCCGATGCCCATCTCCAGCTGACGGTGCGCAGCTACAAGCCCGAGGTGCGGCAGCATCTGCTCGACGGTATCGGCCGGATCGCGAAGGGCGAGGCGATCGCCGCGGGCCTGCCCGACGATCTGATGCCCGTCGTCACGATCGCCGATCAGAACACACCGGCGACCTTCAACACCCATGATCTCACCGCGCGGATGAGCGACGTCTTTACCAAGCGGTTCGGCGCGGATCGGGTGAGGATGGACAAGCCGCAGATGGGAGGCGAGGATTTCTCCGAATTCTGGCTGGCCGATCAATCGAAGCAGGCGCTGCTATTCTGGGTCGGCGGCGTGCCGAAGGCGAAATGGGATGCGGCGAAGGGCGATGTTACCAAGTTGCCGTCGATCCATAGCGCCCACTGGGCGCCCGACGCGGAAGCCGTGATCGGCACCGCCACCGAGGCGATGACGAGCGCCGCGCTGGACGTTCTCGCCAAGAAGCCCTAAATTAAAACGCATTGCAGCGATTTTGAGCGCGCAGGTGCGTGGGCCGTTGTGTCTGCGCCAGATATGCTATAACGCATTATAGAAACCTCCAGGGCAGCGGAGGTCGGCACAGGAGATTCGTCATGGACCAGGGCGCAAGCGCACCGCAGCAGGATACCCGCACCGAGAAATCGGCAACCTGGGAGCGGCTCAAGCTGCTTTCGAAGGAAGAACGCGCGGCGTGGCGGCTCGAGCCGTCGGTCGAGCGGCGCGATCCCGATGCACGCAACCTGCCCGACGAATTCCCCTTCGGCTGGTTCGGCATCATGTGGTCGGATGAGCTGGCGGTGGGTGAGGTCAAGTCGGTGCGCTACTTCGCCAAGGACATGGTCCTGTGGCGCGGCGAGGACGGCAAGGCCCGCCTGCTCGACGCCTATTGCCCGCATTATGGCGCGCATCTCGGCAGTGGCGAGGTTCACGGCAATTATGTGCAGTGCCCGTTCCACGCCTGGCGGATCGACGGCAACGGTGCGGTCAAGGAAATCCCCTACGCCCGCAACATCCCGCCGCAGGCCAAGCGCGACAATTGCGTGCCGAGCTACACGATCGAGGAAGCCAACGGCTATATCTACATGTGGTATCACCCCGAGGGCGTCGCCCCGATGTGGGAGATGCGCACGATCGAGGAATTCGGCCACCCCGACTGGACCGGCTTCACCAAGGCGAAGTGGCACATCTACGGCGCGATGGACAATGTCGCCGACAATGGCGTCGACATCGCGCATTTCCGCTATGTCCACCGCACCCAGAACGTGCCCGAATATGAGTTCAGCTATGACGGCATCAAGCGATCGACGATCGCGCGTGCCAAGCTGGGTACGCCGATGGGCACCGTCGATGGTGTGATCATGAGCTCGTCGGTCGGCATGGGGCAGGGCTTCACCCGCTTCCAGGGCATTTCGGATACGATCATGATCCCGGCGATCGTCCCGATCGAGCGCGACAAGATCCAGTATCTCTACGGCTTCATTCAGCCCAAGGAAGAAGCCGAAGGGCCGAAGGGCGGCCTTGCCCGCGCGATCATCAAGGACATCTGCTGGCAGTTCGACGAGGATAAGGTGATCCTCGACGGCTATCGCCGCCTGGCGCGCCCGCTCGTCTGCGACGGCGACGGTCCGTTCGGCCGCAACTGGCAATATACCGACCAGTTCTACCTCAGCCGCCGCAAGGCGCCGACGCCGGACAAGCTCGCCGCCGAATAAACGGGCGGGTCTCGATACGGAAAGGGCGGCCACTGGCCGCCCTTTTTGTTTGTGCTCAGTCCGCCGCCACCGGCCCGGTCGGTGCGGGCGGGCGCTTGGTGAACCATACGAGGATGGTGACGACCAGCATCGCCCATCCGCACGCCCAGAAGATGTCGGTCAGGCTCAGCAGATAGGCCTGGCCCACGACCTGTCGCGTGACGATCGCCGCCGCCTGGGTCTCGTTCGGCCCCAGCGCACCCAAAGCATTGGCGGCATAGGGGTAAGCGCCGCCAAGGTGGTTCAGTCCTTCGACCATCCGGCTCTGGTGCAGCGCTTCGCGCCGGTCCCAGAATGTGGTGATCAGCGATGCGGCGAAGCTGCCCGCGGTGATGCGCGCGAAGTTTGAGATGCCCGTCGCCGACGGCAGCTTTTCGGGCGGGACGCCGCCGAGCGCGATCGTCACCATCGCCAGGAAGAAGGTGCCCATCGATATGCCCTGGACGAGCATCGGCAGCGTCAGCGAGTAGAAGTCGGCATAGGTCGTGTAGCCTGCGCGCATGAAATAGGATGCGGCGAAGGCTACGAACGCCACCGTCGCCAGCCAGCGCACGTCGATCTTGGTCGACAACTTGGCCGCGAACGGTGTGAGGAGCACGGCCACGGCACCGCTCGGCGCCGCAACCAGCCCGGCCCAGGTGGCGGTGTAGCCCATCTGGGTCTGCAGCCACAAAGGCAGCAGCAGTGCCGCGCCGAAGAACAGGGCATAGCCCGCGCACAAGGCGATCGTGCCGATCAGGAAGTTGCGTTCCTTGAACAGGCTCAGGTCGATCGCGGGATGCTTCTCGGTCAGTTCCCAGATCAGCCAGGAGATGAAGCCGACCGCGCAGACGACCGTCATGATCACGATCCGCGGCGAATTGAACCAGTCGTCATTCTTGCCGAGATCGAGCACCATCTGCAGCGCACCGACCCAGACGACCAGCAGGCCGAGGCCGACCGAGTCGATCGGCAGCTTGCGCGTCGGCGTCTCGCGGCTCGACAGCGAGAACCAGGACACGGCGGCGCAGAACAGGCCGACCGGCAGGTTGATCAGGAAGATCCAGCTCCAGTGATAATTGTCGGAGATAAAGCCGCCCAGGATCGGCCCCATGATCGGTGCGACCAGCGTGGTCATCGACCATATGCCAAGCGCCGTCGCCCTCTTATGGGGCGGAAAGATCGAGATCAGCAGCGCCTGGCTGCCAGGGATCATCGGCCCGGACACCGCGCCCTGAATGACGCGGAAGGCGATCAGCGAGGATAGATTCCAGGCGATGCCGCACAGGAACGATGCGATCGTGAACAGGATCACCGAGACGGTGAAGGTGCGGACCACGCCATAGCGGCCCATCAGCCACCCGGTCAGTGGCACCGCGACGCCGTTCGCGACCGCGAAGCTGGTGATGACCCAGGTCGCGTTGTCCGAACTGACGCCCAGATTGCCGGCAATCGTCGGCAGCGAGACGTTCGCGATCGTCGAATCGAGCACCTGCATGAAGGTGCCGAGCGCGAGCGCAAAGGCGGTGAGGCCGAGGGCCCCGCCGGAAAGCGGCGGGATTTCGGCGCCACCCGCGGCGGCGGGGCCGGCCATCTTACCGGCCCGTGCCGCGGTTGGCGGCGATGATCCGCTGGATATCAGCTTCGACGCTGGCGCCCAGCGCATCGCTCTGTTTGCTCTGGAAACCGCCCGAGGCGGGCTGGGCGAGAAGCGGACCCGAACGATCGGCCACGTCGACCTCGGCCATCACAGACATGCCGATCCGCAAGGGGTGCTCACGCAACTCCTTGGGATCAAGCGCGATGCGAACAGGCAGGCGCTGGACGATCTTGATCCAGTTGCCGCTGGCATTTTGCGGGGGCAGCAGCGCGAAGGCGTTGCCGGTGCCGGCGCCCAGACCGATCACATGGCCGTGATAGACCGCATCGTCGCCATAGACGTCGGCGGTGACGGTGGCGGGCTGGCCGATGCGGATGTTGCGCAGCTGGGTTTCGCGGAAGTTCGCGTCGATCCACACCTTGTCCAGCGGCACGACCGCCATCAGCGGGGTGCCTGGGGCGACCTGCTGGCCCAGCTGGACGCTGCGCTGCGCGATGACGCCGTCGACCGGCGCGGTCAGGTGCATGTGACCGCGTGAGATGGCGGCGGTGCGATAGCGCGCAATCGCCGCGAGGACGGCGGGGTTCGCCTCGACGCTAGCGCCCTGCACGCTGGTGCGCGCCTGGGCGAGTCGGCTTTGCGCGAGCTGGAGCGCTGCATTGGCGGTGGTGACTGCGTCGCGGGCATGCGCGACCTCTTCGCCCGATACCGCGCCGTCGGCGGCCGCGCGCTGGCGGCGGCCGAGATCGTTGCGTGCCTTGGCAAGTTCGGCCGAAGCCTGCGCGACGGACGCGCGGCCTTCGTCGACTGCGGAGAAGTCGGAGCGGACCGCGCGAACGGCGCGGGCGAGTTCGGCCGCCGCCTGGGCGAGCGTGACGTCGGCCTGCGCGGGATCGAGGTCGATCAGCGGATCGCCCGCCTTCACGCCCTCGGTATTGTCGGCGTGGATAGCCAGCACGGTCGCGGGTTCGCGGCTCGTGATCGCGACGACGTCGCCGGCGACATAGGCGTCGTCGGTCTCCTGCACGTCGCCGGCGAAGAACAGCGCGTGGACGCCCCAGGCGATGAGGCCGAGGAGGACAACGACGCCGAGGATCAGGAAGGCGCGCTTGCGGGTGCGTTGATTGCCCTGCGTCTCGTCGACCGGCGGCGGGGCGGCGGGGGGCGTGGCGCCGGGCACGTCGGTGTCGGCCACGGCGGCGTCGGGGCGGCTGGAGCTGTTGTCGGTCATGGCTGGGCCTCGGTGGGGGTCTGGGTCGCGACGGCAAGCGCGGGAGTGGGGGCGAAGTCGCCGCCGATTGCGGCGACGAGTTGGATACGGCGGATCGCGCCGTCGGCGGCCAGATCGATCTGTCCCTGCCGCGCGGCGAGCAGCCGGGTGTCGGATTCGAGGATGTCGAGCTGCGACGCGAGGCCGGTCTGGATGCGGGTGCGATCGAGGCGGACGACATCCTGGAGGCCGGTCAACACATTGGCCTGTTCGGCGGCATCGCCCTGATTGGCGCGGACGAGCGCGATCGCATCGGCGGTGTCGCGGATGGCGCGGACGACCGAGTCGTTATAGTCGGCAATGGCGACGTCGACCTGGCCCGTGGCGCGCTTATAGTCGGCGGTCAGCCGCCCGCCCTCGAAGATCGGCAGGCTCAGCGACGGGCCCGCGCCATAGGTGCGCGATCCCCATTCGGTGATGTTGCCCAGGCCGAGCGCCTGAAAACCGAACATGCCGAGCAGATTGATATTCGGGTAGAAAGCCTTCTTCGCGACCTGGCGGCCCGCGCTGGCGGCGGCGATCCGCGCCTGTCCCGCCAGCAGGTCGGGGCGACGGCCCAGCAGGTCGGCTGGCAAAGCGGTGGGCAGCGGTACGGCGCGATCGAAGGCGAGAGCCGTCGTCCCGACCGTCGCGTAATAGTCGGCGCCGCGACCGGCGAGCGCCGCGAGCGCATGGACGATCGTTTCGCGCTGGGCCCGTGCACGCAGTTCGGCCTGGCGGGCCTGGGCGAGCAGGGTCTCGGCCGCGCGGGCCTCGAAATTGCTCGAAAGCTGGTTGCGGATCCGCGACTGGATCAGCGTGACCGAGCGCTGGCGCGCCGTCACGAAATCGGCGGCGACGCGGGTCTGCTGTTCGGCGCGGGCAAGCTCGACATAGGTCTGCGCGACTGCGGAACTCAGGGCGAGCCGCGCGGCGGCGGCGTCGAGCGAAGCGGCGTCGGCACTCGCCTTCGCCTCATCGAGCGCGGCCTTCTGCCTGCCGAAGAAATCGAGCGACCAGCTGACATTGGCAGCGGCATTGCCGACCCACTGGGACGATCCGCCGAAGGGGGGCGGGATGATGTAGTTTTCGGGAAGGCGCGTGCGCTGTTCCTGCGCGCTTACCGATACGCTGGGCAGAGTGCCCGCGCGTGCCGTCTCGATCCCCGCCTGCGCGATCCGCATCCGCGCCATCGCACCGGCCAGCGTCGGGCTGCCCGACAGTGCATCGGCCATGATCCGGTCGAGCTGGGGATCGCCCAGCGCCTTCCACCAGTCGACCGCCACGGGCACGCCCGCGACGCCGCCCGTCAGGCCCACGTCGGGTGCACCGATCGGCTTGAGCGCGGGCGTGATCCCGCGCGGCGCACAGCCCGCCAGCAGCAGGGCGGCGAGTGCCGCGCCTCCAACGAAACTCTTCATGCCTTGTCTTCCCCGTCGGCGAGGGTGCCGAGCAGACGCTGAAGCAGGGTGATCAGCGTTTCGGCTTCGTCTCGCGTGAAAATCGAAAGATGCTCGTTCCACAGGTCCATCATCACCGGCGTCAGCCGGCTGAGCATAGTCTGGCCCGCTTCGGTCATCTCGAGCTTGACGACGCGGCGGTCGGCCTGATCACGGGTGCGCAGGATCAACCCGCGCTCGTCGAGCTGGTCGAGCATGCGCGTCACCGCGCCGCTATTATGGCCGAGGCATTTGGAGATTTCCGCTGCGGTGATCGCCATCCGATAGCGGATGTGGAACATCGCGATCCACTGGCTCAGGTTGATGTCCTGATCGGCGAAGAGCGTTTCGGCGCGCGCCGTTCCCAGCTTCTTCAGCCGGTGAACAAGGTAGCCGATCGATCGTTCGGGAACGAAATCAGCCTTGGTATAAAACGGATCGGACATTCGACTGCCTGTGCAATCACTGCATAGGCAGCGTTTACAACCATGTCAGTCGAGTCGCAATAGTCTATTTCTGGACTATTGCTGAGGAGGGTTTCAGACCGGAGACTCGCCGATCACGTTGCCGCCTTCGAGGTAGCGACACACGAGAAACTCGTCATGTCGCCCTTGGATCAGGGCGCAACCGACGCGCTTGGTCGATCGCCAGATCAACTGGGTATAGTGGCCGACATCGTCCAGTCGGCCGGTGCGGCTGTTGATCGGGAAGATGCCGGGGCGGAAATGCCGCCGCTCGGCCGCCCACAGCCCGACCATCATCTCCGGCGTGTAATGGCCGCGCGTGCCGGCCCACAGATTCTCGCCTTGTGGATTGAGCGAGGAATCGCGCGAATGAACGAGATGGCCGACGCGGCTGAGATGGCGACCCCACAGGCCGGCTTCGCCAGCGAGCCGATCGTCCCAAACCAGCGGCGGCACGCCGGCCTGCGCGCGCACCCGATTATGTGCGGCGAGCAGGCGATCGTCGAGATTGGCCGTGCGTTCGGAACTCGCACCCACCGTCAGGAACGCGAGCAACGCGACCGCAACGGTCGACACCTTTTGCCCTTTCAAACCCAGCACCTGCATTCTCCCAACAGCGCCGGGCTTTTATGATCCAGGGTGGATCAATGTTCCCCACCCGCCCGGTTGCAATCGATCGACTACGTATTTCCCCTCATATCATTAGGACGAAAGCGCCACGATTTCTAACTCGTTTCGCTCCATCCAACCGCATGACATCACGATTTCGCTGCCCTGAAAATACCGGGTATCCGCTAGGCATTCTTACGGATCAGCGCGGGTTGAGGACTGACCAGCCCGTCGCGACCGCGAGTTGCTGGAGTGCAAGCGCGCCCAGCTGAGAATTGCCGCGATCGTTGAGGCCGGGGGACCAGACCGCTAGCGAGGCGACGCCCGGTACGACCGCCAGAATTCCGCCACCGACACCCGACTTCCCCGGCATGCCGACGCGGAAGGAGAATTCGCCCGATCCGTCATAATGGCCGCACATCATCATCAGCGCGTTGATCCGGCGCGCACGCAGCGCCGATACGACATTGTGGCCTGTGTCGGGATGCGCGCCGCCCGCCATCAGATATCGCCCCGCCATCGCGAGTTGCCGGCAGGTCATCGAGAGCGCGCATTGGTGGAAATAGACCTGCAGCACATCTTCGGCGGCATGATCGAGGTTGCCGAAGGCACGCATATAGTTGGCGAGCGCCATGTTGCGGAAGCCGGTCTCCTTCTCGCCCTGCGCGACATCCTCGTCGATGCGGATGCCCTCGTCGCTCGCGAGGTGGCGGGTGAAGCGCAATATCTCGCCCACCGCTTCGGTCGGTCGGCTGCCGCCCAGGATCACGTCGCTGACCACGATCGCGCCGGCGTTGATGAACGGGTTGCGTGGAATGCCATGCTCGGCCTCCAACTGGACGATCGAATTGAAGGCCGATCCCGAGGGCTCGTGTCCCACGCGCCGCCACAGCTGATCGCCCACCTTGCCGAGCGCGATCGTCAGCGCGAACACCTTCGATATCGACTGGATCGAAAAGGGCACGTCAGCGTCGCCGGCAACGTGCATGGTGCCGTCGGCCAGCACGACCGCTATGCCGAAATGGCGCGGATCGACCCCGGCGAGGCCGGGAATATAGTCGGCGACTTTGCCGCGATCCTCCTCGCGGGCCATGTCGCCTGCGATTTCGGTCAGGATGGCGTCCAGATCGAGCCCTTCGGTCATTCCCCTTATTCCCCCTTCAGATCGGCGTGCCCCGTCTCCACCAGATCGACGAACCGCCGCGCGGCCGTCGACAATTCCCTGCGCCGGATCATCCACAGGCTGCTCATCGCCTGCTGATCGTCCAGTTCGCGGAACATGATATTGTCCGGGTGGAGCGCGGCAAGCGAGCGCGTAATGACCGTGATACCCATTCCCACCGCGACGAGGCCGAGCAACGTCGTCAGGCCGGCCGCTTCCTGTACGACGTGCGGGGTAAAGCCGGCCTTGGCGCACAGCGCCTCCAGATGCTCGTTGAAGCCCGCGCCATAATCCGGCCCGTAAAGGACGAAGGCTTCGTCGCGCAGGTCGGCGATAGACGGCGCGCGACGGCGGGCGGCGAGCGGATGATCGCTGCGCATCGCGACCATCAACGGTTCGTCGAACAGCCGGGTCGCGACCAGCGTGGGCGCCATCGGCGGTTCGCCCAGGCCGCGGACGAAGCCGACGTCGAGCCGTTCCTCGCGGATCCGGTCGAGCTGCTCGCCGCGCGCCATCTCGGCCAGGTTGAGCCGCACCGCAGGAAAGGCTTCGCGGAAGGACGAAAGCGCATTCGCCACGACCGCGTTGAACGGAACCGACGCCGAAAATCCGACCGACAATTCGCCAAGCTCGCCGCGCTGCGCGCGTCGCGCGACGTCGATCGCATGGTCCGCCTGGTCGAGTGTGCGCCGCGCCTCGATCAGAAACAGTGTGCCCGCCTCGGTCAATCCGACGCGCCGGCTGGTCCGTTCGAACAACGCGACGCCCAGCTCGTCCTCCAGCGCGCGGATCTGCTGGCTGAGCGGCGGCTGCGATATGCCGAGCCGTGCCGCAGCGCGGCCAAAATGCAGCGTTTCGGCGACGCCTACGAAATAGCGGAGATGGCGCAGTTCCATTTGCGATCGATATGGATCATGTATCAATCAAGGTGCAATCGATATTAGACGCCCCAGCGTCTATGATGCAGTGCGGAAATAATTAATCGTCCGCGACTGGGGGGAAGCGGAGAAGTCCGGGGTTCGCGCCGCTTCTCATGGTTGCTGTTCAATGACCGCCCTCGTCCGGATTGCGCTTACGCGACCGTTGACGTTCATCGTGATGGCGCTGCTGATCCTGATCGGCGGTACGATCGCGGCGCTGCGCACGCCGGTCGATATCTTCCCCGAGATCAAGATCCCTGTCGTCGCAGTGGTGTGGGGCTATGCCGGCCTGCCGCCGTCCGAGATGGAAGGCCGCATCATCGGCAATCACGAACGCGTGCTGACGACGACGGTCAACGATATCGAACATATCGAAAGCCAGTCGATGCAGGGCATCGGCGTGATCAAGATCTTCTTCCAGCCGGGCGCCGACATCCGCACCGCGACCGCGCAGGTCACTTCGGTGTCGCAGACGGTGCTTCGCAACATGCCGCCGGGCGTCAATCCGCCGCTGGTGCTGAACTACAACGCATCGACCGTGCCGATCCTGCAGCTTGCCTTGTCGGGGCAGGGGCTGAACGAGCAGCAATTGTTTGATCTCGGGCAGAACCAGATCCGGCCGGCGCTGGTGACGATCCCCGGCGCGGCGATGCCGTTCCCGTCGGGCGGGCGCCAGCGCCAGATCCAGATCGATATCGATCCGGTCGCGTTGCAGACCAACGGCCTGTCGGCGCAGGACGTCGCCAATGCGGTCGCCGCGCAGAACCAGATCAATCCGGCCGGCTTCGCCAAGATCGGCATCTTCCAGTACAGCATCCACCTGAACAACGCCCCGTCCTCGGTCGAGGAGCTCAACAACCTCCCGATCAAGGTCGTGAACGGCGCGACGATCTACATGCGTGACGTCGCGCACGTCCGCGACGGCAGCGCGCCGCAGACGAACGTCGTCCATGTCGACGGGCATCGTTCGGCGCTGCTGACGGTGCTGAAGAACGGTGCGACCTCGACGATCGCGATCGTCGAGGGGGTCAAGGCCAAGATCCCCGAACTGATGAGCGGCCTGCCGCCGACGCTGAAGGTGCTGCCGATCGGCGATCAGTCGCTGTTCGTGAAGGCTGCGCTCGAAGGCGTGGTGAAGGAGGGCGCGCTCGCCGCCGCGCTCACCTCGCTGATGATCCTGCTGTTCCTCGGATCGTGGCGGTCGACCGTGATCATCGCGGTCTCGATCCCGCTCGCGGTGCTGGCGGCGATCGCGGCGCTGGCGATGTTCGGACAGACGCTGAACGTGATGACGCTGGGCGGCCTCGCGCTCGCGGTCGGCATCCTCGTCGACGATGCGACGGTGACGATCGAGAACATCAACTGGCATCTCGAACAGGGCAAGGGCGTGGTGCCCGCGATCCTCGACGGCGCGGCGCAGATCGTGACGCCAGCCTTCGTCTCGCTGCTGTGTATCTGCATCGTGTTCGTGCCGATGTTTGCGCTTCCGGGCGTCGCGGGCTTCCTGTTCGTGCCGATGGCGCTGTCGGTGGTGTTCGCGATGATCGCGTCGTTCATCCTGTCACGTACGTTGGTGCCGACGATGGCGATGTATCTGTTGAAGCCGCATGCACCCGGTCATGGCCACGAGGCTGGCGAACCGGGTTCGCGCAACCCGCTGGTCCGCTTCCAGCGTGGGTTCGAGGTGCGGTTCGAAAAGGTGCGTGATGGCTATGGCGACCTGCTCGGCCGCGCGCTGAACGCCCGCAAGCCGTTCATCATCGGCTTCCTCGCCGTGGTGCTGATCAGCTTCGTGCTGGTGCCGTTCCTCGGCCGCAATTTCTTCCCGACGGTCGATTCGGGGCAGATGATGCTCCACGTCCGCGCGCCGATCGGTTCGCGGATCGAGAACACGTCGGCCGAATTCGATCGGATCCAGCGGCATATCCGCCGCATCCTGCCGGCGGGCGAAGTCGAAACGATCATCGACAATATCGGATTGCCGGTCAGCGGCATCAACGTCGTCTATAACAATTCGGGCACCGTCGGCCCACAGGACGGCGACATCCTGATCTCGCTCAAGGAGGGGCATGCCCCGACCCAGGAGCATATGGCGACGCTACGGCGCGAACTGCCCAAGCTGTTCCCGTCGTTCACCTTCTCCTTCCTGCCCGCCGACATCACCAGCCAGATCCTGAACTTCGGCTCGCCCGCGCCGATCGACATTCAGGTGACGGGCCGCAACGTCGCCGCGAACCGCGCCTTCGCCACCAAGATTCTGAAGGGCATTCGCAGCATCCCCGGCGTCGCCGATGCGCGTATTCAGCAATCGGCGCGCTATCCGCAGCTCGACGTCAACGTGAACCGATCGCGCATCGGCCAGTTCGGGCTCACTGAGCGCGACGTGACCAACAGCGTGGCGACGACGCTGGCGGGCACGCTGCAGACCGCTCCGGTCTTCTACCTGAACCCGCAGAACGGCATCACCTATCCGGTGGTCGGCCAGACGCCGGAATATCAGATCGATTCGGTAGCCAGCCTGTCCAACATCCCGATCGCGGGGCCGGCGGGCACCGGGGGCCAGCAGGTCTTGGGCGGCATCGCCGATATCAAGCGGTCGAGCACGGCGGCCGTCGCCAGCCACTATAATATCCAGCCGGTGATCGACATCTATGCCGCCCCCGCGGGCCGCGATCTGGGCGCGGTGTCGGGCGACATCGCCAAGGTGATCAAGCGGCTGGAAAAGGACAAGCCAGACGGCATCACCGTCACGATGCGTGGCCAGTATCAGACGATGAACGCGGCTTTTTCGGGCCTGGGCTACGGCCTGCTCGGCGCGATCGTTTTGATCTACCTGTTGATCGTCGTGAACTTCCAGAGCTGGCTCGATCCGTTCGTAATCATCACAGCACTTCCCGCCGCGCTGGCAGGGATCGTCTGGATGCTGTTCGCGAGCGGCACGACATTGTCGGTACCTGCGCTGACCGGCGCGATCATGTGCATGGGCGTGGCGACCGCCAACTCGATCCTGGTCGTCAGTTTCGCGCGTGAACGGCTGGCCGAGCTGGGTGACGCGACCAAGGCCGCGCTCGAAGCGGGCATGGTCCGTTTCCGCCCGGTGCTGATGACGGCACTCGCGATGATCATCGGCATGGCGCCGATGGCCTTCGGTCTCGGCGAAGGTGGCGAGCAGAACGCGCCGCTCGGCCGCGCCGTGATCGGCGGGCTTGCCTTCGCCACGATCGCCACGCTTCTTTTCGTCCCCGTCGTCTTCGCGGTCGTCCATTCGCGCCGCGCGTCGAAGCCTTCCGAACCGGAACTCGCCCATGTCTGATCTCCGCGACCGCAACCTCCGCCGCTACGGCATCGGCGCCGGGGTCGTAGCCCTGGCGATCGTCGCGATCGGGATCGGCACCCGTGTCATGGCCGATCGCGAACTGGCCGATGTCGCTGCCGACAACGACATCCAGGCCGTCAGCGTGATCAAGCCGACACGCGGCGCCGAAAGCGACGGATTGATGCTGCCGGGCAACGTCCAGGCGTTCAACAGCGCGGCGCTCTATGCGCGCAGCAACGGCTTCATGCGCCGCTGGCTCGCCGACATCGGCGACAATGTCGTGGCGGGGCAGACGCTGGCGATCATCGATGCGCCCGATATCGACCAGCAGCTGGTCGCCGCGCAGGCTGATTATCAGACCGCCGCCGCCAATCAGTCGCTGGCGCAGACCACGGCCAAGCGTTGGGAAGCGATGCTCGCCAAGGATGCGGTTTCGAAGCAGGAAACCGACGAGAAGCGCGGCGATCTTGCGGCCAAGCGCGCGGTCGCCAACGCGCAGGCGGCGAACGTGCAGCGGCTGCGCGCGCTGCAGGGCTTCACCCGCATCACCGCGCCCTTCGCCGGTGTCGTCACGCAGCGCAATGCCCAGATCGGCGCGCTGATCGTCGCGGGTAATGCCGCCGCGCAACCGATCTACACCGTTGCCGACGTTCACCGCATGCGCATCTACGTCCGCGTGCCGCAGGGCTTTTCGGGCCAGATCCGGCAAGGGCTGCATGCCAGGCTGACCGTTCCCGAATATCCGGGCCGCAGCTTCGACGCGGTGCTGACGCGCACCGCCGGCGCGGTCGATCCGACGTCGGGCACCGTGCTGGTCGAACTGCAGGTCGCCAATGGCGATCGCGCGCTCAAGCCGGGGTCGTTCTCGCAGGTCGAATTCCCGGTCCACAATGCCGGCACGATCAGCCTGCCCGCCAGCGCGCTGATGGTGCGCGATGACGGCACCAGCGTCGCGATCGTCGGCGCCGACGGCAAGGCGCGCATTCGCCCGGTCACGATTACGCGCGACAATGGCGCCACTGTCGAGATTGGCACGGGCCTGACGGGCACGGAGCGCGTGATCGACAGCCCGCCCGACTCGATCGAGAATGGCGATCCGGTCCGCCCCGTTGCCGTCCCTCCCGCCACCCCTGCGAAGGGCTGAGGTAAGCGGGATGCGGCCTTTCGCGTTCCTGCCTGCGCTTCTCCTCGCCGGCTGTTCGATGGCGCCTGCCTATCGGCCTGCACAGGCGCCGGTCGCGGCGGCATATAAGGAACAGGTCCCCGGCTGGGCAGAGGCGGCGCCCGCCGACGCAGCACCGCGCGGCGATTGGTGGACGGCGTTTGGCGATCCGGTGCTCGACGATCTCGAAGCCCGTGCGGCGACGGCGAGCCCGACGATCGCAGCGGCGGTCGCGCGCTATGATCAGGCGACCGCGATCGCGCGCCGCGCCAATGCCGAAATCTTCCCCGAAATATCGGGCGGCGGCACGATATCGCGCGAGCGGCTGTCGGCCGGACGGCCGCAGTCCAACGGCACCCGCCCCAAATATACCGACAAGACGATCGGCGGCAGCTTCGATTGGGAAATCGACCTGTGGGGCCGGCTGCGCGATGGTGCACGCGCTGGCGTCCTCGAACGGCAGGCGAGCGCCGCCGATCTCGCCTCGGCGCGGCTGAGCCTGCAGGCGGCGGTCGCCAGCGGCTATTTCGCGCTGCGCGGATCGGACGCCGAAATCGCGCTGCTGCGACGGACGATCGATGAGTTCGCGCGCGCCGAGAAGCTGACCGACGATCGCCACGAAGGCGGCATCGCCTCGGGCCTCGATCTCGGCCGTGCGCAGACGCAGCTGTCGGGTGCACGAGCCGATCTGTCGGAGGCTTTGCTCGATCGCGCGATGCTCGAACATGCGCTGGCTGCGCTCATCGGCGAAAGCCCGTCGACCTTCACGATCGCTTCGGCGGCGATGTCGGCCAGGCCGATCGCGGCGCCGGTCGCCACGCCCAGCCAGTTGCTCGAACGCCGTCCGGATATCGCGGCGGCCGAACGCCGCATGGCCGCCGCGAACCAACGGATCGGCGTGGCGCGTGCGGCGTGGTTTCCCGCGCTCACGCTGGGCCTCGACGGCGGGTGGCAGACGACCAGCGGCGATATCCTGACCAAGGCGAACAGCTTCTGGGCGCTGGGCCCGCTGTCGCTGCTCGGCCCGATCTTCGACGCGGGCCGCCGCACCGCCGACGTTAAACGTGCGCGCGGTGAATTCGATGAGGCGTCGGCCGAGTATCGCGGCACGGTGCTGGGCGCCTTCCGCGAGGTCGAGGACAATCTCGCCGCCGCGCGCGAGCTGACGTCGGCTGAGCGCGATCAGGATGCCGCCGCCGCCGCGGCGACGCGCACCGGCGATCTTGCGCTCACGCGCTATCATGACGGCGCGTCGGATTATCTCGAGGTCGTCATCGCGCAGACGGCTGCCCTTCAGGCCGAACGCGAGGCGATCGGGGTGCGCGTGCGTCGGCTTCAGGCATCGGTGCAACTGGTCCGCGCGCTCGGTGGTGGTTTCGACAGGACGGCCCTCGCGCAAAAGCCCTAAGGCTATCGTTCGCTCGACAACGATTCGCCTTGACAAATTAGAACAAATGGAGTACAAATTTGTTCGTTACGCATATGCGCGTGGCTCTTTCTCACGGTCGGGCGGACTTCACTCTCGCGTAAGTTTCTTCGGGGAAGAGATTCCGGCTATGACGTAGTGACAACTTCCACAACTTCCGACGCTGCGAATCGATGATCTCTCCGGCACCCTTTTGCCTCGATCCGCGTTCGGAGCGTGATGAAGCTTCAGCCCATTGACCGCGTCGACACGA
The DNA here is from genome assembly GCF_008274695.1 of Sphingomonas montanisoli. Classification (GTDB taxonomy): domain Bacteria; phylum Pseudomonadota; class Alphaproteobacteria; order Sphingomonadales; family Sphingomonadaceae; genus Rhizorhabdus; species Rhizorhabdus montanisoli. The sequence continues at coordinate 379,989 of NZ_VTOU01000003.1, read as the reverse complement.
TAGACTCGCAGCCGGGGATTCGCCGGAGCCGACGGGGCAGGGGTTGGCGGTTCACGGGGCCGGATGGCGATCTGGTTCGTGACGCCGATGATCGGATGCGCATCCTCGGCCTCGGTATCCCGCCGGCATGGAAGAAAGTGTGGATCAATCCCGATTCCAAGGCGCCTGTGCAGGCAACCGGGATCGATGCCGCCGGGCGCAAGCAATATCGCTATCACACCAGCTGGCGCGAGGCGCAGGACGAGGCGAAGTTCGCGAATCTGCCCGCCTTCGCCGAATATCTTCCGCGAGTGCGGGCGCAGGTCCGCAAATCGTTGAAGAGCGACGATCCGTGGGAACGCGCGCTGGCGGCGGCGGTGCGGCTGCTCGATGGCTTCGCGATCCGCGTGGGATCGAGCGATTCCGCGCTCCACGGCAGCTATGGCGCGACGACCCTGCTCAACCGGCATGCGCGGATCAAGGGCGATACGGTGACGCTCTGCTTCTACGGCAAGCATGGCATCCGCGCCGACCTGTCGGGCAAGGATGCCGCGCTGGCCGCCGCGCTGGCCGAGCTCAAGAAATCGGCCAGCGGCGATCTCTTCGCGCTACGCCCGGGGCTGCGCGTCCATGCGGCCGACGTGAACGAATGGATCTGCGAACTGACCGAAGGTCACGGCACGGCCAAGACCTTCCGCACCTGGCGTGCCTGCGCGATCGCGGCGGGCATGCTCGCACGCGGCAAGCGCACCTCGGTCAAGACGATGCTCGAGGCGGTGGCCGACAGCCTTGGCAACACCCCCGCCGTCTGCCGTAAATCCTATGTCGCCCCCGCCTTCATCGACATCGCCAAGGCAGGCGAGACGATCGCCATCCCCGCGACCCCGAAGGCTCTGCGCGCGAACGAACGGGCGAGCCTGGCGGTGCTGACCGCTTAGGAGCGGACGAAGGGAAACACCTCTTCCTCGACCAGCTTGAGCATCTTGAGCGCCTTGGCGGGTGCGATGCCGGCGAGCAGGGGGTTGAACAGCACTTCGCCTTCCGGTCCCAGATCGTCGATCAGCGCGATCGCTTCCTCGGGGTTCAGGATCAGATAGGGTTCGGGCTTGCCGGCTTCGCGGACATAGGGGCCGCGGAAGAGGACGCCGCCTTCGCTCGGCGCCTTGCCGCCATCGTCGCGGATCTGGTTGGTCTGCTCGACATAGGTGCGGTTCACATGGTCGATGTGGGGCATCAGTTCGGCCTCGACCTTCGCCTTGTCGTCCTTCGTCACCCACAGGAACATCGGGCCGCGCCTGGCGCGCGGGCCGGGATCGGGCTTACCGTGGCGCTGGCAGGCTTCGCGATACAGCTCCCAATGCGCGACCGTAGCCGACTGGAAGCTGTCGGCGAGCCGCGCGGCCCGATCGATCGCGGCGGGGGTGACGCCGCCCAGATTGATCGGGACATGGCTTTGGACGGGAAGCGGGCGCAGCCGCACCGTTGTCCCGCGATAGTCGAACGGCTCGCCTGTCCACGCCGTGCGCAGGAAGGGGATCAGCGCGTCCATCGTCTTGCCGCGCTTGGTGAAGTCGGCGCCGAATGCCTGGAAATCGGCGGGCTGGGTGCCGATTCCCATGCCCAGGATCAGCCGCCCGTTGAGGCAGAGATCGGCGACCGCCACCTCCTCCGCCAGCCGCAATGGCTCGTAGAGCGGGGCCAGGACGACGTTGGTCTGGAAGCGGATCGTCTTCGTCCGCGCCCCCACCGCCGCCGCGAAGATCAGCGGACAGGAACTGAACCCGTCGTCATTCTGGTGATGCTCGCCCACCCCGGTATGCGCAAAGCCCTGTTCGTCGGCCCAGGCGAGGCAATCGAGCGCACCGGCATAGATATCGGCGCCCGACACACCGAATTCGGGCGGATGGCGCAGGTCGAAATTCATGATGCGCGGCACGAACGATCCTCTCTGTCTTTCGACAGGAGGTTAGCGCGGGGCGCCGGCGATCGAGTCCTGCGATGACGCCCGATCCGGAATTCCGGATTATTGCGGGCGACGTTCCTCTGCACGGCGCAGGATTTCGAATGCCGCCTGCACCGCCTGGAAACGCACCGCCGCCTGCGCGTCGTTGCGGTTCACGTCGGGGTGATTGGCCTTCACCAGCCGTCGCCATGCCGTCTGGATCGCCTCGAACGTCGCGTCGCTTTCCAGTTCGAGCGTTTCGAGCGCGCGTAGCTGGTCGCCGGTCCAGCGACCGTCGCCGGGTCCGGCCCAGCCATAATGCGATGCCTCGGCATAGCCGGCGGACGAACGGCGCTCATCGCGCTCGCGCTCGGCAGCTTCTTCGGCGCTCAAGCCCTGAAAATAGTCCCAGTTCTTGTTATATTCGGCCGCATGGTCGGGGCAGAAATACCAGCGATCGGGGCTGTTGGGCGATTTCGGCGCAGGGCAATCGCCCGGATTCTCGCAACCATGCCGGTCGCAGATGCGCACCTTGGTCGCCCCGCGCTCGCTGCCATAGCCGCGCCAGCGGGGGAAACCCCAGTCGTTCGATCGAGAGGATGGTCGCGCCATAAGATCCCATCATAACGCGCGAGCCGTGAACGGGCCATTGCAGCGACCAAAAATATCGCTTCCGATCAATTGATGAGTTTGGTGAACGGTTTCCAACGCCATCAGTAACGCGAATTTTACGCCCCCCGGGCTACACCGTTCGACGTGGTTCGGGAGAGTGTGCCGGGGCCACGGCGTAACCTGGTTGTATTCGGGGTAGTATCATGGCGTTGATTCAGGCGAACGCCGCGCTTGCGGGCGCGGCCGAGGTTATGGGCTCTCTGCTGCGCGCGGATGGCGCCGCCGGCCACCCCTGGATTTCGCACGACATCTTCCAGTCCGGGCGCGAAACGTCGCGCAACCTGGCCGATGCGGTTCACCATATCGCGAATATCCACGGCGGGCAGCGCGGCATCGTCGATTGGGCGCGCGAGAAGGGCGGGGCGGAGCACGAGCAGCGTTGGCTCGACGAAGCCGCACAGGGCTTCGCCGCCGAACGCCTCTATCTGTTCAAGGTGGTGACAGCGGTCGGCCCGTTGCCGAGCACGCCGGGCCAGGCGCATTGCGAACAGGCGCTTGCGGGGCAACGGCACGCGATCGAGATGCTGGGCAAGTCGGATCGCACCGGCTGCGCGCTGGGCGCCGCCCTCACGCTGATGCTCGATTGGCGCGCGATCCGCAGTCTGATCGATGCGGCGGCGCAGCGTTTCGGGGTCGATCTCGTCCCCCCCGCGCTTCCGCCCCGTGGCGCGACGCTGGACGTGCCGACGGGTGCCACCCCCGGCGTCGAGCGCGCGATTGCCTTCGGTGCGCAGCAGATGCTCGCTCAGCATCGGGGGCTGTGGGATCTGCTCGCGTCGCGCGCCGCCGCCCGCGCTGCCGGATAAATACCGCCTTTTCGTTGCGCCGCAGCGCACGCCGCCTTATCGATCTCCATAACGGGTTATGGAGATCGGCGTGCGTTTCGAAGGAACCAGCAACTATATTGCCACCGCGGACCTGAAGGTCGCGGTCAACGCTGCGGTGACGCTGCGGCGCCCATTGCTGGTGAAGGGCGAGCCGGGGACCGGCAAGACCGTTCTCGCGCACGAGATTGCGGCCGCGACCGGCGCGCCGCTGATCCAGTGGCACGTCAAGTCGACGACCAAGGCCCACCAGGGTCTGTACGAATATGACGCCGTGGCGCGGCTTCGCGACGGCCAGCTGGGCGACGAACGCGTCCACGACATCAAGAATTATATCCGCCGCGGTAAATTGTGGGACGCCTTCACCGCGCCCGTGCTGCCCGTGCTGCTGATCGACGAGATCGACAAGGCCGACATCGAGTTTCCGAACGATCTGCTCCAGGAGCTCGATCGCATGTCGTTCGACGTGTACGAGACCGGCGAGACGATCGCGGCGAAGGAACGGCCGATCGTCGTCATCACATCGAACAACGAGAAGGAACTGCCCGACGCTTTCCTGCGCCGCTGCTTCTTCCACTATATCAAGTTCCCCGATCGCGAGACGATGCAGTCGATCGTCGACGTCCACTTCCCCGGCATCCAGAAGTCGCTGGTCAGCCGCGCGATGGACATCTTCTACAACATTCGCGACGTTCCCGGCCTCAAGAAGAAGCCGTCGACCAGCGAATTGCTCGACTGGCTGAAGCTGCTGCTGGCGGAGGACATGCCGCTGGAGGTGCTCCAGTCTGCCGACCCCAAGAAGGCGATCCCGCCGCTCCACGGCGCACTGCTCAAGAACGAGCAGGACATCATGCTGTTCGAACGGCTGGCGTTCCTGAGCCGGCGGCAGGGGAACTGACGTGAGCGTCCCCTCCCTTGCGGGAAGGGGAGATTAGAGGGCGCTACATCCGCGCGGCGCGGTCACGCTTGTAATTGCTGATCAGCTCTCGGTAGCGGCCGGCGATGCGTTGCTGGCCGCGGCGGGCTTCGACGGTGGGGGCATAGTCGGCGCGGATGAGCGCGACCTGCTGGCGGTGGTAAAGATAGTTGAGGTCACAGGTCATCGGGCCTCTCCTTGCCACGCCCTCTTCGGGGCATCCTCTCCTTGCCGATACGCGGTTACCCGCACCTCGGCCCGCTTCGCGACTCGGGGTCGGGGCTGCGGTGCACGAAGAGTATCACTTGCCTGTGGATAAGTCGGCCATAAGGGGAATCCCATAGGCCCGTCCGCGGCACGGCTTGGCTCGACGGCGCCGATCCGATTTGCCACAACGGACGAAATTTTCGGAAAGGCACCGGTATGAAATTGTCGCGCGCGCTGCTGCTTCTCTCGCTGACGGCGTCGTCGGCTGCGATGGCGCAAACGCCGCCGATGGAGGTCGACATCCCGTCGAGTTTCGACGCGACCACGCCTGCCGCCGATTATATCCGGCGCGAAGTGATGATCCCGATGCGCGATGGCAAGAAGATGTTCGCCGTCATCGTCATGCGTAAGGGCACCACCACAGCGCCGATCCTGCTGACGCGCACACCCTACAATGCCGCCAAGGCGACGAGCCGCAATGCGAGCCAGAAGATCGAGGAGATCGTGCCGATCTCCGACGCCGAGTTCGTCAACGACAACTATATCCGCGTCTATGAGGATGTGCGCGGGCGCAACGGATCCGAGGGCGACTATGTGATGAACCGGCCGCTGCGCGGTCCGCTCAACGCCACCGACACCGATCATGCGACCGACGCCTATGATACGATCGACTGGCTGGTGAAGAACGTGCCCGAGACCAACGGGCGCGTCGCGATGACGGGATCGTCCTATCCGGGCTTCACCACATTGATGGCGACGATCGATCCGCATCCGGCGCTCAAGGCCGTGGTACCGATGTCACCGATGGTCGACGGCTGGATGGGGGACGACTGGTTCCACAACGGCGCCTATCGTCAGGCGGGCTACGACTATTTCGTGTCCCAGATGGCGCAGAAGGGCGATGGCGACGACGTCGCATCGGGCACCGGCGATCAATATGCGCTTTGGCTCAAGGCGGGATCGGCGGGCGATTATGTGAAGGCCTATGGCCTCGATAAGCTGCCGCAGAGCCGGAAGATGCAGGAGCATCCGGCCTATGACGATTTCTGGAAAGGCCAAGCGGTCGACAAGCTGCTCGGCGCGCGGCCTTTCACCGTGCCGATGATGCTGGTGGTCGGGCAGTGGGACCAGGAGGACAGCTATGGCGCGCCTGCCGTATTCCGCGCGCTGAAGGCCAAGGATCCGGGCGGCAATCTCCACCTCGTCGTCGGGCCGTGGCGGCATTCGGGGGTGAATTATGACGGGTCGTCGCTGGGCGCGCTGCGCTTCGCGGGCGACACCGCGCTCCAGTTTCGCCGGGACGTGATGAAGCCGTGGCTCGACCAGTATCTCAAGCCCGGCGCGCCGAAGTTCGACGTGCCCGCCGCCTACACCTATGCGACCGGCCTCGATAAATGGCAGGGGACGGCGGACATCCTCGATACGCCGCTCAAGCCGCTCTATCTCGGCGCGGGCTCGAGCCTCGGCTGGGACAAGGCGGCGAAGGCCGACCGCGACACCTATCTGTCCGATCCGGCCAAGCCTGTGCCGTTCGTGCCGCGCCCGGTCCACTGGGGCGATGCCGATCAGTGGAAGCCGTGGCTCGTCAGCGACCAGCGTTTCGCCGACAGCCGCCCCGACGTGCTGACCTACGTCACCGAGCCGCTGACTAAGGCAGTCCACATTCGCGGGCGGCCGAAGGTCGATCTCTATGCAGCGACCACGGGCACCGACAGCGATTGGGTGGTAAAACTCATCGACGTCTATCCGGAGGAATATACGTCCGATCCCAAGCTCGCCGGCTTCCAGCTGGGCGTGGGCATGGAAATCTTCCGCGGCCGCTATGTCGACGGGTTCGACAAGCCGCATGCGCTGAAGCCGGGCCAGGTCGAGAATTACAAGTTCGAGCTGCCGACGGTGAACCACGCCTTCCTGCCCGGGCACCGCATCATGGTGCAGGTCCAGTCGAGCTGGTTCCCGCTCTACGATCGCAACCCGCAGACCTATGTGAAGAACATCTTCTTCGCGAAGACCGGCGACTACCAGAAGGCGACCCAGAGCGTGTTCACCGGCGGCGCGACCGCCAGTTCGGTGATGCTGCCCGTGGTGCAAGATTGATCCTCCCCGGAACGGGGAGGGGGACCATGCGTAGCATGGTGGAGGGGGTGCCCGGCTGGGTGCAGCGCCTGCCGCCCGCCCCCTCCACCGCTTCGCGGTCCCCCTCCCCGTTCCGGGGAGGAACCGCAGGAGGAGAGATGCGATGTCGAACGACGACAAGACGAACGAAGCCGAACTGACCGGCACGACCCAGCGCCGCCGCCCCAAGCCGGGGGTGCGCGAGGTGGGCGGGCGCAGGCTCAAGCCCGCGACGCTGATGATGGGGCACGGCTATGATCCGATGCTGTCCGAAGGATCGCTCAAGCCGCCGATCTTCCTGACCTCGACCTTCGTGTTCGAGAATGCGGCGGCGGGTAAGCGCCACTTCGAGGGCGTGACCGGCAAAAGGCCGGGCGGCGCGGAGGGGCTCGTCTATTCGCGCTTCAACGGGCCGGATCAGGAGATCCTCGAGGAGCGGCTGGCGATCTGGGAGGATGCCGAGGCGGCGTTGACCTTCTCGTCGGGCATGTCGGCGATCGCGACGGTGATGCTGGCGATGGTCGAGCCGGGCGATGTGATCGTCCATTCGGCGCCGCTTTATGCCGCGACCGAGGGGCTGATCGGCAAGATCCTCGGCCGCTTCGGGGTGCATTGGCTCGATTTCCCGGCGGGCGCGACCCGCGAGGAGATCGACGCGGTGATCGCCGGCGCCAAGGCCAAGGGGCGGGTTGCGATGATCTACCTCGAAAGCCCCGCCAACCCGACCAACGCGCTGGTCGACGTTCAGGCGGTGCGTGCCGCGCGCGACGCGGCCTTCGGTGGCGCGGAGAAGGTGCCGCCGGTCGTGATCGACAACACCTTCCTCGGGCCGCTGTGGCAGAAGCCGTTGCTGCACGGCGCCGAACTGGTCCTCTACAGCCTCACAAAATATGCCGGTGGGCATTCGGATCTGGTCGCGGGCGGCGCGGTGGGATCCAAGGCGCTGATCGATCAAGTGCGCGCGATGCGCAACACGATCGGAACGATCACCGATCCGCACACCGCGTGGATGCTGTTGCGGTCGCTCGAGACGCTGGAACTGCGCATGAGCCGCGCGGGTGAGAATGCGGCGAAGGTCTGCGCCTATCTGCGCGATCATCCGAAGGTCGAGCGGATCGCCTATCTCGGTTTCCTGAAGGAAGGATCGCGGCAGGCCGACATCTACCAGCGCCACTGCACGGGCGCGGGGTCGACCTTTTCGCTATACCTCAAGGGCGGGGAAAAGGAGGCGTTCGCATTCCTCGATGCGCTCAAAATCGCCAAGCTCGCTGTGTCGCTGGGTGGTACCGAGACGCTGGCGAGCCATCCAGCGGGGATGACGCATCTGTCGGTGCCCGACGAGCGAAAGAAGGCGCTCGATATCGGCGACAATCTCGTCCGTATCTCGGTGGGTGTCGAGGATGCCGACGATCTGATCGCCGATTTCGAACAGGCGCTGGAGGCGGTTTAAAATCCTCCCCGGAACGGGGAGGGGGACCGCGTAGCGGTGGAGGGGGCGGGAGGCAGGCGCTGCGCTTGTGGGCAGCCCCCTCCGTCGCCTTCGGCGCCACCTCCCCGTGCCGGGGAGGATCTACGGGGCGGAAAAGTCCGGAAAGCCGTAGCTCTGGGCAACCAGCATGGTGTGCGTGCCCGCGACGTGGTTGATGATCTGAACCACCTCGCGGGTATAGCGCAGCAGGGCATAGGGATTGCGGTAGGATGCGCTGATCAGGATATCGAAGGCGTTCGATCCGTGGATGATGCTGGCGTTGGTCAGCAGGATCGGCAGCTTGCCCTCTTCCAGATTGTCCGCGATCCACCCGCGAGATCGGGCGATGATCTCCTGAACGATCCGCTCCTGGCTCGGCTCGGGGCCATCGCGGCTGACCTCCCAGGCGAGGCGCTCCTCGCGCAGCGTGCCCAGATTGACCGATACTGCGATCAGCCCCTGTTCGGGCAGCTGCACCTTGGTCGAATGGCCGCGCGGCCAAAGTACTTCGGCGACACCGCCGTCTGCGATCAGTCGGGCGAGTGCCTTCGCGGCGGAACGCTGTTCACCATCCTCCAGCGGGCTGCCGTCGCCCTTGCCGACGCGGGCGAGGAATTCGGGGCTTGCGAGAAGCGACTCGCGATCGTGAAGCGTGGGGAATTCCGCCGCCAGTGCGTGCAGCAGCCTTTCCGCCGCACCGTTCTTCGCGTCCGATCCGCCCTTGCTCGCCATGTCGCCCCCGTACTGTATGAGGAGACTATAGCAGCAACGCGATGAATGTCACTTATGCGGCTGCGGCGTCGGCTTGACGAAAGTGGGACAAAAGAAAAGGCCCCGGGGATCGCTCCCCGAGGCCTTTCCTGTGTTCGTTCGGTCGGAAGGCAGGACTTAGAAGTCCATACCGCCCATGCCGCCCATACCACCCATGCCACCGGGCATGCCGCCCATGGCCGGCTTGTCCTCGGGGCTGTCCGAGATCGCCGCTTCGGTGGTGATCAGCAGGCCGGCGACCGAGGCCGCGTCCTGCAGAGCCGTGCGAACGACCTTGGTCGGATCGATCACGCCGGCCTGGACCAGGTTTTCATAGACGTCGGTCGAGGCGTTGTAGCCGCGGGTCTCGTCATTTTCGCGCAGCAGGTTGCCAGCGACGACGGCGCCGTCGACGCCTGCGTTCTGCGCAATCTGCTTCACCGGGGCGGTGATCGCCTTGCGGATGATGTCGATGCCGCGGGTCTGGTCGTCGTTGACGCCCTTCAGGCCTTCGAGAGCCTTCGTGGCATAGAGCAGAGCCGTGCCGCCGCCGGGGACGATGCCCTCTTCGACAGCCGCGCGGGTCGCGTGGAGAGCGTCGTCGACGCGATCCTTGCGCTCCTTGACTTCAACCTCGGTCGAACCGCCGACCTTGATCACGGCAACGCCGCCGGCGAGCTTGGCGAGACGCTCCTGGAGCTTCTCACGGTCGTAATCGCTGGTGGTGTTCTCGATCTGCTTGCGGATCGCTTCGACGCGGCCCTTGATCGAGTCGGCAGCACCGGCGCCATCGACGATGGTGGTGTTGTCCTTGTCGATCGAAACGCGCTTGGCGGTGCCGAGCATGCCGACGGTGACGCTCTCGAGCTTGATGCCGAGGTCTTCCGAAATCATCTCACCGTTGGTGAGGATCGCGATGTCCTCGAGCATCGCCTTGCGGCGATCGCCGAAGCCCGGTGCCTTGACGGCCGCGACCTTCAGGCCGCCGCGCAGCTTGTTGACGACCAGGGTGGCCAGAGCCTCGCCCTCGATGTCCTCGGCGATGATCAGCAGCGGACGACCCGACTGCACGACCGCCTCGAGGATCGGCAGCATCGCCTGGAGCGACGACAGCTTCTTCTCGTGGATCAGGATGTACGGATCCTGCAGCTCGACGAGCATCTTGTCGGGGTTGGTGATGAAGTAAGGCGACAGGTAGCCGCGATCGAACTGCATGCCTTCAACGACATCGAGTTCGAACTCGAGACCCTTGGCCTCTTCGACCGTGATCACGCCTTCCTTGCCGACGCGCTCCATCGCTTCGGCGATCTTCTCACCGACGACAGTATCGCCATTGGCCGAGATGATGCCGACCTGCGCGACTTCCTTGGTGCCGGCAACCGGCTTCGAACGCGCCTTGAGGTCTTCGACGACCTTGGAGACGGCGAGGTCGATGCCGCGCTTCAGGTCCATCGGGTTGATGCCGGCCGCAACCGACTTCATGCCTTCACGCACGATCGCCTGGGCGAGCACGGTGGCGGTGGTGGTGCCGTCGCCGGCGATGTCGTTGGTCTTCGAGGCGACCTCGCGGACCATCTGCGCGCCCATGTTCTCGAACTTGTCCTTGAGTTCGATTTCCTTGGCGACGGTGACGCCGTCCTTGGTGATGCGGGGCGCACCGAACGACTTGTCGATCACGACGTTGCGGCCCTTCGGCCCCAGCGTGACCTTCACCGCGTCGGCGAGGATGTCGACGCCGCGCAGGATGCGCTCACGGGCGTCACGGCTGAATTTCACGTCCTTGGCTGCCATGTTGGCTACCCTTTCGGTCTGGAATTGAAAGAATTAAGGCTGGAAGAGGATCAGCCGACGATCCCGAGGATGTCGCTTTCCTTCATGATCAGCAGGTCTTCACCGTCGATCTTGACCTCGGTGCCCGACCACTTGCCGAACAGGATCTTGTCGCCGGCCTTGACGTCGAGCGGGGTGACCTTGCCGTCTTCCGACTTGGCGCCGCCGCCAACTGCGACCACTTCGCCCTCCTGGGGCTTTTCCTTGGCGCTGTCGGGGATGATGATCCCGCCGGCGGTCTTTGCTTCAGCTTCGACGCGGCGAACGAGCACGCGATCGTGCAACGGACGAAAACCCATGAGCGTCCCTTTCTTTAGGTGGACAAACCGGCGTCGGGGCAAACCGCCCCTCACACCGACGTTGGTTGAACTTTTAGCACTCGCCTAGGTTGAGTGCTAGCGGCGATATGTGGGGCAGCCCCAAGGCTGTCAAGAAGTCCTCTCGACCATTTTTATGACATGCAGAGTGCCGCGCCGACTTCCCGGTGACACGCATTCGCGGATATGGGTGCGCGCTCCCTCCAAACAATCGGCCTCATGCGACCTTTCACCCTTTTCAAGAAACCATTGATCGCGAAGCCTCTGCTCTCTGTGGGGCTCGGCGCGGGTTCGGCGCTTGGCTTCGCGCCACTCAACTGGTGGCCGCTGACGCTGCTTGCGCTCGCTGCGTTGATGTGGATGGCGCTGCGTGAGGGGCGGCTGCGCGGTGTATTGGGTATGGGCTGGCTATTCGGCGTCGGCCATTTTGCGGTCGGGCTGAACTGGATCGCCACCGCTTTCACGTTCCAGGACGCGATGCCGGTGTGGCTCGGCTGGGTCGCGGTGGTGGCGCTGGCGCTCTATATCGGCCTCTATCCGATGCTGGCGCTGGCGGGCGCCTGGATCGTCGCGGCGCTGCCGGGCTGGCATCGGGCGCGAACGGCGGCGAAGGCCGACGACGACCGGCGCGCCAAGCTGGTGAAGATCGTGCCCGTCGAAATGCTGTCACGGCCCGAGGCGGGGCCGTCGATCGTGCGCGATCCCTATGCCTTCATCCTGCTGTTCGCCGGTCTCTGGGTCGTCACCGAATATATCCGCGCGATCGCCTTCACCGGCTTTGCGTGGAATCCGCTGTCGGCGATCCTGATCGACCAGGCGATGGCCGAGCCGGCCTTCGTGGGCCTGACGCGGGTGATCGGCACTTATGGATTGTCGGGGGGCATGGTTTTGCTCGCCGGCATATGGCTGATGGCGGCGCTGCCGGGGACGAAGAATCGGCGGTGGAAGCGCGTGGCGATCGCGCTGATAGCGGCGATGCTGTGCCAGATATTGTCGGCGACCTTGTTGCGCCCGCTGCCGCCAAAGGCCGGGCCGCAGATCGTGGTTGTCCAGCCGAATATCAACCAGAACGAGAAATATGACGCGAAGCTGCAGCAGCTCAATTTCGATCGGCTGGCTTCGCTGAGCGGCAAGCCCGGCGCGGCGCCCCGCCTGTTGATGTGGCCCGAGGCCGCGACCGCCGATTATCTGGAGCTGGAGCCGGTTGCGCGCGAACGGATCGCGGCACTCTTGGGGCCGAAGGATGTCGTCCTGTTGGGCGGCGACGCGCTCGAATATGATCGCGAAGGCATCCTCGTCGGCGCTCGCAACAGCCTGTTCGCGATGAACGGGCAGGGCGAGTTGCTCGCGCGCTACGACAAGGCGCATCTCGTCCCCTACGGCGAATATCTGCCCGCGCGCACCATCCTTTCGGCGATCGGGCTGTCGCGGCTTGTGCCCGGGGATATCGAATTCTGGCCCGGCGCCGGCCCCGCGAGCTTCCCTATCGCAGGCTATGGCAAGGCGGGCGGGCAGATCTGTTACGAGATCATCTTTTCGGGGCAGGTGATCGATCGCAACAACCGGCCCGATTTCCTGTTCAACCCGTCCAACGACGCCTGGTTTGGAAGCTGGGGACCGCCGCAGCATCTGGCGCAGGCGCGGCTGCGCGCGGTGGAGGAGGGGGTGCCGGTGATCCGATCCACCCCCACCGGCATCTCCGCAGTGGTCGACGCCGACGGGCGGCTGCTCGACAGCGTGCCGTGGCATCAGGCGGGCGCGATCAGGACGGCGCTACCTGGCCCGCATCCGCCGACGATCTTTTCCTGGGGCGGCAATGCGCTTGCGATCGCCTTCGGCTTCTTCCTGGTCGCCTTGGGATTTGCGGTGGCCGCAAAGCCACGCTAAAGGCAGACATAAGGAAGTCTTTATATCTTTATATGTGCATCACGGCTAAGCCCGTGACATCATCTCGAAGGACATAAGGTTCGATGCGCAGCAGCTATCTCTTCACCTCCGAAAGCGTTTCCGAAGGCCATCCCGACAAGGTCGCCGACCAGATTTCGGACGCGATCGTCGATCTGTTCCTGTCGAAGGATCCCGAAGCGCGCATCGCGTGCGAGACGCTGACGACCACCCAGCTCGTCGTCCTCGCGGGCGAGATTCGCTGCAAGGGCGTCTATGAAAATGGCGAATGGGCGCCGGGCGCGCAGGACGAGATCGAGAAGACCGTCCGCGCGACCGTGAAGCGCATCGGTTACGAACAGGAAGGCTTCCACTGGGAAAGCTTCCGCTTCGAAAACAACCTGCACGGCCAGTCGGCCCACATCGCCCAGGGCGTCGATGCCTCGGGCAACAAGGACGAAGGCGCGGGCGATCAGGGCATCATGTTCGGCTATGCCGCCGACGACACGCCCGATCTGATGCCGGCGACCCTCTATTACAGCCACAAGATCCTCGAGGTCATGGCGGCCGATCGTCACTCGGGCGCCGCGCCCTTCCTCGAGCCCGATGCCAAGAGCCAGGTCACGCTGCGTTACGAGGGCAGCAAGCCCGTGGCGGCGACCGCGATCGTCGTGTCGACCCAGCATGGCAAGGGCTATGACGAAGGCGCCAAGGAAGCCGAGTTGCACGCTTATGTGAAGTCGGTCGTCGCCAAGGTGATCCCGGCCGCGCTGCTCAGCACCGAGACCGTCTATCACATCAACCCGACCGGCAGCTTCGAGATTGGCGGGCCGGATGGCGACGCGGGCCTCACCGGCCGCAAGATCATCGTCGACACGTACGGCGGCGCTTCGCCCCACGGCGGCGGCGCGTTCTCGGGCAAGGATCCGACCAAGGTCGATCGCTCGGCGGCGTACATCACCCGCTATCTGGCGAAGAACATCGTCGCTGCGGGCCTGGCGCAGCGCTGCACGATCCAGCTCGCTTACGCGATCGGCGTCGCCAAGCCGCTGTCGCTCTATGTCGACACGCATGGCACCGGCACCGTCGGCGACGACAAGATCGAGGAAGCGATCGGCAAGATCGCGAAGCTGGGCGGCATGACCCCGCGCGGCATCCGCACGCACCTCGGCCTCAACAAGCCGATCTATCAGAAGACCGCGGCTTACGGCCATTTCGGCCGCAAGCCTGAGGGCGACTTCTTCCCCTGGGAGAAGACCGATCTGGTCGACGACCTCAAGGCGGCGCTCGCCTAACTTCACAATCCCTTACTGGGGAACGACACGGCGCGGTGCTATCAGCATCGCGCCGTTTTGTTTTTGGAGAGTTTGCCATGCGTCGTCTCATCCCCGCTTTCGCCGCGCTCGCGCTGCTGACCACGCCCGCCTTCGCCGCGCCGTGCAAGGATGCGAAGGGCAAGTTCGTAAAATGTCCCGAGACGGCCAAGCCCAAGGGGCCCTGCAAGGACGCCAAGGGCAAGTTCGTGAAGTGCGGCACGCCGGGCGCAAAGCCGGTCAAATAATCGGAACGGCCGACGGCGATGATCGGTTATGGGCGCTCAATCCAAGGAGCATCCCATGACCGCCATCGCCAATGCCAAGGTTCTGATCGTCGCGACCGACCGGTTCGAGGAATCCGAACTGTTCGGCCCGCGCGAGTCTTTGCTCGATGCCGGCGCGACGGTGGTTCTCGCCTCCGACACGACCGATCCGATCCTCGCCACGGTGCATGACGAGCCGGGCAAGACGATCAAGCCCGACATGCTGATCGCCGATGTCGATCCGGCCGATTATGACGCCCTGATCCTGCCGGGCGGGGTCGGCAACCCGGACAAGCTGCGCATGGACGAGGCGGCGGTCGGCATCGTCCGCGCTTTTCACGCCGCCGGCAAGCCGGTCGCCGCGATCTGTCACGGGCCGTGGTTGCTGGTGGAGGCCGATGTCCTGCGCGGCCGCACCGCCACCGCCTGGCCATCGATCCGCACCGATCTGCGCAATGCGGGCGCGACGGTGATCGACCAGGAGGTCGTCGTCGACGGCAACCTCATCACCAGCCGCAAGCCCGATGATGTTCCTGCGTTCAACAAGGCGGTGATTGCGGCGATCCAGGCCGCCTGACGCAGATTCGGGGTCGCGCTACGCGGCTTCGCATCTTAAAGCGCGCCGCCATGAACGATCCGCTTTCCATCCGCCGCCTCTACGGCCGGCGCACCGGCCACAAGTTGCGCGCGGGGCAGGCCGCTCTGGTCGAACGGCTGCTGCCCGAGATCAGCGTTCCCGAGGAAGGGCCGGTGGACGCCGCGACCCTGTTCGGCGCGGATCGTCCGCTCGCGATCGAGATCGGCTTCGGCCGGGGCGAGCATATGGCGGGGCAGGCGAAGATGCGGCCCGAAATGGGATTCATCGGCTGCGAACCGTTTCTCGACGGCGTCGTTGGTGCGCTGATGAAGGTGGATGAGGATGCCATCCCGAACATCCGCATCCACATGGGTGATGCGATCGAGGTGCTCGAACGGCTGCCCGACGCCTCGCTCGACCGCGCGTGGCTGCTCCATCCCGACCCTTGGCCAAAGGCGCGCCACGCCAAGCGGCGTTTCATGAACGACGGACCGATCGGCCTGATCGCACGCAAGATGAAGCCGGGCGGCGAGTTTCGCTTCGGCACCGACCACCCCGTCTATGTGCGCTGGGCGATGATGGTGATGGGCCGCTCGCCCGATTTCGAGTGGCTGGGCGAGACCCCCACCGACTTCCTTGTTCGGCCCGACGACTGGCCCGAGACGCGCTACGAAGCCAAGGCGCGGCAGAAGGGGCATGAGGTCTGGTATTTCAGATACCGGCGTAAGTAGACCGGGGGTTTGGCCGAGCCCTAGCACTGATTCACCTCACGTTCTTTTCCCGGCGTTCCCTTGCCGTTCCCCCACATTCCCGCTACGGTGATTGCTAGGTGATTTCCAGCAATCACGGGGAGCCGAATGCCGACGGGGTTCATCACCAAGCGCAGCGTGGATGCGATGAAGCCCGGCAAAGCCGATGCCTTTCTATGGGATGCCGGCGATGGGTCCACCAAGGGCTTCGGCGTCAAGCTCACGCCCGCCGGTGCTCGCAGTTACGTCTTCCAGTACCGAGTCGGCGGACGCGGAGCGAAGACCAAGCGCGTCCTGATCGGCAAGCACGGCGCTTGGACGCCGACGAACGCTCGGGAGGAGGCTGAGCGACTGTCTCGCCTGGTCTCGCAGGGTGAAGATCCTGCGGCGTTGAAAGCCGAGAAGCGACGGGTCGCCGTAGATCTGGCTTTCAACAAGTACGCTCTACGCTTCCATGAGGCATGCAAGGGGGCTGGCTGGCGCAATCTGGTAGAGCGGACGCTGCGCCTTCACGTTGTCCCGGTGCTTGCTGACAAGCCGCTGCCAGCAATCACCCGCGCCGATGTATCGGCTGTGCTCGATCGCCATCCAGCTACGGCAAGGGCGCAGCGCCGAAATACGTTCGCCGTGCTGCGCAAGCTCTTCCGTTGGGCGAATAGCCGCGGGGATCTTGGCCGCTCGCCCTGCGAAGGGATGGAGACCCCCCCGGCAGTCCGTCCGCGCGATCGGGTGCTGACGGATGATGAGCTTCGCCGGATCTGGCTTGCCTCGGCAAATGCCGGGAAGCTGTTCGGCCCTGTGGTGCGGATGCTGATTGCCACCGGCCAGCGCCGTGAGGAGGTGACGCGGCTCGACTGGAAGGAATTGGATCGTGCCCGCGCGCTTTGGACGCTGCCGGCCGATCGAGCGAAGAACGGCGAGCAGCATACAGTGCCTTTGAACCCCCTCGCTCTCGCCACCCTCGATTCGTTGGCCGGAAAGAAGTGGCCGAAGTCAGGATGGGTATTCGCCACCAGCGGCGATAAGCCCTTCACCGCCCACGCCAAGGGTAAGACCAAGATCGATTCGGTACTGTCGAAGGATGGCGACGGGGATATGCCGGGTTGGCGCCTGCACGACCTTCGGAGGACTCTCGCTACCGGCCTTCAGCGACTCGGCGTACGGTTCGAGGTGACCGAGGCGATCCTGAACCATGTGGGGCAATCGCGCGCCGGCGTGGCTGGGATCTATCAGCGCCATACGTGGGCGGATGAGAAGAAGGCCGCGCTGGATGCCTGGAGCCAGCATCTCACGCAGCTCCTGCATCCGCCGGACGCTGGCAATGTGGTTCACCTCGCAGAAGCGCGAGCGTGAAAACTGGGGCGGCTAGATTTGGCCGCCGAAAGACCGGCTGCCGCCCCGGTCACTCAGTGGAAGCGCCAACGGAGGGCGTGAATGACTGCATTTCTAAACGTGCCGGACAAATTCGCGGGGTATCCCGTTGGGATTGCAGACGCGATTGACCAATCCTGCGCTTGGCACCTGGGCGCTGATTGGCGGTTAACGATGGCAAGTATTGATGAAGCAGTGATTTGGTCACGACAATACGAGCGCGCTCTTTCCTACGCTTTAGCGACGGGCGAACTCGCCGCCTATGTTCAAATTTCCAGCTCAGAGAAATATTACCAGATCCCAAAAGATGTTTGGCGAGCTTTCACCAAGGAAGATGCCAACCTACCTCGCACTTTGCCGGATTTTAGCACCATCCCAGGCTATGACGCGCGGATGGCTGGTTGTCCTATTTTAATATGGGCAGACGCATTGGAGAGATGGAGCTCTGCTCTATCATTTCGACTCGGCCAATTGGTAACTCCTGTGCGTGTCGAAGTTTCTGAAGAGGAAAGGGCCTCTCCGGCGAAAAGCTCACCGGTGTCCGCTGAAGGTCAAGACATTAGCTCTCAGGCAACCACCTTCAACCGCTACTCCAACTGGCAAGAGCACGGTGCTTGGTACACCGACCGTGTCTCCTCAGCCCCCCCCGAAGGCTTCACCCGGAAGCAAGATGAGGAGGCGGGAAGATTGGTCGGCATAAGTCGGGACCGCATTCGAGATCTCCGCGGCGAGCTGGCTCCAGAGCACTGGAAAAAGGATGGTCCTAAGCTGAAGCCTAACTTGGCGAGATAACTTGGCGGAAAATCCGAGCGACTCGGCGGATGCCAAGTTCGTCCGCCAAGTTTTTGCTTTGCACGATCCCTCCATCGCCTTCGCAATCCCGCGACGGCAGTGGAGACGATTCCATGTCGAAGCTCGAACTTAAGCCCCTCCTCGACGAAGTCGGCGCGGCTCCTATGGTGGGCACCGAGCCCAAAACGCTCGCCAACTGGCGCGTTCTCGGGAAAGGCCCGAAATTTATCCGGGTTGGTCGCAAGGCCATGTACCACCCGGACGATTTGATCGATTGGCTCGCTGCCCGTCGCGTCTCGTCTACCTCCGAACGCGTGGCCGCGTGATCGACCATGTTCGTAGCAGCAGCGGCGAGCGGCCCTGAAACGCGAAAGGCCGGCACTGCCATGCCGACCTCCCACATTTTTCATCACAACAGCGTCTACGAAAATACATCTGAGGCCGCGTTCGCGCAACCTCATCTTGAACTGATCCCGCGCATCATCGCGACGCACTGGCTTCGTCCGGAAGTGGCGGAGGCGGCGCATGGCTAACACTGTCTCACCTGAAGCTGCCGAGTTTCTTCTTCTTATGATCGAGGAAACTTGCCTCCCCCATGATTGGGACACCTCTGGGTTGTGGCTATCGCACACCCAAGATTTGGCGCAATTCCTCGCGGACGTTCGCAACCTCGTCACTATCGACCAAGCCGCGATGCTCGTTGGCCTGGGCGGCATGCTCGTCGAGATGGCCAAGCGCGAACGCGAAGCCGCCGACGTCGTCGCCTGTCTCTTTGAACGCGACGGAGGTGCTGCATGAGCGTGCTTCACGCGCCGTCCGATACGGCAAAGCTTACCGCGGCGATGGAAGTGTGCGCGCCGCACCTCCGTCCAATCCTTGCTGCGGTCCGTGACCACCGCGCTGGCATGCTGTTTGTGCCTCCAGGCCGCCGGGCGTTTCAACTCCCCGCCGGCCGACCCGCTATCGTGATGATCGGCGACGATATGGACGTGTCGAAAGGGCCGGATGGGTTCCATGGCCCATCCATCCGTCGTGCGATCAAAGCATGCCGGGCTTTTGCCGTCGTTGCATGCGAACCGTTGGCAGCCGCCTACGGTGGCGTCGCGGGCGTCGCTGCAACCGGCGGGAACGCCATGCTGGTCGAAACGCGGCCAGAGCATGAGATGCATTGGATCAAACTGATCCTGGAACTTGCGCCTGGTAAGCCGCTGCTCGTCTGCACCGTGAAAGGGGGGAATGCTTGATGGCCTCCCAAACGACCAATGATCCGTTCGCCTCCTACGGCCGAGCGGCAAACGCAAATGGCTCTGCGCCTCCGATCGACTTCGTTGGCCTGGCCCCCCGAATTGTCGGCGCACTGCTCGACAAGCCCAACAAGGCCCTCAGTACGGCCACCCAGCTTCGTTTCGGCAACAAGGGCTCCCTCTCCGTCGACCTCGATCAGGGCCGTTTTTACGACCATGAGTTGAAGACCGGCGGTGGCATGCTCGACCTCATTCAGCGCGAGCAAGGATGCGATGCTGGTGGCGCTCTCGCGTGGATGGAAGAGCAAGGCCTGAAGGATCGCGACCACTCGCCGTCACCTGCATTTCAAGCTCAGATCCTGCCAATCTATTATGACTACCGGGACGAGAATGGCGCAGTGATCAGCCGGGTGAAACGGTCGCCGGACAAGCGCTTCATTCAGCTAGGGCCGGATGGCAACGGAGGCTTTCACGCGGCCAAAGGCTGCATGGATGGGGTGCGCCGGGTGCCTTACCGGCTGCCGGAATTGCTCGCGTCGGATGTCTCCCGCGCTGTGTTCATCTGCGAGGGCGAGAAGGATGCTGATCGACTTGTCGGCCTCGGCCTGATCGCGACCTGCAACAGCGAGGGGGCGGGTAAGTTTCGGCGTGAGCTAGTGCCCTTTTTCAAGGGGCGCCGCTGCGTTGTGCTGGAAGATAATGACCCTGCGGGCGCAGAGCATGCCCGTGATGTCGCTGAGAAGCTTACCGGCATGGCAGCGGTAGTGACGATCCTGAAGTTGCCGGACCTGCCGCCGAAGGGCGACGTGTCGGACTGGCTCGCTATGGGGGGCACAGTCGACCAGCTGAAAACGCTCGCGCGCAGCGCACTTGATCAGCCCGCAGATGTCATCTCGTTGCCCGTAGGGTCACAGGACGTTCTGAAGGCCACGCCCTATACTTGGTGCGAACCATCGACGATCCCGCCGCGACCTTGGGTCCTCGGCCGCTATCTTCTCCGAGGCGTTGTCACCGCGGCGATTGCACCGGGCGGTGTGGGTAAAACGACATTTCTCTGCGGCACCGCTCTCTCGTTGATCACGGGGCAGCCCCTCCTTGGCAAGTCAGTGTGGGACGGTCCGAAGCGCGTGTGGATATGGAATCTCGAAGATCCGTTGCAGGAGCTTCAGCGTTCGATCCAGGCGGCTGCCAAGCGTTTCGGGCTAACGCGTCAAGAAGTCGAGGGCCGGCTGTTCGTCGATACCGCAATGGACGGAACGGGCCTGTGCACTGCCGTTGAAGATGAGACCGGCTTCAGGCTTCTCGCGCCGGTCTATGAGGCGATCACGGCCGAACTGATTGCGCGTTCGATCGACCTTCTCGTCATCGACCCATTCGTCAGTAGCCATGAGGTCGACGAAAACGCGAATACCAAGATCGATAAGATCGCAAAAGCATGGAGCCGTGTGGCCAACGCTGCCAATTGCTGCATCGTGCTCGTGCACCACACCAGCAAGGCAGGATCCGGAGAAGTCACCGCGTTGAGCGCGCGTGGCGCAAAAGCTCTTACGGACGCCTGTCGCTCCGCGCTCGTGCTCAACCGGATGGACGCCGAGGTGGCTGACAAGTTCGGCTTCGATGATCAGGAACGACGACGCTATTTTTCCGTCCAGGACGACAAGCACAATCGCGCGCCTGCCGAGAATGCTGATTGGTACCGGCTTGAGAGTGTCGACCTTTGTAACGGCGGCGAGAATGGCCACAGCGACAGCATCGGCGTTGCCATCCCTTGGACGGCGCCGGATCCGTTCGACGGTCTCACCGGCAATCACCTTCTCCGTGTTCAGATGGCGATCGACGGTGGCGAATGGCGCGAGAACCATCAGTCGCCAAACTGGGCGGGACGCGCTGCGGCCGAGGTGCTTGGCCTCGACGTAGAGTCCCGTTCGGACAAACGCCGCCTCCTCCAAATGATGAAAACCTGGCTGTCGAATGGCGCACTCGTCACCGTCGAACGCGAGGACGCGCAGCGCCGGCCGCGGAAGTTTATCGAGGTCGGGAAATGGCAGAGCGACAACTCTGCTCCACCCGGCTTCAGTGGAGCAGATTCAGTGGAGCGCGCTGGAGCAAAAGTCTGCTCCACCACCACCCGCCATATTAGTGGCGGGGTGGAGCGGAGCGTTGCGGGCCGGAATTCACAGGTGGAGCAGGATACCGGTGGAGCGGCGGATCGCTGTCACGACAACCCCGCGCTCGGTCGCTCGCCCAGCGGCATGATCTTGGCGCCGGGCGAGAGCGAAGATGATCCAGTGCCCGGATGGGAGAACATCAAATGAGCGCACCGACGAAGAATGTGGCCTCGTGCACAAACGAGGCAACCGAAGCGGTTCCGGCGGTAAATGCCGCCGAGACCAGATCGCCCCCTGGCCAACGCGTCGCTGCGGAGATCGCGGCCGACAAAGCACGTTGGCAGGGCATGCCTGTTCGCCCGCACCTCGATGTGTCGGTAGGTGAAGACGATGTCGTCGACATGCGGCCGGTTCATTCCGACGAGGTCGGCGAGGCTACCCGAATAGCGGTTCTTATGGGGACCACATCGGTCGAGTACAGCCAGCGCGCGCTGTTATGGGCAATGAACGCATCGAAGGGCCGGGGCGAAGATCCGACCACCACCAGCGTCAACGCTGCGCTTGCCATGGTCGCGGCCATCAACCCGGCTGACGAGTTAGAGGCGGCACTAGCGGTCCAGATGTACGCCACACACGACGCCGCGATGGATATGCTGCTGCGGATGAAGCAGGCGAACGATCGATCTGCCGCAACGGACTTCGGCAATCTCGCGACGAAGCTTTCGCGCAGCTTCACGGCGCAGCTCGAAGCGCTGGGCAGGCATCGGCGGGGCGGCGAGCAGGTCGTTCGGCATGTTCACGTGGATAATCGTGGCGGGCAGGCAATCATCGCCGAGACGGTCAACACCGGGGGGCGGCAGGGAGGAAATCTTGAAGGACAACCATTTGGACCTGATGCGGGCAGCACCGCGCTGCTTGGCTCGGACGCGGCGTGGGACGGAATGCCAATCCCCGGCGGTGAAGGGAAAGCGGCGGTGCCGCATTCACGGCGGCGCGCCCGGGTCCGGCGCTCCGAGCGGTAATAAGAATGCGCTTCGACATGGGCACTACACCCGAGAGGCGAGGGCGGCGCGGAAGCGTGCGCGCGAGTTGCTGGCGAAGTGTCGGGAGTTGGCGGGGCGCATATAGGCCCTTGTCTGACGCAACGGGATGGCATATCGTGCTCTGCACGCGCCCATCGCAACACCTTGCGAAGCCGTTTCGTCACCCTGACCGAACGGACTTCAAATGGACGCATCTTCCGCCGCAATATCGTCGCCCGACCGGATCTGCTTCCGGTTGGATGCGCGTCTGCGCTCTCGCGTCGCCGACCGCGCCGCGCGCGAAGGAACCACCCCCTCTCATGTGATCCGCGCTGCACTTCGGCGCGAGCTGGAGAATTTCGCATGATCGCCATCTCACCCGATCCCGCCATCGCTGATCTGCTCAAGCGCGCTGCAAGTGGCGACATGCAAGCGCAGCGAGATCTAGTCGACCATGCTCTGCAGCGCACGGCGGAGGGCTATGTCACCACGGATCACGGCATAGCGGTTGCGGAGGCTTTCGCGAGGATGGCAGCGACCCACGGTGGTCGAAAGGAGCAACTGCTCCTGTCATCTGTCCTGTTCCTAATGTCGGCAGTTTACGCTCAGCGCGACGAAATAGACGCCGCAGCAGAAAAGCAGGCCGAAGCTGTCGCCTTCATCAGCGACCTTGCCGACCACGGAGACGAAGAAGCAGCAAACCAGCTGCAAGTCTATGCCCATACGATCGATCCGGGCGTGCTGATTGCGGCCAGCGATTGGGTGAAGCGCTACAGTGAGGAGGCGGAGTAGTGGGTCTGCTCCAAGGAATGTTCGGCAACTCGGGCCGCCGGACGGGTAGGTATACGACGCCTGTGCCCTATGCGACACCCGGTCTTGGCGAAAGCCTGCCTGGCAGTCGCCGCCTCGACGGGGCGAGCGACACCGGCCTGCCTATGGGGATGGGCTCGATGGGCATCGATCCTACCCTCCCCACCGATCCGTTCGCCGGGCAGCGCCCGATGATGGTCCCGGCACCGTTGGCGCCGCAGTCCAGCGCCCCCGGCGTTCGTCCGTTCGACGCCGCAGATCAGCCCGTAGCCCTGATGCAGACCCTTGACCCCTCCCAGCTTCGTCAGAACGTCAAGGTGCCCGGCCCACGCTTCTTCGCGAAGGATGGCGCTTGGCGGGACGTGCTGGGCGCTCTCGGAGACGTCATGGCTGCCGCAGGCGGCGGCCAAGGCACCTATCTTCCTACGAAGATCCGCCAGATGGAGGAGATGCGCGCGCAGCAAATGTGGCTGGCCCGTCGCAAAATCGAGCGGGAAGAGCAGCTCGCCGATCGAGACTACGAAGCGCGGAAACCACAATACTTCTCCGGCGCTGAGGACCGAGTCCAGTTCGATCCGACCACGGGGCAGACCAATACCGTGTACGACGCCCCCACTCCTGCCGAGAACTATGCGGCACGCTTTGGCCAGCCCGACTCCGACGAATATCGCCAGGCCATGCAGGATTATACGCTGCGGGGCTGGGGCAGCACGGCGATGGGCAACAAGATGGCCCTCGACGATTTCCGCACAGAAAACCGGACGCAGGTGAAGGGCTCGCCGTCGTATCGCGATCTTCATCCCAGGCCGACTGCACCGCGTGCCCCGACGCCGAACGCTGTCGTCGCGGGCATTCTCGGCAAGGTGACCAAGGGCCAGCGTTTGACGCCCGGCGAGCAGGAAATCTACCAGACTTACAAGAACGGACGCAGAGGCGCTGGCGGCAGCGGAAGCGGGTCACGCACCGGCGCCGACCCCTACGCCGGCCAGACGATCGTCAACCCGACGACGGGCCAGCGCATGACCCGCAAGAACGGTCAGTGGGTTCCCGCGACGTGAGCGATCTGCCTCCCGGCTTCGTACTAGAGCCAAGGTCGAAAACTCGTGATGATCCGACGCGGCGCATGTTCGCTGGGGTGGTGAAACGGCCTGTCGGGCCGATCACTATCCCGCCGGGCGAAGTGCCGCACGATGGCGACACGTTCCCTACCGATGGCCGCAATGCCCGCCTGTTCGGCGTGGATGCCTTCGAACTCGGACAGCCCGGCATGATCGGCGGGCAATCCGTCGATCTCGGCGCGAGAGGCCAGCGTTTCTTGCAAGGCGCGCTGTCCGATGGTGGCACGGCAATGCCGACCGGCGCACTCACCTACGGCCGGCCCGTCGCGACGCTCGATGTCGGGGGGCAGGACTATGGCCGCTCGATCCTCGATCAGGGCCTCGCAGTTGCGACGCCGAATTACCTCAAGGCCGATCCCTCGCGGTTGCTGTCCTATATGGAGGCCGAGCGCGGCGCCCGCCTCAACCGTCGTGGTGCGTTCGCCGGTCAGTTCCAGATGCCATCCGACTATCGCCATAAGCTGCCCTGGGCGCCGGCAGAGGAGGCGACTGACGGTAAGGGCGTGGCTTTCTTCAAGGACGAGGCGACGCCGTTTCAGGGGCTGCGACCCGAGATCGCGAAGGGGTATGCGGACCTGTTCGCGAGCCCGACCTCCACGGCGGACGATCTTGTGGCTTACGCGAAGGTCAACGGATTTCAGATCAGCGCCGACGATGCCCGTAAGCGTGTCGAAGCGAGAAACCGTGGGGCCAAGGCGACGCCAGACATCCTCTACAATCAAGCGCCGCGCGTCCTGACGGACGCGGGCGATGGCGTTATCGGCGCGGTCGCGCGAGGGGCAGGCGATCCTGTCAACCTGCTCGACGAAGTGGGAGGCGTAATTGACACCCTCGGCGGCACGCGCGGCCGGGAAAACATCTGGTCCAGCGATCGTCGCTTCGGAGACATCCTTTATAATAACATCGATCAGAACCGATCCGTTCTGGCGTTCGATGATGATCGCCACCCTTACGCTCGATTTGGTGGGCAACTAGCGAGTGGGTTGGCTATTCCCGGCGGCGCCGTTGAAGGGCTCGGTCTAAATGTCGCGAGATTAGCCCTTCGATCGGGCGCGAGCCGGTTTGCTGCCACCGCTGCCGCGCGATCGGCCGTCCGCAATCGACTGCTCGCGACGGGAGCGATCGAAGGCGGCGTCGCTGGGTTTGGATCGGCTGAGGGCGGTCCTCTTGATCGGGTGCCGTCTACTATTGGCGGGGCTGCGATTGGTGCGGGTGCGGGCCTGACTCTTGGCGTTACCGCGCCATACGTGCTGGCCCGCCTTCGCGGCGCGCGCCAGACCTTTCGGCGTCCTCCAGGCATTCGGAATATCACACCACGAGCGCCCGATCCGGATTTGCCGCCCGGCTTTCAAACCGAAGGCCATCCTCCAATTCGATCGAGCACGTCGGTCGCAGACAGTGCTGGCGCTCACGATCTGACGCCTGATGGGGCCGCATTCGTCAATTCGCGGCGCGCGGCCATGGCGAGCGACGTCCCGCCGGGGTTTACGATCGAAGGACCTGCCGTTCCCTCCGATGCGCCCGACCTCCCGCCTGGCTTCGAGTGGGAGCGTCCTGTTACCGGCAAGGTTCGGCCGATCGGCGAACCCTCCAGCGCAGAAGACATGGCAAACCTCGCCCGCACCGTCGATCCGCGCGACGTGATGCCGCTTCCCGCGAATGCGATCGAGTCGCTGGACGAGGCCGAGCGGGCGCTTCCCGGCACGATCCAGAACATACAGTCCCCCGACGAGCGCGACACCCTGCCGCGCTTCACACTCCCCGATGGGCGCACTCGTCGTCAGCCGCTCGATCTAGTTGGCTGGTTGCGGACGCGCGGCGGTGTGAAAGACGACGGCGGCAACCTCCGCGCGATGGGTATCGACAACAGCCCGCGCCGTGATCTCGACTTTGCGAAAGACGAAGGCTTTCTCGGCCGTCTCGTCAATCCGGACGGCATGCAGCTAGACGAAGCCGCAGCGCGCGCAGCGGAAGCCGGCTTCTTCCCCGATCATCCGGACGGTCCAAGCGTCAATGATTTGCTCGACGCGATCGACAACACCCATCGCGGCACCCGCCGGACCTGGCGCCCTGATGATCTCGAAACGCTCGATACCTACAACGCTACGCGCGATCAGCGGATGGCCGTGGAGCAGGCAGAGGCAGAAGGGCGTCCTCTCGCTCAGGATATTGGCCAGCCCGTCACGATGGCCGATCTTGACGCCAATTCGGCACCAGCGACGGCTTACGAGGATCTGCCGGCCATTGGTGCCCGCGCTGGCAATATCGCGCTCGACAAGCTTGAAAGCAGCGAGGACATTCGCCGAGCTCTACAGTCCGTTGAAGCGAAGGTCGGCGGTTTCGATGCCGCCCGTCGCGGCAAGATCAGTCATGCCGAGACCGCTGCGCTCGCCCGCGACATCGGCATGACGGCCGACGACCTGCTCAAGCGCCGGCAGGGTCAGGCGCTCAACGCCGAGCAGGCATTGGCGGCGCGCGCCATCCTCGCCAAGTCGGGCGATGAGCTTCTGCGCCTTGCCGATAAGGTCGAGACTGGCGGACCCGAAGCGATGGCGGCCTTCCGTGAGGGATGGCTGAAACACGTCGCGATCCAGGAGCAGGTTAGCGGCGCCACGGCGGAAGCCGGACGGGCGCTGTCGCAATTCCGCATGACGGCCAAAGCGAAAGACGCGCGCGGACGTGTGCTGAAAGCGCTGGTTGATGAGGCCGGTGGCGAAGATCGCCTCACCGATGTGGCGCGTCGCATTCTCGATCTGCGCGACCCCGCCAAGGTGAACCGGTTCCTGCGGGACGCCGCCAAGCCACGCCTGCGCGATAAGCTGACCGAGCTATACATGAACAGCCTGTTGAGCGGGCCGCAGACCCACGCCGTGAACGTGCTGTCCAACACCCTCACCGCTCTCGGCCAGATCCCGGAACATGGCGTTGCAGCGGCTATCGGCCGCGTCCGCTCTATCCTGCCCAATGCCGATGCCGATCGTGTGCTCGGCTCCGAAGTCGGCGCGCGAGCAGTCGGCCTGCTGCAAGGCTTTAAGGAAGGGCTGGGTCAGGCAGCCCGCACGCTGCGCACCGGCGAGCCTTCGGACTTCATGTCGAAGGTCGAGGCGCAGAGCATGGAGGCGATCTCCGGGCTCAAAGGCAAGGTCATCCGCACACCCACGCGGGCGTTGTCCGCCGAGGACGAGCTTTTCAAGGCGATGGCGCGGCGCATGGAGCTGTGGGGACTGGCAACCCGCAAGGCGAACACCGAGGGTTTGAAGGGTGATGCGCTCAAGCGCCGTGTCGCCGATCTCGCGTCAAATCCTGACGATAAGATGCTGGAAGAGGCGTTCGACTATGGCCGCTATCTGACGTTCCAGCGGCCGCTCGGCCCTATCGGTCAAAGCATATCGCGCATGACGACCGACCAGCCACTGCTCAAGCTGGTGGTGCCCTTCGTGCGCACCCCGACCAACATCCTGAAGTTCGCGCTCGAACGATCGCCCGGTGCGCCATTGATCAAAGAGTGGCGCGCGGACATCGCGGCCGGCGGTGCGCGTCGCGATCTTGCCATCGCCAAGACGATGATAGGCACGTCGGCATCGCTGATGGCTTTCGAACTGGCAGGCTCAGGGACGATCACGGGCGGCGGCCCTGCCGACGAGTCCGCCGAGCGGCTGATGCGCGCGGATGGTTGGCAGCCCTACAGCATCCGCGTCGGCGATCGCTATTACAGCTACAGCCGCCTCGATCCTTATTCGACGACGCTCGGCATCGCCGCGGACGTTGTCGATCTGCAATCCCATATGACCGACGACCAGCGCGAGAAGGTGTTGGCGCTGATGTTCGCGTCGGTTGCACAGAACCTTTCGAGCAAGACCTGGCTGTCGGGCGTGGCGGATCTGACGAAGATGGTCGACGATCCTGGTCGCTATGCTGGGTCGTGGTTGCAGCGGACAGCCGGCGGTATCGCTGTCCCAGCGCTCGTGGCGCAGACCGCGCGGTCGATCGACCCGTACCAGCGTGAGGCGCGCTCTATTCTCGACACGATCCGGGCTCGCATTCCGGGCCTGTCGCAGGGCGTCGAGCCTCGACGGGATGTTTGGGGGCAGCCGGTCCGCAATAGCGGGGGCCTCGGTCCGGATATGGTGTCGCCGATCTGGACGAGCACGGCGAGAAAGGATCTCATCAACGGCGCGATGCTCGGTGCTGACGCCCACGTCGGGCAGCCTCGCGATGAGGTGTATGGGCGCAAGCTCTCTCCAAGCGAATATGGGGTCTACCGGGAGCAGGTGGGTCTGGATGCTCGCGGTCAGTTGGGTCCGCTGCTCGGCACGCCGGGTTGGACTGGGTTGCCAGCTTACTCGCGGCAGGAAGCAATAGAGGATGCGCTGGCGCGCAGTCGGAGAGCGACGCGCGAGCGGATATTCGGGAAACCCCCCAAGTCGAAGGGCGTTACACTGAAGGGCGCGCTGCCTCCATTGCCAGATGGATTTATGCTCGCGCCCCAGCGATCTCGCGTCCCATAGCCCGACGCTCGAAGTTGTTTGGTCCTGATTTTTCAGGTATATCAATGCCAACGCGCCCATTCTCGCGAAAGCGGGGAAGCCGTTTCCACTTACTCCAGGAAACGAGCTACTCATGGCGCAAGCGCTCCACACCTTTCAATCGCATTTTAGCAGCATCAACGGCTTCCACTGGCGCGCGGTGGGTTTCTGATGCGCAAATATTTCGACAGCATCGCCAACCCGATCGACGGCCGGCCTATCGAGGGCGCCCTTATCAATGTCCTGAAGGGGGATGGATCGCAGCAGCCGATCTATGGCGACCCGAACAAGGCGCAACTGCTCGCGCAGCCGATCAAGACGGACGCGCTCGGCTTCTTCCAGTTCTTCGTCGATAGCGGCGTCTACACCCTGCGGATCGCCAATGGCGCATCGGTGCAGACGATCACCAACGTCGACATGACCGATTCCGTGGCGGGAGCGGTCACGGCAGACGCGATCATCGGCGCGCTGGGCTACACGCCCTACGATTCCGGGAACCCCGCCGGTTATCTGTCGAGCATTACCTCGGGTCTGGTCAATGCCGCGCTCGGCGGCGGTGGCGCACTCCTGAAATCCGGCGGCACAATGACCGGCGCGGTGCTGGGCGTCGACTCCAACGATCCGGCCGCTCTGGTCACGCGCGCCTATGTGCAGTCGCTCTCGAATGGGCAGGTGCCGAAACCCGCCTCGCGACGCGCCACGACGGGCAATATCTCGCTCAGCGGTATCCAGACCGTCGATGGCGTCACCGGCCTGTCTGGCGGGCAGACGCTGGTCAAGAACCAGACCGCGCCGGCAGAGAATGGTCTGTATCTCGAAGCGGCGGGCGCATGGACGCGCATCGTCGAGATGGACACATGGGCGGAGGTGCCTGGTGCGACGACGTTCGTGTCCGGCGGCACGACGCAGGCGAACACGTCGTGGAGTTGCACTTCGGCGGCCGGGGGCACGCTTGGCACGACGGCGATCACGTTCACGCAGACAAGCGCGCAGGGCGCCTATGACGCGAGCGGCGGCGTCAAAAAAACGGGCAACGTCTTTTCGCTGACCCCGATCGCCAACGGCAAGCTGCTGGGCAATGTGAGCGGATCGAGCGCGGCGCCGGTCGAAGTGACGATCGCGGACCTGCTCGGCTACACACCGGCAAACGCGGCGGGGCAGACGTTCACTGGTGAGGTCAACGCTCCATCGGTAAATGCGCGCGGCGCCGCCGGTACCTTCCGTCTCATGCGCTTCATGAGCGGTGCGCTGAACCGCTTCGCCTGGGGCCTCGACAGCGTGGCCGAGAGCGGGAGCAATGCGGGCTCGAACCTGTTCCTGAACCGCTACAACGACGCCGGGTCGTTTATCGATCAGCCCATCGGGGTGAACCGTGCGACCGGCGTCGTCACCATCAACGGCAAGACGATGGCGGAGAAGGCCGATCTGGCGGCGCTGGCCCTCGCGTCCAACTCGACTCCCGGCACGTCGCTGATCACGGCAAGCCAATATCGGACGCTGCAGCAGGCGCTCGCGACGTTTGGCGTCAATGTGATGGACAAGGGGGCCAAGGGCGACGGCGTTACCGATGACATCAATGCATTTCGAATCGCGGTTGATACTGGCGCTCGCGTGATCCGCATGCCGAGCGTCGAAACCTTTTATAACCTTAGTGACATGTGGCGGGTCGGAAGGTCGGCAAAGCTGGTTGGGGATGGGTGTGAGCCCTATCAGGGATCGTTAGACACTTCGCCGGCAACCCGTGGGCCTGGTTCGTGGTTGAAATTCAATCACTCGGGCGAGGGGCTGCTGCTTTACGGGACCGATACGTCGCATTCTGGCGGGGAGATTGAGGGCATCGGCACTATTCGCAACCAGCCAGACCCGGCCCCTGGATGGGCGCCGATCAATCACAATTATGATTTGTCGGTCATCAGCGGAGACTGGCGCCTTGATAACATCATGCTGTGGAATGCGACCAAGGGGCTTCTCCACGATTATGCTGGGTATGGGCGTTGCGAGATTGGGCGTTTGCGCGGTAGCTGCTTCAATATCGGCATCAACATTGATCGCTGCGCCGACCTGTTCAGGGCGCAGGATGTCCATTTTTGGCCTTTCTCAGGCTTCTCGACCTACGGGGAATGGACGCGAGATAACTTGATTGCCCTCCAGACTGGTCGGTGTGACGGAGCGACTTTCGACAGCTTCTTCTGTATCGGGGCGGCGCGAGGCGTCCAAATGGTGCAAGGACAAACGGGGATCTCGCAGCACATTAAGTTCGGCGTCCTTTACATCGACTTGTTTGGCGAGTTCGGCATTTATGTCGATGCCTCCGCAGACGGGGCGTCAATGGAGGTTGCCGACCTTCTCATGCAAGGCGCTGTGGCGGCGGATGGTGATCCCGGTGGCGCGCAGAATGGCATCGTCGTTGCGGCTGACAACTCAGTGTTGAAGGCGGCGATTTCGAATATCAAGCGGGTGAACGAACAGGCGGCGATCGTCACCGGGAACAACTCGACGGTCGAATTGGGCCTCAACAGCATCGATGCGTGGAACAGGGCGAGCATCGGTGCATCGGCCTATGCCGTCACCGGCACCGGATCGAAGATCATGCTCGGGCTCCCACCGCTTGTCACAAACAGCGGCGGCGCGATCGGTGACGGCTCGGGCAAGGTCTTCATGCCGTCGATGGCCGCGATTTAGGCAGCATTTTGGAAAGCCAGCGCGCGAAGCATCTCGGCGTCAATCGCTTGCTCGAAGTGCAAGCCGGCGTATAATTTTGAAGTAGGCCGGTACTCGAAAAGTTCGTGCCGACCGCTCTTGTGCAGCAGGTTGAAACCGCTGAGTTCTAGATGTCCGACTGGATCCGAGATGTTCACACTCAGCAATCGATGAGGTGTCGAATGCAGCGCATCGGCCAGCCTTTCCAGCGTGTGAGCTGTGGTGGGATAATTCGGAGAAAACATCAGGAACGTAATTGGGGCGTTTGAGCGCAGATCGTGACGAA
Source organism: Sphingomonas montanisoli (assembly GCF_008274695.1). Taxonomy (GTDB): domain Bacteria; phylum Pseudomonadota; class Alphaproteobacteria; order Sphingomonadales; family Sphingomonadaceae; genus Rhizorhabdus; species Rhizorhabdus montanisoli. The sequence continues at coordinate 348,203 of NZ_VTOU01000003.1, read as the reverse complement.
GACGAGCAACACATCTTCCCAAATAGCCTTCGAAATCTAGGGCGGCGGGATCGCGATGATTGAAAATGAAATCGATGCCGTATCGATCACCGTAGAGGCGGTGGGTTCCGCAATTCTCCTCCACGCGCGCCCGGTTTCCAAGTGGGGTTGATTGGTGGAAGCGGGAATCCAGAAGGGTCTCGAAGTCGTCCTCGATGCAGTCGGCGATCATGTCTGCGCACGAGAATAGCCAGTCAAAAGGCTGGCTATGTGAACGCAGCCCCAAGCCCTGCAACATGAAAGCCGTAAAGCAACTTGTCCCCAATCCGACCAGCTTGCTCGCTTGCGGCAGCTTGGCGACTCGAGGCATTGTATTCGATCGGGCTTCGTCGCTCTGAATGAAGTTGTGCAATGCCTGTCGAACCTGCTCAGCGACGTTTTCACCGCCATTTAAGTGGGTGGCCAGGTCAAAGACCTCTTGCGTGGAGGGTGTGCGCCGCAGCACACCCTCGTAAATCAAACGTGCCAGTTCGAGCGAAGTATCCGGATAACTTCGGGCGATTCGGCTTGGCGAGATGGCGATCATTGGATTGGCGGACGGCTCGCAACCATCATGGCGTAACCGATATGCATGTTCATGGAATTAAGGCGCTGCGCAAAATCGAAAAGATGCTCAGCGGTCGTCCCGTCAATCGGCTCGTGATCATAACCCAAAGATAATTTTATGACCTCAACCTTCGTTGAGCCAATAGGGATCGCGGCGCGCCCGATCGCAAAACTCTGTGATATTTGTTCGCATCTAAGCAGCAGTTGCTGGTTGGAGAGAACATTTTTCAATTCTTCGGATTCAGGCGTCCGTTGTCCTACGAGGCTAAAGAATTTTGCCAAATTTCGGCGGAATGGCAAACTTAAATCCTTTACGTCCTCGGTGACGGATTGCTGCATCCCGAGCATCGGCGCGAGCCTGTCGAGCCTGTCAATGCCGGTTGCCAAAGTGCTGACTAGATCGGCCCATGCCACTGTAAAGCGACCGATAGCTTCAAAGAGTTCGCGCTCACGCGCTTCTCGCATTTCAGCCTGAGGGTCAGGACGAGCGCCGTCAGAATCTATGATAATGCCCATCCACACGACATATCACTTCGACTAGACTTGTCCAGTTTGCGCTTTTTCGTGGAAGCATGCTTAAGCTCCCCCCGGAGGTCGTTGCGCTCGTCGCTGACGCTTGACCGACTCGGAACGCGTGTTCCATGTTTGTTCTCATGGAACACGGAGGCGAACATGCGGCACGACCCGCTCTGCAATTTTGACAGCTCTACGAATCAAGCGGGCGTCCCTTGGGCCGAAGTAGAGGCATATCGGCACGATCTGTCGACCTGGCAGCCGCTCATCGAGGCGCATGGCTGGCAGCCAATCGCGGCTTATGACGGCAAAGCTGCAGCGCTAGTTCGCTCCCCCTTGAAGTGGATCTACGGCGTCTTGGTCGACGAGATGTGGCACGACATGCGCGCAGGCGACCTGGAGCCACTGCCCGAGTTTCACCCGATCGAGTTCATCCCTGTCACCTACGAGCAGGGCGAAGCGATCTTCCTGCATGTACCGGCGCCGCAAGCTAAGCCGCCCGCCCTCTTTGCGCCAGAGGATAGCCGCTCGCTCTTCGAAGTCATGATGGGCATGACCACGGGAGAATGGGATGCCGCCGCTGGCGTTGAGCGCGACTTCGGTCGTGGCTGACCGCTGCCCGAACGACGAAACCCGAAATTATGGGCCGCTCACCACCGGCGTTCTTCCCTCATTGGACGCACACTGTAACGAGAATGATCGAGGCGCGCGGGGAGAAGCCAGAGACATGGATCGTCAGGGTCGGCTGCGACACGTGCAAGAAATGGCGTGCGGTCGACCTCGATGCTTTGCTTGCAGATCGAGGGGCCGACTTCTCGCTGGTGAACCGGCGATATAGGTGCCGGCTCAAGCCAGACTGCTCGGGCTGGAACCAGTTCTACTATTACAGCGGCGTGATGCGCCCGCTTTGGGATGACGCGACGACAGATCGATGGATGAAGCACGACAGCCAGGTGCGCACGACTGTCGCGTTCATCGTCAAACATCTTGAAGGCTACTTCCGCCCCGATCATGCCCCGCCAGGTGTGGACCAATGGGCATGGTCGTGGGCCGATGATCGCGAGCGGAAACGCTTGATGATGATCGCGCGGGGTTAGGGAGCATCATGCAGGGCGAAGCCGACAAAGAGTGGAAGGCAGAGCCGGCGCAGCATCTGCGTGGATGGTGGGCAGCGGGCTATATCTACCGCGGCCAAGCTGGCACCCACTACGGCCAATTCGTGCCGGTCTATCACTGGCCCACTGAGTACGAGGCCTGCGCATTCGTGGACGCGATGCGCCTTGGCTCGTCGCGGGTCGATGCTAAAGCGAAGGCGACGATACGATAACGGTCGGTTGGCTGCGTCAGGCGCTAGTGGGTTCGGCGACGTTTAAAGACATCACTTAAAAGCTAGCCTGGCATCAGTTCGGACATTACCCGTCAGGAAAGAACCCGGGATATTCATCAGCTATCGCGTCACCTCGTTAGGCACGGTTGAGCGTGAATTCTCGCTTAGCATCGAACTGCAATGGTCAAGGCTGCGCCGGAGATGTTGGCGTATCGCATCGGGGCGCGTTGGCTTGGGATCGGGCTGACAAGCGATCCATTCGTCCAGCGCCGCAAGATCGGCAGGCTGAACCCGAACCCCAATCATTGTGCCCACCCCCGTAGCAGGGCGGCCGATCTTCTTTTTGTTATCAGAAACTCTTGCATCCTTCATTATTTCTGATAACAGAAAGGGCGAGCCGAGGCAAGGATTAGGCCCCTTGCCCCGGCTCTAACCGCAACACCTGATCAGAGGTGAATGGCTATGAGCACCATACCGCCGGGGGCGCGTCCGGCCAAGCTTTCGCGCATCGAAAAGACCGATCTCGCCGCCTACGCCACCGGCGCGGGCGTGATCGCATTCCTGCCCCACATCCTCGAATTGCTGGGGATGCTGTGATGGAACACTTCACACTCCGCCCGGCCAATGGCGAGCTTTCCTACGCAGACCGTCCCGCAAACGAGCGTCAGCAATTCGTCCTCCCCGCCATCCCGGCCGGCGCCAGCTCCATGATGCGAGAGCTTGTCGACCGCTACGTCACAGCATGGCTGTCGCCAGTTCCGAAGGATGAAGAGGGTGGTCTCGCAGCCGAACGCTGGCACGAGGCGGCGCGGGCGATCCAAATCTTCGAGCCATCCTGCGATGCAGATAACCTCGCAAAGCTGATCGTAGCAATCCACTATCGCGATCCCGAAGGCGAGGCCGACAGCTTGGAGATCGATGCGCCGGACGCGCCTGAAGATCGCCGGGCGGTCGAAATGGAGCTGGGCTGCCTCGACTGGTTTCTCGCCCGTCAGCAAGACGCCGGAAGTTGGGACAAGGCGCTCGCCGAATACCGACGCTCTCGTCAGATTTACGATCGTCACGCCTCGCACTCGACGCTCCCCGATAGCCAGGGGTTCGAGTGCCTGAAGGCTGAGGCCGACATCCTGCTCGACTTCACGACCGCCAAGCTCGACGCGCTCATCGCGACGCCTTGTCCTGATCTGGTAGCCGCGCTCGCCAAACTCGAAATCTGTCGCCAGGAATATCATGTCGGCAGTCATGCCGGTGAGGCGATGGATCAGATCGAAGCTGATTTTCGACGCCTTGCCGGGCAGGGCACTTCCGCAACCGAGGAAGATCCGCAGCTCATCAGCGCGTTTGAAACATACCGAAAAGCGCTGAGCGAAATGAAGGTCTCGCCTGGCGATCTGACCGACGCGGCGGCCGCTCCTTTCTTCGAGCGTATGGACCCGGCGGACATGTTGATGAAACAGACGCCGGCCCGAACCGTCCCCGGCGTCGTCATGAAGCTGAAGCGGGCGTTCTCGGGCTTGGTCGAAGGTCGCTGGGCCGACACGGCCGTTTTCGATGAACGCCCGGCGGCCTTTGCCAAGGGTCTCGACATGTCCGGCCTTGACCAGCAACTCCTTTGGGGCGCGATCGAGGATCTCGAGCGGATCGCTGCAGGAGACAGCGCCAAGGCTGGAGTGCCAACATGGCAGTCTGGCTTGGATGCATATCAGACGGCGCGAAAGTTAAGCGATGAAACGCCACATGGTCATCTCGACGATGATGTGCGGGTGACGGCTTACTGCAAGGCGATGGACGCGCTGTTCACGATCCGGGCTCCCGATCACGCCGCTCTGCTCATGAAGCTGGGCCTGTTCAACGAGCGGTTTGAGGACGGGACGGACGATCCGACCGATCTGGCGTGGATCGCCGACGACATCCGCCACTTGGCGGCGAAGGGGGGGGCATGAGCCATGGCCTCTATCCCCGCAAGCCCGCCGCTCGTCGCTGGCTTCGACGCCAAGGAGTGGATTGCCGAATGGTCCGCGCACGGTGGCATCGTCATCCTAGTAGACGATCGTCTCTACCTGCGCCGGCAGCCGAATCTGCCATATCCCTTGTCCTCCCACCTCGATCGTCTGAGCATCATCCTGATCCGGTGTGGCGGAGGACAGGCAGTAGCCGAGCATCTTGCCCAGCGTCGCGAGGGGGTGATCCCATGAGCTTTGACCCTATAGCGTGGATGGCCAGCCTGGAGGCCGCCGGCGGACTGGTGACGATCCGGGCCGGCGCCATGTGGATTGAGACGGCCAATGTCGAGTTGCCGTTGGAGCAGTTCACCTCGCCGATCATCGGGCATCCCGAACGGCGCGAGGCGATAAAGGCGCTCGCGATGCAGCGAGACGGGAGCGTAGCGCACGGCTAATCCCCAACCACACCAGAGCCAGAGGGCGGGGCGCGGTAATCATCGCGTCCCGCCTCGTCGTGTTCACCGCTTCCGCGACAGCCTCGCCATGTCCGAACGGCACGCGGAGGCCGACTGGTGGGTCGATACATACCGTCGGGCTTTCCCGCGGCTTCGGTCGGCCGTGTCCGTCCGTGACGATGGCTGGGCACAGCGAGGCGGGGTCGATCGCGTCCTCACCCTCGCCTGCGGCCGGACCTACACCGTCGATGAGAAGGTGCGTGCCGAGGACTGGGACGACATCCTACTGGAGCAGTGGAGCGACGAGGAACGGCGTGTGCCGGGCTGGGTGCAAAAGTCGCTGGCCTGCGACTTCATCGCTTATGCCTATGCGCCATCGCGGGTCTGTTACCTGTTGCCGGTTGTGCCGTTGCAGCGGGCCTGGCGGATGCATGGGCGGGAGTGGATCGGGCTGTATGGGCAAAGACGGGCGGTCAATCCAGGGTATGTTTCGGTGAGTGTGCCGGTCCCCCGGTCGGCGCTGATCAGCGCAATCGCCGAGGCGATGATCCTAAGCTGACCTCAGATCGGTGCGAGGCGACTAATACCCCGCTGCCTGATGCTGCCTGAACTCGTCCTCGATCGAGTTAACGAGATTGTCGACTTCGCCCTCCTCGTAAACCTCGGGCGCGCTGGGAGCAGCCCGAAGAATCTCGAGAGCAGCGTGATATGCTGGCAAAAGGCGATCGTCACTCGGCCGTCCGGCAATAAAGTACGCTTTGAAGTCGTCGCTGGCGCCGATGTTCACCGACGACAGGTGCCCCATCCACCTGCGCGCCTTATTCTTGATGTTCTCGGCATCAGCGAGATCGAAGGACAATGGCTCATAGGCATGAATCCGACCATTCTTCCACGAATGCGCGAACTCGATCGCATCCACGCTTCCACGAATAACCTTCGGCTCGAATTCAATGGCTATGTGGCGATCCGCCAACGCCTGTCTCACCGGACGCCAGACGTCATCATCCGTTTTTCGAGTTTCTGTTCGCCGGTCATAGGTGGAGAGCATGCGGTCGGCGATGCGGTGAAACTCTTTCTCCACATCCTTTGCGATCCCGGTCCCAATTTCAGACCACTGGAGGGAGCTCCCGTCATGCGGCAGCATCCGCGTCGCGACTGCTCGAGCATCGCCACTCGAAAATAGTCGATCGCCCTCGACCTGCTTAGCGATTGACTTGGAGGCCCGGCGCACCGCAGCAATCGCGGCAATAAAGGCAATCCGATCAATGTCGGGAAAGAGCGGTCGCAGGCGCTGTATGCGCTCCTTAAACTCCGTCAGAACGACAGGCGGGTAGCCCTCATGTCCTGCCGCTAGGAAAACGAGGCCGACATTCACAAACTCACCGGTCACCACGTCGTGAACGTAGCGCAAAACGCTGTAGCTGTAGGGCCGGCGGCTCATTTCAGGATCCGATCCAACTCAGTCATACAACCATCGACATTATCACGAACCTGCCTGATCTTCTTTAGAATATCGGCAATGAATGGTTCGTCGCGCCAGATTGAAGGCACTGCAGCGCCATAGGCGGCTATGTCGTCGTCATGCAAGTCTGACCACTTTTGCCGGATCGTACCGTGATCGATCAACTGCGCAACCAGTTCTCGGCGAAATATGTGCTTTCCGGGCTCGCTGAACGACCCCAGGCCACCAAGCGCCCAAGGCTTTGGACCAAGCAGACCCCTTGGAAAGGCGAGTTCGTGGTCGAAAATACGTAGATTGTCGCCGCTGACCAAGCAGTTGGGGTTACCATCCCGACGATCCACGTTCTCGATGAAGCCGTCGAAAGCCAGTATCTCGGCAGCTGTTTGCAACATGCGCGGCGTGAGACGGTTCGTCGCAGTCCAGGCTGGCCACTGGGGCCAAACCAGTTTCGACCCGAAGGCCAAATTGTCGAACTCAGAGAATCTGTTCCGAACGGCGGGCGGAAGGCAGTCCCTCCAGTCAGTGGGAATGGAAACCACAAATGGCTCGGGGATGGGAAGCCCAACGGCTCCGGCTAGGCAAGCCGAAATCACTTCGACCGCCAGCGAGTTTGTCCCCATATCACAGGAGGACGAGAACTTTAGAACCACCTCAACGACATTGCCGTCGTCTGCTTCGGCAGCCACCACGATCGGTTGAGTGCGCCCGCTGCCTACATCACGGATGTACTGAACAGCCTCCAGATTTCTTAGCACTCCTAACCATCTCCCCGCTCCAAAGAGCTCCTCGGCGGCCCCCGCCTTGCGATTTCGCAACAAATCGATGGGAGCGTTAGAGTCAATAAGGGGCTATTCCGCATACAATATACTATCGAACGGGGCCGCAGTGAAATGGCCGTGCATCGCGATCAGCGCCTAGGGTGGGCTCGCCGGGATTCGAACCCGGACCTGCAAGTTGACGTTTTTTGCTCGCTTCACCTCAGCAGCTTCGTCCCCGCCTCCGTCAGCGCTCCTCGCAGTTTCCCAGCGAACAGCGCCAACGCGGGCGGCAGATCGACCTCCGCATGCACCTTATCCTCCAGCACATCGAGCCGCGCCGCGACTCGCTGCCCCAGCGCCTCGACTGCGAAGAACAGGCTGTCACCTTCCCATCGGTGTTCGGTTACCTTCCCGCCAGGCACAAAGCTGGCGAGCTTATGAAAACCGCCCTCGATGCGTTGGCGGGCGGCGGCTTTGCCGGTTGAATGCGGAATGTCGATCGTGACTGGTTTCATGGCGGGGTAACGCGCCGTCGGCGGAATGGTGGCTAAATCAATGCAGCGGGAAGTATCCCGCCGCAGCGGGATCGAAAAGCCCCGATCGGCATTTTTACAAGATCATGACCATCGAGGATTTCGAAGCCGTACTCAGCATGGCCGTCGCGTGCGGGTTGGTCCTGCGTTGCTGGCGCATCCCGATGTCAGCTCTTCATGACATCATCCGCCGCGCTCCCGGTGGGGCGGCCTTGATCCTCGACGGTGATGGCGTGAAAATCGCTGGGCTTCCGGTTGAGGTTGTACAAGTCGGCGGCCCGAGAGAGGTCATTTTGGTCAGCGCGATTGGCGAAGAGCTTCGACTGAACTGGCCGTGCTGATCCGCATCCGATCCGCGTAACGGGGCTGCCACCGCCTATGCAGGAGCCTTCACCGTAGCACCGCTCCTCTTAGGCGCGTGGATGGCGGTGACGATGCGCCGTAGTCGCAAGCCGGTCCGTGAACGCGGAAGGCATGCGGAGCGGGTGGCGGGTAACGAGAAAGTGAAATCAATCCGCGCGGAGCAAGGGCAGGCTGAGACGATCAGAAACGGTATAGGAGGCGCGAAATGTACCCCGACACCAAGGACGAAGAACCATCAGACACGCCGCTCGCCGACACGGTCGACGATGGGCTTCCCGAGCCCGACGACGCAGTTGAAGAGAATAAGGAAACGGGCGAACCAGGCGGCGGCAATTTCGCGTGAGAAGCCGGCACCACACCCGACGCGAAGAGCCGAAATGGCGTCTGGTGATTGCTTGGTGATTGCTGATAGCGAAACGGCACTACCCAATCGGCAGACTTAACGCCTAAAATTCAATCGGATGATGCACATAAGTGCCTAAAATCTGGTATTTTCGCTATAGGCGGGTCTAGACCGGATTGACTGAGCGGAGGGTGCGATGTTGCTGGCGATGTTTGCGTCCTTCATGGCCCCCGTCACCGCCGCATCGCCGCTGCCGTCATGGCTGGCGGGATATTGGATCGAATGTTCCGCCGGGCGTGAGACGGCCGAAAGCTGGAGCGATGCGCGCGGCGGCGTGATGCTGGGCACCAGCAAGACGGTGTCGGCGAAGCGCACGAGCTGGGAATTTTCGCGGATCGCGCCAAGCGGCGACGGGATCAGCTTCTTCGCCAATCCGTCCGGGCAGGCGCCGACCGAATTCAAGGCGATCGAGCTGAGCGACCGCCGCGTCGTCTTCGAAAATCGCAGCCACGATTTCCCGCAGCGCGTGATCTACCAGCGCGATGCGGATCGGCTGGACGCTCGGATCGAAGGTGAGATAAGTGGGCGGGCGAAGGCGGTCGAATGGCATTATCGGCTCCGCCCGATCAATTCGACTTGCCCCTGAGAACGGTTCGCGCACAATCGATAGCGTTCGATGACGTTGCCGTGACACCTTGTCACGGATGATGTCGCTGCCTATTTCGGCGGCGTGTGGCGCAGCCACGCATCGTTCGAACGACCTTTGGGTAGGGGATAGACATGGCCAATGTGGACGGGCGCTGGGATAGCGTGGTGAAGTCGCCGATGGGCGAACAGAAGGGTGTCCTGGTGCTCAAGAGCGACGGGAGCAGCCTGACCGGGAACAGCGAAGGCCCAATGGGCAACGTCGAGCTGGCCAACGGCAAGATCGACGGCAATGCGCTCAGCTGGAAGATGGACATCAAGACCCCGATGGCGATGACGCTGGAGGTCAACGCGACCATCGACGGCGACGTGATCGACGGCTCGATGAAGCTCGGGCCGTTCGGCAACGCCCCGTTCAAGGCGACGCGCGCCGCTTAAGGTTTCGGAGTGGATGCGTAGGCGACGATTGTCCAGTCGTCGCCTGCGGGTTCCCAAACTGACAGGAACAAGGTGTCGATGCGCCCCTTCGCGCTGCCGTCGCGCCATTCGAACTCCATGAACGACACGCCTTTCAGGAGCGCATAGCCCGGCCGGATTTCGACTGAGAGATCGGACGCGCCGGTGGCGTGGGTGATGACGGCGCGGGCGCGGATGCGATCGAGATAGGTCGCGCGATCCTCCACCAGCCCGTTGATATGGGCATAATGAAATATATCAGCGGTCATTGCGTCGAGCGTGTCGGCATCGTCGGCCTCGATCGCGCGGCGGCGCGCATGTTCGGCGGCGATCAGGCGGGCGGCATCAGCCATTCGCGTCGCCCTTCGCCACGTCGTGATGCACGATCGTCTTGGCGACGAACTGGGGCGAACTGCTGAATTCGGCGATGCGCCAGTGGCCATCGGCTTCGCGGCGGCATTCCAGACGGCATTCGACCAGCAGATTGGGTGCGATCGGCCCGGCAATCGGGCGGGCGCCCGGCGCCGAGAAATTGAGGTTGAAGCATTTGATGGTCGCGCGGCTCTCGTCATGGACGAAGATGCGCGGATTGACGAAAGCGTGGAGCAGCTGGCGCTCGCCATCCTGCAGCGTCTTCGCGATCCGATCGCGCTCGGCAGCGTAGAAGGCCTCGAGCTGTGCATGCCCCTGATAGCGATGCTCGCCGACCACGAACGCGCCGTCGGCGCAGTAATAATCGGCGATCGCGCGGCCGGTATTCGCGTCGATCTCATGGCCCAGGTCATAGAGCATCTGCTGAAGCTCCGTGATCGCTAGCGCGGCGTCCGGTGTCAGTGTGCGCATGGCAGACCCTTACCAAATGGCGATAGATGACTTGCCATCATTTGATGTAGTTCCGGAGGGGCGAAAGGGGTAACTCTATCGTCTATAAAAAGGCCAGATAATAAGGGAGGAACTGATGGGCTTCAGGCATGTCCTGTTGCTGGGGGCCGCAATGGCGCCTGGCATCGCAACCGCGCAGACCGCAACCCCGGCACCCGCCGCGCAGGCGGACGCCGTCGATGACAGCGGCATCGGCGAGATCGTCGTCACTGCGCAGCGCCGATCCGAAAATCTTCAGAATGTGCCGATCTCGGTCGCCGCTCTGACGCAGCAACAGCTGACGAGCGCGGGGATCAGCGCGGTTCAGGATCTGACCGCCGCGACCCCGGGCTTCGTGTGGGCACGCACCACCAGCACCAACCAGCCGACGGTGCGCGGCATCGGCACGCGCAACTTCGCGGCAGGCGACGAGCCGAACGTCGCGACCTATTTCGACGGCGTCTATCAGCCCGACTCGTTCGGCGCGGTCTATGAACTGGCGAATGTCGAGCGGGTGGAGTTGCTGAAGGGGCCGCAGGTCACCCTGTTCGGGCGCAACGCCACCGGCGGCGCGGTGAACATCGTCACCAAGAAGCCCAGCTTCACGACCGAGGGCGAAGGATCGATCAGCTACGGCCGCTTCGATTATCTCCACGGCACGGCGTACATCTCCGGACCGATCGTCGACGATAAGCTGGCAGTCAGCCTGTCGGGCGTGGCCGAGGATAATGGCGGCTATATCCGCGACATCTTCCGCAACGTCGACATGGGCAAGCGAAAGATCGGCGCTTTGCGCGGCAAGATGCTGTTCCAGCCGTCCGAGGGCGTCGAGTTCCAACTGGGCGGATTCTACAGCTACACAAAGGACGACACGACCTTCGCAACCCATCCGCTCAACGGCAACAGCAACGTCCGCACGCTGGTCAACAACCCCGCGCGCAACCCGCTGAACCTGCCGCTCAGCACGGTGATCCCGACCGGTGATTTCCAGACCGCGCTCGACTTCAAGCCGTTCCTGCGCGTGAAGCAATATATGATCGACGGGCATATGTCGGTCGATCTGGGCTTCGCCACGCTCACCGGCGTCGCGGCCTATCAGAACACCGATAATGACTATGCGCAGGATTTCGATTATTCGCCGCTCAACGTCACGCGGATCACGATCAACTGGGTCGGCCATTCGACCTATCAGGATCTGCTGCTGACCAGCAATGGCGAGGGCAGGTTCAAGTGGATGGTCGGCGGTAACGCGCTGCAGGCCTATGCCGCGCAGGATCCGCAGAACACCAACGGCAATATGACGATCGACAGTCAGAAGACGCGATCGATTTCGGGCTTCGTCGAGGGCACCTATGAGCTGGTCGATCACCTCTTCCTGACGGGTGGTGCGCGTTATACCCGCGACAAGAAGACCGCACTCTACATCCCGCCGGCGAGCGACCCGAACCAGAACCGCGCGGGTAGCAGCACGACGTTCAACAACCTTTCGCCGCGCGCAGTCGCCCGCTACGAATTTGCACGTAACAGCAACGTTTATGCGTCCTATTCGCGTGGCTTCAAGAGCGGCACCTACAACCCGCTGACCCGCAACGGCGCGCTGATCCCGGCCAGCCCGGAGAAGATCGAGGCGTTCGAAGGCGGCATCAAGACCAATCTCGGCTCGAATGTCCGCTTCAACGCCGCCGCTTTCCACTATAATTACACCAACCTGCAGGTAACGCAGTTCGGCACGATCAATGGCGTGACGGTGAGCTTCCTGCAAAATGCCGGTAAGGCGAAGATCGACGGCGCCGAGGCCAGCCTCGAGGTCAAGTTCAACCAGCATTTCCGCATGTCGGCGAGCGCCGCGCGCCTGAAGACCAAGATCACCGACTTCCCAGGCGCTGCGGTCACCATCCCCAATCCGGCGGTACCGCCGATGAGCGGCAACATCACGACACCGATCAACGTGTCGGGCAAGGATCTGCCGCGCGCGCCGCATTGGACGGGCAATATCGCCGCCAATTACACGACCGACCTGGGCGGCGGTAAGCTGGATGTCGATGCGTCGGTCTATCTGACGAGCCGCTGGTATGTCGACGTGCTCAATCGCGTGGCGGCGCCGGGCTATGCCCTCGCCAACGGGTCGATCAGCTGGACGACGCCGGACGAGCATTGGCGCCTGTCGGTTTTCGGCAAGAACCTGTTCAACGAACGCTATTTCGCCACGCTGCTGACCTTCGGCGGCACCGACCAGTTCGCGTATGACAAGCCGCGCTGGTTTGGCGGGACCGTCGCGTACAAGTTCTGATCGGGCTCTCCCTCCCTGTGCATCGGTGCAGGGAGGGAATCCTCGCCTTATGCGTTACCTGAATGGGCTGTTCTCGAGCGGTTCAGATTGGACGATGTAAACCGTCGTTTCGATCGATTCCCGAGGGGATCGGTTCTGTAAGGAGCGTATCATGATCAAGATCAAGGCAATGGTCGCCGCTTTGGCAATCGGCAGCGCGATGGTCGCAGCGGTCCCTGCCGAAGCACAGCGTTACGATCGCGGCTATTATGGCGACCGGGGCTGGCGCGGTGGCGATCGCGGCTGGCGCGGCGACCGGCAATGGCGCGGCGACCGCGGCTGGCGGGGTGATCGCTACGGATATGGCGGCTATCGCGGCCCGCGCGGCTATTATGGCTATGCCCCCCGCGGTTATGGCTATGGTTATCCGCGATACGGATATGGCTACGGCGTGGGCTATGGCTATCCGCGCTATGGATATGGCTATCGCTATAACAATGATGGCGCGTTGATCGCCGGGATCGCGGGCCTTGCCATCGGCGCCGCGATCGCCAGCGACGGCTATTGAGGCGTCAGAGCCCCGACGCGATGACGTCGGGGTGAGCCCATAAAGGCTCAGGTGCCGGCGGCAAGGCGGACTTGCCGTCCAGCGTCGTCACCTGAAGCCCCGCATGCTTGGCATATTGAAGCGCGAAGGTGACGAGACCGGTCTGCTCGGCTGCTGGTACGCTGCTCAGGTGCAGCGCCACAGCCGCGAGATATTCGACCGGTTCGCCCGGAAAGGCCGAGGGGATATAGCCGCTCGCGCCCGGGGTGCGGATTGCACCGGTTGGAGCCACCAGATTGACCGCGATATTGTTCGCCTGCTGCTCGGCCGCCATGCCCTGTGTCAGTCGCGCCAGACCTGCTTTGATCGCGCCATAGACACCCAGGCCCGACGTGACGTCGCCGCTGCCATAAGGACGCACCGGCTTCTGCGCGCTGGCCGAGCCGAGGTTGACGATCCACCCTGCGCCGCGCTGCTTCATCAGCGGGATCGCGTTCTGCGACAGGATGAAGGGCGCGCGGAAATAATGCTGAATGGTGCGATCGAACGTGTCCATCGACATGCTTTCCATCGGCGCATAGTCGGCAAAGCCCGCATTGTTGACGAGGATGTCGAGCCCGCCCGCACGTTCCGCGGCCTTGCCCGGAAGCTCGGCGCACTGCGCATCGTCCTCCAGATCGGCGGCGATAGCATAGGCCTTGCCGCCATTCGCCTCGATGATCGCGACGGTCTCATTGAGTGTGCCGGGCAGGGCGACCGCCTCGCCATGTCGCGCGCCGGCCGTGGGTGTGCCGAGGCTGCGGGCGCTGACGACAACTGTAGCGCCGGCGGACGCAAACAAAGTCGCGATCGCCTGCCCGATACCGCGGCTGGCGCCCGTCACCAGCGCCACTTTGCCGGTGAGCTTCTGTTCCAATACGCTCATCGTCGTCCTCCCGTCCTATTTCTTGCTGTCATAGCTGGGGCGCACCCGCTGTGCCGGGGTATGAAGCCCGGCCAGATAGGCGGCACGCGACTGGGCGGCGCCCTCCATCATTTCGGGATGCGGCGAGACCCAGAAGCGACCCTCCACGATCTGGTCGACGATCGCGCGGCCGGCATCGTCGCCTGACATGCCCTGGGCCAGCACGGCCTCCATCTGGTCATGCGCCTTGGCGATGTGCGCCTGTTCGGTCAGTGCGACGGCATCGGTGAAGATGCGCGTTGCGACCGGCCCCGGCAGCACCGCCGACACCTTGATATGCGGCGCCGCCTCGGCGAGTTCCAGGAAGAGGCATTCGGTGAAGGACAGCAGCGCATGTTTGCTGACGATATAGGGTGCCTGCCCGCCCGACATGCCCAGACCGCCGATCGAGGTGATGTTGGCGATATAGGCCGGCGTCCGCGCCGCGATCATTGCGGGCACGAAGGCGCGGACGCCGTGGACCGGGCCGAGCACGTTGATGTCCATGATCCGCTGCCACTGTTCGGCGGGGAGTTCCCAGATGTCGCCCATCATTTCGACGCCCGCATTGTTGACGAGCAGCCGGGGCGCGCCGAAGCGCTCGATCGCTTGGTGCGCGAGCCTGTCGACCGCGGCAGGGTCGGCGGTGTTGGTGACGATCGCGAGCGTTTCGATCCCGCGATCGAGAAACTCTTTCTCGACGGCGGCCAGCCTGTCCGCCGCGATGTCCGCGATCACCAGCGACATTCCGGCATCCGCCGCCGCGCGTGCGATGCCCAGTCCGATGCCGCCTGCGGCACCCGTGACAACGGCGGTACCGCCTGCCAGACCTTCGGCCAATCCGTCCTCCTCTATCGAGCCCGCTCTTCAGATGGGCGGCCCTTGTCTGACGAGGGGGAGGGGCACGCGCAACGGGAACGGCTGTCTACTGGCCGCCCCACTTGCGCATTTCCGCCAAGGCGGATTAATCGGGCGTAAGGCGCAGCAGGCGACCGGGCGAGCCCTGTCCGCCATCTTCAAGCAGCCAGATCGCCCCGTCCGGCCCCTGTTCGACTTCGCGGATGCGCGCGCCCATCCCCCATTGGTCCGCCTTGGTGGCACCGTCGCCTTTGAGTGCAACGCGGACGAGCGATTCGCTGGAAAGCCCGCCGATGAAGGCGCTTCCTTTCCACGCCGGGAACATCGCGCCCGAATAGATCATCAGCCCGCCAGGCGAGATCACCGGGTTCCACGAGACCTTGGGCGCTTCGAACTCGGGTCGGGTCGGATGGTCGGGTATGTCGCGGCCGTCATAATGGCTGCCGTTCGAAACGACCGGCCAGCCATAGTTGCGGCCCTTCAGGATCAAATTGACCTCGTCGCCGCCTTTCGGGCCCATCTCCTGCTCCCACAACCTCCCGTCGGCGTCGAAGGCGATCCCGAGCAGATTGCGATGCCCCAGGGACCAGATTTGTGCAGTAACGCCTCCCTGCTTGGCAAAGGGGTTGTCGGCAGGCACTCCGCCGGTGTCGGTCAGGCGGATCACTTTGCCCAG
Source organism: Sphingomonas montanisoli (assembly GCF_008274695.1). GTDB lineage: Bacteria > Pseudomonadota > Alphaproteobacteria > Sphingomonadales > Sphingomonadaceae > Rhizorhabdus > Rhizorhabdus montanisoli. The sequence continues at coordinate 332,666 of NZ_VTOU01000003.1, read as the reverse complement.
ATTCTGCTTCATGTCCTGCGCAGGCGTGAACTTCTGTCGCTCCCCTGACGTGATGAACAGATGCCCGTCGGGCGCGAACGCCATGCGCCCCGAATAATGGCCGCGCCCGCTGACCTTGGGCGACTGTCGCCAGATGACCTTCAGGTCCTGAAGGCTGCCGCCCGCCTTGCCGAGCACCAGCCGCGCGCGGGCAACCGCGGTTCCGGCGGTGTCGCCGGGGCCGGCCTCGGCATAACTCAGATAGATGATGCCGTTTTTCGCGAAGCCAGGATGGAGGATGACGTCGCCCAGTCCGCCCTGACCACCATAAGCGACCTTGGGCACCCCCGCGATCTTCCCGGCGACCTTGCCGTTCCCGTCGAGGCTCAGCAACTCGCCCTTCTTCTCTGTCACCAGCATCCGCCCGTCGGGCAGGAAGGTCATCGCCCAAGGCTCGGCGAGATCGGCCTTCACCTCGACCTTGAAGGGCAGCGGCGCGGCGCCCGCGACCATAGGCGCGACGAGCAGGGCAGTGGCGAGGACAAGCGAGTGGGGCAGCATGATTCGTCTCCGGAAGCGGCGGCATTCGACGTTTTCATGCGAACGTAGCCCGCCCGACGCGGTTCCGTCACGCGGGCAGACTACCCGGCCTGCCGTTGGTCGACGGCATCATGTCGTTCGTCGGCCGATCGGCGGGTTGGTGGAGGCGAGCGGCCTGCTCGTCGAAGCACGCATGAACGCACCAGGGGGCAGGCATAGAAGAGCCTCAACGGCAACGATCAAACGGATCGCGGCCGCTCACAGGAAGAAAGATCGGGCGAAGGCTTCCGGCTGGCTCGATCCCCAAAGGAGATTGGTCATGTTCAAGTTCGTCGCTCTCGTCGCCACCGTCGTTGCCACCACCGCCACCATCGCTTTCCCGGCGAGCGCGGCGGAGCCCCTCGCTCCCCAGGCTTTCGTTCGCTACGGCGATCTGACGCTCGCCAGCGCCGATGGCGCCACCGAGTTGAAGGCCCGGGTCAGCCGCGCCGCGGAAATGGTCTGTGCCAATCGTGGCGACAAGTCGCTGCAGGCGATGACCGCCGCCAAGAAGTGCGCCAAGATCGCCGAAGCCCGCGCGATGCCGCAGGTCGAACTCGCGCTCGCCAACTCGGGCACCCAGGTCGCGGAGAACACCCGCGTCACCGTTGCGGCCCACTGATCGAATACCCACCTCACCCCCACACACGCGGCCGGACTGGCAATTTCCTCCGCGTGGGACGCACCCCCCGGGTTCCCTTACCCCGGGGGGTGCTTTCATTTTGGCTGGCCATTGCACGCACCCTCTCCACACCCTAAGGATTCTGCGGTTTTCAGGGGGCGAGCCTTGCTCTTCAATCTCCAGGTTTTGCGCGCGATCGCGGCGTTGCTCGTGGTCTGCGTGCATTTGGAAGCGCCCCTGGTTCCGCTGGGTGTAGCGCGCGAAACGCTGATGCTCGGCAATTCGGGCGTCGACCTCTTCTTCGTGATCAGCGGCTTTGTGATGGTTTATACGACCGCCCACCGCCCGTCCGGCCCGGTGGACTTCATGGTCAACCGCATCATCCGTGTGGCGCCGCTCTACTGGCTCGCCACGCTCGCGCTGTTCGCGGTCGCTCTGGTCCTCCCGCAGCTCCTCCACTCGACCAAATCGTCATGGGGTGAACTGATCCTCTCCTTGCTGTTCGTGCCGTTCGACAAGGGGGGCAAGATCCAGCCGGTCTTCTTCCTTGGTTGGACCCTCAATCTGGAGATGTTCTTCTACGTTCTGTTCGCGTTTGCGCTGCTGCTGCGCGGCGTGGTGGCGCGCGTGGCGTTGGTGACGGCGATCCTGCTCGCGCTCGTCTGGACAGGTCCGCTGTGGCCGAAAGATGTGACCGCGATGCGATTCTATTCCACGCCGATCATGCTCGAATTCGCGATCGGGATGTGGATCGCGATCGGATATCTGCGCGGGATAGTGCTGCCACGCCTGCCTGCCTTCGCCGCGCTTGCCGGCGGCTTCGTACTGCTGGTGGGCTCGGACTATATGGACGGCGGCGCACGATCGCTTTGGACCGGCATCGGCGGCGGTGTTGTCCTGATCGCCGCGCTTTCGCTCGAAAAGCACGGCCATGTGTGGAAGATCCGCATCGCCCAGTTGCTCGGCACGGCGAGCTACGCGCTGTATCTCAGCCACCCCTTCGTCGTTCCCGTCGTATCGAAGGCGGCGCGGTCCATCGGCCCCAGCCAGGGCTGGCCGGCCATCATCTGGCTGACCACTGTCATCATGATCGCTGTGATGCTGGTCGCGATCGCGATCCATCTGTGGGTTGAGCAACCGATCACCTACAAGCTGCGCCGCAAGGCGCATCATCCCCCGTCGGTGGTCGACAAATCGGAGGCGAGCGCAGCCTCCGGCGCGCGATGCTAAACCGCGCGTCGCCCGCGCCACCATTCGACGATCAGCGCGGCGCCAAATGGAATATAGAGCAGATACCACAGCACATAATTGAGATGGGCGTGGACGAAGCTGTGCCCCTTGGCTGCCACGAACCACGATAGCGAGCCGAGCAACGCCAGCAGCGTCGTCCATGCGAGCGGCGAGCGCTGCCGCCAGATCAGGTAGAAAACGAAGGCGTCGAAGGCGAGAAAGGCCACGATGCTCAGGATGGTGATGGCAAGCGCGAGGATGCCGTCGAAGCTCACGGTGCGCGCGACGTCGATCATCTTGCCGAGTGATGGCGCCTTGCCGATGCTCTTGATCGCCGCCGCATCGCTTTCGCCGCTCGACGCCAGAGCATTTTCACGGATCTGATCGATCCACGGTATGAAATGCGGCATCATGAAATAGCGCGTGACGACCTTCAACGGGCTGGCGTTTAAGGAGGATCTATATTCGTCCTTGCACAGCTTGACCTGCTCGGCATCGCCCCGAGCGCCGCACAGCTTTTCGAGGAAGCCGGCCTGTTGGCCGCCGCTGCCCGACATCCGCTTTTCCGCGGTTTCGCGGATGTGATCGAATCCGCCGGCCAAGGTCGGGCCGATGGCATGAGCGTGCATCACCATCGCAAGCCCGAACGCGACGAAGGCCACAACGCCGATCGCCAGCGCATGTCCGGCGAGCGCCTTGATCGATCGGCCGGCACGCAACGCGTGGAGGAAGACGAAGCTGTAGGTGGCTGCGACGACCGTAGTCGCGTACTCATAGCCGCACAGGAATTTGATCAGGAACGCGATCAGGATCAGGCCGAGCATCGCCGCATAATATTGGCGCAACGCCATGGCGCGAGCGCCCATCAGCAGCGCGATCGCAGCCGGCAGGAACCACGTCGCCTCGAACCAGTAGAGGCTGCTTCCAAAGCCCGATACCCAAGGGCTGAGCGCGATGGCCAGCCCGAAGCCGATACCCGCCGCCGGAGAGGCAAGCCGCGTGATGCCGATCTGGAACGCCACGACGAGCAATGCCAGCGCGATTGCCGCAACCGCGTGAAGCGCATGCGAGCTTCCGCCGGTCACGGCCGCCGCCAGACGGAAGACGTGGACCTGAAGACCGAAGCTCGATTCATAAGTGTCGAACCGACCGGTCATGTCACCGGCGGCGTAACGTGCCTCTGGCGTCGAGGCCGTGGCCGGATCCGGTCGCACGAATTTACCGAGGAGAGGGGCGCCGCCAGTCCGCGCGTGCATCACCCCGTCGAGAACGAGATCGTCCGACCCCATGTGACGGGCGCGGAAATTCTCGGGATTGATGCCCAGGCTGTTTTCGTAAAAGGACGCGAAGGACAGCAGCAGCAGGATTAGCGGCACCAGATAGCGGTGCACGCTGCTACGGTCGTTCAACGAACTGGCGTTCATATACGCCCCTCTACTATCGGGGATTGAAGCCGCCCGTGCAGGCCTTGAACAATGTTTCCATCAGTTCGATCTGACCGCGCCAGGGGGAAATCTTGGTCGGCACCTTCTCGTTCGCCGGATAGCGCCGCGCGGTCGGTAACTCGATGCAGCGATAGCCGAGTTTCGGCGCGCGATAATTGAGATAGGCGAGCAGTTCGTAGGTGCCGAACACGCCGCGGAAGATCGATACGCGCGGATCGAGCAGCATCTTCGCGCTATAGGCGCGGAAACCCTGCGTCGTGTCGGTCCAGTGGAAGCCCGACGCGATGCTGAGCGCGGGCGCGTGGATCAGCTTGATCGCGAGGCGGCGGGTCTTGGGCGTATTCTCCTCGACCCCGCCGGGGATGAAGCGCGATGCCTGCGCGAAGTCGTATCCGTCGTCGAGCGCCTGGACGAAGGCGGGGATCGCGTCGGGATCGTCCTTGTCGTTGCCGTCGATCGTGACGATGCCCTCATAGCCCTGATCGAGTGCGAAGGCGTAGGCGCAGCGCAACTGGGCCGACAGCTTGCCCGGCGCGGTCTTGGTGACGAGCGCGCGGACTTCGCCCGCATCGAGCTTGTCGGGATCGAGCGAGCCGTCCTTCGATCCGCCATCGACGATGATGATGTCGGTGATCTTCGAAATGCCGAGCGCGCGCATCTTGGCAAGCTGGCGCGTAATCCGTTCGCCCTCGTTGATGACGGGGATGACGCAACAATAGCGCGTCGTCTTGCCCAGCCAGCGGTCGACACGGAAGGAGGGGACGTCGCCGTTCATGCAGGAACACCTTTGGAAAGCCCGATGCAGGCGATGCCGATGAAGAGGAAGCAATAGCCGGCGATGCGCAGCGGGCTCATCTGCTCGTTGAACAGCAGGGTCGCGGCGACGCCGACGACCAGGATCGCCCCCGCCGTCGTCACTGGGTGCGCGATCGTCAGCGGCATGCGCGCCACCGCGGCCGCATAGAGGACGAAGGCCGCCATATAGAGGCCGATCGCGCTGCCGTAGATCAGGTTGCCGATCGCGAACGGATCCTTGAGGCTGATCGGCTTGTCGACCGCTGCCTTCACCAGCAGGCTGGCCGACGCATTACTGGCGATGCCGGCGAGGAGGAGCAGCCACTGGATCATGCGGCGTCTCCATAAGCGGCAATCGTGCGCGCGATCGACCGGTCGACGCGGTCACGTTGCGGCCCGGCGATCGCGGCCATCTCGATCGTCACGATCTTGTCGGGGCGATGCACGCGCAGGGCGGCGGCGGCGCGATCATGTTCGGATCCGGCCTCGCCGATCGCGACGAGCTGCGGCTCGCTGGCGTGGACATGGCCGATGATGTCGGCATTGGCGGCGATCAGATCCTCGGGCGCCTCGCCGTTGAGCGCGAGCGCACCGACATCGAGTTGCATGCGGACGGCATGGTGATCGACCAGCCGCACCATCGCCGCGGTCTCCGTCGTCGTCGTCATGAAATTGCAGGCATAGGCGACCGGATTGGGCTCGAGGCACAACACCACGCCGCTATCGGCATAGCTGTCGCCCAGAGCGCGGAAGAAGGCGGTCGCCTGCGCCTCGACCTCGGCATCGGACAGATCGCCGCGGTCGCGGTTCTTGGGGCTGCCGAAGGTCAGGAAGCTGATCCCCAGCCGCCCGGCCAGACCGCCGATCCGCTTGAGCCGGTCGAGCATCCGCCCGTCGTCGCCGAACAGATTATAGCCCTGCGTCCCGAACAGCAGCGATTGCATGCCGTAGAGCGTGACGCCGCGATCCGCCCATGCGCCCCGCACGTCGGCCACCGCCGCGTCGCTCGCCTGCGTCGGATCGGGGAAATATTTTCCCGGCGCGATGTCGATATGCGCGACCCCGTGGGCGCGCAGCACTTCGGCGATCGCCTCGTCCTCGGGCGGATCCCAGGCGATGTTGGAGATCGAGATGCGCATCAGGCGATCGCAGCCGATGTCGGTTCGGACTGCGCATAGGCACGGACGGCGAGCAGAGATTCGCGCTTGGTGTAGAGGTACGGGCCGGTGCCGCCGAAGACTGCGGCGTGATTGCTGCGCATGTCGTAATGGGCCGGCGTCTTTCCCTCGACCTGGTTGTCGAAATCGCGCCCGCACGCCTTGGCGACTTCGGCGAGCGACACCGGCTCGACCGCGAAATTGACGAGTTTGAGCCCGGCAGCCTGCGCGGTTGCGATGTCCGCGCTCAGATTGACCATTGGATACCATTGCAGGACGGCGCGAGCGTCGATCAGGTGCAGCGCATTGTCATTGCGAAAGTCGAAGATCGCATTCTTGCGCAAGCCCGGGCCCACCAGGCCGGGAAGCCGAACGATCAGCGCGTCCGGGAAATGCGCGCGCACCCGGTTTTCCAGGTGAAGGCGGTTGCGACCATAAGCACCGGCGGGGGCCGGCTCGTCTGTCTCGCTCATGCCGGCGCTTACGCCATAGACGTCGACGGTGCTGATCAGGACGAAGCGATCGGCCTCGATGCTGGTTACGGCATCGGCCAGCCGGTCGATATTGGCGAGATCCGCCTCGGGATCGCGCTCAGCGATCCAGCGCTGGGCCGGAGCCGCCGTGCAGATCGCCAGATCATAGGATCCGCCGGCCAGATCGCCGATGTTGGTCGACCGGAACAGCGTGTCGAACTGCTGCTGGCCCAGCAAAGTGGTCCCGACATAGCCCGAATGACCGATCAGTGCCTTCATGGATGCGCATGCCCTGCTGTTTGGAGCGGCTCGTCTTCGAGCCGTTCGAGGATGTCGTAGATATTGTCCACCTTGCCGCCGAGAATCGAGAATATCCGGCCGTGGTTGGGATCGCGTGACAGCAGGATCGGTCGGCCGTCATTGCCCTCGGTGTAGATCGGCACGGTCTTCACCTCGAACAGCGAATCCTTCGCCTGCGTGCCGGCAAGCGCAGGCATGTAGCGCGCGGCATCGCGGACCATGCGGTCGCTGCGGCTTTCACGCGGATAGCGATCGAGCACGTCATAGGGCAGCTCGTTCCCGTCCTCGCGCCACGACATGTGCGGGGTGTAGCGGACGTGCGACAATGTGTGCAGCCCGCGATCGGGAAAGGGCATGATCGAAAAGAACGGGCCGTCCATCACCGTGACCGCGATGCCCTTCAGCGCGGCCGGCGGCTGGATCAGCGCCATTTCGGTGATCTCGTGCTTCAGGCCGAAAGCGTTGCCGGCGCCCAGGCCCGCGCCGTGCTGCAATCCGCTATAGGTGCAGTTGAACAGGAAGGCGCCCGACGCTTCGAACGGTTCGCGATCCGGCCCGCGATAGCCGCGCACGCGCACTCCGTCCGGTCCGTTCGTCACCTCTGCGACGTGCGCGGATCGACGGACGTCGACGCCGGCCTGCACCAGCCCTTCTTCGAGCTGGCGTGCGACGACCGCGGTGTTGAACCCATATTCCTGGGTCACATAGACGTTGGCGATCAGCTTGGGGTTGAACAATGCGGCATGTGCGGGTTCGGCGGGCTCGAGGAACGCGCCGATTTCGTGGCAGAAGCGTTCGAACTGGCGCGAGGTGACCTTCGAATTGAGCCGCGCGATCGCATAGAGCTTCACGAAATCCTTGACGATTGCGTCGCCGAAATCGCTCACGAAGCGCGGCAGATTAATCCGGCTGCGATAGGCGGTCGTGAAGCTGCGCGGGTAATGATAGCCGTTATGGACGCGCGCCTGATTGACATAGGAACTGCGCTGGAGAAGCCGGTCCTCGCGCTCGAACAGGGTGACGTTCGAAAAGCCTCGATGCGTCTTCAGATAGGTCGCGATCGACGCGCCATACATGCCGCCCCCGATGATGAGCGCGGTGCTGCTGTTTTCGGTCACTGATCGTCGGCTCTGGGCGCTTCGACGTTGAGCTTCTGATGGCGGGTCAGCGTGCTGCTCACCGCCTCGCCGACGATGAAATAGGGCGGCTCGCCCATGCTCCATTGCACCATGCGGACCATATATTCGGCGAGCACGAAAAACACGATCGAGAGCAGGAAGAACATGCCCGATTGTTGGAGCGACAACGTCGTCCACCCCCTTGCGACCGAGTTCATCGAGAAGGCGATGATCACGACGTAGATCGAATAAAGAATGTTCGCGACCGAACCGAGCAGCGCCAGCATCGACACGAAGCGCAGCGGCGCGAGGGTGCTGGAAAACAGCAGGTTGGTCGCACGGCGCGCGCGGGTCGTGAAATTGTGGTCGATCTTCGATTTGCTGCGTGGTGCGCGATAGGTGAGCGTGACGGTCGCGAACCCCGCACGGGCGGGCAGGACGCGATACCAGATTGCGGGGCGCGGCAGCTGGAGCAGGAAGCTGATAACCTTCTTGCTCATCAGCCGGTGCTGGGCCGCGCGCTCGGTGAGGCCGACACCGTAGATCGACCGGTACAGCCCGCGGAAGGCGCGCCCGGCCAGGGCTTCGATGCCCTTCGCCCGCTCACGCTCCTGATTTTCGATCAGGACAAGATCGGTGCCCGCCAAGCAAAGCTCGATCGCCTTGGGCAGGCAGGTGAGTTCGTCGTTATAAGGATCGAAGGCGAGGACATAGTCGCCGATGCTGTTCTCGATCCCGGCCCAGTAGGCGGTTTCGGCATCGACCCTGCGTAGCAGATGATAGACCTGCAGATTGGGAACGCCCTCCACCCGCGCCAGCGCATCATAAGCGGCGCGCGCTTCGGGTGCCGATCCGTTGTCGACCAGGATGATCTCGAAATCCTCGACGAGAGCGCCGAGCGTCCCGACCATCTGTGTCAGAAATTCGCGCTGCGTATCCGCTTGATCCCGATCGACCACCACGACCGACAGGAAAATGGGATAGCGCGTCGCGATCGGTACGGCCGCGTTTGCGGTCGAAGAATTCGTCGGTTCAGCAGTCACGAATCAACCCCACTTCCCCCAGGCCCATTGTTCGTATCACTGCACTGCACAAAAATGAACATTGCGTAGGTCCATAAGGGATTAAGACGCGGAACCGAAACGTCCTTCTTGCGTCCTCCTCGTGTTGGCCCGGCAGCAGCCGGGCGGGGGCGGGCCAAAAATACCGCCGATAACTGCTGTGAGGACATGACATGCAGACCCGGCCAGATGCGGTGGCGCTGCCTTTGCCGCCCGCCGTTTCTCCCGATTGCCACAGCCTGTTTCTCGATTTCGATGGCACGCTCGTCTCGCTCGTCGACGATCCAGCATCGGTGCATGCCGATCCCGAACTGCGTGAGTTGCTGGCGGCGTTAAATGCTCGGTTCGCCGGTCGGCTCGCGATCGTCAGCGGGCGATCGATCGCGCAGCTCGACGCGATGATTGGTCCGCTTGCCAATGCGATCACAGTCGCGGGAAGCCACGGTGCGGAGATCCGGCAGGACGGGCATGCGCACGAACCACTGCGGCCTGCCGGTCTGGACGCAGCAATCGCAGAAGCCCGTGCCTTCGCCGCGGCGCATCCGGCGATGATCGTCGAGATCAAGAGCCAGGGCGTCGGGCTGCATTATCGGATGCAACCCGATCTCGAAGCCGATGTTCGCGCCCGTGCTCGGGCCATCGGCGCGGCGCACCACCTCTATGTCCAGCCTGGCAAGATGATGGTCGAACTGCGCGGTCCCGGTTGCGACAAGGGTGACGCGGTCAAAACGCTGATCGGACGCACGCCGATGGCCGGCAGCCTGCCCGTCTTTCTCGGCGACGATCTGACCGACGAAGCGGCGCTCGCCTGCGCGCAGGCGCAGGGCGGCTTCGGCGTTCTCGTCGGTACGCCGCGGGCTACTGCCGCGGATTACGGCCTTGCGGACGTCGCCGACGTTCGCGCGTGGCTGTGGGACTTGACGAAAGGATAAGCCGATGGCCGCCAATCTTGATCTTTGGCCGATCGGCAACTGCCAGGTCTCGGCGCTAGTCGATCGCGCCGGCCGTTTCGTCTGGGCCTGCCTGCCGCGGGTCGATGGCGATCCGGCGTTCTGTTCGCTGCTTGATGATGCGCCGAGGGCAGGGGAGGGCGCACGCGGCTTCTGGGAAATCGACCTGGAGGACTGCGTCGAGACCACACAAAGCTATCTGCGCAACACCCCGATCCTGATCACTCGCCATGTCGACAATGCGGGCAATGCGATCGAGGTGATCGATTTCTGCCCGCGCCATTTCCGGTCGGGCCGCATGTATCGCCCGGTCGCCTTCGCGCGGATCGTGCGGCCCGTGGCGGGAAGCCCGCGCATTCGCATCCGCCTGCGCCCTGCGCAGGATTGGGGTGCGGGCGATCCGGTGCGCACACGCGGATCAAATCATATCCGCTATGAACTTCGCGAAATGACACTGCGCCTGTCGACCACGGCCCCGATCGGCTGGATCGAGGATGAGCGGCTGTTCCGCGTCGAACGCACTCTGCACTTCTTCCTCGGCCCCGACGAAAGCTTCTTCGGCGACATCGCCGACACCGTCGACAACATGCTCGAACATACCGCGCACGAATGGCGCAAGTGGGTGCGCGCGCTTGCGACCCCGGTCGAGTGGCAGGAAGCGGTGATCCGCGCCGCGATCACGCTCAAGCTGTGTCAGCATGAGGAAACCGGTGCGATCGTCGCCGCGCTCACCACTTCTATCCCAGAACATGCGACTGGCGAGAACGAACTCGGGCGCAATTGGGACTATCGCTACTGCTGGATCCGCGACGCTTATTATACGGTGCAAGCGCTCAACCGGCTTGGCGCGCTCGACGTGCTGGAAAGCTATCTCGAATATCTCCGCAACATCGTCGACAATGCCAAGGGCGGCCATATCCAGCCGCTTTACGGCGTCGGCGGCGAAGCGCGGCTGGAGGAGCGGGTCGAGACCGGCCTCAACGGCTATCGCGGGATGGGGCCGGTGCGCGTCGGCAACCAGGCCTATGAGCAGATCCAGCACGACGCTTATGGCCAGATCGTCCTGTCCAACGCGCAGGCCTTTTTCGACAAACGGCTTTACCGGATGGCGGGTGAGGATGATTTCCGCGCGCTCGAAAAGGTCGGCGAACATGCCTGGGATGTCCATGACAAGCCTGACGCCGGCCTGTGGGAATTGCGCACGAAAAGCCACATCCACACCTATTCGGTCGCGATGTGCTGGGCCGCGTGCGACCGGCTCGCCAATGCGGCCGAAGAACTCGGCCTTGCCGACCGCGCCGTCTTCTGGCGCGAGCGTGCGGAAGCGATCCGTGCGAAGATCGAGGATGAGGCCTGGCGTGAGGAAACCGGTCGCATCTCGGCGACCTTCGGCGGCGACGATCTCGACGCCAGCCTGATCCAGTTGCTCGACCTGCGCTTCGTCGAACCGGACGACGAAAGGTTCCAGGGAACCTTGCGCGCAGTGGAGGAGGGATTGCGGCGCGGAAGCCACATGCTGCGCTATGCGACCGAAGATGATTTCGGCCTGCCGCATACCGCTTTCAATGTGTGCACATTCTGGTTGATCGAGGCGCTGTGGTTGACGGGGCGTAACGATGATGCGCGCGCCCTGTTCGAGGAGATGTTGTCGAGGCGTACCCGTGCGGGGTTGCTGTCGGAGGATATCGACCCGAATACGGGCGAACTCTGGGGTAATTACCCGCAGACTTATTCGCTTGTCGGCACCATCAATTGTGCGGTGCTGTTGAGTAAGCCCTGGAGCAGCGTCCGATGAGCCGCCTGATTATCGTTTCGAACCGCGTCCAGCCTCCGTCGGGCGAGGGCGGGGGGAATCAGGGTGGGCTGGCGGTGGCGCTTTCGGCGGCGCTGCGGGAATCTTCGGGTATCTGGTTTGGCTGGTCGGGCGAGACGGTCGATGAGTTCACCGGCAAGATCGACTTTCAGCGCAATTTCGGCGTCACCACGGCGACGATCGATCTCGAGCCGCAGGACCTCGACGAATATTATAATGGCTATGCGAACCGGACCCTGTGGCCGCTCTTCCACTATCGCGTCGACCTGGCCGAATTCGAAAGCGGGTTCGCGGAAGGCTATGAACGCGTCAACCAGCGCTTCGCCGACACGCTCGAACCGCTGATCGAGACCGACGATCTCGTCTGGATCCACGATTATCACATGTTTCCGCTCGGCGCCCGGCTGCGCCAGAAGGGGATCAGGAACCGGATCGGCTTCTTCCTCCACATCCCCTGGCCGCCCTATCGGTTGCTGCTGTCGCTGCCGAACCACCGTGAACTGGTGGAGACTTTGCTCGCTTATGACGTGGTCGGCTTCCAGACGCGGGACGCGCTCGAATGCTTCCACGATTATGTCCGCAACGAATTGAGCGGCGCCATCGACGGCGATCGGGTGACCGTAGGCGACCGCACCATCACGGCGATCGCCTGCCCGATCGGGATCGACGCCGAGAATTTCGTCGAAGCCTCTCAATCGTCTGCGGCACGCTACGCCCATTATCGCATGCGCCAGAGCACCAATGGCCGCGACATGATCATCGGTGTCGACCGGCTTGATTATTCCAAGGGGCTGGAAGAGCGCTTCCTCGGTTACGAGCGCTATCTCTCCTCCAATGCCGGTCAGCATGGCGAGGTGTTCCTGCTACAGATCGCGCCGCCTTCGCGCGGCGACGTCCAGAGCTATCAGGAGATACGTAGCTCGCTCGATGCGCTGTCCGGCCGGATCAATGGGGCGTTCGCTGACGTCGAGTGGGTGCCGATCCGCTATGTCAATCGCGGCTATCCGCGCGACAAGCTGGCGGGCATCTATCGCGCAGCGAAGATCGGGTTGGTGACGCCGCTACGTGACGGGATGAACCTTGTCGCCAAGGAATATATCGCGGCGCAGGATCCCGAGGATCCCGGCGTCCTCATCCTCTCGCGCTTCGCGGGCGCGGCCGAGCAACTGACCGACGCGCTGCTGATCAATCCGCACAGCCCTGAGGATATTTGCGATGCCATCGCGCAGGCACTGGCGATGCCGCTGGAGGAGCGCCAGGCCCGCTGGCGCGCGTGCATGGACAATGTGATGTCCCAGGATGTCGTCTGGTGGCGCAAAAGATTCACTGATGCGCTGGAAGGGACGGCGGCAGCGGCGGCCGCCTGAGGTCTATTGCCCGGCAGCAGACGGCGGCGTGCCGAAGACTTCCTTGAACGCGGCGAGGGCGTTCGGTTGGGCACCCGTGCTGATCAGCCCGCGATAATCGGGCGCCGGATAATCCCAATAGGCCTGGAAGACCACATTGTTGGCCGCGATCCAAGCCGCGACGTTGCGGATGAAATCCGGGTCGTCCGGCTGGCCGCTGCCGTCTTTCGCTGTGCCGGTGCCCCATTCGGGAAGCGCGATCGGCTTATTGTGCGCGGTGGCGAATTTAACGAGCCAGTTAAGCCCGTTGGGCTCGGTCAGCTGGCGTTTCCAGCGCAGCGCGGGCGTAGTGTCCGACGCGCTATAGGATCGGTTATAGAGATCAGTACCGATCACATCGACGACATCGTCACCCGGCCAGACCTTATCGGGCGCGATCGCCTGTCGTCCGTGGTTCGGATTCCACACGATCTGGAAATCGCTGCCCGGCGTCGATTTGAATATCTTCGCGATACGCCGGAAGGTCGCGATCCACGCCTCCGGATCCTTGCTGGCCTTCCAGATGTACCAGTTGCCGTTGAACTCCCAGCCAATGCGCAGATAGGCCTTGCTTTGTCCGGCCTTCACCAGTTGATCCGCCACCCCCTGATAATATTGATCATATTCGCCCTGCGCGGCCTTCTTCATGTCGCCGCCGACAGCGAGCATCGGTATCGACAATACCAGCCGATAGGGCGTGTCGCGCCAGCAGGACAGGCTGTAGCCGAGCGAACTGCTGAACTCCGGCCAGGTGCCGTAGGAGAGAAATTCGACATAGCCTTCGACCGGCCGGCCGATCACACTTTCGAACCTCGGGAGTTTCTCGCGGCCGTTACACGCTGCGCCGGTATAGACCATGGTTTCGGGCGCGGCCGATACCGGTGCGGCGGCGCCTGACAGCGCCGCTAAAGTGCCTATGGCGGTGAGAATGGATCGCAAAGCCATGCTTGTGATATAGCATGGCGCACATCGCCGGGCACGGACGCTGACGGCGCATCGGGCACGTCCTGGCTCAAATCCGCCGTTTTTGAGGGCCGACAGCGTCGCGTTTGCCGCGTCCGGTGATGTGGCGGATCACGAATCGTTGCAGCCGATCGATGTTCACCGCGATCCGGCGGCGGGTCAGCAGATGTTTAGGAAAATTGACCGAGCCGTAGCGGTCCAATCCGATCGTCGACTTTGCGAATTCCTCAATGATCGGGCTTGGGAAGATCGCGCGATTGGGAATGCCATGCACCCACGACCTGTCGATCGCGTCGTCGATCGGGCGATCGACCAAGGTGAAATAGGGGATCAGCCTCTCGGCCGCGCTGCGCGTCATCGCATAGCCTTGCCCGCCATAAGGATAGCCGGTCAGCGTGACGATCCGATATCCGCCGCCGACGATGCCGGGTTCGGTGCGCTCTACCGCTGTCAGCCGTTTGATGAACAGGCGGAAAAAATGCAGGCCCTGCGCGGCAAGATCGATCTTCGCCAGTTCCGACAGGAAGCGCCAGTCGACGATCACGTCGTCCTCGATCACCACGAGCTGATCCGCGTCGCTCGCGAGCAAGCGCTTCCACGCTTCGAAATGGCTCGAATAGCAGCCGATCTCCGCGCGTTCGAGCGCGCGGCCGCGGCCCAGCATTGCGGCTTCCTCGTCGTAACGTAGCGAAGGATGGAGGCTGGTGAACGCGTCCATGAACTCCCAAGGCACCGTCGCTTCGGCCGCGCGGGCGGCAAAGCGTTCGCGGCGGTCGGCTGCGGTGCCCATGCTAATGACGAGGATCAGGGTGCGGACCGGCGTCGCATCTTCGGCTGTGATCGTCACGTCATCCCCCGCACTGTCCACGCGAACCATAGCGGGCTCTTCGCACCTGCGGAAGAAGTGTCAGGCGTTTTCGGCGGGCACGGGCATCTGGCGACGACGGGGCAGGGCGCCAGGCATTTCGCATGCGATGAAACCGATCAGCGCCTCGCGCACGTCGCAGCGAAGATCGAAGGCCATGCTGGCGTCGCGCGCGGTGACGAGCACGCGGACTTCCATCGTCTCCTCCTTCATGTCGGTGACCTGCAGATTCCAGAAACGCTGGTCCCACCGTGGATTTGCCGCGATGATCTCGCCGGCCTTTGCGCGAATACGGTCGATATCGGCCGACCAGTCGAGGCGGAAGAACACCGATCCCATCAGCTCTGCGGTCGATCGGGTCCAGTTCTGAAAGCTTTCCTCCAGGAATTTGGAGACCGGAACGATCAGCCGTCGATCGTCCCAGATGCGAACGACTATGTACGTCAGTCGGATCTCCTCGATCCGTCCCCATTCGCCGTCCATGATGATGACGTCGTCGAGCCGGATCGGCTCGGTGAAGGCCATCTGGATGCCCGCGATCAGATTCTTGAGCGCAGGCTGGGCGGCGGCACCGACCGCAAGGCCCGCGAGCCCCGCCGACGCCATCAGCGTCACACCGACATTGCGGATGCTGGGGATCGACAGCAGCATCATGCAGACGGTGAGAAATACGACGCCGAACACAGCGATGCGGGTCAGAATGCCCACGCGCGTGCGCCGCCGCCGGGCGCGCAGATTGTCGGCGATCGTGATGTCGTTGCGGATGATCGTGACGTCGGCGAGCGCCTGGATGATCGCAATCACCAGCCAGCCGATCAGACCCGGAACGACGAACCCGGCCAGTTGTTGCCACAGCGTCGCGGCCCAAGGGCGCAGTTCGATCCCCCTTTGCGCGAAGCTGAGCGCGACGGCGATCAGGATCCAGCGGACCGGACCGGCGATCCGTTCGACAACGAGTTCATCGGCCTTTGCGGGTGTCCGCAGCGCGAGCCGGCGCAGGAGTTTCATCCCTGCCCAATCGATGGCAAGCGCAACCCCGATCGCCAGCAGCAGCGTGACGGCAACGGTTGCATAGTCCGCCAGGATCAGCGGGATCCGCAGGCTTTCGAACGATGGCATGCGGACCACAAAGCGCGAACGGCCTCACCGGTTCCGCAATGCAGCATGATCTGAGACCTATTCGTCGCAGCGTAGCGCGTGTTCAGGCGCGGCGCGGCGTACCGCCCAGCATCAGGCGTAACAATTCGCCGAGCCCGCTGATCGTGAGCAGCGTAACAAGCCCGCTCAGGCGGAGCCGCATCGCGACATCCTTCGGTCCCTCCCGCCATACCAGCCGCAGGTTTCGCGCGCCGGTCCACGCAAGCTCGACAGCATAGCGACCGAGCGCGCGTGACGGTTTGCGGAGCACATATTGGCCACCCACGACACGCCGCCTTTTGGTGACCAGGTCCATCGCGCGTCCCCGCGTGGGATGGCGCACGATGATGTCGTCCCGATAGACGACGGGCCGTCCGGTGGCGCTGATCCGCTTCGACATTTCGAAGTCGCCGCTCGACTTCAACTCCGCGTTGAAGCCGCCCAGTTCGCGGATCAGGACGGCGGGACTGGTCCAGTTCGCGGTCGCGCAATGCCCTGCGCGTGCGTAATATTCCTGGTTGAGATTGAAGAGCCCGTCATAGGCAGCGCAGGTGGTGCTGTCGGCATCGGACAGGCGAAACAGTTCGACCTTGCCCGCGACGATGCCAGCTTCGGGATGCGCTTCGATCGCCGCCAGCGCCTTTTCCGCCCAATCCGGATGGGGGATGCAGTCCGCATCGGTGAAGGCGATGTAGGTGCCGCGAACATGATCGAGCCCCGTGTTACGCGCGCGATAGGATCCCGGGCGCGGTTCGGACAGCAATGTCGCGAACGGATATCGGCGGACGACATCGGCGGTGCCATCGGTCGACCCGTTGTCGACCACGATCACTTCGATCAGGCCCGGGTCGATTGTCTGCGCGGCGATCGCATCGAGGCACAGGTTGATCTGGTTCTCGCCATTCCAGACGGGGATCAGGATGCTCAGCCGCGGTGTCACGCGCGTCCTCCGGTCAGCCAACGATATCGTGGCGCGCGGCGCTCGATGCGATCCAGGGTGATGCGAAGTGCGCGCCTGATCGGTGGTTCGCCGTAGCGTGCGATCGCCCAGCCGAGCAGTCCGATCACACCGATCGTGGTAAATAAAGCCATCACCGGCGCAAAGCCTGCGCGTACCAGTTCGCGGGTAATGCAGATTCCAAGCGAAAAATGGATCAGATAGACGGGGTAAGTAGCGAGCCCCAGATGCCGAAGCGTTGAGCGCGTTTTGGGGCCTAACCTATAGAACGCCGCCGGGTAACGGGCCGACAAGGCGATCGCGGCGACGCCGATGAGTACGACAAGGCTGGCCGCATACCATTGCGAAGCGACCGGCACGGTTGCGAAGCGCGCCTTGGCGACGAGGGAGAGCGCATCGGTCCGCGTCTGTATTACGACACCCACAAGGCAGAGAAGGGCGGCACCTGCCTGAATGCGATTCAACTGACCCACCGCCCAAAGCCGGATGAAAATGCCGAGCGCGAAATAGAGGCCGTAATTGAGCAGCGTCAGGCGCCAATAGCCTTTTGCCAATATGCTGAAGCGAGGGTCGACCGCGATGACGATCACGGTTATCACGCTCGCAAGGGTCAACAGGATCGCAAAAAGGCCGATGCGATGGAATTGTCCTAGCGCCAGCATCACGAAGATCATCGCATAGAAGACGATTTCGACACCTAGCGTCCAATATTGCCCGTCGATCCATGGCCCGATCGGGATCAGCAGCATCGACGCGATATATGGATGCAAGCCATGCCAGAGATTGTTGGCGAGCAGTGTGATCGCGACGATCGTGGTACAGATCCAGGCTGCCGGATACAGGCGCAGGATTCGACCGTTGAGAAAGCGCAGCGCGCTCGATCCCTCTGCAGAATTGGTAATCACCACGCCGGAGATGACGAAGAAGATTTCAACGCCGGTCCAGCCCACCCACGTGTAGGGCGCCAGTTCGGAAATCGTATAAGCTTTCTGCAGCATGTGCCGTCCGCCACTGGTCGGCGATGCCCAGCACGAATAGCCGATGTGAAAAAAGGCGACCATCACCGCCGCGACGAAGCGGGCGAGATCTATCCCGTAGAAATAGTCCTTCCGCTCGTTCATGCGATCGTCCTCACGACTTCGGACCACATCGCTTCGCTCTTCGCCCGCTCCTCTTCGCCCTTGGCGGCGAGGGCGGAGCGGAACCCCGGGGCGGCGGCGCTGTCGAGCAGAAGTTGGAACTTGCCAGCCCAGCTATCGGGCTTCTCGATGTCGACGATCAGGTCGGGGCAGCCGTAATCGGCCATCAGTTCGCGATATTTGTGGCTCCATCCGCACGCGAGCGAAGGCACTGCGGCGGACAGGCCGCTCACGAGCCCGTGAAAGCGCGAGGACACCGAAAGCTCGGCGACCGATATCACCGCCTTTGTATCGAGTGCCGAAGCTTCGTCGACGATCCGCGCCTTCGTATCGAGCAGCGCATTGAGTTCGTGCGCCAGCGCCCGATCCTTCGCGCCCTCATGCACGAGGATGAACGGCGCTTTCCCTGCCGCGCGGATCATGTCGATCGCGGTCTTCAGGAAGGCGAGATAGTTGGCGCGCACGGCATCGCTCTTGCCGGTCACCATCTTCTCGTTCGGAATAACGACCGGCAGCCCGCGCAGGTCATCGAGGCGGCGTGGCAGTTCGGGATGCAGCAGGTTGGTGAAATCGGGCGCGCGCCGCACGGCCCGGTGGCCGGGTGCGACGGCCTCGACGAAGGCGGCGGAACTGCTGTCGCGCACGAAAGCGATATCGAGCCGGTCGAGCGCGCCACGAAAGGCTTCGGCCATGCCAGGCTCCTCGAACGGGCCGAGCGCCTGTGGCAACAGGATCGCCTTCTTGCGGCCGTTCTTCCAGTGCGCCAAGCGCTTGTTCAGCCGGTAGTCGAGTTTCGGCAGCCCCCAGAAATCGCCATAGCCAAAGCCCGACGCATCGAGGATCACGTCGATCCGGTCGCGGGGGATGAAGCCGACCGCCGCGTGGAGCCGTTCGGGCAGCCGTTCGAACAGAGAGGTGAGCGTCGGGCGCCGATCGACCCGGCCCGGCGTCGCCCAGAGGCTCGCGCGCAGACGCTCCTCGACGGGCCAGTCCATCGGTGCGGCAAGGCGCATATCGGGAAAATCGCGCTGTAGCCGGTCCCGAACCGCCTCCAGCATCAACATCGCGCCCTTGTTGGCGGGCCATACCCCGATGATTTCGATGTTCATGGGGCGCTCCGCTTTAGACATTGTAGCTACGCAATTGCGAGTGTTCGCGCTTGGCGGAATACGGCACCATTCCTTCTGGATCGGGCCAGCCATAAGCGATCAGCATGATGACGCGCTCGTCAGGTTCGAGGTTCATCGCCTCGGCAATCAAGTGTTCCTGCGGCTGGCAATCGGGCCAGTTGATCGGGCAGGACGACAGACCCAGCGTTTCGAGCGCGTACATGAAAGACATCGCCGACAGAGACGCATCGATATAGATCGCATGCCGATCGCGCGCTTCGGGATAGGCGCGCAGCCGGCCGACCAGCACGACGACAGCCTGCAACTGGTCCGAAAAGCCCTTCGTGCCCATCGGGATCGCCGCGAGCTTTCGGGCCTGTGCCGGATCGTCGAAGATACGATAGACGAAGGGTTGCCGATTGCATGCGCTCGGCGCCTGGGTCGCGGCATCGAGTGCCTTGTCGACCAATTCGCGCGGCACCGGCTTGTCGAGATACCACCGGACCGACCGCCGCCGCATCGACAGCGTCATGAAGTCGTCGAACGCCACGGGTGCCGCGTCGGCGAGCGCGCGCGTGTAAGGAATTCTGGTGGGAGCATCTACGCCGAACGCAGCCGCGTCGATCCGCTGAAACTTCTTCCATTCGGGTGCTATCGCGGGATGATCGCGGTCGACAGCCGAGAAGTACTCCGTCAGCACATTGTGCGCCCACTCGTGCTCCGATGTTACCACCTCGCCGGCATGACGGATCGATCGGCCATAGACGTCGACCGTCTCAGGCAGATAATCGGCCGCGAACACCGGGCGGCGCGGACGCATGATCAGTCCCTTCTCCAGCCGGTGGATATTGCGGCGGAGCAGATAATAGCTGAGCTGCGGGCTGTGCGTATCGTCACGATAGCGCGCCCGCCCAGCCAGCACGCCAGCCGCTTCGCGCGACAGGCTGTCGTCCGCCAGGGCGAAATAAAGCGCGGCAAGGCGCGGGTGGCGGCCCAGAAAGGCGATGAGTCCCCACTTTGCCGGGGCCAGCGTCTTTTTTATGCGGAGTTTCAGGCTCATGCGAGTCGGAGTAACCTTGTTCTTTGTGTTTGCAGTAAAAAACGGCACCGCCGAGTCATCGGGCAGCCCGCCTGCGGACAAAAATAGGAAGTTTGGCAGCGATCATCGGAAACGCGCGCGGAAGCTCGTATAGACCATATGTCGCGAGCCCCAGCGCTGCGAGAATGATGTCGAGGATCGGGCCATGACCCGGGAGCATAAGCGCGCCGATAGACCAGGCAACGAACAGGGGCGCCTGCAATGCCATATATTTGCAGAACGACCGGAACACTGGCCCTATAGTTGACCCGATCAGGTTGTTGAGAGTGACTTGACGGATCAGGACTGCGATCGTCCGGGCGGCCGCAGTGGCGATCGCTGCGCCGGTCAGCCCGTTCCACCACGCGCCCAGTAGCAGGGCAGGCAGCAAGATCAGGCCCGTGTTAATGACCATCAATGTCATATCGAGCCCTGGACGTCCCATGCCTTTATATAGAGTCGATACCGCTCCACCTGCCGCCTGTACGATAATCGCTAGCGACAACCAGCGTATGACAGGGCCAAGTTGGCTCCATTCAGGGCCCAGGAAGCGCCCGAATAGCGATGGACCAAACAGAAGCATCGCCACCATAACCGGCATAATGAGCCGACAATTCCATATCACGGTTGAGACATAGGATTGTCTCAACGCTGCAGGGTCATGCTTATTCTGCGAATAGTGAACAAACGTGACGCGGTTTAGGATCGACGCGAGCACCTTGCGCACCGTATCGGTCATGTAGATGCCGATCGAATAGAGACCGACATCGCTGGTTGAAAGCATTCGACCTAGGATGAAAACGCCGGCATTTGCCTGGAATGATCCGATCAGATCGCCACCAAGCACGAAGCTGCTGAAGCCGAAGATGTCCTTCAAATGGACCGTATGCAAGGTCAGGCGGAAGCGCCAACGTGCGACGTAGCAGAGGCCGATCGTCGACAGCACTCCACTTGCGATCGATTGCCATACGACAACCCATGGGCTGGGACGCCACCACAAAAGCGCGCAAGCGACCGCGAGTGACAAGGTGGTCGTGATGCAGCGATTGATTGCGACCTCCCGGAAGAGATGCTTGCGAAACAGGAGGGCCGAAGTGACGGTGGTGAAGGGTGAAGGGAGTAAACTGATGCTCAGGACAGCCAGAAGGGGGCCCACCATTGGTTCATCGTAGAAGGCGCTAGCAATCGGAGCGACCAGCAATATGGTCCCGGCGCACAGCGCGATCGACACGATCAGCGAAGCTGTGAAGGTCGTGTTGACCAGTGCGGGCGTAACTTTCGCCTCATCCTTCTGTATGAGCGCGGCCGTAAGCCCAAAATCGTTGACCACCTGCAAGACGGCCACGACCGCGAGAACGATGGCGACGAGACCGAAATCATGCGGGCTAAGCACGCGCGCAACCAGCAAGCGAAACAAGAAGGCGAGGCCAGCTGTCGCGAACGTGTCCATTGCGGTCCAGATCGCATCGCGTCTAAGCGACATCGCGGATATGTCCCCCAACTCGAGCGCCAGTTGCAACTCTCCTTCGCAGTTGCACAATTCGCTATCCGAATCCAGCTGTATCAGCGGCGAGTTGAACCCTTGCGCCGACATGCCTCGATGTTGCGCCGCAACGCGAATTGGGCCATTCGGGGATCGGATGTAGGGAGGGAGTCGATGACCAGCGTTTCCGTAGTCATTCCCACCTATAATCGCCGCGATACGCTGGTGCGCGCGATCGAAAGCCTGTTTGCGCAGGATCATCCGGTGAGCGAAGTCATCGTCGTCGACGATGGATCGACCGATGGTACCGCCGAACTGCCGCTGCTGGGCGATCCGCGCGTGCACTATCTGGTGAACCCGACCAATCTGGGCGCGCAGGGTGCGCGCAACCGTGGCGTCGCAGCCGCAACCGGCGATGCGATCGCTTTCCTCGATTCGGATGATTATTGGGAGCCGACCAAGCTTTCGAAACAGCTGGCGGCCGTCGCCGCGCACGGCTCGCCCGATAATTATGCCGTGACCTGCGGTTATTCGCAGTTCGGCGAGACGGGCGGGTTCAGCATGAAGCCGGCCGAGTTGATCCGGCTAGAGGATGTCGTGGTCCACAATCTCATTGGGCCGACGTCGATCCTGCTCGTTTCGCGCAACATCTTCGATCTGATCGGGCCGTTCGACCTCGCGATGCCGGCGTGCCAGGATTACGAATTGTTCGTGCGCATCCTGCAGCATGTGCCGATCTTCGGCGTGCCAGAAATTCTGGTTCATCAGGATACCGAGAGCAATGAGCGGATCACCCGTCGCAAGGACAAGGTGCTCGCCGGTCACCGCGAAGTCTATGCGCGCATCCGTGCGACGCCGCAGGTCCGCGCGATGCCGTTCTGGCGGCGATGGATGGTCAAGGCGCGGCAGGATCGGGCGTTACGCAAGCGCATGACCGCGATCGAGGCCGGTGCGTGACGGCTACGCCGCATGCCTATCTGATCGCCGCCCATGCCGATCCGGTTCAGCTGGGCCGGTTGATCGCTGCGCTCCGCCACGATGGGGCGCGCTTCTTCATCCATATCGACCGCAAGAGCGACATCGCGCCCTTTCGCGAAAGGGTGAGCGGGGCGGACATTGTCTATATCGACGATCGCGTCGATGTACGCTGGGGCGGCTGGTCGCAGGTGGCGGCGACGCTGGCGCTGATCAGGGCGGCGCGGCAGGCCTATCCGCTGGCCGACTATCTCACCTTCATGAGCGGCACCCATTTCCCGATCCGGAGCAATGCCGATCGCTTGGCCTACGTGCACGGATCGGGCCGTGAGTTGATCAACATCGTCGGGGTGCCGTCGACCGAACTCGGCAAGCCGATGACGCGATTCACGCGCTTCTTCTTCGAGGGCGCCTATCGCAATCCCACATTGCTCAAGAAGGTTCGCGGGCTGCTGTTCCGTGCGATCGGCAAGCTGCCGCTGCGTAACCCGGCGGCGCATCTCGGTGGTCGCAAACTATATGCGGGCAGCTCGTGGTGGACTTTGTCGGCCGAGGCGATCGGGCTGATCGAAGCGGCGCAATCCGA
Source organism: Sphingomonas montanisoli (assembly GCF_008274695.1). Taxonomy (GTDB): domain Bacteria; phylum Pseudomonadota; class Alphaproteobacteria; order Sphingomonadales; family Sphingomonadaceae; genus Rhizorhabdus; species Rhizorhabdus montanisoli. The sequence goes on along the minus strand of NZ_VTOU01000003.1, from coordinate 309,466 downwards.
CAGCCGGCTGACGGGTTTCTTCCGGCACACCATGTGCCCCGATGAAGCCTATTTCCAGACGATCCTGGGCAATTCGCCGCTGCTCGATCGCTGCGTCCGGACGGACGTTTACACGGACTGGTCCGACCCGGTGGAAAAGCCGTGCCACCTGAAGGAGCGGCACCTGCCGTTGCTGCTCGATCCGGCCTTTCGCCTGAGCGACGGCTATGGTGACGGGCCGGCGCACTATGCGCGCAAGCTGGCATCCAGCAACGTCGATATCGTCGACGCGATCGAACACCACCTCGCGCGCTGAGATCAGCCGCGCAAAGCCTCCAGAAGTGCCGCACCACCGGTTTCGGCATCGGCCTTCGGGCGGTTTCTGACGCTCTGATGGAAGGCCGTTCGCGCCTCCGGCGCGAGCAGATGATCGAGCGCGGCGGCAAGGTCGTCCTTCGCGAAATCCATCCGGCAGATGTCGGGCAGATACTCGCGAAACACGTCGATATCGCTGGTCAGGAGCGGGACGCCATAGTCCATCGCCTCGAGCATGACGAGCGGAACCCCCTCCCAGCGCGACGGCATCAGCAGCACGTCGGCGGCAGCCAGATAGTCGGTGCCCGCATCGCTCCACCCCGGCGCGCGGATATCGAGACCGGGCGTCGCCGCAAGGCTGTCGATCAGCGCCCGATCCGGGCCGTCGCCGACGAAGACGAAAGTCCATTTGCGCAATCCGCCGGATTGCCGACGCATCGCCTCCGCCAGCAGGTCCAGCCCCTTCTGCCGTGCCTCGAGCCGGCCGAGGAACAAGGCAACAGGGCGATCGGCGGGAAGATCCAGTCGGGCGCGGACATCGGCTCTGGTGGGGGCAGGGGGCGGCGTGACCCAATTCTCCACCACGATCGCTGGGTGTCGACCGCCCGCTTGCGCGATTTGTGTGGCCACCGCGTGCGACGGCACCACGAAGCGATCCGGCCGCCGGTAGAGCCGTCGCCGCGCGATATCGCCAAGGCCGTTCCGCCCCATGTCGCGCAGCAGGTGCGCCATCGGAATATAGCCGACGAGGTGCAGGTCGCGCGGAAGGGCGAGCGTCGGCACCACGCAATTCTCGATCCGGCCCTGAAGCAGCAGGACGGCATCGGGCCGCTCGATCGCGACGATGTGCTGGATGGCGCGCACGAAACCCCGCCGGAAGCCGCCCAGATAGGGCGCCGCCGGCCGCTTCGCCCAGCCCCACGGCGCAAGCCGCAATTTGCCGCCGGCAAAGGGTGCCAAGGCTTCGGCGAAACGACGATTGCCTTCGGGAAAGCAAAGCAGGACGTCGTTGAAATCAGGGGCCGCAAGCAGCGCCGGCAAGAGCTTGAGAAACATCAGTTCATGCCCGCCAAAGGCAGGGCTGTCGTGGAGGATCAATAGCCGACGAGCATCGGTCACTCGGCGGAGTCTCGAACCGTTCGTTTCATGCTCCAGGCCTGCGCATTGCCGATGCCGAGCAGCGCGGCGAACAGGCAGCCGATCGCGGGCATCTGAACGCTGAAATCGAGCAGCGCGTGCGTCCCGATCAATATCGCCGAAGCAAAGGCGATCGACGGAATGATCTCGTCGCGATTGCGGCGATAAGCGCCGATCAGGCAGAGCGCGGAAAGCCACGCGACCGCGAAGGTGAGCGCCACGGCCGCGGGCAGGCCGATCTCCAGGGCGAGTTCGAGGTAGGTGTCGTGCGCGAAGCCATAGACTGACGAGTTGGGCAGCGTCATATCGCGGAACATCGGGAAGACGTTGGCGAAGGATCCGTAGCCGTGGCCGCCAAGCGGCGCGGTTTCGATGGCTTTGATCGTGAGCGCGAAGATCGGCAGTCGATCATTGGACTCGGTATGGCCGATCCGCTCGGCCAGCATGTCTCCGCTCACCGCAAAGAGCGCGATGGCGACCAGCACGGCGATTCCGCCGCCGATCATGCGCCCTCGCGCCGTCCTGACCACGCGGCCGATGATGAGCAATGCGGCCATGCCGCATGCCGATGAGAATACACCCATCCGGGAATGGCTCTGAAGCAACGCCATGATCAGGATCGGCACGATCGTGGCTTGTATGGCGACCTCACCACGCAGCAGGCCCAGTGCGCGGGCAAGCTTCGGTACGGAAGGGTCGGCGATACGCCACGCCCGGCGCACTTCCTGAATCAGCAGGGCCGTCGCCGTGATGAGGCCGAGGCCGGCGAAGGTCGCATAGCTGTTACGGTTGACGAAGGTGCCGGTAAGGTCTCCGAGATAGGCTTCGCGCACCCGCCACAGCAGATATTCGTTGCCGGCGACGAAGTTGATCAGCCCGTAGAGCGCATAGGCACCCGATGCGTAACTGAACCAGCGCAGGAACTGAAAGGCGCGATCGCGATCGCGGCCGCCTTGTAGGCCGATCCAGAAGGCGCCCGCAAAGCTGAGCAGACGGATCAGCGAAACCAGGGTCGACTGGGGCGCTATGCTCATCGATCCGGCGAGTGTCTTCTCGCCCAGCGCGTCGGCTGCCAACGACCAGATCGGATGGGCGGGGCCAATGCCGCTATATTGAATCAAAATCCACAATGTGACGCCCGTGAATAGGATCAGCGGGAGCCACAAGACGCGTCGCCACACAATATCGGCGTCGGCCTTCACACTCCGCCGTGCGAGCAGCAGAGTGAGGGCGGCGATGATGATGCCGCCCAGGCTCCACAACCAAGGCGCGTAGCTGCCGAAGGCGAGCGGCATCAACATGATCAGGCCGGCAAAAACCGCCCAAATGCGCTGCATCGTCATTTCCGCAACGCCTTGGCTTCGTCGGGGTGCTGCGCGGCCCAGATGTGATCGCGATAATAGCGCAGGAACAACGGCATCCGCGTCGTGTCGCGCCACAGGACCGCGCTGACATAGGGGGCGGTACCGGTCGTGTAGGCGGCCTTGGCCAATCCGCGGATGTCGGCTTCGGCCGCCAGGCGGATCTGGTCGCTGGTAAGGTCGATCATCGTGCGATCGGTGGTCGGCAGCAGCGCGAGGGCGAGGTTGATGCGGCCGAGCATGAGCCCGGGCTCGTATCGGCTCGTAAGCACCGACATCTGCCACGCTCGCATCGCACCGGGCCGATCGCCCGCTGCGAGGCGCAGGGCAGCAAGCCGGCTCCAATTATAGGTTTGCGCGGGCGCGGCCCGCAGCGACGCACGAACCACGTCTTCTACGTCCACACCGGTGCGGCGCCGTTCAGCAGGTGGCAGCGCGAGCAGTGCGGAAGCGGCGTTGGCGCGATAGCGTGCGGATTCGAACACGCCAGCCGCGATCATATTGCGTTCGGCGGCGCGGGTAAGATCGAAAGGCGGCGGCGGCGCACCGCGACGCAGCCTTTCGAGATCCTCTCCGCTCGGAAATGCGATCAAGGCAGCGATCAGGGACGGAACAGACAATATGGCAAGAAGCGCCGCCATCGCGGCGATGATGGCCAGAAAGACCGCGTTACTCCTGGGTGCCATAATAAGCGCCATAGCGCGAATAATGGTATCCATAGTCGCCGAAGCCATACGTGGCTTGGCGCGCGAAGCTGACGCGGCTCATCACGGATCCGACAAGCGGTGCATCGAGGCGATGAATCTGCTTCAGCACATTCTGGACCACCGGCACAGGCGTGCTGCCCCAGCGGACGACGAGGATCATCTTGTCGACCAGCGATGTCAGGATCTGGCTGTCAGTCATCGGCACGAACGGTGGCGTGTCGATCACAATGAAATCATATTCAGCGCGGATCATCTGCATGAGGCGCTGCATCGTTTCAGACCGCAGCAGATCGGGCGGGTTGATGCTGCCGGTGCCGGCGGTCAGGACATCGAGGTCGGACGACGGATCCTTGCGAATAGCATCGCCTAATGTGATCTGATGGCTCAGAACCTGGACAAGGCCCGGGCCGTTGTCGATGCCGATAGCCGAATGGACACGCGGGTGGCGCATGTCGGCATCGATCAGCAGCGTGCGGGCGCCCGCCTGTGCGGACACGCGCGCCAACCCGGACGACACGAAGGTCTTGCCTTCGGCGGGAACCGACGAAGAGAGCATCACCAACTTGGGCGGATTGTCGACGTCGGACAGCGCCAATGCGCTGCGCAACGTTCGCAGTGATTCTGCAGCCATCGCCTGCGGCCGATCGATCACGATGTCCTCGGCGCGCTCGTAGTCCCCGCTTACGACCGGGAGGAAGGCAAGCGTCGCGCCGCCCCCCATCGCCTCGAGCGCATCCGCGCCCCGGACAGTGTTGTCGAGCTTCTCGAGTACCAGCGCGAAAAGCAGACCCAATATGAAGCCGGTTATCGCCGAGGCAGCGATGGTGAAGTTGACGCGCGGCGCGCTGGGGCTGAGCGGGAGCAGTGCGTTCGCGATGACCCGAGCGTCGGCGCTCTGAACGTCGACCTGCTGGGTCGTTTCCTTGAGCCGGTTGAGGAAGGTTTCATAGACCGACTTGTTGGCGTCCGCTTCGCGCTGCAACTCGCGCAGGCGCACACTGGCTGATCCGCCGCGATTGACCCGCCCTTCGATCGCCGCGAGGCTGCCCGCCAGCGTATTTTCGCGCGCGCGGGATACCGCAACGTCGTTCGCTGTCGAGGCCGCGACCTTGCGCACTTCGTCGAGAATCTTCGCGCGAAGGTCTCGCAGTTCGGCGTTGGCGTTGATGATCTTCGGATGATTCTGGCCGTAGGTCGACTGCAGATTGGCGAGGTTGCGCTGCACCTCGCTTTCCTGCTCGCGCAGGCGCTGGATGAGAGAAGAGCTGAGGATTACACCCGACGTCTCGATCGCGGAACCGTCGCCTCTCGTCAGCGCACGCACCTGTGAGAGCTGCGCTTCCTTGGCGGCGCGTTCGGAGCGTGCGATGATCAGCTGTGAATTGAGTTCGGCAAGCTGCTGGCTGTCGACGGTTGCACCATCGGACGGAGCGGTCAGACCTGTCGTGGCACGATAAGTCTCGGCGGCGCGATCGGATTGCAGCGCTTCACCGCGCAGTTCGGTGACGCGCGATTGAAGATAATCGGATGCGCGCTTGCTCGCGTCGAACTTGGCCTCGATCCCGTCCTGAATGTACAGGTCAGCAAGCTTGTTAACCATCGCCTGCGACTTCTGCGGATCAAGCGTCGTCGCCGAAATACTGATCACGAACGAGCTTTCGCTGGGCACGATAGCAAAGGAGCCGGTCACGGCACCGATGATTCTGGTGCGCAGCTGTGCCGCCTGCCTAGGCGTCAGGCGGGGTTTGGGAGCGGGCTTTGCGCCGAACCAGGTAGAAGGACGAAAGAGCGAGAAGCTGGGTTTGCGAACAGCGGGACTGAACTCAGGATCCTGATCCAGCTTCATCTCATCGGCGAGGCGGCCCATCAGGCGGTTCGATCCGATGATCGCAGCCTGGGTCGCCATTGTCTTATCGTCAGGCGACAAATCGCCGACGACGTCCTGCACCGCGACAACCTGGCTTTTCTGCGCCTGGACCGCGACCGATCCGGTCGCAGTATAGAGACGGTCGGCTTGCAGCACCATCAGCGTGCCCAGCAGCGTAATAACCGCGGTCACCCCAAAGATCTGTATCCAACGACGGCGGAAGAAGCGAATGACCTCCGCAAAATTCTGTTCGATATTCAACGTGGACGACGGCTGACCGAGATATGGGGGGGGCTTGGAGGCCATTTACGCGTACTCGATTGCCATTGGACTTATTCGGATCAGAGCTGGAGCCCGACGCTTAGCGAGACCTTGTTCCTGTTGAACTCGGATCCCGCACCGACCGCAGTCGAGGTCTTCTTGTTCCAGTCGTAACCCACTACCGCATAGAGGTTGCGGTTGAAATCATAGCGCGCTCCGATGGATGCGCCATAATATTTCTCCTCGCGGCGAGGAACAGTAGCACCGCGTGTGCGCACATAGTTGTTCTGTACGTAGCGTGCTGTGGTGCTCAGCTTCAGGCTGCGCAGCAGTTCATGCTCCACGCGGACCGCGTAGGTGCTCGCAACGAAGCCGGAGTAGCCCGGCGCCACGGTTTCCTCGATCCCGCGGTTGACCGTCAGGTTGACCAGGGTCAACTCGGTCACGTTCCAGTCGAGTCCAACATTGAAATTGAGGCGATTGGTGGGCCGATATCGCGCATCGTCATAGGTGCGGCGGACATAACCGGCAGTCGCCGAACCCGTCAGCAGGCGGGACAGTTCGAACTGCACACCTGCCAGGACGCGCCACCCTTCCGAGCTGCGGTTAAAGCCGACATCGTCCAGCTGGAGACGATAATCGACCTTGTCATAGCCGAACGTGACCATTGCGCCGTAGCCCGGCGAGAACATGTAAGCGAGCTTGACGTCCGCGCCATAAGTCGAACGATCGCGATCGTTGTTTGTCGTCACGCCGCCACCGATCTGGCGGGCGTCATAATAGTTCATGTAGGCGTAGTTGAGGCGGATACCGGCCCGCAACCTCGCCAGATCGCGCGTCAACGACACGCCAGCCGACGTGCGCTTATAAAGCGTCGGGCTGACGTTCGTCGTGGTCGCGTTCGGATCGCCGCGATCTTCGTGCAGGTTCGCGAAGCCGGCGCTGACCCCGAAATTCGTCTTTGCTGCGATCTCATAACGGTTGGACGCGTTCACGCGCCAATCGGTACGGTTCTCGGTTTCCCGCTTTGAATAGAAAAGGCGGTCGAGCGAACTCGTGAGCGTGAAGTTGTCACGTCCGAAATCGCCAACCAGTCGCGCCGACGGCGAAAGGCGGAAAATCGTGTCGCTGGTCTTGGTTTCCAGCGCGTAGATGTTGTCGTCGTAAAGGACGGCGCCTTCCAGCTTGGGAAAGAAGGTGAACGAGCCGAAATGCGCGCCAACCGGCTTAAGCGAAGTCGAATCTTCGCCGCGCGGCGCACCAATCGAGGCGGTCTGCGCGGTCACGGGGCCGACGCCTGCATTGACCTGACGCCCCTCGAGCACTGCCGCTTCCGGAGCGGCCGGTTCAGCGATGGGCAACTGCGGAGTGGCCGGTGGCGCATCTACAGCTTGCTGTGCAAAGCCAGGCGAAGCCGCCGCGAGCAGCAGACACGTTGCCGCACTGCGCAAAAGGGTGTTTTTCATGACGCCGAGCCCCTTAACAAAATTCTGAAGACTTCGGGTGGTCGTCAGCCGCCCGTGCCAACCTGGCTCGCCTGCGCAAGTGCTGCCGGCTCTGCCGGAACCGCGAAGGTGGCGCCAGCCTGGTCGGCAGCAGCAGCGGCAGGGTCGGTCGCGCCGGTGGGGCCAGCCTGCGCCAGCGCGGCAGCCACGTCGACCGCGGCGGCCGCCGCTGCGAGTGAAGCGCCATCGCCGATGCCAGGAACCATCGAAGCAACCGAGTTCGCCAGAACCGCAACGTCGATATTCGCGGCGGCAGCGGCAGCGGCGACGAGTGCGGCGGCAGCGGCGGCGCGGGCAGCCGCCGGCATGGCGTTAAGCGCTGCTGCAACAAGCGCCGCGACATTGACGCCGGGAACGCCGGCAGCGGCCGAAACGGCCAGGATCGCGGCACCAGGTGATGCGGCTGTGACCGCGGCGACCAGGGCGCCTGCGCCAGCGGGGTTCGCGGTGACAGCTGCGGTGACGAGTTGGGTTACCTGCGCCGGCGAAGTCGCCGCGGTGACGGCGGTCGCGAGAGCCTGGGCTGCGGACGCTGCCTCGGTCTGGGGCTGGACGGCTTCATTCTGCGCAATGACGGGGTAAGCGCTTGCGCCAAGCAATGCCACGCCGACTAAAACGCCGAACCCTTTTTTCGTCGCCATCATCGCTAATCCCCCTACTCGCACCAACACTACGTTACGGCTTACTAATAACCAATATTTAACTTTTGCACTAGCGCCTATCGTGCAGCGCAGCGTAATTTGTATCGCTGGCGTATCGATGCGTTGCTGGCCGATAAGTCACTGCAAAGGGCACTTTTCCTGAATTCCGTTCCAGAAATGAGACGCCCGTCGATAGTCCGGCAGGATCAATAGGACCCTTTTGCGTTCAGCACGACCACGGCCGTCATCACGATGATTCGCATGTCCGTCAGCAGCGAACGGCTGCGCGTGTAGAGGATATCGCATGCGATCCGGCGGCGGTACGAAACATCGTTGCGGCCGCTGATCTGCCACAGGCCGGTAATGCCGGGCCGGTTCTTGTGATATGTGCTGATATAGCGGCCGTAACGGCTCGCTTCGCTCGCAACGATCGGACGCGGGCCGACGATGCTCATGTCGCCACGCAGAACGTTGAAGAACTGGGGCAGCTCATCGAGGCTCCACTTGCGCAGAAAGCCGCCCAGCGGGATGATGCGGGGGTCGTTCTTGAGCTTGTGATCCTGTTCCCATTCGGCGCGAGCCACGGGATCATTCTCAAGCAGTTCGGCAAGTCGTGCTTCTGCATCGACCACCATCGTGCGGAACTTGAGGCAGCGGAACATCTTGCCGCCGCGGCCGATACGCGGCTGGGCGAACAGGATTTGCTTGCCGTCGCTGCTCTTCACCAGGAGTGCCACGAGGACCAAGAGCGGCATCAGCCAGAGGATGGCCAGCAGGGCCACTGCGATATCGAGCATGCGGATTGCGAAATCGCTGCGAAGTCCGCGGGACATCACGCGCGAGGAGCCCGGCTTGTCCATCGAAGGTCGTGCCCCCGTATTGGCCATACCCATATCGGGCAGGAACTCTTTGTACACAACACGCACTCCCCGAATCGGCTTGTTGCACCGCCGCAAATGTAAAATGCCAGCAACCGTCTTATCTCGCAACCGCGAAAACCTGCGATTCCCAACTATGCAAACGTGTTTAATCTCTCAAAAGCCACGACACACGCCAAGCTGTTGAAGATTTGAGACCAATTTCACGCAAAAGTATTTTAGGAAATTTCCGTCTCATTATTGGGACGCGTCAATTTGGTACATTGGAGCCCTGAGAGGCGCCAATGGCCCGCCGGATCGCGTCCGCACTGCGGGCGACAGCGATGCTGTCGTCGAGGGGCATGATCCGGCTCTCGATATCGCCGCGGAGCATACAGTCGCGAACCTCTTCCGCCTGATGCTGATAGCCGTTGCCGGCATAGCGGACACTTCGCGTTGTCCGTCCCCCACGACCTGGTCGATCTAGCCTTTGGAGCAGTTGGTGGAACAGGCCGGTTTCCCGGAGACGCATTTTTGGGTCGAACTGAGTCGCGTCGTTCATGCGCGGGGGCCGCGTGGCGACGTCGAGGCCGTAAGGGCGGACGATCGGGCCGTGCAGACCGATGCTGCCGTGGGTTCCCATCACATCGAAATCATCGGGCCCCCAGGCGCGAAGGCTGGCCGTGAACGATCCGATGACACCGCCTGGATAGAGCAACTGGACCGCGGCATCCTCGTCCACCCCGGTGGCGCCGATCGTGCCGGTCGCATGCTTCAGCTCGGGCGTGCCGAAGAGCCATTGACCGATCGACAGCGGATAGGCGCCCAGATGTGCGATCGCCCCCCCTCCCAGCATGGGATCGAAGAGGTTGCTATTCGGGGCCGGCACATAAGAGACGCCGAAGCTGCCTGTTGCCATCCGTATCTCGCCGATCGCACCCGACGCGGTCTGATCCTTCAGGCGGCGCGCGGCGGGAAGGAAGCGGGTCCACATAGCCTCCATCGCAAACAGCCCCCGCGAACGGGCGGCTTCGGCGATTCGCGCGGCATCTTCCGCAGCGAAGGCCAGCGGTTTCTCCACCAATACAGGCACGCCCGCTTCGAGAGCCATCAGGGCATGGCGCACATGTTCTGCCGGCGGGGTGGCGATATAGATGGCGTCTACGTCGTGCCCGGCCGCCGCCTCGGCATAGCCTTCAATCGCCCGCGGGACGCCCATGGCTGCTGCGAACAAGCGTGCTTTTTCGATCGAGCGCGACGCCACGAAACTTGCCTCGACGTCACGCGTGGCAGCGAGCCCGGCAACGAACTTCGCGGAAACCGCGCCTGTGCCGAAAATCCCCCAGCGGAAGCGCCCCATCATCCGTCCCTGTGTCCAGTCATCGGCATGGTGAACACCCGATGGGCCGGCGGATCAACGGCGTTGTGCGATCGCATCTTCGTAAAGCGCAGTGGTCTGTGCGGCGATGTCTTCCCAGCTTGGGATCGAATCGCGCAACGCGGCGACCTGGCGACCCGCCTCTGCGCGGCCGGCATCGTCGGCCACCAGTTCGGCGATGGCGGCGGACAAGGCGGCGACGTCGCCGGGTGGCACCAGTCGGCCATGAACGCCGTCATCGAGCATTTCGCGGAACAGGCCGATGTCGGACGCAATGATGGGGCGGCCGACGCCGAGCACCGCCATCAGCACGCCTGACGCATCGATCTCGAAATAAGGGAACATCTGGATGTCGGCGGCGCGCAGCAGATCGCCGACTTCGGCATCGTCGATGAAACGGAACTCGAAATCGACACGGTCGGCGATGCCCAGTTCGGCGGCCAGCGCCTGAAGCGGTTCGACGGGCATGTGCGGCTTGCCCACGATCCGTACCCGCACCCGACCGCGAAGTGCGGGAGGAAGTGCCGCGACCGCGCGGATCATCACGTCGATGCCTTTGTACGGCTTGAGCCGTCCGAACAGCAGCAGCACGACGTCGCCTTCGGCGCGGGGGGGCTGCGGCTTCCCCGACGGTGGCGCCACCTCCTCCAGCATGCCGTGCGCGATCTGGGCGACGCGGCTGGGCTCGACGCCATATTCGAGGATGCGCGCCTTCGCTTTGGCGGTGTGGACGATCACGCGATCGAACTCGCGCATGATGCTCGTTGATCCCAGTTGCTGGACGCGCGAACTGGGATTTTCGTTGAATGGCGCCGAGTCATGCACCGTCAGCACGATCGGCGCGATCCTGCGCAGGCGGTTCAGGAAGCGGCGGTCGACGACCGGTAGCGGCGTCCATTGGAAATGGATTACATCGGGCTTCTCGCGTTCGAGCCGAGCGACCAGGCGGATCATCGAACCGATATGGCTCAGCCCTTTAAGGGTCAAAAACACCTTGTGCGGCAACTTTTCAGCCCAGTCGCCCTCGACCAGCTTGTAGAAATGCGGATCGAGATGCTGGGCCAGTGCGGCGTCCGGCGGGGAGAAGGGCTTGCGCGCCAGCAGGGTGACGTCGTGGCCGTGGCGGATCTGCGCCAGACACAGCGAGATGTCATAGGGCCATGTGAACAGCGACGGATCGAGCATCGCGATCTTCATGAAAGCCCTCCCACCGATGCGTCGGGCGTCCAGGGACGCTCGGCTAATGTCGCGCATCCCCACAGGAATCCGGAGCCCCAGGCAAAATGCATGATAGCGGCGGCGGGCGCGGCCAGCAGGCCGCAGGCCGATCGCTGATCGATCGCGATCCGCACCGCGGTCGTCCCGAGTATCGCAAGGTAGAGCGCGGGTAGCAGCAGGAATATCGGCGTGACGTAGCTGAGCAAAAGCGCCGCCAGTGTTCCGATCACCAGAAACGGGACGGCGAGCTGGCGCGCGCGCAGCGATCCGCGATGCCGACGCACAGTGCGCGATCGACCCTTTCCATAGTTGAAATATTGCCGGGCCAGTTTCCGTGGCGTTGCGCGTGGCGCATAGCGCAGCCGGATCGCGGCATCGAGGAAGATCCGGCTGCCCAGCGCGCGCTGCCGACAATCGAGTTCCGCATCCTCATTGTGGGTGAAGCTGGGATCGTAGCCGCCGGCCGCGCGGAAGCTGTCCATGCGAAACAACGCATGATGGCCATGATCGACATAGCCGCTGACCGCCCCGCCCCGATGGGCAGATCCTCCCGATCCTACCTTGCTGTCGGACACCCAGCCCACCGCGCGCTGGAAGCAGGTGGCACCCACCGAATCCATCGGCACGACGATGGCATCGGCCTCCCCACGATCATATGCATCGACCAGATTTTTGATGAAGCCCACCGGATAGTCGGCATGGGCGTCACAGCGGATCAGCAGATCGCGACCGTCGCCATATCGTTCGACGGCAAGGTTGATCGCCGCTGACTGAAGCTTGCGCGGATTGTGGAGCAGCTGCAGATCGTCGCGCCCTGCCGCGATGCCTTCCACGATCGCCTGAGTCCCGTCGGTGCTGCCGCCATCGGCCACCACGAACAGCATGTTGGCGTCAACACGGGGGGCGGCGGATAGATCGGCGATCACCCGCGCGATATGGCGCGCTTCGTTGAGCGTGGGGATCACCACGAGGAGGGCGTGCTTGTGGGGCATGTCAGGCGATCGCGGCGGAGCGGTGAAATAAACCGCGGGCACGGCGCATCTGGGGATGGAAGCTCGACCGCAGCACTGGACCAGATCTCCCCAAGCGATATCCGATCCTTATGCGGACTTGTTCGCGGGCGCAGCAAAAATTTGCGATTTCTTGGTCATGGCATGGCTTTGCCCGATGCCGACATATATGCCGTCATCCGAAGTCAATCAGCGTGGCGGGCCTATGAATAGCGATATTGCAATGACGGCCGATGCTTCTGCGCATTTCGTCGCAGATCGAGGCGGCGTACCGATCGCCGAGAAGGACGCCAAGGCGAGCCGATTGTTCGTTCACTTCGCGCTGATCTGCATCATCATTCTGCAGCGTTTTGGTGTCTTGCTCGGTAGCGGCGCGATTTTCGCGGCGCTGCCCGGGATGTTTATGCTTCTCGCGTGGCTGGTTTGGACCGGCCGCGCTCGGCTCGATACCGAGATTGCGCTCTATTACCTCGCCTTCATCGCAACGGTCGGGCTGAGCACGATGTTTGCTCTGTCCTTTCCGGACAACCGAGTGTCGCTGAGCGTGGTTTCGTCGGTGGCGGTGCTTATCACTTACAGCCTGCTTCTGATCAAACCGGGCAAGAGGTTCGATCGAACCGTCGTTCTCGACATCTTCATGTTCTACGCGCGGCTCTGCACGGTGCTCGGGATCGTTCAATATCTGGTTCAGTTCGTCGGCCTCAGCGTATTTGCGCTGGGAACGACCTTTCCGTTTCTCAAGCCGATTCTTGTCGAGCAGGTGTTCAATTTCGACCCCTTGACCACTTGGGGTGGCAGCATCCGCCGGGCCACGGGAATCTTTCTGCTCGAGCCGTCGATCCTGTCGCAATTGCTGGTGTTGGCGGCGGCTATCGACTTCTTTCTGTATAGGCGCCTGCTATGGCTGCCGGCTTATGCCGTGGCCTATATGTTCACCTATTCGGGCACGGGAGCGCTTTCGATCCTGCTCGCTCTGCCACCTTTTGCATTGCTGTTCTACCGACAGGCTGGGCGGCTTCTAACATTGGCGATCGTTGGCGTCGGGTTACTTGCCGTTACGGCTGTGCTGGTTCCAGATCAGCTGAATTCCATCACGAACAGGTCGAACGAACTCTCCTCAACCCGCAGCAGCGGTTATGCGCGTTTCGTCGGGCAGTTCGAAGTGCTGGCGACCGTTATCGACGAGCCCCGCGTCCTGATCGGCTATGGCCCCGGCGCGCTCGAACGGGCCACCTTTTTTCGTCGCGGGACTGCGGGGACGGCGCAAAAGCCGATGATCGACTATGGGATCATCGGCTTCCTGGTATTTCTCGCCCTTGTATTGAAGGCGTTTTGGCGATGGGACATGGCGATCCTGCCGCTCGTCGTTCTCATGCAGTTCATGACCGGGGGCGGATATTTCATCTTCTTCCCCCTGATTGCGCAATATGCGCTGCTTCTCATCTGGGCCGCGCCACCGAAACCATTCGAAGGGCGGCCCGCGTCAGCTGGTGCCGAGGCGGCCTAGTCGTGCCCGCGCGAAGTCGCGGCGATGAGCGACTCGACGGTGGTGACGATGTTGGCAACGCTGAAGGCGAATAGCCGCGCGTCCTGGTCCAATCCCGCATAAGCGGTCACCTTGTCGAGCCGCTTTGCCGCCTCTGGCTCGATGCCCTGTGCCTTGGCCAAGGCCGAGACCGCGGTGATCTCCTGACGGATCACGTCGGCCAGGACGACGGCCATAACCGTTTCGCCCACCCAGGTCGCAGCGAAACTCAGTTCGGCCCCCTTCAAACCCGCCGCTTCCAATATGCGGACCATCGGCACCCAGTTCTGCCACCAACTGGGGAAGATGCCCTGTTGTTGCCGAACGAGCTTGAGTCCGATCGGTCGCCGCACGAACAGCCGCTGTATGCTGCGGATCCAGGCCTCGAGTTGACCCTGCCAGGCACCCGTTTCCGGCGGAGCGATGAACTCGGCGAAAACGGCGTCCGTCACCGCGTCCAGCGTTGCTTCCCGGCTTGGGAAATAGGTGTAGAGCGCCATCACCGAGGTGTTCAGCCGCTTTGCAAGCCGGGTGAGGCTGAATGCCGCAAGACCCTCTTCTTCCAGCAGAGTCAGCGCAGTTTCGATGATCTGATTGCGCGAGAGACGGCTTGGTCGACCCGGTGCACGTCGCTTCAAAGGCTGGTTGCTATCTTGTGGTGTCGATGCGGTCACGACCCCTCCTGTTGCATTTTGGCCACGGTAGAAATTCAAAATGACGAATAATGCGTCACAGAATGTTTGACGCTACGATCGGATTCGTTATCGTAAGCCTTACAGAAATAAAGAGGGAGAGAGGGGTTCAGCGCAGCCGCCAGCGATAAGGCGCGCTCTGTGTCCGAAACTCTCCACGCGAAAATGATCGGGCCGATCGCCAGGACGGCTCCAGGGGAGAGGAAGACAATCGCATGACAAACAGGGTTTCTTTGCGCGCGCGCACTTTTGTTCGCGCGGGTTTGCTGGTGGGTTCGGCGCTCGCGACGCAGCCGCTGTTGGCGCAAGACGCCACGGCGTCGGGTGGCGGGATCGAGGAGATCATCGTTACCGCGCAGAAGCGCGAACAGAATCTCCAGAACGTGCCGATCTCGATCACCGCGCTGACCTCGGATTCGATCAAGGCGAACCGTATTCAGGACGTCCGCGATCTCAACGCGATCGCGCCGAACCTGACCGTGCGCTTCTCGTCGGGCGGTGGCCAGATCCCGAACTTCACCCTGCGCGGCCTGCTGACCAGCGGCACCGCAGCCGGCACCGACAAGGGCGTCGCGCTCTATCTCGATGGCGTTTACATCCAGTCGGTCATCGGTTCGGTGTTCGACTTTGCCGATATCGAGCGGATCGAAGTTCTTAAGGGTCCGCAGGGCACGCTGTTTGGCCGCAACGCGACCGGCGGCGCGATCAGCATCACGACCAAGGGGCCCAAGGGAGAGTTCGCGGTCAAGCAGGACCTGACCTACGGCAACTACGATCAGTTCCGCAGCAAGACCCGCGTCGATCTGCCGCAGGTCGGCCCGTTCAGCGCGTCGGTCACCTACCTCCATTCGGAGCGCCGCGGCGACACCCGGAACCTGGGCGCTGGCACCCAGCTCGATTTCCGTCCGTCGGGTAGCACGGTCTATGGTCTGCGCACCTCGCCCAAATATCTGGGCAGCGACAATGTCGAAGCGGTTGCGGCGACCATCAAGGCGGATCTGATCGACGATCTCGATATCACCTACAAGTTCGATTATTCCGAGAACAACTACACCCCGAACGCGCAGGGTGTCAGCTATGTCCAGGCGGGCGGCGTGGTGGCTGGGCTTCGCGCGGCGAGCCCCAATCCGCAGACCCCGATCACGTTGAAGCGTCCCAAGGCCGTCAATAACGCCTTCACCACCCCGTCGCGGCTCTGGTCCTATGGTCATAACCTCACGACGCAATATCAGCTGAACGACGTCGTTACGTTCAAGAACATCGCGTCGTACCGCAAGTCGGCTCTGACCAGCACCTTCCAGCTCGACGGCTCCGGCGGCTTGGTCAACATTCCCGTGGCTGCGCTGCCCGGCGGTCGCGTGCTGACGCTCGCCAACGCGACCAACACGTCCAACAGCTCGTTGAGTGCGGGCGGCACGATCGGTGCGGTTCTCGGTAATGGCATCCCGGCAGGCGTGCCCTTCGTCTTCCTCGCGAACAACACCTATAATCGCGAGCACCAGTGGAGCAACGAGGCCCAGGTCAATATCAACACCGACTGGTTCACGATCACCGCGGGTTATCTGCACTTCTCGAACACGATCATCACTGGTGGTGCGCCCGGCCTCTACAATACGCTGATCACCGCGGCGCTTTATGGCCAGGGCACGTCCTCGCCCCGCACGCCGTTCGTGGTTCCGAGCAATGCTGGCTTCATTCCGAACAACGTGAAGTCGATCTCGGATGCTTTCTTCGTGCAGCCCGAATTCCACATCACCGACCGCCTCGATTTCGTCGCGGGTGCTCGTATCACCAAGGATCGCAAGCGTGGCCGCGAGGTTTCGCCCGATCAGTGGGTCGCCACTGGAAATGCCCCGCCGCCGCGCGCGACGGTCAGCCGTCGGGTCAGCTATCGTGACTCGCAGCAGACCTTCCTGGTTGGCGTGAATTACCGTCCGACCGATAACATCCTGACCTACGCGAAATATGCCGACGGCTACATCTCGGGCGGTCAGCTGGCGACGATCCCGTTCTCGCCGGAGAAGGCTTATTCCTACGAAGCCGGCATCAAGGCCGACCTGTTCGATCGCCGCTTCCGTTCGAATCTCGCGGTCTTCCACGTCGACTATAAGGCGATCCAGTTCACCACCTCGGGTACGCTGACCGGCGTGGCTTCGTCGTTCCTGTTCGGCCAGGCGGTCATTTCGAGCGCCGACGCCAAGGCGAGCGGCTTCGAATGGGAGAATACGTTCGTTCCGACGCGCGGCGTTACGCTGACGGCGAACCTTGGGTATACCGACTTCAAGTTTGACGACGCCACGATCTATGGTGGTCCCGCCGCGGGCGGTGGCATCTGCCGGGGTCCTGGCTGCACCGGCGGCTTCGTGCTCCAGTCGGGCGCGCCCGGCTATCAGGAGTTCCAGCGTCCGAAGTGGACCGCCAACGTCGCGGCCCAGTACGACTCCGAGGAGATGGCGTTCGGCGGCCACCTGACCTTCCGCGTCGATGCGAACTTCAAGTCGAAGAACCTCATGACCTCGGATCTCACCTCGGGCAACGCGCTGAACGAAGCGGAGGATCCTGTCATTCGCCGCACCGCGACGTCGCCCGCGCAGTGGATCGTAAACGGTCGTGCGGGCATCGTCGGCATGGATGTCGGTGGCACCAAGGCCGACCTGAGCGTGTGGGGCAAGAACATCTTCAACAACCGCAATCTGGTCCAATATTCAAACCTCGGCCCGGTCGCTTCGGTCATCTATGAGCGGGCGCCGACCTATGGTGTCGACCTGACGTTCGCCTTTTAACGCAAGCCATCACCTCCATCCGCACCGGCTTTCCGCCGGTGCGGAACGGTTGGGACAGTCTGTCAAAGACTTGTTGATCGCGCTGTTTTTTCAGTTATCGTCGCCTCTCAATAACGAATGAGGGGCCGTGAGCCGTTGGTCGTCCTGTGACGATCCTCACTGCGGACCCCTTGGCGATATACCAGGAAGGGGGCGGTCCATCGTGGCGCGCTCCCCAGGAGAGGAGAGCGACGATGGAAGGTGGAGTGTGTCCGCGTGTGCGGATCGGTGTGCGTGCGGCCCTGCTGGCCGGATCGGCCCTGATTGCACAACCACTCCTGGCCCAGGAAGTTCAGGGCGTCGAAGACATCATCGTTACTGCGCAGAAGCGCGAGCAGAACCTTCAGACGGTTCCGATCTCGATCACGGCGCTGTCGCAGGACGCGATCAAAGCGAACCGCATCCAGGACGTCCGCGATCTTAACGCGATCGCGCCGAACCTTACTGTCCGCCTGTCTGGCGGTGGTGCGCAGATCCCGAACTTCACGCTGCGTGGCATTCTAACCAGCGGCACTGCAGTCGGCACCGACAAGGGCGTCGCGGTTTATCTCGATGGCGTTTACATGCAGGCCGTTACGGGCGGCGTGTTCGACTTCGCCGATATCGAACGGATCGAAGTGCTGAAGGGTCCGCAGGGTACCTTGTTCGGCCGCAACGCAACCGGTGGCGCGATCAGCATCACCACCCGTAATCCCACCGGCGTCTTCAGCGCGCGGCAGGAACTCAGCTACGGCAACCTCGATCAGCTGCGCAGCAAGACTCGCGTCGACCTGCCGCAGATCGGCCCGTTCAGCGCGACCATGACCTACCTCCATTCCGAAAAGCGCGGCGACATTCGCAATTCGGGTGCAGGCACCACCTGGGACTTCGGCCCCGCGAGTGGTGGCAGATTTGGCAAGCGCACCTCGCCCAAATATTTGGGCAGCGACAACGTCGAAGCTTTTCAGGGAACCCTCAAGGCCGATCTGATCGACGATCTCGATCTGATCTACAAATTCGATTATTCTGAGAACAACTTCACCCCGAACGCGATCGGCATCGATTATCTGCCGCCGAACACGCTCGTCAGCGCGCTCTACAATCTGAGCCCGAACCCCAAGACGCCGATTGCCAAGAAGCGCCCGGGGGCGGTCAACAACGCCTACTCCACGCCGTCGCGCCTGGAGGTTCAAGGGCACAACTTTACAGCCAGCTGGCGCGCCAATGACGTGCTCACGTTCAAGAACATCTTTGCTTATCGCAAGACGAGTGTGCAAAACGTGCAGCAACAGCTCGATGGTCTGGGCGGTCTGGTCAACAGCCGGATCCTGCCCGGCGGAACGCCTGCCGGGGCGCTGGCTGCAAGCAGCGGCAATCTCGCTCTCATAGCGCTCAATCCCGCAGCGCCGTTCGTCCTGCTCGGTACCAACACGACGAGCACCGAAAGCCAGTACAGCAACGAGTTCCAGGTCAACGTAGACACTGACTGGTTCCAGGTGACGGCTGGCGTCCTGTATTTCCGTCACAGGATTACGGCGGGTGGCGACAACGACACCTTCAACCAGCTCTTCGCGACGGCGGTGGCTGGCCAGCAGACCCCGCAGGTCGGCACGAATTTCGTCCTTCCTGGCAATCCGGGTTATGTCCGCAATAACGTCCGGACGGTATCTAAGGCGGCCTTCGTGCAGCCGGAATTCCATCTTACGGATCGGCTCGACTTCGTCCTCGGCGCGCGTATCACCAAGGACGTCAAGAATGGCTTCGAAGCACTTCCCGATCAGGCGGTTGCGCGTGCGTCGACCGGCCGGCCGAGCCCGGTGGTGTCGCAGATCCGTTATCGCAGTTCGGAAGCCAGCTATCTGGTGGGCCTCAATTGGCGCCCGACCGACAACGTCCTGGCCTATGTCAAATATGCCGACGGCTATATTTCGGGCGGCAGCCTCGCCACGATCACCTTCAAGCCGGAACGCGCGTTCTCGTATGAAGGCGGCATCAAGACCGATCTGTTCGATCGTCGTTTCCGTTCGAACCTCTCGGTGTTCAAGGTCGATTACAAGGCGATCCAGTACGTCACATCGGGCACGCTGACGGGTGTTCCGTCGTCCTTCGCATTCGCTCAGGCGGTGGTGTCGTCGGGTGATGCCAAGGCGCACGGCTTCGAATGGGAGAATACCATCGTTCCTGTGAATGGCCTGACCTTGGGCGCGAACGTCGGTTACACCGACTTCAAGTTCAAGAGCGGCACGATCTTCCCCGGCTTCGTGATCCAGTCGGGCCAGCCTGGCTATCAGCCGTTCCAGCGGCCGAAGTGGACTGGCACCGTTTCGGCCCAGTATGAAAGCGCACCGATGGTTTCGGGCGGTCATCTCATGATCCGTGCCGACGGCAATTTCCGCAGCAAGATCCTGATGACGTCAGACACGGCCCTCGGCTCGGGACCGACGGCGGTGGAAACGCCGGCTCTGCGCGCTGCCGCGACGACACCGTCGCAGTGGATCGTCAACGGCCGTGTCGGCCTGGTCGGCGTGGAAATCGGCCGCACCAAGGTCGATCTGACCGCCTGGGGCAAGAACATCTTCGACAACCGCAACATCACGCAGTTTATCGGTCTCGATTTCGGCGCTCTCGGCGCGGTGGGTTCGGTGATCTACGAACGCGCGCGGACCTACGGGCTCGACCTGACAGTCGCGCTTTAAAAGGGGGGGGGGTCGCGGCGATATGCCGCGGACTTCGCCTGTAGGGGTGGACGATGCAGATCGTCCGCCCCTTTCTTTGTCTGGGCTTCAGCGTTCGGTGAAGTCGTAAGAGCCCCGGCCGACGTGGATCAACGCCTCCATGTCGACCATGTGGGTCGTCGATGGCGATGCCGGCGGCAGCCCTTCGCCCACCTTGGTTTCGACCCGCGCCGCGCCGGTCAGCGTGCGATGGACCGGGCAGCGATCGGCGATCTCGATCAGCCGCGCGCGCTGTTCGGCGTCCAGTTCGCCCGCAAAGGATACGCGGCGCACGAAGACGTCGGCGGGCGACTTGCCCTCCTCGCGATGATGGCCCACCGCAGTGCGGATATTGCGCACCGGCCAGCCCTTGCGTTCGGCATAGAGGCGCAGCGTCATCGTCGTGCAGGCCGCGAGCGCCGATGCGAGCAACTGATAGGGCGTCGGGCCGGATCCCAGCCCGCCGGCATCGACCGGTTCGTCCACGATGATCTCGGTGCCCGCTGTCGATACCTTCGCCTGGAAACGGCCTTCGCCGGTTTCGCGCGCCACCGCTTCGTTCAGGGCGTCTTGTGGGTTGGTCATGCCTGTTCCTCAATATTCGGGGCGTCGGGGATGCGCAGGTCGAGCCGGTTCACACCATCCCGGGTTCGATAGTCGACGATCTCGGACCAGGCTTGCACCAATGCAAGGCCGGCGCCGCCGCCGCGATCGGGTATGGCAGCTTCTGTCGCAGCTTCGCGCGGATCGAACGGCTCACCCGGATCGATCAGCGAAAGGCGCACCGTCGCATCTTCCCGAGCCAACCCCATCTCGACGATATCGCCGGCGCCCAAGCCGGCATGATCGAACAGGTTGATCACCAGTTCCTCCACCAGAATCGCGACACGCGCCGCGCTTTCGGGGGGCAGGCTATGATCCACGCCAAAGGCGCGCGCCATCGTCACGGCCTGGTGGACCGGATCCGGCCCGTCGAGGCGATGGAGATTGGATTCGCCGTGGCTCATGGGGTAGATATGCCACGAACGGGGCAAAAGGGGATGCCGGCGTGAACAGTCGATCGATCGTGGCGCTCGTCGCCTTAGCAATAGCCGCGCAACCCGGCCTCGCGGCCGAGATCGGCCGGGTCAAGCGCAGCACCGGTATCGCCACGATCGAACGTGGCAAGGCCAAGGTGCCGACCGCGCCCGGAACCCAGCTTCAGACCGGCGACGTCCTCGTCACCGGCAAGGATGGGCAGATCGCGCTGACCTTCATCGACGATACCCGCTTTGCGGTCGGCCCGAACAGCCGTGTCGCGCTCAGCCAGTTCGCTTATGATCGCACGCGCCAGACCGGCAGCTTCCTGACCGACGTCAATCGTGGCTCGGTCGCGGTGGTTTCGGGTCAGATCGCCAAGTCCGGTCGCGACGCGATGAAGGTGCGCACGCCCACCGCCTTGCTCGGGGTTCGCGGCACCCGCTTCATCGTCGAGGCGGGGAAGTGATGCGCGCACTCCTGCCGATCGCGGCAATGGCTCTGCTCGGCGGGTGCGCTACCAACTCGCTGGTGCTGCTGCCCAGCGAGGATGGCGGGCACGGCGCTGTCGCGGTGCTCGATGGCAAGGGTGGCGAGACCGTCGTATCGCAGCCGAACAGCCGCACTCGTCTCGCCGGTCGTCCGACGACGGCCGCCTATCAGGTGAAGCCGGCCGAACAGGCATTGCTCGACGGATTGCCGCCCAAACCCGCGCAGTTCATCCTCTATTTCAAAGAGGGCACGACCGACCTTACCCCTGAATCGCAGCCCAGGCTCGAAGAGTTGCTCGCGGAGGTACGCAGGCGTCCCGGCGTGGAAGCACAGGTGACCGGCTATACCGACACGCTAGGCAGCGACGACGACAATGATCGCCTGTCGCAGCGCCGCGCCGAAGAAGTGCTCGAGGTGCTGGCCGCACAGGGCATCGACACCGGCTTGCTGACCGCGGTCGGCCGCGGTGAACGCTCGCTGCTCGTCAAGACGGGCGACGGCGTCCGTGAACCCGCCAACCGCCGGGTCGAGGTGATCGTCCGCTAAAGATCCTCTCCCGGAGGGAGAGGGGGACCATCCGTAGGATGGTGGAGAGGTATTGGCCGGCAGCGGTGGACATCGCTTGTGGCGACTACCCCTCCACCGGCTCCGCCGGTCCCCCTCCCCCTCCGGGGGAGGATTGAGGCGTCCCCCAGTAGCGCAGCACCATTACTGTCAGGTCGTCGGTCGGCTCGGTCCCGGCCTCGAACGCGCGCACCGCATCGCGCAGCGCCTCGGTCATCTCGCGCGCGCTGGCATCGGCGTGGTTCGCCACCGCCACACGCGCAGGCGCCGCGCCGAACAGCGCACCATCTGCATTCTGCGCCTCGGTGATCCCGTCGGTGATCAGCACCAGCGCCTCCCCCGGCGCCAGCGTCAGCGGCTCGGCAGGGTAGGGGAAGTCGACAAGGCAGAAGGGCGGGCCGCCGTCGAGCCGGTGGTCGTCGACCGACGTGCCGCGCACCAGAAACGGATTCTCATGTCCCGCGCTCAGCAGAACGACATGTCCGGTTGCCAGGTCGATCGTGCCCATCAACATTGTCACACCCATGGCCTCGCCATTGTCACGGGACAATTCTTCGTTGAGCAGGGTCGCCGCCTCGTCGAGCTTTCCGGCTTCGCGCAGCATGATGCTCTTGGTCAGCGCCTTGGACAAAGCCATGAACAGAGCGGCGGGAGTACCCTTGCCGGTCACGTCGGCGACGACGAAGAAGATGCGGTCGGCGTCGAGCCGCGCGACATCGAAGAAGTCGCCGCCCACCGACTTGGCCGGTTCGAGCAGCGCGTCGATGTCGATCCGCGGATCGAGCGTCGCCAGTTCCCCGCGTGGCGGAAGCATGCCGAGCTGGATCGATCGGGCCGCCTGCAACTCGCCTTCGGCGGCCGCCGCGGTGACCCTCTCCTGAACCAACGTCTCGCGCAATCGCTCGCGCTCACGTCGCGCCTCGACGAAGCTGCCAGCAAAGACGCCCAGCGCGGTGCCTCCCGCAACCAGCAGCGGGCGGATCGGATCGATCTGCCACGATGCGAGATTAAAGCTCAGCCAGGCACCCACTACGACGATCGCCGCCCCGCCCAGCGGCACCAGCCATCGCCGCCGCGATACCCGCAGCAGGATCGCGAGCGACAACGACGCGGCCGCACCCCATTCCGCGATCGGTGCCCACCATGGCCGCAGCAGCCAGCCGCCGCGCCGGATCGCATCGATCGCCTGCGCCTGGACGAGCGTGCCATAGGCGGTGGCGCTCATCGGCGTCGTCACCACATCGGCGGTGCCTTCGGCGGCGAGGCCGACAAGCACGATCCGCCCGGTAAATGCGCGGGGATCGAAGCCTTGCTTCAGGATATCCTCGGCCGAATGGATGTTCCTGAGCGGAACCTCACCGAAGCGCAGCGCCATCCGCCCGGCCGGGTCGACGGGCACGACATTCGGCCCGATCGCGACATGATCGGGCGCCATCACGATCTTCTCCTGCCCGGCGCCGACGCGCGCGAGTTCGAGCGCGAGGCCCGGCATCGGCCGCGCTCCGACACGCTGAAGCATCGGGACATGGCGCACGACGCCGTCATCGTCGGGCGGCCCGTTGAGCAGGCCGTGGCCCAGCGCCGCGCCCTCCATAGCCGGAATGTTGATCGTCGCCTCGCGCGAAGTGGGAAGCGCGGGGGGCGGCGTGCCGCTTATTTCCGCATCGACGATCAATGTCGCCGGATCGACCCCGTCCTGGCTCACGCCTGCGCGGCCCAGCACCACGGGCGCGCTGCCGATGATCTGCCCGAACGGCTGATCCATCGGCACCAGCGCCTGCACCTCGGCGGCGCTTGCGGCGCTGAGTTCGGGATAGAGCGCGGCGAAGTTTTCCGGGCTGATCCGGTCCGGCTCGGGAAAGAGCATGTCGAAGCCGATCGCGGCGGGCTTCTGCGCGGCGATCGCCTGGGTCAGCCGCGCGAGATGATAGCGCGGCCATGGCCACGGCCCGAGTTGCTTCAGGCTCTCTCCATCGATCAGGACGACGCGCACGTCGCTGGCGCTCAGGTCGCGGGGGCTGAGGCGCTGCCACGCATCGAACAGCGGGCGGCTCACCCGCTCGCCAACGGCCAGGCTGATCAGCGCCGCCACCAGCGCGGCCCCAATCCCGCACAGCCAGACGCGCCGCGACGCGCCGGTGCGCGACGTGTCAGAGACGGACTTCGAGCCCGTCATAGGCGCAAAGCACCTCGAGCGGATTGTCCTCGCGCGTCAGTTCCTCGTAGCGGATGCTTTCTCGGTGCATGCGCTGCAGGTCTTCGTCGCTGTAGGTCGGTTCGTGGTGGAACAAAGCCAGCCGCTTCGCTGCCGCCTCATGGCACAGATCGATCGCGACGATGTTGCTCGAATGGCCCCAATCCTCCTTCATCGAGACGCTGTCGGCCAACGAGTACATCGTGTCGCACACCACCAGATCGGCATCGCGGAAGAAGAAGGCGACATCGGCCTCGCCATCCATCCTCTCGATCTTGTGCTCGCTGTCGGTGCTGAACACCGCGACCTTCCCGTCGCTGTCGGTGAAGCGATAGCCGTAGCTGACGTGCGAATGGTGCTGCTGCATCAGCTCGACGGTCAGATCCTCGATCGCATAGGGGATGCCGGGTTCGAGCGTGCTGAACTCGATCTTTGCGCGCAGCCAGTCGAACGGGACGGGGAAGCTGATTTCCTCCTGCTGCCGGCGCAGCGCCTGTTCGGCGTCGGGATGGCCCGAATGGATGATGATCCGCGACGCGGGATCGAAGGCCGGCCCGAAGAAGGGAAAACCCATGATGTGGTCCCAGTGCAGGTGGGACAGGAAGAAATGGAAGACGCGCGGATGTCCCTCGGCCATGCGGCGGAAGGCGTCGATCCCGAACTCGCGCAGGCCCGATCCCATGTCGCAGACGATGAAGGCGCTTTCCTCGCCTGCGGGGTCGATCTCGACGCAGGTGGTCGCGCCGCCATAGGTGCCGGATGTCGCAAAATCGAGTTCGGCGTCGATAAACGCCTTGGCGGCCGCATCATCGGCGAAGCTGCGGCCCCCGGCCGTAACCAGCGCGTGGGCCACCTTGTCGCGCACCGTCTTCGCGGTCTGCGCCACCGCCAACGACCCGCGTGTCCCCCAGAATCGCACGAGCATCGCCTGTCCCCCGAAAGCTGCGCTGACGATAGACCTATAGCGCGTCGTCGATGCTGTCCGAAACGGCAAAGATCTTGTCGTAGCGGCTGATCGCCAGGATTTCGCGCATCACGCCATTAGGCGCGGCGAGGGTGATCGTGACACCCGCCCCGTCGGCCTTGCGCTTGGCCAGCGTCAGCGACCGCAGGCCGCGCGACGACATATAATCGAGCCCGGCCATATCGACGATCAGCGCCTTGGACGGCGTGCCGGCGGCCTTGTCGACGCTCGCATCTAGGTAAGCGGAAAAGCCTTGCGCGGTAAACTCGTCGACCCGGCCGACGGGAAGGGCGACGATAGCGCCGCCGCGTTGCTCGTCCTGCCACTGCATCGTCGATTCCTTATCCTCGTCAGCCTGCATGCCCCCGCCAAGGAAGGTGCACATGCACGGCATCCGGCGTCAATCGTCTCGGGTGTCGGGCGCCTCAGGAACGGCGGGGCAGGGGCGCGGGCTTGAAAGCGGCGAACGTGCGCTCGCTCCAGTCGTCGAGCAGCGTACCATAGCCGCTTGGCGGTGCCGTGCGCGCGGACGGTGCCTTGTAGGACGGACCGGTGTGGAGTGTTTGGACTTCCATGATTCGCCTCGATGCTTGTTGACCGAGCCGATACCAATGCCTGTCGTCAGACGCGTGTTAACAATTGCGAACTCGTACGCCGCCGCGTCGCGCAGCGGATTTCAGCCATATTCGGCCGATCATTCGCCGATGATCGGATGCTCGCCTCTCACCTGATCGCACAGATCCTCGATGGCGCCGTTCTGCCGCGCAGATCCCGATGGCGCCACGGCCCAATTGCAGTGGGGATGGGTCGCGACGTCGTACCGGCGCACCGGCCCCAATGCCTGGCGCCAGCTGCGAATGTCGCCGCCATGCGCACGCACGAGCAGCCGGATCAACAGCGTCTGAAGCTGGGTGGCGGTCATGCTCTTCGCGCCATTCTAGGATGTGAACTCAGCATCGCGATTTATCGCAGGACTTCCGATCGGCGCGCGTCCCGCTGCTTCTTCTCCGTTTCGCTCGGCGGGATGGTCCGTATCGTTGCCGCATATTCCGCGAACAGGACCAGCGCCCATATTTCGACGCCGATCCAGTCGCCCTTGACGACGCCGGCGAAGACATCGAGCGACAACAGAACCCACCCCATGACGCGGAGCCACAACATGCTGATCGTGAGGAAATCGGCGCGCGTCGACGCGGTGAACATCATGACGAGCGCGAAAAGGCCCGCGATGATCTGCTGCCCGAGCGACTGCGCCAGCCTGAGCTGATCCAATGCGACGGTAAACCAGAGCAAACGCGACACCGCGAACTGGGTCTGTCGGGTGATCTGGCAAAGCTTGATGATCGGGGGAATGAAGAGGGTCTTCCCGATCCATGCGTCGATATCTGCTAGCGCCATGCGCCGGCTGTGCATCAGGACGCGCCGGATTGGAAGTGACGAGGCCCCGGTTCGTCCCATCGTCGCGAACACGGCCGGCTGATCGATGCCGTCGACATAGACGGCCATGCTCGATTCATCGCCCGACCTTCGGAATGTAGCGATAGCGCCGCGATGAGATTTCGATGGGCTTCAAGGTCGGCCGGATTAAAACGTGAACCCGCGGGCTCTTCGCCCGCTCTCTCAAACCCAGGCGGATTTCGGTGAAATCATGGACTGGGTGGTGCAGCACCCAGTCCATACCGACCCGGTCTCAGGGAAATTTGCCCTGCAAAGTGTCGATTTACAGGGAAAATTTGAGATTTCGGGACTGCGGCCGTCGTGATCCCCAATTTTCCTGAAATTCTTTACGCAGTTAACAGCGAAATTCCCTGTGAAGTCTTGCAGTGAATTGCCGATTCGGTCGTTAAACCGGATATGATCAAAGGGTACAGCGACATCGATAGGACACAGACCCTGTGAAAGCTCAGTTTCTTCGGTTTGCCGAGCGTCTTCGCGAGAGTTATTGGTTCTTACCCAGCGTCATGGCCTTCGCCGCAGTGCTATTGGCTGGCGGCATGATCATGCTGGATTCCTATGAGGGGTCGGCATGGATGGATGGCTTTACCTGGCTTTATGCTTCCCGGCCCGATGGTGCGCGGCAGGTTTTGTCTTCGATCGGCGGATCGATGATCACGGTGGCTGGCACTGTCTTCTCGGTAACGATCGCAGCAGTGGTATACGCATCGGGGCAATACGGACCTCGGCTGCTGAGCAATTTCATGTCTGATCGTGGCAATCAGGTAACGCTTGGGACCTTTATTGCCACCTTCCTCTACTGCCTGCTGGTCCTGCGCACGATCCGCTCGCCGGAAGAAAGCGGCGGCGTCGGCTTCGTCCCCAATATGGCTCTGCTGGTCGGCGTGCTGCTCGCGCTCTGCTCGATCGCCGTGCTCATTTTCTTCATCCATCATGTGCCGAGCAAGATTCATATCAACAGCGTGATCGAGGATGTCGGCGATCGGTTGCTCCACGAAATAGACCATCGCTTCCCGACCTTCATCGGCAGCCCTCGGCCACACCGCGATGATCATTCTGAAAATGCGCGTGTGCCCGCGACCTTCTCTGCGCAGGCCTCGGCAGAGGACGCAGGGCGCCGCATGCTGATCAATGCAAAGGCAACCGGCTACGTCCAGATCGTCGACGACGGGACCCTGATGGAAAGCGCGCGCGCTGCAAATCTGGTGCTGCGACTGCAATATCAACCGGGTGACTTCATTCATAAGGGGCGAACGCTGGTCGAGGCATGGCCGCCGGAACGCTGCGATGAGGAGGTCGGGCGGTCGATTGTGAACGCTTTCACGGTGGGATCGCGGCGTAGCGCCCTTCAGGACTTGCGGTTCCTGATCGATGAGCTGGTGGAGATTGCTGCACGCGCTCTTTCGCCCGGTGTCAATGATCCGTTTACAGCAGTGACATGCATCGATTGGCTATCTGCCGCGCTCTCGGACCTCGCCCCGCGCAAACTGCCTTCGCACTTGCGGGTCGACGAGGACGGAGCGCTGCGGGTCATCGCCCATCCCGTCACCTTCGAAGGCCTCCTAGACAGATCTTTTGGTGCACTCGCGCAATATGCAGCCGCCGACATGGTGGCGGCGCTGCGCTATTTGCGCGGGCTCGGGGAGGTGGCGCTTGATTGCGACGATCCCGCGCGTCTCGCTGCCTTGGACGATTATGCTTTCAAGCTTGAGGAGTTGGCGATCGAAGCGCTCGGGGGCTTCAACCTGGTTCGCGTGCGCGAGCGCGCCGACGAACTTCGCCGCGCATTGCGCGAACCTGATTATAAGCGCCGCCTGCGCGACAGCACCGCCTGGCTCGGCGGCACCTCCTGATCCGGAAGAGTCCCTTGATGAACACTGCATCACCTCCCGCCGCTGCGAGCGTGCATCCGTCCGAAATCTGGGCGACCGTCAACGGCATGATCAATGGGTTTCTGGCGATGTTGCCGTTGCTGGTCGCCGGCACGGCCGTGTTCCTTATTTTCTGGGCGATCGCCTCGGGAGTTCGCCGAACGGTGGAAAGCGTCGCTAAGCGCCGGTCCGAGTTTCCGAGCGCTGCGACGGCCTTCGGACGACTCGCCTATATCGGGTTGATGCTGCTCGGCCTCCTCATCGCAGTGACTGTTGCCTTCCCATCGATGACGCCCGCCAAGCTGTTTTCGGTGCTCGGGATCGGCGGTGTCGCCATTGGGTTTGCCTTCAAAGACATATTCCAGAATCTGCTGGCCGGCATATTGCTGCTGATCCGCCACCCGTTTCGCGCAGGCGACGAAATTACCAGCGGCGGCTTCACCGGAACCGTGGAATCCATTGAAACCCGCGCGACCTATATCCGCACCTATGACGGGCAACGGATCATCGTACCCAACAGTGTCATCTATACCGAGCCGGTCACCGTCATTACCGCCTACGATCTCCTGCGAAGCTCTTATGACGTGGGCATCGGCTATAGCGACGATGTCACCCAAGCGAAGGCGATCGCGCTGGAAGCTGTCAGAAGCGTTGAGGGGGTTCTTGCCGAGCCGGCGCCGGACGTGCTGCTCTGGGATCTGGCCGGCTCATCGAAGAACCTGCGTGTACGCTGGTGGACGAAGCCCAAGCGTGCCGGTGTCGTGGCGATCCGAGATAAGGTGCTTCAGGCTGTCGCGGAGGCGCTGGCTGGTGCCGGCATCGACCTGCCGTTCCCGACCCAGCAGATCCTGTTCCATGACCAGACCGAAGCGAGCGATGGCGACCGCACGCGCCAGCGCGAAGGGTGGCCGGCGGGCGAGAGCCCGCCCGAACCGAGACCCCTTAATCGGGTCGAAATCCTGCGCATGTCCAGGAAAGACGAAGCGGTATGATCGAGACTGTCTCGGTCCTTGTAGGCAAATCTAGCTAAGGCTTTCGGCATCCTCCTCCGTTGCCCGCTCGACCGCCAGCCCAGCGGTCAGGCCGTGGACGAGCGTGGACAGCATGACGGTGATCGCGACGGTCGACCACAGGCCCTCCTCATTGACCAGGTCGACCTGCGCGGCAGCGTAAGCGATATAGAAGATCGAGCCGATGCCGCGCACACCGTAAAAGCTCATCACCCAGCGCTGGCGTGGCGCGAATCCAAGTCCGCATAGGGCGACCCAGGCTGAAAGCGGCCGGATCACGAATATCAGAGCGGCGCCGATTGCCACATGCGGCCAATATGCGCCCGGCCAGAGCGCGGGAAGGGCGAGACCGATCGACACCAGCAGCAGCGCGGTGAGCGTATGCTCGATCGTCTCGGTGAAGCCATGCAGCCTGCGATGAAATTCATGGCGCGCCTCGGACCGGCGGAGCGTGACGCCGGCCACGAAGGTCGCGATGAAGCCATAGCCTTCGGCCAGCTCCGTCAATCCATAGCAGAGCATGACGCCGGCAATGGCCACGACGCCGACCTGGGTACTTGCGAGCGGTGCCGGCCTTGGAACCTCAAACAAAATCTTGCCGAGCACCCAGCCGATGGCAATGCCGCAGGCAAGGCCAACCGCAATGCGGTAGCCGACATCGAGCCAGAGCCAGTGCAGAAAGACATCGCCCGTCAGGGTGCCCGCGGCGCCGACCGCGAGCGCGAGATGGACGAAGGGAAAGGCGAGCCCATCGTTGAGGCCGGCTTCGGCCGTCAAGGTCAGCCGTACGGGATGCTCGCCGCCTTCCTGCGGGGGCCCGATCTGGACGTCGCCCGCGAGCACAGGATCGGTCGGAGCAAGCACGGAGCCGAGCAGCAAGGCGCCCGCCACAGTCATCCCCGCCACGAAATAGCCCAGACCGGCAACAACAGCGATGCAGATGGGCATGGCGACGAGCAGAAGTCGCACGGTCGGATGGCTGCCCCGCCAATCGACCAGCCTGTCGATGCGCAGGCCTGTGCCGAACAGGCCGACGATGAGCGCCAGCTCGGTTGCTTTCTCCCAATAGAGGCCGCGCCGCATCGGATCGATCCAGGCAGAGAGGTCGGGAAGAAAGAAACTGGCGCCGGCGCCGAGCGCGATCAGCAGCGCCGACGCTGCCGGCTCACGACCGGAGACAAAGCGGGGCAACCAGTAAGCCAGGATGACGCCGAGCCCAAGGAGCGCCAGCGCAATATGATATGGGGAAAAACCGTACATCAAGAAAGGGGCAGGACTCCGTCGAGGACTATGCATGTAACGCTTCAGTCATGCTCTCAGGTCAGGGGGGATGTCGGATCGGAGAATTTTGCTTTGAATGCGATCGGCCAAAGCCTTTCGCGACGATTGCGGAACCTAACGCCACCTCAACGGCTCCTTCTCATGGAGGTGTCTCATGGATTGGCATGACTGGATTGAACGTACAGGACTGCCGCTACCTGAATCACCCGACGTCGAGTCATTGGTCGTTGCGATAGTGCTTATTGCCGGCGCGGTTGCGATCGGCTGGTTTGTCGGCCATCGCGCCGGACCGCCGCTTACGGCACGCATCCACAACCTCGGAGGACGGACATCCGCAATCACTGAGAAGGTCGTGACGGCACTCGTCCAATATGCGGTGATTGCTCTCCTGCTCCTTATTGTCGGCAATGCGGTAGTGCTGAACCCGCTAGCGCTGATGACATTGGCTGTCGCGCTTGGTGTTGCGATGTGCTTGTTGGTCTATCGCATCGTCAAGGCATGCGGCCTCGGCAAGACGGCGGCGCTGCTTCTCGCGCTTGCGGCGCTGGTCGCGACCACAGCAGGCACGCTGGGTGGCATGCGGCCGCTGATCAAAGGCCTGGACGGGGTCGGCTTCTCCGTTGGCGCCCATCGCTTCTCGCTGCTCGCGGTTGTCAATGCGATCGTCATTATCGCCGTTCTTTATGTGGTCGCGAAAACGGTGAACCACATCCTCACGCATCTTATCGGCCGCGCGAGCGGCCTCGATATTTCACAGCAGGTGCTGGTACAGAAGCTCGCGGGTATTGGCGTCGTCGTCATCGCCGTGCTGCTCGGCATCGACCTTCTGGGCATCGACCTCACCGCGCTGACCGTATTTTCAGGTGCTGCGGGCCTCGCTATCGGCTTCGGGCTCCAAAAGACCTTCGGTAACCTGATCGCCGGGCTCATCCTGCTGATGGATCGTTCGGTGAAGCCGGGCGACGTAATCGTGGTGGGCGATACGTTTGGCGCGGTCGGCAAGATCGGCGTGCGAGCTGTCTCGGTCGTCACCAGAGACGGCAAGGAGCATCTGATACCGAACGAGCAGTTGATGACCGAAGCGGTCGAAAACTGGTCCTACTCGAGCCGCAATGTGCGTATCCATATTCCGGTAGGCGTGGCCTATGGCTGCGATCTCGCCTTAGCCCAGAAGCTGATGGTCGAGGCCGCGACCGGCGCCACCCGGGTGTTGACCGAGCCAAAGCCGTCGGTCTGGCTGAAGGCGTTTGGCGACAGTTCGATCGATCACGACATTCTTGTCTGGATCGCCGATCCGGAATTGGGCGTGGGCAATGTCCGATCCGACATACTCAATCGCGTCTGGCGGCTGTTCGCTGACAACGCCATCGAGATACCTTTCCCGCAACGCGACATCCACATCAGGAGCATTGCCGATCAGATGTGAACGGCCCCGGGTTGTCGGAGGTTCCATTGACAGGTCACAGCGAATTGGCGCTTCGAGAGATATGAGTAGCGAACCGTCAATCGAATCCATGATCCATTTGCCCGGCGGCATATTTCGGATGGGCGCCGATGATGGCTATCCGGAGGAGGCGCCGACGCGGACGATCCGGATCAATGGGTTCCATATCGATCCAATCCCTGTCACTAATCGCGATTTCGCGGCGTTCGTCGCGGCGACCGGCTATCGGACGGTTGCCGAGGATGCCCCCGATCCGCGCGATTATCCGGGGATCAATCCCGCAATGGTGCGCGCCGGATCACTCGTGTTCCGCAAGACGACAGGGCCGGTCGACCTGGCCGACGTATCGCAATGGTGGGAGTTCTGCTTCGGCGCCGACTGGCGGCACCCGACCGGTCCTGACAGCAGCATCGATGGGCTGGAGGATCATCCGGTCGTCCACATCGCGCTTGCCGACGCCGAGGCTTATGCACGCTGGGCGGGCAAGGATCTGCCGACCGAGGCCGAGTGGGAATATGCCGCGCGCGGCGGACTGGATGGCGCGGCCTTCGCCTGGGGCGACGAGCTTGCGCCGGATGGCGCCATGCTCGCCAATTACTGGCAAGGCGCATTTCCCTACGCGAACGACCTGCTCGACGGGTGGGAACGGACGTCGCCGGTGCGCAGTTATCCGGCGAACGGATATGGCCTGTTCGACATGATAGGCAATGTCTGGGAATGGACGGCCGACTGGTATGGCCTGCCGACATCCGAGGCGGGCAAGAAGAAGCAGGGCTGCTGCATTCCTGCCAATCCGCGCGGGCCGGTGCGCGCCGCTAGCCTCGATCGCGGTGGCCCGCAGCCGCGCATGGGGCGGAAGGTGCTGAAGGGCGGATCACATCTGTGCGCGGAAAATTACTGCCAGCGTTATCGGCCTGCCGCGCGCCATCCCCAGCCGACCGACACGAGCACCAGTCATGTCGGTTTTCGATGTGTGGTGCGGGATGTGGTGTTCAGGCGCCCGCGCTGAGCACTTGGGGCAGGGGGTTCGATCTGTGGACGCTGGTCGCAATCGGCGACGGAGCGTCGCGGCCCCGGCCGGACATGTGGCGTGCGATCTGATCGCTTAGTTCCCCCCGACTGAATGCCGACAGCAGGCGCAGATGCCCCTGTGCGAGTTCGGTCGGAGCTTCGGTGTCCGATAGCCGATCGATCGACCAGTCGAATAATGTGGCGAATTCCCAGCGGGTCAGTGCTTCGGTCAGCCGCGGCGGATCGGCCAAGCCCAGTCCGTTGATGTTGGCCCGCACCCAGGCGTCATTGGCGCGACGGGAGCCGTCGTCGATCAGCGATCGGATCTCGGCGCTGGTGGTTGCGCTGAAATAGATCGAGACCAGCCCCGCCAACTCGTTGCGCCGTCCGCGAAAATAACCCGCCGTCCGGCGCAGTCTCTGCAGATTGGCGGCCAGCGAGCGGGGCGCGGTGTCCTCCGCGCCTGTTTCCGTCCCGAAGCCATCGAGCACGGCGTGCGCGATCAGTTCTTCGCGACGCCCGAACAAACCGTAGAGCGTGTTGATGGCAACGCCCGCAGCCTCCGCAACAGCGGTCAGCCGCAGCGCCGGTGCACCCTCGTCCGCGATCAACCGCCGGGTCTCCCGCAAAATGCGAACGCGACGATCGATCATCGCGGCGCTCGCATAGACTCCGCGGCGAGATGTCGGACTTTCCCCCATAACCATCTCCCTGATCCGATCGACAGAGAAGGTGACGTAGAGCATTTTTCACGTCAAGTGACCAAAAAATATTGACCCAGAGTGCAGGTTCTGCGACGGGACAATTCTGCACCACAGGATAATAATCCGATTGGGTGCGTCCTTTGGGGAGATGATGAGATGAGAGGGCACCTGATTTCCGTATTGCTGGCCAGCGCTTGCAGCTTCGCGATGGCGCAGCAGGCCCATGCGCAGCAGGCCGGGCCTGTCGATGCGACGCCTAACGACCAGCAGATCCAGGACATCGTCGTGACTGGCTCGCGCATCGTTCGCGATGGTTATACCGCGCCGACCCCGGTGACGGTCGCGCCGACCGCAGACCTTGCCAAGGCGACCCCGACCAACATCGCGGACGGCCTGAACAAGCTGCCGCAGTTCAGCCTGTCGAGCGGCCCGGCCCGCTCCACGCACAACTTCGCCTCGTCGGCCGCCAACGGCAACCTGCTCAACCTGCGCGGCGTCGGCCCTGAGCGCACGCTTATCATGTTCGACAGCGTCCGCATGCCGCCAACGACATTCCGCGGCGTCGTCGACGTCAACATCATCCCGAACCTGCTCGTCGAGCGTGTCGACATCGTCACCGCCGGCGCTTCAGCGGCTTACGGTTCGGACGCGGTCTCGGGCGTCGTCAACTTCGTCCTCAACAAGAAGTTCACTGGCATTTCCGGAGTCGCCCAAGGCGGTGTCGACCAACGCGGCGACAACGGTAACGAGAAATTTGGCTTGGCTTATGGCTCCGATTTCGCGGGTGGCCGTGGTCATATTCTGCTCAGCGGCGAATATTATAACAGCCGCGGCATGCTCCGCTCGGATCGTAAGCAGAGCCTGGGCAACTACCTTTATGCTGGTCAGAACCGTGCGGCGCTGTTGGCGGGAAACCCGGCCGGTTCGGCTGCGAATCCGCTGGTCCTCTACAGCAATACGACGATCAACAACTCGACGTCGGGCGGCCTGATTAATGGCCCAGCGAACTTCAGCTTCAACAATTTCCGCTTCCTGCCCAATGGTCAGGCCACCCCGTTCAACGCGGGCACCCTGATCGGAACGGCAGGCTATTCGGTGGGCGGCGATGGCTATGTCATCACGCCGCAGTCGACCGCGGTTGCCCCGCTGACGACCTATCAGACCTTCGGGCGTCTGAGTTACGATGTCGCGGATGACGTTAACGTCTATGTGCAGGGCGTCTTCACGCGCAGCGACATCAAATATTCGTCGCTCGCCAACGCCTTCGCTCCGCCTAATTCGGCGACGATCTTCAGCGGCAATCCGTATCTGCCCGCCAACGTCCAGGCCGCGATGACGGCGCAGAACATTCCGTCGATCTCGGTTGCGGTGAATCTGACGGAGATGGGGCCGCTGCCGGCGGAGGAGCGTACCGACTTCTATATGGGGCAGGCGGGTGTCGAGGGTAAGCTCGGCAACTTCGACTGGACCCTTGGCTACGTCCACAGCAAGTCGATCTTCACGCTGGCGCAGCAGACTTTTGATCTGAAAAAGGCATATGCTGCGCTGGACGCGGTTCGCAATCCAGCGAACGGCCAGATCACCTGCCGCGTCCTGCTCGATCCAGCCGTAGCGTCGCAATATCAGGGCTGCCAGCCGCTCAACATCATCGGCTCTGCGGGTCCCAATGCGACACGTGCCGGCTATGATTACGCCAATGGCGCGTCGCGCTATCGAGCCGAAACCACGCAGGACCAGCTGCAGGGCAGCATTCAGGGTTCGCTATTCGATCTGCCGGCTGGTCCCGTCGATATCGCGATCGGCGCGGAGTGGCGCCGCCAGAAGCTGCACCTGACTTCCAACTCGGATCCGGCGACCCTGGCGGGGGCGACTGCCGCGCAAACGGCGGCGCTGCGTTCTGCTTATTTTGCCGGCCTGCGTGGTGTCGGATCGACGGCGCTTTATTACAACCTCACCAACACCGGCATCGCCAATGGCCGCGTCACCGTGAAGGAAGCTTTCGCCGAGATCAACGTGCCGGTGTTGAAGGACATCCCCTTCATTCAGGCGCTCGACGTCAGCGCCGCAGGGCGCGTCACCGATTATTCGACCAGCGGCCGTGTCGAGACCTGGAAGGTCGGCGGCACCTGGAAACCGGTCGACGACCTGTTGTTCCGGATCACGCGCTCTCGCGACATCCGCGCACCTGCACTCTATGATCTGTTCGCTGGCGACAGTTCCGCGATCGGAACGCTCAACGATCCGGTCTCCGGTGTCACCTCGAACGTTCCGCAGATCACTGGCGGCAATCCGAACCTGACGCCGGAGAAGGCCGATACCTTCACCTTCGGCGGCGTTCTTACGCCCGGCTTCCTGCGCGGTTTCTCGATCTCGGTCGATTATTACAAGCTGAAGATCAATGATGCGATCGGCACGCTTTCGCTCGGGCAGATCGTCAACAACTGCCGCCTCGACGCAAACGCGCCGGAATGCGCGCTGGTGACCCGTCCGTCGCCGACCGCCTTCCCGACCAGCGTCCGTATATCGCCGGCGAACATCGCGATCCTTCAGACCAAAGGTATCGACGTCGATGCTTCGTACCGAACCGCGCTAGGCAACGGGAATCTGAGCCTGCGCGCCTATGTGAACTATCTCGACAGCTTCAAAACCCAGCAGTCGGCAACGGCTGTTGTGCTTGAAAATGCAGGCCGTGGTTCCAACGCGAACCAGCCGATCGCCCGCCCGAAATGGCGCGGCACGTTCAACGTGAATTACGAGAATGCCGGCTGGGGCGTGTTCGTCTCCGAACAATATATCGGCAAGTTCAAACTGGGTTTCCCTGCCGCGACCGGCCAGAATCAGGTGTTCGCCGATCCTGACGTGAATGCGGTCTGGTACACCGATCTGACGATCAGCAAGAAGATCGAAGCCTATGGCGGCTACATCGAGCTTTTCGGCACCGTGAACAATCTGTTCGACAAGAAGCCACCGCTGATCCCGGGCACGATCCCCGGTCTCAACCTGCCGACGATCATCTCGGTCTATGATCAGGTCGGCCGCGCCTTCACCGCAGGTGCTCGCTTCAAGTTCTGATGTGACCCGAAGGGCCAGCCATTGCGCTGGCCCTTCCTATTGCCGGGAGCCGGCCCGAATGCCCCAACGCCTTTTCGGCATCGCCCGCCTGACCCTCGTTTTGCTGAGCGCGACAGCGCTGGCCGCGCAGGCCGGAGCACAGACAGCCAACGGCCGCACACCCGTCGAGTCGCCGCCGCCGAGTTGGCCGCAGGAGGTGCGCGCGCCCAATGGGGCTCCCAACATCATCGTCATAATGACCGACGATGTCGGTTTCGGCGCATCGACATCGTTCGGCGGCCCCGTGCCAACTCCCACCTTCGATCGCATCGGCAGGGAGGGCGCCCGCTACAACCGTTTCCATACCACGGCGATCTGCTCGCCCACCCGCGCTTCCCTGCTCACCGGCCGCAATCCGCAGGAGGTGGGCATGGGGTATGTCGCCAATTGGGCGACCGGCTATGAGGGCTACAACAGTGTCATCCCAAAGAGCGCCGGGACGATCGCGCAAATTCTGAAGGCAAACGGCTACAACACCGCGATGTTCGGTAAGGGACACATCACCCCAGAATGGGAAATGAGCGCCACCGGCCCCTTCGATCGCTGGCCCACCGGGCTGGGCTTCGAATATTATTACGGGTTCATCGGCGCGGACACGAGCGGGTTCGAGCCGAGCCTGGTCGAAAATACCCGACAGGTCACGCCACCTGCGAACTCGGATTACATCCTCGATCGCGACCTTGCCGATCGCACCGTTCGCTGGATCGGCGAGCATGAGGCGACGCAGCCGGACAAGCCCTTCTTCATCTATCTTGCACCCGGCACCGCCCACGCGCCCAACCATGCGCCAAAGGAGTGGATCGAAAGGTTCAAGGGACAATTCGATCAGGGATGGGATGTGCTGCGTGCACAGATCGTCGCGCGGCAGAAGAAGCTGGGCGTCATTCCGGCCGCTGCCGCGGATGCGCCCCGGCCCGAAACGCTGCCGCGCTGGAAAAGCCTGATGCCTGGTCAGAAGCGGCTCTACGCGCGCTACATGGAGGCTTACGCAGGCTCGCTGGCCTTCGCCGACGACCAGATAGGTCGAGTGCTGGATGCCGTCCGCGATAGCGGCCAAGCCGACAACACCGTGATTGTCTATATACAGGGCGATAACGGTGCGAGCGCAGAGGGCAGTTTCAATGGTCTGCTCTACGAACAGTCGGCCTTGAGCGGCGCGCGTGAAGATACTGCCTATGCGCAGGCGCACATCAATGAGATCGGCACGAAAGCGGCCTACAACCTCAACCCAGGTGGCTGGGGCTGGGCGATGAATGCTCCTTACCCCTGGTCGAAGCGCTACGGATCGCATTTCGGTGGCACCCGCAACGCGATGACGGTGATGTGGCCGGGCCACATCAAGGATCCGGGCAAGTTGCGCTCGCAATTCCTGCACGTCAGCGACGTGATGCCTACATTGCTCGAGGTGGCCGGTATCCGGGCGCCCGCGGAGCTTGGCGGGATCAGGCAACAGCCGATCACAGGAATCAGCTTTGCCTATACGCTGAACGATCCGGGCGCGGCGCCGCGCCGGACGCAGCAGGTTTTTGCAATGTCGCAGAACCTCGCCATCTACAAGGACGGCTGGGTCGCCGCGACCGCGCCAATGGTCACGCCGTGGGAGAAAACCCGGCCCAAGCCGATCCCGCTCGAACAGCGCCAATGGCAGCTCTACGACATCGAGAAGGATTTTAGCGAGGCGCACGATATCGCCGCGCGCCATCCCGCCAAGCTCGCCGAACTGAAGGACATCTTCTGGGCGGAAGCAGCGAAGGCGAAGATGCTGCCGATCCACGCGAGCGAAGGCGGGCAGGAAGGCCGGCCGGACGTCAGCGAAGGACGCACCAGCTTCGTCTACACCCAACCCGTCACCGAGATTCCCGAGACAGGCGCCCCACCCACTGTCGGCCGTAGCTTCCGGATCGCGGCAGAGATCGACGTGCCGGCTGGCGGTGCGCGTGGCGTGCTTGCCGCGCATGGCGGGCGCTTCGGTGGCTATAGCCTGTTTATCGATGGCGAGGGGCGGCCCTGCTTCACCTATCGGTTCACGCCCGAATATGTGACGCGGATCGTTGGCGCCACGCCGCTTGCGTCCGGCACTCATCGGCTGCTGCTCGACCTGCGGCTCGATCGCGAGGAGAAGACGAGCGGCGGCAATGCAACCTTGTCGGTCGATGGCGCGGCGGCAGGCAATGGGCGGATTGAGCGGACCTTTGCTCTGATCGTCTCGCACACCGAAGGCTTCAGCGTGGGTAGCGATCCGATCACCCCGGTCGATGATGCCTACCAGAGCCGGACCAGCGCCTTCACTGGACGCATCGGCCGGATCGAGATCACGAACCCGCGCTAGAGCGCGAGCATCGGGAAAATGTCGACAAACGGGCTAGCTAGGCGTGTCGATGCGGGGCATCCAGCAACAAGCGCAGCCTGGGCCGCTCTCAGTGTGTCGGTTAGCAAGATTTGATGCTGTACGCGTTCCGAGACATCGATCTGATCCCAGCGGATCAACGCTTCAAGGAACATGAAGTGGCAGAGCTGCATCCGCAGACGGGCGACATCACGCGGCAGCGGCGTTAACGCCGCGATCATGGCTAGATTGGTTCGGTGCAGTGCGGGAGCGATCACCCCGTCGCGTGTCCAGTCGGGACCTCCTCCCACGCGCCAGTAAAGACGTGCATATTGGAGCAGAAAGCTCGGATAGGGATGATGTCCGGTCAGATTTGCGATATCGAACTGCGGCAAGCAGATAATCTCAAGCAGTGTGGGTAGATCGCCAACGAGGCCCGCAGCCTCGGCAATGCTGAGCATCTGAGCCCGACGCACGTCCATCTGCTGAATGCGGCTGCGGAAAATTGCCGCGGTCAATCCTTCCTTAGTGCCGAAATGATATTGAACGAGGTTGTTGTTGCGCGATCCTGCGGCCGTCGCGATCTCGCGCAGCGACACGTTCTCTATCCCGCGCTGACCGAATAGCGCTTCGGCCGTCGTGAGCAGGCTCGCCACCGAGCGTGCCGACCGAGGATCGGGCGATCGGGATTTGTGCGAATGTTCGGACGACGGCATGGGTAGGATCAGGCTCGCTACAAGGACTTCGGCAGAAAGTGTCGTTGGAAAGCCATATTTTCAAACCCGGCGTCAATCGCGCGGTGAGCCTTAGGTGGCCGACCCAGCGGTCAGTGCGTACGTTCTAACCGTCCGACACCGCAACGGGCACGGAAATCGCGCCCAAGGCCATTTCGATCATTTCAGCCGCGTCAGTCGCAAGAGAGCGGCAGCTTCCCCCGAATAATCGGGCATTGTCGTTGCGAACCAACATGGCAAGGAAGGACAAATTGAGCAGTTCCAGCCGCTGGCGCACCAGCCGAGCGGGGATCGCCGGAAGTCGCGTTTCGATCAGGTCGAGCAAGGCATGCAACGACTGGCTATCGCCATCCCGCATGTCGCTCGCATGGCGTGTGCCGCTCGGTCGATGCCGTGTCAGATATTGTACCATGAAGTGCGCATAGGGATGACAGCCACGGTCGTCGGCAATCTCCAGCTGCGACAGAAATAACACTTTGAGCAGCTCTCGCAGATCGGCGGGCTTTGCCTGCCTCGCCAGATCCGCGAGCATGCGCCCTCGGACACGATCAAGTTCTGCGATCCTGTAGGCTGAGATCGCCGCGATCAGACCCTCTCGCGAGCCAAAATGATAGTGAACGGCGGTATTGTTGGCCTGTCCTGCCGCCAACGCGATTTCGCGCAACGGGACACCGTCCACGCCCTGTTCCGAGAACAACCGTTCACCCGTCAGGATCAGCTTGATTTGCGAAGGTTTGAAGCGCGTTGTCATCCAGACGCCTCATTGCAGCCGAAACTGGACCGAGCGAATGACGCCAGGAAAGCTGTTCGGTCCCTCATAGTCGGGACTGACCGGGGTCATCAGATCCTTGCCGACATCCAATCCTTCCGTGAACCAGAACCGCTTGAGGGTCACTGGCAGCTGTCCGCCACCGGCGTCGGCGCCGTCGATGGTGAAGCGCAGGGTGCCGCTGCCTTCCTTACCGCCATCGGGTTCGAAACGGACGATGACATGATGCTCACCCGGTGACAGTGCTCGATTGGCCTGCACAGTGAAAACGCGCGGGGGAATGGCGTTATAGGCGAATGTCGGCACCCCATCCTTGAGGTAGAAGCTGAACCCGCTGAAACGGCCCCCTTGCGCTACCATAACCCCGTTCCGCCCCGTGTCGGACAAAAGAGCGTCGACATCGATGGAGTAGGCCTTTCCGCCCAATGGTGGCGCTGCCGATACATGCACGTTCGCGGTATCGGCGGCGTAGGTGTAGGTCGACCGGGTCGCGAGACCGGGCCTGCCTGCCCCGCCTTCACCTAGATCGTGGATTGGGAGAACGTTGTTCTTCTTGGCCTCGTCCAAAAACAATGTTTGCAGGGCATGCAACCGCTCCGGCTGCTGCGCGGACAGATCACGATACTCGCTAAAGTCATTCGCCACGTTATAGAGTTGCCACTCCCTGTCGTTGAACGACACTTTGGGTCGATCGGCTGAGAAGAGTTGCCAGGGCATGTAAGTCGGGCGGGTCGCAGCCACCCACCCATCATGATAGATCGAGACATTCTCCAAAATCTCAAAATACTGGGTCTTTCGCTGCGCAGGCGCCTTTGGTTGTTGGAAAGTGTAGGCCAGACTTATGCCGTCGATCGGTTTCTGCCGAACGCCATTGAGCTCCACGGGGACTGTTATCCCCGCGGCTTCGAAGATCGTGGGGGCGATGTCCGAGATATGGCTGAATTGCTGGCGCACACTGCCCGTGCTTGCGATATGGCCGGGCCAGCGAATTGTCATGCCGTTACGAATGGCTCCGAAATGCGAGGCGTTCTGCTTGAACCAGCGGAACGGCGTGTTCATCGCCCAGGCCCAGCCGGCCGGATACATATTATCCGAAAGTGGGCCGCCGATCTTGTCCATATTCGCAAGCTTGTAGGCAGGGCTTTCAGGAGCGGAGAAATTGAGACTCTGTTCGTAGAATGTCCCTTCAACCCCCCCCTCACCGCTGGCGCCATTATCACCCTGGATCAGGATGATCATCGTGTTGTCGGCTTTGCCGGTCTTTTCCAGCGTATCTAGCAGGCGGCCGATTTGCGCATCGACATAAGAGAGCTGCGCCGCATAGGCCTCCATGAAACGCGCCGCCACCTGCTTTTGATCGGACGAAAGGCTGTCCCAGGCCGGCAGTTCCGCCGGACGCGGCGTCAAGCGCGTGCTGGCAGGGATAATGCCTGCCGCCCTTTGCCGGGCAAAAATCCGCGCACGAACTTCGTCCCAACCGTCATCGAACTGCCCCTTGAAGCGGGCGATCCAGTCGGCGGGCGCATGGTGCGGAGCGTGTGTGGCTCCCGGCGCATAATAGATGAAGAACGGCTTTGCGGGGTCGGCATGATTCTGTTCGTCGATCCAACGAATAGTCTGATCGGCGATATCCTTCTCGAAGAAATAGTCAGGATCGACAGGCGGGGTCACATAGCGGTTATCGACGACCAGATTGGGCGCATATTGGTTCGTGTCACCTTGGAGGAAGCCGTAGAAATGTTCGAAGCCCAGCCCGGTCGGCCAACGGTCGAAGGGGCCTGCGGCGGTCAACTCCCAAGGCGGGGTGAAATGCGCCTTTCCAAACATTGCTGTGCCATAGCCGT
Organism: Sphingomonas montanisoli; assembly: GCF_008274695.1. Lineage (GTDB taxonomy): Bacteria > Pseudomonadota > Alphaproteobacteria > Sphingomonadales > Sphingomonadaceae > Rhizorhabdus > Rhizorhabdus montanisoli. The sequence continues at coordinate 266,707 of NZ_VTOU01000003.1, read as the reverse complement.
GTTCCTTGAGCACCTGAGCGATAGTGCTCGTCGACTTGGGAATAACGCTAGAATAGCCATCATAGCCTGCGGCAAGGTCGCTTAGTGCTCCCATCGCGGCATTGTGCGGATACCGACCAGTTAGCAATGACGCTCGCGACGGCGAACACATCCCGGTGGTGTTGAAGTTGTTATACCGAGCGCCCTGCCGCGCCAGACGGTCAAAATTCGGGGTTGGTACGAGGCCGCCAAAGCTGCTGCTCGCACCGAAGCCCTCATCGTCGAGCATAATGAGTAAGATATTCGGCGCGTTCGCAGCGGGACGTGGTTGTTGAGGCCACTTCGGCGCGAAGTCACCAGCAGGGGGAAAAACAGGCTTTCCGACCGATGGAGTCAACGGGCCCGTAGCCTTCAACAACGTGGGCGTGGAACCGAGAAGCAGAGTGATCACGGTTAGTGAGACGCTCAACCCCCGACAATTACCTTTGCTCACGTCGCGCTCCTGCATGCCACCAAGTTGAACTTCCAGTTCAATATGACGCATATCAAATTTAAATAATATCGTTTAATTTAGAGGTGGTGGCCCCGAGGGGCACAACGATCCGAGCGACCCGACGAGCTTGAGATCCAAGCTCACCCCGGCTAACCCATGCTTCGGTGCGTATCGCTCGCCGAAATTTTTCCGTATCAAGAACGACCTCGCGGATTGACGTTGCCCTGGAATGCTCAGCCGAGGCATGATCAGGGATGCGTCGAGAATGCTTTCGCGACAAACGCTGGACTTCCAAATGACGCTTGTCGGGGGCAGGAAGCGGCTTCGCGGCTTCGCGCCCTAATTTCGGGAGCATTCCGAAGAGCAGCGATTGTCTCCCGAGTTCTCTTCGACCATAGGTCTCGCGCATTGGCGTTTGGGGGAAGCGTTGAGGATCGCGATCGTCGACGATAGCGGGCTGCGGGCGACCGTTCTGGAGGACGGGCTGCGCGAGGCGGGCTATGACGACATCCATGTCGTGCCCCCGCACGGCGCCTTCGTCGCAAAACTTGAACGCATGGCGCCCGATGTGGTGCTGATGGATCTGGGCAGCCCCAGCCGCGACACGCTGGAGGAGATGCTGGCGGTCAGTCGGGCGCTCGCACGGCCGATCGCGATGTTCGTCGATCAATCGGACGACATGATGATCGGCGCGGCGATCGATGCCGGGGTTTCAGCTTATGTCGTCGATGGGCTGCGCAAGGAGCGCGTCAAGCCGATCCTCGATCTGGCGATCCGCCGCTTCAACGCGTTCGCCAAGATGCAGGCCGATCTGGACGAGGCGCGCACCGCGCTGGCCGATCGCAAGACGATCGATCGCGCCAAGGCGATCCTGATGAAGACCCGCAGCCTCGACGAGCCGGCCGCCTATACCCTGCTGCGGTCGACCGCGATGAATCAGGGGCGCCGGATCGTCGACGTCGCCGAGGCGCTGATAACGGCAAGCAGCCTGCTGGGAGGCAGCGAATGACCCCCATCTCGATCGCCTTCCTGCCGCTGACCGACAGTGCGGTCCTGATCGCCGCGCGCGAAAAGGGTTTTGCCGAGGAAGCGGGCATCGCGCTCGATCTCGTCCGCACGACGTCGTGGGCCACGGCGCGCGACCGGCTGGTCTATGGACAGGTGCAAGCGGCGCACATGCTCGCCCCGCTCGCGATCGCGGTGACGTTAGGGCTGAGCCAGCATCCGGCCGCGCTCGCCGCGCCGTTCAAGCTGAACGTCAACGGCAATGCGCTGGCGATGGCGAGCGATTTCGCCGCCGCGCTCGATCCCGATCCGGTGCGCCGCCTCGCCGACCCGATCGCCGCCGCGCATGATTTTGCGGGTGCGATCGGCCTGCATCGGCGCAAGCCGGTGATCGGCATCGTTCACCGCTTCTCCTGCCACGCGCTGATGCTGCGATACTGGCTGGCGACCGCCGGGGTGGACGCCGATCGCGATGTGACGCTGCGCGTCCTGCCGCCGTCGCTGATGGTCGAGGCGATGCGGGCGGGCGAGATTGACGGCTTCATCGCGGGCGAGCCGTGGGGCAGCGTCGCGGTAGCCGAAGGGCTGGGCGAGATCGTCGCGGCGGGATCGCGCATCTGGCAGCGCGGTGTGGAGAAGGTGCTGGCCTTCCGCGCCGATTGGATCGAGGCGCAGGCCGAGACGATCGACCGGCTGCTGCCTGCGCTCGCCCGCGCCGCTATCTGGTGCGACGATCCCGCCAATCACGCCGAACTGGCCGAACTGCTCGAACGACCCTTCTATGTCGGCCGACCCGCCGCCGAACTGATGCCCGCGCTGACCGGACAGATGGTGCTGCGGCATGGCGAGCCACCGGTGACGGTGCCCGATTTCATGCTGTTCCAGCGCGAAGCCGCGAACTTCCCGTGGCGCAGTCAGGCCCTCTGGATCTATTCGCAGCTCGTCCGCTGGAACATGGCGGAGGCGGACGAGGACAATGAACGGCGCGCCGCCGACGTCTTCCGGTCCGACATCTATCGCCGCGCGCTGGCGGGATCGGGCCTGCCGATGCCGGGGGCGAGCATGAAGGTCGAAGGCGCGCTCTCCGCGCCGACGGCGGTGGGTGCGCATGAAGGCGCACTGACCCTCGGGCCGGACCGATTCTTCGATGGGCGCGCTTTCGATCCGCAGGATGTGACCGGCTATCTCAAGGGCTTAGCCGCGATTCCCCTGGATTAGTTTTTTGCACTTGCGAGAAACAAGGATTTCCGCCAGCTTTTGTGTGTCGCGCGATGATGCGCGCCCAGAGGAGGCCGTCCCAACGTAGGGATAAGCCCTCCACCAACGACAGCAGAGCCGCTGTCCAGTCCGCAATGCGCGAGGCTGGAGAGCGGCTTTTTTCGTTTTCACGATATTGGGGGTATCCATCATGGCTACGGCATATTGGGACGATCTGGACTCGCCGCCGCGCGGCTTCTGGGATGCGGGGCATAAGCCCACGCTGATCGCCGCCTTTCTATATTTCGACCTCGCCTTCATGGTGTGGGTTCTGCTCGGCCCGCTGGGTCCGGACATCGCCGCCGCGCTGGGCCTCACGCCCGCGCAAAAGGGATTGATGGTCGCGACACCGACGCTGGCCGGCGCGATCCTGCGCCTCGTCAACGGCCTGCTGGTCGATCGGATCGGGCCGAAGCGTTCGGGCGCGATCAGCCAGGTGATCGTGATCGTCGGCCTCGCCATTGCGTGGGCGATGGGCGTGTCGAGCTTTGCGGGCACGCTAGCGCTGGGCGTCGTGCTGGGCTTTGCGGGCGCTAGCTTCGCGATCGCGCTGCCGCTGGCCAGCCGCTGGTATCCGCCCGAGCATCAGGGCAAGGCGATGGGCATTGCGGGCATGGGCAATTCGGGAACGGTGCTCGCCTCCTTGTTCGCGCCGATCCTCGCCAAGATGTTTGGATGGAATGCCGTTCTGGGCCTCGCCTGCATTCCGCTATCGATTGTGTTCGTCGCTTATATGATCATGGCGAAGGATGCGCCGAACGCGCCGCCGGCAAAGCCGCTTTCGGCCTATCTCCACCCGCTGAGGCAGGCCGATGCCTGGTGGCTGATGCTGTTCTACAGCGTCACTTTCGGTGGGTTCGTGGGCCTGGCCGCATCGCTGCCGATCTATTTCACCGACCAGTTCGGGCTGACCCCGATCATGGCGGGCTATGCGACGGCGGCCTGCGTGTTCGCGGGTTCGCTGATCCGCCCTGTCGGCGGCGCGCTGGCCGACAAGATCGGCGGCGTGAAGATGCTGTCGGCGGTCTATGTGGTCGCGGCGATCGCGCTGGCGGGCGTCAGCATGGCGCCGACGCTCGAAGCGGCGCTCGGCACCTTCGTGGTCGCGATGCTGGCGCTCGGCGCGGGCAACGGCGCGGTGTTCCAGCTGGTGCCGCAGCGTTTCCGTGACGAGATCGGCGTGATGACCGGCCTCGTCGGCATGGCGGGCGGCATCGGCGGCTTCTACCTCGCTTCCTCGCTCGGCTTCGCCAAGCAACTGAGCGGCAGCTACCAGCCCGGTTTCCTGATCTTCGCGGGGCTGGCGGTGATCGCCTTCCTGTCGCTGGCGCTGATCAAGGGCCGGTGGCGCGCGACCTGGAGCGCGGCGCTCGACGGCGTTCGCATCTGAAGGCTGCATGGGCGGGCCCCGCGCCCGCCCTTTTCCGTGGGGGACGGGAATGAAGACGATCATTTTAACGGCGGCCGCGCTGGCCGCCGCAGGGCCGGCTTGTGCCCAGGGCATCGCGCTCAAGCCGATCGCCGAGGCGCGGATACGCTATGAACATGTCGATCAGGACGGCCTGGCCGATACCGCCAACGCGCTGACCGCGCGGGTGAGGGGCGGCGTGCAGGCGACGAGCGGGGCGCTGTCCGCGACCGTGCAGGCGCAGGGGACGCTGGCGATCAAGGGCGACTATCATGATGGGCTGCACGGTGTTGCGACGCGCACGCCGCTGGTCGCCGACCCGGAAAATGTCGCGCTCTACATTGCGCAGCTTCGGTACAAGACCAAGACGGCGACGTTGACGGCGGGGCGGCAGAAGATCGCGCTCGACGACGAACGCTTCGTGGGCAATGTCGCCTTTCGCGACAATGCCCAGACCTTCGACGCGGTGCGCGCCGAACTGACGCCGATCGCGAAGCTGAAGGTCGACATCAGTTATGTCTGGAGCGTCCGCACCGTCTGGGGCATCGACGGGCGCGCGGCGCGGCAGCAGGCGATTTCAGGCGACAATGTCTTCGCCAACATCGCCTATGCAACCCCGGTCGGCGCGCTGACCGGCTTCGCCTATCTGGTCGATGTCGACGAGGCGGCGATGCAGGGTTTTCGCATGTCGAGCCAGACCTATGGCGCGCGCCTCGCGGGTTCTCGCTCCGTATCGAAGGCGGCGAAGCTGGCCTGGGAGCTCAGCTATGCCCGCCAGTCGGACTATCATCGCAACCCGAACGATTATGCGGCGGATTATTATCTGGCCGATCTGATGCTCGACGTGCGCGGGCTCAAGCTGGGCGGGGGCTATGAGGTGCTGGGTGCCGACAAGGGCGCGGCGCTGACGAGTTTCCAGACGCCTTATTCGACCCTGTTCAAGTTCAATGGCTGGGCCGACAAATTCCTCGCCGTCACGCCGCCCAACGGCTTGCGCGATCTCTATGGCAGCGCGGGCTATGGCTGGAAGCAGGTCGGGCCGTTCACCGGCGTTACCGCGCAGATCGTCTATCACGATTTCCGCAGCGACCGGCTGGATAACCACTACGGCCACGAATGGAACGCCTTGCTCTCGGCGAAGCTGGGTAAGCGGACGGCCGTTTCAGTGCGCTACGCCGATTATCAGGCGAAAAGCTTCGCGACCGACACGCAGAAACTGTGGTTGCAGCTCGATTGGACGCTGTGACGCTGCAGTGCAAAATATTCACTTGAGAGAATCGGCGTTTCACGACATTCTTTCAAGTGAACGGGCAAGGATGCCCGATCCGACATAGTCCAATGCCTCCACCGACGGAGGCGGAGGGCGCATCGAACCGGCGGGCAACCCCGGTCGCGATGATGGCAAGGCCGCCATGCAGGCGCTGGATTTCCAGCGTCCGCATGGCGGCCTTTTTCGTTTCTGGAGTTTGGGGCATGGACTTTCAGGGCAGGACGACGGTCGACGAGATCGACGAGGGACCGGGCGGCGCGGCGCGCGAGCATCTGGTCGTCATCGGCAACGGCATGGCCGGGTGCCGCGCGATCGAAGAGGTGCTTGCGCGCGACGCCGGGCGCTTCCGCGTGACGATTTTCGGCGCCGAACCGCATGTGAACTACAATCGGATCATGCTGTCCCCCGTGCTGGCGGGCGAAAAGACGTTCGATCAGATCGTGATCAACGACGACGCCTGGTATGCTGACAACGCGATCGAACTGATCGCGAGCGATCCGGTCGTTTCGGTCGATCGCGTGGCGAAGATCGTAACGGCGCGTTCGGGCCGCTCGGTCCATTATGATCGGCTGCTGATCGCCACCGGTTCCGATCCCTTCATCATCCCGGTCCCCGGCAAGGATCTGCCCGGCGTTATCAGCTTCCGCGACATGAACGATGTCGATGCGATGCTGGCGGCCGCCGATAAAGGCGGCGACGCGGTGGTGATCGGCGGCGGCCTGCTGGGCCTCGAAGCCGCGCACGGACTGACGTTGCGCGGCATGAAGGTGACGGTGCTGCACCTGATGCCGACCCTGATGGAACGCCAGCTCGACGAAGCGGCGGGCTGGCTGCTCAAGTCGGAGTTGGAGCGGCGCGGGCAGACGGTGCTGACCGGCGCCGACACCGCCGAGATCGTCGGCGAGACCTGCGTCGAGGGCGTGCGTCTGAAGGACGGGCGGCTGATCCCGGCGAGCCTGGTCGTCATGGCTGTCGGCATACGCCCGTCAACGGGCTTGGCGCGTGAAGCGGGGCTCGCGGTCGGGCGCGGCATCCAGGTCGATGATCATATGGTGACCAGCGATCCGTCTGTCCTCGCGGTCGGCGAATGCGTCGAGCATGACGGGTTGGTCTATGGCCTCGTGGCGCCCCTGTGGGAGATGTGCCGCGCGCTGGCCGACGGACTGGTCGGGCAGCCGACCGGCTATCGCGGCTCGGTCACGTCGACCAAGCTCAAGGTGTCGGGGATCGACGTCTTTTCTGCGGGCGACTTTTCGGGCGGCGACGGCGCGGAGGATATCGTCCTGCGCGACGCCTCGCGCGGGGTCTACAAGCGCGTGATCGTGAAGGACGACCGGATCGTCGGCGCGGTCCTTTATGGCGATACCGCCGATGGCGGCTGGTATTTCGACCTCCTCAAGAAGCAGGAGGATATCGCCGATCTGCGCGACCTGCTGATCTTCGGGCAGGCCTTCGCCTTGGGAGGGGGCGCTTCGGACCCTAAGGCGGCCGTTGCGGCGCTCTCGGACGATGCCGAGATCTGCGGTTGCAACGGCGTCTCCAAGGGCCAGGTCGTCGCATCGATCACCGGCGGCGCGTGCAGCCTCGATGCCGTGCGTGCCACCTGCAAGGCATCGGCATCGTGCGGATCCTGCACCGGCCTCGTCGAAAATCTCCTCGCTTTGACCCTCGGTGACGAGGTGAAGGCGGGGCCGAAGACGATGTGCAAGTGCACCAGCTTCACCCACGGCGATGTCCGTCGCGAGATCGTCGAACAGGGGCTGCGCTCGATCCCCGAGGTGATGCAGGCGCTCCACTGGTCGACGCCCGACGGCTGCTCCTCGTGCCGCCCCGCGCTCAATTACTATCTGCTCTGCGCGCTGCCGGGTGAGTATGTCGATGATCAGCAGAGCCGCTTCGTCAACGAACGGATGCACGCGAACATCCAGAAGGACGGCACCTACTCCGTCGTCCCGCGCATGTGGGGTGGCCTCACCAACCCGCGCGAGCTGCGCGCGATCGCCGACGTGGTCGAGAAATTCAACGCGCCGATGGTCAAGGTGACAGGCGGCCAGCGGCTCGACATCTTCGGGATCCGTAAGGAGGATCTGCCCGCCGTCTGGGCCGATTTGAACGCCGCGGGCATGGTGTCCGGCCATGCCTATGGCAAGTCGCTGCGCACGGTGAAGACCTGTGTCGGGTCCGAATGGTGCCGCTTCGGCACGCAGGATTCGACCGGGCTGGGAGTCCAGATCGAACGGATGACGTGGGGATCGTGGATGCCCCACAAGTTCAAGATCGCGGTGTCGGGATGCCCCCGCAACTGCGCCGAGGCGACGATCAAGGATTTCGGAATCGTCTGCGTCGACAGCGGCTACGAACTCCATGTCGGCGGCAACGGCGGCATCAAGGTCCGCGCGACCGATTTCCTCTGCAAGGTGGCGACCGAGCAGCAGGCGATGGATTATTGCGCGGCGTTCACCCAGCTCTACCGCGAGGATGCCTGGTATCTGGAGCGCACCGCACCGTGGATCGAGCGGGTCGGGCTCGATTATATCAAGGCACGCATCGTCGATGACGAAGTGGGTCGCGAGGCGCTGACCAGCCGCTTCCTCTTCTCGCAAAGCTTCTCGCAGGACGACCCCTGGGCCGCCCGCGCCGCAGGGGCAGAGCGCGAACAGCACGCGCATCTGGGCGAGTTCCGCCCCATCGAAATCCTGGCCGCGGAGTGAGTGACATGATGACCGGAGATTGGATCGACATCGGCGCGGTCGCCGAAATCCCCCTGCGCGGTGCGCGCACCGTGCCCGTCGCGGGAGGCGAGGAAATCGCCCTGTTCCGAACCGGCGACGATCGCATCTTCGCGCTCGTCAACCGATGCCCCCACAAGCACGGTCCGTTGAGCCAGGGCATCATTCACGGCCATGCGGTCGCGTGCCCGCTGCACAACTGGCGCATCTCGCTGGAAACCGGCGAGGCGCTGGGTGAGGACAAGGGCTGTGTGCCGACGGTGCCGGTGCGCGTCGATGCGGGCCGCATCCTGATCGCTCGCCTCACGCTGCTGGCGACGGCGATCGCCGCGTGAGCGAGGCGGCGGTCCGTACCACCTGCGCCTATTGCGGCGTCGGCTGCGGCATCCGCGCGACCGTGACCGGCGATCGGCAGGTGACAATCGAGGGCGACCCCGATCACCCCGCCAATCGCGGGCGGCTCTGTTCGAAGGGCACGCATCTAGGCGAGACGGTGGGGCTGGAAGGGCGGCTGCTCCACCCGACGATCGGCGACAAGCGCGTGGGGTGGGACAAGGCGCTCGATCTCGTCGCCCGCCGTTTCAAGGAGACGATCGCGCGGCATGGGCCCGACAGCGTGGCCTTCTACGTCTCCGGCCAGCTGCTCACCGAGGATTACTATGTCGCCAACAAGCTGATGAAGGGCTTCATCGGCTCGGGCAATATCGACACCAATTCGCGCCTGTGCATGTCGAGCGCGGTGGCGGGGCACATCCGGGCCTTTGGCGAGGATGTCGTGCCCGCCAGCTATGACGATCTCGACGCGGCCGACCTGATCGTCCTCGTCGGATCGAACACCGCCTGGTGCCACCCGATCGTCTATCAGCGGATCATGGCCGCGCGCGCCGAACGCGGCACCAAGCTGGTCGTCGTCGATCCGCGCCGCACCGAGACATGCGAGGATGCCGACCTGCACCTCGCCATCCGGCCGGGCAGCGACGTGGCACTGATGCACGGGCTGCTCGCGCATTGCCGTCGCGAGGGGCTGCTCGACGACGCCTTCCTCGCCGCACATGTCGCGACGCCCGACGATTTCTGGGACGCGATCGAGGAGGACAGCGATCTGTGGAGCGTTGCCAAGACCTGCGACGTCGCGCCCGCAGACCTCAAGCAGTTCTACGATCTCTTCGCCGCCAATCCGCGCTCCGTCACCCTGTTCAGCCAGGGGATCAATCAGGCGCTGCGCGGCACCGATCAGGTCAACGCGATCATCAACCTTCACCTCGCCACGGGGCGCATCGGCAAGCTGGGCGCCGCACCCTTTTCGATCACCGGGCAGCCCAATGCGATGGGCGGACGCGAAGCCGGCGGCCTGGCCTCCACGCTCGCCGCGCACATGGATTTCGCGCCCGAAAACGTCGCCCGCGTCGGCCGTTTCTGGTCCGCGCCTGCGATGGCGACGAAGCCGGGCCTCAAGGCGGTCGACCTGTTCCGAGCGGTCGGCGAAGGGCGGATCAAGGCGCTGTGGGTGATGGCAACCAACCCCGCCGTATCGATGCCCGATGCAGGCCGCGTGCGCGAGGCGCTCGCCGCTTGTCCGTTCGTCGTCGTCTCCGACGTGATCGCCGACACCGACACCGGCCGCTTCGCACATGTCCGTCTGCCCGCGACAGGCTGGGCCGAAAAGGACGGCACCGTCACCAACAGCGAACGACGGATCAGCCGCCAACGCGGCCTGCTGCCCGCCCCCGGCGAGGCGCGGCCCGACTGGTGGATCATCAGCGAAGTCGGCAAGCGCATGGGTTGGGGCAGCGCCTTCGCTTTTGAGCGGCCGGCCGACATCTATCGCGAACATGCGCGGCTTTCGACCTATCAGAACAATGGCGCGCGGCTGTTCGACATCGGCCACCACGCCGCGATCGGCAATGCCGCCTATGATGCGATGGAGCCGAACCGCTGGGGCGGCGAGCCCTTCGCCGATGGCGGCTTCCCGACCCCGGATGGCCGCGCGCGGCTCGTTTCGGTGCGGCAGGCGAAGCTCGCCGAACCGCTCAAGGACTGGCCGCTGACGCTCAATACCGGCCGCTATCGCGATCAGTGGCATACGATGACGCGCACCGGCCTGTCGCCCAGGCTCGCGCGCCATCGCGAAGAACCGCTGGCCGAGATCAACCCCGAGGATGCCGAGCGGCGCGGGATCGCCGAGGGCGACATCGTCCGCGTCGCGACCCCGCAGGGCGAAAGCCTGTTCCGCGCGACTTTGAGCGAAGGCCAACGGCGCGGCGAGATGTTCACCCCGATCCACTGGACCGATCGCCAGTCGAGCGGCGGGCGCACCGGCCTGCTCCCCCGCCCGCTCACCGATCCGCATTCGGGCCAGCCGGGATTCAAATCGACCCCGGCGCAGGTCGAAAAGGTCGCGATCGAATGGCGCGCCTTCCTGATCGTGCGTCGCGAGGCACCCCGCTGGCCCGGAGCAATATGGACGACGCGGATCACGGTTGCGGGCGGCGCGCTTTACGAACTGGCGGGCACCGGCGATCCGGCCGCGCTCGAAAAGGCGCTGCCCAAGGGCGACTGGATCGAGGCAGCGGACAAGGCGCGCGGCACGCGGCGGATCGCGGTGATCGCCGACGGGCGGATGGTCGCCGCCTTGTTCGTCACCCGCGACGGCGAATTGCCCAGCCGCGACTGGCTGATCGCGCAACTACAGGCGCCGTCAGTCGCGCCCACATTGCTCGCTGCACGCGCGCCGGGCGCGCAGGCCGATCGCGGAACCATCATCTGCGTCTGCTTCGACATCGGCCTGAAAACGATCGTCGCCGCTATCGCCGACCAGCGGCTGACCGACGTCGCCGCGATCGGCAAAGCGCTGGGCGCAGGCACCAATTGCGGATCGTGCCGCCCCGCGCTCGGCCGGATCCTGACCGAAAATATTGCCGCCAAGGAGGTGAGCCATGCCGCCGTCTGAACCCGTCTGGCTGGTGGGCGCCGGCCCCGGCGATCCCGAACTGCTGACGCGCAAGGCCGAAAGGCTGATCGCCGAAGCCGAGATCATCTTTCACGATGCGCTGGTCGGCCCCGCCATCCTGGACCTCGCCCGGCCGCAGACCGAACTGGTCGGCGTCGGCAAAAGATCAGGCCGCCATTCGAAGGATCAGGACGACATCAACGTCCTGCTCGCCGAGGCCGCGCTCGCGGGCAAGAAGGTCGTGCGCCTGAAGGGTGGCGATCCATCGATCTTCGGCCGATCGACCGAGGAGATCGAGCATCTCGCGACCTTCGGCATCCCCGTCCGCATCTGCCCCGGCATCACCGCCGCCAGCGCCGCCGCCGCCAGCGGCATCGCCTCGCTCACTTTGCGCGGCCTCGCACGCCGCCTGACCTTCGTGACCGCGCACGCGCGGAAGGGCGAAGCGATCGGTCTCGACTGGACCGCGCTTGCCGCCCCCGACACCACCCTCGCCGTCTACATGGGACGCGCCGCGGCACCGACGATCGGCCAGCGACTGATCGCCGCCGGCCGCGCCGCCGACACGTCGGTGATGATCGCGGTCAACGTCTCCCTCCCCAACGAACGCCTGATCCGCGGCCGCCTCGACGCACTCGCCTTCCTGACCGCGACGATCAGCGACGACGATCCCACCCTGCTGCTGATCGGCGAGGCCGTTTCATCAAACAAGGCCGCTACTGCCGAACAACGGGAGCGGGTCTCGTGCTGAAAGTGCGGGCGACCATGCCCGTCGCCGATGCCGCGCCCTGCGGGATCGAGTAGGCGCTGGAGCGACTGATCGCGCTTGTCGCACCGCTGGAGCCGGAATCGGCGCCGATCGTCGACGCGCTCGGGCGCAGCACGACGGCTCCAGTCCTGGCAGCTTCGGACCAGCCACGTTTCGACGCCGCGACGATGGATGGGCAGTGGGCGACGATGCCGCCGGCCTGCATCGCATCGTCGACGAAAGCCGAACCGGACACGGCTATGCGGGGGGCCTCGCAACCGGGGCTCGCCCCTGAGCCTGTTCACGCCGGATCGTCGGGCGGCCTTTTAGCCTCCCGCCGGAAGCGGGAGGGTCGTAAGACTGCTCAGATTATTGCACATTCTCGATGACCATCGCGATGCCTTGCCCGCCACCGATGCACATGGTGATCAGAGCGTAACGGCCGCCGACGCGCTGGAGCTCATAGACGGCTTTGACCGTCAGGATGGCGCCCGTTGCGCCCACGGGATGGCCAAGGGAGATGCCGCTTCCATTTGGGTTCAACTTGGCAGGATCGAAACCCAGCAGGTCAGCTACTGCGCAGGCTTGCGCGGCAAATGCCTCATTGGCTTCGATCACGTCGATATCGTCGAGGGTCAGCCCCGCGCGCTGCAAGGCGATTGGAACCGCCTTCACTGGAGCAACGCCCATGATCCGCGGCTCGACGCCGGCATACCCCCAGCCGAGAATTTTGGCGAGTGGCTTGAGGCCGCGCTCTGTCACCGCCGCTTGCGTCGCCAGCACAACGGCGGCTGCGCCATCGTTGATCCCTGACGAGTTGCCGGCCGTGACCGTGCCGCCCTCTTTTTTAAAAGCGGGCCGCAGCTTCGCCATGTCCGCGATATTGGCGTCGCGCGTGACGAGACGACCACCAGCAACGCCATCGGCTATCTGCCCGGCACCGATCCCAAAGCCGGAGCCATCCTCCTGTCCGCGCACCTCGATCATCTCGGTCAGGTCGGCGACGGCCCTGTCATGCACGGCGCCAACGACGATGCATCCGGCACGACGGCTGTGTTGGAGCTGGCGCATGCGCTCGCTTCGGGAAAACCGCATCGTCGCGGCATATTGTTCGTCGGATACGGCAGCGAGGAGATGGGCCATTTCGGCTCCGCCTATTTCGCCGCGCATCCGCCGGAGCGCTGATGATGACGGGATTCGAACGCTCCGATCTCGGTGCGGCGCTGTTGGCACATGGCGGCCATGTCGTTCCAGATCCCTACATCGAGGAAAAGTTCTTCGAACGGTCGGACAATTACGCGCTCGCGCTCCAGGGCGTCGTGGCGCGCACCCTGACCAGCTGGGCGACGGTGCCGACCTACCATCAGCCGACGGACACAGTCGCAAACCTCGAATGTCAAAACGCACCAAGGTCTGGAAAAGCTGTCATGTGCGCTTGACCAACCCTGTGACTAACGACCAATTGCCTAAAGCAATTGTTGGCGCGTCTTACGTAAGGCGCGCCATCTCTTTTCGGGCCGAACGCAAAATCAGGACACCAAAGTGGCGTTCTGAGACGCGGGCCGATAGTGCCGCCACTCGAGGCGAGATTGCGAGCGTCTCTGACCTGAACAGAAATCAAGCCGCCAGAAATGGGGCGGAACTGCGGGTGTTTCGCGGGGTCTTTCAATCCCAGCCGGATTTCGGTGAAATCACGGACTGGGTGGTGCAGCACCCAGTTGGAACCAAAAATCTCTCCTGTTTTGCCTGTTATGAGATTTTTTTAAACCATTTCATGGCACAAAAAGGCTCGTGACCAGCGAAACAGCCCGGTTTTCCGGGACAATTCCACCCCGTGCTTTTAGTACGAAGCCAGGCGTTAAACCCCGATCAACCCGCTTCTATCGCCGCGTTGAGCTTTTCAACCAGCGATAACAGGCGTTCTTCGACGCCAAATGGCATCTCGCGGCTCTTGCCGGCCCGAGCCCGCTTCAACGCGCGCATGAGCTCACGGTTGGTCATGTCCTGCGGGCCGGGGAGCTTGTCGAAGAAGGCCTCGACCTGAACACTCCAGATATCGACGTCACCGGTCCCGGCGGCCCGTTCGAGCGCCTCCCAATCATCCTCGGTGATCCGGCGCCTCTTGTCCTCTGCGATTGCCTCGATCGACCAGGCGGCGCGTCGCACGAGCCGGACATAGGCCATCAGCGCCGACCGGTTTCTCGGCGAGCCACTGCCCAGAACATCGAGGCAGGCCTCGAGCCGGGTCATCGTGACACGGCGTTCATAGCCGGGGAGCAGAATCTGGACCGGCTCATTTGCATCATCGAGAACGCGCTGCCAGTGGGCGGTGTCGATCGGCACCGCCGGTGTCGCGGCGGGCCGGCCGCCACGATTACCCGTCTGCCCGGGCAGAAAACGCCCTCCCTCACCACGGATGGCTGGCGGGATCACCGGCGCGGTTCCTTGTCCTGAAGATCCCGATCACGACGGTAGTGGGCGCCCCGAACAAGCTCGATATAGTTGTTAGCAGCGAGGCGGTTGGTCGGTGCACCGCTAGCCAGGATTTCGATATTGTATTCCAGACGGGTCTTCGGCAGCTTCTTGCGGACTTTCCTGTCATCTCCGGTGAAGACAATAACCGGCTCATTGGCCTTGTCGATGATCATCTGATCGATATCTGCGGCGCTGTGGACGGTGCGCGGCTGCCTGCGCGGGCGCCCTCCCCGATTGGTCCGCGCATTCATGCCACTTCTCCGGTGAGCCCGAGCGCCCGGTCGGCGAGGTCCTCCATCGCGGCACCGCGGCGAGCGTGAGCTTCGGCGAAGGTCTCGCCAGTCGCATCGAGTACAGCCTCGCGCCCGGCAAGCTTCTGCCAGCGCCGGATCGTCGTTTCGCAATATTTCGGCTCATATTCGATGAGCTGGGCACGCCGCTTCGCCTTCTCGGCCGCGATCAGGGTCGAACCGGAACCGCCAAAGGCGTCGAGCACGATCTCACCGCGCTTCGAAGTATCCTTGATGGCATCCACGACCATCGGCACGGGCTTGACGGTCGGGTGCATCGACAGGTCCGACGACTGTCCCGTCTTCGACGCCGCGGGATATTCCCAGATGTTGGTACGGTAGCGGCCGTTGCGCCCCAGTTCGACGGTGTTGAGGTGCGGCGCGGTGCCGACCTTCCACACGAAGACCAGTTCGTGCTGCGAGCGGTAGAAGCTACCCATGCCGCCATTGTCCTTGGACCAGACGCACAGGTTCTTCAGATCCGAATAGACGGCCTGCCCCGCCTCGAGCATCTCGCTCATGTGGCGCCAGTCCATGCACTGATAGTGGATCGCCCCGTCCATGCTGACATCGGCGGCGTTGCGGAAGACCTGGGTGAGGAAGGTCGTAAACTCGGTGCGGCTCATCTCGCCCGACGCCATCGCAAACTCGGCATGGTGGATCGCGCCCAGGCCGCCGACATGACCCTCAATCCGGACATTGTACGGAGGATCCGAAAAGACCATCCGGGCGCGCTCGTCGCCCATGAGCCGCGCAAAGCTCGCAGGCTCACGGGAATCGCCGCACAGGAGCCGGTGATCACCAAGCAACCACAGGTCGCCCCGCTCGACGCCCAGCGTGACCCGACGATCGAGCACGGGCAGCGTTTCCGTCTTGTCGGGCTTCCTGACCGGGTCGAGCAGCAGGTCGATCTCGGTCGTGGTGAAACCGAGGATCTCGGGCTCGAGTTCGGGACTGAGGACAGCGAGTTCTGCGATCTCGATCCGCAGGATATCCTCGTCCCAGCCGGAATTGGCCGCAATCTTGTTGTCGGCAAGCGCATAGGCCCGCAACTCGTCGGCCGTCAGATGCTCGACAGGGATCACGGGCACTTCCTCGAGCTTCAGCGCCTTCGCCGCCGTCCAGCGCGCATGGCCGGCGACGATATGCCCGTCGGCCGAAACGATGATGGGAGCGAGGAAACCGAACTTCGAGATCGAGGCCTGGACCTGTGCAAGCTGCCGCGCACTGTGGGTACGGGCATTGCGCTTTGCCGCTTTCAGGCTGGCAGTCGGACGCAGTTCGATCTTGAGCGGATCGAAAGCAGGATATGCAGCGGGCAAGGCTCCGCCGTCGGCGTTCGTCATGGTCAAACTCCGTGGATCAGTTGGCAGACGGGAAGCAGGCGACCGTCAGCCTGAGCTGTCGGTCGTTCCGCTTCGTCGTTTTGGTCCGTCCAGAAGCGCCTCGAGGAGCGAGACCTCGCCGGGCATGCGACTGCGCGCGATCTCGCGCAGATACTCGATTGCCTTCGCTCGGCTCATGATGGTGAGGCCGTCAGGGCCGGTGCGGCACACCAGCTGGTCGCCGGGGGCCAGTCCGTGGCTGGCGAGCATCGCCTCGGGGAGCTTTACCTCGCCCGACTTGCCGAGCTGGAGGACGATGGTCTCGTCGGCCACCGCCTGGCGCTCGCCTGGCTTCACGATGAGGCCTGCGCGCAGGAGCACGTTATACGTGTGCTGGTAGCGGATCTTGAGATAGCGACCGATATCGCCGGTGCTCACGCCCGCCTTGAACAGGATGCGGATCTTCTCCGACTTGTTGTCGGTACCGCCGGTCAGCGCGTCCATCTCTTCGGTCGTCATCAGGCATCTTCCCCTAAGCTGGAGATCGCCTATATGAGTCAACCGATAACCACAAGCCAAAAATAATCACAGGTACTACACTGATTACAGTCTCGCTACCGCAGTGCCATTCATTGCTGACTACGACGCGTTGCCGAAGAGATTGTCGGCAAGCGCGCCAATGTCAGGCAGGATGGTGAAGCGGCTGCGCGTCAGGACGCGATGATCTGTGCGCGGGAGCTTTTTGCCATCGGCATTGGGGCGGGTGCGCCTGGCGATGCGATCTCCGAGGGCTGGCATCGGTTCGCCGAAGCGGCCGCCGAACCAGCGGATCGTCGTGATCTCGAGGCTGTCAGGATCATAGGTCAGCCAGATCACGCACGCATAGCCTTCGAAAAGAAATGCTGGATACCATCCGCTCGGTACATGGAGGCGGTAAGCACCTCACCGCAGAGGTCGCGACCGGAATCGCCCTGAACTTCTCCGAGGATATCCTGACACCGCGAGAGATCGAGGTGCTCAGCGAAACCAACCGAACGGAGGAGCGCATCGAGAGCGTTCCTGAACAGCGGATCGTCGTCGACGACGATGACGAGGGGAGATGGCTCGGACATGGCAACATTCGCTTCGGTTCGTGCGGTTGGGTCAAATTAAGCGCCGTCCATACAATCCCCGCCGACGTGCGGAGTGCAGGCGTTCCAACGATGGTTGCGGCGGCCGCGACCTGGTTTGGAGTTCTACATATGCCCTACGTGACTGCCAAGGATGGCGCTGAAATCTACTATAAGGATTGGGGATCCGGTCCCGCGATCTTCTTCAGTCACGGATGGCCGCTGAGCGCCGACATGTGGGAACAGCAGATGATGTTCTTCGCGTCGAAGGGCTTCCGCGTTCTCGCGCACGATCGTCGTGGCTTCGGACGTTCGAGCCAGCCCTGGAGCGGTTACGATTACGATACCTTCGCGGACGACATCGCGCTCGTGCTTGAGACCGCCGGTGTCGAGGATGTGGCGCTGGTTGGCTTCTCGATGGGCGGTGGCGACGTCGCCCGCTACATTTCGCGCTACAAGGGCGCGCGTGTCACCAAGGCCTGTCTCACCTCCGCCGTAACCCCCTTCTTCCTGAAGACCGATGACAATCCCGATGGCGTGCCGTCCGAGGTGTTCGACGGCATCCGCGCAGGCCTCCTCGCCGATCGCCCGCAGTTTCTCGATAATTTCAACGCCCTGTTCTACGGGACGAACAAAAATCCCGGCGCCGTCTCCGAAGGCATCCTCAAACAGACTCTCCAGATCGCGCTGCTCGGCGGCATCAAGGGGACTTACGATTGCGTGGGGGCGTTTTCCGAGTCCGACTTCCGTCCCGACATGGCCGCTTTCACCATGCCGACCCTTGTGATCCATGGCGATGCCGATCAGGTCGTGCCGATCAAGCCGACCGGCGCCGCCGCCCATGCAATAGAAGCGGCCAAGGTTGACGGAACCACCCGCTACACGATCGCGGCGGGAGCCTGAGATGGCCTTCCGGCTTGAGAGCCTGGCGACGATGTCGTCGGGGGAACTGCGCCGCGCGTGGGCGGCGCAGTTCAGCGAAGAGGCACCCAATGTCCCGCCATCACTTCTTCGCCTCGCCATTGCGCACCGGCTGCAGGAAAAGCAGCTCGGCGGTTTACCGGTATGGGCCGACCGGATGCTCGACGCCATCGCCGCTGACCCGACGGTGTCGCCAGAACCGCCCATCCAGATCAAGCCCGGTACTCGGCTGCTGCGCGAATGGAACGGAAAGCTGCATTCGGTCACGGTGACTGACGACGGTTGCCTCTATGACAATCGCTGCTTCTCGTCGCTGTCGCACGTCGCGCGTGAGATCACAGGCGCCCATTGGTCTGGCCCGCGCTTCTTCGGCCTGAAGCGGCGGCCACCGCCGCCAGCGCGGGGGGAGCAGGCTAATGGCTAAGCGTGGACCGCGGTCGGCTCCGGCATCGAACGGTCTATCAGGTATCCGGCGCACCCGCTGCGCCGTCTACACGCGCAAGTCGACCGAGGAGGGGCTCGATCAGAACTTCAACAGCCTCGATGCCCAGCGTGAGGCCTGCGAAGCCTTCATCACCAGCCAGCGGCACGAAGGGTGGGAGCTGGATCCCGCGCTCTATGATGACGGTGGATATTCGGGCGGTACGATGGAGCGTCCCGCTCTCAAACGCCTTCTCGCCGATGTGGAAAGCGGCCGGATCGATATCATCGTCGTCTACAAGGTCGACCGTCTGACCAGGGCGCTGTCGGACTTCGCGAAGATCGTCGAGATCCTCGATGCGAAAGGCGCAAGCTTCGTGTCCGTCACCCAGGCCTTCAACACCACGACGAGCATGGGGCGACTGACACTCAACGTGCTCCTGTCCTTCGCCCAGTTCGAACGCGAGGTTACCGGCGAGCGCATCCGCGACAAGATCGCTGCATCCAAGAAGAAGGGCATGTTCATGGGCGGCCTGCCGCCCCTTGGGTATGACGCTCAGGACCGGCAGTTGGTCATCAACGAGACTGAAGCGGCTACCGTGCGCAAGATGTACCAGCGCCATATCGAGCTTGGATCGATCACTGCGCTGATCCGGGATCTCGGGCAGCGCGGCATCGTCACCAAGGTCAGCACGATGGCAGATGGACGCGTCCGTGGCGGCCAGGCCTTCACGCGCGGCTCTCTGATCTATTTGCCCGCAACCCGGTTTACATCGGCCGTATCCGACATGGCGACATGACCTATGAGGGTGAGCATGAGGCCATCGTGCCGGTCGAGCTGTGGGAGGCCAGCCAAGGGCTGCTCAATGGCGCAACTCATCAACCGCGGCCGCGCAAGACGCTGATCAGTCCGCTCAACGGACGGATCGAAGATGGCGTTGGCAGGCCGATGATGTCGGTCCATGCCAATAAGGGCAGCCGACGCTACCGTTATTATGCATCGCGCCATAGCGAAGGACAGGCTGAGGCAGTCTGGCGTATCCCGGCAGGTGATCTTGAGGAGATCGTTCAGACGGGGCTGGAGCGATTCCTGAATGACGGGCACCGGCTCGGTATCGAGCTGGGCACGAGCCATCTCGATGCCACGGTGGTAACGAAGAATGCCAGCGTCCTCGCATCCCGGGCAGATGAGCCGTCCGCCCTCCAATCCCTACTCGAAATATTGGATGCACAGATCATCGTGCAGCAGCAGGCTGTGACGGTTGAGATCAGCGCCGTGCGTCTGGCGAAGCAGGTTTGCGCCGATACTGCCGGGCTTACGGATGATCAGCGCATCTGGATCGAGGTTGCCGTGTCTTTGAAGCGGCGCGGGCATGAGCTGAAGCTGGTCTATGCGGCGCCGGAAGCTCGTCCGGCACAACGTGATGATCGTCTGATCCAGCTACTCGCCAGCGGGCGCCTAGCGTGGCGACAGCTCAGCGCAGGGCAGGGGAATGCAACGCGGGGGCATCTCGTGCGGATGGCGCGGCTGAACTACCTCGCCCCGGATATCATCACGTCGATCCTCGAAGGCCGGCAGCCGGTCGAATTGACCAGTCGATCTCTTCTGCGGGTTGCCGAGATGCCGCTCGCCTGGAGTGAGCAGCGCAAGGCGCTTGGCTACGGCTGACATCGATCCATCGTCGAACACCATTCGGCGCGTCTCCAATGGAGGCGCGCCGGCCTCGTTCAGGCTGCGGAAAATTTCTAGGACAGGAAAATAGCGATCTGAGACGGGGGAGCACTTTCGCCCATGTAGAGGCGAGATTTAGACGGTCTCTGTCCACATTTTGAATGGACGCCCCAAAAAAGGCGCGGAACCGCGGGCTTTTCGCGGGGTCTATCAAACCCAGCCGGATTTCGGTGAAATCACGGACTGGGTGGTGCGCTGCCCAGTCGGGAGCCGGAAGCTCTCTGCATGAAATCCCGTTTTGCTGGTGCCCAATTCCCGTTTTCAGACCGTTAAATCGGGAAGTTCGCTCTCTGGTGCGTCGAAAAGAGCCGCTTGTCGCGGGTAGTCCACTGTATTTCCCTGCAAAATGCAGGCGTGCGCCCAAAATAAACGGGAATTGAAATTCCCGTTTCAGGCCCAGGAACGCGCGCGCTGTCCTCTTATGGGCTGCGAAATCCAAGTCTTGACGCGAGCAGCGGATCGCGCTTAGTCCAGTCATGTCGAGAAGGAGCGGGGGGACATCCCCCGAGGATACTTAACCGCGTCAGGCGGTGGGTACGCTCGGCGTCTCACTTTGCCTGTCGCATATGACGAAGGTGAAGTTGATGACTGCTCGACGACCAACTCAATCACGGCGAAACGCGCGAGATGCGGCTCGCCCGATTCCGACCAGCCTTGGACCAATCGAAGAGATCCCGATTGGCCGGCTGCGCCAATATGATCGCAATGCGCGCACGCACAGCTCGAAACAGGTCGCAAAGATCGCGGCTTCAATCGAGACATTCGGCTGGACCAATCCGATCATCGCGGAACGCGATGGTACTATCATCGCCGGTCATGGCCGCTGGATGGCAGCGAAGTCGCTGAAACTCGCGACGGTACCAGTGGTCTGGATGGACCATCTCACACCGGAGAAGATCAAAGTTTATCGTATCGCCGATAACCGCCTGGCCGAACTGGCTGGCTGGGATGACGAGATGCTCAAGATCGAGTTTGGCGAGTTACTGGATCTCGATCTCGACTTCAGCATCGAAGTCGCAGGTTTCGACCACGCCCAGATCGATGTTATCATCGACCCGCCGCCCGCAAAAGGTCAGGGTGAGGGGCCGCTTGATCCCGCGGACAAGGCGGTGCCTGGACCGGCGAGCATCGCCGTGTCGCAGTCCGGTGATATCTGGTCGCTCGGTGATCACCGCCTCGGCTGCGGGTCTATTCTCGACGCCGCGTTCGTAGAGAAACTCATGAACGGCAAGAAGGCCGTAATGGTTTTTTCTGACCCACCATATAACTGCAATATCGATGGCAACGTGACGGGAGCCGGGGCAGTCAAGCATCGCGAGTTTGAAATGGCCTCGGGAGAGATGACTCCCGCCGAGTTCAGACGCTTTCTGCTCGACTCAACGCTCAATATGAGCCGCCATCTGAAGAGCGGCGGGATTGCCATGCTTTGCATGGACTGGCGCAACCTGCACCACCTGATGGTCGCCTGTGGCGAGGTCGGACTAGAGCTCCTCAACATCGCGGTGTGGGCGAAGACCAATGCCGGGATGGGTAGCCTCTACCGGTCGCAACACGAGATGGTTGTTGTCGCCAAGAAGGGTCGCGCCAAACACATCAACAACGTCGAGCTGGGTCGTCACAAGCGATATCGCACCAACGTCTGGACCTATCCCGGGATCAACAGCTTTGGTCGCGGACGCATGGACCAGCTCAAGGTCCACCCGACAGTGAAGCCGATCGCGCTCGTCGCTGATGCGATCCGCGACGTGAGCAATCGGGGTGACATCGTGCTCGATGGCTTCATGGGTTCGGGCACCACGCTGCTCGCAGCCGAACGCACGGGTCGCATTGGATACGGCATGGATATCGACCCGCTCTATGTCGATGTGGGGATCCGACGCTGGCAGGAGATGACCGGCGGCAAAGCCGTTTTGACGGAAACCGGCGAGACATTTGATGCGGTGCTCGCCCGACGCACGGTGGGGCAAACCCAAGCCGCTTGACAATGAAAATCGGCTCTAGTGCATTGATTTAAAACATTAATCCAAAAAAATGCGATTGATTTCGCGAGTGGCATCGGATATCCGAATCAGGCCGGTGGAGACACCGGCCTGCATAAGCACCCGACCAAGGAGCCCAGCAGACATCCAGACCAGCGCATTTTTGCGGCTGGTCATCCCGCGCAAGCGGGGAGGGTGTCGACGGCCGTCCGAGGTGCTGTCGCGCTCGCCCCCTTCGCAAGCTGAAGGAGGTTAGTTATGGCTATAATTCGTAAAAGCGAACTCGATGCCCGTCGCGCAAGGGCGGCGGCAGAGCAAAGCGCACTGGAAGCGATGTCCTCGTCGACCAGCGTGACGCCGTCCCAACAGGCTACAGGTTTGCCCGTCAGGCCGAAAAAGGCCAGGCGGCCCAAAAAGCAGCCCACCGGTGATTACGAGGTCGGGTATTGCAGAGCGCCCGAAGAGACCAAATTCCAGAAGGGGTGCAAGCCCGGCCCGGGACGCGGCAAGGGTAACATGAGCCAGGCGTCCATCTTGCGCGAAGTGCTTTCTGAGACGCGAGAAGTTTCGGTGGGCGGCGAAGTGATTAAAGTCCAAAACCGCAAGGCCCTGGAGCTGGTTCGGCTGGGGAAGGCTTTTAGCGGTGACTGGAGACAGTTGCTCAGCCTTCTCGAAGTGGCCTTCAGGCTGTTCCCTGACAGGGCTGGCGACAATAGCGATCAGAACGGAGACGATGAGCCGCTGACCCAGACCGGCATGGCGATCCTCGACATGTTCGCGCAAGACACCCTCCGGAACGCCCAGAAATCTGGCGGGTCTCCGGGACGAGCTGATCAATGAGAAGGTTGCCGTCGTCGCAGGTGGTGGAGGAACTCGCCCGTCAGCGGTTCCTCCCATTTCTCATGCTTGTTTTCGAGCTTCTGCACCCCGGGCATCCGCCTCTCCAGCCCAGCTGGTACTTGCGCGCGATGGCCTGGTGGCTCGAGCGCGTCGAAAGCGGTGTCCTGCTCCGATCAATGATCTGGCTGCAGCCGCGAGCATTGAAGTCGATTGCCGTAGCCGTGGCGTTCCCGTGCTGGCTTCTCGGACGTGATCCGACGCGCCAGATCATGATCGTCACCTATTCAGACGGCCTCGGCCACACGCATGCCCTGCATCGAAAACGGATCCTGGAAAGTCCGATGTACCGGAAGATTTTTCCCGCCGTCCGCATCGCCAAGGATGGGAATCGTCTGGCCGATATCGTTACGACCGTTGGCGGTCGAATGCGCATGATTTCGGTCGAGGGCACAGCGACCGGTCTGGGCGCTCATTTCATCATCCTCGATGACTGTATGAAGCCCGAAGATACACGGAGCCCGAAGGAGCGAGCCGGCATCAAAAGCTGGTTCGAGGGTACCATCTCGACGCGCACGATCGACGAGCGTTCGGCTATCATCTCGATCCAGCAGCGGCTGCATGAAGATGATCTTCCTGCGTTCCTACTCGACAAGGGCTTTGAATGTCTGTGCCTGCCGGCGCGCGCGCCAGTCGACACGATCGTCGAAATCGGTCCGGATCAAACCCACCTTTGGCGGCGGAACGAGTTGCTGTGTCCGGAGCGGATGAGCGAGACCGAACTGGAGAGGAAGCGGCTCGAGCATGGACCACAGGCCTTTGCTGCGCAGTACCTCCAGAATCCTGTGTCGCCTGAAGGCAATCTGATACGAATGGAGCAGTTCAGGCGCTTCGAGATCGAGCTTACGAGAGATAACTTTGAGAAGGTGTTCCAGAGCTGGGATACGGCAGCGAGCCTGGCGCCGGATGCCGACTGGTCGGTTTGCACTACCTGGGGCTATGGACGCGGCCGCCTCTTCCTCCTCGATGTTTTCCGCGCGCGGCTGGAATATGGACCGTTGAAGCAAATGGTCATCGGCCTCCGTGCAAAATGGCGGGCCGACAAAGTGCTCATTGAGAATATCGGCGTGGGTATGAGCTTATGCCAGGAGCTCAAGAGGAACGGTCCGTTTGTCCCGAAGCCAATGCGTCCGGACGGCGATAAGGCCGAACGCCTGCTCGCTCAAAGCGGGCAGATCGAAGAGGGACGCGTGTGGCTGCCGGCGCAACTGGACGGCCTTGATATATTCCTCAGCGAATTGAGAGCCTTTCCAATGGGCAGGCACGACGATCAGGTCGACACCCTCACCCAGATGCTAGAATATCTGATGTTTCATTGGCGCTATGCGGATACTGAGTACGACGAAACCGGCCGGGCCCTTCGAAGAAATCGCGAACGGCATCGTCCGCCTCTGCCCCCGCTCCCGGATTGGCTCAAATAACAGGCCGACGTTTATTCAGAATGTCCATTCCGCCCTGGCTGGTCTCGGCAAGCCGGTGCTCGAACCAGAAGTGCAGCCAGAGCCGGCGGTGTCGGTCTGTAGCTCGGTAAGCCGCATGAACGCAGCAGCGGCACGAAGGCTCGTGCAGTTGTGTGCGAAGATTGGGAACTTCAGTCGATGAATGTCACGATCTCGCGAAAAGGGATCGCGGCGAAAACCGTGCCGTCGCCATCGGCAATTTCGATGTGATGGTTCAGCCAGATCGGATGGCCGAGCTTCACATGCTCGGCAATGATCTCGCGGCCCGAGCAGATCGCCTCCTCCTTGGCGGCTGCCAAGTCCCGAAAGTCGCGGCCGGTGTCGTCGGGGATCTCGACGCCATTGTGAAGATGCAGAAAATAGCGGGGCATCGCAGCGTCCGGTTCAGATCGGGGATTTGGGAACCACAAAGCAAGTCAGGCGGCCGTGCGCGTCAGGCGGTCGATCGATCGAGCGGCAAGAAGGTCCATCAGCGTGACCCCGGCGACGATGGCGAGCGCCGTCACCGCCATCGCTCGTTTTGGCGTTCGGCCTGGCGATGACGGGGCCAAGCGCCGCCATATCGGCGAGGTCGGCGGCGAAGCGCGTCCAGACCGGGATCGAACTGGTAGGGAAAGAGAGCCCGATGAGACCCGTCACCACCTCGCTCGCGCCGACCGTTCGGAACAACGTCCCGCCCTCGACCGCGCCAATGCCGTGGCCGAAGCTTTTGCCGGCGAGAATGTCGGTGACGCCGAAGGCGAGGCTCGCCGCGCCGATCGCGCGGCCGATCGTCTTGGCTTCCATCAGTGGTCGGCCCGCTCGGCCTTGGCGAGCGCCTCGGGGCTGGCGCTGCCGGGTTCCGCCATCTTCCTGTGCTGTTCGGCGAGGATTGCGGCCGGGGTGACATTCGCCATCGCCTGCTGAAGCTTGTTCTTCCAGCCCGACACCACGCTCGCCTTGCCGTCCATCAGCGCGTCCCACCCATCCTGCGCGACATCGACCGGGTCGCTCTTCTTCGGATTGGCACCGACCGAAGTGTCGTTCATGTCGGCGCGGTCGAAGAATTCGGTCTCGACCGGGCCCGGCATCAGGGTAGTGAGCGTGACGCCCTTGGCGTCCTTGATCTCGTTGCGGATCGCGTCGGTGAAATTGTCGACGAACGCCTTGGTGCCGTTATAGACCGCATTGAAGCTGCCGGGGATGAAGCCCGCGATCGAGCCGGTGACGAGCACCTTGCCGTCATTCCGCGCGACCATGTCCTTCAGGACCTTTTGCAGCAGATAAATCGTGCCGGTGATGTTGGTGTCGATCACCCGGCGCCATTCGCTGACCTCCTGCTCGAGAAAGCCATGGCCGAGCCCGCGCCCGGCATTGGCGCAGAGCAGGTCGACCGTCCGGCCCTTGGTCGCGGCGAGCAGCGCGTCGACCCCTTCGATCGTCGAGAGGTCGGCCTCAAGCGAATCCACCGTGCCGCCCCGCGCACGCAGGTCGTCGGCGGCGGCGACGATCAACGTCTCGTCTGCGACGATGAGGAGATCGTAGCCGGCCTTCGCGGCGATGCCGGCCAGTTCGAAGCCGATGCCGGTCGAGGCGCCGGTGATAATCGCAAATTTGTCAGCCATGTGCGTCTCTCCTCAGGCGACCGTGCCAGCGGCGAAGTCGGGCTTGAGCACGACCTTGGTCACGTCATTCTGGTTGTCGTGGAACATCTGGTAGCCCTTGGGGGCGTCCTCGAGCGCCATGCGGTGCGAGATCAGGAAGGTCGTATCGATTTTGTCCTCGATGATCGCGTTCAGGAGCGCGGGCATATAATGCTGGACGCTGGTCTGGCCGGTTTTGAGGGTCAGGCCCTTCTCCATGAAGGCGCCGAGCGGGAATTTGTCGACGAGGCCGCCATAGACCGCCGGCATCGATACCCGGCCGCCCTTCCGGCAGGCGACGATCGCCTGGCGGATCGAGTGGGTCCGGTCGGTGCCGAGGAAGGTCGACTTCTTGATCTGGTCGATGACATTGTCGACGAAGAAGCCATGCGCCTCGAGCCCGACCGCGTCGATCACTGCGTCCGGGCCGATGCCGCCGGTCATCTCCATCAGCGCCTCATAGGTGGCGCTCTCCTCGAAGTTGATCGTCTCAGCGCCGAAGCGCTTGGCGAGGTCGAGCCGGTGCGGGAAATGGTCGATCGCGATGACCCTTTCGGCACCCATCAGGAAGGCCGACTGGACGGCAAACAGCCCGACTGGCCCGCAGCCCCAGACCGCGACCGTGTCGCCCGGCTCGATCCCGGCATTCTCGGCCGCCTGCCATCCGGTCGGCAGGATGTCGGAGAGGAACAGCACCTTGTCGTCCTCGATCCCGTCGGGGATCACGATCGGGCCGACATCGGAGAAGGGGACGCGGACATATTCGGCCTGACCACCGGCATAGCCGCCGGTCATGTGGCTGTAGCCGAACAGCCCGGACATGGGCTGGCCGTAGAGCTCCTGGCCGATGTCCTGGTTGTCGGCGGGGTTGCCGTTGTCGCAAGCCGAATATTGATGCTTGCCGCAATGATAGCAGCTGCCGCACGCGATGGTGAACGGCACCACCACCCGCTGGCCCTTCTTCAGGGTCGACGTGGGTCCGGTTTCGACGACCTCGCCCATGAACTCATGGCCGAGGATGTCGCCGGCTTGCATCGTCGGGATATAGCCGTCGTAAAGATGAAGGTCGGAGCCGCAGATCGCGGTCGAGGTGATCTTGATGATCGCGTCGCGCGGGTTGAGGATCTCGGGATCGTCGACGGTGTCGACGCGGACGTCGTGCTTGCCGTGCCAGGTGAGTGCGCGCATCGATCAGGCCTTCTCTTCTTCGAGCTGTTTGCGGGTGCGCGATGCGGTGGCAATCTCGCCGGTCTCCATCAGCTGCTTGAAGCGGCGCAGATCGCGACGCGCCTGGATCGCAGGCTCGCGCTGGAAGAGTTTGGCGATGACCTTGCCGACGACGCCCGCGGGCGGATCATAGACTATGGTGGCGGTCACGATGGTGCCGCGTGCCCCAGCGTCGCGGAAGTCGATGCGGCCACTGTTGGGGACGTCGGCGCCTTCGGTCGACGCCCAGGCGATCGTCTCGCCGTCCTTTTCCTCGGTAATCACGGCATCCCATTCGACGGTCTTGCCGCCGGGTGCCTTGACCACCCAATGCGACGTCTTCGCGTCTCGCACGTCGACCGAGACGATATTGTCCATGAAGCTCGACAGGTTGGTGAAGTTGCGCCAGTAGGCGAACAGCTCGGCGCGCGGCCGGTTGATCGTGACCGTGCGGCCGATCAGCGTGTCGCCCTTTGCCTCGAGCAGCTCGGTAGTCGCGCGATCGACGGCGTCATTCGGATGTTTGGAGGTCGAGAGCGGCGCGTCGTCGTGGACGATCGCCTGGGAGTCGGTATCGCTCATCCGGCCAGTACTTTCGATGGAGTTGAGTCGCTTCCAACCGACAGGTGCGATCGCCGTTCCGATCGTTACGGCGGCTTCCACGCCGTGCGGAAGCCGAGGGGGCCGGAGACCGCCGCCTCCTTCCACCGCGCTTGATCTGCATCAGGACGATTGTGGTGGCGGTGACTATCCCCCCCGCTTTTGCGGGCACAAAAAAGGGGACGGCGAACCGTCCCCGTCTTCGGTCCTGAGGATCGGCCGCTTAGCGGACGACGCCACGACGCACGAGGTTGACCACCGCGAGGAGGACGACCGCGCCGAGGAACGACACGAGCAGCGAGCGGATATCGAAGGCGCCGCTGGTGATCGGCGCGCCGCCGATGAAGGGGGTGAGCAGGAAGCCCGCGACGAAGGCGCCGACGATGCCGACGACCACGTTGAGGATGATGCCCTGCTGGCCGTCGGTCCGCATGACGATGCTGGCAAGCCAACCGATGACGCCGCCGACGATGAGAAGGATGATGAGACCCATGATGTGACACTCCTGTCGAAACCGGGTCCCAATCGGACCGTGGGGCCAAGACGCCCCGCCTCGGCGCAAGTTCCGCGCTGGTGGCAGCGGAGTGGCTCGGGCGGCGAAATGCAACCCGATCGCGCTCGGCCCGTTGCGACTCCGTCAACAACAGGGAGATGGACCATGGCGGACGTACAATATGATCGCGAACCGCGCGGCAACGGCATGACGATCGGGATCATCGTCGCGGTAGTCATCGTCCTCGCGGTGGTCGCCGCGTTCGCCTTCGGCCTGATCGGCGTCAAGCAGACCCGCGAAGCCCAAGCCCCGGCTGTTAAGGTCGAGGGCGGGCAGGCACCAGCCTTCGACGTCGACACCGCCAAGGTCGATGTCGGCACCAAGGCGACGACGGTCGACGTGCCCAAGGTCGAGGTCGGCACTACCAAGGAGACCGTCAAGGTCCCGACGGTCGATGTCCAGAAGGCGCACTAAGACGTAGCGAACTTTGCAGCCGTTCGGATCCGTCCGGACGGCTGTTGGCTGCCCGCGGTACCTGATCTGGATCATGATGATTTCCGCGACGCGGGCGTCCCTATCAGATGGTGTGGTGGAACAGCTGGTGGTCCCGAGGCGTCTTGAGCGGAAAGGCGCAGCGCGCGCCTCCTCGCCAGGACGGAGATGCCAGATGACCGAAACTTTTACCGACGCCATTGCGCTGTTGAAGGCCGACCACCGCAAGGTCGAAGGCCTGTTCGAGCAATATGAGAAGGCGACCGCCGACACCAAGAAGAAGGCGCTCGCGCATCAGATCTGCACCGAGCTCAAGATCCACACGATGATCGAGGAAGAGATCTTCTACCCGGCGTTCCGCGGGAAGATCGAGGACGACACGCTTGATGAGGCTTATGTCGAGCATGACGGTGCCAAGGTGCTGATCAATGACATCGAGGCCAACGAGCCCAGCGCGCCCTTCTATGACGCGAAGGTGAAAGTGCTCTCCGAAGAGATCACCCACCATGTGAAGGAAGAGGAGATGCCCTCCGAGGGCATGTTCGCCCAGTGCCGCAAGACCGACGTCGATCTGGTCGCGCTGCGGGACGCGATGCTGCAGCTCAAGGTTGAGCTGATGGAGCAGGCCGAAGGCGCGGGCCTCGCGCCCGCCAAGACGACCGCGGTCAACCCGGTCGCCGCCTAAATACCTACCCGGGCGGCCGCGAGCCGCCCCGGCCGCTTTCCCAACCAAGTGAGACCTGCTTATGGCCGCTGCGCCACCGCTGACCGCGCCCGATTTCCAGGGCCCCGCGATCCTTCTGTCGGGCCCGGTCGATTATGACATGTACCGGGACTTTCGCTCAAAGCTCGAGCCCGCGCTCGCCGAGACCGGTGACGGCGGGCGGATCCATGTCGAGCTGTCGACCCTCGGCGGCGACCCCGAGGTCGCGCGGATGATGGGCGAGGACATTCGTTTCCACTCCGACCTCATTCCAAACCGCCGCTTCGTCTTCCTCGGCAAGGCCGCGATCTATTCGGCGGGCACGACCTTCATGTCGTTCTTTGCGATCGAGAACCGCTATCTGACCCGCGGCACCCGGCTAATGATCCATGAGCGCAAGATGTCGAAGACGCTCCAGATCGAAGGCCCGCTCACCACCTGTATCGCCAGCGTCACGGCGACCCTGCACGAAATCGAAAGTTCGATCGCGATCCAGAATGAGGGCTTCGAGAATCTGATCCGCGGCAGCCAGGTAACGATGAATACCGTCCTCGAGAAGGCACCGTCCAACTGGTATATCGAGGCCCAAGAGGCGGTCGCGCTCGGCCTCGTCACGGCGATCATCTGAGCAACCGGACATTCCACTGGACCCGCTCGTTGGGCCGGCACAGGACGACAATAGGGAAAGCCGTCTCCATGCGAAATATGCTCCTAGGGCTCGCGCTCCTCTCGACCACCGCGCTCGCCGCCGAGCCGGGTGCCGTTGGCGGCAAGCCCGCCATCCCGAGCGCGCAGGCGCTCCCCGAGGCGAAGGCCGCCAATTTCCAATATCAGGTTGCGATCGTCGAGCCGCGCGCAGTGAAGCCCGATGCGAAGACCGTGGCCAAACTGAAAGTGCCCGTCGGCTTCGCGGTCGAGATGTGGGCAGAGGGACTCGGCAACGCGCGATTGCTCGCGGTCACCGACGACGGCACTGTCTATCTGACCCGTCGCGCCGAGGGCGATGTGGTGATGCTGCGGGACACTGACGGCGACGGCAAGGCCGATCTGCGCAAGGTCGTCGCGCAACGACCCGGCATGCACGGCATCGCGCTCGACGGGCGCAAAGTCTATCTCGCGGCGATGTCGGAGATCCTGACAGCGCCGATCCTCGCGGACGGGAGCTTCGGACCGCTCAAGCCTTTGACAGACACGCTCCCGGATACGGGCCAACATAATACGCGAACCGTGCGTCTGGGCCCCGATGGCCAGCTCTACATCACGGTCGGCTCGACCTGTAACGAGTGCGTCGAGAGCAGTCCCGAAAGTGCCACGCTGCTGCGCATGTCGCCCGACGGGAAGAGCCGGATCATCTATGCGAGCGGCCTGCGCGATACGATCGGCTATGACTGGAATCCGAAGACCGGGGCGCTCTGGGGCATGGATCATGGCATCGACATGCTCGGCGACGACCAGCAGCCCGAGGAGCTCAACAAGATCGGCTTCGGCAAGAATTATGGCTGGCCCTATATCTACGGCTTCGGCGGACAGAACCCGCAGGACGACCCGCCCAATGACCTGACGATGGCCGATCTCGACGCCGCTGCCACCCGTCCGGTGCTCGGTTACACCGGGCACGCCGCGCCGATGCAGATGCTCTTCTATCGCGGCGTGGCCTTTCCCAAAGCCTATCAGGGCGATGCCTTCGTCACCTTTCGGGGTTCTTGGAACCGCTCGAAGCCGTCCGGCTATGAGGTCGCGCGCATCCACTTCGACGCCGCCGGTGAAGCGGTCGCGTTCGAGCCGTTTCTTACCGGCTTCCTCCAGGAAAACCGCGACGGTCCGAGCCAGTCGGGTCGCCCGGTAGGGCTCGCGGTCGCCAGGGACGGATCACTGCTGTTCACCGACGACATCAACGGCGTTATCTACCGCGTGCGCTATACCGGCGCCGATGCCGCAGGCACGGTGCTCGCCGGGCCTGCGGTGCGCGCGCCCGAGGATGAGCCGCGCCCGGTCGGGCCGGCGCTCGCGCTCGCGCGGCCGGAGACCCGGGCGACGATGCGGCTGACGGTCACGAGCCCGGCCTTTGGCGCCGGCCAGGCGATCCCGCCGCGCAACAGCGATTATCAGGACGGCGTTTCGCCTGCACTGAGCTGGTCGGGAGCGCCGGCCGGTACCGCCTCTTATGTGCTGTTGCTCGAGGATCCCGACAGCCAGCATGGCCACCCCTTCATCCATTGGGTCGCGTGGAATATCCCGACCGGTACGACAGCGCTCCCCGAAGCGCTGCCGGGCGAGCGCCAGCTTGCGGAGCCCAAGGGCATGCGGCAGGGCCGGACGACACGCGGTTCGACCGGCTATTATGGGCCCAAGCCCCCGGTCGGCGATCCGCCGCACCATTATCATGTCCAGCTCTTCGCGCTGTCGGAGATGCTCGACTTGCCGGTCGGCGCCGATCGCGAGCGCGTGCTGGCGGCGATGACCGGCAAGGTGCTCGCCAGGGGCGAGCTGGTCGGGACCTATGCGCAAGGGGCCTTGCCGCCGAAGAAATGAGCGCGGGCGACGACAAGACCGACCGCTATCCGGTCACCCCCGACGGCCGCTATTTCGTGGTCCGGGGGCGGCTGTGGCGGCGTAGCGACCCGCGGCTGCCTGCCGACCGGCGCGCGACGCTCGTCTCCGAACTGATGGCGGCGAGGCGCGCGGTCGGCGCCGCGCGGCGCGCAGACGATGATGCGGCCGAAGACCGGGCCCACGCCGCGGTCGATGCCGCCAAGCTGGCGCTTGGTGAGCGTGGGCCGGTCTGGTGGACGGACGGCGCGCCCGATCTCAACCGCCACTTAGCGCGCACGACGCCTTATGCCGACTGGTTCGCCGCGCTGCCGCCGGCGCCCGCAACCCCGTCGGAATGAAAGAAGGGCCGCGCTCCGGATCGGAGCACGGCCCTTCACATTGTCAGCCCTCCGCATCAGCGGCGACTATCTGGCCGCTCAGGCCGAAGCTCCGGTGGAGCGGATCGAACCTTCTGCGCGTGCCGCGGACAGCATGAGACAATGAGACATTCGACCACCTCCTTTCATCTGTTGACGATGGCCCGGATATGGGGCGCCGCGTCTGGATGTGAAGGGGTTGGCCATCCGGCGCTTACGCGCCATCGGGCCTGCTGTCGGCGCGATCGTCGGCGGGATAATCCTCGGGCGTCACCGTACTGACGCTCGGCCGGTCCTCGACGCCTTCCTGTGGCTGTCCGCCACCGGTGCGTGCGTCGCCGTCGCCGCGACCGGGCCGCGCGTCGCCGAGCGGACCCCGGCGGATCTCGTCGATCGGCTTGTCCTCGGGGGTCAGGCTGTCGGGCGTGTCGCGGCGGTCGGTCATGATCTCTCTCCTCCTGCGGTCAATGCCGGGACCAGCAACCGGTTCAGTGGGGCGATCAGGCGAAATGCGGCCGCCTTGCGGTCAGCCGCTGGACCATCAGCTCATTGCCCTGGCTGCGCGCGACCGACCAGGCGCTGTTACCGCCCGCGTCGACCGCGAGCGGGTCGGCGCCGGCCTCGAGCAGTCGGTCGACAATGCCGGTCTGGCCAACCAGCGCCGCCATCATCAGCGCGGTCTGCCCGCCCTTGTTGGTGGCGTTGGGATCGGCGCCCGCGATCAGCAAGCGGTCGACAAAGGCGCCATAGCCCTTGAACGCGACCCCCATCAGCGCGGTGTTGCCGCGCGCCCCGTCGGGGGCGTCGACAATCGCGCCCTGCTTCAACAGCAGTTCGGTCGCCGCGGCATGGCCGTTATAGCTGGCGAGGATGAGGGGCGTGTAGCCCTTGGAATCCCGCGCCTCGATGTCTGTCCCGGCCTGGAGAAGCGCCGGAAGGACATCGATCCGGCCAAGCCGGCAGGCGTCGTACAAGAGCTCCTGGAGCCGTGCCGGCGGCGGGAGTGGCGCCGGCGCCCCCACGTCATTGGCCGGGCTCGGCATCGGATCATTTTGCATCGAGGTCGACCTCCAGTTCGCGCGGCCAGAAGCGCAGTGCTCCGATCGTGTCGACGAACGCCGCGGCATCCTTGGCGGTGCCGAGCGCCAGGCAGGCGTCGTCGAGCAGGTCGGCGATCCCGGCCTTCGCGAACAGTGGCTGCGCCGCCTTGGTGAGGCCGATATATTTGCAATGGGCGAAGGCATCGCGGACGAAGTCCTGCGCCGCGGCGTCGCCGGCGAGCAGCGCCGCGCCTTCATCCGAGACGACCACCGCAACCGCGTCGAACAAGATCGACGGCCCGCCGTCGATCTTGTGCCTGGCCGCCTGAGCCGTACCGTCGGAGAGGGTCACCCCACCGATCTTCGGCGCGATCACCTCGAACACCGCCCCCACCTTGTAGAGCGCGGCGGTGAGCCCCTTAAACAGGCCCGCATCGGCGCCGTCGCTCAGCAGGATGCCGAGCTTGCGGCCCTGGAAACTGTCGGGACCGTTGCGCACGATCGAGAGCGCGTTAGAGACGGGCAGATCCATGACCGTCGGCCGCGCGGCCTGGGCCGGCGCCGGCAGCGCGGCGAGGCCAAGCCCGTCGGCGACGGTCTGAGCGAGGCCGGCGTCGATGTTGAGCAGGTGCGACACGATGCGCGCGCGGATGTCGGGGCGCTCGACCTTGGAGAGTTCGAACACCAGCGCGTCGCCGATGTGCTTCTGTTCGATCGGCTCCTGGCTGACGAGGAACTGGCGTGCCTGGCTATAATGATCGGCGAAGCTCTCCGGGCGCAGCCGCAGCTTGGGGCCTTCCTCGGTGGCGGCGAAGCTGGTGAAGCCCTTCGCCGGATCCTCGCGCGGGCCGCCGATCTCGGCGCCCCAACTGTTCGGCTCGTAGTTCACGCGGCCCTTACGGTTCGCGATCGCCATATGGCCGTCCTGCTGAAAATTGGCGACGGGCACTTTCGGCGCGTTAATCGGGATATGGGTGAAGTTGGGACCGCCCAGGCGCTTCAACTGGGTGTCGAGATAGGAGAAGTTGCGCCCCTGGAGCAGCGGGTCATTGGTGAAGTCGATGCCGGGGATGATGTTCTGCGTGCAGAAGGCGACCTGCTCGGTCTCGGCGAAGAAATTGTCGACGACGCGGTCGAGGACGAGCCGGCCGACGATCCGGACCGGGACCAGTTCCTCGGGGATGATCTTCGTCGGATCGAGGATATCGAAATCGAAGCTGTTGGCGAAATCCTCGTCGAACAACTGGACGCCCAGCTCCCACTCGGGAAAGTCGCCCGCATTGATGGCGTCCCACAAATCCCGGCGGTGGAAGTCGGGGTCCGCGCCATTGATCTTGACCGCCTCGTTCCACACCACCGACTGGAGCGCCGCCTTGGGCTTCCAGTGGAATTTGACGAAGGTCGATTTCCCCTCGGCATTGACCAGGCGGAAGCTGTGCACGCCGAAGCCCTCGATCGTGCGGAGCGACCGCGGGATCGTCCGGTCGGACATGATCCACATGACCATGTGCATCGATTCCGGCGTCAGCGAGATGAAATCCCAGAAATTGTCATGCGCGGTCTGCGCCTGCGGGAAGCCGCGATCGGGCTCGGGCTTTGCGGCGTGGATCAGGTCGGGGAACTTGATCGCGTCCTGGATGAAGAAGACCGGGATATTGTTGCCGACAATGTCCCAATTGCCCTCCTGGGTGTAAAGCTTGACCGCAAAGCCGCGCACGTCGCGGGCCAGGTCGGCCGAGCCTTTCGAGCCGGCGACGGTCGAGAAGCGAACGAAGGCCGGCACCTTCTCGCCGACCCGCTGGAGGACATCGGCGCGGGTGACGTCGGCCAGGCTCTCGGTCAGCTCGAAAAAGCCGTGCGCGCCGACGCCGCGCGCATGGACGACGCGCTCGGGAATGCGCTCATGGTCGAAATGGAAGATCTTCTCCCGGAAATGCGGGTCCTCGAGCAGGACCGGGCCACGCGCGCCATATTTCAGACTGTTCTGGTCGTCGGCGATGGGCATGCCCTGCGCTGAGGTCAGGGTCGCGACGTCGCCGCCCGCGACCTGATGGGTCTCGCCGCCCGCCGCCTGGGGTTCGCCGAAGCTGTCGGAAAGCGCGATCGATGCGGGGAGCTTCGGCGCCTTTTGCGGGCTTTCGCCGGGGGCAGGCGCGGGACCAGCCTTGGTAGCGCGTTTCGAGGGCGAGGTCGGATCGGGTTTGCGGGCCATGAGCGGTCATCCTTCGTGCAACGAATAGCAGGTCGCGCGCTGGTGCGGCGCGCGGGTGCGGGCGCTCCGGAAGGGAGCGACGCTTCGACATGGACAACCGCCTGTGCACGGCTTCGGGTGCGCGCGCCGCAGCGATACTAATCTGCAACAAGACGAATGGTGGGGGCGCTGGCCAAGCGCCGCGCAAGCGGCCGTCCCGAGATCGCCGGTGACCGCCACCGTGCTGATGCACATCAGTCGCTCGGACTGGCATGGAACCCGCCGCCGGGGTCGCGCGCTTGGGATCGGATAACAAGAACAGGTGCCTGATGAAGCTCGACTTTCTGACCCATGGCGAACGCGGCCTGGCCGGTCTTCGCCTCCAGCGCTGTCATGTGTCCAGCGAGACCGACCGGCTGACCGATGTCCTGTTGTGCCAGCCCACCTTCCTCGAGCCCGTGCCCTGCTGTTCGGTGACCCAGGAGTCGCTGCGCGATGGTTTCGCGACATCGGTGCCGCAGGCGCTCGTCCAGCACCGTGCGCTCCAAGCTGCGCTTGAGCGGGCAGGCGTGCGCTGCCATTTCCTCGAGCCCGATCCGGCCATGCCCGATATGTGCTTCACCCGCGACGCGCTAGTGACGACGCCCTGGGGCCTGTTCGCGCTCAACCCGGCCGCCGGCCACCGCCAAGCCGAAGCCGTGCACGCCTTGAAGGCGCTGCGCGGGATCGGCGCGCCCCTCGCGGCCTGCGTGCAGCGCGGCACCGCCGAGGGCGGTGACATCGCGATCGTGAAGCCCGGGCTCGTCATCATCGGCTGTTCTGGCGAGCGGACGAACGAGGACGGCGCCGAAAGCGTCGCCGAGGTGTTTCGCGGTCAGGGCTGGGACGTGATCGTCTATCGCTTCGATCAGCATTTCCTACACCTCGATACCCAGTTCGCGATGGTCGGTGATGGTCTGGCGCTCGCCTGCACCGACGTGCTCTCGGACGCCTTCCTCGCCGATCTCGCGCGGTTCGGGATCGAGACGATCGCGGTCAGCTATAAGGAAGCGCGTTCGCTTGGCTGCAACATGCTGTCGCTGGGCGACCGTCGGCTGCTCGCCTCCGAGGATAATGACCGGGTCATCGCCGAATTGCGCACGCGCGGCTATCAGGTCGAAACGCTCGCGCTCGATCAGTTCACGCGCTGCGGCGGCGGGGTCCATTGCCTGACGATGCCGCTCGCGCGCGTCGCGGCCTGATGATAGCGACGGTCCGATGAGCGGGCGGGCCGTCGACCCGATCGTGACTCCGATTGCGCCGATGGAGGCGAAGCTCGTCGAGGCGCTGCCCGAGGAGCCGGGCTGGCAGTTTGAGCCCAAATGGGACGGCTTTCGCGCGATCGCGGTGCGCGACGGCGAACGCGTCGCGCTCTGGTCGAAGTCGGGCAAGACGCTCGGCCGCTATTTTCCCGAAATCCTCGCTCTGCTCGCGGCGACGAAGACCACCCGCTACATCGTCGACGGCGAGATCATCCTCCCTGTCGGTAACGTGCTATCGTTCAACGCGCTCCAGCAGCGGCTCCACCCGGCCGCGAGCCGCATCGCCAAATTGTCGATCGCGACCCCTGCCCAGCTGATGCTGTTCGACTGTCTTGGCCTCGAGGCCGAGGATCTGATCGAGCGTCCGCTCGCCGACCGACGCGTCGCGCTCGAGCGCTTCCACGCGCAGGAGGGCGGGTCATCGCTGCTGCTGTCGCCACAGAGTGAGGACTTCGCGGCCGGTCGGGCGTGGCTGCAGACAAGCGGCGGCGCGCTCGATGGGATCGTCGCCAAGCGCCGCGACGAAGCTTACCGGTCCGGCGAGCGCGCCATGCTCAAGGTGAAGGTCCACCGTTCCGCCGACTGCGTCGTCGGCGGGATCCGGCGATCCGACGACGGTGCGATCGCATCGCTCTTGCTCGGCCTCTATGACGAGGCCGGCCAGCTCAACCATGTTGGTTTCACCTCGGGGCTGAAGGCAGACGACCAGGCGGCGCTCGCCGACCGGGTCGCGCCGCATCTCGGCGGCACCGGCTTCACCGGCAAGGCGCCGGGCGGGCCGAGCCGCTGGAACGACGGCAAGGAGAAAGCTTGGACGCCGCTCGCGCCTGACCTCGTCGTCGAGGTTCTCTACGATCAGGTGACCGGCGACCGCTTGCGCCATGGCACGCGCTTGCTGCGCTGGCGGCCCGACAAGGCACCCGCCACCTGCACGATGGACCAGCTCGTCCATGAGGTGCGGCCGGCCGAACTCGCGGCGATCGTCTAGACGTCCTTCAAGCGTCGGCCTCGACCAGGCGAAGCGTCGCCGGATCGGGACCGCCGCCCCAGCGGGTGAGCACGTCTACAAAGGCGGGGCCGCCGCCGGCAGCGACGAACAGGGTCAGCGACGAGCGCAATTTCAGCGCGTCGATCGGACCGAACACGGCTTCGGCATCCGCCTTGCCGATCCGCTCAAGCGCCGCGACGCAGGCGCGCAGCCGATCGCCGAGGATCGGATGCTTGAGATAAGCCCTTGCTTCGGCGAGCAACCGGATTGCGAAATGCCGCGCGGTCAGGCTGTGGCCGAGGCCCGCAATCTGCGGAAAGACGAACCACATCCAGTGACCGCGTTTGGCGCCAGCCTCGACCTCGGCGAGGTCCTGGTCAAAAGTGCCGGCCTGCGCCGCAACGAAGCGGTTGAGATCATGCGGATCCGCGGTCTCGCGCATCGCTCGCCCCGATGCTCAGGCCCACAGATGCGCGCGGTAGCGGTCGAAGCAAGCGAGGCCGCATTTCAGGCGGATCAGCGCGCCCTCGGCGATCGCGGTCGCACGCGCTGGATCCTCCTCGACTGCCGGGCGCAGTGCTTCGCGGTTCCAGTCGGCGCTGTGTTTGACGTCGAGTACCGCGTGGAGGTCGAAATAGCGGCGCTCCTTGTCGGACAGCCCGATCCGGCGCAGGCCCTTCGCGACGCAGGCCGAGCGGCCGGGCGCAGTCAGTTCGATCACGCCGAGCGCGCCGACCGACTGCCAGGCATAGCGCCGGCTCGTCGCCATCGCGGTCATCGCATTGGCCAGCGCGAGGCTTTCCCAGACGGTGGTCTCGATGGTGGGGTCGACCCCGAGCGTTTCGACGAGCGCGTCGAGCATCGGACCATGCATGCCGGGGACATTGCCACGGCCCATCTCGTCCCAATAGTTGCGCGCGAGTTCGAGTTTCGGACCCGTCGGGAGCTTGACCTGGGTCAGCGCCACCAGATCGTCGAAGCCGGCCTCGCCGGCCGCCTCCTGCTCAAAGAACCAGATCAGCTCATTGCGGGTGGCGGTGTCGGCGAGCCAGGGAAAGAGCGGGTCGCCCTGACCGGGGCCGACCTCCTTCAGTGCCTCGAACCAGGCGATGAAGCCATCGGGGTCTGTGGGCGCGGCGGCGGCCTTGTCGGCGATCTCGGCGCGCAGCGTCTCGAGGAAGCCGCCTTCGAGGCGGAGCATGCGGTGGTCGCGCTCGAGCGCCTGCGCCCAGTCTTCGGTCGGGAAAGCCGGCGCGAGCCGCTCGCGATTCCAATGCGCGAGGCCGCGCTGGAAACTGTCAGTCAGGAACTGCGATCCGCTCGGTCGTCGGATGTCGGTGGGGGCGCGTGACGCCATGGGGCGATCCTCTCGTCGTCTTCTCGGTTGACGGTCTGAACCCTTCGGCACCCGATCGGGTTGCGTCTCGGGCGTCGAAACTGATGTGCAGCAAGACGTTGGCGGGCCGATGGGAGCAGTGGACCGGATGGGCCGCTCGCGCGTTTCGCGCGGGAAAGGTCGGCCTGCAACCGCGCGACCCACACGAATGATGAGAAGCGATGTACACCGACCGTTTCCTGCGCCACCGCAAGGGTGCCCCGCTCAACACCGACGAGCGCGCCGCGCTCGAGGCCTGTGTCAGCGAGGTCCGCACGCTCGAGCCGCGTCAGACGATCGTGCGCGCCGGCGAGACGCTGTCGCACAGCACGCTCCTGATCGACGGCTTCCTGTGCCGCTATCTCGACGACCGCCAAGGCCTGCGCCAGCTCGTCGCGCTGCATGTCCCCGGCGACTTCGTCGACCTCCACGCCTATCCGCTCAAGACGCTCGACCATGATGTCGCGACGTTGACCGCCGCGACCGTCGCGATCGTACCCCACGATCGGCTCGATGTGCTGGTCGAGGAGCGCCCCGTGCTTGCGAAGAAGCTGTGGTACGCGACCCTGCTCGACGCCGCGATCCACCGTGCCTGGCTGTTCCGCCTCGGTCGGCTCGATGCGGGCGGCCGCATCGCCCATTTCCTGTGCGAGACCGAGGCGCGGCTGCGCGCGGTGGGCCTGAGCGATGGCGGTCGCTTCGCCCTCGGCATCACCCAGACCGATCTGTCCGAGATTTGCGGTCTCACCAGCATCCACATCAATCGCGTGCTGCGCGGCATGCGCGAGGAGGGGATCGTCAGCTTCCGCTCGTCGCTGGTCGAAATCCACGATCCCGAACGGCTCCGCCGGCGCGGCCAGTTCGACCCGGCCTATCTCTATATCGACGAAGCGGCTCTGGCCGCCACGAACGCGACGATCGCGTCATGAGCGAGCCCTTCGCCTATGCCGATGGCGACGTGCGCTGCTTGGGCGAACTCCGCCGGCCGCGGGGAGCCGGCAACGGTCGGGCCATCCTGGTCGTCCATGAGGCCGACGGGATCGGCGGCAACGTGCGGCGACGCTGCGCGATGCTCGCCGAGCTCGGCTATGTCGCTGCCGCTGCTGATCTCCACGGCGATGGCCGGGTGCTCGGCGACGATGAGATCGGGCCGGCCATGGCGCGGTTCCGCGCCGATCCTGCGCTGCTGCGCCGGCGGGTCTGCGCCGCCTTCGACGCTCTGGTCTCAGCGACCGGATTCGCCCCGACGGCGGTGGCGGCGATCGGCTATTGTTTTGGCGGTCTCGCGGTCCTCGAACTGGCGCGCGCCAATACACCGCTCGCCGCGGTCGCGAGCTTCCATGGACTGCTCACGACCGCCGCGCCAGCGACCCCGGCTGCAATCCGAGCGCGGGTGCTCGCCTGCACGGGCGCGCTCGACCCGCTCGTGCCGCCCGCCGATATCGCCGCCTTCCAGGCCGAGATGATGGCGGCGGAGGCCGACTGGCACCTTGCGGTCTATGGCCGAGCGCTCCACAGTTTCACCAATGAAGCGGTCGATGGGCTGGGCGATCCGCGTATGGCCTATGATGCTCGAGCCGATCGCGCGAGCTGGGCGACCTTGCTCGGCTTCCTCGACGACAGCTTCGCTTGAAGGGCGTCCTCGTCCGGCGTGCGGTCGAACTCTGCGATGGCCTGGTCGATCGCGGCTCCGACCTGCGCCGAGGTGGCGTGATGGCTAAGACCATCGGGCGCGATTTCGGGGAGAATCGCGTCCGGCTCGACCCCCGTCAAAGCGGAGACGCGGCGCGCGATCACCGCGCGCCGGTCGGCATCAGCGGCTGCCATGGACGGGTGCATCGGCGCCGGTCGCGGGCGCCTCGGGTTTCGCCGCGGGGATCTTGCCGCCGCCCGCCTGCGCGTCGCTGTCGAACTCTTCCGGATTGCCGCCGCCGCCGGCGCCCGCGCCCGATCCCTTGACCTCGCCCGAGCCGCTCTGCGGCGCGCGCCGGCCGCGATTGTCGGCGCCGGCATCCTTAGTATGGTCGGTCATGATCATCTCCTTCGACAAGGGAAAAGCATCAGGCCCGGCGACGTTCCGGGAATCCGGCCCCGCCCTGCCTTTTGGATGGGCGGCGCGGCCGGTCATCCCGCAAGCGCCGGTCCCGGCGAGCCGGCAACGAAGGCCGGAGCGGCGTCTCCGCGCTGATAGGTGCCGATGAGGATGCCGGCGGCGAGGATGCGGCCGGCGATCGCCTCGGCGAGATCGCCGCGCCCCGGATTGGGCGCGAGCGGGACCACCTCGGACAGAGCGAAGATCTGGAAAACATAATCATGCGAACCATGCCCGGTCGGCGGATCGGGCGGCAACCAGCCCTCGCGCCCATAGCTGGTGCGCCCGACGTCGCGGCCGTCCGCGCCGCCATCGCCGTCCGCCACGATCGCGCCTTCGGCGAGCCGGCCGGTGTCGGGGGGCAGGTTCCAGACAAGGGCATGGACGAGCGGGTTGGGCAAGGGGGCGTCGGGATCCTCGACGATCAAGGCGAGGCCGGCGGTGCCCTCGGGCAGTTCCCCCCAGACGAGCGGTGGCGAGACGCCGGCGCCGTCGGCGGTGAAGCGTTCGGGCAGCCGCGCGCCATGCGCGAAGGCCGGGCTCATCAGCTCGACGACCCCCCTGACTGCGAGGTCGGGCCGCGCGGCAAGGAGCTTCTCATGGCCGGCGCGCAAGGGGCTGAGCAGCTGGCCCAGCCAATGGGGCACATGTTCGAGCATCGTCAGGTGGCGCCGTGCAGGTCGTGCTTGAGCTGGCGCATCGCGTCATGGCCGGCCTGGACCGAGCCCTGGACCCGCACGATGACCGCGCGGGTCGCCGACGAGATGTCGCTGTCGCGCACCGCGTCCTCGAACTTGGCCTTGATATGGTCCTCGCCGTGCTCGACCTCGTCGACCACCGCGACCTCGCCGCCGCCTAGGGTCTGGCGAAGATTGACGAACAGCCGGTGCGCGGCGGCGAGCAGCGTGCCGTCGTCGGGCGAACTGCCGCCCAGACTCGCGACATGCTCCTGGAGGACGGCGGCCGCCGCGCGGCGCTCGGAGCTGCGGGCCGCAAACATTGCGGCGAAGCGCGAACTGTCGCTGGCGGCATCGGCATAGCCTTCGGCGCTGTCGAGCGTCGCCTCGATCAGGCCGTTGAGCATGCGGATATCATAATCGGTGCTGGACATGGGCTCGCCTCCCGGTGCGCCGTCGCAGTCGAACGGCACGGACCGGGGAGAAACGCGCCAGCCCGTGGGCCGGGCTCAGCGTCACACCGCCGGATTCGCCCTGATGTGGGTTAGCGCCGGTCGCACGCTGGCGCCCGCGACGGAACGAGTCCGTTCCGCGCCGGGTTGAACGCGCATCGCCCATCCTTGCAGGACTGTCGCTCATGGCCCGCCGCGCCGCTGCCAAGACTGCCTCCGCTCCATCCGCTCGCGCCGAGGCCAATCTCGCGCGCTACCGCGAGAAGCGCGACTTCAGCCTGACCGCCGAGCCGGCCGGGGCGACCCTGCCGGCCGGCGGGCAGGGCTTCGTCGTTCAGAAACATGCCGCAAGCCGGCTTCATTACGATTTCCGGCTCGAGCTCGACGGGACGTTGAAGAGCTGGGCGGTGACGCGCGGCCCGAGCCCCAATCCCGACGATAAAAGGCTGTCGGTCCGGACCGAGGACCATCCGCTCGACTATGCGCGCTTCGAGGGCACGATCCCCAAGGGCCAATATGGCGGCGGCACTGTGATGCTGTGGGACAATGGAACCTGGGAGCCGGTGCCGGGCAAGGACCCCGTGAAGACGCTCGCCGAGGGCCATCTGCATTTCTTCCTCCATGGGCACCGGATGAAGGGTGAGTGGCTGATGATCCGGCTCAAGCCGCGCGGAAAGGAGAAGGGCGAGAACTGGTTGCTGCGCAAGATCGCTGACGACCATGCCGGCGGTTCGGATGACCTGGTGGGGATGCATCTGACCAGCGTCGAAAGCGGCCTCACCATGGAGGAAATCGCCGCCGGGGTGAAACCGAGGGCGGTCGCCAAGCGGGGGAAGACCGAGGCCTCAGCTAAGCCGGTCGCTGCCCGCAAAGCCAAATCCCCGCTAAAGCGTAAAGCCGCCAAGGCGGTTGGTGCGCTGCCGCCGCCCTTCCAGCCCGTCCAGCTCGCGACTCTTGTCGACAGCGTGCCCGCGGGTGACCGCTGG
Source organism: Sphingomonas montanisoli (assembly GCF_008274695.1). Lineage (GTDB taxonomy): Bacteria > Pseudomonadota > Alphaproteobacteria > Sphingomonadales > Sphingomonadaceae > Rhizorhabdus > Rhizorhabdus montanisoli. The sequence continues at coordinate 223,133 of NZ_VTOU01000003.1, read as the reverse complement.
CTCCACGAGCTGAAATATGACGGCTACCGCACCCTGATTGCCGTCGGCGGTGGCGAGGGCCGCGCTTATACCCGTTCTGGGCTCGACTGGTCCGACCGGTTTGCCGGGCTGATCACCGAGGCGACGCAGCTCGATTGCCGATCGGCGCTGATCGACGGCGAGGCGGTGGTGGTCGGCGAGGATGGGCGGTCGAGCTTCCAGGCGCTCCAGGCCGCGCTCAAGGGCGATCCGTCGGCGATCCTCTATTATGCCTTCGACCTGCTCGCGCTCGATGGCGAGGATCTGACGCGGCTGCCGCTGACCGAGCGAAAGGCAAAGCTCGAGACGCTGATCGCGAGCGCGGTCGGGAGTGAGGCGGCGCGCATCCGCTATTCGGACCATATCGTTGGCCAGGGCGAGAAGCTGCTGACGAGCTTCTGCGAAGCGGGGCTCGAGGGGGTGATCTCGAAGCGGGCGGACGCCAAATATTCCGGGAGCCGTAATGGCACTTGGCTCAAGACCAAATGTATCCGTCGCCAGGAGTTCATCATCGTCGGATGGACCCCGTCCGACAAGCAGCGCGGCTTCCGCTCGCTGCTGCTTGGCGTCCACAAGGACGGCAAGCTTATCTATGCCGGCAAGGCCGGGACCGGCTTCACGGGGCAAGAGATCGAGCGGCTGATGGCGCTGATGGCGCCGCTGGCGGTCAAGACGCCGCCGGTCGTGGCGCCGCGCGCGGCGGTGCGCGGCGCGCATTGGGTCGAGCCGCGCCTCGTCTGCGAGGTCGCCTATATCGAGTTCACCGACGAGGGCGTTTTGCGCCATCCCTCTTATCTCGGCCTGCGCGAGGACAAGAAGGCCGAGGCGGTGCTGCTTGAGACCGAGGCGCCGGTCGCCGCGGCGGTGGCGTCGTCGGAAGACGGCGTCGATGTTGCGATTTCGAACCGCGAGCGGGTGATTTTCCCGGAGAGCAAGATCACCAAGGGCCAGCTCGCCGACTATTATGCCGCGGTCGCGGACATCATGCTGCCGTGGGTTGCCAACCGTCCGATCAGCCTCGTGCGCTGTCCGCAAGGCCGCGCCAAGAAATGCTTCTTCCAGAAGCATGACGCCGGGACCTTCGGCGAACATATCAAGCATGTCGGGATCCTGGAGAAAGACGGCCATGAAGAGCCCTATCTGTTCGTCGATGACGCCGAAGGCCTTCTGACCTGCGTCCAGATGGGGACGATCGAATTCCATGGATGGGGGGCGCGGATCGAGGACGTCGAAAAGACCGACCGGCTCGTCTTCGACCTCGACCCCGACGATGGGCTGGCCTTCGAGGCGGTTCGGACCGCGGCCTTCGAGTTTCGCGAGCTACTCCAGCAAATCGGGCTCGAGACCTTCCCGATGGTGACCGGCGGCAAGGGCGTCCATGTCATCGCGCCCCTGACCCCGCAGGCCGAATGGCCCGCGGTCAAGGATTTCGCGCATCGCTTCGCGCAGGCGGTGGCGCAGGCGCATCCCGACCGCTTCACCGCGGCGCTCGCCAAGGTCCAGCGCAAGGGCCGGATCTTCGTCGACTATCTGCGCAACCAACGCGGCGCGACCGCTATCATGCCCTATGCCGTGCGCGCCCGCGAGCAGGCGCCGGTCGCGGTGCCGATCAGCTGGAAAGAACTCGAGACGATCGATACGCCGGCGCACTGGCATGTCGGCGATGCAGCGGAGCTCGTGAAGCGTGCCGGCTCGAAGGTGCTCGCCGGATGGGGCCGCGCCGACCAAGTGCTGCCGGACCTGTGATCATCGCGACCTACAATGTGAACGGGGTTAACGGTCGGCTTCCGGTGTTGCTGCGCTGGCTCGCCGAGCGCCAGCCCAACATCGTTTGTCTCCAGGAGTTGAAAGCACCTGACGAGAAATTCCCGATTCAGGCGATCGAGGCGGCCGGCTATGGCGCGATATGGCATGGGCAGAAGAGCTGGAACGGCGTCGCGATCCTCGCCAAGGGCGCGCAGCCGATCGAGACGCGGCGCGGGCTGCCAGGCGACCTCGATGACAGCCATAGCCGCTATATCGAGGCGGCGGTGAACGGCGTTCTCGTCGGCGGGCTCTATCTGCCGAACGGCAATCCGCGACCGGGTCCAAAATTCGAGTATAAGCTGCGCTGGTTCGCGCGGCTGACCGAGCTGATGGCCGAGCTCTATGCGACGAAGGCGCCGGTGGTGATCGCCGGCGACTATAATGTGATGCCGACCGAGCGCGACGTCTACAAGCCCGAGCGCTGGCGCGACGACGCCTTGTTCGCCCCAGAGGTCCGCGCCGCTTTTGTCGGGCTGCTGGCCCAAGGGTGGACCGATGCGCTGCGCAAGCTCCACCCCGACGAGACGATCTACACCTTCTTCGACTATTTCCGGAACGCCTATGCCCGCAACGCGGGTTTAAGGATCGACCATTTCCTGCTCAACAAGCCCGCGACGAAGCGGTTGCTGCGCGCCGAGGTCGATCTCGCGGTGCGGGGTTGGGAGAAGACCAGCGACCATTGTCCGGTCTGGGTCGAACTCAAGGATTGATACCGCGTCGGCCATACAACCCTTGCCACCGCCGCGCCCCCTGATGAGCAGCTGCGCCTTCATGGTCAGGCGTCGCGCAGCCCGGCCGGCGCGTCCTCGGGCGGGACCGGGCGCTGCTCGGCAGCGCGGGCCGCGGCGTCGATCAAATTCTGGCCGGTCCGTGCAGCGGCGCTGGGGGTCAAAGTGATGGCAAGACCGTCGGGGCCGTCGAGGAGGACGACACCGTCCTCGGCGGTGGCGATGCCGGGATCCTGCCGGGGTTGCGGGACCGCGCGCGCGTAGCTCATGGCGTCTGGCCGTCGGCGGGAAAGGATATCGTCATGGCGGCTCTCCAACGGCGTCCGAGGGTCCGGTCGCCTTGTCCTGCATGCGAAAACGAAGCGAGCCGCACGCCTGTTGCTTCGGGCCGCAATCAATCGTGCTGCCGCAGATTAATCGCGCCTCGCTTGGGTGTGCGGGCGCGGCGGCGGCGCCTCCGGCTCCCAGTCGGGCAAGGCGTCAAACGCCGCGGCGTCGAGGCCTATCTCGACCCGGTCGGTACAGAGCCTGACCTGGGCGCGCGGAACCGCGCGCAGCCGTTCGCCGACCCCACCGACTCCGCCGCTGCGGATCACGACATAGCTGAGCTGGCCGCTGTCGCATTCGACCAGCGCCTCGATCGCCTCGCCGAGCGGCTCTCCGCGACCATCCTCGACCTTGGCGCCGATCAGCGACGACAGGGTCCTGAGATCGGGGGCGGCGCGCTGCGTGCTCGCCTCGGCCGCCGCGGTGCCGCCTTTCTCATAGCGCGCCTGGCGGCCGAGCCAGCGCCAGATCCCGATAAGGTTGACGATCGTCAGAAAGCCGTTGGTAAGGAGGAGGTTGGTCTGCCCAGTCGCCGCGCCGACCGCACTCCAGGCGAGCGAACCGATCAGGAAGACGACGAAGCCCCACCCCGTCACCCGCGCGCCCAGATTGGCGGCGGTCAGAATCGCCGCGATCGCGGTCGCGACCGGCGCGACCCAGCCCGCCATCTCTTCGACGATCATGCCGCGTCGACCCGGACCGACTGGCTGTTCACCCGCGCGAGACCATAAGCCGTCAGGAAGGCGACGTCGGCGGCGTCGCGGCCGATGCCGATCTTCGCCATCGCCGCTTCCTTCGCCATGCCGGTCGCGTCGACCAGATGCCATTCGCCGCCGAGGAAGACCTCGGCGACCGCATGGAAATCCTGCGGCTCGACGCCGAGCGCGTAGACGCTCGCGAGCCGCGCGGGGATACCGCTCGCGCGGACCAAGGTGATCATCAGATGGGCATAGTCGCGGCACACGCCCTGGCGCTTGACGAAGGTTTCGAGCGCGGTGGTGTCGCTGTCGCTCGCACCTGGCACATAGGACAAATGGCTGTGGACCCAGTCGCGCATCGCGATCACGCGTTCGCCGCCCTGGAGCCGGCCGAACTCGGCGTCGACGAAACATTGGAACTGATCCGACGGGCAATAGCGCGACGCCATCAGATATTGGACCGTCTCGCCCGGCAGCTGGTGCGGCGGAACCTTGGGGAGCGCCAGGCAATCGGTCAGCAGCCGCTCGATCGAGACGGTGGCCTTATAGTCGATCAGGAGTTGTCCCTGAATCCGGAGCCAGATCCGCTCGCCGATCTCGTCATGAGCGTCGACACGGGCGAAATGCTCGCCTTCGCTGATATCGATATGCGCGGCCTCGATCTGCTGTTCCGGGATCGCGGCCGCCTCGAGCTGGAGGAGGACGTCGGTCGGATGCTCGAACTGATAGTCGAGCTGGGCGTGGATCGCGAGTTTCATGGAGCAGGTATCCGGTTGGCGGCGGCGGGCGCCCGTTAAAGAAGGAAGCGATGTGCGGGGGGGTATCGGCGCGCGGACGGGTCAGGCGGCCTTGGCCGCGAGCCTTCGCTGGAGGAAGGCGAGGACGACGGCCTCCTGTGGGCTGAGCTCGGCGACATCGTCGCGCAGCGCCTGCTCAACCTCGGCGCGTGCCTCGAGGATCAGCGCGTCGCCGAGATAGGACTCGAAGATTTCGGGATGGATATAGCATTTGCGGCAGACGGTCGGGGTGTTGCCGAGCCGGGCGGCCACCGCTTCGATCGCGGTCCGGATATTCTTCTTGGCGGCCGCCTCGCTGTCGACGGTTTCATATTCGGCGAGCGCCATCGCCGCGAGGACGGTCCCGCTCCAGGTCCGGAAGTCCTTGGCGGTGATGTCCTTGCCCGAAATCTCTTTCAGATAGGCGTTGATGTCGGTCGAGCTGACCTCATGGCGCTCGCCGGCCTCGTCGAGATATTGGAAGAGATGCTGGCCGGGCAGGTCCTGGCTCGCCTTGACGATCCTCGCGACGCGGCGGTCCTTGAGACCCAGCTTCCACTGTTTGCCGCTCTTGCCCTTGAACGCGAAGCGCAGCTCGCTCCCCTCGACCTTGACATGGCGGTCGAGCAAGGTGGTGAGGCCATAGCTCTTGTTGGCCTTGGCATAATCCTCATTGCCGACGCGGATCATCGTCGTCTCGAGCAGGCGGACGACAGTCGCCAGCACCTTCTCGCGCGGCAGGCCCTTCAGCCCCATATGCGCGTCTACCGCCTGGCGGATCGCGGGGAGCGTGGCGGCGAAGTCGAGCATATGCTCATATTTGGTGCTGTCGCGGACCGCGCGAAATGTCTCATGATAGCGATATTGTTTGCGGCCCTTGGCGTCGCGCCCGGTCGCCTGGATATGGCCGCGCGCGCTCGGGCAGATCCAGACGTCCTGATAGGCAGGCGGGATAGCGAGTTTGCGGATGCGCGTCAGCGTCTTGTCGTCGGTCACCGGCTTGCCGTTGGGCAGGCGATATTTGAAGCCCTTGCCCGCCGGGTGGCGGCTGATCCCGGGCTTGGCGTCGGTGACATAGAGAAGCCCCGCCTGTTCGGCGGCGTCCTGCGCGTCGACGATCGTGCCGGCCTCCTCGGCGGCGCTGATCGCGCTAGCGTCGGTCGCGCTCATGCGGTGACCCGTTCGAGCAGGGCTGCGACGGCGGCGAGCGGATCGGGGCCGGGGTCGCCGCGCAGCAGCAGGCGATCGCCCTTGGCCTCGAGATCGCTGGTGTTGCCCTCGAAGTCGGGGCGTGGGGTGAGCGCAATCGCGGCCGGACCCGCGTCGATCCGGGCGATATGGGCCGCGCAGGCGAGCCGGCGGATCCGCGCGATCGCGAGCAGCCGCTGGGCAGGTGCGGGGAGCGCGCCGAAACGGTCCTCAAGCTCTTCGGCGAACTGGTCGACCGCCGCCTCGTCGGCGAGGCGGCCGAGCCGCAGATAGAGATTGAGCCGGATCTCTTCCTCGGCGATCCAGTCGGCGGGGAAGCGGGCGTCCTCGCCCAGATGCAATTCGGGCGTCCAGCGGTCGGCGGCCTCGCCGCGCGCGACCGCGAGCGCGCGGGCGAGCAGGTGCTGGTAAAGATCGACCCCGATCAGCCGGACATGCCCGGCCTGGTCTTCGCCGACCAAATCACCCGCACCGCGCTGGTCGAGATCCTGCGCGCTGATCGCGAAGCCCGCGCCGAGATGGTCAAGCGCTTCGAGCGTCTTCAGCCGCTTGGCGGTCGCAGGCGCGATCTCCTGGCCGGGTTCGGTCAGGAGCAGGATGGTGCCGCGCCTGGCGCCGCGACCGACCCGGCCACGCAACTGGTGCAATTGCGCGAGCCCAAACCGGTCGGCGTGCATCACGATCATCGTGTTGGCGCGCGGCACATCGAGCCCCGCCTCGATGATGTTGGTCGCAAGCAGGATGTCGCCCTGACCCGCGGCGAAAGCGACCATCGCCTGGTCGACCTTTGCTGCCGCCATCTTGCCATGCGCCTGGTGGACGATGAGGTCGGGGACAAGCCGGGCGAGCTGATCGGCGAGGCCCGCCATATCGTCGATCCGCGGCACGACGACGAAGCTCTGGCCGCCCCGCGCGCGTTCGCGCAGGAGCGCCGCCCTGACCTGGTCGGGGTCGAAGGGACCGGTCGCGGTCCGGATCGGTTGGCGCCGGGCGGGCGGCGTCGCGATCACCGAGAGGTCCTGCAACCCGACGAGTGCGCCCTGGAGCGTACGCGGGATCGGGGTTGCGGTCAGCGTCAGGACATGGCCGGCCTCGGCGCGGGCCCTGAGTTTCGCCTTGTCGGCGGCGCCGAAGCGCTGTTCCTCGTCGATGATGACGAGGCCGAGATCAGCGAAGGCGACGCTGTCGGCGGCGAGCGCCTGGGTGCCGATGACGATGGCGATCGAGCCGTCGGCGAGGCCCGACTTGACCGCCTTGGCCTCGGCCGCGCTCGACAGCCGCGACAGCCCCGCCACCTGGAGACCGAGCCCGGCGAAGCGGCGGGTGAAGCTCTCGAGATGCTGGCGCGCGAGCACGGTGGTGGGGGCGACAAGCGCGACCTGGTGTCCTGCCAGCGCGACCATCGCGGCGGCGCGCAGCGCGACCTCGGTCTTGCCATAGCCGACATCCCCGACGATCAGCCGGTCCATCGGCGTGCCGCTAGCGAGGTCGGCGCGCACCGCCTCAACCGCGCGCAGCTGGTCGCGGGTCGCGGCGAAGGGGAAGCGGCCGATGAAGGTCTCATAGGGCGCGCTCGGTGGGTCGATCGGGTCGGTCCGGCGGGCTGCGCGGTCGGCGGCAAAGCCGAGCAGCGCCTTGGCCGTGAGCGCGACCTGCGCGTCGATATCGCCGCGCCGCTTCACCCAGCTCGTGCCGTCGAGCCGGTCGAGGCTCACCGCCTCGGCGTCTGCGCCGTAGCGCCACAGCCGGTCTGCTTCCTCGATGGGCACGAGGCGCTGCGTGTCCTTCGCATGGCCGATCCGGATTGCGTCCTGCGTCGTGTCGCCGACCTGGACCGCTTCGAGGCCGAGCAGGACCCCGAGCCCATGATCCTCATGGATAATGACGTCACCTATCCGGTAATCGACCGCGCCACCCAACGGGTCGGCGGCGTGGAGTGCGGGCCCGTTGCCGCCGGCGCGGCTGCCGAGGATGTCGGCGGCGGCGATGACATGGAGGCTGGGCGCCTCCCAGCCCGCCTCGAGCGCCAGGCTGAGCAGGATCAGGGCGTCGCTCGGCCCGCTGAGGGCCCCGGCCCAGTCCTCCGCCTCGACGAGTGGCGGCGCCTTGGCGCGACCGAGCCGGCCTTTGAGGAAGCGCAGGTCGCGCGGCCGACCGGCAAGGATCACCCGGTCGCCGTCGGCAAGCCATGCGCTGATCGCGCTCAGTGCGGCGCGGTCGGGCCGGCGCTGCTCGACGAAGCGCGGTGCCGAGCTTTCGTCCTTGGGGAGGATATCGACGGGCCGCGGCCGATCGAGCAGCGATAACCAGGCGTCCTCGTCGATCAGGCCACGCGCGCCGGTCTCCCTGGCGAGTGCGCGCAACTGCTGTCCGCGCGCCGCGACGCCGGGGTCGAGCGCGAGCCGCGCCTTGGGCAGGACGGCGAGCGCGCTCGTGCCGCCTGGCTGCCCGACGTCCCACGTGGCCGGATCGATGACGATCGTCTCGAGGTCGCCCGTAGTCCGTTGGGTGACCGGGTCGAAGCCGCGGATCGCGGTGAGCCGGCCGTCGGCGATGTCGAGCCGCACCGGATGGCGGGCGGTCGTCGGGAAGAGTTCGATCATGCCCCGGCGGGCCATCTCGCCCGGCTCGTCGATCCGGTCGTCGGCCTGGTAGCCCAAGCGTTCGAGGGTCGCGCACAGATCGTCGGCGTCGATCGTCTGGCCTGCGGCGAGCGTCAGCGGCGCGCCGAGGCCATCGACGGCGGGCCCTGTGGCCATCGCCGCGTCGACGCTCAGAATCAGCGCATGGCGGCGTCGGCCCCGGGCAGTGAGCGCTGCCAGCGCCGCGTGGCGCGCGCCGATATTGGCGGGCGATGCCGCCACTGTCTCGCCGGGCAGTCCATCGGGGGCCGGCAGATGGACGACGATCGCGCCCGGGCATGCGTCGCCGAGCGCGGCGGCGATCGCCTCGGCGCGGGACTCGTCGAGGGTGACGCAGATGACATCCGCTTTGCCGAGCACCGCTGCGAGCCGCGCCATCGTCGGCCCAGTCGCCGCCGGCAGCGCCAGATCCTCGGCGAGGCGGGCGGGTGCGACGATCTCGGTGGCGTCGGGTTCGGCAAGTTGCATGATATAGGGACGCTTTCGGCTGCAACGGGGGCGGACGGGCGAGTCCGCCGAGAGGATGAGACGCCTGAACGCGGGAGCGCCGCACTCGGCCCGCGATCCTCGTCAAAATTCGGCTTGATGCAGATCAGCGCGGATTCGGTGCCGTGTGCCGGGGCCCGAAGCGCTCTAGACACGTTTCAGCAACAGTCCCGCCGCTCACGAAGGTGTTGCCGATGAACATGCTGGTCCCGATCGCACCGTCCGACCGTCAGGGCCGCCTCGAGGCGACCCGGTTGCTCAAGATGGCGAGTTCGACCCATGCCTATGTCCGTGGCAACACGGTCAAATTCTATGAGTGGCTTGCCGCGAGCCCGTCGGCGGCCCTGCTGCCACAGGGTCCGTCGGTCTGGATCTGCGGCGATTGCCATCTCGGCAATCTCGGGCCGATCGCCAATGCCGATGGCCAGGTCGCGGTCCAGATCCGCGACCTAGACCAGTGCGTGATCGGCAACCCCGCGCACGACCTGATCCGCCTGGGGCTGAGCCTCGCCACCGCCGCGCGCGGCTCCGACCTGCCTGGCGTCACCACCGCGCGGATGATCGAGGAGATGGTCGATGGCTATGAGCGCGCCTTGTCCGACGAGGCCGACGCCGCCCCCGAGCCTGAGGTTGTCCGCGCCGTGCGGCGCCGCGCGCTCGGCCGGGGCTGGAAGGAACTCGCCGCCGAGCGGCTCGACGATGTTGCGCCGACCATCCCGCTCGGCAAGAAATTCTGGGCGCTGACGACGCGGGAGCGCGACGCGCTTGGCAGGCTGTTCGAGAACGAAGCGGTGCGCGACCAGATCCTCGCGCTCGCGCACCGCGATCCGCAGGACAAGGTCCGGCTGCTCGATGCCGCCTATTGGATGAAGGGCTGCAGTTCGCTCGGCACCGCGCGTTACGCTGCGATCGTCGCGGTCGGCGGGTCAAAGCGCGTGCCCGATTCGATCGCGCTGGTCGATCTGAAGGAAGCAGTTCCCGCTGCTGCCCCGGCAGCGCGTGATGCGGCGATGCCGGCCGACCACGCCGCGCGGGTCGTCGCGGGCGCCCGCGCGCTCGCCCCACATCTGGGCGAGCGGATGCTCGCGACGCGCCTGCTCGGTAAGCCGATGGTGCTGCGCGAATTGCTGCCGCAGGATCTGAAACTCGAGGTCGACCAATTTACAAAGCGCGAGGCGACCCGCGCCGCACGCTACCTGGCCTATGTCGTCGGCGCCGCCCATGCGCGGCAGATGGACAAGGGGGAACGCGCCGCCTGGCTCAAGATCCTGCGCAACCATCGCGGCGCCGGGATCGAGGCGCCGTCGTGGCTGTGGAAGAGCGTCGTCGAGCTGATCGCGAGCCATGAGGCGGGCTATCTTGAACATTGCCGCCGCTACGCGCTCGCGCAGGCGGGCTGACACGGGTCAGGGTCGCTGCGTCGGTTTGTCAGCCCGGCGCGCGCCGCGACCCCACAAGCCGTCGCGGTTCGGCGGGTGCGGTGCCGGCCCGGCAGCGCTCGGCGCGGCGGTCAAACTCCTCGGCGGTGCGCAGGAAGATCGCGGCGAACCACGGCGTCGCCTTTTCGGCACGCTCGCGCTCGCGCGCGGCGCGACGCTCATAATAGTCGGCGTCGAATCTTTTCATCGATCCTCCCCTTGCCTGTCGCCCGGATCTGCCTGTCCGGGTTAGCGCCTCAACCAACTGCGAGGCGCTTTTGTTTCGGGCCCGTGCCGGGCTCCTGATCTGCATCAACACGATTGGGTCGGGCCCAGGGCGGGACCATATCTGTGAGCTGTTGCGGCAGCCTCTCCGCAGGCCGGTCGAACGGTCCGGAGCCGCGTTGAAGGTTTGCCTTTCGTTCCCTATATTCGCTTTCTTCTGCCAGCCTCGAGTCCTGCGTCGATGCCCCTACCCGACACCCTGCCGCCCTGCGCCTGTCCGGCCGACCCCCTCGCCCGTGTTAGCCTGATCGCGGGCGCACTCGCCCGGCTCGACACGGTGTCCGCGCCGGACGAGGGCGCGATCCAGGCCGCGGTGGATCTGGCCTTAGCCGAGGATGGTGTATCTGCGTCGGGGGCGATCGGGGCAAAGCTCGCGGCGCGAGTGACCGCGCTGCTGCGCTGGCGTGCGGTGCAGGATGACGCTTTGGTCTACAGCGCCGCCGATCTGGCGGAAGCTGCCGCGGTCGCGACCCTGCTCGAGGGGCCGACGGGCCAGGTCTTCGATCCGGAGGGCTTCACCGACCTCGTCGCCTTCATCGCCGAGATGCCGTTCTGACCGTGGCGACCCAAAGCGACCTTTTCGGTGCATCCGTCGACGGCCCGTCGGCGGAGGGCGGAGTCGCGGGGCTGTCGGCATGGGATGGCGTCGTGACGTCCGGCGAGGAAGCCGCGCTGATCGCGGCGATCGACGCTTGTGCGCTGAGCCCATTTCGCTTCCAGGGTTGGGAAGGCAAGAGACTGACCGCGTCCTTTGGATGGCGCTACGACTTCGACACCGGCGCTTTCGGCCCGACCGAGCCCATGCCCGACTGGCTGTTGCCGGTCCGCGACCGCGCCGCAGCCTTGGCCGGCCTTGCGGTCGACGCGCTCGTCCAGGCGCTGGTCATCCGCTACGATCCCGGCGCCGGGATCGGATGGCATCGCGACCGTCCCCAGTTCGAGCATGTCATCGGGCTGTCGCTTGGGAGTGCCGCGACCTTGCGGTTGCGGCGGCGGACCGCCGCAGGCCGTTCCGGCTTCGCGCGCGCGTCGGCGCCGCTGACCCCGCGCGGGCTCTATCATCTGACCGGCGATGTGCGCCAGCTGTGGGAGCACAGCATCGCGCCCGGCGACGTGCCGCGCTGGTCGATCACCTTCCGCAGCCTGTCGGAGACGGGCCGCCGCGCCGCCTGAGCGGCGGCAGGACGCGCCTCAACCGTCGCCGCGGTCGCCTTGGCCCGGCTTCGCCATGGTCTTGGCGTCGTGCCGACTGTCGGCGCTCAGCGACTTGCTGACATCGTCCGACTCGGTGAACTTGCCTTCGTCGTCGCGGCGCACATAGCGTTTATCGGTGCCGGTATCGATCAGTTCGCGCTTGGACATATCGCTCTCCTCTTGAAGCTCTCCGAAGTTCAACGCGCGAGCGAGTCGGCGGGTCCGCTCGCAGGCAGCAGGCGGATGCGGCCTCCTTTTCGTGCCCGTTGCGAACCTTTTCGCGGCTTCGCGCGCTTGGAGGGCGACGGGAGAGCGCATGACGAGCACCAGGACCAAGGCAAAGCGCGGCAAGCGCAAGGTCGAGACCGCCGACCGGCACGTCGCGCGCGCCACCGGCGGGAAGCGCGACAGCTCGGTCGTCAAGGCGATCGGTCAGGTCAGCGAGCTTGCCGATCAGCCGCCGCTGATCGCGCTGTCGGCGGCGACGATCGCGGTCGGCCTGCTGCTGCGGCGCGGGCGCGTGGTCCGGGTGGGCGCGCGGATGCTCGCGAGCCACTGGCTCGCCACCCAGGCGAAGAGCCTCGTCAAACAGCATGTCGACCGGACCCGGCCGTTCGTCATGCTCGGAGGCGAGACCTATCATGCGCGCAAGGGCCACAGCCCCGCCAAGCGCGAGAATAGTTTCCCCTCAGGCCATACCGCCGGGGCCGTCGCAGTCGCCCGCGCCGTGGCGCGTGATTATCCCGCGAGCGCGCAGGTCGGCTACGCGGCGGCCACCGCGGCGGGCGCGATCCAGTTGCCGCGCGGCGCGCATTATCTGAGCGATGTCGTGGTGGGCGCCGCGATCGGATGGCTCGCCGAGGCGGCGGTGCGGCTGATCCTGCCGCCTGCGCCTGCGGCCGGCGAGAGGGGGTCAGGCAGTCGGCGCGATGCGACCATATCCGCCGTCGAGCCCCTGGAGCGCGGCGAGCCGGCGCGCGATCGCGCGCCAGCGCTCGATGCCGGCCTCGTCGCCGGCGAGCGCAAGGTCGCCGATCCGTGCCGCGACGAACAGGGGGGCTTGCGCGCCATACAAGCGTTCGACCGCGAGCGCCTCGACGAGCCGCTCTTCATCGGGTGACATCACAGGCCGAGCATGCGCTGGCCGGGCTTGACCGGGCCGCTCGTCTTGCGGCCGCCGCCGATCTCCTGGACGTCAAAGCTGCGCGCAGGCAAGGATTTCAAGAGCTGGTCTTCCGGGATCGTCATGTCGAGCCAGTCCATCGTCTGGCGGCGCAACAGCACCGCGCCCTGGCGCTCCTGATATCGCGCGACGTCGGGATTGGCGTCGATCGTCAACACCGCATAGCTTTCGGGCCAGTCGATCGTCGCCGGCCGGTATATGCCCGCGAGATAGAACCAGTTGCCGTCGTCGAGCGCGAAGCGGTAGCTCTTCTTGTCCGTCGTGACATGGAATTCGGACGCCGGGATCAGGCAGCGATGGCTGGGAAAGGTCCGGCCCTCGGCGCGGACGAAACGGAAGGGGCGCTCGTTCGGATCACGATTCCTGAGGCCCCACGCAAGTTCGACCAGCTCGATCTCGTCGCGATAGCGGCGGACGATCGCGCGGCGCGCGCCCAGCGGCGCGCTCGAATCGAAAGCGGTGGCCTGCATGACAAGAACATAGGAAGAACATATCTTCCATGCAAGCGCCGCCTCGGCTAGGGTCGCGGCCATGTGCAACGACTATCGCCTCGAGGTCAACCTCGCCTCGATCGCCGAGGATTTCGCCGACCTCAAGATCCGGCTCGACATGCCCGAGGGGCGGCCGAACATCGAAGCGCGCGCCGACATCAAGATCACCGACACCGCCCCGATCGTGCGCTTCTCTGCGGCGGGCCGCGGGTCCGGCGAACTCGTCCAGCGGCGCTGGAGCTGGCCGGGGCCGACCGGCAAGCCGGTCTATAATTTCCGCAGCGAGGGCCGCGCTTTCACCGAGGGTCGCTGCCTGATCCTCGCCGACGGCTTCTACGAGTTTACGACCCCGCAAGACCCCAAGAAGAAGCGCAAGGACAAATGGCTGTTCACCAAGGTCGGCGAGCCCTTGTTCTGCATCGCCGGGATCTGGCGGCAGGGACCGGGCGGCGCCGAGGCCTTCACCATGCTCACGATGGAGCCGGGTCCCGATATCGTGCCTTATCATGACCGGCAGATCGTCCTGCTTGAGCGGCACGACTGGGCCGACTGGCTCGACCCGGGGATCGCGTCGAAGGACATCCTCCGCGCGCTGCCCGCCGGAAGCCTGACGGTCGAGCAGGTCGGCTGACACTGTCGGCGCGTCGGCCGACTCAAGGGCGACGCGGGCGTGCCGCTAAGGGGTGGTGTCCGCGGGCGGGACCGTCTTGCCGTCGCGGCCGAGATCCTCGCCCTTATCATCGCCGAAACCGGCCTCGGCCATCGCCCGGTTGAGCGGCGCGGCGCGCGCGGCAGCCGCCTTCGGGCTGGTCGGGTCGCCCGGTTGCGCGGCGATGCCGCCCTTGGCCTGCGCGCCGGCGCGCGCGGTCTGGTTGGCGGTCTTGTCCGACGAAGCCTCGATATGATCGCTCAGATCGGCTTTCTGGTCTTCCATGGCGGGTCTCCTCGCTTGGCCAACGGGTGGCCGCAAGCAGCGGTTCCGGACGAACCTCGCGGCCGCCGCTTCTGCGCGATTCCGGTGGCACGGCTTTACGCTTTTGCGGCTTTCCGGCGCATCGTCGCGCAGGAACGATGGCCGCGATCGTTCGTCCTTAGAATCGAGGAGATTTTCATGGCCGGCACCGATCGCAACCCGACGCCCCCCGACAGCCCGCCCGACGGGCCGGGCCGCAGCGACGCGCCCGGCGGCGGTGAGATCGAATGGGCTGGCGGGCTGATCCCGACCCCTCCCGCGCCCGGCGAGGTCCGGGTCGATCCAGAGGCCGATGACGCGCCCACGTCCGATAGCGCAGCGGCCGGCGCGACCGGCGCCGATCACACCGCCTGAATGGCCGTCGGGGGCGATGCCGATCAGACCGTCGATCCGGTCGGCGTCCCGACCCTGAGCTTGGTCCTCGGCTTCGGGCCGATGCTCCCGATCCTTGCCGCGGGACTCGCGGCGCTTCTGTGGGGCGACCCGTTGCGCGCCGTGGCGATCGTCGGCGGCACCGGATGGGCCGCCGCGATCCTCCTCTTCATCGCCGGGCTGCTCGCGCTCCCCGTCTTCCTGCTGTCGCCGGTGGCGGGCATTTTGCTGCTGATGCTCGGCTATGCCGGCGTTGCCGTCCTCGATCCGCTGGCGGCGCGGCGCGGCGAGGCGCCGCGGCATTTCGCGCGGCTGCGGCCGCCGCAGATGGCGGTCGGGCTGCTCGGCCTCGGCCTGCTGGCCGCCGCCTGCCTGCGGATCGGGTGAAGCGGCAGGCCGTCCTCGCCGCCGACCGCCTGGAGGACGATGAGGGGTGCGCGGTGACCCTGACCGACGCTATCCGCTTCGTGCGCGGTCGGCGCGGGTCAGATCCAGCGGCGGTGGCGGGCCCAGAACATCGCGACGCCGCTCGCCACGACCATCCCGATCGTCACGCCGATGAAGCCGATCGCCCCGGTCTTGAAGAAGGGCATTTCGAAGTTCATGCCTAGTAGCCCCGCGACCGCCGCGCAGGCGCCGATCAGCGCCGTCAGGAAAGTCAGCGCCTTGACCAGTTCGTTGGTCTGCTGGGTCGTCATCGACGTGAACAGGTCGAAGCTTCCGAGCGCCACGTCGCGGCTGCGCTCGACCTCGTCGACCGCGCGGTCGAAGCGATCGGCCAGCGTCGCGAAATGGCCGGCGGCGCGCTCGTCGGCATTTAGCGCGAAATCGGGACGCGACAGGCCATGGAAGACCGGCCGCTGGCGCGCGATCATCAGCCGCAGCTGCGACACGCGGCGCCGAAGCGCCACGACATCGCCCAGCACCCCGCTGCGCGTGCCGTCGGCGAGGATCTTTTCGTCGAGCCGGTCGGCGTCGCGCTCAATCACCGAGACCGCGTGGAGGAATTCGGAGAGGTGCCAGTCGAGGAGCGAGGCGACCAAAAGCGACGGAGAGAGCGATCCGATCCGGGTCTCGCCCTTGTCCTGCTTGCGAAAGCCCTGGAGGAATTCGACCGGCTCGGTGTGGACCGTGACCAGCCAGCGCTTCCCGACCACGAAGCCGAGCTGCGCGCTTTTGGGCGCCTCGCTGTCATCGCCCAGATCAAGCCCGCCGATCGCGTCTTGTGTGATCTCTTCAGCATCACTCTGCCCGGTCTCGCCTTGTCCGGCGTCGCGCGCGTCCCCTGCACCGCGCTTGCGCTGCCGCCGCGGCGTCTCGACCGCGAACGCATAATGATCGCCGAAATTGTCGAGGTGCCGGGCCGGGTGGGGACCACAGAGCCGGCTGAGCAGTTCGGGGTCGATGCCGAGCAGCTCGCCGATCCGAACGGCGTCCTCCCCGTCACAGCCCTCGACGTTGATCCACAGAAGTTCGTCGTCGCCGAGCGCGCCGATCTCGGTCGCGGCCAGATCGGCCTTCCGGTCATGGCCGCTGGCGCAATAGAGATAGGCGTCGATCGACATGGCCTCGAAACGACCGGCGCGGGCTTTGGCTGCACCGGCTGATGCAGATTAGGGCATGAAAGATTTGCGGTGCCAAAGGACGATCGCCATACGTCTAAAGGTGACAAGCGGCGGCCTTTTGCCGTCCGCTTAGGAGCATGAGCCACGGATGCGCGACATTAGGGGCCATCTCCGGACGCGCGGGGCGATGATGTCGCCACCCTTCAGCGCGCTTGTGGCCCGCCTTCGTCGCGGCGGGATTCGAATTAGTACCCGCCAGATCGGCTGATCTGGCGCTGGTCGCGCCGCCTGTGCGGCGGCGCTCGTTTCACACAAGTCCGGGACTATCCATCATGTCTGTCGTTCCTTCGACGCGCGCTGCGGCGCGCGGCTCTTCCCTGTCCGCATCGACCGCGCGCGCGGCCCAGCCTTTAGGGAAGGCGGCCGCGCGCGCCGCGACCCCGCTCAAGGTGCCGCGCGCCGCGCTCGCGCGGCTGTGCGTCACCGCCAATATCTGTCCGCAGGTCCTGCTGCGCACTCTCGGGCTGATCGCCCAGCGGGACATAATACCGCTAGGAATCGCCTTCGAGCGGGGGCCGCGCCGCCTGCGCTACCTCATCGATATCGAGGGTTTGTCGCCGCACCATGCCGACATCCTCGCGTCGAAGGTCTCCGCGCTCGTCCGCGTGCGGTCGGTCCGTTGGGTGCGCCCGCGCTGGCACTGAGCGTGCAAAGGCCGCCGGAGCTGTCTCCGGCGGGGCTTTCGGGTTCGCCCTGTCTTGCGTGATCGCGGCAGCGATCAGGCGAGCTTGAAGCCTTCCTTGTTCGCCAGCGCGGTGATCCTGCCATTCTGGATCTCGTCGAGCCCGGCGTGGAGCGGCGGGAAGATCGCCTGCTCCTCCTCGGCGATATGGGCCTCCAGATCGGCGCGGAAGGCTGCGATCTTGGGGAAGAAGGCGGCACTTGCCGGGTCGATCGCGTCGAGATCGTAGAGATGCTGCTTCACATAACCATGGTCATGGGTGAGCTTGTCGGCGTCGGCCTTGTCGCCCCAGTCGCGCAGCGCCGGGTAGATCACATTCTCCTCGGTGAAGGCGTGCTTAGAAAGCGCGTGGGTCAACTGGATCAGCAACATCGCGCGCTTGGCGGGCTCGGCTTCGGTCGTCGCTTCGATCGCGTCGAACAGCGCCAGCGCCATCTTATGCTCGAGCTTGATCGCCTCGAACCAGTCGCCCGCCATCACGCTCGGTGCCTGGACCGCGACCTTGCGGCCAAGATTGACCGCGAGGCCGGTGACAAGGCCCGCAGCCGCCGCGCCGAGGACGACCGCGGTGCGGCTCGTCGCGGCATTCTTGGTCGCGCTGGCGGCGCGCCCGGCGCGCTTCCTGGTCGCGTCATACGCGTCGCCGGCGGTGCGGCCGACCGCGGCGGCGCCCGTCTCGACCCGCTGGCGCGCGCTGCTCGCCGAGTGGCGCACCGCCGAGGCCGCCGAGCGCGCGCGGCGCGCGATCTTGGCCGTGACCGGCGAGACCGCGTCGCTGACCGGACGGGTGGCGCTGGCGGAGCGGCGCTTGACGCTGCGCGCCGCCGCCTTGGCGGGCTTCGCGATCGCGGCGACCGGGGCGGCGGTCGTCACGCTGTCGACCAGGGCCGCCATCGGCGTCTCGGCGGTTGCGGGCGCGCGCTTCGGCCGGGTCGGGCTGGCCGCGGCGCGGGGTGCGCTTCGCCGGGTGGGCGCGGTGCCAGCCTCGGACTTGGTCTTGGCGGCGGCGGATGTGCGGGGCGCGCGGGTCTTGGCGGCGGCGGGCGCGGCGTTATCGGCCTCAGAGGCGTCGACAGAGCTGATCGAAGGGGTGCTGGTGTCGGCCATGAGTGGCTCCCTGTTGGATGTTGCCGTCTCAACCGCGTGGGTGCGGCGCTGTTCCGTGCGACGGCAGATGCTCCGCGCGATTCGTTCTAATCTTCGTCAAGATCGGGGTCACCCGGCGCCGGACGCGAAAAGGCCCGCCGGGCGGGGGGGAAGCCGGGCGGGCCTTCAATCTAGGAGACCGCGAACGAGCAGGGGGGCAAGCTGTGCCGCGGTCTCTCTCTTCAAAACGGCCGACACTCTGTGCGGTTCCCGAAGGGGCCCGGGATTTTCGATGGCGCTGATTGGCAATGCCGGGGTGCTAGGAAAGCGTCCCGCCTTGCCCCAGAAGGCGGGACGGGACGCTCCTGTCGGTCGCAGGCCGCCCCCGGAATCCGTGCGCGGGCCGCGTCCGGGGTCAAGAACCGGTCATGCGCGGGAGGGTTCCCCGCGCCTGCGGCGCAGGCGCCTTTGTAAGGGCAGGACGCGACGTTGTCAGGACCGTGAGGGCCGCCGCGATCCGGTCGGCGGTGGGAGCGCCCGCCAAGCCCCGCCAGTCGGTCATATCGGTCTTGGCCATCGCCACCCCACAATCGGCACAGTGGCTCTGCTGGGGGCCGGGTCAACAGGCGGACAAAGCGGCGACAGGCCAGTGGCGGCCGAACAGGCAGGACATACGCATCGCGCTCAAGCGATTGAAACGCCGGGTGGTTCCGTCGACTTGGCGGCGCGCGGCGCTTGACCGTGTGGCGGCGGGCATATGAGCCGTCACAAGCTTGGCCGTTATCCGGGAACGGCGATCGCACGCCAGACGGGAGACGAGCATGACGGACTAAGGCGCATGACGGCGGACGATATTGGGCGGCGCGGCGCTGGGTCTGGCGAGCGTCCACGATAGGTCTTGGCAAATCCCTGAAAGGCGGACGGGCGCGCACATGGCAGCGCTCGTGCGCCGCGCGGCCTAGTCGAGATCGTCCTCGCCGATACGGATGGTGTCGGAGCGCGGCTTGAAGCCGCGGGCGAGCTTGGCCGCGACCGCAGCCGCGATCTCGTCCCGGTGCACGGCAACGAGCCCCTCGGCGGTCTGCGGTCCGCTCTCGGCGCCCCACCAGAAGAGCAACGCATCGGCGCCGACTATCACGCGCTGGCGGTCACCCGCCGTAAGGATGATCTCGGTCTCCTGCGGCAGGAAGGAGACCAAGCCGGGGGTGCGGCCGGCGCGGGGCGGCGTGGCGCCGGTGCGGTCGGAAGAGGCCTCGGCCGTCATGGAGCAGATCCTTGGTTGAACAGGAAGGCGGGCTGCGCCCGTCGAGGGCACGGCGAAGCCAACGGCCGCCGGCGACGCGCTGTTCCATGCTCCATTGCCTGCGGGGCCGCGGCTTGATCTGCATCAGCACGATTGGCCGGCTCGGTTTTTCCGAAACGAGCGGAACGCGGCGCGGCCGCTTGGGTTGGTATGGCTCACAGGAGTTAATGATGAGCCACCCGAGCGATACCAAGGCGAACCCCGCTGCGCCGGCCTCCGCTGCTGCCGCGGTTGTCGAGCGCGACACGGCAGTGACCGGCACGCCGCCGGAGGACGCCGATGCGTCCGATGGCGCGCCCGCCGAGGGCGACAACGCGACCCCGCCGCCCGGCAAGGGCTCGCCCGCTGGCTGAGCGGCCCGCGCTGTCCGGGCCGGCCGATCTGGTGCGGCGCGCGATGGTGTCGCGGGTGGTCGGCCTGTTCAACGACCGCGCGCGCGGCGAGGCGCCCGTGCTGCGCTCCGAGGCCGCGTTATTTTCAAGCGGCTCGGTGATCTGGCGCGTCCATGGCGACGTCACGACTATGATGATCGGCGGGGTAACCGCGCTCCTCCTGCAGATGCTCCACCCGGCCGCGCTGACCGGGGTGTGGGAGCACAGCCATTTTCGCGACGATATGCTGGGGCGCCTGCGCCGAACCGCACGCTTCATCGCGCTCACCACCTTTGGTGAGCGATCGCTCGCCGACGAGGCGATCGCGCGGGTGCGCGCGATCCACGCGCGGGTGTCGGGCGTGATGCCGGATGGCCAGGCGTATCGCGCCGATGATCCCGCGCTGCTCGCTTGGATCCATGTCGCCGAGGCGACCGGCTTTCTTGACGCCTGGATCGCCTATGGCGAGCCCGCCATGTCGATCGCCGATCAGGATGTGTATTTTGCCGAGAGCGCGGTCGTGGCGCGCGCGTTGGGCGCCGACCCGGTGCCGACGACCCGCGCCGAGGCGACCGCATTGCTACAGCGGTATCGGCCGGACCTCGCCGTCGATCATCGCACCCGCGCGGTCGCGCGGCTCATCCTCCATCCGAAGCCCACGAGCCTCGCCGACCTGCCCGTTCAGGCGCTGTTGATGCGCGCCGCGATCGATCTCCTCCCACCCTGGGCGCGCAGGATGCAGGGGCTCTCCCGGTCCGGTGTGACAAGTCCGCTCGTCCATGGCGGGGCTTCAGCTCTTGCAGAGACCCTGCGCTGGGCGTTTGCCGGTCGGGCCTGATCAGCCGTTTCCGGCTGTCAGCAGCGACACGGGTCGTGCGGGCATCCTAAGCCGACCACGCTCTGCCGGTCGTCTGGAGCCTAGCGGTCGAGCGTCACCGCGACCGGACAATGATCAGAGACATGCTTTTCGCCCGCCCCGTAGCGCGTTTCGGTGAAGCTGGTCATGCGGCGGCGGCGCGCCGGTCGAGGACGACATGGTCGATGAAACTGTCATAGCGTGGGTCGCAGCCGGGCGGCGTGCCGAAGTCAGCAAGGCGCAGATCAGCATTGGCGGGCGCGCCATCGTCGATCTCGGTCCAGACCTGGTCGCCGGCCTTAGCCAGCTGCCGGTTCCAGTCGCCCAGAACCGCGAAGCGGACCGGCCCCGCCGCCGCCTGATCTATCCACGCCTCGAGCGCGGGGATCTACTGGAGCAAGACCGGACAGGGCTTGGCGGTGGCACCCGAGAAGCAGCCCGATTTGAGGTGAATACCCAGCAGCCGGATCGGGGCATGGCCTTTGGCCCGCAGGGTGATGTCGACCCCCGACCGCAACTGCGGGTTGCCGAGCATCAGGGTATTGACATCGGGAAGGCGCTCGAAGCCGAGCTCCTTGCGGATCGCGAAGCCGACTGCCTGGCGGATGAAGGGCGTGTCGGGATGCCGGCCCCCGCACGTGCCGGTCGCATTCCCGGGCCGCGTCTCCATGACGATCACATAGCGTGCCGGGTCGAAGACGCGCGCGGCGGCGGCCGGCGTCTCGGCCTCTTGGAAAGCGATGACATCGGCGTCGAGGCCGTCGGCGATCCGCCGCATCGCCTGATAGTCCGCCGCAGTGCGGGGTTCGCAACCCGCGCCGTCCTTCTCGGCGATGAATTCGAGGTTCCAACTGGCGAGTTTGAGCGGACGTGGCGCGGCCGAGGTGCTGGGCGCGTGGGGTGCCGGCGCGGGCTGTGGCGCGCAGCTTGCGATGAGGAGGCCAAGGGCGCTGGCGAGGGGGCCGAAGAAGCGGGTGGTCATGCCGTCAATGTGCCGCGCCCGACGGAAGGCGGCAATCGTCTTCGGCGGATATCGCTATGTCCTGGATATGGGCCGCGGGGTTGGGCCCTTCGACGCGGCGGGTGTCAGGCCGGCGGCGTCGCCTCGATCGGAATGCCTCGCATCATCCGCGTGCGAGATAAGCCTCGAGCGCGTCGCACCCGCCGATGCGATTCCCGGCGATGAAGATCTGGGGGTGGTAGCGACGCCTTGCTCCGCCTCGAACGCATCGACCGCCGCGCGGCTGTCGAGGATATGCTCCTCGATCGCGAAGCCGCTGTCCTCGAGCAGCTGCTTCGCGCGCACGCCGAACGAACATTCATGGTCGGGCAGAACCATTCGGTAGAGCGTCGCGGTTTGGCTGTCGGGCATCATGACCTCGGGCGGATGACAGTGGAGGGGCGATCGGTCGCCAGGCGACGATCTGGTCCGACCTCGGGAACTGATGTCTCGAGCCAGCTCATTGCTTCGACGCGCGCAGCGCTTTTGCCTGTTCGGCGAGCCGGTCGGCGTCGAGATCGGCCTGCTCGCGCAGCTTGTCGCCTTGGCGTTTGAGTGCGTCGGCGGCGGCGTCGTTCGCACGCGCATTGGCACGATCGACCCGGTCCTGCGCCTCGCCGAGCCGCTCCCTCGGGCCTTCGCCCGTCTGGTTCTGGCCCATCGCCGCGGCCGCAGCCTGGTCGGCCTCGCGGCCGGCCTTTTCGTGAGCGCCATCGCACGCCGCCAGCGCGAGCAGGCAGATGACCGGAAGAAACAGGCCGCACCGGTCGCGTAGAGATTGGGTCATGCGGATGTCCTTGGAACGAGAGAAGACGGCGGGGGCGACGCGCCCCCGCCGTCCGATGCTCAGCGCTACATTGAGTGCTTGATGTCGCGCATCTCGTCATGGCCTTCCTTCACCGAGACGAAGGCCTGCTCGATGATCGCCCGGACCGCGGGCGACAGTTCGGTGTCGCGGATCGCGTCCTCGAACTTCGCCTTGATATGGTCTTCGCCGGCTTCGACCTCGTTGATGATCGCCTTGTCGTCCTTGCCGGTGACGGCAGCCTTCAGGTTGAGGAAGACGCGGTGCGCGCCCGCGAGCGCGGTGCCGTCATCCTCGGGCTCGCCGCCGAGGCTGGTCACCTGACCCTGCAGCTGGGTCGCGATCTGGCGGCGCTCGGTCGCGCGGCTCGTGAACAACGCGCCGAAGCGGCTGTTCTCGCTGTCCTTGGCGGCTTCGGTATAGCCTTCGACACTGTCGATCGTGGTCGCGATCAGGCTGTTGAGGGTCGAGATGTCATGGCTGGTGTCGGACATAATGAGGATCTTTCTATATGGGGGGGCTGACGGCGGCACGGCCATCGTCAGGCAGGGAACGTCCCGCGCGTCGGGAAGGTCGCATCGCACCGACCGGTTATTCGCTCGGGTCGGCCCGCGCGCCGCCGCTGTGGCGACGCGCGATCCTTGGGGCTTAGCGCCGCGCGCCGCGCAGCGTCTGGAGCAGGCCGATCGCGGCGACGCCGAGAAAGGCAGCGCTCGTCCAGGGCCGCGCCTTGGCGAAGCTCTTCGCCTTTTCGGTGAGGGGCGCGTCGCCCGAGAAATGCTCCCTGAACGCGTCGGTCAGCGCGGTCTTCCCGTTCGAGGCGGGCTTGTTGGCGGATGGGGTCGGGATCGGGGTCATGTCGTTCATTGTCGGTCTCCTCGAGGGTTGCGATAGGTCGTTGGCGCTTGGGCGGTGCGTCCGATGCCGAACGCGCGTCAGAGCGCGTTCTTCAGGGGGGCGGGCTTCTTGCCGTCGGGCAAGGTGCGCGCGAGATGGGCGATGACCATCTCATGGTTGAACGGTTTCGACAGGAAGGTCGCCTTGCTCGGCATATCGCCCGGCGCGGGAGTGACCCGGCCGCTGGCGATGACGATGTCGATCGCCGGCCACTGTTCGGCGACATGACGCGCGAGCGCGAAGCCATTGGTCGCGCCGGGCATCTCGACGTCGGAAAAGAGCAGGATCACGCCGTCCGCATGGTCCTCGAGCAGGGCGATCGCCTCGTCGCCCGTGCTCGCCTCGTGAAAGCGAAAGCCGGCGGCCTCGAGGATGTCGCAGGCCTGCATCAGGATGATGGGATCGTCATCGACGACAAGGGCGAACGGCGTGGTCGAAAGGTCCATCGCCGCCAAACCGTCTGTCGCCCCGATCGTTGCATTCGTTATGGGGGCGGACCACGATCGGCGGCCAAACCCATCATGGATCAGTTCGATTTTCGCTATGACGGGGTCAGGCGTCAGCGCGTGCCGATGCCGCCGCAGCGCCTGCGACCTTCGCCGGCACGGGCGAGCGGTCCGACCACGGGGTCCGGTCAGCGAAAATCGCGCGGCTTGATCTTGATCCCCTCGGTCGGCTTACCGGGGATGATGCCCGAGCCGAGGCGCAGGCCGGGGATGAAGATGTCCCGAATGGGCTGGCCGAGCGGATTCTCCTTCGGCCGGCGCGGGTCGGGACCACCGCCATGGGTCGCGCCGTCGCCGCGCCCGGGTTTGTAGAGCCCGGCGATATCGGGCGGCGCGCTGTCGCCGTCGCGGGTGCCGACCGATGCGAGCAGACCCGACAGGTCGTCGAGCCGCTGGGCTATGACATGGACGACCTCGCCCTCGATCTGGAGGCGGCCGCGGACCCCCATCATCGAAGATCCGAGCACGACCCGGCGGTGCTTCTCGAACAGATCGGGCCAGATGACGAGATTGGCGAAATCCGCGGTTTCGTCCTCGAGGGTAATGAACATGACGCCCTTGGCCGAGCCCGGGCGCTGGCGCATCGTCACGATCCCGGCGATGTCGACCCAGCGGCCATCCTTCATATGCTTCAACTGCGCGAAGGGCGTCATCTTGCGCGCGGTCAGCTCGGCGCGGAGGAAGGACAAGGGGTGGGCGCGTAAGCTGAGCCCGAGCGTGCGATAATCCTCGACCACCTCCTCGCCGTCGCCCATCCGCGCGAGCACGACCTCGGGCTCGACCGTCTCCGCGCGCAGTTTGCCATCACGTTCGTCGGCGGCGGCCAACAGCGGGAGCGGTGCGTCGCGCAGGCCCTTGACCGCCCAGAGGCCCGACCGCCGCGAGGCCTCGATCGTGCCAAAGGCGCCCGCCTGGCCGATCCGTTCGAGCGCGGCCGCCCCGATGCCGGCGCGGCGCTGGACTTCCTCGACGCTGGTGAAGGGGGTGGCGCCTCTGGCCCCGACGATCGCGGCGGCGTCGTGATTCTTGAGGTCGCGAACCATGCGGAAACCCAGGCGGACCGCCATCCAGCGGGCGCCGGTTTTCTCGAGCGTGCAGTCCCAGCGGCTATGGTTGATGTCGACGGGGAGGATCGCGACGCCGTGCTGTTCGGCGTCGCGGACGATCTGGCTGACGGGGTAGAAGCCCATCGGCTGCGCGTTGACCAGCGCCGCGCAGAAGACATCCGGGTGATGGCATTTCATCCAGCTGCTGGCGTAGGCGATCAGCGCGAAGCTCGCGGCATGGCTTTCGGGAAAACCATAGCTGCCAAAACCCTCGATCTGCTTGAAGGTCTGTTCGGCGAAGTCGGGGGCATAGCCGCGCGCGACCATGCCATCGATCAGCTTGTCGCGGAAATGGCTGACGCCGCCGGTCAGCTTGAAGGTCGCCATCGCGCGGCGCAGCAGATCTGCCTCGCTCGGCGTGAAGCCCGCGCATTCGATCGCGACCCGCATCGCCTGCTCCTGGAACAGCGGAACGCCGAGGGTCTTCTCGAGGACGCGGCGCAGTTCGGGGGTGGGGTAGCTGACCGGCTCCTTGCCCTCGCGACGACGCAAATAGGGATGGACCATGTCGCCCTGGATCGGACCGGGGCGCACGATCGCGACCTCGACGACGAGGTCGTAGAAGGTCTTCGGCTTGATCCTGGGCAGCATCGCCATCTGCGCGCGGCTCTCGATCTGAAAGGTGCCAAGCGTGTCGGCGCGCTGGATCATCTTGTAGGTCGCGGGATCCTCCCGCGGGATCGTCGCCAGATCGAGCGCGATGCCCTTGTCGGTCTCGAGCAGCGCGAAGGCGCGGCGCATGCAGCCCAGCATACCGAGGCCCAGCACATCTACCTTCATGAAGCCGAGCGCGTCGATATCGTCCTTGTCCCATTCGATGATCTGGCGGTCGGGCATCGCCGCCGGTTCGACCGGGACCAGCTCGTCGAGCCGCCCCAAGGTCAGGACGAAGCCGCCAGGATGCTGCGAGGTGTGGCGTGGCGTGTCGATCAGCTGGCGGGCGAGATCGAGCGCGAGGATCAGCCGGCGGTCGGTCAGATCGAGATTGAGTTCGGCCGCCTGTTCCTCGCCCACCCCGTCGCGGCTCCAGCCCCAGACCGAGGAGGTAAGGCTTTTGAGCATGTCCTGTGGCAGGCCCAGCGCCTTGCCGACATCGGCGAGCGCGCCCTTGGCGCGGAAGCGGGTAATGACCGCGGTCAAGGCGGAGCGGTCGCGCCCGTAGGTCTCGTAGATCCACTGGATCACCTCCTCACGGCGCTCATGCTCGAAATCGACATCGATGTCGGGCGGCTCGCGCCGTTCGGCCGAGACGAAGCGCTCGAACAGGAGTTCGGACTGGACCGGGTCGATCGAGGTGATGCCGAGGACGAAGCAGACCGCCGAATTGGCGGCCGAGCCCCGGCCCTGGCAGAGGATGCCGACGCTCCTTGCGAAAGCGACGATCGCGTGGACGGTCAGGAAATAGGGCGCATAGCCGAGATCGCCGATCAGCTTCAGCTCATGCGCGATCTGCGCGGTGACCTTGGCCGGCACGCCGCCCGGATAGCGCTCGGGGGTCTTCTCGGCGGTCAGCCGTTCGAGCTCGGCCTGCGGGGTCAGCCCGCCGTCGCCGATCTCATCCGGGTAGGTGTAGCTGAGATCCGAGAGGTCGAAGGTGCACGCCCGCGCGATCTCGACGCTGCGGCGGACTGGCGTGATGTCGCCGAGATAGCGTTGGAACAGCCGCTCCATCTCGGCGGCGGTCTTGAGATGGCGATCGGCGAAGCGCTCGCGCCGGCGCCCCAGCGTGTCGATCGTGCATTTCTCGCGGATGCAGCTCACCACATCCTGGAGCATTCGCCGGTCGGGGCTATGGTACAGGACATCGCCGGTGGCGACCGTCGGGACCTGCGCGGCGGCGGCCTGTGCGGCCAAGTCGTGCAGGCGGATCGCGTCCTTCGGCCGGCGCCGGATCGTCAGCGCCAGATAGGCGCGGTCGCCGAACAGCGCCTTCAGCCGTCCGAGCGCGGCGGCGGTCGTCGCGTCGGCCTTGTCGGGGACGAGGATCGCGATCATGCCCTCGGCCCAGTCCTCGACGTCGGACCAGTGGAGATGGCAAGCGCCCTTGCCGCCGCGTCGTTTCCCGATCGTCAGCAGCCGGCACAGCCGGGCATAAGCCTCCTTGTCAGTAGGATAGACGAGCAGCGACGTCCCGCAGACCAGGTCGAGCCGGCAGCCGAAGATCGCACGGACCCCGGTGACCTTGGCCGCGTCCCACGCGCGGACCAGCCCGCCCAGGGTGCCGCGATCGGTGATGCCGAGCGCGGGAAGATGAAGAAAAGCAGCGGCGGCGAACAGCTCCTGCGGCGACGAGGCGCCTTCGAGGAAGCTGAAATGGGTCTTCACCTGCAGCTCGACATAGCGGGCGTCGTCGAGCGCCGACATGTCGGGCGCGGTCATAAGCGCCGTTCGCGCGGCGCGGGGCGCCGCCCGGTATAAGGTCCGGCGGCGCGCGTGAGGGCGGCGTCGCCGTGGAGCCTAAAAAGCGTAAAGCCGGGGGAGTGGCTTTGCGCTTCGGCGGATCGGCGGCACGGGCGGCGCAACACCCAGCAGGCGCATCGATGCGAAGCCTGCCTCAACAGAATGCCCCGTGGATGAACCAGGTCATCGGGCCGGTGGACATATGTTCGCCGTCGCCGAGGCGGAACAGCCAGAAGCGGCCGCCGCTCGCCGTCTCGACCTGATAATAGTCGCGCACCGTGAAAGGGGTGTCGGCCTCCTGGCCGCCGGCGCGCCACCATTCGCCATAGAGCCGTTCGGGGCCGTCGGCGGCCGCGACCCGGTGGCGCGTACCGCGCCAGATGAAGAGCGCGGGTGGATGATCGGGCAAGGCCGCGATTACTTCGATCTTTTCCGGAGGGCTGATCAGCCGCGCCGGGCGCGGGCAGTCGGGATCCCAGCGGTCGGCCGTGGGCGGCGCGTCTTCGTTCTTATCAGAGGTGCCTTTTTCGCTCGACAGGGGACGGGCCATGCGATGCGGATCGGCCGATGAGGACGCGAGCGCGGGCAGGCAGGCGACTTCGCGTTCGGGCATGGTGCTGGGCCGCGCGGTGAGCCGGTAGAGCCGGCGCTGCCCGAACCGGTTGGCGAGGGCATCGACCAACGCGGGCAGATCGGGGCCGCGGCCACTTGTGGCCAGACCACTATCAAGCCCGCTGGCCTGAGCTGGCCCGAGGGGCTCCACCAGCGGCGCGACGAGGGTCATCGCCTCGACCCCGAGGCCGGGGTCGATCGTGTCGATCTTCTGGCAGAGCAATTTGGCGAGATGCCTGGGATCGCGGGTGGCGGTCGCGGTGCCGATCCGGATCGTCGGCACGTCGCCATCGACCCGGTGAAAGAAGAGATCGAGCCGCCGCGCGCCCTGGCCGGCGGTGACGAGCGCGGCCGAAAGGTCGGCGGTCAGATCGTGGATCACCTGCGCGAAGGCGTCGGCGGTCCCGATCGGCTCGAGCAGGCCGCGCCGGACGCGCGGCACCGCCTTGGGGAAGATCGGTTCGATCGGTTCAGGGATATGGCCGAGCGCCTGGTCGAGCCGGCGGTAGAGCCCCGCGCCGAAGCGCTTTGCGAGGGGGGCACGGGGTGCCGCAATCAACTGCTCGATCCGGGTGAAGCCCATACGGGCGAGATCGGCGGCAACCCCGGGTTCGATCCGGAGCGCCGCGACCGGCAGCAGCGACAGCGCCGCGCGGGCCTTGCCCGGCGGGATCAGCGAGGGGCGACCACCGGCGACATGCCGTGCCACCGCATGCGCGCAGCCGATCGTGTCGGCGACCGCCAGCTGGACGTTCAGGCCTGAGGCGAGCACGCGTCGGAACAAGTCCTTGGCGAGCCGGTCCTCGCCGCCGAACAGGCTCTCGCAGCCTGAGATGTCGAGGAGGAGGCCGTGCGGCGGATCGGGGGCGACGACCGGCGCGTAGCGGTGCCCGGCCCAGAGCGCGAGGCGGCGGAGCCCCTGCAGATCATCCTCGGGGTCGGCGTCGATCACGATGAGGTCGGGGATCAGCGAGCGGGCCTTGGTCACCGTCATACCGGGGGCGAGCCCCGCCTTGCGCGCGGCCGCATCGACCGCGGCGATCAGCCGGCGGCTACGGTCGGGCAGAGCGGTGACGAGCGGCGCTTCTCTAAGAAGCGACGCGTCGCGCTTCCGCAAGCGGTCGGTCGACCAGCTCGGCAGGAAGAGCGAGGCGGCCCTGCGCATCGCTGGCCTCCACGGTCCAGAGGTGGGGCTCGCCGCCACGCGCACGTTCGAGCGCGACCTGCCAGCGCGGACGGGCGAGGCTGGGGATGGTCAGCCGCTCGGACGGGCTCGATCGCACCCGCCAGCGGGTGACGGCGGCGGTGCCGCCGGTCTCGCCTTCGTCCTTCGCCGCGCGACGGAAGACGAAGGCGGGGACCCCGCTGGTCTCGGCGGCGAGCTGGAGACGGCGCGACGCGGTCAGCCCGATCTTGCCCAGTTCGCCGACGACCCCGGCGAGGCCGGGGTGGCGGAGAGCCTCCTCCATCGCGATCAGGACATTGGTGTCGGATCCCGCCTCGACGAAGATCACGCGGTCGGCGTCGAGGCCGGCCTGCGCCAGCGACGGCGCGAAGAGATCGGCCCAGCGCAGCGCCCAGACGACCATGCCGTCGGTGCGCGCGAGGATGCCGGCGAGGAAGATCGTCGCGGCCGCATCGTCGGACAGGTTGCGTGAGCCTGCGACCTCGTGGAGCGCGCCGCTCGCGATCCCGCCGCCCGGCAGATGCGCGTCGATCGCCGCGATTCCGAAGGGGAGCACGGCGTGGCGCGTCGCGACGCCCTCGATCGAGGCGATCCGCGCGCGCAATTCTTCGATGACGGATGCACTGCGCATAACCGGGAACAGACTCGGAATCGGGTTAGGTTGTTCCCTAAATGTTCCGTTCCGCTGGAAGCTGTCAATGACCTGTCGAGGCACGGTCGCTTGATCGGCGCTGCCTGCCGCCGATGTCAGGCCGAAACGAAGCCCGAAATTGGTGAGGGACCGTGCGCCTTGGCGCACGGTCCCTCACGCTATATTTATTTGCGGTCGCGTCAGACCGCCGTCGGATCACATGGCCATGAGCATCATGATGTGATGCTCGACGACCGGGACGATTCTGCCTGCCGCCAATTTGAGCGGCATGGCCGTGCCGTCGGCCGCATAGGCTTTCTGGACATTGAGCGCCTGACCATGCGCCGCCTTCTGCTGTGCGATATAGGTCGCATCGCGCGCAGCGCCGGTCTCGGCCTTGAGCTGCGCGACCATCTCGGCCTGGGTCGGCGTCAGCATCGGCGGGCCTGCCTTCACCTTCGACTTGGCGGCGGCCGCCTTGACGTCGGCCGTGCTGTCACGGTGCGCGCTCAGCATCATCGTCGCGAACTCGCGAACCTTGGGGTCGCTCGTGGTCTCGAGCACGATCTGGCTCGATGTTCGCTCATAGAGATCGCTGGCGCCGGCGGTTGCGACATAGTCGGCCGGGGTCATCGGCAGGGCGAGAGCCGGGCTGGCGAGAAGGCCGAGCGCGGCGCTGGCGAGCAGGATGGAGGTTTTCATGGGTCATACTCCGGGAAAAAGGGAAGGCCGGCCGGCTCGAAGCCGGCCGTGCCGCATCAGCGCTTGAACGCCGTCTTGAGGCGATCGATCGCCCAGCCATTGGCATCATAGGCGCCGCGCACGACGCTCCCCATGCCGAAGAACTCATGGGTCACGCCCGGGAAGGTCTTCTGCTCGACCCGGTCGCCGGCAGCGCGCATCGCCTTGGCCAAGGTCTCGCCATCGGAGCGTAGCGGATCGATCTGCGCGTTGATGATCGTGGTCGGCGGCAGGCCCTTAAGATCGGCCTTCACCAGGTTGATCCGGGGGTCCATCTGGTCGGCCTTGGTCCGCGCGTAATAATATCCGAACCAGCCCAGCATGGCCGTATTGAGCGGCTTGGCGTTCGCCGAATCCTTGCGCGAGGGCAGCATCATGTCGCTGTTCGCGATCGGATAGACCGCGAGGATGTGAAGCGGCACTGTCAGCCCGTTATCGCGGGCATAGATGGCGGTTGCGACCGCGAGATTGCCGCCGGCGCTTTCGCCCGCGACCGCGACCATCTTCGGATCGCCGCCCCAGCTGGCCGCTTTGGTGAGCGTCCAGCGATAGGCCATCGCCGCGTCGTCATGTTGGGCCGGAAATTTGGCCTCGGGGGCGTGACGATATTCGACCGACACGACGATCGCGTTCAGCTGCTTGGACAGCAACCGCGGCGCCGCGTCATAGGTGTTGACGTCTGCGATCACCCAGCCACCGCCATGATAATAGATGATCACGGGAAGCGGTGCGCCAGTCGCGGCGACGGGCTTGTAGATCCGGGCATATTGCATCGGCTCCGCGCCATAAGCGACGTCCTGGGTCGTGACCGCGGGGTCGGGCGCTGTCGATAGACCCTTCGCGCGCATCACGGCCTTGGTGGCATCGGCGGCCGACGGCTGTATCCGCGCCTGGACCGGGGTGAGCGTTTCGATGGCTTTAGGCTTGAGCGCCGCATGCGCGTCGAGCACCGCCTGCATGTCGGCCGCGGCCGGGGCCGGGGTCGGCATCGCGGCGACCGCTGCGGGCTTCGGCGGCGGCGATGCGTTTATCGACATCGACGACTGCGCGAGCGCTGCGCTGGAGGCGCAAAACATCATCGCCAGAACGGCGACCTTCTTGGTGACCATATGGAGAAATCCCTGTTAGTTGGTGATCACAAAACAAGGCTGTGGCCCGGACGTTCCGCCGCGCGCCGGTCTCCTAATGTCAATCAATACATATCAGACCTTGCTGCCGCCCCCCGGCGGACGCTGGCCTGCATCAGCCGCGATCGGCGCTCGCGAAGACGATCAGATTGTCGTCGGGATCGCGCGTCCGCATGATGAAGAAGTCCTTGGCGCCCTCGATCTCACCGACGGTCAGGCCAGCGGCGTCGAGCCGCGCGCGCTCGGCGGCGAGCGGCAATACGCCCAAGGTCAGGGTCGAGTGCCCGGCATGCTCGGGCGCCTCGAACAGCTGAACCTCGGCGCTGTCCGTGAACTACCATTCGGCGAGTCCCACCATCGGCCGGCGGGTCGGCGCCTTGCCGAACAGCTTAGTGAACCAGGCGATGCTCGTTTCGAGGTTCGAGCAACTGACCTGCGCGAAGATCGTCTCGATGTCCATTGTCAGCGATCCTGCGGCACGTTTGGCAGATGCTCGGCGAGCGCCGCGATCGTCTCGCCCGAGAAGCTGGTAGTTGCGATGCCGTCGAGCTGGATCGGATGTTCGACCGTCAGCACGGCTGAAGCCTTATGCTGCGGCTCGAGCAGCAGCCAGGCGCGGACCGCGCCGTTGAGATTGGTGACCTCGGCGACATCCTGGCCACCGCGTTCGACGTTTTCGAGCGCGGCGCTCGCCGTCCAGTCGATCGCCGGGGTCTTGGTGGGGTCGGTCCAGCGGCCTTCAACCATGGGAGCATCCTCGATACGCGGCACCGCGATCCGGTGCGGATCGCTTGGTCTCCATAGCGCGAGAGGCCGTGATCGGTTCCGGGCGCGACGTGCCGGACGCCGGGCGAGGCCCGTCAGGGCGTGCGGGCGAAGCGATAGCTCGTCTGCTCGAAGCCGGTCTCTCGGAAGAAGCGGTGGCTGTTGCGGATCTCGATATCGCTCACCGCCTCGATCAGCCGCGCGCCGTCCTTCACCATGACCTCCACCGCGCGGTCGAGCAACGCCCGGCCAACCCCGTCCCGCCGCACATCCTCGGCGACGACGATCGCGGTGACCCGGCCGACGGGGCCGCGTTGGAGCGTCGGCACCACACTCCACGCGATCACACCGACGACGGCTTCGCCGCGCTCTGCGACGAGCACGCCGGAGCCGCGCTTGGCCGGCAACTGCTCGACGATGCTGGCGCTGTCGCCATCGCCGGGGATCAGGGCGATCAGATCCGCAATCGCCTCGGCATCGTCGCGGGTCGCCTTGCGGATTTTGAGCGGCGCGGGCGCCGGTTCGGGTTCGGGTTCGGGCGCTGCGGCCTCGATCTCGGGATCGGGGTCGGGTTCAGGCGTCGGCTCGAACGCGCGGGCCTTCGCCTTTCGGCGTGAACCGCGCGCGGGTTCGGACGGGGTCGGGTCTGCGGCTGCGCGCCTGTTGCGCCCCTTGGTCGCGACCGGTGCCGTATCGGCATCGCGCTCGATAGCGTCATCGGCATCGCCCGCGTCTTCCGTCGATGCCGCTGTGCGCTTGCGCGATCGGGCGGGAAGATCCTCATCCTCTCCCGCATCTTCGTCGGGCGGGCCATAGCGCCGGGGCGTGCGCGGACGCAGCACCGAGGCGACCTCCTCGTCATCGGGCGCCGTGCGCTCGGCCTTGGTCGACGGCGGCGCCTGCGGTGTCGTCTCGACCGAGGTCGCCCAGGTCGACACCTCGCCCTTACGCAGAAAATCGGCGATCTCCTGCGACGAGGCGGTCAGGCTCTTGCCATCCTGGCCGAAGGCGGGCGCGCCCTTCGCGTCGACCAAGCCGAACTTGCCATAATCGCCTTTGCCCGGCGTCTTCACGCGCGATTTGACGAGGCGAAAGCCGCGGTGGCGCGCGGCTTCGCGGAGCGTCTCATCGGTGGGGCCTGCGGCCATAAGGTGTCGCCTTTCCAGGCGACGACAATGTTTGGTGCACGCGATCGTTGCGACCCCGGGCATAGCCGGTGTGATCGGCGCTTCGTCCTGGGACCGCCGAGGCGCTCGCAACGTGGGCGCTGCCGCGCGCTAGCTGTAAGCACATCAAGAAGAGGGAAGGGGTGCGCTATTCGCTCGACTGCGAATGACCCGCACGAGATCAGCCTCGACGAAAATGTCACCCGGACGCCGATGTACCCGGCGGATAAATATGAGGCCTTCAAGCGACCCACCGACGAGACGGGATACGGGGCCGAGGAGATCGGCGGGCGCTTCGGGGTGTCGGCGGCGGTTGCGTTTGCGCGCGGTCAGCCCAACTTGAGAGCATCCTCGCGCTCGATGACGTCTCGCCGCACCGGGTTGGCGCTGACCTGCTGTGGGTGATGCGACCCGCTACCTGATCGACGATTATCAGCAGACCTCTGTTGGCATCGAAAGTTTCGAGGATTGGCTGCGCCAAGCCCTCAAGACGAACTTCGCCCGCTCTATGCGTGGCTGTCGGCGCTCGACGTCCTCGAGCCTGGCACGGTCATCGAGAGCAACCTGCTCCATCATCGCGGATCGCAGGCCTTGTCGGTAACCTCCGGGGCGGGGCGTGAACCGGGTGCGCCTCCGTGACGACAGCCGCGCTCCCCTGCTGGCGGTGCATCCGGAAAGGCGGCTCGAGGACGATCAGGACTCGATCGTGCAGCATCTGGTCTTCCCGACTTTTCTCGAGGCGATGGCCCTCATGAACCGGGTCGCCGAGGTTGCCGACCGGATGGACCATCACCCCGAATGGTCCAACGTCACTGCAAGGTCGAGATCGTGCTCACCACCCATGATGTTGGCGGGCTCAGTGATGCGGATGGCGAGCTCGCCGTCGCGATCGACCGGATAGCGCGAAGCTATTTCGGCCCGCGCGGCTAGGGATCGTCGCGCACCCTCTGTCGTTATCCCCGGATCAGAGAGGATAACAACATGGCCGGTGGCTGGGCGCCCGACGGGGCGGTGCAGGATCAGATCGACGACACGATCAAGGACGCGGTCGAAGCCGCGCGCCTGGGCCTGCGCGGCGGCGAGGCCGCGACGCATTGCGAGGAGTGCGGCGAGCCGATCCCGGAGAAGCGCCGTCAGGCCTTGCCGGGGGCCCGGACCTGTGTCGGCTGCCAATCGGCGCGCGACCAGACACGGCATTTTTCCGTGATAAACCGGCGCGGCTCGAAGGACAGCCAGCTGCGCTGACTGCACGACCTCAATCCTTCTTGTCGGGCAGGCCCTTGCGTCTGGTGTGCGCGAATTCCTCAAGTTGCGTCTCGGTCATCGATACCTCCATCCGCTTCGAGGCACCTTTGAGCTTCGATTTGGGTTCGTCGCCGCGCTTGGCGGCGAGTGCGGCGCCGGCGGCTTTTTGCTGGGCTTTGGAGGTAGCGGGCATGGTCGGTCTCCTTGTTCCGGGTCAACGCCTCAAGGGTCGGCCCGATCCCATGCGGGACATCGTCCGCGGCTCGTGCGTTGAGCGCCAAGACACCCCGAGGAGAGCGACATGAACCGCGACGCGCATAATATTTCGACCGAGCACCGGCCCAAGGGGAGCGACCGCAATCCCAGCGACACGCTCGACAAGCCCGAAGCTCCCGACGCGCATGTCGGGGCACCGACCGTTAAAAGTCCGGCGAAGGCCGGCACCGCCGATGTCGTTGACGAGAGAGGCCGGCCGTTGAACGGCGACGGCACCACCGCCGCCTGACCGGCGGTCAGCCGGCCGCCACCCGCACTGAAACCGTCATGCCGGAGGCGTCGTCCGGCGTTCCGATATAACCGCCGGTGACCGGCATGATCTGACGAATGTGCCGGGCCACCGCGACCGGGATGAGCTGGGCGTCGCCCACCCGGTTGTGGGTCGGGTCGAAGGTGATCCAGCCCGCGGCGGGCAGATAGATTTCGGCCCAGCCATGAGTCGAGCCGGGATCGTCGGCGGTTTGCTCTGGATCGTGGAGATAGCCCGAGACCGCGCGGGCGCCGAAGCCGAGATGCCGCGCGGCGTCGATGAACAAGGCGGCGATGTCGCGGCATGATCCGCTCGCGCGTGCGAGCGTTTCGGCGGGCGCCTGCGTACCCTCCTCGTCGCGGGTGCGATAGGCGATCGCGGGAAGGAGCCCGGCGTTCAGGTCCTTGAGTAGCGCGAGCGTATCGGTGCGCCCGCCGGCGACGAAACCTCGCGCCCAGGCGGCGACGGTCTCGGCGCCGTCGCCGGGTTGCGGCGTGAGGAGCGCGCCAAGGTCGATGCGGTCGCCCTGCGAATAAGCGAAGGGATAATGATGAGCGTCGACCGCGATCGTGAAGATCGGAAAGGGCGGTGCGTCATGCTCGATCGTCGCGGTGACGATGATCTCGATCGCGTCGGCCGGCTGCGGGAAATTGAGGGTGGCGATGCGGTT
This sequence comes from Sphingomonas montanisoli, assembly GCF_008274695.1. Taxonomy (GTDB): domain Bacteria; phylum Pseudomonadota; class Alphaproteobacteria; order Sphingomonadales; family Sphingomonadaceae; genus Rhizorhabdus; species Rhizorhabdus montanisoli. The sequence goes on along the minus strand of NZ_VTOU01000003.1, from coordinate 187,221 downwards.
GCCGAAGACATCGTCAGTCCACGCGATCGTCGCCGCTCCGCCCGTGTCGATCACGAGGTCGAGCAGGCGAAGCTCGGCGCCGGCGCGAGGTGTCACCAGCAGCCGGTGAGGCTGGAGCGCGACCGGCCTGCGATAATGATACGCGGTGCGGTGGGTGATGGTGAGGCGCATCGGGCTGGAACGCGCGGCAAGCCCGATCGGCCCGGCCGCCGGAACCGGGCGCGCGCTGATGCGCTGTTTGCGGTCAGAGCCGAAGGAGACAGGATATGGCGAAGGCGCTCAAGGCCGGCGATGCGGTCAGCTGGAAGAGCCATGGCGGCGACGCCCATGGCAAGGTGGTCAAGAAGCTGACCGAGCCCATGCAGATCAAGGGCCACAAGGTTGCGGCCTCGGACGACAACCCCGAATATCTGGTCGAGACCGGCGAGGGCAAACGCGCCGCGCACAAGCCGGCCGCCCTGAAGAAGGGCTGAACCATGGCCGACAGCTTCAAACCGACCCAAAAGATGGCCGCCGCCGCGCGGCGCGGCCTGCGGCTGCGCGAAAAATTCGGGCGTGGCGGGACCGAGGTCGGGGTGGCGCGAGCGCATCAGCTCGCCGCGCAGCGCGACCTCGACGCGACCGACGTCAAGGCGATGCACAGCTTCTTCGCGCGCCATGCCGTCGACAAGGACACCAAGACCCACAGATGGAATTCGGACAGCGACCCGTCGGCCGGCTTCATCGCCTGGCTGCTGTGGGGCGGCGACGCCGGCAAGAGCTGGGCCGACCGTAAGGCGAAGGCGCTCGGTTGAGCGGACCGTCGGACGAGTACGCCCATGGTCGGCGCGACGGATTGCGCCTCGCGCTCGCGATCCTCGCCGCAGAGGAAGCAAAATGGGCCGCCCTGCTCGGCGAGAGCCGGTCATGGCGGACCAACCAGACCCGCGAGATCCGCCACAAGACGCTGCAGGTGGCACAAGGTCGCCTCCAGACCGCGCTCAAGCGGATGACCCCCAAAACGGGCGACACCGTTTCGCGCGAGCTTGGGGCGGCGCTCGACAAACTAGGGCTGTGACCGCCGGTCGGGCCGCTTGACCTATATTGGTGCGATTGTCCGGACCATCGCGAGGACCTTCGGCGTTGACGGCCAGACCCTCAAGGAGACTCAGCATGAGCCGCAGCCTCACCGCCACCTTCGCCACCCGCCGCGATGCCGAGATGACCGTCGAGCGGCTCGTCCAGGAGTTTGGGATCGAGCGGACCGACATTTTTGTCGCCGCCGAAGGCGATGCCAACACCGCCGGAACAGCCGCCGCCGGGTCCGATGCGGCGGGAGCCGAGGCGGGGTCGGAGGAACGCGCGGACGGCGCGCATGACGGCGGTGTCACCGTTTCGGTCGACATCAACGACGAGGGTCTCACCGACCGCGTCGGCGCGGCTTTCGCCGAGTTCGAGGCAGCCGAGGTCGAGCGGTGATCGCCGACGCTCCAGTCTCTGCACCGCTCAAGCGCAAGGCGCGGCGCGCCGAGGCCGCGCGCCTTCGGATTCGCCCGCAAGCCGCCGGGTGCGCCTGCTGCCGGTCGGCCGAGCCGGAGAAGGCCGGGAAAAGCGAACCAACACAGATTATGGCGATAGGGGAGCGCACTTAGCGCGCCCTTAACCGGCGTGCGGGCAGGACCGCGCCGGTCGATGACAGAGAAGCGAGGGAGAGGCCGTGCTGCACCAGATCACCTATATCAGCTCCGCGCGGCCGACGATTCTCCTCGCCGATGTCGAGGGGATCCTCGAGACGTCGCGCCGGCGCAACCGCCAGGACGAGATCACCGGTCTCCTCGTGTTCGACGGCAAGCGCTTCCTCCAGGTCATCGAGGGGCCCTATCAGGCGATCGAAACCACCTTCGCGCGGATCGCGCAGGATCCGCGCCACCGGGCGCTCGTCAAGCTCGCGACCCGCTCGGTCGAGGTGCGCGAGTTCGGGCAATGGGCGATGGCCTCGCACATCGTCGGTCCCCTGATCGGCGACGGCAATATCGTCGAGCAGGTCGATGCGCTGACCGAGACGCTGACCGACCCCAATATCAAGGCAACCCTGCGAGGCTTTGCGCGCGTTCGCGCCTAGACCAGGTTCGTTTCGCAGATCAGCTCGACTCCGTCCGGGTCGTCGGTCTCCCCGACCTCCACCCTGAGGCCCGCGATCCGGACTCTGTCGCCGTCGAGGATCAGCGCGGCGCCGCCGGGCGCATAGCGAATCAGGTTCCACAGCACCGGCATGGCGATCCGCCAATGGCGCGGTGCTCCGCCCTGGGCGACGACCGTCTCGATCCGCGCTGCCATATCCTCGATCGTCATCGCCCGACTCAATGCCGGCGAGCGGTTTTCGATCCGCCGATCGCGGCCAGCTTGATCTACGGCAATTGGATCGGTCGGCTCGTTCCGCTATGAGCCATCGCGGCGTCCGCCCGCCCGTGCGGGAGTCGTCCGTCCCGCTCTATCCACGACGGCCACAGCCCATGCCCTATCGTACAGCGATCATCGGTAACCTCGACCTCGTCGAAATCGACCGTGAGGGTCCGATCCCCGCCTTTGTCGGCAAAATCGACAACCGCACCCTGATCGTCCGGTTCGACGTGGCCGCGCTCGCCAAGGTGGCGGGCAAGGTCGGGTCGGGCGAGTCCGTGGCGCGGGCCCTTCAGGCGCGCGCGCCTGCGATCCAGGCGGCGGCGCAGACCCTCCTCAAGGGCGGCTTTTGGACGGAGACCGAGGACGGCATCGAAATCCTCGTCACCGCGCTCGATCTCTAAGCGTCAGCGCATCGCGCGCGCGTAACGCGACAGGTCGGGCTCCTTGGGCGGACGGGCGAAGATCCGGCCCGCGGCATGGCGCAGCGTGGGCCGGCTCGCGAGCCTGAGCGCGGCGTGGAGGATATGGATGCCGACCTGACTGTGCGGGTTGGCGAGCCGCGGCACGAGCTTGGGTATGCCCTGCGCCTGCTCGATCATCGGGCGCAGCGCCGCCTCATAGGCGGCGAGTGCCGCGCCGACATCATCGTGCAGCGCCAGTTCGCCGGCCAGGACATAGGCGCCGGTCAGCGCCAGCGTCGCCCCGATCCCGCCGAGCGGCGTTACCGCCCAGGCGGCGTCGCCGGTCAGCACGACGCGACCGCTCGACCAGCGCGGCATCCGGACCTGGCGCAGCGCATCAAAATAGAAATCGTCGGTGGTCTCCATGGCCGCGAGCACGCGCGGTGCCTGCCACCCGGCATCGGCAAAGGTGTCGCGCAGCCACGCCTTCTGGCGCGCGACTGGCCAGTCCTCTTCGCCGTGCGCGTTCTTCTGGACCGAGAGCATCGCCCGGGTGGTGCCGTAACGGTCGGGGCGCAGCGAGATGCTGCGGCCGCCGCTCGCATGATACCAGCGCCACATCCGGTCGTCGTCGGGCGCGCGCGGGATGGTGAAATAGGCCATCGTCAGGTCCATCCAGCGTGGGTCGTTTTCTTTCGGGAAGATTAGTTCGCGAGTCGCCGCGCCAACGCCTTCGGCGATGATAACGAGATCGTAACGCTCGCACGCGCCGCCTGCGAAGGTGACCATTGCGCCGTCTGGGTCTTGGGCGATCTCGCGGATATAGTCGCCGAAACGGAAGCGGGCATGCGACCGGGCGGGCTCGTAGATCAGCCGGGCGAGATCGCCGCGCAGGATCTCCATTTCCGCGGTCGGGCCGTCGCCTGCAATATCGGACGCGATGAAGCTAGCCGCCGGTGTCCCATCGGCCTTGATCCAGACGGTACCTTCCTCGCCGGTGCCCTCGCGGAGGGCCTCGGCTTCGAGCCCCATGTGGCGGATCACCGTGCGGCCCACGCCGCGGACGTCGATATTCTGACCGCCGTCGCGGAAGGCGGGCGCCCGTTCACAAACGGTGACGTCATGGCCGTGGCGGCCGAGCCAGTAAGCGGCGGCGTTGCCGGCGATGCTGGCGCCGGTCACGAGGATGCGGTGGGGAATGGCGGGCTCTCCTTGCTCTCGGAGAACCGCAAGCGCTGCGTCAGGTTCCGTGGTCAGTCGTCGCTGCCGCGGCGCGCGCGCCGCCAGATGTCGGTCGCCATCACCGTCGCGAAGCCGAGCCAGGCGAGGAGCGGGAGCGCCAGCGCGCCTGCGACGCGGTCGCGGCGCGCGGCGGCGACCGCATGAGCCGTGCCGGTGACAACCATCGCGCCCCAGAGCGCCGCGCTCGGCCCCAGCGCCCTGCGCCGGAAGAAGAGATCGGACCAGCCTCCGATCAGCGCGCCATTGATCAGCCACAGGCCGAGCGCGGCGTTGCGCGGGGCGGTCGCGGGCTGGCGCAGCAGACGGTAGCCGCCGACCGCGAGGCCGGTTTTGAGCAGCGGCCAGACCGCGCCGAAGACCGCGTCGGGCGGGACGAAGCCGGGCTTGTCGAGCCGCTGGTACCAGCGGCGGATGCGCGGATGCGAGCGGTCCGGCGCGTTGCGCCGGCCGATGAGCGCACTCGCGCCCAGCACGGCGACCGCGATCGCAAGGGCGGCCGGCCGTGACAGGCCGCCATCCTTAGGGAGCGTGTCGGCTGAAGGTATTGGGAGAGGAAGGTCGGGCACGGGCATTGAACCCGCGCCGGACGTCTCCGGGTGCGGTGTGGGCAAAAAAATCGGGTATGCCGACGGGTGGGTCGTCGTATCACAAACTGTCATGATGCGGCCGATGTGTTTCGGATCGTTCGCGTCAGCACGATCGCTGTTTCTTTCGAGCTGGGACAGGCTCTACCGGTCGCGTGCCATGGCGAAAATTGCGAGGTCCTCGAGAAATCTCGGTGTCGGCGTCGATCGTTTTTCACGGGCGGCGATATTCAGAGGCAATCGATCTCGAGCCGGTGGGCCGGCTGTGTAGGCCGGAAGAATCGCAGATGGCGTTCTTTGGATGAGCGCTGATTTGGGAGCCTTCGTGCCCGGCGCGGCGGTGTCCGTTGCCGAACGAAGGGCGCGCGGTCTTGAATGGGAGCAGGCACCGCCCGGAATAGATTTCAGCGCTGCCCATGGCCGCTTTCGGCGTTGAGTGTCGTTCCTACGCCCGAACTGAAGGGTAATAGTTGGGCGGAAGACGTCATTGCGTCGAACCTAATCCGAACGGCGGCATCGCGTCCTATTTTAGGCGGTAGCTGATAGGCTCCAATCACCCGGAAAGCCGCCGTTGTTCCGGATGAACCGCAAGAGTTAGCCGTAGGCTGGCTTCTGGGCATTTGGGAGGCGTGGATTGAGAGCACTGGTCGTACGCGCAACCGGTTATATCGGCTCCGCAGTGGCGCGACGTTTCAAGGCGGCAGGCGCCGCGGTCGCCGGAATAGCGCGCAGCGCCCACAATGCTGAAGTTCTTGAAGGCGAAGGGGTCATACCGGTCGCGGGTGATCTTGATCATCCGGCCACGATCGCCGCTGCCGCCCGTGATTTCGATATTACGGTACTCGCCGGCATCGGCTCAGGGACCGACGAGCGTGCGGTCGTGTCTGCGGTGATCGAAAGCTGTCGCAGGTCCGCGCGTCGGTTCATTTATACGTCGGGTACGGGTGTTCTCGGCATCGAAAGCCGGGATGGCCAATGGAGCGACTACACGTTCGCGGAGGATGATCCGTTTCCGTTTCCCGGCGGAGCGACACGGGCCTGGCGCTTGCCGACCGAGGATATGGTCAGAACCGCGGGTCTGGAAGGCGTCGCGGGCATGGTCATTCGACCGCCTCTGATCTACGGGCGCGGCGGAAGTACACAGGTGCCCGCGATCTTCAAATCGGTTCGGACGACGGGAAGCGCATGCTATGTCGGCGCGGGCCTCAACCTCTACTCGAACGTTCATGTCGATGATCTGGCCGACCTTTATTGGCTGGTGGCGACGAACGGCGCTTCGGGCGCGCTTTATCACGCGGTTTCGGGCGAAGCGGACTTCCGATCGATCGCGGAGGCGGTGGCGTCGGTTCTGCAATGCCCAACGCGCAGTGTCACGTTTGAGGAGGGATGCGGCATTTGGGGCGAGCAAATCGCTGGCGTCGCCCTGGCGGTGAACAGTCGCTCGATTGCCAGACGGTCCCAACAGGAACTCGGTTGGAAACCGAGGCATCGAGACATTATTCATGACATCCGCGCTGGCTCATATTTCGAGAAACATACACCCGCAGGATAGAGGTATAGCCGCATCGAGGCGGTCACCTATGCGCCGCACAATCGGTCATTCGCAGAGCTCGAGACAATTTCTCAAAGCGGACGCCCAAAAAGCGCCCCAACCAAGAACTCGACTATAATCGGACTGAAAGCGTTCGGTCCGGTCTTACATCTGTCCGCGATCCGACCCTCAACCCACGGGCCCGCGTCGCCCGAGAAAGGCGAGTCCGCCAGCTACAAAAAGCAAGGCGCCGCCTTTGAGCGCTTGGCCGCGCCGCCGCAGTAGGACTAGCCCGCCCGCGGCGGCGATCGATGGAACCACGCCGACCCGCCCGAGCCCGACAAGCCGCGATCCCGCCGCGGCCCCCCGAATCGTCGCGGCCTCGGTAGCAATCGAGCGCGGCGCCGGGTCCGAGGCGATAATGACGACTGACGCGCCCGTCTCGACAGCGTCTTCCTCGCCCATAATTTTGTCCGCCGTGACCGGCTCATCCGACAGCGGCGAAGGGTGTGGCGCCTCGTCCGCGGCGCTCGCGCCTGCGACATGGTCGGCGACCCAGGCCTGACGCGTGCCCAAAGGAGTCTCGGTTCCTTCCGTCGTGTCACGCGCGGTCTGATGTTCGAGCTCAGCGTTCAGCTCGGCGCCGAGCAGCAGGATGAAGCTCGACAGATAGAGCCAGGTCAGCAGCACCACGATCGCGCTCAAGGACCCATAGGTCGCGCTATAATCGTCAACGTTGGCGACATAGACGCCGAAGCCAAGCGACAGCAGCAGCCAACCAAAGGCGGCGAAGAGGGAGCCCGGCGTCAACCAGACCCATCGCGCCTTTGCGCGGTCGGGGCCGTAGCGATACAACGTTGCGGCGCCCGCCGCGCCGCCCAGACCAAGCAGGGCGTAGGCGGCCAGCTTGCCGAGGACGAGCAGCGCATCGGGCAAGCTCGGTAGCAAGGACTCGAGATGGCCGAGCGCCGCGATCGCGAGCACTGCGACGAGTGCGAGCAGAACGCCGCAGGCTGTGATGCCGAGCGCCAGCAAGGTCTGGCGCACGATACCTCGCGTCTCTGCCTCCTCATATGCGATGTTGAGCGCGGTGATCAGCGAGGCCGCGCCGTTACGCGCGCCGAACAACGCCAGACCGAAAGCCGCGAGCAACCCCAATCCCTTCTTTCCCGTCGAGGCGGTCACCACTTCGACGAGCTGGTCGGCGATCAGTTTGGCGACATAAGCCGGCAAGGTCGTGACCAAAGCGCGAATGTCGTGGAGCACCGTGTCGGTGTCGGCGATCAGCCCATAAAGAAGGACTACGCTCCCGAGCAAAGGTATGATCGCGAGGAAGCCGTAGAAAGCGACCCCGGCTGCAACGAGGCCAATATTGTCCTCAGACGATTCCGACCAAACACGCTTCAAAACTTGCTTCCACGCAGGCCAGCCCATCTTGTAGGGGCTCGCCGCGGCGCGGCCCGCCGCCAGCTCCTTCAGATCGCGCATATCCTCTGCGGTCGCCGACGGCACACGCTTCTCCCTGTTGAACCAACCGTCGCCCACGGTCTGATGATCAGGGAAGAACGTTCTGGCGCGCCGATCCGTTGCCAGCAGAGCGGCCGCATTCCCGTTGAGACCCTATGCTGGGGCGCAATCCCGCGGCTACGGGGAGCCGTCGCGGAGGATCTCGCAGCCGCCTCGCATCAGACCCTTAGGCGCACGGTGTTGCGAGTTGTGACAACTCGATGTTGTGGCGGAGCGGATGGAGCCACTCGGTCAGAACCATACTTGCCTAGCCGCCCAGTTTTTAAGCAGAGACCCAGGCGGGGGCATAAGCTTGCCGCCGACGCGCTGGAACCAGATTGCGAGTAGAACGATTCCGTCGCCAAAGACAGTGGGGATCGGATGCCAGCGCGGAGACAAAGATGCCAAGCCTAACTGCCGAAGATAATCGGGAATACTTCATCGAGCGCGCGCGGCAGTAAGCTGAGCTAGCTACGCAGTGCGACGACAGCTGCGCCGCAGCGGTCCATCTCAAGATGTCGGCGGCGTATCTTGAGCGGGCCGAGCAATATGGCAGGCGCTAGATCGCTTGGGCGATTATGCCGCGCGAATTTTGGCAAAGCCGCGGAATAGCTCGCGGACGTTGGCGTCAGGGATTGTTTCCGTCAGAGCGATAACGGTTCCTACGATGTCGCCTTTGCCGATAATTGGACCAACGACTTCCGAGGCCATTGCCCACGGGCCAAACTCGCGAATCTCTACGGTTCGCCTGGAAAGCTCGACGATGGCGCGGTGACGAACATCTTCGCGAATGCGGGCGAACGTGTGCTCAACAGCAGCCTGATCTCCTTCCAAGGCTTGCAGGAAGCGTTTGCCGTCAAACACCAACAGCCCAGAAACTCCGGCGCGGGCGTTATTGCGCCGTGACACCTCGAGAATAGTCTCCGCGTCATAAATCGACAGCGATGGCGCGGCGGTACTGATGTACGTCAACTGAAGCACGGTTTTCTCCCGTTTCCACCTTGCGTCACAATCGTGCAGGTCGGGTTGAAAATTGGTTCGCGGGCGAGATGTTCCTTCGTGGGCCGGCGATCATTCCGGCATTCGACGTCGCGCTTGAGCTAGGGCGCCGATGTAAATTATGCAATGAATGAGAGCCTAGATATCGGGCAGCGTGGGCGAAACATTGTGCCTTCCACCCAATCTGCATTAATGCTGCACCTCTTTACTCTGCTATTTTGTCTTCGAGGCTTCGCGCACGATTCCCCAATCTCGGTGTGGCGTGACTCCGCACGGCGTGAAGTCTCACCCCGTTAGAATGTAGTCTTGAGATTTCGCGGTTCAGCGAGGATGGTTACATTGTGGAGGGCAAAGAATCTAAAAGTAGGCGATCAGCATTAGAAGGCCGGCTACAGCGATCGTTCCAATGACGCTGACAACCGCCACCGCTTCGGCCCGCATGGTCTTGGCCTGCGCGCGAACGCCCCAATCCTTACCGTTGATCATATCGTCCCCCAACGAAGTTACGTCGATCTATCAGACAACTGCAACGGTTGCGCTAATATAGATTGAGCTTTTCTGATCTGCGTGGTGCGAATGGAAAGGCGGCCGAGCCTGTGGCGAGTTATCGCGCTTTGAGGCTTCCCGCAGCCCGACCCCGGGAAGTCCCCAGCTGGGAGCCTCAACCCTTCCGGACAGTCTCACAGAATCGAGCAGCACCCTCGCTTGGCCTTTCAGCCAAGGGATTGTAGGCGCTCGACGACGCTCGATATGAGATGTATCGCGCGAACGCGGAAGCGCAGCGCACTGCCGCACGAAATACAGCTTTGCCTAACCGCCGTGACATGCACTTGCGATCTGCGGAGACTTGGGAGGCGATGGCCGCAGCTGTTCAAGACAATGCCGACCGCGCGATGGTGAACGAAGCGGCCAAGGAGGCTGGCAAGGCGGGCTGAGTAGATCGTCTCGACCATATGGGGCGGCGGGGCGGCGGCCTTGAGCTGCCCCCTTCTGAGTGGTCCACCGACTATGACAGTCTGGATCGAGGAAGGGACGACGAATGCCTTCGAAGAAGCACAAGCCCGAGGAGATCATCGGGAAGCTGCGTGAAGTGGAGATCATGCTGGGCCAAGGCGGCACGACCGCCGAGGCGTGCCGACGGATCGCGGTCAGCGAGCAGACCTACTATCGCTGGCGCAAGGAGTATGGTGGCCTGAAGACGGATCAGGCACGGCGGATGAAGGACCTGGAGAAAGAGAACCTGCGGCTGCGCCGCGCGATCTCCGACCTGACGCTGGACAAGCTGATCCTGCAGGAGGCGGCACGGGGAAACTTCTGAGCCCCGCGCGGCGCCGGCGCTGCATCGACCAGGTGAAAGAGGTGCTGGACGTATCCGAGCGACGGGTGTGTCGCGTTCTCGGGCAGCACCGGTCGACGCAGCGCAAAGTGCCGTGCGGGGCGGATGACGAGCAGGCGCTCACCGACGACGTCGTCGCGCTGGCGAAGCAGTACGGGCGCTACGGCTACCGTCGGGTGACCGCGCTGCTGCATGCGGCGGGCTGGTCGGTAAACCACAAACGGGTGGAGCGGATCTGGCGGCGCGAGGGGCTGAAGGTGCCGCAGCGCCAACCGAAACGCGGTCGACTGTGGCTCAATGACGGCTCCTGCATCCGGCTCCGGCCAGAGTATCCGGGGCATGTCTGGGCCTATGACTTCGTCGAGGAGCGCACCCACGACGGGCGCAAGTTCCGCATCCTGACCATCATCGACGAGGCCAGTCGCGAGTGCCTGGCACTGGTCGTGTCACGCCAGCTCCGCCACGAAGACGTGCTGGCCGCGTTGGCCGACCTGTTCATCGACCGGGGTCCGCCAGCGCACATCAGGTCGGACAACGGCAGCGAGTTCATCGCCACCGCCGTCCAGACCTGGCTCGGCCAGATCGGCGTGAAGACGCTCTACATCGCCCCGGGCTCGCCATGGGAGAACGGCTATAACGAGAGCTTCAACGGGTCGCTTCGCGACGAGCTGCTCAACGGCGAGATCTTCTACAGCCTCGCCGAGGCCAGGGTGCTGATCGAGGCGTGGCGCCGTCACTACAACACCGTCCGGCCGCACAGCAGCCTGGGCTACCGCCCGCCGGCCCCGGAAGCGGCGACACCGCCATTGCCGGCCTCCGGTTCCGCTTCGCTCCACCTACGCCCGGCAATGGCGGCGGAAACGACAATGCACTAACTAACAAGCCGGACCACCCGGTGGGGGCTGCTCAAGTCGGGCTTGCGGTTGATGGCCTCGCATTTTTCTCGATAGATTGACGACAACGCCTTCGCGTAGCCAAGGTCGACCACCGGACCGCACATCCACATGTCGCCCAACCGAGCTGCGCGATCGACCGCAACCGGCACGTCTCCGGCTACGATGAGCGGTGGCCCCGGACGCTGGATCGGCCGCGGGAACATCGTCAGCTCCGGGAATCTATAAAACTTACCCTCAAAGCTCACGTTTTCCTTCTCCCAGAGAAGGCGGAGTACCTTGAGAGCTTCTTCCATCCTCGCTCCGCGTTCCTTGAAGGGAACGCCAAGCACCTCGTATTCAAACTGATTCCAGCCCGTTCCGACGCCGAGAGAGACGCGGCCGCCCGATAGTTGATCGATTGTCGCCACCTGCTCCGCTACTTGCAGAGGGTCATGCATCGGCAGGATGAAGATCCCTGTTGCCACCCTGATGCGACTAGTCCGCGTGGCGACACATCCCAGCACCGTCAGCGGGTCAGATGGGTCGCCTTCGCGAAAATGATGCTGCCCGATCGTGATTGTATCGAAGCCTGCTTCCTCAGCGACCTGAGCTAACTCGAACGTTTCCCGGTAGGGATCACGCGACGACAGGTCGCGCAGGAATGGCAAAGTCGTGGAAAACTTCATTGCATTTCCTAGGTTGACGGCATTTGGGCCGGGTGGGCGATCGCGATATCTGCGGCAGCGCAAATCACCCATCTTTGCTATCGGCGGATAAGGCGGCCAGTACCTCTGCGCGCATCTCCCCCAATGCGGATTTCATCTTGCAAATGGCGAGCTAGGTCGAGCTCGACGGTATCGCGGATCGGCCACGAGATGAGCCATACTTTGACCATCGGGGTAGCCAGTATGGCGTAGGCGCCAAGCTGCGGGCCCGTGAGTAGCGGCCCTACTCAGTGTCTAAAGGATCAGCAGTTTGCGCGGCATATACTGGTAAGGCAGTGCCGACTTTGTGCCCTAAATCGTGTCGTAAAAGTCCGTCGATGACCTCTTTAAAACTATAAATGCCTGGTCAATGCTCGTGAGCCTGCATGAAATACGGATCGAGGACGACGCCCGGTGGTGGCGTGAACCACGTGCGCACGTACGCGATCTTTCCATCATCGCCGATCGTGTACACCTCTATGCTGTCGATTACCGCCGTCTCGCCGTTCAGATCGCCCGTATTGCGGATATGGCAGGCCGCCTGATCTGAGCATATCTGCATCAGGATCGGCTCGAGTTTCCACGAGCGCCCGTTCTTGAATGAGTTATCCCAGCTCAGCCTGACGGACTCAGTGCCGACCTTCTTCGGTCCACCGATGGGGTCCTCAAATACGACCGACGCCGAGAAGTTTGCCATCCAGCGGGATCGATCCTGCGCGTTCCACGCGTCGAAGTGTGTTTGCATTGCGCCGGCGATTTGTTCTCTGGTCGGCATTGATCACTCCCCGCACTCTTTTGTCGCTGACGATGGTATCGCGCGTCTGTCATTCAATGCAAATGCGTATGAGTCAGGCCTTGCCGGAAGCGATTTCTCCGGTCTTTCGGCAACTCCGCCTGTGTCCATCTTATATATGGCAGCAAAGCGCCCGATAGTCGGACGTTCGAGATCATTTTCGGGTGTCCGATGAGCTGACGCTCGCGACGGCAATCCGATACGGCCCGGACCGCGCCGATATGGCCCTGCCTTTCCAGCTCAGGGTGATATCCCTCTGACTTAGCAGGTGATCAACTGCAGCATGGACGATGGGCATCGCGGTACGCCAATCTCCCCCATCATTTGCGGATGCTACTGCCGCGATCTTTCGTGCAACCTCGCTGGGACATATCGTCGCTCCGGATCACGAGCAGCAAGTAAGTCAAGCACGGCGGCACTTGCGACGTCGATCATCACTTTCGTTTCCGGCCGGAAGTCATGAGATCGGGCTTCGGCGGCGGCTTCCACCTTGGCGAAGGTGCCGGCCGTTGCCTGCTCGTGCCAAGCCCCATGGTGCCGGGCTGCTGGCGGACCAAACCCGATGTGTCTGCCAGCGCGGCGTCTGCAGCGCTTGCCCCGCCTCGCATCAGATTGATCCGGTCACGAAGGCGCCGCGCCTCCTCGAAATCGAGATCGCTCGCCGCAATTTCCATTCTACGCTGGAGATCCTTGATCGTGTCAGTCATCAGCGCTCAACGCGCGGCTATGACATTAGGCGGCATTGCGCCGTGATCCCCTCCCGAAAGCCCACGTTCGTCTACACGCTGCGATCTGGTTGCTTAGGGCTGCTGTCGCCTGACCACCGCATGCGCGGTGATCTAGGGCAGGTCGCGCGGGATCAAACGGGGGCCCCGACATGGCGCAAAGCCGGACGGGGCCTGATCGATAAACCGGCGATAGCGCGCGCTTAATCGCGCAGCGAAGCAGGTACCTTACCGCCATTTTCAGCGAGCTTACGCATTACCGCCTTGTGAAGCGCGATATTCTGCTCGGCGCTGCCACCTGCACCGGCGTGGACGTTGAGTTCAGCCCCGAGCTCCTTGCGCGCCGTAAGGCTTGAGTCGAGGTCAAGTAGCGTCAGCAAGTCGACGATCGAAGTCTGCCAGTTCGAGGGACGGCCCTTGGCGGCAGCGATCTGGGTCAGCACCGCCTCGACATCCACCGGTTGTACGGGCGAGGGTGCTGGCGCAGCCGGCTTGGGCACTGACGCGGCAGGCGTCGCGACCGCCGGGCGCTGTGCTGCGGGAGGCGGCGTTGTGGTCGGCTTCGTCGGCTTGTCGCCGTGGCCGAAGATCTTGCCGAGGATATTTCCAAAGATGCTCATTTGCGTCTCCTGATGATGCCCTGCGCTCAACGTCCGCGGCGCCTATAATCTCCGCCGCTCACGCACGAGAGGTCGCACCTGCGGCCAACTGTCCCCGACATTGGCCGCAACTCCTGGAGTTCAACGAAGATGGTGGCGCAAATGGTTTCGAGGTGCTGACGACCGCGACTGCCAAGAGCTTGTCGATACGGACCCTAAGCAACTCCCTCGCGTTCAGGTGATGAGACCATGAGGAGTTCTGCGTGCGTAAAATTGCGATTGCCGCGTCACTGACCGTTTTGTCCCTCACCCTCGCATCCTGTGGCGAGCCTTCTCCGAAAAATCCAATTTCCGCGGCATCGCTAGAAACAGCGCAATGGAACTCCAAGGCGGCGGGCGAACTGCGCGATCGGATCGATCGGCGCGATGAGCATGCCCTCGATCATGTGGCGTTCGCGCTGCCCGAAAAGGGCAAGGACGGCGAAGATCGCGCTTTGACTGACGAAGCATTGCGCTTCGCCTCCGCGCTCGCCAAGGGATCAGCGGATCCAGCGAAGCTCTATCCGATCTACACGCTGGCGCGTCCTGACATCGATCTGCGGAACGGGCTTGCCGATGCTCTGATGCAAGGCAAGGTTGGCGAATGGCTGGACAATCTGGCGCCGAAGGATCCGCATTATTTGGCCTTGTCGAAGGCCTATGTCGCGTTACGCAAGGGCGACGGACAAGGCGCTCCCGCCATTCCCGAACGCGCCAGGCCGCTTGAACCCGGCTCGACGGATGCGCGCATCCCCGCGATTGCCCTCCAGCTCATCGCGCTGGGCTATCTTGACAATGGCAGCACCAAGCCCACCCGCTACGATGCCGTGATGACGAAAGCCGTTCAGCGGATGCAGGCCGATTATGGCATCAAGCCGGACGGCATTATCGGGAGCGACGCGCTCGAGATCCTGAACTTCACCGATGGCGATCGCGCGCGTTCCATCGGGGTCGCGATGGAACGGCTGCGCTGGCTCGAGCGCAATGCGCCATCGACGCGCATCGACGTCAACACCGCGACGTCTCAACTGACCTATTGGCGCGACGGCAAGATCGTGGACAGCCGGCGCGTAGTGGTCGGCGAACCCGATACCGAAACGCCTCTGCTCCAATCGCCAATCTATCGACTGGTCGCGAACCCCACCTGGACAGTGCCACGATCGATCGAGAAGAAGGAGATCGCGGGCAAGGGCGAAGGCTATCTGCGACAGAACAACATGGTGTGGAAGGATGGCTGGATCGTTCAGCAGCCGGGACCGAAAAACTCGCTCGGCCTGGTCAAGTTTGATATGCAGAACACGCACGCCATCTATCTGCACGATACCCCCGCCAAGGCGCTCTTCAACGAGGTTCAGCGCCAGCGCAGCCACGGCTGTGTCCGGGTCGAAGATGCGCTCGGTTTCGCTGAAATTCTAGCGCGCGACGCCGGCGTGCTGGAGGAGTGGCGCAAGGCGCGGGATGCTGGTGAGGAAGGCTTTGTCGCGTTGCCGCGAAAACTGCCGGTGCGCCTGATGTATCAGACGGTCGTCGTGGACGATGGCGGCAATGCGATCATCCGCGCCGATCCGTATGGATGGGATGACCGTGTCGCGAAGGCACTGGGATTCCCATCGGTTGCCGCACACCGCCTGAAGTCTGGCGGGAATGACGTCGGCCCTTGATGGCACTTTTCGGTCGCCTCCTTCACGCCGCTGCGCTGGAGCTTGAACGGGATATCGACCGGCTGACCCGGCTGTTGCCATCGCGCGGTGACGGCCGGGTCCGGATGTTGGCGTATGCGGGCTATCGCAATGCCACCGAGCTTCGGGTGTCGGGACGCATCGTTCGCTTCGCCGACGCGCTCGACCCGGACGAAGGATTCGTCGCGCGGGTCCGTGCTATGCTGGCCATCTATAACAGCCGCGAACTGGCGGGTGTAACGGTCCGTCTCGAGCATGACGGACGGAGCGATGATGTCGTGTCCGACGAGGAAGGCTATTTCAACTTCGCCATCCCGATCGAAGAGGCGTTACCCTTCACCGCCCGCTGGGATGCGGTGACGCTCACGACGCCCCACCATGAGATGCAGACGCCGTCGGTTGAGGTTCCGGTCCTGGCGCCGGGGACCGATGATCATTGGGGGGTGATCTCCGACATCGACGATACGGTGATCGAGACTGGCGCTACCAATTTCCTGAAAAACTGGCGCCGTGTTCTGGTGGAACGCCCGCAGGATCGGCTCGTCGTGCCGGGGGCGGCAAGCCTTTATGCGATGATTGCGCGCGACCATCGCGCACCGACACGGCCCTTCTTCTACGTCTCCTCGAGTCCTTGGAATCTCTACGGATTCCTCGCCGATTTTATGGAGCGTAATGCCATTCCGCACGGGCCGATGTTCCTGAAGGACATCGGGATCGATGCGACAAAATTCATCAATACCGGCCACGCCGATCACAAGATCGAGGCGATCCGCAAGATCCTCGCTTTCTATCCCGATCATCAATTTTTGCTGATGGGTGACAATGGCCAGAAGGATGTCGAGGTTTATGCTGCAGTGGTGCGCGATCATCGCGATCGGGTTGGGGCCGTCCTGATCCGCGACGTGTCGGGATCGTGTAAGTCAGGCCCAAATGCCGAACATCTTGCCGGGATCACTACCGTCGGCGTGCCAGTCTATTGCGCGGAGAGCTTTGTCGAAGCGCACGCCGTTCTGGAAAGCCTTGGTTTTGAACGCCCGGCCGAAGCTGCTCGAGCGGGCGAGGGATCCTAAGATCTCGCCGACGATCTAGAATATTTGCTTCGTCTGCGGCTTGGCAGATATGCGCCCTAACAGCGGCCATCCGACGCCGCGATCACCTAACCCAGAAGCGGTCGGTCGCGCGATGACCCGACTGACTTAATTTCGTATCATCAATTCGATGACGCAGTCGTCGGCCCCGAAGGTCAATCCCGATGGTTCAGGGTAACCAATCGGAGTTTTGCTGAATGCACGAGGTTCAACGCGGATCTGGTCCCCAGTTGCTACTTATTCACGGTCTCGGCGGGAGCTGGAAATCATGGAGCACCGTCATGGACGCCCTCAGTGCCGAGCGGTCGCTTATTGCGGTTGATCTTCCCGGACACGGCGCAAGTCCAGCCGGCCAGGATAGCGGGACCTTCGATGGCCTCGTTGCCAGCGTCGAGCGTTACATCGCGGAACACAGACTTGAAGGAATCGATGTCGTCGGTAGCTCAATGGGTGCGCGGATTGCGCTGGAGCTTGCGCGGCGTGGCCGGGTCGGCAACGTCGTGGCCCTCGATCCTGGCGGCTTCTGGCGCGGCTGGGAGCGCACATTCTTCAAAGTTACCATCGGAGTGTCGGGACGGTTGGTTCGGGCAATCCGGCCTATGCTGCAAACGCTAAGCAAGAACGCCGCGTCACGCACAGCGCTGCTAGCGCAGCTGTCGGCTCGCCCTTGGGCGCTCGATCCGACAGTTGTCGCGACCGAGCTTGAAAGCTTAAGTGATACGTCAACATTCGATGCTCTGGTGAATGATCTCGCCAGCGGGCCTGAGCAAATTGGCCCAGCAGCCGATCCGTCTCGGCGGATCGTAATCGGTTGGGGTCGCCACGATCGGTTATGCCTGCCGAGACAGGCGGCGCGTGCAAAGGCCGCCTTTCCTTCCGCCGAGCTGCACTGGTTCAACGCAAGCGGGCATTTTCCAATGTTGGACCAGCCTGACGAGACAGTTGCAGTAATAAATGCCGCAACTCAGTGATACACCATCGTCATACGCAGCAAGGCAGCTACGCGCCCCATAATCGGACGTAGCCGCCGGTCTTTCCGCTCCTGCAACCGGCCAGTCAGCTCTTATGACCTCGATGACGGCTACGCGAACGATCGAAACTCTGTCGGAACGACGCCGCCCGCCCGCACCGGCGATCTCGTGAAACTATAGTACGACCGGTCCAGCAGCCCTCACGTTCGCGCTCGCGGGCTCCGATGAAGGGGCGAAGATCATCCTGAAATATGCGATGATCGACGACGATGGTCCGACCGTCGGCTTTTTCGACGAGAGCGGATCCAAGCCCTGGTGAGGAACCGCATATGATTACAGTCCATCATCTGAACAATTCGCATTCGCACGTCGTGCTCTGGCTGCTCGAGGAGCTGGGAGTCGAATATCGAATTGCCCTCCATCAACGCGATCGCCAGACCTTCATGTCGCCGGCCTCGCTGCGTGCCATTCATCCCGCTGCCAAGGCACCGACGATCGCGGACAACGGTGCGGTGATGGTCGAGTCCACCGGCATTATACTCTACATCCTCGATGCCTATGGCGACGGCCGGCTCCGTCCGCCGCCCGGCACGGCCGAATCGATGCGGTTTTACCAATGGCTGACCTATATCGAGGGATCGGCCAAGGCGCCTCTGATGGGCCTGCTCCGGTTCCTGCGCAGCCCCGACGATGCCGGCAAGGCGCAGACCCAGGCGATGCTCACCAAGCATCTGACCCTGATAGAGGAGGCGCTGGGCCTCGACGGGACGATCGCCGGCGTCGGGTTCAGTGCCGCCGACATCCAACTCACTTTTTACGAGGAACTGGTCGAAGGCTTCGGGCAGATCGAGCCCTATCCCAACATGCAGGCGCATCTCGCGCGCATGCGTCAGCGTGACGCCTATATACGCGCCGAGGAAAAAGGTGGCCCCGTCGGCCTCATGTCAATGTTCTCGGCACTTCGTCAGCGCGCCTGAACGGAGAGCGCAAACGGGGGCGGCCCTACTGGCAAAGCTTATTCCTACCGACCCGAATGCGCTCTATAATCGGACGTAGCAGCGACCATCTGGCGAGCCTGTAAGCGGTCGGTCTGCTCGAGAGGGGCTGATGTCGGCTAGGGGGTGGAAATCTTGCCATACCGCAATGCGGCTTTCATTCTTGGGATAGCTGCTGTTCCGTTGGTGAGAGATGATGAGCAACCCTAGCGTTGACCCGATGATCCTCAATGCTTGGCTTTCAGCTCGGTCGGTTGCGCGGGGGCTGCCTATGCCGGTCCCTGAATACGGAGGCTTTCGCGTCAACACCAATTCAGATTCTGAGATCGCCCGTTGGGTTTTCCCGGAGATCAACGTGGGCCTCGAAGAACTTGCGCACACCATCGTCGAGCCTCTCTATTTTCTGAAATTATGTGGTGGGGCCGACGAACTGCGAGCGGTGCTACCAAAGGCGTGGGAGCTTCACGCTCCGAGCTACTTCATGCGTGCTATCCATACCCCTCCTGTGAGGCGTCTACCCAACGGTTATGCGATTGAGGTTAGCCGCGCCGGTGCGGTGATGGAGGCACGGATCGCGTCCGAAACTGGCGCTCTCGCTGCCAGTGGTTATGCGGCGGAGGCTTGGGGCGTGTTTATCTACGATCGGATCGTAACGGCGCCTGAGCATCGCCGAAAAGGACTTGGGCAGGTTTTAATGCGTGCACTCCACGACGCCCGACGACACTCTGCCAATCCGGAGCTGCTGGTCGCCACGGAAGATGGTCGGGCTCTCTATTCAACGCTGGGGTGGGAAACGATCTCCCCATATTCCACGGCCTCGATCATCAGCGCGCCGTAAGTCGGCTCTCGCCGTGTACCTGTCCAACGACGATAAGGAGTCGTAAGCCGTCGCCCTACCAAAACGGGATGGAACGGCGACAACGCGCCCTAAATTCAGCCGTTCAGTGGATGACGTCGTGATCCCGAAACCCGCCGTTCGTTCATCTATCGGGAGAAGGTCAGAGACTGGGACATTCCTGTCATTCCCTGTAATTTCCCACAACGACGGCTTCCGTCAGGAGCGGACTTTCCCGCATCATCGGTCCGGCAAGATACGAGCATGGTTGGCGGTTTTGCGGCAGGATGTCGACTGGCTGCCGGTAGCTATGGCGGGTCGCATGCGGTATGCACAGGTTCACCGCTATAGAGTCCCCGCCTGGGATTACGCGGTTGTCATGAGACACCGCGGCGTCAGGCACCGGAGTCTAACGTCGCCTGGATCGTCGCGATGAGCCGTTCGCGGGTCCACGGTTTGCGGACGAACCGGCCATGCTCTGGGAGTGCCTCCTCTTCGATGTGATGATGGCCGGACGTGAGCAGAAGGCGAACCTTCGGCCAGCGGTCGCGGACCAGCTGAGCCAGTTCGAGACCGTTCATACTTCCGGGCATGTCGATATCTGAAAATAGGAGATGCACGTCCTCCTGCCCCTGGAGCAGCGTGATCGCCTCGTCTGCGGTCTCGGCTTCCAGAACGGTGAAGCCTGCATCCTCCAAGATGTCGACGCCGTGCATCCGGACGAGCACATCGTCTTCGACGACGAGGACGGTTTGCTTAGCTTCTAGGACCTGCCAGTCGGCAATCGGCCCCGTTTCTGCCGCCGAGCCGCGCGCTCGAAGAAAGCTTAATCATGCTCGACAGAGCCCTGAGCCACGGCGCGGCCAGCGATAACGATTCAACCGCGTGCGCCAGCCATATTCAACTTGCTTCGTGAGCAGTTCGGAGCAATCTGACCCGGCTCCCGCGACACTCGGGAGCGGGGCGTGAGAACCCCTTTACGCATACTCGGTCATCCAGTTTTGGAGGGCCGGGTGGCATGCGCGCATGTCCAGCCGGTCCGCCGGTAAAGGCGCATGCGCCTGTGCGTAACAGGTTCTCAACATCCGGCTTTGGCCGTCGCCCCGAGAGGACATAGGTGCGACGAGGAAGCCAAGGCCAAGGCGTCGCCATGATTGGGGGCGCTCATGGTACCATTTTCGAACAGGCAATGCCGACGCGCAATGCTGCATGCACGCTTGCTATGCCTCACCATCGCGGCTGCGACACTTCCCGCGTTATCACCGACCGCTCAGGCTGCCGAGCCTTCGGTGGGTGCCAGCTATGGGCCTGAACCAGACTGGGAACGCTTCCGCGAACTCGCCGAGACTGCCGTCCGCAACCGTCTCATCGACCCGGATTCAGCTAAGTTCGATTGGCCTCACGGATTTGTGAAGCGCGGCTACACGCCGTTCTGGAGCAAGCGGATCTACGGCTACACGACGTGTGCTCTGGTCAACAGCAAGAACAGGATGGGAGGCTATACTGGCTCCGCCATGTTCACGGTCGTCATCGACAACGACCAGGTGCTCTACACTGAGATAGGATCGCCCAAGGGCACCGACCTGATGACATCGGCCTGCCTAAAAGCTGGCCTGCCCCCGCTTCCGGATGTGGCTACTACCATCGCATCCGCGCCATCGAAGAATAATTACGGCTTCACCGTCACGGCGGTCCCCGATGGCGCCTATATCGCGTCGGTAACGCCGGCCTGCGAAAAGGCTGGTCTCCATTCCGGCATGGTCATCACAAGCTTCAACGGCATCGGCCTCAAAGGCCTCACAGCCGCCGTAATGTCGCAGATCATCGGCGCCGCGACGGGCCCAGCCACGCTCCAGTTCGCCGGCGGCACCAGCGTCAGGATCGAGCCCGCCGCGACTGTCACTCCGCGGTTGGAGTATGCGCAATGACGCTGGTCCTTATCGACGATGCATCTCCCGCCCAGTTGGTCCCTCGCGTGCCCGAAGGTGAAGCGCGCCTGGAGAAACGCCTGCGCGACCTCATCCACGACTATCCGGCGGTGCTGCCCATCCATGATCTCGATCCCAGCTACGGGACGATGATCACCGTCGCTAAAGAGCTCAACATACCGGGCGTCGGCTTCATCGACGTCGTCCTCATGGACGAGTTGGGCAGGCTGGTGGTCGTCGAGTGCAAGCTCTGGCGCAATCCCCAGGCACGCCGCGAGGTTGTCGGCCAAATCCTCGACTACGCCCGCGAGCTTGCCCGCTATGGCTATGAAGATCTACAACGCCAGGTCTCCATCGCCACGAAGCGACAGGGCAACGTCCCCTACGAGCTTGCCCGCAATGCCGGTGGGGCGCTCAGCGAGGGCGAGTTCGTTGACCGCGTCGCGCGAGATCTTGCAGCTGGACGCTTCCTGCTCCTGGTTGTCGGCGACGGCATCGCGGAAGGCACGCGTCGCATCGGCGAATATCTGCGTGACCAACCGGGCCTCGCCTTCGATTTCGGGCTGATCGAGATTGCCGAATATCGCTTCACCGACGGTGCAGGCCGCGAACATCTCATCGTCCAGCCCCGCATTCTCGCGCGTACTGCGGTCATTGAGCGCCACGTCATCCGCAACGAAGCGCCGGGCGTCATCATCGCATCTGCCGAAGCTGAGGACGCTGGATCATCATCACCGCGCCCGCCGAGCGAGTTCGGGCAAAAATGGCGCCGCTTTGTCGAAAAATTTGTCGCCGAAACGCGCTTCGATGATCCGGCCCAGCCAGCCCCCCGCTATGGCGGCAACGGCTGGATGAAGATCCCGCTGTCGCAAGGCCTCTACGTCAACGCATACCGGTCAGGCGGCACCCAGCGCATTGGTGTATCGGTGAGCTTCAGGGGCAGCGAAGGTGAGCTGGCGTGGGAAGAGCTCAATATCGAGCGCGACGCGATCGATGCCGAGTTTGTGGACGCAGGCTTGCCGGCGCCAATGTGGACGCACGACAACGTCCCGCACATCAGCCTGACGCTGGAAGCGCCAACGCCCTGGTCCGACGCCGACGACGCCGATCACCGCTTATGGCTCGGGCGCGTGTCCAACCAGTTCGTGAACAGCCTGCGACCTCGCCTGCTGCGCCTCGAATCTGCTAATAGCTGATCGATGGAAAAGACCGCGACCAGACCCCGCCGCAGCGGATTGTCGAAGTCGCGAATTACGCTGTTCGAGCAATGTCCGAAGCGGCTGTGGCTGTCGGTTCATGGCTCCGAACTGTCCGACGAAACGACCGCGGTCACCAGCAGCATGGCGGTTGGTCACGAGGTGGGCGCGCTCGCCTGCGCACTATTGCCCGGCGGCCACATGATCGAGGCAGGTCGCGGCATGGGTGCTGCGGTCGACGAGACCAAAGCTCTCCTGGCCTCCGGTTGGAACGCGCCGATCTTCGAGGCGACCTTTGTCCACGACGATGTGCTCATTCGTGTCGACCTGATGATTCCCGCCGACGGCGGCTGGCACGTCGCTGAGGTCAAAAGCACGACCGGCCTTAAAGAATATCACCTTGCAGACCTTGCGACCCAGCTTTGGGTCATGCGTGGGAACGGCGTACCTATCGCGTCGGCTGCCATTCGGCATCTCGACCGCAGTTTCAACCTTAGAGAAGAGCGCGACTATGTCGGTCTTTTCGCCGACGCCGACATCGCGGGCAGCGTCGAGCCCATCATCGACGGGCGCGCCGCTATCGTCAGTTCAGCACGCGACGCGCTTGCGGGGCCCGAGCCTGTTCGCGAACCCGGCGCCCACTGCGACACGCCCTTCCCATGCTCGTTCAAAACCTATTGCTGGCGCGATATGCCGCCGGGGCCGGAATGGCCGGCATTCCTGTTGCCTGACATCGCGGGCAAAAAGATCGCGCGGGATTGGGCGTTGAAGGGTGTCGATGATCTCCGCGATGTTCCAGCGGACGCGATGACCAACGACCGGCTGCGTCGCGTTCATGCCGCGACATTGAGCGGCGTCCCCTATCATGATGCAGAGGCGATCCGCGCTGAGACCGCATCCTGGGCCTGGCCTCGAACCTATCTCGACTTTGAGACCATCCAGTTCGCGATACCGCGCTGGATCGGGACCGGACCCTTCGCACAGGTGCCCTTCCAATTCTCCGCGCATATCGAGGATGCCGGCGGGGCGCTCGAGCATCGCGAGTGGCTGTCTCTCGATGGGGCGGACCCGCGCGAAGCGTGCGCCACGGCGTTGGCGAGCCTGCCCCAAACCGGCGCCGTTATTGCGTGGAATGCGAGCTTCGAACGTGGGTGTCTGCTCAAGCTGGCAGATCAATTTCCGGACCATGCCGAACGTCTGCGCTGCCTGGCCGGCCGCCTCGTCGATTTGTTGCCGGTCGTGCGCCGTCATTATTATCATCGCGACCAGCGCGGCAGCTGGTCGATCAAGGCGGTCCTGCCGACCATCGCACCAGACCTTGCCTATGATGGTCTGGAGGATGTGAAATCAGGCGTCGACGCTCAGGTGGCGTATTTCGAAGCCATCGCGCCTGAAACGCACGATGTCCGCCGCGAGCAGATACGCAAGGCGCTTTTGACCTATTGCGAGCGCGATACGCTGGCGATGAAGGTCGTGCTCGACCGCATGTTGGGGGCCCAAAGCGTAGCTTGATCTGAAGCAACGACTAATCTCTGTGCGCGGGAGAGAAGTTGTCCTACGCCGTCGATGTACCGACGGAGATACTATGGCTGATAACGACCTCATCGAGTTGACCGCACAAATCGTTGCCAGCCATGTCGAGAATAACCGCCTCAATGTCGCTGATGTGCCAGCCCTTATTCAGAGTGTTTACGCCGCTCTTGCTGGCCTGTGCCAACCCGTGGTCGTGCCGGAGGTACCGCAGGAGCCAGCAGTGTCGGTTCGCTCATCGGTGAAGCCCGATGCGATCACCTGTCTCGAGTGCGGCACCAAGCAGAAGATGCTCAAGCGCCATCTCGGCGTGTCGCATGATCTGACCCCTGATCAATATCGCGCGAAGTGGAAGTTGCCGGCCGACTACCCGATGACCGCGCCAGATTACGCTGCGCAGCGCAAGGACTTGGCGCTCAAGCATGGCCTCGGCACCAAACCGGTGGCCAGGCGTGGCCGCCCGAAGCGGACATCCTGATCCAGGCTATTGCGCCCCTGTAGCTTTGGGCCGCAAGGCGCAGGCATGAATGATATCGAGCGTCGGCTGACCGAGAAGTTGAGCCAACTCCCCGAATGGCTTCGGCACGACCTCTCGTCAAAAGATGAGACGATCCGCGCTCGCGCCGAGGAAACGCTGGCCGCAATTCTGGCGGCCGCGCTGAAGGAGTAAGAATCCCGACTTTCTGCTCGACTTCGTGGGCACGTCGAGCATTGCTGTGTCCGTGAAGAGCGGGCGCTGAAAAGGCGGCCGCGGCCCCGGCAAGTGAGAACTTGCGGGGCTCTGGGTGGTGGGCCGGCGTGGTGCCGGTCCGATCAGGAGACCACCCATGACCAAGCTCACCGATATGCAGCTCGTGCTGCTCTCGACCGCTGCCGCACGCGATGATGGCAGCCTGCTGCCGCCCGCCGAAAGCCTCGGGACCCGGTTCGACCGCATCCGTCGCTCGGTCCAGGCCCTTATTGATAAGGGCCTCGCGACCGAGTTTACCGTTAGCGAGCAGGCCAAGAGCTGGCGGCATGATGACGACATCTTCTATGGCGTGATGATCAGCGACGCGGGGCGGCAGCTTCTCGATGGTGGAAACGAAGCCACAGCTCCTTCGAATGGGGGAGGGGGCAAGACCCGCGATGCGGCCGCAGGCTCGCCGGACGCACCCGCCGCGCCTCGCGAAAATACCAAGGCTGCTAAACTGGTCGATCTGCTTCGTCGCGAAGGTGGTGCGAGCATCGCAGATATCATGGCGATGACGGGCTGGTTGCCCCACACCTCGCGCGCTGCTCTGACCGGCCTCCGAAAAAAGGGATACGCCATTTCGTCGGGCAAGACCGAGGGCGTGACCCGCTACGCCATCGCTGCGGAAGCTTGAGCGTGGCCTATCGGCTCGAAACCCTGGCGACGATGTCGTCAGGGGAGCTGCGGCAAGCGTGGCTCACATTGTTTGACGCAGCAGCACCTGACGCGCCTGCCTCGCTGCTGCGTCTGGCTCTCGGGCATCGGCTCCAAACGAAGCAGCAAGGCGGGCTTCCCGCCTGGGCTAACCGGATGCTTGATGCCATCGCCGCTGACCCTGCCGAGAGGCCTGAGCCCCCTATCCAGATAAAGGCGGGCACGCGCTTGCTTCGTGAGTGGCAAGGCAAGCTGCACTCGGTCACGGTATCCGATGAGGGCTGCCTCTATGATGGTCGGTGTTTCGCCTCCCTCACGCAGGTTGCGCGGGAAATTACGAACACCCACCGGTCGGGGCCCCAATTCTTCGGGATAAAGCGCCGACCCCCGCCGCCGCGGCAGGGGGAGGCGGCTCATGGCTAAGCGCGGCCCACGCTCAGCACCTGCAACCTCGAGCGATGTCGGCGTCCGGCGCGTTCGCTGCGCGGTCTACACCCGCAAGTCGACCGAGGAGGGGCTCGACCAGAGCTTCAACAGCCTCGATGCCCAGCGTGAAGCTTGCGAAGCCTTCATCACCAGCCAGCGGCACGAAGGCTGGGTGCTCGACCCGGCGCTCTATGATGATGGCGGATATTCGGGTGGAACGATGGAGCGGCCGGCGCTCAAGCGGCTGCTCGCCGACATCGAGAGCGGCCGGGTCGACATCATCGTGGTCTATAAGGTCGACAGGCTTACCCGGGCACTCTCGGATTTTGCCAAGATCGTTGAGATCCTGGATGCCAAGGGCGCCAGCTTCGTCTCTGTAACGCAGGCCTTCAACACCACAACGAGCATGGGCCGGCTAACCCTCAACGTTCTGCTCTCCTTTGCCCAGTTCGAGCGTGAGGTGACCGGCGAGCGCATCCGCGACAAGATCGCTGCCTCCAAAAAGAAGGGAATGTACATGGGCGGCCTGGCGCCGCTCGGTTACGACGCCTCGGACCGTCAGCTCCTCATCAAAGAGACCGAAGCGGCGACGGTGCGACTTATTTACCAGCGCCACGTCGAGCTCGGCTCGATCACTGCCCTGATCCGCGACCTCAACAGGCGTCATGTCGTCACCAAGACCAGTGCGATGCGTGATGGCAGGATGCGTGGGGGACAGCCCTTCACGCGCGGCGCCCTGATCTATCTGCTGCGCAACCCGATCTACATCGGTCGGGTCCGGCATGGCGACATGACCTACGACGGTGAGCACCAGGCCATTGTCCCGCTCGATTTGTGGGAAGCTAGCCAGGCACTGCTGAGTGGCGCCAAGCACCAGCCTCGACCGCGCAAGACTTTGGTCAGCCCGCTTAATGGACGGATTGAGGATGGCGTTGGCCGGCCAATGATGTCGGTGCATTCCAACCATGGGACGCGCCGTTATCGCTACTATGCATCTCGCTATCGCGAGGGGCAGGCTGAATCGGTCTGGCGCATCCCGGCGGGTGACGTGGAGGAAATTGTTCAGAAAGGGCTGTTTGATTTCCTTGGTGATCAACATCGGCTCGGTGCTGAGCTTGGAACCGGTCATTCCAGCGTGGGCAATGCATCATTTCTGATCACAGATAGCAGTGAGCCCTTGGCCTTCGCTGCTCTGCTGGAAATGCTCGATGCCCAGATTTTCGTGCAGCAGCAGCTCGTCACGATTGAGTTTAGCGCGATGCGGCTCGCGAAGCAGGTGGGAGCGGATGCGTCAGGTCTGACGGATGATGAACAGATCAGGGTCGAGGTCGCTGTCTCGTTGAAGCGGCGCGGACATGAATTGAGGCTGGTGTACGCGGCGCCTGAAGCGCGGCCGGCACAGCGAGACGATCGTTTGATCCAGCTCCTCGCATCCGGTCGCTCGGTATGGGCAGAGCTGCAGAAGGGGAAGGGGGGAGCATCGCGGAGCCACATGATTCGGATGGCGCGTCTCAATTTCCTCGCCCCCGACATCGTCACGGCGATTCTGGAAGGGCGCCAGCCGGTTGAGATGACTACCCGATCGTTGCTGCGGGTGGCGGAGTTGCCGATTGCCTGGCCTGAGCAAAGGAAGGCGCTCGGCTTCACCTGATCCGCAACCCCCTCGCTGCTCTTTGGGCGCGTCTCCCTCCGGAGGCGCGCCTTCGCATTTCGGGGCGAATGTAAAGTCAGGACACGAAAGTGGCGACCAGAGACGAAGGCCGACATTTCTCGCTTCGAGTGCGAGAATTGGGCCATCTCTGTCCTGAACTGAAAACCGATCGCCAAAAAAGGCGCGGAACTGCGGGCTTTTTGGGGCCTCTTTCAAACCCAGCCGGATTTCGGTGAAATCACGGACTGGGTGGTGCTGCCGGTGAGGATTGAACTCACGACCTCAGCCTTACCAACGAGCGAAAGCTTCATATCCGTTGCCCACCCATTCTGCGATATTGCCTTAAAATCTTTGCAAAACCGTCAGTTATCTCGGAGACAACCAGCCCATATATAGCCGCTTCCATCCGGCAATGCGATTACGCGCTTATTACTTTTCATGCGACGGCGTCCGGCGTAATATCGCTGCCCGAGGTAGAGAGTGATGGCCGGCAAACTTACGACCCATATGATCGAGAGCGCAAAGGTGCCGTCTGCTGGCCAGACCTTCCTGTGGGACGGCGAGCTGAAGGGGTTTGGCGTTCGGGTGGGCTCGACCGGTGTTAAGTCGTATGTGCTTCAGTATCGAAGCCCCGATGGAAGACTGCGTCGGAGCGTTTACGCGCGGTTCCCTGTGTTCTCAGTGGATGAGGCGCGCAAGGAGGCGATCCGGATGCTTGCCGACGTTACGCGCGGCGTGGACCCGGCAGATGTGAAAGAAGCCAAGCGTGCGGCGCCAACGATCGGCGAGGTGTGCGACTGGTATCTTAAGGAAGCTGAAGCCGGCCGGCTGCTCGGACGGCGGCGCCTGCCGATCAAGGCATCCACGGTCCGCATGGAGCGGAGCCGTATCGATCGTCATATCCGGCCCTTAATCGGCCATCGAAAGGTGAGCGGGCTCAAGCCAGCGGACATCGAAGCAATGCAGGCCGACATTGCCGGCGGGAAGAGCGCCGCCGACAAGGGCAAGGGTCGCGGACGGAAGACAACTGGCGGAAGCGGCGCTGCGTCGCGTGTCATTTCGACGCTCCACTCAATGTGCGAGCATGCGGTGCGCTTGGGCGTTATCGACAGCAACCCCGCAAAGGGCGCACGCCGCATGGCGAGCAGTCGTCGGACGCGGCGATTGAGCGCGATCGAGCTTGGCAAGCTCGGCGCCGCCATGCGATTAGCTGCGAGCCGCGACGAAAGTCCGACCGGCCTCGCGGCGGTGCGCCTAATCGCGCTCAGTGGATTTCGGTTATCGGAGGCGCAGGAGGTGGAGCGAGCCTGGGTCGACGCCGAAGGCAGCGCGGTCCACTTCCCCGACACGAAATCCGGCGCTCAAGACCGGCCAATCGGAAAGTTGGCCCTGGCGGTCATCGAGGCCCAGCCCGAGATTGCAAGCTGCCCGTATGTGTTCCCGTCCGATTCTGGCGACAGCCATTATAAGCAGGTCCCGGACGTTCTGCAGCGGCTCTGCATTTCAGCCAAAATCGAAGGCGTGACAGCTCACACGCTTCGCCACACGTTCGGCAGCGTTGCGGGCGACCTGGGATATACCGAGCTTACGATCGCGGCCCTACTAGGGCACGGAAAGCGCGGCGTTACACAGGGATACATCCATATTGAGGAAGCGCTGCGAGAAGCGGTCGATCGAGTTTCGGCCAAAATTGCCGACTTGTTAGACGGTCGAGCGAACAGCGTTCGCGATCACTCGGAGATGGATGGCGGCGGGCGGCTGGCGGCCTAGCTGTTGGTCGCGGGAGATTGACCTTCTCTGAGTTGAGCCCCGAAAAAAGCCGCAAAATTCAGTGCGGCTTTCCGATCGGCGCAATTTGCTTCGCTTAGTCTTGATTGAGACCGGTGATCACGTCGCGGGTGGTTCGTCCCAACTGATTCTGCTCAGATCGGACAAGAAGCCGATTGCGTCTATCACTATCGAACTGACATGGTTCCCTTGGGAGGGAATATCGAAATGGACGTAGTGTTTGGCCTTTGGGCAGATGGTGGTGCCAGCCCTGATCACGGTGGCGTCGGCACCGGGGCGCTGGGGCAGCCCGTCGTAGGCCCGGCGGGCTTTGTCGATATCCTAGAGACGGCGGTGGGCCTGGGCGGTCCGCGCCGCCCACAGGTGGTACGGATCGCCGGATTCCAGTCGGCTCTGGAAGCGCTCGACGGCGACTACTTCTGGTCTCGCTCCCTAGCCATGGACCCCTGGGCTACGGCGCGAACCCTTCTCGGCTGGCGCGACGAGCTCGTTGGCCTCGGTTGGCGTAGCGAAGCGACCTGGTCCGGAATGCGCCTCAAACAGCTGGCCATGGCCTCCAACGCTGCAACCGATCTTGCTCCTGGCCTTGCTGATCGAATTACCGCTATCCTTGTGAAACTTGACGGATCGACGAACA
Source organism: Sphingomonas montanisoli (assembly GCF_008274695.1). Taxonomy (GTDB): domain Bacteria; phylum Pseudomonadota; class Alphaproteobacteria; order Sphingomonadales; family Sphingomonadaceae; genus Rhizorhabdus; species Rhizorhabdus montanisoli. Next base: position 157,394 of record NZ_VTOU01000003.1, on the reverse strand, counting down.
CGCCGATCACGAGCCTCCGGTTGATTGATTCCGCACAACTGCTCCCGTCACCGCTGCGCCGTGTGGTGGAGAGGCTTCAAGTCCTCGGTTGCTCCGTAGAGGACGTGGGGATCACCGCCGCTGCGGCGCCGACCACATCGCTCGGCCGCCTGCAGCGGTGGATCGCTGACGGGGTCGTGCCCGAGTCCGGCGCTGACGGCTCCGTGACGCTGGCAACCTCGGCAAGCGAGCCCCTTGCGGCGGAGGTGCTGGGTCAGTGGTTCGCCGGCCAGCACGGTAACGTGGCGCTCGTAGCACAAGAGGATGACACTGACCTCCTAGACCACGGGCTGAATGCAACCGGCCAGCCGCGGGCTGGTCGGAGCCGTTCGTCGATCCACCGTGGTTCCCTTCAGCTTCTGTTGCTCGCCTTTAGAGGGGCTTGGGCGCCTTTTGATCCGCAGGCCCTCATGGAGTTGCTAATCTTCCCAGCCTCTCCGATCGCTCCACGCGCGGCGCGGCGGCTCGCCTCTGCCCTCGAGCAGGCGCCTGGCCGTGGCGGCCCCGAATGGGTCGAAGCTTGGGAAGCGATCGCCGCCAACGAGCGCGAGTACGCCGTAGACGACACGGACGCTCTCGCCGCCGTAGATCCCAGGCTCGCCCGTTGGCGGGAGTGGACTGAGCTGGAAATGGCAGATCCTGTATCCGGGATGCCGCTCCCGCAGGCGCTCGGCATCTGCGACCGCGTAACCGCGTGGGCGGTACGCCGTTACGCTGCCACCGGCGACCTGCTCTACGCCTTGACATCAACGTTGGCCGGCGAAGTGCGCGCGGCGCTCGCGGCGCTTGGCCGCGATCTTATACCGCGTCTGCTGGTCGAGCGAGTGATAGATCAGGCGCTCGACATCGGGCACCCGAATCCAGGCTCGCAGGCTGAGGCCGCGCAATGGCGCAGCGTCCCTCACCCGGGTGCAATCTGGGCGCCGCGGGACACGGTGGTCTGGTGGAACTTTTCTACTACCCGCGAGGGTGCCGACCGCTCACCTTGGACCGATGCTGAGCGGCAAGAGCTCGCGGCAGCTGGCTGTCCCGCCGACGATATGACGCTTGCCGCCCGGGCCGCAAGTGCGGCCTGGGAGCGATCGGTCATGCATGCGAGGGAGCGCATCGTCTTTGTCTCGGGAGGGCCCGGTTGCGAGGCGGACGAGATGGCGCATCCGCTTGCCCATCGCCTGAAGCCGGCGCTGGACCGCGTAGGGACGCGCGTCACCCTCGAGGCGGCGTTGCGCGGGCCGACACTCGAACTTGCTGGTACGACCATCGGGCGCCGGGCCATCGAGCCACGAGCGCTTCCCGCCCCACAATTCGCCTGGACCGTACCCAGCGGGTTCTCGGCACGTATTGCCGGGGCGGCGGAATCTGCGACGTCGCTCGAAAACCTCTTTTCCTGTCAGCTGATGTGGGCCCTGCGGCATGTCGCAAGGCTACGACCCGGTCGCGTCCGCTCGATCCCCGATGCAAACCAGTTGCTAGGGAATCTAGCGCATGCGATCGCTCGAGAGGTGTTCGCGCCCGGCGATCCGCCCGGTCCAGCAGAGGCCGAACGGCGCACAGCCGATCTGCTCGAGGGGCGGATCGATCAGTTGGCAGCGCCGCTCCGACACCCGGAGTTCGCCGAAGAGCTGAACTCGGCGCGGCGAAGACTTCCTGCGGCCATGGCCAGTCTCGCTAGCTGCCTCGCGGAGAACGATCTGACGGTAGAGGCGACCGAGAAACAGGTCAGCGGAATTTTCGAGACCCTGCTCGCGATGCAGGGATCAGTCGACCTCGTCGCTCGCGACCGCGCCGGACACGCCGTAATCGTGGACCTGAAGTGGACGCGCAGCGACCGTTCGCGTGTCAATGAGATTGCGACCGGCCGCGCAGTCCAGCTCGCGACCTACGGCGCGCTGGTCGCTGGCGACAGCCCCTACCGGGCCGGTTATTTCCTGTTGAACCAGCGGCAGTTCCTGACCTTGGCCGGCACCGGCCTCGTAGGGCGACCAGTCGAAGGGGCACGTTCCTTTCCGGACACCTGGGCCGCAATCCTCGCGGCTTGGCGGACGTGGCGAGAGGGCGCGGAGGCAGGGACGCTTCTCGCGACGGGCGTACAAGGTGTTGAGGACAGCATTCCCGCCGCACTTGGCATCACTCGCGATGTGCACTGCGACTGGTGCGATTATGCAACGCTGTGCCGTGTCAGGGGGCTGGCATGACGGAGGCTAACGTGCAGAACAAGGTCGATACGATCATCGCCAGCGCCGGTACCGGCAAGACCTACCGCTTGGTCGAAGAGATCGTGGCGGAGGTTATGGGCGGCATACCGCCGCACCGCGTCCTGGCGACCACCTTCACAAAGCGCGCAGCGGCGGAGCTGTCGGGCCGTATCCGGGCCCGACTGATCGAGGGCGGTCGGGCCGATCTCGCGGCCGCGATGCTTTCGGCGCGCATCGGCACCGTGAACTCAGTGTGCGGATCGCTTATCGCGGAGTTCGCGTTTGAGCTCGGGAGGTCCCCGGTCGCCGAGGTCATTGCGGAAGATCGTCAGGCTGCGGTGTTTTCCCGCGCTGTAGGCGCCGTGATCGAGGAAAGCGGCCCGGCGATCGCGCAGGTCGCCGAGCGCTTCGGCCTGCAGGCGCGAAGCTATACGGCGCATGGCAGGACTATCAGAGGATGGCATGACGAGGTCAGGCGCGCCGTGGACCTCGCGCGCTCAAATGGAATACCCGCCGACAGGCTCGCGCATTGCGCCGAACGCTCGGCAACTAGCCTTGTTGCGCTCCTGCCCGCCGCAGCGGCCGGCGAGACGGGCGACGCCCTCGATCAATCTCTTCGCCTGGCGCTTGAGTCGTGCGTGGTCGAGGTCGAGCGTGGCCGCGCAGGTCTCAAGGCCACGACGCTCTCCAAGGATGTCCCCGTTGTGGAGAAGACCCTACGGACGTTGGTGTCAGGCGACAGGCTGCCGTGGTCGGATTGGGCGCGGCTCACCAAGCTCGGCGCCACCAAGGCGGACGCGGGCTTGTTCGCGGCAGTGATCGCCGCGGCGGCTGCCCATCCCCGTCATCCCGCGCTGAGAGCCGATATTGAGCGCTATTTAGAACTTGTGTTCGACTGCGCAGCGCGGTGCATGGAGGCATATGCTGCGCACAAGCGTGCGCGAGGATTGCTCGACTTCGTCGACCAGGAAATGCTTGCGCTCGAAATCATCTCCGACCCGGCGAATGGCCCACGACTGCGCGAGCTGATCGGTGCCGTTTTCGTCGACGAGTTTCAGGATTCCAGCCCGATCCAGATCGCCATTTTCACCGCGCTTTCGCGCATTGCCGGCCGCAATCTCTGGGTCGGTGATCCAAAGCAGTCGATCTATGGTTTCCGCGACGCCGACCCGGCGCTCACCACGGCGGCGGCGGCGGCGATCACCGCAGCATCGGGCGGCGGGGTGGCATATCTGCGCCGCTCCTTCCGGACACGGCCGCAACTGGCGGACTTCGTGAACGCCGCGATTGCCCCGAACATGCTGCGGGTCGGCATGGCCGAGGAGGAGATCTGCTTCGAGGGATGCGCACGGACTGAGGATCCCGCATTCCCGGCCGCCCTTTCCTTCCTTCCGATGACGGGCAAGCGGAAGGACGAGCGCACGGCGATGCTCGCCAGCAGGATCGCCGGCCTGCTCGCCGACCCCGCCGGTTGGCCGGTCACCGAACGGAGTGGTGCGACGCGCGGTGCGCGCGGCGGCGACGTGGCGGTGCTTTGCCGCAGTAATGCGCAAGTCAGCGATCTCGCGGCGGCGCTCGCGGCGCACGGCGTCCGTGTCGCCGTCGAGCGCTCGGGACTTCTCGATCAACCCGAGATCGAGTTCGCGCTCTCCGCGTTCCGCTGGATCGCCGACGGCAGCGACACGCTCGCGCTCGCGGAGCTTGCCCGTCTCGGCACAGACGGCGAAGGCTGGTTCGCCGCCGTTTTCGAAGCCGACGCACGCGCGGGCCTCGTCGCCCAGCTCCCGTTCGCCGAAGCGCTCTCGGTGATCCGTGAACGTGCGCCGCAATTGACGCCAGCCGAAGTGCTCGACGCGTTGCTTCACGCAGACACTGTCCTCGACACCATCCTGCGCTGGGGCGAGGCCGAGCAGCGCCTGCAGAATCTTGAAGCACTCAGGGGTTTGGTCGAGGGCTATCAAGAGGAACAGCGCGCGGAGCGTCAGGCCGCCACGCTGGCCGGCGCCTGCGCATGGATCGCTGACCGCGACGATGCACGCCAGCCCGAGAGCACGCATCCCGACGCGGTCAATATCATGACCTACCATGGTGCAAAGGGCCTCGAATGGCCCGTCGTGGTCTTGACCGAGCTCGACGCGCCGGCGCGCGGGTCACCGTTCGGGCTGACTGCCGAGGATGAGGGTTCACCCGATTGGGGCGCTCCACTTGCTCGACGGGTGCTGCGTTACTGGCCTTGGCCCTATGGCGAGCAGCAAAAGGACGTCGATCTCGATGTGAGCGCTCCGGTCAGCCCGCAGGGGATCGCCGCGATCGCCGCCGAACGGCTGGAGCGCACGCGCCTGCTCTACGTCGGCATGACGCGCGCGCGCGACCATCTCGTGCTTGCCACGACCGGTGGCGCCCTGCCGTGGCTCGACGAGCTTACGGACGACGCGGGTTCGCCTCTCATCGCGGACGTAGGCGCGGCGGTGACCGTCGCCGCCGCGCGCTTCCCGGCGCGGCCCTGCGCCGAGGTTCTGCAGCCTGTGGAGGAGGCAGCGGAGACCGTGATCGAATACGGCCGTCCCACGACGGCGCGTGTCGCGCATCCGCCGCTACGGCTACGGCCGAGTGACGCGGTGCTGAAGGATGCCGGGGTGGTCGTAACGGGCACGGACGGGCTCGGCGCGCGTATCCCGCTGGTAGGCAATCCGGATCTGCAGCTGCTTGGCGAGGCGATTCACCGATTCCTCGCTTCCGACGACCCAGGCGCTGGCCTTGAGGTGCGGACGTCCGAGGCGGAGGCCGCGCTCCTGCGCTGGGGCGTGCCCCATGTGGCGCCGGCGGATCTGGTGACCATCGCCGATCGCCTTCACACATTCGTTGGCACGCGGTTCGCGGGCGCGACCGCGCTCCGCGAGTGGCCGGTGCACGCGGAGGACGGCCTGCAGGTGCTATCCGGTCGCCTCGACCTGCTGGTCGATCTCGGCGACGGCTATGCAATCATCGACCATAAGAGCTTCCCCGGCTCGGTCGCGCTCGACGAGGAGCGCCTGCGCGCCTTCGCGGGTCAGGTCTCGGTCTACGCCCGCGCGATCGAGCGCGTCACCGGGCGGACGCGCTTCGAGTATTGGGTGCACCAGCCGATCGCCGCGGTCATGACACGGATCGAGATCCGCTGACCCTGGGATTGGGCGATCGGCGTCTGTCGCACTCAGGCCGCTGTGCGCGTCGTGGAGGCCGCGCAGCCGACCGGGCAGCTGGAATTGGGGGCGACAGGCATCGCGCCATAGGTCCAGCCCTCTGGACGCAGTGCGTTGATAAAGGCCTGCTGGTCGGCAAGCGCCGGTCCCTCGAGGCCGAGCGACCGAAGCCAGCGGGCGACGAGCAACAGGCCTGACAGGAGGGACACGAACGCAGCGGTCGGGATGGGCCCGGTCGGGGACGCCGCGGCGGGGTGCAGGCACCCGACACAAGCCTGGCCCGGCGTATGGGACGAGACCAGCACGGCGAACCCCTCCGTCGCGCCGACCCCCAGCCAGTATGGCGCCGCCGCCTGCACCGCCCAACGGGACGGAATGTCGTCGACGCCCACCAGCACAATAGGCGCTACCGGCATGCCCATGACGTAGCGGACGGGCTCGGGATCGATGGCAATACCTTTCGCGCGACGTGCGAGGTCCGTCACCTTGGCGATCTCCAGCGCGCCGCGCACCAGTAGCGCGTTCCGATTGAGGTTACTGAGCGCGGACACATCGTCGTCGAGCACCCGGCCGCTGCCGACCACCCCCGGTAGCCTGGCCAAAGCGAATAGCGCCGCGTTCGCGATTGCGCCGCCGCTGACAAGGTCGAAGTGCGGGAGCGAAATAGTCTTCGGCGTGTTCTCCGGCGCCAACGCGAAGGTGGCGTCTGCGGTTTCCGCATAAAGCTCATCGAAATAGTCGCGGGCGCGGGCATGGTTGGCGAGCCGCCGCATCGCGATCCGGAACGCCTCCGAGGCGACCAGCACACCGGCGCAAATGCCGCCCAGCGGCCAGTCCAACCCGGACCAACCGGCGCTTTGCGGCGCGATCCGCCCCCACCAATCACCCGCGTCGATCGCGATGCGGCGGGTAGACCCGATGCTCGTGGCGACCGTGCCAATCGTGACCGCGAGGTCAGTATTCGGCGGGGCTCCTCGGGCGATCGAGCAGCCGGGCAGCAGGTCCTGGCCGACCGCGACGATGGCGTCGATCAGGTTGCCGGGTTCGAGCGGCGGCTGCGCACCGATGGTGTCGACGTCTGCGCCGTCGATCCATACCTCATGGCCCGACCGCGCCATGGTGAGTGCTGCGGTGACGAGCGCGGTCTGCCCGGAATGCGTCGCCATCGCGTCGGCGCCCGCGTGGAGCACCACGCGGACGGAAGTCAGCGCATCGACCAAGGCTCCGTCGGGGACCGAGGCGTCGAGGTCGGTCCGCATGAGGAGGAGGGTGCGCGAAAGTGCTTCGTTGAGTGACATCAGATGAGCTCCAGATGGTCTTTTATAGGCACCTCGCGCCAGCGCCCGTCGTCATCGAGGCGCGCGAGGAACGCGCTGTCGAATCCGGTTGGGCCGAGTGCGAAGCGGGGGATGACGAGGCTGAGGAAGCCGGGTACCGCGAGGATCGGGAAGGCGTCGTCGGTCGCCGAGTGGTAGGCGGCGCCAGGGTGGGTGTGCACCTGGACACTGACGCCTTCCCCGGCATCCGCCAGCGACTTCCAGAACGATGTCAGCCAGCTGTCCTCGAGCGTGAACCCGACGGCGCTGGCGCTGTGCTTGGGATGGACCACGCGGGTCACGCGCTCCGGATCGGACCAGGGTCCGACCCAGAGCGCCTGGCATTCGCGACGACCGCCCCCGCAGGAGCGGAGGCGGTCGAAGGTCTCGTCGAACACATGCCGTGGCAGAAGCGTCGGCATGTCAGCCGCCCTGCACCGTGCGGGGCCGCAGCTGCAGGTGGGCGCCAGGCTGGACGCGCTCCTGCGCGATGGTGTGCGTCGGCTCGAGCACCCGTCCCGACGCCGCATCCACCAGGACGAGGTCACCGCCCGGATTGCCGAACTGCGGCCGCACCATTTCGATCAGCGCCGCGATCGTCTCGCCCGGCGTCACCCGTACGGTGCGGACGATACCGTTGTAGCTGACGGCGATGTCGAAGCCCGCCGGCGGGTGCGGCGGGCCGGCGACGAAACGCTCGACACCCGGCTTGGCGAGGTCGACCATGCCGTCGCGCGGGACCGGGATGTCGGTTCCGCCCGGCACGTCGATGTAGAGCGCCTCGCCCTCCGCCAGGTCGGCAAGCGCGTAGAGGTCGTGCCCGCTGATGTCGGGACGGCCCCAGAGCATGTCGCGGCCGAGCAGGAAGGCACGCTGCAGCACGTCGGTGCGGAAGGCCACGACGCGCTCGATGCCGCGCCCGCGAAGGTCCATCGGCTCGTCGAGGCGGATGTCCTCCATGGCGCCGCCCGGCAGGAGCGCGACCAGCGCGTACTGCTCGACGTCGCGAACGCCGGCATGCTCCAGGATCTGGCGCCCGACGGGCACCGGGTCCGCGAACACCAGCTGACGGAACGTCAGGCCGCCATCGCCATAGTTGAGACGGTAGTCGGTCGTCTGGTTCAGCTCGACACCGTCGTCCCGCATGGGACCGTCAGCGCCGCTCTCGATTTTTTCATAATCCATCTTCGAAGCTCCAATGCGAACCCTTCCGGGGGTCCTGCACGGTCAATCGAAGCCACGTGTTGGATCGGAAAAGCGCTGGCCGTCTGTCGGCTCGCAAGGTGTGATTAGATCGTCACCATCGCGGCGCCCGCGGGCAGTGCATCGCAGATCATCAGCGCCGGGCAGTTCCCACAGCTGCGGGGTCCAGCGTTGTCGAGCTTGGGGAAGGAGCCGGCTCGGATGCCTGCCAAGGCCGCGGCGGTGATACGCTGGAAGTGGCCCTCAGCGCCCTTTTTGGGAGCAACTGTGACCCGGCGCCGGTCGGCCAGATTGAGCATCTCGACGCGCGAGCCCGACATACGGGTCATCGCGCCCACCACGGCCGCGCGCACGTCGATCGCCTCTTCCGCCTTACTACGTTGGTGGCCGGTCTGGACGATCCACAGGACGGCCGAGCCGTTCTCGTCGAGGATCTCGTGGGCATCGATCTCGACGATGTCGATCCCGACCCCGATCGCGGCTGCCGTGTGGCTGGCGGCCGCGAGGGTTCGGCGCTCGCCTCCGTAGAACGCGACGAGCTCGACCGCGAGCTGCACGAAATCGGCGTAATAGCCATGCTCGGAAAGCTCCGGAACGTCGCATGCAGCGCGCGTCAAACGCTCGAGCTCCACCTCACTCGGTGTGGTCGGACCCGCGGCGATGTCGCGACATACCCTCCTTACGATGTCATGCACCAACCCGTAGGTGGTGCGGTCGGTCGCTCCGCCCGTGCGTAAGAGCTGCATATAGAGGAAACGCCTGGGACACTTGCGGTAAGTCTCGATTCTCCATCCTGCGAGGCTGAGCGTCGCCGGCACCGTTATGGGGACGGGAATCGCGTCCGCAGGAACCGACGGCTCACGCGACGGCGCTGCTTCGCGCGAGGTAAGCCGACCTGCGAGGCGCGCGACGTAGGAGGATTCGGCGCGCGGCTTACGGTCCTTCTTTTCGGAGCAGCGGTAGAGCCGGAGGCGGTCCCGAGCCCTCGACGTCGCGACGTAGAGCAGGCAGTCCTGCTCCTCCTCGTGGCTGATCGCGAGCTCTTCGGTGACGGAACCCCGGGCGAATTCGATCATGCCGTCCGGTGGAGGACAAGCCGGGCGCCCGTAGTGAGCGGCTTTGGGCATGGTGTCGGCGTTAAGACCCGGCAGGTGGACGGACGGGAACTCGAGCCCCTTCGCGCCGTGGATCGTCAGGAGGCGGACCGCGTCGATCCCCGAGGCAGCGGCCGGCAGGTGGCGCAGGTCGCGGTCGTCGCCTAAGCGAAGCAGGCGCCGGACACGCCGCAGCAACGCCGGGATGGCCGGCTTCTCGCGTGCGCCCACCGCCTTCACAAAGTTCATGAACTGCCAGACCGCGATCGCCTGGGAGCGGTCCGCAGCGGAGGTTCCCGAAGCGAGGCGCGCTGCGATCGGGGAGCGATCGAGCAGGATGCCAGCCAGCGCATACCAGGGGTTGCTGGCATATCCGACCTCGGACAGCGCGTGTGCAAGCGACGCCAGTGGACCCGCCGCCGATGGGCAGAGCGCTGCGGCCTTGTCGGTATCCAGTAGCGCGTTCGAACCGCCCGCGGCGACGCTCTTCAGCGCGGTCGTTGTCTCGATGACCTGTTGGAGGTCCATGCGGAACTCTGGCATGCACGCTACGCGCACGAGGCCCGCGCCCCACGGATCGGTGGTCAGCGACAAGAGGCAGAGCAGGTCCTTGATCTCAGGCCGTTCGAAGATGCTGCCTAGAAAGAGCACCGGAATTCCGAGCGCTTCTAGACCGCGCCCGATGACGGCGAGGCGGTCGTTGCCGGTCACCAGCACGCAATGGTCTCGGTAGCGTCCACCCGCTGCGACGTCGGCGAGGATTTCGTCCGCGATGACGGGAGCGATGCACGCGTTCTCGCGGACCACGATCAACTCGGGCGTAACACCGGAAGGGCCGCGCACCGACGTCAGGGGCTCGAACGGCGGCGGCTCCGGATCGCCTTCGCCCCGGACCGGCGTCATACCTTGCCCGAGATGGGTGAACAGTTGCACGACCTCCTCCGTCGAGCGGTAGTTCTCGATCAGGTCTCCATGTTCAGCACCGGGGAAGTCGCCGGCGAACAGCGCCATGTTGCGAGAAGAGGCCCCGCGGAAGCGGTAGATCGACTGCCGCGCGTCACCGACGACCCAGAGTCCCTGGCCGTCGGGCTTCAGCCCCTTCAACATACGGACACTGGCGCGGTTCACGTCCTGATATTCGTCGACGAGGACGTGGGTATATTTGCCTCGGTAATGCGCCTGCGCGGCGGCGTCGTTCTCGAGCAGGTCGACTGCCAACATGACGAGGTCGCCGAAGTCGATGAAATTGTCGGCCAGCTTGAGCTTCTCATAATGCGCGTAGAAAACCGCTATCTCTGCCGCCCGCTCGGCGCGTTCGATGGCGGCGGCCCGCGCTTCGCCTTCGAGTACGTCCGCTGCGTCACGCATAGCGGCAGCGAGCGATGCGTAGCGCTTGCAGTCGCAGAGCTCGTCCTGTGCCCGCGATATCGCATCAAGCATGTTCGACACGAGGGTCGTCGGGTCCTTCATGTCGCGGTGATGGCGCAGGCCGAGCCGCGGAAGCTCGTCTTCGAGCAACGCGACGGCGCTAGCGCGGTCGAGAAGGGTCGGCCGGCGGGTCCGGCCGATGCGGTCGCCAAACGCGTGTAGTATGTCGAGTCCGAAGCCGTGGAAGGTCCCGATCCACATCGCCGCCAGCGCATCGCCACGCGCGCCGGCGATTCGACCGGTCAATTCGCCGGCAGCGCGGTTGGAGTAGGTGAGCACGAGGATACGGCGAGGATCGACGCCTTCGGCAAGCAGCGCCGACACCCGCGCGGTGAGCGTCTGCGTCTTGCCGGTGCCAGGCCCCGCCTCCAGCAGATAGGCGCATCCACGGTGGTCCGCCGCCACCTGCTGGCGTTGGTTCAGCGGCTTACGCGGACGCGGAGCCAAATCGACGGGAGTTTCAGGGAGAAGCAAGGCGTCGAGCATCTGCTGATAGACGACCCCCTTGGTCGCGCCGATCCTGGCGGCAATCGCAGCTCCGCTCATGCCCTTGCCGAGGTGCAAGTCCTTGACGAAAGGGCGCGGGAGCAGGAGTTCGCGGGCGAACAAGTCCATCTGTACCTCGCGCCGCTGACGCGGGCCATGGGCAACTATCCGCTCCTCACCTTCGGGAGCGGCCTCAGACGAGCGCTCCTGATCGGTGTCGCACGCGCCCTCGCCGTCACCGAGCAAGGCGTGTCCGAGTTCGTGGGCAATCAGGAAGGCGCGGTCGAAATCCGTGCCATCATCGGTGTAAAGGATGAGGCCCAGCTCCGGGTCGAAACTCGCCTGAGCGTTTCCCAGCTGGGTTGCGCCCTTCTGTCTTGGTTCGGCCTCGAAGCCGGCGCGCTCGACCTCGCCGAGGACCAACTCCAGTGGCTTCCACGGATCGATACCTCGGGCAAGAGCGGCGGCGTGCAGTGCCGCCGCCTCCCGCCGCGAGGTCTCGACAGCGTCCATCAGTCACCGTCCTCCATGATCTCGGCCCGGCGCGCGTCGTCCACACGCGCCTCGATCAGCAACTGTTCGAACGGGACTGGCTCCTTCCGTTCAGGTCGAGCCTCGGACTTGTAGCTCGCCTGCGGGGAAGCACCTCCGATGCTCGCGCGCAGTTCGTCCACCGTGCCGCCAAGCGCTGCGGCCAGGCGGGCCAGCCACTTGCCGGGAATGGTGGACCAGATCGCCAGTCCATCCTTCACGGCTCCGATCACCCCGCGCGGCACGCCCATCGTTTTAGAGACCCGACCGTAGTCCGCGGGCCTGAGTTCCGCGAACAGGTTGCGCGATCCCTCTTGCACTGGCCAGGCCTCGAGAACGCGCGCGACGACGGCATCCATCGATGTCCGCGCGGCGTGATCGAGCGGTGGGTGCTCATCGCCCGGTACGCGATGCATTTCGTGTGAAAGGTCGATCAGTTCCAGCGAGAATTGCGGATGGCGCTGTAGGTAGGTCGCAAGCGCGCCGTTCTGATGTGCGTCCATCATGAAAGCCTCGAGCACGGCATCCAGTGTTGGTTCCTCCGCGCTCATCGTCCCACACTCCCGATCGCGTCCCGCACGGCCTTCAGTGCTGCCATCTTGCGGTTGTACAGCGTCTTGGGCTCAAGCCCGAGTATCTTCGCCATTTCTCCTGGCGGCACGCCTTCCCTCATCATGGTGAGAATCCTGTTTTGTTCCGTTGGTAGCGCGTCAATCGCTTCCCACGCCTTCAATCGGAAATCCTCGTCGTTGCGGCGGGCGATGCCGAACAGGTCTTCTTCGGCCTTGGCTTGCTCCACCTCGAGATCGACGCGCGGGTCGGAGCCATATTCGACGTAGGTGGGCTTCGGCTTCGTGTCGTCCCGCTTCGGCAATGTGGTCTTGAGCGCATCGGTACGCAGACGCGCCAATGCGAGGTCGAACACGGCTTCGTAGATGTCGAGCGCCTCGTTGTAGCCCGACAGGTCCGGGCCGAGCAGCTTGGCAAAGCGGTCCACGCCGTATTCGGCCATGGCGAGTTCGAGTGTGCTCAACGACGTTCCGCTGCGCCCGTGTGGCATCTGTGCACGTACTCGCTCCAGCAGGAGCCGACACCACCGCTGATAGGAGCGCTTGTCGCCGCGACGCGACGCGCGGCGCATCATGAAGACGAGGCATTCGCCGCGGAGCCAGCCGGGGTCGCTCCGCCGCGTGATTGCGGCCCGTTCGAGGGCCTCGCGTTCGGGGAGCCCAAGGAGGCCTGCCAGCAGCCGCTCCGTTTCCGGTTGGCGCGTGTACAGAGTCTGATCCGGCTTGCGCTTGCGCAGCGGTGGGATGGTCTCGTCGCCCTCCCCGTCGTTCTCCGCCATCTTTCCTCCCGTCCGATACTGTGATCCACTCCGGATCGTCACTCAACCGCAAACGTCGCCATTGTGGTGGCGCCCGCTTTACATGCCTGTCCTGCGGGTAAAGCGATGGTCGCATTTCCGATCGGAAACGGGGACCCGATTATATTCGCGCGCGGACTTGGGTTCCTGCTTCGGCACGGCCCGGCAATTCAGGCGCGGCACCTATAGTGGTGACACGCCTCGAAGGATGACTGATCAAGAGATTTGCGAATAACCAGGACAAGCTCGATGCGGTCACCGCAAACGATAGAACCGCGGACGGCAGTCAGACCACGCCTATCAGGCGCGGGGCGTCAATCCAGGACAATCGCCGGACGCCCTAAACTTTATGTCGACGAGGAGCATTGATGGCATCCACATTGCTGTCGATTTGCACTCGTTCCAGGCTAATGTTTGCCGATGAACGCGCCAGCCAATCCCAGCCCCGCCCTCGGTAATGATTCGGGCGCCGCAGCCGCGCTGGCCGGGTACGATTACCAGCTCGACGTTTCGATCCTGGCGGCGCTGCGAATCCTTTTCGTCACCAAATCCGCGTCGCGCATCACGCTGGAACCAGCGAATGCCGATGATATCGAGGTCGAACTCACAGAAGATGATCCCGGACATATCGAGACGCGGGCGGAGCTGGGCGTTGCCGCCCGGCTCATCATGCAAGTAAAGTTGCGCGGCGGAGATCCGTGGTCGCTCGCCGATTTCGAGCGCCTCCTTAAACACGGCAAGCGGCGCACCCCGGCCAAGGACCACCTCGCCGATCCCGATACTCGGTACCTGCTCGTGACGAATGCCGATGTGTCGGGCGTCGCTCGCAGTCTACTCGTCGGCGATTTTGAGGAGCAGTCGGAAGGAGACGACTTCCCGGCCTCATTGCGTGACATCCTGCCCGACGCGCCGGAACGGCGAGTTGCCATCTATGCCGGTCTGACGCCCAAGCTGCTCCAATATGAGTTAGAACATATACTGACCGCTATCCTTCGCGTTCCTAAGGATCGGCAGGAAGCATGTCTCAACATACTTCGTGAAGAAGCCAAGGCGCGTATGCGCGGCACCTCGCCGGGGGTCTGGGGTTATAATGATCTGCTAGGCACGGTCCGCTCCCACGGCGGATTTCTTGCGAGCGTCGCGGAGCTCGATGCCTTCGTGGAACCCACCAATTTCCCCGACATGATCCGACAGATTGAAAAGAAGAACGCGGTGGTCATCGCCGGATCATCTGGAACCGGCAAAACGCTGGCTGCACGCGCGCTGTGCGATCAGGCGCGTAAGCGCAACGGGGCGCTCGACATAGTCGTGGTCAATCCGAACAGTGACCCCTCGAGCATCCGGCAAATCGTTCAGACGGGACCGAAGCTCTTTTATCTCGAAGATCCTTGGGGGCAGAATAGCCTGCGAACCGGCTCCGAGACGTGGACCGAGCAGCTTCCGCGCATGCTGCGCGACGCCCGTAGCGACAATCAGTTCGTGGTTACGTCGCGAAGCGACATGCTGCGCGGCGCACAAGCCGTCGGTGGCGTTGCTCCATGGTCGATCGAATTGGAAGCCGATCGGTATCTCAACGGTCGTTTCGCCCAGATTTACGATAAGCGCATGGATCTCCTCCCGCCCGAGCTTCAGGCGAAGGCGCTCAGTTTTAGATCCGACGTTCTCCGCGTGCTCGAAAAGCCGCTTGAGCTCGACCTATTTTTCGCCAACCTCCTGTCCGGTCGTGTGGAGGGCGAGAATGACGGGCAATGGCTCCATCGCCTGATCGGTCTTGCTCATCGTGATGCGGTCGAGGGCGTAGTCGACCGCTTCCTGACCCATGCCGACACAACGGGCCAATCTGCCGCGATCTGGGGCATGCTGGCGGCACGGGGATCGTTCGATCGCACGCAGCTCGTTGCGTTGATGCGGTCCTTACGGCTCGCCGCGCCTGACCTTGCCAATGGTCTCGACAAGCTGATCGACACGATGATCGCCGCGCGCCATCTTCGACAGCCGACAACATCGGTCGCCTTCGCGCATCCGAGTGTACGGGCGGGTTTCGAGAGTCATCTGAAGGCTGACTTGTTTCGATATGAGCCGGCTTTTGCAGCGCTGCTGACCGCGCTCACCACCCTCCCGCAACCGCACGTCGAGTGGGGGATGGAGACGGCCGCTCGCCTGATCGACGAAGGGCGCCGGCTCGTCGCCGGCGTCGAAGGCGGCGCGTTGACCTTCGACGTTCCCGCTGCCGCCCAAGCTGCAATCGATGGTTGGCTAGACGCTGCTCTGGTCGATCCATCCGCGGATTTTCCCAAGCTCCTCCAGCTAGCCAGCGACGTAGGCAGTGAGGCTTCCAACCCATCGGAACTGGCCCGTTGGTTGTTGACCAGCGTCCAGCGAGGCGCGGCCTTTTTCATTGACCGATGGAAGGCACCGAACTTCCCCGACGCGTGGTATGATCGAATCTCGCAGGATCCACGCTCCTTTCTGATCGCCGAGCGTTTCGTTCGCGATCAGCTTTCCGACGAACATGGTTCCTATGGTGCCAAATTCCCGTTGGCACTCGACCGTATCGCGACTGGGCTTGAGCCCGCCTATCTTCATGCCGCGCGCCGTCTGGTTGGCATGGGTCACGGCTCGAATATCGAGGCGGTCGTGACCGGCGCGTTACGTGATCTTGCGACCTTCAAAGCAGTGTTCGAAGAAGCACTCGACGATCTTGCAGGCGATGATGCCCAGCGTGCGAAAAATGCGGAAAGGTGGCGGCTCATTGCCGACGGCGAGTGCGACTATGGGTTCGAGGAGTATTACACCTCCGGCCACGACGACGATGGCTATGCATCTGGCATCATTGTTGAGCTTTATATCGAAGCCGTCCGTGCGGCCGGCGATTGGAAGGAGCTCGCCGGACATAATCGCGCGTCCGAGTTCGGATATTACTGGGCACGCGCAATCCGCGACGCGGATGCCACAGCCGCCCCGAGTCTCGAGGAGCTGTCAGCGATGTTCGCTGCAGCTCAGGCGGACGGACATGAGGACGCGGCGTGGGACGCGCTGCGTCAACATTGGCATTCGGAATTCAGAGAGAAGCTCAAGCAAGCGCTGATCGCCGGCATTCCAGAGCAAAGCGATAGTCAGGCCGCCATCGCCTGCGCCATGGGCGTCGACCAGAACCTTCTTGCCGAGGCGTTCGCTTCTTCTCCAACCGCCGCCCTGCGCGTTGCCTTCCTCTGCGACCTGATCGCTGCGCGCCGCCGCTATTCCAAGCTCCAGAAGACCGGAATGGCGAGCCTTATTCGGGCGCTGGATCCCGCTTACCGCGAGGTCGGTTGGGCGCTGCTTCTCGGGCGGTCGCGTGCCGCGATGCTCAGCGATCAAGCGGTTGAAATTTTGCGGCAAGCGGCTGAGACGGCGCGGCCTCGCATCCTCTCGGAGGTCGTCCCGCTCTTGATTGAGGCGGGCGTGATGCCGGTCGAGGCGGTTCGCCGATGGTTGAATGAGACCGAGGACAAGGACTTGGCAGAGGCCGCTGCTTCGGCTGCGGTCGAGATCGAGGATGGAGAAGCCATCACGAAGGCCCGTCAGCACGTTCGGGCGAGTGCGCGGGTTGTTGCTATCGAGTTCTTGGTGAGCCGAACTGATCCGCCGTTCCCCGTCGAAATCCTCGCGCTGGCCGGCGATCCTGGCCGACATGTTCGTCAGGCACTGGTGCGCGCGATTGCAGCGAAGCCGCATCCCGATCACTTCCCGGTATTGCTGCGTCTGACCGGCGACACGTGGTCGGACGCCGACCCTTCCCATAACGAACCTGATTCTTACCCGATCGCGCGGGAGGCAGTGGAAGGGCTTGCGGCCTACGCCCCCTTATCCGACGAGACCAGTGACCAGCTCATAAAGTTAGCGACGACCACCTCGGATCGAGCGCTCAGCCAAGGATGTCTGCGGGTCGCAGCCGACTGCGGGTCCCCCGCAATTCGCACGAGAATTCGGGCGCTATTCGGCGACCGCGATCGTGGTTTGCTTCGGCTCGACGCGCTTGATGCCCTAGTCTTCGCCGCCACAATTGAGGATGAGTTGCTGGCTCCGTTCACCCCGGAACGGATCGTCAGGCTTGGCGCGGCGCTAGCGCCGTCAGCGGTGGTGCTTGTCTGCCACCATGCTCCGATCGAGAGAGCTATTGCGCTGTGCGAACGCATGGCTAATTCGAACGCGGATCGCTCGCTGGCCGTTCTCGGTGCTTACTTCCTTCATGATCGCGATCTCGGGGCTGCCCGGGCAATCCTCGATCTGCTGCCCGAGGGGCATCCGGCGCGTGGCCTCTTCAGCGACGAACAAGAGCTTTTGCCTGCATCGGTCTTGGATGGGCTCGGAGATATCAAACGTCAGCGATGGGTCAGAAAATGGATGAGCGGTCGTATCGCTAAGCCGTGAGGACGCGAGAAACTCTCGTTGATGGGATGGGCCGCCTCGTATCGTCCGCGCAGGAGCGCGTTCGCACGATCCATAAGTCGGTCAAGAGCGCGATCGCGGCTCGCTGTTTAGAGCGCTAGCACCTGCTGCGAAGCTCGCATGGAGCCCGAGGTGATTTCCTCCACGACGAAAGTCCGCGTGGGCGGGGTCATCAGCAGATCGGTCTCCGGCACTTGAGCGTCGAGCCACTGCATCACCTGGCGCCGCTGGATGATCGCACCGTGGCGCTCTTGATATCGCGCGACCTCCGGATTGGCAGCGACCGTGATGACCCGGTAGCAGAGCGGCCAGTCGGCCATTGCCGGTTCCCAGATGCCGGGGAGATAGAAGTGATTGCCGCCATCAAGCGTCACGCGATAGCGCTTCTCGCCGACCGTCATGTGGAATTCGCTGGCCGGGATCAGGCAGCGATGGCTCGGAAAGGTCTTCCCCTCCGAGCGCGCGAAGCGATAGGTAACCCCGGCGCCGAACCGTGGATCGGAACCCCAGGTCGCCTCCACCATTTCGATTTCGCTGGCATCGTCCGGGTTTCGCCGGATGATTGCACGGCGGCTCCCGAGCGGAGCTTCCGAATCGAAGGGTGTTGGCGACTCCATGGTGTATGGAACATAATGGGAACGACGACGGATCGCAAGAAAGGCTGACCGCGTGTGCAATGATTATCGGCTGGAGGTGGACGTAGCCTCGATTATCGAGGACCTCGACGGTCTCAAGATCAAGATCAAAACGCCCGAGGGTGTCCCCAACCTCGCGCCGCGAGCAGACATCAAGATCACCGATACAGCGCCAATCGTGCGCACCGGTACCAGCCGTTTGGAGGGCGAGCTCGTGCAGCGTCGATGGAGCTGGCCAGCGCCCAACAAGAAGCCGGTCTACAATTTTCGATCGGACGGCCGTGAGTTCACTACCGGCCGCTGCCTGATCCTCGCCGACGGCTTCTATGAATTCACGAGCCCCGAGGACCCGAAGAAAAAGCGCAAGGACAAATGGCTCTTCACGAAGAAGGGAGAGCCCTGGTTCTGCATTGCTGGCATATGGCGGAGCAATCCGGATGTCGGTGAAGCCTTCACGATGCTGACGATGGATCCTGGGCCGGACATCGGGCCATTTCACGACCGTCAGATCGCGGTCCTCAATCGAACGGACTGGGCCGACTGGCTGGACCCCTCGGTGTCGGCGAAGGCCATTCTCAAGGCCCTTCCGGCGGGCAGCCTTGCTGTCGAGCAGGTCGGGTGAGCGCACGGGAAAACCCGGCCGCCGCCTGAGCAGAACCCTCCGCCTTCCTCATCCGTTGTGTGCGGAGATCAGGAGGCGATAATGGCCAAGCTCAGCACCGAAGACCGCGACGACCTTTCCAAGGGATCGTTCGCATTCCCGAAGCAGCGGAAGGAACCGCTCGAAAACGCGAGCCATGTCCGCAACGCGGTGGCACGCTTCAACCAGGTTAAGGACGTGAGCGACGACGAACGCGACGATGCCTGGAAGCGGATCAAGGCAGCTGCAAAAAAACACGACGTCGAAATCAGCGAGAAATCCTGGCGCGAGATCGGCAAGAGCTAGGTCAGCAGCTCCTTGAGGGATTCACAAGCCTTGACGAATCTCCGGACTCATCGGAACATAACGCGAACAAGTGAGTCGATGTTGCCCGATGTCCGCCCAACCGTCGTCCCTCGATCGGCCGTCCGCCGATCAGCTAGCCGCGCTTCGCGCGCAGCTTGCGCAGGCCCAAAGCCAGCGCGGGCCGGTGCTGGCTTTCGGGATCGACGCGCTCGATAGTCGGCTTGGGGCGGGCGGGATAGACGGCGGCGGTCTCCACGAAATCACCGCTGCTTCGCCGACGCTCGGCGACGATGCCGCTGCAACCTTGTTCGTCGCGGGGCTTGCCGCCCGGTTCGCTACTGTGCCCGGCGCCAACGTCGCCTGGGCACTCACCCGCTTCGATCTTTATGCGCCGGGTCTCGAACAGGCCGGCCTGCCGGCCGCGAAGCTGCTCTACCTCCAAGGCAAGAACGAGACGATGGCGCTGGCGCTCGCCGAGGACTCGCTTCGCGACGGCAGTTTCTCCGCCGTGGTGGCCGAGGTGAAGGTCGCCGACCAGACCGCCACTCGGCGGCTGCAGCTGGCGGCAGCCGATGGCCGAACGCCGATGCTGCTCCTCCGGCGTTGGGCCAGGACCAGCCGTGATCCGCTCGAACGGCCATCCGCGGCAATGACGCGCTGGCGCATTGGCTGCGCACCCTCGGTCCCGTTGCCTGCGCCCGGCGTCGGCCGCGCCTGCTGGTCGGTCGAGCTCGTGCGGCAGCGGGGCGGCAATCCCTTCTCTATTGTGCTCGAGGCTTGCGATGACACGGGTCGCCTCGCTCTACCTGCCCCAGCTCGCCATCGAGCGGCTGCGGCGGTCGGAGCGGCCAGCCAGGCCGCTTGAACTACGCGCTCCAGCAGCGCCGCTCGCTTCGCCTGTCGACGATGACCCCGGCGCCTGCTCGGTCCCACGCGGTGGGGGCTGGCGACCCGGCGCGCGTTGGGCGCGCGATGGTGGCCCGAGCAAGGCCCAGGTCATCGGCCAGATAGCACAGCTGCCCGCCCATCAGCGTCCGCCGATGCGGATGCTGGGGCGCCGTTCGGAACCGGTCGAGCATCCGTTCAAGGTGATGCCGCCCGACGAAGGCGGGCGCGGCGTGGCGCCGATGCCCGTCATCAATCCCGCCCATGATCGACCGACCGTTCTCATTGAACGTGTTGGGCAGCGCGAGGTGATCCGCTCAACCTGTCCGGTCGCACTGTCGCTGGGCCTGACGCCGGGGATGGTGGCAGCCCACGCCCGGGCCCTGGTTTCCGATCTCGACGTGCGAGATGCCGATCCGGCTGGGGACCAGGCGTGGCTTGATCGGCTGGCGCTCCATGGCGTCATGCATTGGACGCCGACCGCGAGCGTGTCGGGCGACGATGGCTTGTGGCTCGACCTGTCGGGCACGACCCACCTCTTCGGCGGCGAGGAGCGATTCTGCCGCCGAATGCTCCGCTTCCTCCAGCGGCTGGGCTTCACGGCACGCATTGCGATCGCCGGCACGCCTGGCGCGGCGCATGCGCTCGCCCGCTATGGCGGCCGGGACATCCTCATTCTCGGTTCCGGAACCGAGGCGACGGCGCTCGCCGAGTTGCCGGTTGCGGCACTTAGGCTTGAGACGGCCGCGCTGACTGCGGCGGCACGCTTCGGTCTGGAGCGGGTGGCGGACCTTATCCGCCTTCCGCGCGGGCCGATGGCGAAGCGGCTCGGCCTCGATGCGGTGACCCGCCTCGACCAGGCGCTCGGCCATGTCGCCGAGCCGATCACACCGGTTGTGCCGTTCGAGGCGCCCGAGGTGTCGCGTCGTCTGCTCGAGCCGATCGGCACCCCCGAGAGCATCACACAGGTAATCTCGGATCTCGTCGATGACCTGATCGGCGTGCTTCGTCAGCGCGGCCTTGGTGTTCGCACCGCGATGCTGGTGGCGGACAGAGTCGATGGCGAAGCGCAGCGCATCGTCATTGGCGCCTCACGGGCAACGCGCGACGCCAAGCACCTGAAGCGCATGTTCGCGCTGAAGCTCGATCGGATCGGGCCCGGTCTTGGCATTGAGGCGATGCACCTCACCGTGCCGCACAGCGAGCCGCTCGGCGCCAGCACGGCGGGATCGCTCATCACGTCCGATACGGCCGTGACGGACCTCGCGCCGGCGATCGATCAGCTTGTCGGCCGCGCGGGCGAGGCCGCGGTGTTCCGGGTAGCTCCGAACGAAAGCGACGTTCCCGAACGCGCCACGCGGCGGGTCAGCCCGCTCGACGAACCCGCCTGCTGGCCGCAGTGGAAGCGCCCGGTCCGCATGCTGCGCCGACCGGAGCATCTGACCCATGTCGTGGCGCTGCTCCCTGACCATCCACCACGGCGCTTCACCTGGCGCGGCCAAGCCTATCGTGTGACGGTCGGCGATGGCCCGGAGCGAATCCATGGCGAATGGTGGCGGACCGACACCGAGCTGTGGGCGGTGCGTGACTATTTCCGGGTCGAGGTCGAGAGCGGCGAGCGGTTCTGGCTGTTCCGTCGCGGTGATGGCGTCGAGCCCGAGACCGGTGATCTCAGCTGGTACATCCATGGGATGTTCGGCTGATGACGTACGTCGAACTTCAGGTGATGAGCCATTTCTCGTTCCTGCGGGGCGCGAGCTCGCCGGAAGAGTTGTTCGCGGCGGCGGCGCTCCAGGGCCATGGCGCACTCGGGCTCGCGGACTGGGGCAGCGTTGCGGGCGTCGTCCGCGGCTGGGATGGCCAGAAGACCACTGGCGTGCGCATGATCCCCGGCGCACGCGTCCATGCGACCGGGGGCCATGAGCTTCTGCTCTACCCGCAAGATCGCGCCGCGTGGAGCCGGCTCACCCGGCTGCTGTCGATCGGCAAGGCGCGCGGCGGCAAGGGCTTCTGCATCCTCGACTGGGCGGACATCGTCCATCATGCCGAAGGGCTCGTCGGCATTCTTGTGCCCGATCTGCCGGACGAGACCACCGGGCGGCAGCTCATCGATATGGCAGCGGCGTTTGGGGCGCGCGCCTATTGCGCACTCTCGTTCCGACGCCGGCCGGACGATGCGATCCGGGTCCATGAATTGGCCGCGCTGGCCGGCCGGTACGCGGTGCGGGCCGTCGCAACCGGTGACGTGCTCTATCACAGCCCAGAGGTACGGCCGCTGCAGGACGTGGTCACGGCCATCCGCGAGAAAACCACCGTGGATGCACTCGGCTATCGGCGCGAGCGCTTCATGGACCGGCACTTGAAACCGCCTGCGGAAATGGAGCGGCGCTTCCGCGCGTTTCCCGACGCGATCCAGGCCAGCGCTGACATCGCGCGTGCCTGCACCTTCGACCTAGGCGAGATCCAGTATCAATACCCCTACGAGCAGGTGATGGTCGAGCGTACGGCGCAGCAGGCGCTGGCTGAAATGACCGAGGCGGCGGTGACAGCGAAGTTCCCGCACGGGGTGCCGCAGCGCTATCGCGACCAGATCGGCCATGAGCTGCAACTGATCGACCAGCTCGGTTACGCGCCCTATTTTCTGACGGTCAATGCGATAGTCGCGGAGAGCCGGCGACGTGGCATTCTCTGCCAGGGGCGCGGCTCGGCCGCCAATAGCTGCGTCTGCTATCTGCTCGGCATCACCTCGATCGACCCGATCCAGCATGAGCTACTGTTCGAGCGCTTCGTGTCGGGCGAGCGCAAGGAGCCGCCCGATATCGACGTCGATTTCGAGCATGAGCGCCGCGAGGAGATCATCCAGTGGATCTACGAGACCTATGGACGCGATCGATCGGCGCTGACCGCCGTCGTTACCCGCTACCGCACGCGCGGTGCGGTGGCCGAAGTCGGCAAGGCGCTCGGTCTGCCGCGCGATCTCACCAAGATGCTGACCGGCCTCGTCTGGGGCTGGTCAATGGACGGGATCAGCGATGAGCAGATCGAGAGCCTCAACCTCAATGCCCAGGATCACCGGCTCAAGCTGACGCTCCGCCTCGCGCGGCAGCTGATCGGCACGCCCCGACATCTGTCGCAGCACCCCGGCGGATTCGTGCTGACCCAGGACCGGCTCGACGATCTCGTGCCGATCGAGCCGGCGCGCATGGAAGACCGGCAGATCATCGAATGGGACAAAGACGATATCGACGCGCTCAAGTTCATGAAGGTCGACGTGCTCGGCCTTGGCATGCTCGGCTGCATGAACCGCGCCTTCAACCTGCTTGAGCAGGAGAAGGGCTTGCATGTCGGCATGGCGGACCTGCAGGACGATGATCCCGAGGTCTACAAGATGATCCAGCGCGCCGACACGCTGGGCGTCTTCCAGATCGAGAGCCGGGCGCAGATGTCGATGCTCCCGCGGATGAAGCCCAAGGAATTCTACGATCTCGTGATCGAGGTTGCGATTGTGCGACCTGGGCCAATCCAGGGCGACATGGTCCATCCTTACCTCCGCCGCCGTGAGGGCAAGGAGAAGCCCGAATATCCCAAGCCCGAGCTCCGCGCCGTGCTTGAAAAGACGCTGGGCGTGCCCCTCTTTCAGGAACAGGCGATGAAGGTGGCGATTGTCGGGGCCGGGTTCACGCCCGTCGAAGCCGATCAGCTCCGCCGCGCGATGGCGACGTTCAAGCTGACCGGCGGCGTCAGCCATTTCTACGACAAGCTGGTCAATGGCATGATCGACCGCGGCTATCCCAAGGATTTTGCCGAGCGGACCTTCAAGCAGATCGAAGGCTTCGGCAGCTACGGCTTTCCGGAAAGCCATGCCGCCAGCTTCGCGAAGATCGCTTATGCGAGCTGCTGGGTGAAGCATCACCACCCCGACGTCTTCTGTGCGGCGCTGCTCAACGCCCAGCCGATGGGCTTCTATGCCCCCGCGCAGATCGTTCAGGATGCCCGCAAGCATGGTGTCGAGGTCCGGCCGGTCTCGATCAACCAGAGCCATTGGGATTGCACGCTGGAGCCGACAAGCGGGCGCTTCATGGCCGTCCGCCTCGGCTTCCGGCAGGTGCGCGGGCTTGCCAACATCCATGGTGCCCAGATCGCGGTGGCGCGAGGCGACACGCCTTATGCGAGCGTCGAGGAAGTCTGGCGGCGCGCCGACGTGCCGCGCGTGGCGATTGAACGTCTGGCCGAAGCCGACGCCTTCCACTGCATCGCGGAGGATCGACGGCAGGGCCTGTGGAAGGTCAAAGGCCTGGGCGAAGCCCCACTTCCCCTGTTCGCCGCCGCCGATGCGCGCGAGGCGAGCTTCTCTCCGGAGGGCATGGAACCGACGGTGACGCTGGCGCCGTTGACCGCCGGGCGCGAGGTCGTTGAGGATTATCGCTCGCTGCAGCTGTCGCTGCGCGGCCACCCAATGAGCTTCCTGCGCGGTGAACTGGACGCGATGCGGATCGTCCGCTGCGCCGATCTCGCGACCATCCGCGACGGCCGCAATGTCGAGGTCGCGGGCGTCATCCTTGTTCGCCAACGCCCCGGCTCGGCCAAAGGCGTCCTATTCATCACGATCGAGGATGAGACGGGCATCGCCAACGGCATCCTCTGGCCGGACAGGTTCGAGATCTACCGGCGCCAGGTCATGTCCGCATCGATGATCGCGATGCGCGGACGGCTGCAGAAGGAAGGCGAGGTCATCCATATCATCTGCGATCGGATCACCGATCACGACGACATGCTCCGCTCGATTGGTCGCACAAACTTCGCGGTCGCGCCGGGCCGCGGCGATGGCGCCCACAATGGCGGCGGACCTGACCCGCGCGATCCGAGCTTCCCGCGCGGACGCACGCTGGCGTCGCCTCCGTTCGGCACGATCCAGGAGCAAGAGGAAATCCTCCGCATCCGCAGCCATGACTTCCATTGAGGCGAGCGCCCGTGCGACCGGCACCATCGAACGCGCGGTCGATGTCCTGCGCGAGGCCACGGCCATCAAGGGCAAGGTGCAGACGCGCGGCGTAGCGCTGGCGCTCTGGGTTCTGCGCGGCCGCTGTCCCGACGAATGGCTGGTCGCCTTCTGGGAGGCAGCCGGGTCGGATCACGAGATCGGCCGAAGCCAGGGCCTGCACGCCGCCTATAACGGCATCGTGCGCCAGCTCCGCAGCAACGGCGCTCTCTCGGAAGATCCCGCGAGGATGAAATGACCGCACCAACTTCCTATATCAAGCCCTTAACAAGCACTTCCGCGGGAACGAGCACGCATGGCCAATGGCTGGGCGCCCGACGGCGCCGTTCAGGAGCAGATCGAGGACAGCGTGAAGGACGCGCTGGCGAGCGCGCGTGCGCGCATGCCCACGGGCGACGGCCTGGCCGAGTGCGAAGAATGCGGCGAGCCGATCCCGGAAGCGCGTCGCCGCGCGCTGCCGGGCGCGCGAACCTGCGTGTCCTGCCAGTCGGCTCGCGACAAGCGCCCGACCTATTCCGGCATCAACCGGCGCGGCAGCAAGGACAGCCAGCTGCGCTGATCTTGCGACCATGAACCGCCTGAACCTTATCGCCGCGGCGAGCTTCCTCGCCTGCGCCTGGTCCGCTCCTGCGCTCGCCGATCCGTGCGAGGGCGCGTTGCCCGCCAAGGGCACCACCTTCGCCGGGGTCGTCCGCTACGTTGGGGATGGCGACGGCCTTTGCGTCGGACCGGCTGGACGCCCCGATCGCTGGATCGAGGTCCGGCTCGCGGACTTCTACGCGCCTGAACTGCACGAAGCCGGCGGCCGCGAAGCCAAGCGGCGGCTGGAACGATTGGCGATGGGCAAGCCCCTGGTCTGCCGCGCCGGACGGCGCAGCTATGACCGCGTGGTCGCCGCCTGCACGCTTGGCGGTCGCCCGCTCGGGCTCCTGTTGCGCCAGGCTGGCGGGATCGAAGGCGGACGCGCTTGGCGGCCACGATCATGATGGCCGACCTCTTCGATGCCCCGCTCGTCGCGGGCTTGGCCACGCGGCCGGAGATCATCTCCGCGGAGGAAGAGGCTTCCCTCATCGGCAAGATCGATGGCGAGGGCCTCAGCCCGTTCCGGTTTCAACAATGGACGGGCAAGCGCCTGACCCGGTCGTTCGGCTGGAGCTACGATTTCGAGAGCGGCCGGTTCGAGCCGACCGATCCGCTCCCGGAGTGGCTCGAGCCGGTGAAAGCGCGGGCCGCCGCTTTCGCGGGCCTCGCGCCCGATCAGCTCGTCCAGGCCTTGTTGATCCGCTACGATCCGGGCGCGGGCATCGGCTGGCACAAGGACCGGCCGGTGTTCGAACATGTCGTCGGCATTTCGCTCGGCAACGCCGCGACCCTGCGCTTGCGCCAGCGGACTGCCAGCGGGTTCGCTCGCGTGAAAGCCGACTTTGCGCCCCGGTCGATCTATCATCTGGCCGGCGAGGTTCGTCACCAATGGGAGCACAGCATCGTCCCGATGGAGCTGCCTCGCTGGTCGATCACGTTCCGCAGCCTCAGCGATCGCGGCGCGTCGAAATCATTGCATCACAGCGATTTGGCGGATTGAATTTGGCGGCTGAGGTCCCACATCCGCTGTATCGTTCAACAACGGAAAGGAGGTGGTCGAATGTCTCATTGTCCCACGCCGACTGCGGCGACTGAAGTGAGCATGGCCTCCACCGTGGGGGTCCGGCTCGATTAAGCTGCCCGCGAAGGCAAGACAATGGAAGGGCCGTCCCGCCAGGGGCGGCCCTTCGCTTTTGGGTTGGTCGCCAGGAAATTCGGGAGTTCTAACGAGCGGCACTTTTAGGCACGGAACGATCTATATTAATACGAGCCCGCCTTACCTCAGCGCCATCGGACGGCTAGTCATGGCGATCAGGAGATTGTGTGCGCGAAGCGCGCGGAAGCGATTATGGACTCGATGTCTACCGCGGAGCCGATTACTAACGTCCAGCCGCTCCGGTCGCTAACCGTAGCGTACGCGTCTGCTCACTTCGGCAAGAGCATCTTCTGGTATGGAAGCGAGTCTCTGTTTGCGTTTTTGCTGACCGAAGTTGCCCAACTCGGCCCGTCCTCTGTGGGTTGGGTGCTGTGCGGAAGCTTTCTGCTGAGTGCCCTACTGGACGTAGTGGTGGGTGTGCTCCTCAAACGCCGCCTCTCGAGCGCCGTATCGGCCGCTCATCTTCAGTTCATGGGAGCGTTGGCGACATCGGCAGCCCTCATGTTCCTTTTTGCGGTCCCCGCAATGAGACCGGAAGCACCTTTGACGTTGTCTGCAGTCGCGATCTTGCTGTTCAGGATCGCTTATGCCTTCATCGATATTCCGCAGAATGCCATGCTGAGTTCGGCGGTCGGCACGGTCGCAGACAGAACTTATCTCGCTGCTGCACGACTAGCCGGAAGCGGTCTTGCTGCCTTAACGGTTGCCGGCACGGTGGCCTCTCTTGTCTATTCAGTCGAGACGATGCGCGCGCCGCTGCTGCTCGGCCTCGGTATTTTTATGGCGATCGTCACTGTCGGCGCCTGTGCGATGCTTTATTTCGCGGTGCGGGATGAGGGTCATGGTCCGACCTTGCCTGTCCAAGCCGAAACTTCGGTTCAGCCCCTCGGCGGTAAAATCGACTCGCTGGCCTGGCTGTTGATCGCGGCGATGTTCATCACCTCCTTCGCGAGCCCGGTGTTCACCAAGCTCCTTCCTTATTACGCCGCATCGCATCTCCTGGATCCGGTTCTTGGCACGATAACGATCTCACTCATCTCGGTCGGCATGGTGCTCGGGCAGCCATTTTGGCTTCGCGCTCTGAAAGATCGCTCCGGTCCCATAAAGATAACGGTCACTTGCCTTAGCATCTCAGTGACTGCTGCCCTCTTTGCAGCAGCTGGCACGGGCGTCGCATGGTCCATCCTGCCTGCCGCCCTTTTATTTGGCGTCAGCAGCGGCGGTGTCGGCGCGGCCCTATGGTCGGCATATGGAGACGTCATTGCCGACACCGGCGCCGGAAATGAGGGCGTCGCCTACGGCGTGTTCACAGCTTCGGCGAAACTCTCGCTAGCGACCAGCGCGGCAGGGATCGGCTTGTTGCTTGAGGATTCGTCGTTCCGCGAAGTGACAAGCAGCCGCTTGCTGTTAGGGATGACGCTGCCGCCGATAACCGCCGGCGTGCTCACTGTTCTGCTCCTGCTCCTCTGGCGGCGGCGATGGGAGTCCGCACGCCCTGCGGCGTAAAAAAGGTCGCGCGTAGCGGAAGCATCGCTGCCCCAATGGCCGCCGCGTCCGATAGCACTTCCGCAGGCACTAGCCTTGCAATCGGACGGGCGACCGAGCGACGTCGCTGGTCGAACATTTCGACCTTGGCCGCCAAGCGCTGGGCCAAATCGGTCGGGATGAGACCTCCCAGAACGATGGCGTCGAGGTCGAGGATGGCCGTTGCGTTCGAGACGATGATGGAAACAGAGTCATGGACACGAGAGATCCACTCATCGATCGCCAGCCAAGCCGGATCATAATTGGACACGAGCTCGTCGACAGTCTCGAAGTTGATGCCGTCACGCGCAGCTAGCACACGTAGGAGCTCCAGATTCGGGAACGGGTAAATATTTGGCGGCAGGCCACCCGCAAATTCGCCTGCGTTGCCGTAGCGCCCGCGCCAGAGGTCACCGTTCAGCATGAGGCCACCGCCTACACCGGAACTGAGGTAAAGGTACGCAAAGCTCGGAGCCCACCGGCCAACTCCGAGGATACCCTCGGCCAGTGTCGCGGCATTACCGTCGTTTTCGGCAAATACTGCGCATCCCATCCTCGTCCGGAGCACTTCCTCAACGTCGATGCCGGCCCACTCTTCAAGATAGCTCGGCGTGTTGAAAGATCGCGCATCGATAAACGAGCCTGCGATGCTGATACCAAGGCCGACAAAGGCACCGCGCCGAACATCCTCCCCGAGGTCGCCTCGCATCTCGCCCTCGATCCAGACGGCAACATTTTCGACGCCCATGGTACGGGGATGAGCCTTGCGCCGGGCTACCACCTCACCGGCAAAGTTCATCACCACGAGCGATGCCGTCCCAGCGGTAATCGACACGCCGATCGAATGAGCAAAGTCTCCGACGAGCTTGAGCGCCGACGTCCGATATCCCTTTGCGCCGCTCACCTTTCGACCAGCGGCGACCATCTGTCGGTCCGCCAATCCACCCACGATGCGTGAGATTGATTGCTGAGTCAGATCGAATGCATTGACCAAGTCGCCCTGCGTGGTGCTGCCGGCGCGGAACAGTGCATCAAGCACGCCTCGCTCGCTGTTCATCAGCTTCGCAAATGAGGGACCGTTCTCGGACATTTTGCCAGCAATTCTCCTATCACCTTGGGTGATCGCACCTGCCGCGCGTGGAAACAACAGCGCCTTCAGAAAATAATGTCATTAAACCTACACTTTGTGAGTGTATTTGCGGCGCGTTGGTGGCATAGGGGCTGCCAAGCGGACTTGCGGCGAGTGATTTCGACGCATCCATACCGTGCTAGAGGAGGATCGGAATGTCTGTAAATCGCTCAAACGTCGTGCATTTCACGAGCACAGCCTGCACCGCAGCGATGATCGCTATGGCGTTCGGCTCGCAAGCTCATGCCCAGGACACTGCACCGCCTGTCGCCGAGGGCGCGACCGAGGCAAGCGACATCGTCGTCACGGCTACGCGCCGTGCGGAGCCGCTCCAGAAGGTTCCGATTGCAATCTCGGTCGTTGGTGGCGACGTCCTGCGTTCCGAAAATCGCGCCGGCCTGCAGGGGATTTCAGCGATCGTCCCCTCTCTGAACTTCCGTAACACGGCATCGGCCAAGGACCAGGCGCTCTTCATCCGCGGCCTTGGTACGGTATCGACCTCGCCCGGCGTGGAGCCCACGGTTTCAACCGTGATCGACGGCGTGGTGCTCGCGCGTCAGGGTCAGGCCAGCATGGACCTAATGGACATCGATCATATCGAAGTCCTGCGTGGCCCGCAGGGAACCCTCTTCGGAAAGAACGCTTCGGTCGGTGCGGTAAACATCGTCACGCGCGCTCCCGGTGATGAGTTCCACGGGTTCTTCGACCTTGGATATTACACGGGCGGCGACGAGTGGAGGGCTCGTGCGGGTGTCTCCGGTCCACTTGGCGAGAAGGTCGCGTTCAGCCTCACCGGTGCCTATTCGCACTATAACGGCAACGTGAAGAACGTGTTCGACAACAGCACGGTCAACGGTTTCCGCAATGCGGGCGTGCGGGGTAAGCTCCAGTTTACCCCGACCGAAAATCTCACGGTCACGCTGATCGGAGACTATGCCGATGCGAAGAATACGACCCCGCAGGGCGTCGTGTCCTCGACGACGCTGGTGGCATACCCGACCAATGCGGTGACAAACTTCCCCGCGTTCGCGGCGGCAATCGCACCCGTCGTCCCGGGTGCAGAAAACCGTGCGATCAACTCCAATTACTTCACCAATGCCCAGGACAAGAACTATGGGCTGTCGGCCCAGATCGACTGGAATATCGGAGATTACACTCTCACGTCGATTACCGCTTGGCGCGGGTGGAAGAACGATCAAGCGCAGGATCAAGACCGCCTTCCGGGGGCGACAACCGCATTTCCTCAGCAGCACGACATCGGAAATCTGAGCTTCGACCAATATTCCCAGGAGCTGAGGCTGGCGTCTCCGAAAGGCCAATTCATCGACTATCAAGTCGGTCTCTTCTACTTCCAGGGTGACGATACGGAGCGCTATCAGCGCACCACGACGCTCGGCACCGGAGCAAGCTTCCTTGGCGTCGCCAACTATAGCGTCACCAACAAAAGCTATGCTGGTTTCGGGGAGGCGAATGTTCACTTTACCGACCGGTTTCGTGCAACGCTTGGCGCCCGGGTGACGCGGGATGAGCTACGCTACTCCTTCGCGCGAACCTCGACGTCTCCCACGCCGGTCACGGGCATCCAGACCGCATTTACGGCCGGAGGCAATACGAGCAACACGGGCTTTTCAGGCCGTGCTGGTTTGCAATATGACCTGACGCCGAAGGCTATGGCCTATTTCACCTATGGCCGTGGCTACAAGGGGCCGGCGTACAACGTCGCATTCAGCATGTTACCGCAGGACACGTCGGCACTCAGGCCGGAGACGTCCAATTCCTATGAAATCGGCCTGAAGTCGCGCTTCTTCAGCGATGTGCTGCGTTTCAATATCGCAGCCTTTCTCGACAAGTTCAAAAATTATCAGGTCAACTTCTTCGATACATTCAACGGGTCGCCGGTCACTCGCCTGATCAACGCAGGCAGGGTTTCGACCCGTGGCGTCGAACTCGACGTGGCGCTCCAGCCGTCGCGAGCTTTTACGCTTTCGGCGGGCGGTGCCTACACCGACGCTCGCGTCGACAATTTCATTTGCCCTGTCGGTGCAGCCGCGTCGTGTCAGATCAATGGTAAGCCGCTGCCGTATGCGCCGAAATGGAAGGGCAACGTCCGCGCGAGCTACGAAATTCCGCTGAGCGGCGACCTTTCGATCCGCCTGACCACCGACGCAAATGCGCAAAGCAAGGTCCAGTACAGCATCAACCAGACGCCTACGACTGCGCAGAGCGCGTTTGGGATCTGGAACGCTTCGCTCGGTCTGCTGGGCGGCGATCGGTGGGAACTGAATTTTGTCGTGAAGAACATCACGGACAAGTCCTACTCCACCAACCTGGGGACGTTCGGCCAAGGGGTGGTGCGCTTCGTTCCGCGGGATGATCGTCGCTACGTCGGCGCGAACTTCCATTTCGCGTACTGAAGAAGTCGAGCCGGACGTCCGGCTCATGTCCGACCAGAAGGCTCCCCCCTCAGCGGGGGAGCCAAGCAATTGAAGAAGCCGCGTATATGACGATGCAGCCAACCGACCGACGCCACTTTCTTGGTCTTATGGCAGCTGGTGCTACAGCGGTCGTGGGGACACCCGTCGCGGCGCGAGCAACGCGTTCCACCTATCCGCCCGATGTCGGTTCGAAGTTCTACGCCGACGGGCGTGTTCATCCGTTCGCGGGCAATACCCTTATTTGCCATGTCCCCCAGCAAGGTGAACACTCCGGCTGCTTCGACGCGCTCTTGGACATTTATCGTGAAGCTCCTTCACATCCGTTCGTTCGCAAAATAGCGCTGCTTCCGCCCTCGAGTTACCATATGACAATATTCGG
The DNA here is from genome assembly GCF_008274695.1 of Sphingomonas montanisoli. GTDB lineage: Bacteria > Pseudomonadota > Alphaproteobacteria > Sphingomonadales > Sphingomonadaceae > Rhizorhabdus > Rhizorhabdus montanisoli. Next base: position 125,453 of record NZ_VTOU01000003.1, on the reverse strand, counting down.
CGGAGCGAACGACAAGCCCCGCGAGCGCAAGTCCTGGCCAGGCGATCTTCCGCTCACCATGCCGATCGAGCGGTGCACCAAAATCCTCGCGGAACGGCTCAAGGCGTCACGTCTTAAGTGTGAGCTGCCGATAAGGATGAAAGTCGACCCGTCTCAAGATCCGACGAACGGCGCTCCGCTTACGCTACGGCTACTTCCATTCGATGAGGCGGAACGCAGCAAGCTTGCAGACCTGCGCACTGCGATCTCAGATGTGACCAAAGTTCCAATCCCGACTCCAGACACTTACCGCTTCCACATCTCTCTGGGCTACTTCGTGGCCTGGCTGACCGCGGCTGAGCAGGTCACCTTTGCGAGGACGTTCAATCGCTGGGCGCAGCAACTCGCATCGAAGTCGCCGATGATCACGCTGGGAGCGCCCGAATTCTGCTCCTTCGACGACATGTTCGCCTTTCATCGCATCATGTATTTGGATTAGACACGTGGTAGTTCCTTATCAGAAGTCGCAGAATGTCGACCACCTCCGCCGCGGCGCCTTGGCGAAATGGGCTTCGCGATCGGCGATCATCTTAATTGCCGGCCTTGGTATTCACGCCGGGTGCGACGCTCGCGAGTTAGATCCGGCCAAGACTTACTTACCGGCCACACGGTTTAGCATCATCGACGTGGTTCCGCCCGCCCCGGTGCAAGGGGACGCGCGATACGACGCAGATCGCGAGATCTTCCTGAAGACCCGGGGGCTGCAAAACAGTGATCGTTGGCGGCTCGCAACGCGAGACGTGAGCGAAAGGCCGGCAGACCTGCTGCAAGACTTTAGCGGTCCCGCCGGACTGAATCTGACGCCGCAGAATGCGCCTCGGCTCACAGCGCTCCTGGTGACCGCCGCTGCAGACACTGCTCGCGTTAACAACGAGGCAAAGAACTATTTTCGACGGCAGAGGCCTTTCAAAATCGACGCGGGGCCGATCTGCCAACCCGCTGCGGAAGTGAGCGACAGCTACGATTATCCCTCGGGTCACACGACCCGTGGCTGGACCTGGGCAAGCTTGCTTGCTCAACTCTTACCGGGACGGGCCTCTCAGATCCTGGCGCGTGGACGCGCCTATGGCGAGAGTAGGATCGTGTGCGGGGTGCACAACGCGAGCGCCGTCGAAGCGGGGCGGTTGTCCGCCTCTGCCACGCTCACTGTGATGCAGCGGAGTCCACGGTTCCAAGCAGACATGGCAGCCGCTCTTCGGGAACTGGATCGCCTGAAACGCCAAGCCGCAGCGAATAGCATCATCGGAACGCCTGGCGACCAGATCATTCCATCAATATTCACGCCGCAAAACCATCCGGAGCGGGTTGGCCGCTGACGTCCTGCGAGAGGAGAGAGCTATGCAGTTGAACGTCGAAGCCGTTTCATCGACGGATCCGGTTGCCGCCGGCGGATCGCCCGAGAACGGCGTCGACGCTCCGGATCTGCGCATCTTCGTATTCGCTCTCTTCCTGGTGTTCGGCGGCATCACCAGTTTGAACGACGTCATCATCCCGAAGCTGAAGGACCTGTTCACGCTCAGCTACGCGCAAGCCATGCTTGTGCAATCGGCGTTTTTCGCGGCCTATTTCCTGATCTCGGTGCCGGCGGCGGCGATCGTGCGGCGGTTCGGATATATGACGACCGCATCGATCGGCCTCTTGACGATGACGGCGGGCTGTCTGCTGTTCATCCCGGCAGCCGCGTCCGCCACGTTCGGCGTTTTCTTGTTCGCACTCTTTGTGCTCGCGGCCGGGATCACGACCGTGCAGGTCGTCGCTAACCCGCTCATTTCGCTGCTTGGGCCGGCACGCACCGCCAGCAGTCGCCTGACGTTCGCCCAGGCGTTCAACTCGCTTGGCACGACCATCTTCCCGATCGTGGGTTCGATACTCATCCTCGGTTCGCTGAACGAAGTGAACGTGGCGACGCTGTCGGGCACCGCGCTTGACGCCTATCGCGCGGCCGAAGCCCAGGTGGTCGTCAAAACCTATCTCGGCCTTGCTGCCGCTCTCGTGGTCGTGGCCGGAGTGGTCTGGCTCCGGCGCGGACGACTCGCGAATACGGCCACGGATGATGCCCCGATATTGCGCGCCTTCAATTTGCTCCGGCAGCGGCGCTTCTCGTTCGGCGCGTTGTGCATCTTTTTATATGTGGGGGCCGAAGTCGCGATCGGCTCGCTGATCGTCAGCTATCTCACGCAGACGGACACGCTCAATCTTGGCCAGGAAGCCGCCGGACATCATGTCGCCTTTTACTGGGGCGGCGCCATGGTCGGCCGTTTCGTCGGCGCGGGTATTCTGCGTGTCATCAATCCGGGCAAGGTGTTGGCCGGCGTCGCCACCGCCGCGATCCTGCTCATCCTCATCTCGGCCAATACCGTTGGTGCCGTCTCCGGTTGGGCGTTGCTAGCAATCGGCCTGATGAACTCGATCATGTTCCCGACGATCTTCTCGCTGGCGAGTGTCGGCTTGGGCAAGCGAGCCGCCGAAGGTTCGGGCGTGATTTGCATGGCCATCGTCGGCGGCGCGATCATTCCGCCTCTGACCGGCCTGATGGCGGACATTTCAGGCTTGCGCGCGTCGCTGCTGATCCCAGCGATCTGTTATGCCGTCATCGTCGCTTTTGGGCTGATCTCGCGAAAACCAGACTTCTGACCTGCGCCCGTTCTGGCGCGCGCGATTTCGCGCAGGCCGCCAACGAAAGCGACGAAAAGGACTCACATGCCCACCTTATTGCTCTTCGGAGCAACCGGAGACCTATCGCAACGTATGTTGCTGCCATCGCTGTTCGGCCTTGAGGCCGACGGCCTGTTGCCGCCGGATATGCGGATCGTCGGAACAGCACTCAGTTCATTGGACGACGAGGCATTTCGAGTGCTGACGTCTGACGCGCTTGAGCGAACGATCGAAGGCGCTCGCCTCGACGCAGCGACCATCCAGCGGTTCTTGAGCCGGCTGGAGTATGTCAATGTTGATGCGCGCGACGCGTCAGGGTTCGCCAGGCTTGCCGGCAAGATCGGCCCGGATCGAGGCGCTCTCTCGATCTTTCTGTCGACCGCACCATCGCTGTTCAGACCGACGATAGAAGGATTGGCCGGTGCCGGCCTGACTGCCGATGGCGCGCGGATCGCTCTGGAAAAGCCATTGGGCAACGATCTGGTCAGCTCGACGCAGATCAATGATGCCGTCGCCGAGTTCTTCTCCGAGGAGCAGACGTTTCGCCTCGATCATTATCTTGGAAAGGAAACCGTCCAGAATCTCCTCGCGCTGCGCTTCGCAAATACCCTCCTCGAGCCGATGTGGAATGCGCAGGGCATCGAGCATGTCCAGATATCGGTCGCAGAAACCGTCGGCCTGGAGGGGCGGGTCGGCTTCTACGATGGTGCCGGTGCCCTTCGCGACATGGTTCAGAACCACATGCTCCAGCTCCTCGCGTTCGTCGCGATGGAGCCACCATCCAGTTACAACGCCCAAGCGATCCGAGATGAGAAGGTGAAGGTGTTGCGGGCACTCCGGCGTATCACGGCGGAGGATGTCGAAAGCCACACCGTTGCCGGCCAATATCGGTCCGGTGCCATCGCAGGCGCGGTGGTGCCCTCCTATTGTGACGAGCTTGGATCCGGCTCCCCCACCGAAACCTTCGTCGCGATCAAGGCCCACATCGACAATTGGCGCTGGAAAAACGTCCCTTTCTATCTGCGAACGGGAAAGCGGCTTCCAATCCGGCAATCCAAGATTGTCGTACAGTTTCGCGGCGTACCCCATTCTATCTTTGAAACACGGGGCACCGCTCTCAAGCCAAACCGGCTCATCATCCGCCTGCAACCCGAAGAAAGCATCAGCCTCTTGATGATGGCCAAGCAGCCGGGCCTCGATCGAGACGGGATTCAGCTCCGTGAAGTGCCGCTGGACCTTTCGCTGACCGCAGCCTTTTCCGGTGAGCGGCGGCGCATCGCCTATGAGCGGCTTCTCCTTGATCTGATCGAAGGCAATCCGACACTCTTCGTTCGGCGTGACGAGGTCGAGGCGCAGTGGGAGTGGATCGATCGCATTAGAGCCGGATGGAAGGCAGCGGCGTCTGATCCCAAACCCTATGCCGCTGGCACCTGGGGACCGTCCGCCGCAATTGCCTTGACCGAGCGAGATGGGGTGACCTGGCATGACTGAGTGCCTGATCGAAATCGTTGACCACGCATCGCCCGCTGCTGCCGCGAGGATCGTCGCCGAAGAGGCCGCGACGTGGATCGCTATTTGCGCAATGAACGGGACCAGCAGCGTAGTCCTGCCCGGTGGGCGCTCGCAAATCGCGATGCTCACTGGCCTAGCGTCGTACCACCTTCCTTGGAACCGGATCACGATCACGACGACCGACGAGCGGCAGGTGCCATTCGATCACCCCTTGTCTAACATCGGCAGCTTGCAGCGGGTCTTCCAAGGCCGATGCGGATCTGCGGCCAAGTTTGTCGCGCTCGATCGAGCGGAGGCAGCCAGCGACATTCACCTCCCATTCGATTTGGTGATCCTCGGCATGGGCGCTGACGGCCACATCGCTTCACTGTTTCCCGGTTTCCCCGTCGACGGTGACGATCCTCGTCACCTCATCGAGACGATGCCGGACCCGGTACCGATCAATGCGCCGGTCGCGCGGCGCAGCTGGAATTTGACTGCACTTACGCAAACGAACCGCACGCTGCTGGTCTGCGCAGGAAAAGCGAAACGTGCTGCATTGGAGCGTGCGCTCACCTCGTCAGAGACAAGCCCTCTCGCAGCGTTCCTTCGCCGAGCGCGAGGTCTGGTCACGGTGCACTGGGCCGAGGATCAAATGCGATGACAGTTCAACCGGCCATTTCCGCCGTTACGGACAGGGTAATCGAACGGTCTCGATCCTCTCGGTCTCGCTACCTCGAGTTGATTGGGCGAGAACGCGACAACGGCGTCGACCGCCCCAATCTGTCATGCGGCAATCTCGCACACGGCTTTGCCGCCGCCGGAGAGGATAAGGCAACGATCCGGGAAGGCGGCCGAATGAACATCGGCATTGTCACCGCATTCAACGACATGCTGTCGGCGCATCAGCCTTATGGGCGCTATCCGGAGCAGATGAAGCTGTTCGCGCGCGAAGCGGGGATCACCGCGCAGGTGGCGGGCGGGGTGCCGGCGATGTGCGACGGGGTGACGCAGGGCCAGCGCGGCATGGAGCTGTCGCTGTTCAGCCGCGATACGATCGCGTTGTCGACTGCGGTGGCCTTGAGCCACGGCATGTTCGAGGGCGCGGCGTTGCTGGGCATCTGCGACAAGATCGTGCCTGGCCTGCTTATCGGCGCGCTGCGGTTCGGCCATCTCCCGACCATACTGGTGCCGGCGGGGCCGATGCCCTCGGGTCTCGCAAACAAGGAGAAGCAGCGCATCCGACAGCTCTATGCCGAGGGCAAGGTGGGGCGCGACGAACTGCTCGAATCCGAAAGCGCCTCCTATCACGGTGCCGGCACCTGCACCTTCTACGGCACCGCCAATTCGAACCAGATGATGATGGAGGTGATGGGCCTCCACATCCCCGGCGCCGCTTTCGTCAATCCTGGCACCAAGCTGCGCCAGGAACTGACTCGCGCCGCCGTTCACCGCCTCGCCGAGATCGGCTGGGACGGCGACGATTATCGACCTTTGGGCCTATGCGTCGACGAGAAGGCGATCGTGAACGCCGCAGTCGGTCTGCTCGCCACGGGCGGGTCGACCAATCATGTCATCCACCTGCCTGCGATCGCGCGCGCCGCAGGCATCCTGATCGACTGGGAGGACATCGACCGCCTTTCTGCCACCGTGCCGCTGATCGCGCGGGTCTATCCCAATGGCTCGGGCGACGTGAACCATTTTCAGGCGGCGGGCGGCATGGCTTACACCATCTCCACCCTCCTCGATGGCGGCCTGCTTCACCGCGATCTGGTGACAGTCTCGAGCGGCGACCTGACCGAATATGCACGCGAGCCAATGCTCGACAGCGACGCTCTGGTTTGGGCCGATGCGCCTGCCAACTCGCGCGACGAGACCATGCTTCGGGCTTACGACGCCCCCTTCCTGCCGGATGGTGGGATGCGGCTTGTCACGGGGAATCTGGGCCGGGCTACCTTCAAGACCAGCGCGGTCGATCGCGCTCGCTGGACGATCGAAGCCGCCGTGCGAATTTTTGACGATCAAGATCAAGTGACCGCCGCCTTCAGAGCGGGCGAGCTTGATCGGGACGTCGTTGTCGTCGTGCGTTTCCAGGGGCCGCGTGCAAACGGGATGCCTGAGCTTCACAAGCTCACCCCTTTGCTTGGCGTGCTACAGGACAAGGGCTTCAAGGTCGCACTCGTCACCGATGGACGTATGTCTGGAGCGAGCGGCAAGGTTCCTGCGGCGATCCATGTCACCCCGGAGGCAATGGGCGGAGGGCCATTGTCGCGTCTTCGCGATGGCGACGTTGTGCGGCTCGATGCAGTCGCAGGCTGTCTCGAAGTTCGGCTCGCGCCGATCGTCTTTGAGGGACGTGCCCCGGCCGCGCCGCCAATTGCCGGGACTGGCACAGGGCGGGAGCTGTTCGGGTTCATGCGCGTCGGCGCCAATGATGCCGAACAGGGTGCCTCGGCGATGCTTGCCGGTGCAGATCTATGAGCGCGAGTCCCATCGTGACGGAAGCACAGGCGCACAAGTGCGACGTCGTGGCCGTCGATATCGGCGGAACCCATGCCCGCTTCGCTATCGCGACGGTCGAAGATGGCCGGGTCAAGTCGCTCGGGACACCGACCACCTTGAAAACCGCAGAGTACGCGAGCTTCCAGACCGCTTGGCAAGCCTTTGCTGCGCTCAATACCACCCCGTTACCGAGGGCTGTAGCGATCGCGTTCGCAGGCCCGGTGTCGGGCGAAGTTCTCCAGTTGACGAATAGCCATTGGGTCGTGCGGCGAGCGCTGATCCCCGAGCGTCTCAACGTGGACAACTATATTGTCGTGAACGATTTTGGCGCGGTGGGGCATGCCGTCGCGCAAGCCGAGCCTGGCGATTTTATCCACCTATGTGGGCCCGAGCAGGCGATACCGGACGATGGCGTGATTTCGATCATCGGACCGGGGACCGGACTTGGCGTTGCCCAGTTGCTGCGCGATGGTGCCGCCTACCGGGTGGTCGAAACCGAAGGCGGACACGGCGACTTTGCCCCGCTTGACGGGTTCGAGGATGGGCTGCTGTCGGCGATGCGACAGCACACGCGCCGAGTGTCTGTCGAGCGGATTGTATCCGGACCCGGAATTCGCGCGCTCTACGAAGCTCTCGCCCGCCTCGAGAGCCACGTCATCGAAGCGCCCGACGACAAGGCACTCTGGACCGCGGCGCTCGATGGTAGCGACCCGCTGGCAGTTGCTGCGCTGGACCGCTTCTGCATGACGCTCGGCTCAGTCGCCGGAGACATCGCGCTCATACAAGGCGCTTCGGCAGTGGTGATAGCAGGAGGTCTGGGCGCTCGCCTTGCCAGCCATCTCCCGCATTCCGGCTTTGCCGAACGCTTTGCAGCCAAAGGCCGATTCGAGACGATGCTGCGCGACATGCCGGTCAAGCTGATCACGCTCTCAGAGCCGGGGCTATTCGGTGCCGCGGCAGCTTTCGCAAGGAAGCACACACAATGACCATCGATGAAATCATGCGCGTATCGCCGGTCATCCCGGTGCTCATCGTCAACGATGTGGCGACGGCTCTACCCATTGCAGAAGCACTTGTCGCGGGCGGCCTGCGAGTGCTCGAGGTAACATTGCGCACTCCATGTGCCATCGAGGTCATCGCTGAGATGGCGAAAGTTGAAGGCGCTATCGTCGGGGCCGGGACTGTGCTCAATCCCAAAGACCTTGACGCCGCGCTCGGTGCCGGCGCGAGCTTCATCGTGTCGCCGGGCCTAACAGATCGCTTGGGCCACGCCGCCCTTTCCAACAAAGTGCCCTTCCTCCCTGGAATCGCCTCCGCCGGAGACCTGATGCGCGGGCTCGATATGGACCTTCGCCATTTCAAATTCTTTCCCGCGGCAACATCTGGTGGAATCCCGGCGCTCAGGGCGCTCGCGGCGCCGTTCGGCAACGCGCTCTTCTGTCCGACTGGCGGGATCTCTCAGGCATCCGCCAGCGATTGGCTGGCCGAGCCTCACGTCGCTTGCGTTGGTGGGAGTTGGCTGGTCAAAAATGGCGTCGCCGACGTGCGTGCAATCGCGGACGCGGCCTTGCTTGTTCATGGTCGGACATAGCGCATGATCCTGAATTCTGGCCCTGAGGGGCTGGCTCGCCTAAGTTGACCGCGAAGGCAAGACAATGGAAGGGCCGTCCCGTGAGGGCGGCCCTTCGCTTTTGGGTTGGTCGCCATGCGGCGCACCTTCTATCCAGATCAGGATGACCGACTCCGCCACCCATTCAGCAGCGCGCACCATCCTGGCGTCGCCACGGGCCATCTATCGTGCCTTCCTTGATCCTGAGACTGTCATGTCCTGGCGACCGCCGAAGGGCATGACGGCAAAGATCTTCCACTTCGATCCGCGGCCGGGTGGCGGCTATCGCATGGCATTCATCTACGATGATGCTGAGGCCGGCGAAGGCAAATCGAGCGCTGCCGCTGACATCTTTGAAGGGCGGTTCGTCGAGCTGGTTCCGGAAGAGAAGATTGTCGAGGCAGTCACCTTCGAGAGCGAGGATCCCGCGTTCGGCGGCACGATGACGATCACGACCCGGCTGATGCCCGTGCGCGACGGCACGAAGGTCACCTTCATCGTCGAGAATGTGCCGCCGGGGATCAGCGAGGCTGATCACAAGGCCGGCATGGAGTCGACGCTGAAGAACCTCGCCAATCTGCTGGAATGAGCGAACGGGTGACACCGGCGTTCTTAGGGCATGCTGGTGTTCCTCGATTTCGAAGCCTCGTCGCTCAGCTACCCGATCGAAGTCGCCTGGGTCTTCGAGGACGGTCGATCCGAGGAGTATCTGATCCGGCCTGCTCCGGCATGGACGGACTGGGGCCCAGCCGCCGAGGCGATCCACCATATCCGCCACGCCACGCTTCTTGCCGACGGCACGGCGCATGAGCTTGTCGCCCGCCGCATGGTCGACATCCTTACCGGCCATGACCTGCTTGCCAGCGCTCCATCATGGGACGGCAAATGGCTGAGTGCGCTTCTGCGGGCCGCAGGGTTTCCGCGTCACAGCCTCCGACTTCGCGACAGCGACGATGCGAACCGTGAATGCGCGGCGGCGATCCTGTCAGACATCGTCCCGCCGGAGCGGCTGGCTAACACAGTTGCAGAGTTGCTCGCCTGGACGGACTCACGCGGAGACGATCATCAGCCCGTTCACCGCGCGCTGGCAGATGCGCAGGCGGAATATGCGCGCTGGCTGCAAGTCCGCACCACCGCACAGGCTATGGCACGTGACGGTATAGCAGCCCCGCCCCGATGGTGCGCAGGCGGATAGCCCTCACCGGTAGTGCCACCGCCTTCGGAACTGGTCGTCCTCTCATCGATTCAAGGTGAGAAGGAGAGAAGCATGGCTGACAACAAGTCGAAACGTGGTGGCGCCGACCGGCGCCAGGTCGCCGCTGGCGAAGGCTATGAGGTGAATTACTTTGCCCGCAAGCATGGCATCACCAAGCAACAGGCGGAAGACCTGATCAAGAAAGTCGGTAACGACCGCGAGAAGCTCAACGCCGCAGCTGCGAAACTGAAATAAGCGGCACCCGTCCTCGGGAACGACTCCTCGGCTACAGGAGTCTGTTGGGGATGAGGCAGAAGGCATAGCGCGCATGGCGCGCGCGGCGATCAAAACGAGCTCGAAGCGTCCGGCGAAAGCGACCGGCGGCCAATCGAGCGCGGCCGTATCCAAGCCGCCGCCTTTCCGGCCCGTCCAGCTTGCCACGCTGGTCGATGCCGTCCCCGCTGGCGACCGCTGGCTCCACGAGATGAAATATGATGGCTACCGAACGCTGGTGGCGATCGGCGGCGGAGAGGCACGCGCCTACACACGGTCGGGTCTCGACTGGTCCGAGCGCTTTCCGAGCATCCTGAAGGACGCCGCCAAGCTCAAGGTGGGCTCGGCGCTGATCGATGGCGAGGCGGTGGTGCTCGATGCCGACGGCAAGTCGAGCTTTCAGGCGCTGCAGGGTGCGCTCAAGGGCGCGCCGGCCACCATCGACTATTATGCCTTCGATCTGCTCGAACTCGATGGCGAGGATCTGACCGGCCTGCCGCTGCTCGAACGCAAGGCCAGGCTGAAGGCCATATTGCCTGCCAAGTCGGACCATATCCGGTTCTCGGATCATATTCAGGGCAGCGGTGAGAAGCTGCTCAACAGCTTCTGCCAGGCTGGGCTCGAGGGTGTCATCTCGAAGCTCGCCAGCTCGAAATATGTGGGCTCGCGTGCCGGCAGTTGGGTCAAGACCAAGTGCATCAAGCGTCAGGAGTTCGTCGTCGTCGGCTGGACGCCCTCGGACAAGAGCCGGGCGTTCCGATCGCTGATCCTTGGCGTCCATGACGAGGGCGAGCTCCGGTACGCGGGTAAAGTCGGCACTGGCTTCGACACCGCTGAACTGTTTCGCCTGATGGAGATCATGGCGCCGCTGGAACAGACGGCACCAACGGTGAAGGCGCCCCGGGCCGAAGTGCGCGGCGCGCATTGGCTCAAGCCAAAGCTGGTCGCCGAAATCGCTTATACCGAAATGACGAACGACGGGACGCTACGGCACCCGAGCTACCTAGGCTTGCGTGAGGACAAGAAACCCGAGGCTGTTGTGCTGGAAACCGAAGAGCCCGTGGCCGAGATCGCGGCGCCCGCCACCAGCAGCGTCAAGATCAGCAATCGCGATCGCGTGATCGATCCGGATTCGGGCATCACCAAAGGGCAGCTCGCCGATCATTATGCGGCGGTCGCGCCGATCATGCTGCCGTGGGTGGGGTCGCGTCCGATCAGCTTGGTGCGCTGCCCGCAAGGCCGCGCGAAGAAATGCTTCTTCCAGAAGCATGACGCCGGGAGCTTCGGCGACACGGTCAAGCATGTCGGGATCATGGAGAAGGACGGGCACGAAGAGCCGTACCTGTACATCGACACCCCCGATGGCCTTCTGACCTGCGTCCAGATGGGCTCCATAGAGTTCCATGGTTGGGGTGCCAGGATCGAGGATGTCGAGAAAGCCGATCGTCTGGTTTTCGATCTCGACCCGGACGAAGGACTCGATTTCGAGGCGGTGCGCAAAGCGGCCTTCCACTTCTGGGAGATCATTCAGCAGATTGGCCTTGAGACATTTCCTATGGTCACGGGCGGAAAGGGCATCCACGTCATTGCCCCGCTCGTGCCGAAGGCAGAGTGGCCGGAGGTGAAGGATTTCGCTCACCGCCTCGCCCAGGCCGTCGCGCAAAGCGATCCGGACAATTTCACTGCCGCGTTGCCGAAGGCGCAGCGCAAGGGCCGCATCTTCGTCGACTATCTTCGCAACCAGCGGGGCGCGACCGCAGTCATGCCGTACAGTGCGCGCGCCCGGGCTGGCGCGCCGGTCGCGGCCCCCATCAGCTGGAAAGAGATGGAAACGATCGACACGCCTGCCCACTGGCATGTCGGCGACGCTGCCGAGCTGGTGAAGCGCGCCGCCTCGAAAGCACTCGCCGGTTGGGGCCGCGCCGACCAGGTTCTGCCCGATCTATGAAGGTCGCCACCTACAATGTGAACGGCGTCAACGGGCGCCTGCCGGTGTTGCTGCGCTGGCTTGAGGAGGATCAGCCCGACATCGTCTGTCTGCAGGAGCTGAAGGCGCCGCAGGAGAAGTTCCCGGAAAAAGCGATCCGCGACCTCGGCTATGATGCGATCTGGCACGGCCAGAAGAGCTGGAACGGCGTCGCCATCCTGAGCCGGGTCGGCGAAATCCACGAGACCCGCCGCGGGCTGCCGGGAGATCCGGACGACAGCCACAGCCGCTATATCGAAGCGGCGGTCAACGGCATTCTGATCGGCGGGCTCTACCTGCCGAACGGCAATCCACGGCCCGGCCCGAAGTTCGATTACAAGTTGAGGTGGTTCGAGCGGCTGATCGAACATGCGGCCGGCCTGCTGGAGACGGGCGCGCCGGTCATGCTCGCGGGTGACTTCAACGTGATGCCCACCGATCTCGACGTCTACAAGCCGGAGCGCTGGCTCGACGACGCGCTGTTCGCACCGGAGGTCAAGGCGGCCTATTTCCGGTTGCTCGACCAGGGTTGGACCGACGCGTTGCGCACCATCCACCCTGGCGAGGTGATCTATACCTTCTTCGACTATTTCCGGAATGCCTATGCCCGCAACGCCGGCCTGCGCATCGACCATCTGCTGTTGAGCCCGGCACTGGCTGATCGGCTTGTTGATGCACAGGTCGATCGTCACGTCCGGGGCTGGGAGAAAACCAGCGACCATGCACCGGTTTGGGTGGAACTGGCCGATAAGCCGAAACGGCGCCGCAGGTCGGGGGCGGCGGCCGGGGGAAAAGCATAGCTTCTCGCGTCGGGCCGTCGACGGCGTTTAATAGACAGCCGATTCGCGTCGCGAGCCCGTACAATTAAGCTGCAGCCGCGAACGCGCGCTTGTCCGCTCCGCGCTAATATATCCGGCTGTCGCCGGTCCTACGACGCCCCTCGAATGCTGTTGTAAGCCGCCGAATTTGGCATTCTTTACCTGTCTCCGACGCCGCTCGTGCGGCTCTCGACCCACGGAGACAGGCTCAAGTGACCCAGCCATCGGCCATCGTTCACGCACGCGGAACCGCGATGCTGCGGAGCGCGCTCGGCCCGGCGATCGCGGCTTGGCTGGATGACGCAAATGTCGCCGAGATCATGCTCAATGCCGATGGGCGGCTGTGGGTCGATCACCTCGACAGCGGCATAGCGGCGACCGATGAGAGACTGAGCCCGCTCCAGGCCGAGCGCATCATCCGTCTTGTCGCCCACCATGTCGGTGCCGAGGTCCATAGGGGCGCTCCGCGCGTCTCGGCCGAATTGCCGGAAGGCGGGGAGCGGTTCGAGGGGCTGCTGCCACCGGTCGTCACCGAGCCGGTGTTCTCGATCCGTCGGCCGGCAAGCCTGCCGCTGGCGCTGGCCGACTATGTCGCGGCCGGCACGATGACTGCCACGGCAGCGGCGTATCTCGCGCAGGCGGTCCAAACGCGCGCTAACATCCTCGTGGCCGGCGGCACCTCGACTGGCAAGACGACGCTCACCAACGCGCTGCTCGGCGTCGCGTCGGGCGGCAGCGATCGGATCATCCTGATCGAAGATACGCGCGAATTGCGCTGCGACGCGGCCAATGTCGTGGCTCTCCGCACCGCACCCGGCGTCACGATGACCGACCTGGTGCGCTCGAGCCTGCGCCTCCGCCCCGATCGCATTCCGATCGGCGAGGTGCGCGGGCCCGAGGCGCTCGATCTTCTGAAAGCCTGGGGCACCGGCCATCCCGGCGGGATCGGCACGATCCACGCGGGCACCGCGATCGCCGCGCTCCACCGGCTTGAGCAGCTCATCCTCGAAGCCATTGCCCATGTCCCGCGAGCGCTGATCGCCGAGACGATCGACGTGATCGCAGTGCTGACCGGCCGCGGGGCCGAACGTCGGCTGTCCGAGCTCGTCCGCGTCGAAGGACTCGAGCCCGACGGTACCTACCGCCTTCTCCACATCCACCTTGCCACAGGAGCAGCCTCATGACCCCTTTGCAGAAACTTCAGCGTGCCAGCCTCCTCGCTGCCGCGATCCTCACCTCGTCGCCAGCCTGGGCCGGCGGCTCGGGTATGCCCTGGGAGACCCCGCTGCAGTCTATCGTCGACTCGGTGCAGGGCCCGGTCGCCAAGGTCATCGGCGTGATCATCATCGTGATCACCGGCCTGACGCTTGCCTTCGGCGACACGTCGGGCGGCTTCCGCAAGCTGATCCAGATCGTGTTCGGCCTGTCGGTCGCCTTCGCCGCCTCATCCTTCTTCCTGAGCTTCTTCAGCTTTGGCGGCGGGGCGCTCGTCTGATGCAGGACCCCATGATGGGGGGCGATCTGCCCGGCTACGCGGCGCCCGTCCATCGGGCGCTGGCCGAGCCGATCTTGCTCGCGGGCGCCCCTCGTGCGCTTGCGATCGTCAACGGGACGCTGGCGGCGGCGATCGGCATTGGCCTGAGGCTCTGGATCGCCGGCATCGTAATGGCGGTGGTCGGTCACGGCCTGGCCGTCTTCGCCGCCCGCCGCGACCCGCAGATCCTCCCCGTCGCCCGCCGCCACATCGCGCTTCCCACTCTTTTCGAAAGCTAAGCTCCATGCTGTTCCTGCGTGAACATGCCCGCCGCGCGTCGCGGCTCTCGGACTTCCTGCCCTGGGCGGCGCTGATCGCGCCCGGCATCATCCTCAACAAGGATGGCAGCTTCCTGCGGATCGCCCGCTTTCGCGGTCCCGATCTCGACAGCGCAACCCAGGCCGAGCTGATCGCCACGTCGGCCCGGCTCAACAGCGCGCTCAAGCGGCTCGGCACCGGCTGGGCGATCTATGTCGAGGCGCAGCGCAAGGAGTCACCGGGCTACCCCGCTTCGGACGGCTTCGCCGACTCTGTCTCGGCGCTGATCGACGAGGAACGACGCGACCAGTTCGAAGGCGCGGACGTCACCCAGCCGAACTTCACCAGCGCCTATTATCTGACGCTGCAGTGGCTGCCCCCGGCCGACGACACATCGAAGGCGTCGGCGCTGTTCTACGAAGGCGGCGCGGCAGGTGTCGCCACGGCCGCCGATCATCTCGACGATTTCGAGCGCGATACAGGGCGCCTGCTCGACATGATCGAAGGCGTGATGCCCGAAGCCGCCTGGCTCTCGGACGCCGAAACCCTCACCTATCTTCACTCGACAATCTCGACGCACGATCAGCGGATCGCCGTGCCCGAGACGCCGATGCACCTCGATGCGCTGCTCTCGGACGAAGTGCTGGTCGGCGGTCTGGCGCCTCAGCTTGGGCCCAAGCATCTAAGGACCCTGTCGGTCACCAGCTTTCCGGCTGTGACGGTGCCGGGCATGCTCGACGAGCTCAACCGGCTCGGCTTCGCCTATCGCTGGACGACGCGGGCGATCTGCCTCGACAAGGTGTCGGCGCAGCGGATGCTCGCGCGCATTCGCCGGCTGTGGTTCTCCAAACGCAAGAGCCTGGCCGCGATCATCAAGGAGGTGCTGACCAACGAGGCGAGCGTGCTGGTCGATACTGACGCCGCCAACAAGTCGGCCGAAGCCGACGCGGCGCTGCAGGATCTTGGCGCTGACATAGCCGGCTATGCTTACGTCACGACCACCATCACCGTTCTCGGCGACACACCACGCGATGCCGACCTGCGGCTCCAGGCGATCGAGAAGATCGTACGCGGCCGCGATTTCGCCTGCATCGCCGAGGGGCTGAACGCGCTCGAAGCGTGGCTGGGCTCGCTGCCGGGTAACCCTTATGCGAATGTCCGCCAGCCGCCTGTTTCGACGCTGAACCTTGCCCACATCATGCCGGTATCCGCCGTCTGGGCCGGCCCCGATCGCGATGCCCACTTCAACGCGCCGCCGCTGCTCCATGCGCGAACGCAGGGATCGACGCCATTCCGCCTGTCGCTCCACGTCGGCGACGTCGGCCACACGCTGGTCGTCGGCCCGACCGGCTCGGGCAAGAGCGTGCTGCTCGCCTTCATGGCGCTACAGTTCCGCCGCTACCGGGAAGCGCAGGCCTTCGCCTTCGATCATGGCGGCTCGATCCGCGCGGCGACGCTCGGCGTCGGCGGCGAGTGGCACGATCTCGGCGGCGCACTGGGCGGCACGGCCGCGCCGGTGTCGCTGCAGCCGCTAGCGCGGATCGACGAACTCGACGAACGTGCCTGGGCGGCAGACTGGCTGGCGGCGATCCTCGCACGCGAGGAGTTTGCGATCACGCCGGAGGTGAAGGATCATCTCTGGACGGCGCTCGGCAGCCTTGCCGACGCGCCCGTCCAGCAGCGCACACTCACCGGCCTTACCGTGCTGATCCAGGCATCGGGCCTGAAGCGAGCACTCGCGCCCTATACGCTGGCCGGACCCTATGGCCGGCTCCTCGATGGCGATGTCGAGCATTTCGGCGAGAGCGACGCGCAGGCGTTCGAAACCGAAGGTCTGGTCGGCACGACCGCGGCTCCGGCGGTGCTCGCCTACCTCTTCCACCGGATCGGCCGCCGCCTCGATGGCCGGCCGACGCTGATCCTGATCGACGAGGGCTGGTTGGCGCTCGATGATCCGCTGTTCGGCCGCCAGCTCAAGGAATGGCTGAAGACGCTCCGCAAGAAGAATGTGAGCGTCGTGTTCGCGACGCAGAGCCTCGCCGACATCGAGGGCTCGGCGATCGCGCCCGCCATCATCGAGAGCTGCCCGACGCGGCTGTTCCTCGCCAATGAGCGTGCGCTCGAGCCGCAGATCGCCGGCGTCTATCGCCGGTTCGGGCTCAACGATCGTCAAATCGAAATCATCGCCTCGGCAACGCCGAAGCGCGATTATTACTGCCAATCTTCGCTCGGAAACCGGCTGTTCGACCTGGGGCTAGGCCCCGTCGCGCTCGCCTTCGCCGCCGCCTCGTCCCGGTCCGACCTCAACGCGATCAGCGCGCTGATCGAGCGGAACGGCGCGGACGGCTTCGCCGCCGCCTGGCTGCGCCACCGCGGCCTGTCCTGGGCCGCCGACCTTCTCACCGCTCCCACCCTCGAATCGCAGGAGGCTTTCGCATGATCCGCTCTCGCATCACCCATCTGGCGCTGAGCGCCGCCGCGCTTGCGCTGGCTGCCGCCACGCCGGCCGACGCCGAGTTCGGCGGGATCGTCTATGATCCCACCAACTATGCCCAGAACGTGCTGACGGCGGCGCGCAGCCTCCAGCAGATCAACAACCAGATCACGCAGATCCAGAATCAAGCGCAGAGCCTGATCAACCAGGCGCGCAACCTCACCAACCTGCCGACGTCGGTGTTGTCGACGATCCAGCAGGATATCGGCCGGACGCGGGCACTGATCACCCAAGCTCAGCAGATCGCCTACCGCGTCGAAAATATCGACCAGGTGTTCAGCCAGCGCTATCCGTCGGGATCGCTCGCCGGGACGCCGTCGGGCACGCTGGTAGCGAACGCGCAGGCGCGCTGGACCGATACGCTGGCGGCGTATCAGGACTCGCTGCGCACCGGCGCCACCGTCACCGGCAATCTCGATGGAACGGCCGCGCAGACCAACACCCTGGTAACGGCGAGCCAGGGTGCGACGGGCGCGCTTCAGGCGGCGCAAGCCGGCAATCAGCTGATCGCGCTGCAAACGCGCCAGCTGGCCGACCTGACCGCCATGCTGGCAGCCCAGGCCCGCGCGAACGCGATCCAATCCGCGCGGGCCGCCGCTGACGAGGCGCAGGGCCGTGAGGAGGCGCGGCGCTTCTCGCAGCCCGGGACCGGCTATGTCGCCCAGAGCGTGGCGCTGTTCCATGACTGAGGAGCAGGCACCACGCCGCCGGCCGGCCTCGCCGAAATGGCCGACGTTGGCGATCGGAGCGATCGGCGTCGGCACGATCGCCGGCATGATCGGTCTGATCGCGTTGCGCGATCCCGTGCCGTCGGCACCGCGCTTCGCCGTGGCCGCGGACGATGCGTCACCCGCGCCGTCTGCGGGGGGCGGTCCGCTGATGGAGGAACTGCTGCGCTGCCGGGCGCTGCCTGCTGGCAGCACCGACGCAGCCTGCGAGCAGGCGTGGGAGGTCAATCGCCGCCGCTTTCTCGGGGAGAGCCGCAGCTATGTGGCTCCGCGGCCGGCGGCCGCGTCGTCGCCTGCCGTCAGTCAGATCCCGGAGCGCTGAGCGATGGAAAGCACGGGCGTCATCGATCGGTTTCTCGATACCTTTGCGCACTATATCGATAGCGGGTTCGGTCTGATCCACGGCGACGTCGCCTTTCTGGCAAGTTCGCTGATCGTAATCGACGTAACGCTGGCCTTCCTGTTCTGGACGTGGGGCGAAGGCGACGACATCGTCGCCCGGCTGGTCCGTAAGACGCTGCAGGTCGGCTTCTTCGCCTTCCTCATCTCCAACTGGAACGGTCTCGCCAAGATTATCTTTCTGAGCTTCTCCGGCATCGGCCTGAAAGCGGCCGGCTCCGGTAGCGCCGACGATCTTCTACATCCTGGTAAGATCGCCGCGACCGGCATCGATGCGGCGCGGCCGCTCTACGATCAGGCGACGGCGCTGGCCGGCCCGGTCGGCATCTTCACCAATTTCGCGCAGATAGCGGTGTTGCTGCTCGCCTTCGCGATCGTGCTGCTCGCGTTCTTCATCATCGCGATCCAGCTCTTCGTGACGCTGATCGAGTTCAAGCTGACGACGCTCGCCGGCTTCGTCCTGGTGCCGTTCGGTCTCTTCGGGCGCACCGCCTTCCTCGCGGAACGCGTGCTCGGCAATGTCATGGCAACGGGCGTCAAGGTGCTGGTGCTGGCGGTTATCATCGGCATCGGCTCGACCATCTTCCACGAGTTCGTGCTCGATTTCGGCGGAACGCCGACACTCGAACAGGTCGCCAGCCTCGCGCTCGCCGCGCTCACTCTTCTCGGCCTCGCCATCTTCGGTCCCGGCATCGCCTCTGGCCTGATCTCGGGCGGCCCGCAGCTCGGTGCCGGCGCTGCGGTGGCCACGGGAGCGACCGTCGCCGGGATGGGGGCTGCCGCCACGATGGGCGTGGCAGGCGCCGCCGGCCTCGCTGGCAGGGCGGGCTCTGCCGCCGCTTCAACCCTCTCCCGGTCCGCTGGCTCGCCCTCCGCCGGCGGATCCTCGTCGGCGCCGCCCGCTCCCCCGGTGCCGACGGGCGGCGCTCCGACGGTTCCCCCGCCGTCCGGAGCGCCGGGAGGTGGCGGCAGCGGTGGTGGCACCAGCAGCGGCCCGGACATCGCCGGCTCTGATGCTGAACCGGCACCTGGCGGCGGCGAGAGCAGTCATACGTCGGAGCTCCCATCCGGTGAGGCTGCCGTCGCGCCGGCCGCAGCGCCGGCAGCCGCTCCGGCTTGGGCCAAGCAGCTGCGCCGCCGACAGGCGATGGTCCAGGGCGCCACCCTCGCTGCCCACACCCTACGGTCCGCCGACCATCACGGCGGATCGGCTCACATCTCGCTGGAGGATCGCTCATGAATCCGTTTCGTCGCCCCTCATCGCGCTTCGGGCGCGAGCCCCTGCCCGAGACTCCTTATCAGCGTGCCGGTCAGGCCTGGGACGATCGTATCGGCTCGGCGCGGGTCCAGGCGAACAGCTGGCGGTTGATGGCCTTCGGCGCGACCGCATTGCTGTCGCTGTCTGTGGTGGACAATCTGCGGCTGCGGTTCGGGTCACATATCGTGCCCTATGTGGTCGAGGTCGATCGCCTAGGTGCGGCCCGTTCGGTCGCGCCGGCCACGACGGACTATCGCCCCACCGATCCGCAGATCGCATGGCACCTCGCGCGCTTCATCGAGAATGTGCGGTCGCGACCCGCCGATCCGATCGTGCTGCGCCAGAACCTCGCCGCCGCCTACGACTTCACGACCGAGCAGGGCGCGGCAGCGCTCAACGATTATGCTCGGGCCAACGACCCGTTCGCCGAACTGGCGGATCGGCAGATCTCCGTCGACGTGAAGAATGTCGTGCGCGCCTCTGGCGACAGCTTCCGGGTCGCCTGGGACGAGCGCCGCTACGAGCATGGCCAGCTCGCCGCGACCACCCATTGGTCGGCGATCCTGACCATTGTGATCCGCACCCCGAGCGACGCGGCGACGCTCAGCCGCAATCCGCTCGGCCTCTACGTCCACGCGATCAGCTGGTCGCAAGATCTCGGAGAATGACCATGCGCACCGTTCCCATCGTGATGCCGCTTCTTCTGCTCGCGACGGCGCCAGCATTCGCTCAGGCTGCACCGTCATCGGCTCGGCCGGTCGCCGCTGCGACCGAAGCGGCGCGGGTCAGCCCGCGTGCCGCAGGATGGCAAGGCGCAACGCAGCTGTTCGTCTATGCACCGGGCGGTCTCTACCAAGTCTATGCCGCGGTGGGCCAAGTCACAGACATCGTGCTGCAGGAAGGCGAGACGCTGTCCGATACCGGCACGGTCGCGGCTGGCGACACCGTGCGCTGGGTGATTGGAGAGGCGGCGAGCGGCAGCGGGTCGGGACGGCGCACGCATATACTCGTGAAGCCGACCGACCCTGGCCTCAGGACCAACCTCGTCATCAACACCAACAAGCGGACGTACCATGTCGAGCTCCGCTCCACGTCGGCGACTTATATGGCCAGTGTCGGCTGGTCCTATCCTCAGGACGAGCTGATTGCGGTCCGGGCCAGGATCGAAGCAGCGGCGGCGGTTGCCAACACGCAGGTCCAGACGGGGATCGATCCGGCCAAGCTCGATTTCGCGTACCGGATGTCGGGCGCAAACCCTCCGTGGAAACCGGTCGAGGTGTTCGATGACGGGGCTAAGACCTATCTGCTGTTCCCGGATACGATCGCGCAGAGCGAGCTGCCGCCGCTGTTCCTGATTGGCGAGAAGAACCAGGCCGAACTGGTGAATTACCGCGTTTCCGGCCGCTATATCGTCGTCGACCGTCTGTTCTCGATGGCCGAACTCCGGCTCGGCACGAAGCGCCAGCAGATCGTCCGGATCGAGCGGACGCGCGCCCGGGAGCAGCGGTCATGAGCCTGGCTGACGATCCGAGCACGGAACCGGTTGCCCGGCAGCCGATCGCGACGCGGGCGCCGGCTCCGACGCCGCGACGACTGTCGCGCAAGGCGCTGGTGACGCTAACCGGGGTCAGCGCGCTCGGAGTGGCCGCCGCCCTCGGCTATAGTCTGACCCACAGCCACCGGACCCAGGGACCGCAGGAAACCGTCTCGATCGAACGGCGCAATACCGATGCGTTGGCGGACGCTCCGAAGAGTTATAGCGATCTGCCGCAGGCCGCGTCGGCAAGCATCGGTCCGCCGCCCGCGACAGCGCAGCCGGTGACGACACCGCCACCGGACGGAAACGGGGCCGGTCCATCGACCACGAGCAATGACCTTGCGGCCGAACGACAGCGGCGTCGGCAAAGCCAGGAGAGCGCGCGCGGAAGTAAGTTGTTCGCATCGACGGCCGAAGGCACGAGGGGTGCGCCCGCCACTTCGATGGCGGACGCGTCACCTCCACTTTCCGAACAACCGCCAGGCGCGTCGCCGGCGGCGGCGCCAAGCGCGGATGCACAGGACCGGAAGGCAGCTTTCATCGCGAATAGCAGTCGGGAACCGACGATCAACAGCGGGCGGATCATGCCTGCCGCCGGGAGCTATATTGTATCAGCCGGCTCGACGATCGCCGCGGCCCTTATCACGGGTCTTTCCTCCGACCTTCCGGGTCAGGTCGTGGCGCAGGTGACGGAGGATGTGTTCGACAGTGTGAGCGGTCGGACTCGGCTTATCCCGCAGGGTACAAGGCTGATTGGCACGTATGATGCGCGTGTCACTTACGGACAGTCGCGAGCGCTCGTCGTATGGACGAGGATGATCTTTCCCGATGGCCGCTCGATCGATCTCGACCGAATGATTGGGACGGACGCTGGCGGCCAGTCGGGTTTTACCGATCGCGTGGACAACCACACCGGCAAGCTTCTCATGGCGGGCTTACTGTCGACGGTGTTTGGGGTGGGCGCCAATGCAGCGACCGGTGGCGGGGACAATGCCGATATCGCGTTCGCAATCCGCGAGAGCGCGGGTCGCTCCGTCGAGAGCGCGGGAGACAAGATCGTCAGTCGCCAGCTCGATGTGCAACCGACAATCACGATCCGACCGGGCGCGCGGGTGCGTGTACTTCTCAACCGAGACCTATTGCTCGTCCCGTGGGATCCCGATTGAGGTCTCGCTTTTCTCCCTTGGGGCGTTCCCTTGAATCCCAGCGCAATTCAGGGCTTCAAGTGCTTGGTCTAGGAAAAGGCCAGCGATCTCCGTGTTGGAGCCAGTGAGAAGCGCACGCGCCAGTTCGATAAGCCGGAACGCCTCGGTCCGGTTCTGGGCTGGTGTGCGCGTCGTCTCAGGCATGGTCCTACCCCGTCCAGCATATAGAGCCAGCATAACGAATAGGCACGATCGTTCCTAGAACGATCGTGCCTATGCGGTGATCAGATGGTGGATGGACCTGAAGCATATTTTATCCACCAATCTCCGCCGAATTCGTAACGAACGCGGGCATACGCAAGAAGAGATGGCGGATCGGCTTGGTGTCAGCCTGCGCTATCTGGGGTCGATCGAGCGTGCGAAAGTGTCGCCCAGTGTCACAAAGCTCGGACAATTCGCCGCAGCGCTGAATATCAGCCCCTGCGACCTGATCAGCGAGGTTGGGCGTAAGAGGTAGCGAGGATGCGCTTAAGTGGCGTGGCTGCGGACGGTGGCAAGCAGGCGATGACGTAGCGGATTACGATCATCCTTAGGCCACAGGGCCTGTATCGAGCATAGCGCATTCTCATCGACGATCGGCCGAAAAGCGAGGTCGTCCCGCGCGCCCGCGGCTGATCCGCATACAATGGTTGCGCCCAGCCCAAGTTTGACCATGTCGAGCAACGTTGCTGACGATACACAGTTTATAGTGCTCTCGAAAGGACGGTCAGCCATTCTCGCCCCGAGCAGGCGATAAGGCGACATGTCGCCTTCGGAGGACTGCAGCAGGATCGTCAGCGCAGAAATATCCGCCCATCGCACATCATCGTTGACCGCTAAAGGATGGTCGAGGGGGAGTGCGACGAACAGGCGTTCGTCCCACAGCCGCTCCTGTTCGTTCGGACTGGAGGTAAGGTCGGGGAGAAGTGGCACGAACATTACGTCGATGACGCGCTCGTTGAGTTGGCGATAAAGATCGCTCGCGAGCCCTTCAACAAAGCGAAGCTCGACATCGGGACGGGTTTGTCGGAACTCAAGTAAGGCCGCATTGAAAGGGCCGTGCCCGAGGCAGCATGAGAAGCCTATGGTAAGCGTCCCGGCTAGGCTCTGCGCGATGGTCGCTGCGCGCTGCATCTGCGTATCGACCATGAAGAGGAGGAGCTTGGCCTTGGGAAGAATTGACCGTCCCAGCAGCGTCAACATGACGGGCATACCTCGGCGGCGCTCGAACAAATCGCCACCATAGAGTTCTTCCAGACGCGCAATAGTCTGACTGACAGCCGGTTGCGAAATACCCAAATGGCGGGCCGCTGCGGCAAAGCTGCGCGCTTCGGCCACCCGCAGGAAGGTCTCAAGCTGATAGAAGTCGGGGCGAGCCAAAAGGCGGCGAGTACCTCTCACCGGCGCCTGCAGTTCAGCGTTGTGCGTGAACTGCGCATCATCCGACGTGGCCAGCTTCGCTCTTCGTTGCATAATCTACAATATCTAGGTCAGTTAGCATCGGGTCCGGTGAGCCAAGCGAGCGCTTCGTTCGGGCATTCGAAGATTTTCGCATATGACCAAAGCATTGTTCGCTTGATTTGCAGGCGCGCTAGTGGGCTCGTTGTCACCCAAGCTTGCCGGCTCGGCTTGGGGAAGTCAGTGAACGCGCCAGCAAGCGCTGCTAAAGATTCCTGTGGCAGTGGGTGCCCGTCCCTCAGCCAGATGCGCAGACGAAACCCGGCCTTGAAACCCTCGCGCGCTTGGATATCGCTGCAATCCAGCGCATATCTTGCCATGTCAGCAGATGTGAACAGGCCGGACCAAGTGATATCCAAAAGATCCTCCGTGGATCTGTATTGCACCGTGTACATAGCAGCTCCCGTTCTGTTACCCGCCTTTGGGCGGTGGCTGGAGACCGTCCGTTATTACCGCGGCGGATAGAATGGGAACTGGCTGCCTTATGAACGCATCCTCTTCTGCCCGTGCCCAAATCGATCGTACGATATTCATGCCGCTGACGACGTGACCGAAGGCGGCGAACCCCTCGCCGTCTGGATTTCGCGATCCGCCGTGATCAAGCACTGGCTGATCGCCAACGCAGATAAAGAAGGCACCAGCGGCGGTCCCGGGAGCAAATCTAGCCATCGAGATAGCCCCGTCGCGATGGTGAAGTCCCGTCTCGGTCGTCGGCTCGTGCTTGATGCAGGGGCGGGGGGCCTTGATGTCCTCGCGAAATCCCCCTTGAATGACGTTGATCGGTACCTCTTGCCCAATCTGATTGCATGGCGCGACGATCCGATAGAATTCCGTCCGATTGAATAGGCCCAAGTCGACGTAGGTCAGAAAGTTCATCGCGGTGATGGGAGCGGCGGCCACATCAATCCGGACACGGATCGACCCTAGAGCCGTTACGATCTCTACGTGGCGGATGTCGCCGATTATGTTCGTCATTAGTCGCCGTCTCGCTTCCAGCTGTCAGCTAGACGTAGGCTCGTCACATAAGGTCGGATCCCAAGGAGAAGAATGATTGAGGCGATAAGGGCGGATACGCCGCCGACGATCGCCATCGAATATCCAAGGGCCATCTCATCTTTGAAGGCATAGTCCGTCACGAGCGCAACAGCGAGCGGACCGCAGCCAATGCCGAGAAGATTGTTGAAAAACTGGTACATGGCAGAGACCTGCCCTCTCATCTGATTTGGAGTGATTTGCTGGAGCGCGGAGACTGCGAGTCCGAAGGGGACTCCCCCGAAGAATAGTGCCGGTGCCATGAGAAGGAGCATCAGTCGGCTGTCACCCACGATCGGCATGGCTATCGTGGGAGCAATTGCAAGCGCCGAGCCAACGGCCGCGGCGATAAAGCAGGCCCCACGATGTCCGCCCTTCTGGAGATAGTCGGAAATCCAGCCCCCGGCGACGACTCCCGATCCGCCAAAAATGCCGATCATCAAGCCATAGGCAGCCCCGGCCTGGCCCACTCCCCAGCCATGAACCCGGATCAAGAAGGTGGGCGTCCAGAGCGCCATGCCGTTGATCAGCAGGCACAGCAGGCCAAAGCCGAGGAAATGAGCGGAATAGGTTTTCCAGTGAATACGCATATAGCCAAGCAGTTCGACGATGGGGACGGACTTCATCGCCGCGCCAGCTTGCTGAAGAGTCCCGCGTCGGCGCGGCTCGCGAACGATCCAGATCAACGGCGCGAGCAAAAGCCCTGGGAGACCGACGAGCAGAAACGCGATGCGCCAACCTTCTAGGGCTCCGGCGAGGGGAACGTCCCACGTGGGAGCACTCTCCAGCAGCGCCACAAGGCCACCGCCGATAAGGTAGGCCAGCGACATCCCGAGGTAACTCCCGAGCACGTAAATGCTCAGCGCGCGCGAACGCTTATCCGGAGGGAAATAGTCTGTGATGATCGAATAGGCTGCCGGCGAAAGGGCGGCTTCGCCGACGCCGACGCCAATCCTCGCCAGAAACAACTGCCCGAAGGTACGTGCGAAACCGCAAACCGCGGTCATCACACTCCAGACGAAAATTCCGATCGAGACGATGCCGATACGATGATAGCGATCGGTAAGTCGTCCGAACGGTAGGCCCAGAAACGTATAGAAAATGGCGAAGGCAAAACCGTGCAGAAGGCTGACCTCCGTGTCGCTGATCTGCAAATCTCGCCGGATGGGGCCAACGAGAAGAGTCAGCACTGTGCGGTCGACATACGAAAAGATGTAGACACCGGTCAGCATGGCCACTGCGAACCAAGCGCGCCCCGCAGAAGGATAGCCCAAGTACGCCTCATCGAGAGACTGGAGGCGCTCGGGCTTGGAGGCGGCCGACGGTATAATGACGGGAGCCCCGCTCCGACCTGCCGCATCAGTCATGGGCGGGAAACAGCACGACGGAGCCGACCCACAGCAGTTTCGCTTCCTGCTGACCTGGGTTGTTGAGCATTAGCGAGCTCGTCAGCTGATAGTGCATGCTGTCGCCTTCAGAGAGGCTGAACGATGCGCCCCGATACTCGCCTGAAATCCGCCCCTCGAGGAGATAGAGGAAGCCTTCGCCAAGATGTCCTTCTCCAATATTGGCGGAGGTCGACACATGACCTGGTGCAAGGATGAAGATGAAGGGTTCGAGCTTCTGCTCGGGAAAAGAGTTGCTTAGGCGGATATAGGTCGTTGGCGACGCGACCTCGATATACTCCGGATCCCGAGCGCGACGGATCAGCTTCTCTTCTTGGGTGGCTTCCACAAAGTAATTGACGTTGACGCCAAGCGCTTCGGAGATCTGCAACAATGAGATTATCGATGGAGCGGTTTTTCCGCGCTCCACCTGAGAAATAAACGCTACTGAAAGCCCCGAGCGATCAGCAAGGTCCTTGAGCGTGAGCTTCAGTTCCTTACGCCTGACGCGGACGGCTGGTCCGATGTTGATTCGATCTTTCCGGCGTCGACCCCGCCCCATCTCTACGGCCCGCCCGCTTCTGTCCGCACTGCCCATGCTGGCCCTCTTCATAGTATATAGCATAATTTGTAGTATGTGCTCTGCGGTCGCTCATAGTGCACTTTTTTTCGCAAATCCACTATAAGCGACGGTCGTATGTTGCGCTATCGCAGAAAGTCCGCCATAGCATAATTTCTGCCATTATGTCGTTGGTCGGCATCCGCGGGGGTGCGGGCGTCTGGGAGAAAAGCTTTGGTCACCGTCCATCTGATTGTTCCAACCACGACTAAGTTCGAGTTCGCTGGCGTTCTCAGGCATCTGGAAGGGCCGGATCTCAAGCTTACGCAGTCCCATCTTTCTCGCGGGCCAGCATCGATCGAGTCTGAGTTTGATGAGATGTTCGCTGGTCCCGAAGTTGTCGCGGAAGCGATTCGAGCAGAAAACGCGGGTGCCGATGCCATCGTGATTGTGTGCATGGGCGATCCGGCGCTGCATCCCGCGCGCGAAGCAGTCACCATTCCTGTCCTCGGAATCGGCGAGACGGCGATGCACTATGCGGCGATGCTGGGTCATAAATTCAGCATCCTGTGCACGCTCGATCGCCGCGTCGCCAACTACGAGACTAAGGCGCGTATTTTCGGCCTTGAGAGCAAGCTGGCATCCGTTCGTCCGGTCAATATTCCCGTTCTGGACATTGGCGGAGATCATAGCACTGCGCTTGACCGCCTCGTCGATGCAGCGGCCGCCGCCATCGTGGAGGACGGCGCAGATGTGATCGTGCTGGGATGCGGCTGTTTCCAAGACATGGACCGGATTATGGAGGGGCAGCTGCGCGAGAGGGGGTTGGCGGTCCCTGTTATCGACTCGCCGCCGCTGACTATCCTCAGTGCGGCTGCACTTGCCCGCACGCGCCTCACGCACAGCAAGCACGGCTATCCGACACCGCCCGCCAAAGAGCGGTCAGGCTACGAAATTCCGACGCTCAAAGAGCGCGGTTAACCGGGCGCGGCACCGCCGCGTCCAGCAGGAAGAGCGAACCTTGAAGGGGGTCTTGAACATGAAAAACATGAGAAAGTTTCTGGCGATCGGTACAGCGCTTGGGTCGACTATTATCGCGATCCATGGCGCCCATGCTCAGGATGCGGGTGGCGCAGCCCAGACTGCTGCCCCTGAGGAGACGAGCGAGATCGTCGTGACCGCGCGCGGCCGTAGCGAGGCGCTTCAGAACGTTCCGATCTCGGTGTCGAGCTTCGGGGCGAAGGACATTCAAGATGCAGGCATTGAACGTCCAGCTGATTTTATCGGTCTCACGCCGAACGTTTCCATCGCGGAAACTCAACAACCGGGTGTGGCCTTTATCACGGTCCGAGGTATCTCTCAGGTTCGTAATGGAGAGTCCCCTGTCGCTGTCGTGGTTGATGGCGTCCTTCAAACGGTCAGCAATCAGTTCAACTCCGAACTGTTCGATCTCCAGCAGATCGAAGTCCTCAAGGGCCCTCAAGGCGCGCTTTATGGGCGCAATGCAATCGCTGGAGCCATCGTTATCACGACCCGCGAACCGTCCAACGATTTCTTCGGCAGTGGCACGATCGGGTTCGGCAATGGTGGTCAGCATAAGGCCCAGGGCGGTGTCAGCGGCCCAATCGTCCAGGACAAGCTCTTCGGCAGCCTCTCGGGCTCCTTCAAGAGCCGTGACGGCTATCTGAAGAACATTTTTCTCAACAACAAAGTCGATTCGCTGCGCGACTCGGCCATTCGCGGCCGGGTGATTTACGCGGCGTCAGATGACCTCAAGGTGGATTATCGCGCATCGTACAACCGGACGTCTTCGGGTGCGATCTACTTCAAGCGAAACAATGTTGTCGCCGCGACGGGAGCTTACCAGTTTTATCCGTCCCTCCGCTCGACGGCTTCACGGCCAGGATCGCCCGATGACTACGGGCCCCCGCTTAACTCGAACGTCGACGGCACGGCGTTGCGAAAGCTGTTCTCGACGTCTCTCAAGGTCGATCTCGAGACGTCCATTGGCACCCTAACCTCGACGTCATCGTACGATTGGGTCAGTGAACTCACCCTTGGTGACGCGAGCCCGTACACGAGCGCTGTTCAAACCACGCAAACGAGCGGCTTCAAGTGGCATGCGAAAAGCACCGAACTTCGCTTGACATCGTCCAATGACCAGGCGTTTCGATACATTGTCGGTGGCTACTATCTCGATCTGGATCGGAAGTCGGACCGAGCCAATGGTATTGATACCGGAGCCGGTGTTGTCCTGCCCGGTTACAACCCTGCGGTGAGCGTCAATCCATCGACGAACAATACGAAGGACACGAATCACCAAAAGTCGTATGCCGTTTTCGGCCAGCTGAATTACGACCTCACTGATCAGCTCGAGCTTTCGGGCGCCCTGCGTTATGACCATGACAAGCGCAATTCGCTCAACACGGGCAAGATCCGGGATGCCGGCTCGCTTCCGACCTACAACCCCGTCGGCACCCCGGGGACCTTCCGCAAGGCGACATTCGACGCCTGGCAGCCCAAGGCGACGATCCGCTACAAGATCGACACGGGCACGTCCATCTATGCGAGCTATTCCAAGGGCTTCCGAAGCGGCGGCTTCAACCAGGACGGCGTGCGGGCGGTTGCCCTTCGTCTGAACCCAGCGTCGTTGGTCACGGACGACTATAAGAAGGAAATCTCAACATCATATGAAGCGGGCTGGAAAGCGCAGTTCCTGAACCGGGCAGTCACGATCAACGGCGCTGCATTCTACACGCGGTTCAGCAACTCGCAGTACTTCGTTTTCATTCCTGAGGCGAGCGCCCAGATCATTACCAACATCGACAAAGCGACGATGAAGGGGTTTGAAGTCGACTTTAACGTTCGACCGGTCAAAAGCTGGGAGATTTATGGCAACGCGGGCTACACCGACGCGACGATAAAAAAATATAGCGCGTCGCCGGCTTCTATTGGGAAGACCATGCCGTACGTTCCGAAGTTCGGCTATAATCTGGGCACGCAGTATACCATCCCTGTTACCGACGATCGCACGCTGACGGCGCGCGTCGACATGCATCACAAGGGGCGGCAGTTCTGGGAAACCCTAAACACCGCCGGTGCTCGCTCTGCCTTCGATCTGTATGACGCCCGGCTCTCGTTCGGCGCAGCGGATGGCAAATGGCGGGTTACCGCATGGACCAAGAACGCGTTCGACAAGAAGTACAACGCTGAGTTCGTGGCGGGTGGCTTCACATATCCAGCTGAGCCGAGAACGTTCGGGTTGGATGTGGACTTCCGCTTCTAGTTTGCCCGCAGGGTGGTCGGTCGATCGGGTATAATGACCGACCACTTCCTTCGACGTCGAACAGTTTGATTGAACGGACGGACAGAAGCTACCGTCCAGGCTAGAATTCAAGTTGACGGCGTCCAGAAGGTACCTTCGGATGCATTAATATTCGTCGTAAGACTAATCGGAGTAAGTGAATTGCGTGCGGCAACCGATGTTGGTGGGACATTTACTGACCTCGTCTATTACGAGGTCGATCGCGCGACGGGTCAGTCCGGCCAAGTTCGTATCGCCAAAGTCGATACGACGCCGCCCAATTTCGAGGAAGGTGTGGTTGGATCCCTCGCGAAGGCGAAAATCTCCCCTGCCGACCTAGACTTTTTTGCACATGGCGCAACCGTCGTCATAAATGCGCTGACCGAACGTAAAGGCGTAAAAACGGCGCTGATCACCACAGCCGGGTTTCGTGACGTACTGGAGATCGCGCGCGGCAACCGCCCGGACCTCTTCAACTTTGCTTTCCACAAGCCCAAGCCATTCGTCGAGCGCCATTTGCGCGCGGAACTTACGGAACGAACGAATTATAAGGGCATGATCGAGCGTCCAGTGGACCTCTCTCCTCTCCCCGACATGATCGCGGCGTTCAAGCATGAGGGCGTCGAGGCGATCGCGATCGTTTTCCTTCACTCATACATCAATCCCCAGAATGAGCAGCTGGCGGTCGACCGCATCCGCAAATTGTGGCCTGAAGTATCGATCCTCGCCTCGCACGCCGTTAGTCGGGAATGGCGCGAATATGAGCGGACGAGCACTACAGTGCTTTCGGCCTATGTCCATCCCATCGCTGAGCGCTATATCGGTACGCTTGAGAAGAAGCTCTCCGATCAAGGCTTCGCCGGAAAGCCGTTCATGATGCAGTCGAACGGAGGGATCACAACGGCCCGCGCCGCCAAAGCCAACCCGATCACGATGGTAGAGTCGGGTCCCGCCAGCGGTATCTTCGCTGCAGCCTATGTCGGCGAGGCGATCGGTTATCACAATCTGATAGTCCTCGACATCGGCGGCACGACCGCGAAATGCACGCTCATCGAGGAAGGGCAAGTCAAGGTCACGACCGAATATTATATCGAGAGAGATGGCAAGAACCCGGGCTATCCCATCCAGACGCCCGTGTCCGACATAGTCGAGATCGGCAATGGCGGTGGTTCGATCGCGTGGGTCGACGTCGGCGGCAAACTTCATGTCGGTCCTCACTCTGCGGCGGCGCGGCCGGGGCCCGCTGCTTACGGCCATGGCGGCACCAAGGCGACCACGACTGACGCGAACCTGGTTCTGGGTCGTATCGATCCTGCCAGCTTTGTCGGTGGCGAGCGTGAACCGGACTGGAAGGCCGTGGATGCTGCCTTTGCGCCTTTGCAGCTAGCACTCGACATGAGCCGCGAAGAAGTCGCACGTGGCATTATACGGATCGCGAACGCCAATATGACCCGGGCGCTGCGTCTGGTCTCGACCAACAAGGGTCATGACCCGCGCGACTTCTCGCTGATGGCGTTCGGAGGTGGCGGCGCAATGCATGCGGTCGCGTTGGCCGAAGAACTCAAGGTTCCTCACGTGATCATCCCCGTCAATTCGTCGGTCTTTTCGGCCTGGGGCATGTTGCTGACCGATCTGCGTCGCGACTATCTGCGCACCCGCATGGTGCCGCTGGCTTCTGGATCTTCCTCGCTCATTCGGGACATTTTCGGCGAACTCGAGTCGGAGGCGCTCAACGATTACTCGGATGAGGATCAACCGCTCACGCGACAGGATATCGCTTTCGAATATCTAGTCGATATGCGCTACGCTGGGCAGCAGCATACAGTAAAGGTACCCTGCACCGGGGCCAATGTCGGCCGCATCGATATCGACGCAACGGCCGCCAGCTTCCATGCTGCGCATGAGAAGCGGTTCACCTATCGGCTGGATAGCGCTATCGAATTGGTCAACTTCCACCTCGTTGCCAAACTCGTTGTTCCCAAGCCGCCACTGTCACCCAAGCCGAAGACTGGCCGCGCGCTTGCCGATGCCATCAAAGGTCAGCGCCAGGTCGATTACGATGTCCATGGCGTTCACACGGCGACTATCTACGATGGCTTGCTTCTTGAGCCGGACATGGAGTTCCACGGCCCTGCTGTGATCCAGGAGCCTTCGGTCACCTGCGTTATCCCGCCTCGTCACCGGGTCACGATCGACCGGTTAGGCAACTATCACATCCACCTGTCCTTCGTTGAGGAGGCCTGATCCATGACCACGAACATCTTCACGCTCGATATCATCAAGGACTCGCTCGTCGCCGTCGGCGAGGAAATGTTTCAGGCAATGCTGCGGACGAGCATGAGCCCGATTATCTATGAGGGCACTGACTTCGCGGTTGGCGCCACGGACGCCACGGGTAACCTTCTAGCACAGGGCAATGGCGTCGCAGCCTTTCTGGCCGCGCTCGATACTGCGGTGGTATCGACGCTCGATCATCACGATCTCGACGAGATCAAGCCCGGCGACGTGTTCATCACCAATACTCCCTATGAGGGTGGTGGCACACACCTTTCCGATGTCGCGATCCTGATCCCGGTATTCCATGAGACGACGCTGATCGCCTGGACGGTCAACAAGGCGCACTGGACTGAGGTGGGTGGCGCGCAGCCGGGTAGCGTCTCCAGTAGCTCGACCGAAATCTATCAGGAAGGTCTCCGCTTCACATTCATCAAGCTCTACGAAGAAGGCCGGATCAACCAGGCCCTTGTGCAGGTGATCCGAGACAACGTCCGACTGCCCGACTCTACGATCGGTGATATGCATGCAGGCGTTGCCGCGGCGCGAGTCGGTGAGAAGCGCATTCTGGAGCTGGTCGCTAAATATGGCGCGCCAATGGTGCTTCAGGCGATGGATGAACTTCTCGACTATGGTGAGAAGATGACCCGCGCCGCGCTGGCGACCATTCCAAGCGGCGTCTATGAGGCCGAGGATATCATCGAGGATGACGGCCTCGGTAATGGCCCCTTCGCTGTCAAGATCAAGGTGACGATTACCGGGGATCGGCTGATTGCCGATTTTACGGGCTCCGCTCCGCAGGCGCCCGGACCGGTGAATACGACATATGCTGGGTTGCTAACCGGCGCGCGTTGTCTGTTCAAGGCAATCACTGATCCAGGCATCCCGGCGAATGGCGGATGCTTCCGGATGCTCGAGGTGGTCTGTCCCCCAGGCACGGTGCTCACCGCGCAGCCGCCGGCCCCAGTTTCAATGAATTTCCAAGCGCGGAACGCCGCAGTCGATGTGTTCTGGAAGGCGTTGGCACCGGTTCTGCCCCAACGTCTCCCCGCTGGGCACCAGCAATCCGTCTGCGCGACCTTCATCTCCGGACTGCACCCCGACACCGGCGAACTGTTCGTGATCGGCGAACCGTTGGTCGGCGGCTGGGGGGCGTGCCACGACAGCGATGGCGACGCTGGCCAGTTCTGCAGCTCGAACGGCGAAACCTACAACATTCCCTGCGAACTCTTCGAAGCGCGCTACGGCCTACAAGTCGCTCAGTATGCATTCCACGATCAGGATGGTGGAGCCGGCGAATATCGGGGCGGAAAGGGCGTCGTGCTCGATTATCGCGTCACCGCCGAGCGTGCATTCTTGACCTATGCCGCCGCCCGCACCTCGTCGCGTCCTTGGGCGCTGTCAGGCGGGCAAGAAGGGTCGAACAACTATGCCGAAGTGCGCCGCCACGGCGGCGATGTTGAGCGCTTCGGCATGTGCACGACCGTGCCGGTCGAGCGCGATGAGGTGATCCGCATCTACACTGCGACAGGGGGCGGCTATGGCGACCCCAGGCGACGTCCACGCGAATTGCTCGAAAAAGACATCAAGAACGGTTTTGTCACTACCGCGCAAGCGACTCGCGATTACGGTTACGAGCCGGCCTAACTGGAGCACTTGGGAGAAACGGGCATGTACGACCCCTGCGAACAGCCGATTCGTGTACGCTGGCTAAGACCAATCGGCCTGACGACATTCGATGAGCCTATTGCGCGACTGCTCTCGGACATCCGCCTCCCGGGTACAGAGGTAGAGGTCGCGTCTTTCGATATGCCGTTCAGTCCGCCGCATCTGGAATATCGCGCATATGAAGCGCTGATGGGCGATCGGATTGTCGCCACTGCGAGAGATGCGGGTCAAAATGGCATCGATGCGATGGTCATCGGCTGTTTCTACGATTGTTTTCTAGAAGATGCCCGCGAGCTTTCGGGTAACGCGATCATCATCGCTCCTTGCGAGGCCTGCCTAACCGTTGCCAGTGCGCTCGCCAATCGCTTCTCTATCATCGTCGGTCGCGACAAATGGATCGAGCAGATGCGTAATACGGTCGAACGTTACGGAATGGGAAGCCGGCTGGCGTCGTTTCGGAGCTTGGGCATGAATGTCCCGGAATTCCAGAAGGACCATGCTTTCACGCGCAAACGGATTATTGAAGAGGCCCGTCGTGCCGTGGAGGAGGATCGTGCCGAGGCGATTGTTCTCGGCTGTACGCTAGAGTTTGGATTCTATGCCGAGGTTCAAAAGGAGATCGGTGTACCGGTGATCGATGCCGTGATCGCGCCGTTCAAACATGCTGAGCATCTGGCACGACTGAAGCGCCAGTTCGGCTGGCAACCTAGCCGGGCGTGGAGCTGCGAAGCGCCGAGCGAAGAGGAAATGCGCAGTTTTGGCCTTTTCCAGACACAGCCTAAGCTTAATCGAACGGTTATCTAAACGCGGAGCCATGCACTGCGCATAATGCGCTTTTGCTCATGATCGCGGGCTCGACCATCGAAGGGCAGCTCGAAGGGGCATCGACGGACTGACCACGCGCGGAGCATCAACCTCGCGATCAACGAGCACCGAATTGGATGGCGCTCCAAGACTACTCAATGACCGCCCCTGAGACGCCGAGAGCTCCAGATGAACATAATTCGCGATAAACTCGACAAAGAAGGGTCGACCAGACATCCCGCCGCAGACAGGAGCACACTTTCTGCGGCAGGGCACACTGCTGCTGCACCCCTTAGCAAGCCCATGGATGGGCGCGCGTGGGGCTTGCTTTGCGCGCTATCATTGATGTGGGGCACGGCGTTCTACTTCACAACCGTTCAACTGCAGGCCCTGCCCCCCCTTACAATCGTCATGCTTCGCGTCGGCTTAGCTGCCACCGCCCTTTTAGGGTGGATGGGCGCGGCCGGCCTGAAATTCCCAAATATGACGAACTGGCCCATATTTCTTGGGCTTGGCCTACTTAACAATGTTCTTCCGTTTGCCCTCCTTGCTTTCGCTCAACAATCGATTTCTAGTTCACTTGCTGGCATCCTCACGGCGACAACGCCTTTATGGGGCGTACTGATCGCTCATTTTTTCACGGATGATGAACGCGCTACCCCCTCTAAGATTGCGGCTGTGCTCTTGGGCGCTGCCGGCGTTGCCGCCATGGCTGGCAATGATGCAGCTTCTGGGCTCAGTGTCGACTTACTGGCCCAATGCGCCTGCCTCGGAGCCTCTCTGAGTTATGCTTCAGCCGCAGTCTTGTCGCGGCGATACCTCAAGGGTGATCCATCTCCTCTTGCCGTCTCCACGGCGCAATTCTGCGTAGCTGCGGTAATCATGGTTCCAGTGGCGCTTTGGATTGACCGCCCGTGGACATTGCCTATGCCTGGACCAACCGTCTGGACCGCGACGGCGGGGGCGGTTTTGATTTCGACTGTCTTTGCCTACCTTGTGTACTTCAAGCTAATCGCGCGCGTCGGCGCGAGTACGGCGCTGCTCGTTACGTTTACGGTACCAGCTGTCGCCATGCTGCTCGGGATCGTGTTTCTCGGCGAGACGCTCTTGCCCGCGCATATTCTCGGAATGGCGCTCATAGCACTCGGCCTGGCAGCGATAGACGGGCGCTTTTTGCGGATAGTCATGTCTACGGGCGGCGTTCGGTGAACGGGCTGCCGAAAGTCCAAGGCGGCAACGTGGCGCCCGAGCATCCTTCAGATACTCCCGACCTCGACCATTTCGATCGCAAAATCCTGAAGGCGTTGCGAAATGATGGTCGTGTGACGTTCACTGAGCTGGCTCATCAGGTCGGCTTATCGAAGACCCCTTGCCAACAGCGTGTAAAGCGCCTGTGCGAACGCGGCGTCATTGTCGCGTTTCGTGCCATCATTGATCCTCAAAAAATTGGTCTCGATCATGTCGCTTTTGTCGAAGTGAAGCTCCTAGACACCCGGGAGAGTGCGCTTACGGAGTTCAACTTGGCGGTCCGTACGATTCCAGAGGTCGAGGAGTGTCACATGATCGCGAGTAGCTTCGATTATCTCCTGAAGGTGCGGACATCAGACATTCGAAAGTACAGGACTGTCCTCGGGGAGCAAATTTCCGCTCTGCCGCACGTAGCGAGCACCTCAACCTATGTTGCGATGGAAACAATACGAGAATCCGCCAGATAATCTCACCTCGCGAAGCCTACAGGTCCCTTCATGGAAACGGCAATCACCCCGGGCGGCAGAGCATCAGTCGAATCGATCATCTGTCCTTCAAGCACTTGAAAAATCGCCTGCCAACTTGTTTAAAATAAGTCGATCTTCGTGCTGAATGGCCGTTTGAAGTCGGTCTGATTCCGACGCCGTCGCTATCATCTTCGACGTTATGACCAGAGCGACCTTTGCGGCTTTTGCCGAGCCGATCAGCCCCCCCAGCAAGCTGCGCCAGTCGATCACGGCCGCGTATCGGCGGCCGGAGCCGGACTGCATCGCCCCATTGCTGGAGCAGGCAACGCCTGATGCCCAAACCGTGGAGAGAGTGCGGGACACGGCGCGCACGCTCATCGCTCGTTTGCGTGCGAAGCGAACAGGCTCTGGCGTAGAGGGGCTGGTCCGAGAGTTTTCCCTTTCGAGCCAGGAGGGGGTTGCGCTGATGTGCCTCGCGGAGGCGCTCCTGCGCATACCTGATAGCGCAACGCGCGACGCACTCATCCGAGACAAGGTGGCTGGCGGCGATTGGGCGGCTCACATCGGCGGCGGCCGGTCGCTCTTCGTGAACGCTACGGCGTGGGGACTTTGCGTCACCGGCCAACTGTTGGACAAAGAGTCCGCGCGTGGCCTCGCACCAGCGCTGACGCGGCTGATCGCGCGCGCCGGCGAGCCGGTCATTCGACGCGCAATGGACTTTGCAATGCGCATGATGGGAGAGCAGTTTGTCAAGGGAGAGACGATCAACGATGCTCTGCGGCGTGCCCGAAGCGTAGAGGCAAAGGGTTTCACGCACAGTTACGACATGCTCGGCGAGGCTGCCACCACCGCCGAGGACGCAGCGCGCTACTACCGGGACTATGAGCAAGCCATTCACGCGATCGGGGAAGCTTCTGCAGGGCGCGGCATCTACGCTGGGCCCGGAATTTCGATCAAGCTATCGGCACTGCATCCGCGCTACTCCCGTTCGCAGGCCCGTCGGGTTGTGGACGAGTTGCTGCCTCGGGTGAGGAGGCTGGCCAGTCTCGCGCGGCTATATGATATAGGTTTCAATATTGACGCTGAGGAGGCCGATCGTCTTGAGCTTTCTCTCGACCTGCTTGAGGGTCTGGCGCTCGACCCTGAGCTTGCCGGGTGGAATGGCTTGGGGTTCGTCGTCCAAGCCTATGGGAAGCGATGTCCATTTGTCATCGATTGGATCGTCGATCTTGCGCGCAGAAGCGGGCGCAGGATCATGGTGCGACTGGTCAAGGGCGCCTATTGGGATGCTGAAATCAAGCGTGCGCAAGTTGACGGCTTGCTCGATTTCCCGGTCTATACGCGCAAGGTCCATACGGACATTGCCTACATTGCCTGCGCGCGAAAGCTCCTGAGCGCTCCCTGTGAGATTTTCCCGCAGTTTGCGACACATAATGCGCAGACCCTGGCGACCATCTTCCATCTGGCCGGACCTGATTTCGAAATCGGCGATTATGAATTTCAGTGCCTGCACGGAATGGGAGAGCCACTCTACGATGAAGTCGTAGGTGCTCAAAATCTCAATCGGCCGTGCCGTATCTACGCACCGGTCGGAACCCATGAAACACTTCTCGCGTATCTGGTGCGCCGGCTGCTGGAGAATGGCGCCAATTCCTCATTTGTGAACCGGATCGGTGATCCCACCGTCCCCATTGACGAACTGATCACCGATCCAACAGTGGCGGTTCCGGGAGCCGCTCCGCTGGGCCAGAAGCATGCTGAGATCGCTCTCCCTGCCGATCTCTACCCTGATCGACGCAACTCCGCAGGGGTCGACCTCAGCGACGAGGCAGCGCTTGCCGCGCTTTCCCAGGCCCTAGCCGCCAGTGCGTCTAAAGAATGGCGGGCAGTCCCGGTTTTGGCGACCGCGGAAGTGCAGCGCCAAGAGCATGACGTCGTCAACCCCGCCGACACTTCGGATGTCGTTGGTAGGGTGGCCTTTGCGCTGCCCCGCGACGCGCGAGAGGCTGCGAGGCGATCAACTTCGGCTGCAAAATCTTGGCGGGCCATCTCGGTCGAACAACGCGCCGAGATTCTCGAACGGGCGGCAGATGCTGTGCAGGATAATATGGCGCCCCTCATCAGCTTGGCCATCCGCGAGGCTGGGAAAACAGCGGCCAACGCTGTGGGTGAGGTTCGCGAGGCCATTGATTTCCTACGCTACTATGCGGTTCAGGCCCGCGAAACACTTGGAAAGCAGTCGGAGGCTTTGGGCACCATCGTCTGCATCAGCCCCTGGAATTTTCCCCTCGCCATCTTCGTTGGCCAGATCGCCGCCGCGCTTGCGGCCGGAAACGTGGTGCTGGCTAAGCCTGCCGAAGAAACACCGCTCATCGCCGCTGAAGCCGTCCGCCTGCTTCATGCCTGCGGAGTTCCCAGCGACGTGCTGCAGTTGTTGCCCGGTGACGGCGCGATCGGAGCGGCATTGGTTGAGGCGCCCGAGACCGCAGGTGTCATGTTTACGGGCTCCACCGAGGTTGCGCGTCTGATCCAAGCACAGCTTGCCACAAGACTTTCGCCGCGTGGGGCGCCGATACCGCTCATCGCGGAGACCGGCGGTCAGAACGCAATGATCGTCGACAGCTCTGCTCTGGCGGAACAGGTGGTGCTGGACGTGATCGCATCGGCTTTCGATAGCGCCGGACAACGCTGTTCGGCTCTACGAATCCTTTGCCTGCAGGACGAGATTGCCGATCGGACCCTTCACATGTTGAAGGGAGCCGTCGCGGAGCTGCGGATCGGCCGCCCGGACAGCCTATCCACCGACGTCGGCCCTGTGATTTCGCCTCCGGCGCTGGAAAATCTGAATCAACATATCGCTGACATGCGCGGCAAAGGCTTTCGCGTCGAAACAGTTGGCTTCGCGGAAGGGACCGAGCAGGGGACGTTTGTCGCACCGACGATCATCGAGATCGACAGTATCGCTAATCTTAAACGCGAGGTGTTCGGGCCGATATTGCATGTCATACGCTTCCGACGTGACGGTCTCGAAGATCTCATCAAGGCTATCAACGGAACAGGTTTTGGCCTGACGTTTGGCTTGCATACGCGGCTCGACGAAACAGTCGACTTCGTGACGTCCAAGGTCCGCGCCGGCAATCTTTACGTCAACCGCAACGTCATAGGGGCTATCGTCGGCGTCCAACCTTTTGGCGGCCGTGGGCTTTCTGGCACCGGACCGAAGGCGGGCGGGCCGCTTTACCTTGGACGATTGACCCAAACCCCGTTGGTTCATCCTACGATTGAGAACGCTAAGGCGGACCCGGCACTGCTCGCTTTTGCAACCTGGCTCAGTGAACGGCAGTTTGAAGCCGCCGCTTCATATGCACGAGATTACGCCGCGGTGTCGCGCCTTCACCAGAAGCTGGCGCTCCCTGGACCCGTCGGTGAGCGGAATATCTATGAGCTTCATCCGCGTGGTCAGCTCTTGCTGATGCCTGAAACCCAATATGGACTCTTTCAACAGATTGCAGCCACGCTCGCCGCTGGCTGTGACGCCCATGTCGAAGGGATGCCGCTGCCGGCAGATCTGCCTGCCGCGGTCGCTGAGCGCCTCCAGCATCCACCGCACACTGGCTGCGCTGGCGTGCTGGTCGAGGGATCAGGTAGCCGCCTGTTGGACGTCGTCCGATCAATCACGACCCGCTTTGCGGAGATAGTGCCTGTGCATGCGGCGTCTCAAGCCGAGTGTCTCGGTCCCCGGGCATACCCTTTAGATCGTCTCTTCGAAGAGGTTTCGATTTCGATCAACACGACGGCCGCCGGCGGCAATGCAAGCTTGATGGCAATCGGATGAGCTGCCCGGAAAAGACTGAATCGGTCGCGACACATCAGAAGGATCAATAGCGATGGATGCAAAGAAATCTCACAACCCCGTGCCTTCCAATGCGACGGATGACGAACGACGCACAGTCATCCCTTCGAAGCTGCTTCGCAATGATCGAACGATTGGCTCCGGGGCTATTGCCGCGGCCCTTCTTTTCGTCCGGAGCCGATGAAGCGCTCGGGTCGGTCTGACCTGATACTGTGTCCGCTCCAGGGGCGGGCACCGACGTAACGATTGGTCCCGGCCCCGCCATGACGATGTTGATGTTACCAAGCCACCCCGATCGATCACGTGTTCTGGCTGAGCTGCACGCTCGTCCGTTCACGGCCGTCGACGCCCCGCGCCGGGTTCTCCATTTCGCATTTCAAACGAGCGCACGCGAAGCGCAGGAGGATGCTCAGCGGGTCGAACAGCTGGCTGCACGGTGCACCCCCGTGGGGCCAAAAGTCGAGAGGCGGCATCTGTCGATACCGACGGAGAACCTTCTTTGGGAGCGTCACGGCGAGTTCGTCACCTACACAATCGTAGTGCCGTTTGGGCATAAGGCGGATTGGCCTGAGCACCTCATCCCACCCGGGCGGCTGTTGGTGGCGGTGGACCTTCGTCTCGTCTCGGAAGGATTGCGACCGGCGGCCATGGTCCAAGCGTCGATCGCGGACGGGCGCGCTCTGATATCGACCGACTTTGCGGAAAATGCAGAGGGCTTCGTCGATATCACGATCATCAATCGAAACATGCCGTCCGATGTCGCGGGCGCGACAGTGCAGCGCGTTCTCGAGACGGAAACCTACCGATGCTTCGCGCTTTTAGGGCTACCCGTTGCGGAACGGGCTGCGGTGATCATGGGCAGGATTGAGGATGAGCTCCCTTCGCTCATGGAGAAAATGGACGCCGCGTCGACGCTGGAGGACAATCGCGAGCTTCTGGATCGACTGACGTCCATGACGGTAGATCTTGAGCGGAGCAGCGCGTCCACGCACTTTCGGTTCGGTGCAACCAAAGCCTATGCCGAGCTCGTTCGACTTCGCCTCCTCGCGCTTTCGGAGCGGCCAGATATGGGCGGTCCCGGACTGGCATCCTTTCTCTCGCGACGTTTCGAGCCAGCAATTCGGACGTGTGCGACGGTGTCGGAGAGGGAGGCCACCCTCGCGCAAAAGCTGACGCGCGCCGCTCAGTTGCTGCGCACCAGGGTGGAGATCACGCTCGAAAGTCAAAATCGCGATCTCCTCGAGACGATGGGAAACCGGGTACGGCTCCAGCTGCGGCTGCAGCAAACCGTCGAGGGCTTATCGGTCGCCGCGATTGCTTATTATGTGGCCAGCCTGTTCCATCTTCTGGTCGCCGGCCTCGAACCTGTCCGTGCACGGGTCGAACCCGAGTTGCTGACCAGCCTGGTTACGATTCCGATCATCGCTGCCGTCGCTTTCGCTGTGCGCCGGGTCCGACGACATCACATCGATGCTGATCCCTCCCTTTCCTGAGCTCTGACCTGGTTCGGCGCTGACAACCATTTTTGACCGAGAGAAAAGCATGACCGCCTCTACCGAGCGATGCCTACCCGAAGCCGAACTCCACCGCGCGATCGATAGCCTGCTCACGAATGGAGCCCTGCCTGGGGAACTTGAGCAATTCGATAGCGAGTTGCGCCGCGCAGCGGTCGATTTCATTAGTGCGATGGCTCTTAGGAGACTGCAGGGGCACCCTGCGATCGGCCTGGAACCACTCGATCCAAAGAGCCACCAAGGGCCCATGCGTCTGGTGATCGTCAACGACGATATGCCGTTCCTCGTCGATTCCGTCGCCGCATTGATGGCCGAGCGCGGGATCGCCATTCATCGGCTTCTCCACCCTATCATGGCGATGCAGCGAGATGGATCCGGTACGCTGAAGCAGGTAGCTGCGGCCAACATTGCCGAGCTGAACCGGGAGTCGCTTATCTACATGGAGATCGACTGGATCGATCCCGCTGCCTTGCCGCTTTTGACGCAGGAGATCCAGCACGTCCTGGGTGCGGTGCGGGAAGCGGTGGAGGCCTATCCTTTGCTGCAGGAAGCGCTTCGATCAAGCGCCCGCATGCTGAAGAGCGACGAGGCCGCTGAATTGCTCGCCTGGTTTCTCGACAGCAGAATGACGCTCCTCGCCTATGCTCGGATTGATCGGGCCGGTGCGGTCGAAGCGTCGCTCGGCTTGAATTCGGGGGCAGAGCCCTGGCTATCTGCTGCGTCCTGTCGGTCTGCTCTGGAGTGGTTCGAGGCCGGTCATACGGCTCCCCTTCTCCTCAAGGCCGAGCGGATTTCCCCGGTTCATCGCCGCGTCCCATTCGACCTGATCGTCGTTCCCGTCATGCGAGGGGACTCCATAAGCGGTCTGAGCGTCCATGCGGGCCTCTGGTCATCTGATGCTCTTGCCACGCGCCCGGACAAGGTTCCTCTTCTGCGGCAGCAACTTCGCATCCTGGCCGACGAGTTTGGCTTCGACCCCTTCACGCATGCGGGCAAAGCCCTGATCCATGCGATTCGTCGGCTTCCGCATGATTTGCTCACGGGGTTTCAACCCCAAGAGCTACGATCGGTTGCTCTCACCGCAATGTCGCTCGTCGATCGGCCGCGGTCCAAAACCGTCCTGGTTCGTGAGACGCTCGGGGGCCATCTTTTC
The DNA here is from genome assembly GCF_008274695.1 of Sphingomonas montanisoli. Lineage (GTDB taxonomy): Bacteria > Pseudomonadota > Alphaproteobacteria > Sphingomonadales > Sphingomonadaceae > Rhizorhabdus > Rhizorhabdus montanisoli. The sequence continues at coordinate 82,794 of NZ_VTOU01000003.1, read as the reverse complement.
GCGTTCGTTTGGCTGAACCGCTTCGATCTCACGACGAACCGGCGGGCGGCGATTGGCCAGCTTATCGCAGACGAGGCGCGCGGAAAGGTCGTGACGTGGTCCGTCGACATTGGCGACGGCGATTTGGCGCTTGTGCGCTATATCATTAGCTTGGTCGGAGCAGGCCGCGTACCTGCGGCGGCGGCGATCGATGACCGCGTCCAGGCGATGCTGCGAGGATGGCGTCCTGCGGTGGCCGCCGCGCTTGCAGAATTCATGTCTCCCGATCGAGCCGCGAGCTTGGCGCGCGAATATGCCGAAGCCTTTCCGACGGGATTCCGGACCCGATGCGACGCACGCGATGCCGCTCGCGATATCATGATGCTTTCCGAACTCGCGTCTGACGCTGATCGGGCGGTTCGTCTCAACGCACCTGAGCCAGACGCAGCCGCCCGGTTGCGCCTTCAGATATATTGTACGGGAGAATTTCTGCCGCTCTCGGATGTGGTCCCGGTTCTTGAGAATTTCGGCTTCATCGTCCTCAAGGAGATTCCGACTGCACTTGCGGACGGAAAGGGCAACATACACGAATTTCTCGTCGAAGCCCCGTCTATAGTCACAGATGGCATTCTGGAGGACGGGCCGACCATCGAGAGCGCGATTGCCGCTGTTCTGAGCGGGCACGCCGAGAACGACGCTTTCAATAACTTGGTCGTGCGGCTTGGGGTCGAGCCCCGCGCCGTCGTCCTGTTCCGCGCGTGGTTTCGATATCTGCGACAGACAGGCGTGCCTTATGGGTTGAGCACCTTCGCGGCCGCCTTGGCGAACGCACCCGTCGTAACAAAGAGCCTGATCGCCCTGTTCGACGCGCGCCTCGATCCGATCCATCATTCCGAGGCTCGGGCCGATCAAGCACGCTCTAACATCCGCGACGGCCTGACCAATGTGCAGGCGATCGATGACGACAGGATGTTGCGGCGCCTTTGGGGGGTGATCGAGGCGATCCTGCGGACAAATGCCTTCAGCGCGTCAGGTGACGAAGCGCTCGCGTTTAAACTGGATAGCGCTAACGTGCCTGGGCTCCCGTCCCCTCGGCCGTGGCGGGAGATATGGGTGTACAGCCCGCGCGTCGAAGGTGTCCATTTGCGGGCAGGCCCGATCGCTCGCGGTGGGCTTCGCTGGTCCGATCGCCGTGACGATTTCAGAACCGAGATCCTTGGGCTGCTTAAGGCACAAATCGTAAAGAATGCGGTGATCGTACCGACGGGTGCCAAGGGAGGCTTCTATCCCAAGAACCTGCCCTCTTCTCGCGACCGCGCGGCTTGGATTGCGGAAGGTACCGAAAGCTACAAGGTCTTCATCCGGGCGCTATTGTCCCTCACCGATAATGTCATCGATGGGGCGATCGTTCATCCGCCAGCGACGGTGCGCCACGATCCGGACGATCCCTATTTCGTCGTTGCAGCCGACAAGGGCACAGCTTCCTTTTCGGATGTGGCCAACGCCATAGCCATTGAGCAAGGCTACTGGCTCGGGGACGCTTTCGCGTCCGGCGGCTCCAATGGATATGACCATAAGGCGATGGGCATTACCGCGCGCGGAGCATGGGTTTCCGTCCAGCGGCATTTCGCGGAACTGGGGATCGACGTCCAGTGCGACCCCATAACGGTCGTCGGGTGCGGCGACATGTCCGGTGACGTCTTTGGCAATGGCATGCTGTTGAGCCGATCGATCCGCCTCGTCGCGGCATTCGACCATCGTAACATCTTCATCGATCCCTCACCGGATCCGGCCCTGAGCTGGGAAGAGCGGCAGCGGCTTTTCTCCCTGCCGTCGAGCAGCTGGCAGAATTATGATCCGACGCGAATTTCAGCCGGGGGAGGAGTTTACGACAGGTCGCAAAAGGAGATTGCGCTCTCCGCAGAGGCTGGCGGGTTGTTCGGGCTCGATGCCGGCAAGCACGATCCGGCGACGATCATCCGGGCAATCCTCAAGGCGCCGGTAGATCTGCTATGGTTCGGTGGCATCGGCACCTACGTCAAATCCAGTCACGAAACGCATCTGCACGCCCGGGATGTGGCCAACGATTCCCTTCGTGTCGATGCAAACCAATTGCGCGCCAAAGTCATTGGCGAAGGGGCCAATCTGTCGATCACGCAGGCGGGTCGTATAGAGTTCGGCCTACTTGGAGGGCGATCGAATGCCGACTTCGTCGACAACTCGGCGGGAGTCGACTGCTCTGATAATGAGGTGAACATCAAGATCGCGCTGAACGCGGAGGTCGCTTCCGGAAAGATGCTGCCCGAAGATCGTAACGCCCTGCTCGCAGCAATGACAGACGATGTCGCTGATTTGGTCTTGGAAGATAACCGCATCCAGTCCCTTGCGCTCTCGATCGCCGAACGCGGAGGTCCTGCGCAGGCTGCTTCGCAGATCGGGGTCATTGCCTATCTGGAGGCGAACCACGGTCTCAACCGTGACATCGAAGGTCTCGGCAGCGACGATCATTTCGCGCGTCGCGCGCGAGACGGCAAAGGGCTCACGCGCCCCGAGCTCGCCGTCATCATGTCACATGCGAAACTGACATTGCAGACGGCGATCGAAGCTTCGCCGTTAGCGAGTGACCCAGCGCTCATGGGACTTGTTTCAGACAGTTTTCCGCCGGCGATGAGGCAGCATCATCACGAGGCCATCGCTACGCACCAACTTCGACGGGAAATCCTCGCCACGAAGATCGCAAATATCGTAGTCAATCGTCTCGGCTTCAAAGCCCTATTCGAGTTGGTCGACGAGGAAGGTGTCAGCCTGGCCAGAGTGGCAGGTGCATATCTCGCCTGCGATCAGATTTTCGGACTGTCGGAGACTTTCGCGGCGATCGAACGGGAACAGATCGACGAAGCCGCTCGTATCCAATTGCTCGAAATCATGGCCAGGCTCTGCCGTCTGCAGGTCGCCAACATCCTCCGAAGCGCGCCGCAATCAGCGCTTCCCCACGGGATCGCCGCATTCCTTGCGCCCGGAATCCATCAGCTGGATTTAAGTTTGGTTGAGGGCGAGCAGGCCTCCGACGAAGCCACCGATTTGGCCGGGCACATCACATCGCTGGGCGCACATGCGAGTGTCTCCCAACGGATCGCTATTCTGCACCGGCTGAGCGAAGCGAGCCGGATTTCCAGCATAGCTGCAATCGGCGGCGGTAACGTGCTCGACGTAGAGCAAGCCTACACCCGGCTCGGAGAGGTCCTCAGCCTGGCTTGGGCATCGTCCTCGGCATCGCGGCTCAATGTTGTCGATGCTTGGGAACGACTCCAGGTCCGCGCGATCGCGCGGGATTGCCAGCAGCTACGCTCCGACTTTCTGTTAAGAACGCAACGCGATGGTACGTTGATCGACCTAGAAGAATGGTTTGCACACCATCAGGCGGCGCTAGAGCGGTTTAGGGCGCTTGCAGACCGCATTCGCGCCGCACCAACCACAACTGCCCCCATGCTTGCCGAACTGGTCAATCAGGCGCGTACGCTGTTGACGCGCCGAGCTGCCGATGGCGGGGCATGACGCTGTCGAATCGTTCCACTTGGCGATATGCCGAGATCAGACACCCCGTTTGCAGCTTCTTTCGACAGTTGGATGATCATGACGAACGCTCCTTCCTACCCGATCGGTGCAGCCGGACAGCCCTGGGGAGACATTGAAGTCGACGCCTGGCGCGCTCGTCAGTGGAGGCAGCGCCGTTACGACGAAGATGTCGTGCCTCGGATCGAGGGCCTTTCGGCTCGCTTCGAGAAAATCGAATATGGTCGGATCGACTATGCCGGCGAGGTATTCGTGTTGTTAGCGCTGCGCAGTCGTTTCGATCCCGATCTTCCGAACGCTCTCGTTACCGGCGGGGTGCATGGATATGAAACCAGTGGTGTGATGGGCGCGATCGAGTTTCTCGAACGCGACGCAAAGGCCTTTGAGGGCAAGATCAACTTGGTTGTGGTGCCGTGCGTAAGCCCTTGGGCTTATGAACGGATCAACCGATGGAATTTTGACGCCATCGATCCTAACCGGAATTTCCGTGCGGATGGGCCGGCTCAGGAAGCGGTCGCACTGGTGCGGCTGGTCCAGTCGCTCAACGCAGAATTTCTCGTTCATATCGATCTGCACGAGACGACCGACAGCGATGAAGCCGAGTTTCGCCGTGCTTTGGCAGCGCGTGACGGCAAGCCCTTCGTGCAAGGGTCCATACCTGATGGGTTTTATCTTGTCGACGACAGCGCAAACCCGCAGCCGGCGTTCCAACATGCGATCATTTCAGCCGTTCAGCGGGTTACACATATCGCGCCACCGGATGCGCAGGGCAAAATCATTGGCTCGCAGGTCGTGGCGCCCGGCGTGATCGAATACCCGCTGGCCGATCTGGAGCTTTGCGCGTCGATCACGGGCGCGCGCTACACGACGACGACGGAGGTTTATCCCGACAGTCCCCGCTCCACACCCCATATCTGCACCCAGGCACAAACTACCGCAATACGTGCAGCGCTCAACTATGCGCTAGCGCATCAGTGATCCCTGCGCAGGGAGCAGTACGACCGTTTACACTGGTCCTTTCGGATGCGGCGACCTCCATCACTGGCGGGGTCCACGTCGCACGGCATAGTCCGAAGTGCCGGGCGACGCGGATCCACTGCTAGAGTTTTGCTATTTAGATACCCGGCCTTTTCGGGACTGATAATGTGGACGTCATGAGTGCTAATTTGGCTCGAACGCCGCTACACGCTCGGGATAGGTCACGTAGGAAAACTGAACTCGCCGCCAGTCTGCTACTGTGGCCTTTTTCACAAATCCAGCCCGGTTGGACAGCTGCATGATCTCGCTTGCGAGAGTCACGTCTTCGACAACTCGCCGGCTCTGCGTGGAAGACGAGCGGGACGTATAGCGGCCGCGCGTGTGTGATCGACTGGTTTCATCCCTTTCGAGTTCCCGGCTGCCGATCAGAGCCGAGGCTAGCTCGGCCGTTCCGCCGCCCTCGCTGAGGCCAGCACGGAGAAGCAGCAGGTTTCCGCAATTCTCGATAATCGTATGCGCGCCCTCGCCGTAAATGGCTTTTACCTGCGCCGACGACTGGAAGCCGATTGCAACGCAACCGCCAAATTTCCTTAGCCGAGCCTGCGCGTCCTTCAGCCCTTCGATCCGTCCAAGTGCGTCCAACTCGTCGATATGGAACCAGATCCGGCGATCACGATCGGGCGGGAGCGACAGCGTTTCGAGGATGGCGATGTTCATCCAGCAGGAGATGAGCCCGCGCAACGCCGCCACCTGGTTGGCGGTGTAGGGAAGCCAAAGCGACCCCGCTCCGGATCGCACCCATTTGCGGATAGAGAACGGCTCCCCGTTCAATTCCGCGATAAACCGGAGGTTCCCCACGGCAGGCGCCAGTGTTCCCAGAATGCTAGCCAGCATCTTTTCGCCCCCTTGCTCGAAGTAGCGGGCGGCTGCCGTGCCCTGGCAGAGCAGCTTCAACTCGGCGACCGATCCCGAGGCGAGCATCGTGATGAGGTCCCTAGTCGTGCCGAGCCGGAGCCGACCGAAATTCTCCAACGCCGCCGCGAGCAGCTGCTGGGCATAGCTGATCCACTGGTCATGCTCACCGATGCCGAGGTGGGGCAGAACTGATTGCGCGAGAAAGGAATAGTCGCCTGGACGCTCGACTTCGCCTAGCAGATCCCAGCGCGCGCAGCGCCGATCGAATGGATTCAAGATTATATCGCCCGGCTCGAAGAAGGCGCTCATCGCTGCACCGTCGGGGTCGGCCACCACCTGCCGGTCACCGCGACGGACCGCGTCGGCCATCAGCGCGCGCAGCGCCGTCGACTTGCCCGATCCGGTCGCGCCGATCGCGGCGACATGCATTGTCTCGTCCTCACGGCTTAGCGGCAAACCCGCCAGCGTCACACCGCCGACGAGCCGAGCTTTGAGCCGCCCGCCTCGTCCGCCGGTGAACACGGCGACCCGCGTACCACGCAGGTGCGTGACCTTACGCGGACTGGCGGCGAGCCGGGCAGCGATTGCACCGGCGAGGAAGCTGACGGCTGCCGGTGTTATGACCGCCAGCGGCCAGCTGTCGGCACGGAAGCTGGTGTAGAGCCAATAGCCCAGCACGCTTCCACCCAGCCAACCGATCGGCGCATGGACGAGCGGCCAGAAGGTGCGGCGATCCGCGCCCTGCACGATCGCGGCCGCGATCACGCCGGGAAGCGCGGCGAGCGCGAACCAGAGATGGTAGCCGTGGACAGCGAGCCAGGCCCAGCGCTGCTCCAGCCACGGTTCGAGTGCGTGCCGATGGGCCCAATGTTCGCGCACCAGATCGGCGAGCGCGAAGCGACCGTTTTCCGGAACGAGGTCACGGACGAGCGGCCAGCATGCTGCGATCGCGGCCACTGCCGACAGAAACGCAATCTGCTGGACAACAGGCTCGGAGCCGGCCCGGCCGCCGCTCACGCCGGCAGTGTTGGTCATCGCTCGACTCCATAATCGTGATCGCGCGAGATGCCCGGCGCCTTCTTGGCCGCCGCCAGCGCCTCGCGCATGGACTCCGCCGTTTGGCGAGGGGCACGCTCGCGCGCCGCCATCATGGCGCGCAGCGCCTTGGCTTGTTCGCTATTCGTCGGGTCGGCACCACGACTGGTGTCCGCACCCTTGCCTTGCGTCGCAGACGTGACGCGCACGGCGGGCTGATCCTTTACCGGTTCACGGGCGGCCCCGCCGCCGTGATCGACGGCGTGATCCCTACTCGCTTCGCGGGCGGGATCGGGCACTGCCATGCGCTCTTCACCGGCGCGACCGAACACGCGCGACGCCAGCGCTGCCAATCCTCGCGGCTGCTCGCGAGGGGTGGTAAGACCGCCGTCGTCGCCAGCGCGCGCGCTGGTTACGGCTTGCGATCGGGACCGAGGCGAGGACGCCGGCCGATCGTAATCGAGCGCCATATCCTTCGGCCGCTCGCGCGAGAGCGTGCGGCGGAGCGCGGCTTCGTCCGCGAAATCGTCGCGGCCATAGTGAACCGCCGTGCCTTCACGGTGGCGGCTAAGCGCAACATAGGAAGCGTGCGCATCGAGCCCCGGCGTCGCCAGCACATGCGTGCGATCAACGGTCATGCCCTGCGTTTTATGGACGGTCGCGGCATACCCATGATCGACATGGGCATAGGTCTTGAGATCAACGCTGATGCGACGCCCGTCGTCGAGCCGCACCGCAAGCTGATCGGGCTCCGCCTTTTCGACCTGACCTAGCGTGCCGTTCTTTACACCGAGGTCGCGCTCATTCTTGAGGAACAGGATGCGGTCGTGGTCGGCGAAGTCGCGCAGACCACGTTCGGTGCCGACCGCGACATCTGCGCCGAGCTCGCCTTGAGCATGGAGCCGCTCGCGCGCGGCACGATTGAGCATATGAACCTCCTGGTTGGTGTGCGTGAGGATGATGCGACTGGCGGTGGGTGCGGCACGGCGCTCTGTGTCCCAGCGATCGATCAGGGCAGCGCGCGCCGCGTCTCGCGTGTCGACGGCATGAACCATGCCCGCGGTCGAATAAGCGGCGATCGCCTCAGCGGTTCGGCCGGTGGCAAAGGCGCGGGTCGCCTCGCGCATCCACTCGGCGGTCTGCCGACGCACCTCGCCGATCTCGGCGGCGCCATGGCGCTCGGCGAGCAGCCGGAACGCAGCGCCGGCCTCGATCGCTTGAAGCTGCTGGACGTCGCCGACCATCACTACCTTGGCGCCGGCACCCGCCGCTTCGGCAAGCACGCGCTGGAGTTGGCGCGTGCCGATCATGCCGGCCTCATCGACCACAAGCACGTCGCGCGAAGTGAGGCGGTCGCGATCGCGCGCCCAGCCATGTTCGAGGCTGGCAATCGTCCGAGACGCAATGCCCGACCCGCCTTCGAGATTCTCCGCCGCGATGCCCGACAGCGCGGCGCCGCGAACAGTGTAGCCGGCGGCCTCCCATGCCTCGCGCGCGACGCCGAGCATCGCGGATTTGCCGGCGCCGGCATAGCCGACGACCAGAGCCAAGCCCGGCATTCGCAGCACATGGTCAAGCGCGGTGCGCTGCTCGGATCCGAGCCGCATGCCGCGTGCCTCGCTGCTTTGGACAGCTCGCCCGACATCGCCCTGGGAGACCGCATGAATGCGCGCAGAGGCAAGGCGCTCGGCGTCGCGCACCAGCGCTTCCTCCGCGCTCATCATGCTGGTCGTCGTGAAGCGTTCGGCGCCGTTCCCGTCTCGGCCGAGCGCGAGGAGAGTTTCATGGTTGCGCATGGCGGCGAGCACGCGGTCGAACTGCTCCTTTCCCTCCGAATGGCGATGCGCAAACATTGCCAGGTCGCGCACGGTGAACGTTGCCTGTTGGCGGGTCAGGGTCTCCAGGCCGATGCGCGGATCGGCGATGATCGCAGCACCGTTGTCGCGGGCGATAGTGCGGTGGTCCGCCGCGCGCTCGGCATCTTCGCCTTTCGCCTCGCGGCGTGCGCCGGCCGCGCCGATCTTGTGCTGCGGCTCCAGCTCAATGCCCTGCGCGTCATAGCTGCGGTGATCGATCCGCGCCTCTATGCCGAGCTGTGCCAGTCGTACGTTGACGTGCGTCGCCCAATTCTCGCGCCATTGCTGGAGCAACGCGGTCGCGTTCCATTCGCGCACCTTCGGGCCGAACCCCTCGGGTCCAACCTCGCGCATTGTGAGCATGACATGTGCGTGCGGCTTGGCCTCGCCATCGACGCCGATGTCCCAATGCACATTGAGATCGGCGACCATGCCCCGCTCGACGAATTCGCGGGCCACGAATTCCCGGGCGAGCGCGACGCCCTGGTCCCGCGTCATCTCGCGCGGGATCGCGAACTCCACCTCGCGGGCGAACTGCGCGTCCTTGCGCTTTTCGGTCGCCTCGACCTCGTTCCACAGCGCCTCCCGATCACGCAGCCGCTCAGGCGCGTCCTCCGGCAGCATCACTTCGGAATGGACGACGCCCGCCTTGTTGGTGAAGTCGTGATGCCGGCCGAGCCGCCCGTCATGCAGGCGCGAGGCGGAGCGATAGGCCGCCGACGCCACCGCGCTGCGGCCGGTGCCGCGCCCCATGACCTTGGCCGAAAAGTGATAGATCGCCATCGCGGCAACCCATCTACGCCTGAACTCGCGACGTCGGTACGACGTATAAGCGCGCTCTCCTACGCTAGAGCGCTCCGGAGAGATTTGCAGCGTTGAACCGGGCCTCAGACCGCCCAGCTAGAGCGCATCGACCAGCAGACAGGAGATGCGACGATGCGGAAGGTGCGGGATTTCGACGCCGAGCTTAAGGCGCTCAACGACAGGGCCAAGATGCTCAAGCAGCGCAAGATCCAGCAATTCGGCGAACTGATCGAGGCGACCGGCGCCGATGCGCTCGACCCCGATCTCCTTGCCGGCGCCTTGCTTGCGGTCGTCGCAGAAACGGACAAGGCGATCATGACGAAGTGGAGCGCGCGAGGAGCGCAATTCTTTCGGGAGACAAGCCGGCGATCCTCGCGCCGCGCTAATGGCAACAATGCAAGCGGCAAGACGGCTGAGGCAGGCACGGAACCGGCTTGAGGCGGCAAGGGCGAGGATCGACACGCGAGAATGGGTTGTGGCCAGGCGCGAACGCACCAAACATCTGATCGAGCTCGGCGGCCTCGTGCAAAAAGCCGGACTCGTCACGCTCGCGGACGACGACCGGGCCATGCTGTATGGCGCGTTTCTCGATCTGGCGGCTCGCCTCCAGGGCGAGGACGCGGCACAAGCAAAGCTGCTGTACCGGCGACGTGGCGCCCGCGCGTTCGCGACCGAAGCGGAAGAAGCTTCCAGATCTCGAAGCGCGAAGCTGAAAGCTCTAAATACCACCTCAGATACCGAAGCCTGATGCCGCCTCCGGTGCGAGCTGCTGACTGCGGCACGGTCTGCGTTCATGGGTCACCGCAATCGTAGCTTGGGCTTGCAAATCAGCGGTCTCGCAAATGCGGCAACGCAGCATCAATTGCAGCAGTCGCGGCGGGTACATAGCTCTGCCACATGGGTTTGCCTTCGAACTTGATGTTCTCGGGGTTGCCCTCCGCCCGACAGAGCGCCCGGGCTGCTGCTTCTATCGCCTTCTCCATGTGCAACATGATCTGGCTCCTTCGGATGCACCAGTGGCGGAGGATTGGGGAGTATAGTCCAATGGCAGCGCGGGGACACGCGATTCCCAATTGGGTCGAGCGTCCCACATCATCGGGCAACGCCGGTCTTTTCGTCCTGCTCCGGGCCTGGAGACAGAGGGAAGAGTGGATTGGTCAGTCCCCCTTTGGCAGCAGCGGAGAAGGCAATTTGGGCGGGCTGCTCGGGCACTTCTTCCAGAGGCCTTCGCGCCAGGAACAGCGATGCTTCTTGCCAGCGAGGCGCAAGCACCACCGTAGGCCGAGGATCGACTTTACCCCCGAGGCGCGCGGTGTAGGCGCTCGTTTCGGCCGGCAGCGGCACGCGGTTCCGAACATAGCGCTGGTAGCGTCCGGGACCGGCGTTGTACGCCGAAAGCGCGCCGGGCCAGCCATAGCGCGAGCTCAGCTCCGCGAGATACATGGCGCCGCCGATCATGTTCATCCGCGCGTCGAACGGATTGGCCCCCAGACGGTAGCGCCCGCTGAGATAGCTCCACGTCGCCGGCATGATTTGCATGCAGCCCATCGCACCTTTTGATGAGACAATGCGGGGATTGCCGCCCGACTCTGCCATCATCACTCGCAGCACGATGTCGATCGGCAAGCCTGATCGATTGGCGGCTTCCGACGCATAGTTCGCACACGCGTTCGCGACTGCGGGCGAAGCGGCCTGTGCGCCGAGCGACCAACTCGCGGCGAGCAGCGCCGCCATGCCGCTCGCGATCTTCGTTCCCGCGCTCATGACCAGATCCACAGCGGCGTTGCGCTTCCGAGCACCTGGGTCTGCGAGACCGGCCCAAAGTAGCGGCTGTCAAACGAGTCCGGGTGCGACGGCGCGATCAGGAACAGCTGGTCCGGTCGCAGCCGGTAACATCCCGACCATGCGGGCAGACGACGGCCAAAACGATCGCGCGCCAGCGCGGCGGCGGCTGTCCGCCCGTCGATCGCCACGCGTAGCCCGTTGCGGCAAATGGTCGCGCCGTTTGTTGCCGCGATTGGCTTCAGAAGGGGCACATTCGCTTCGACATAGCGGCGCTCGGCCATGAAGCGCGCGAGCGCGGGCGACGGTCGCACCGCGACCATGTCGCCGACGCCCAACGCCGTGGCCGGGGCAAGGCGATACAGCCCGAGCGGCACGCTCGCCGACGCGTTCCAGACGAAGCGCAGACGGGGATGGTGGATCGCCGGAACGGTTAGGCCCGCCAGCGCCGCGGTGCTGACAGCGAACAGGGCAAGCCGAGCGAAGCGACGACGCGATCGGCCGCCTTTGACGTTCGACTTCGGCTGACGATGCGGAGCGACGGCCATTAGTTGTGCTCCGGCGCCTGGTCGGGTCGGCGCACGGCCGGCGGGACCGAACCGTTGTTCGGATCCGACGTCGATGCGCATGCGCCGCGATCTGCCCAGGCACGTAGATCTTCGAGCGTATAGACGACACGGCCGCCGATTTTCCGGTAGGCGGGGCCAGTGCCATAGGTGCGGTGCTTTTCGAGCGTGCGCGCCGAGAGGCCGACATAATGAGCAGCCTCCTTGGTGCGCAGATAACGTGTGTCCTTGATGATATCGGGCATGACCGGGCTCCTTGAGCAAAGGAAGCGAGGCGCGTGCCAAGCGCCTCGCGAACCCGGTCATGATCGGCGAGGAAAGAAGGCTCGTGGTGGCCGGAACGAGGGGGCATGGATTGCGACCACATCGAACCGGCAGTCGCTGCTAGGATGGCGGACGTGTCCCCAGAAGCAGACGATAGCCCCCAGCAATCATCTGGGCTGCGGCATCGACGAGACGCCGCAGATCGGAACGTATCGAACTCGATCGCCAGTCCTCGGGTGGTTGATCGAAAACCATGCCGGCGATGTCGCGGAGGCTGGCACCGTCCTGTGCAAGATCATGGACATAGAGCATTGCCGCGTGCCGATGCGCCTGCGCGTAAGGCGCAGCGCGGATGGGGGTGCCATGCCCGATCGAGCGACGAAACGTCGCGGCTGCGTGAACGCGGCTCGGGTGGCTGGCATCGGGATGGAGGTAGATCCCGAAGCTTCCCCCGGTCGTCGGCGCGAGTCCGGACGGAAGCCAGAGCTGCAGTTCGGCCGCGCCGCGGCGCCGGATCAGCAGATGCGTTCCGCCCGGAGAGGCGATGCGGATCACCCGGTCACCCCAGCGTTCGAAGACGAAGCGGAGATCGCCGATCGCCCTTGCCCAAGGCACCGGTCGAACGATCGTCAGTACGGACGCATCAACTTCCGGACGCCAAGCGATCGGCGGTTCGTCGACCGCCGACGTATTTAAATCGGGTGCGAAAGGTGAGGCCCCAATGGGACCACCTCCGTGCCAAAGGATGCTTCGAGATTTGGACGATCCGTCGAGCGGAGCGGCCGACGGCGGCTTCCGAGTTCCGGCTGGCACGTCGCGCGGAATCATTGGCCGCATCCCAGTTGTCGCGGAACTCGGGATTACGACGCAGCCATTCCCACGCGAAGCCCCGCGCGTTCAAGGTGACCATTGCCCGATACTGGGCGGGTAAGCGTAAGCGGTTATATCCTGGCATCGTGAAACTCCTCGATGCCCCCTGTGGGGATAACCTATGTTCAGATTGCTGCGCTGCGCAACGACGCCACAGCTTATTTGCGAATAAGTCGCAACTTATCGCAAGTGGTTAATAAGTATATTCAAAATGGACCAAAAGAAAGCCCCGCCCGGTCGATCCGGGCGGGGTTTGCGGTCGGCTCAGTCGCCGTTGCGGCGGGACGGGCGCGACCAGATGAGATTGAACGTCTCGCCGTCCTCGTCGTCAAAGAGGTTGGCGTAGATCGGAGCGTTGAAGCTTGGATCGTCGAGCTTGAGGCCCAGATAATCGCGGCCTTCGTTGGACTGCTTGGTCCAGGCGGCGCCGATTTCGGCCCGACCCACCATCACCCGGTGGGAGGGCGCATTGTCATTGGCGCGGTTGCTGTCGGGAACGATGCGGACGCCCTTGGCCTGAACGCTGAGGGTGACGATGTCGCCGACGAACTCGTTGTTCGCGGTCTTCTTGAAGGTGCCGATGGTAGCCATTTCATATCTCCAGTCTTGATCCACGAGGTCCGTGCCCATCACGGTCTCGATGGCTTGGGACATGACCGGGACTGCCGCGGACGCAGTCGTCAGACCTGAAGCGTCAGCGGAAGACGGCGCCGGGGCGCTTTTTTGACCCGCGAGGAATGCCGGCGCAGCCGGTAGGGGAAAAAAGTGACCCAGAGCCGTTGTGGCCATGAGCGGCAGAGGCGAAGCCGGTCCCGGTCATCAAGCCATTTCAGAGAGGCCGTTTGGGCACTGGCCTGGATCCGCCGACAGGAGACGTGGCGTCCTTCTCGGCACCGTTCCAGAAGCCCGACATGGCGATCGTGGCTCCGGATATAATCGGGTGCAGACAGGGGTGACGCCCATATCGTCGACACCGCGCCGACAAATGAATTCTCGCCATCGCAGGAAAGGCCACAGCGGATCAGGCGTCAAACAAGAGGCCACGAAGAACCCGCTGATAATGGGATGAGGCGGGTCCCGAGCATCCGCCTCCAACGCGCAACAACGACGACTAGAAAGGAGACACAGCCACTCACCACGCCTTCCGGCAGTTGGTGATGTTCCGAGATGAAAAGCCCCGCCCGGAGCGACCGGGCGGGGCGAACTGGAGCCTTGCGGATGTGAAGATCAGATTGCGGGACGAATCAACCGATGGGCTGCGATTGCAGCGCACAGTGCGGCGCCGATCAGGCCAGCGATGATGCCTGTTCCGCCCGCAAACCAGCCCAGCGCATGCGCAACGGAATATCCGGCGAGCGCCGCCGGAATGGCAAAGAGCGCGGCGAGAGCCCCCCGCGTGTAAGGGCCGCCAAGCTTCAGCGCTGCGAACCTACTCGTGCCGATGACACCCACGAACGCGATCAAGCCGATGACGGCGGCTAGCAAAGGCGAGGAGCCGAAATGGGCGGCGCCGAAGCCGGCCGCTATGGCGAGAGCGATCGGCAAAGCCAGCGTGGCTCCAGCGAAGATTTGGTAGATCAGGTAACCGGCCCCAAGAAGGGTCAAGGGAAGCATGATCGGCATGGCGTCGTATCCTCGTGGCAACTGGTTGGAAGCGCTTCCACCTGCCACCACAGCGCGTCAGTATAATAGCAGAATTGGCCCGCCAGAGAAACCGCCGGCGGGGTCGTCCGATCGGACTGATTGGTCAGATCAGCTTGCGTGAACATCATATTCTCGAACCACGCGCTCGACGTCGCCATCATAGTCGTCGCTGGGGATCGCGTTATAGCCTTCATCGGTCTCGATCAGGATGATGATGACCTTGAGGGTGCAAGCAAGGTTCCAGGCGTAACGCTGTGCGGCTTCGAGGCTCATGGCCGACTCCTGTCGTTCTGAGCGGAGCCACTCCCCGCTCGACAGGCGCCGACGCATCCGGACGCGCGACTGCGATCACCGCGTCCGTGAGGGCGCAGGCCGAACAGCGGCCGCATGCGGAGCATAGCGGACCCTTTATGGGTTGATCGAACAAGGGCGCGGGTCCGGGAAGGACTAGCGCCTCAAAGAGCGGGGATTGGTGCCGTGGCCGGACGGTGTCGGAGGGCAGGTCCAGGCTTTGTCGCGAACAAACGTTGTGATCGCTTCCGCTCGCCGATGACGCTATCATATTGGTTTGACCCAACCTTCGGCAGTCGAGCCTGCGCGTGGGCGGCTGCAACGGAGGAGCGAGAGTGGCGCCTAACGATAAAGAGACCGGATTGGCTTCGACCGGAACGAGCGGCCTGGACCATATTCTTAACGGCGGCCTCACGCCCGAGCGCATGTACCTAGTCGAAGGCACCCCAGGCACTGGCAAGACGACGCTGGCAATGCGCTTCCTGCTCGCCGGCGCCGCTGTGGGAGAGACCGTCCTCTACATCACGTTGGCGGAAACCGAAGTCGAACTACGCGCCGTCGGCGAAGCGCATGGCTGGTCACTGGAGGGGGTTGACGTCTTCGAGATGGTTCCGCCCGACGGTTTCGGCGAGGATCAGGAGCAGACGCTGCTGCACCCCAGCGAGGTTGAGCTCGGAGAAACGGTCCGCGACATCATGGCAAAGGTGGACAAGATCCGTCCTGCCCGCCTCGTCCTTGACAGCCTTTCCGAACTGCGATTGCTGGCGCAGAGCCCTATCCGCTATCGCCGTCAAATCCTCGCGCTCAAGCACTTCTTCTCTACGCGTGCCTGCACGGTGCTCGTCCTCGACGACAAAGGCGCGAGTGGGAATGACCTCCAACTGCATAGTATCGCCCATGGCGTGATCTCGCTTGACCAGACGTTGGCGGGTTTCGGCTCTCAGCGGCGTCGCCTGCATGTCGTGAAGATGCGCCAGCGCCAATTCAGGGGCGGCTATCACGATTTTGAGATCGAGCGGGGTGGGTTGTGTGTGTACCCGCGGCTGGTCGCTTCGGACCACACAACCCAGAAAAGCGGTGAATCTGTCTCGACCGGCTCGCCTGAGCTGGATGCGCTGCTCGGTGGGGGACTTGTGCGCGGGACCGCCACGCTGTTTTCGGGACCGGCAGGAGTCGGCAAGACGACAGCTTCGATCCAGTGCGTTGAGGCGGCGCTTAAGCGCGGCGAGAAAGCATCCTACTTTCTGTTCGATGAGCGCGCGCCGACGCTACTCACGCGGAGCGCTGCGCTCGGTCTAGACCTGCAGCCGTACATTGACAGCGGCCTGCTCGAACTGCGGGCCATCGATCCGGCCGAGATGTCGCCGGGCGAGTTCGCTGGTCGCATTCAGGAAGCGGTCGACGGCGGGGCGACCATGATCGCGATCGACAGTCTCAACGCTTACCTCCAGGCGATGCCTAACGAGCAGTTTCTCATTATCCAGATGCACGAGATGCTGAGTTATCTCGGGCAAAAGGGTGTCGTCAGCCTTCTTATCCTCGGACTCCACGGCATCGCTGGCGACATTCGGGCGGACGTGGACCTGAGCTACCTTTCCGATACGGTCGTCCAGTTGCGCTACTTCGAGGCGTTGGGCGAGGTCCGCCAAGCCATCTCCGTCATCAAAACACGGACGGCGCGGCACGAAAGGACGATCCGGGAGTTTCAGATCGGCAGCGACGGGCTGCGATTGGGTGAGCCACTAGACAGGTTCCAAGGCGTTCTGACGGGCGTGCCCAGTTTCTCTGGCACGCGGGATACGTTGATGGCTAGTCAGATCGATCCCGAAAATCGACGCGATTGACATGCACAAGCGGGTTCTGATCCTCGCTCCCCGCGGTCGGGACGCCGCCATCGCCGCCGAGCTCCTGGCACGACACGGCATCGACGCACAGATTTGCTCTGATCAGTCCCACCTCGTTGAAATGCTCGAACAAGGCGCGGGCACGGTTCTGATCACGGAAGAGGCGTTGGCGACGTCGCCGCTTTCCGAACTCGCCTCGTGGGTTGCAGCACAGCCTGCATGGTCGGACGTCCCCTTCGTGGTGCTGGCCAACGGATCACGCTCGCCGCGGTCGATATCCGCTACCGATCGCCTTGCAGAGCTCGGCAACGTTGTATTGCTGGAGCGTCCTCTCCATGCGGAGGCGATGCTCGGGGCGATCCGCTCATCCCTCAAGGCCCGAGACCGCCAATACCAATTGCGCGACACAACCGCGCAGCTTCGCGAAAGCGAGGAACGGCTCCGACTAGCGGTCGAGAACGCCGAGATGGGCTTTTGGGATGTGGATGCTGTCAACGACCGCTTGATCTGGCCAGCACGTACCAAGGCGATGTTTGGTATCTCCCCGGACGTTCCGGTCACGATGGCCGACTTCTACAACGGACTACACCCCGACGATCGCGAAGCGACGAGCTTGGCCTACGCCGCCGCCGCCGACCCGGCCACGCGTGCCTTGTATGACGTCGAATATCGCACGATCGGGAAGGAAGACGGCGTCGAGCGTTGGGTCGCTGCCAAAGGCCGTGGTGTGTTTGACGCAGCAGGCCGTTGCCTTCGCGTCGCAGGTAGCGTGCTGGAGATCACCGAGAGAAAGGCGGCCGAGATCCGGCGCGTGGCTCTGGTCGACTTCGCTGAGGCGCTGAAGGATGTACAGGAGCCGGCCGGCATCGCCAGTGCCGCCGCGCGCATCTTAGGTGAAACGCTGTGCGTTACGCGCGTCGGGTACGGCGCGATAGATCATGACGCCGAAACGCTCTACGTCGATCGTGACTGGACAGCGCCTGGGGTCGAAAGCCTCGCCGGAACTACCTCGCTGAGGGATTATGGCTCCTTTATCGACAGCCTTAAACGCGGCGAGTTCACGGTAATAGCCGATGCCCGGTCTGACCCGCGCACTTCCGGCGCCGCCGCCGACGCGCTGGAAGCCAAGTCTACGCGTTCCTTCGTGAACGCGCCTGTCTTGGAGCGCGGACGGCTGGCGGCGGTGTTCTTCGTTAATGACGGGAAAGTGCGGAACTGGAGCGATGCCGACCTTGCGCTTATCCGCGAGTTCGCGGAGCGCACGCGCAGCGCCGTCGAGCGAGCCCGGGGCGAACATGCCCTCCGTGATAGCGAGGCGCGCCTGCGCGAGCTGAACGAGACACTTGAGCTACAGGTCGAGGCGCGTGTGGCGGAGCGCGACCGACTGTGGAACTTGTCGCAGGATATGCTTGCCCGGGCCGACTATGGCGGCATGATGTCAGCCGTAAGTCCCGCTTGGACGCAGGTCCTGGGCTGGTCTGAGCGCGAATTGCTCTCAAACGGCTACGCCACTTTCATGCATCCGGACGATGCTCCGCCCACATTGGCGGCAATCGAAAATATGCGGGACACGGGGCAGCCTGCGCGTTTTGAAAACCGCATCAGCACGCGCGATGGCGGGTGGAAGCCAATTGAGTGGACGGTGGCGCCCGAACCCGATGGTGTGAACTTTATCGCGATCGGCCGCGATCTCAGCCACGCAAAGGCGCGCGAGGCGGAGCTTGCCCGCGCTCAGGACGCGCTGCGCCAAAGCCAGAAGATGGAGGCAATGGGGCAGCTCACCGGCGGCGTGGCTCACGACTTCAACAATCTTCTGACCCCGATCGTCGGTTCTCTCGACATGCTTCAGCGCAGAGGCATCGGTAGCGAGCGTGAGCAGCGGCTTATCGCCGGCGCTATGCAATCGGCGGAGCGCGCCCGCACGCTTGTTCAGCGATTGTTGGCGTTTGCGCGGCGTCAGCCGCTCCAAGCCGTGTCTGTCGACGTGGCGGCGCTCGTCGCCGGAATGGGTGATCTGGTCGAGAGCACTACGGGGCCACAAATCAGGGTTGTCATGGATGTCGCCGAAGACCTGCCACCGGGCCGGGCTGACCCGAACCAATTGGAAATGGCGCTTCTGAACCTTTCGGTGAACGCACGCGATGCGATGCCGGACGGTGGTACGCTGCGAATAACGGCGAGCACGGAGACTGTAGACGGCGACCATCGATCGCAGCTCGCTAGCGGAACCTATATTCGCCTTTCGGTCGCCGATACCGGTACGGGGATGGATGAGGCGACGCTCGCCCGCGCAATCGAGCCATTCTTCTCAACCAAGGGCATCGGCCAAGGGACTGGCCTCGGCCTGTCATCGGTGCACGGTCTGGCTTCCCAACTGGGTGGAGCGCTGACAATTGAAAGCCAACCGGGAATGGGCACCACTGTCGAGCTATGGCTCCCCGTCAGCACCGAAGCAGCGGATTTGCCGTCGAACGCTAACCGGTTGGAAGAGGAAGTCTCCGACCGCGGAGTAGCCCTCCTTGTCGATGACGAGGAGCTGGTGCGTATGAGCACTGCCGACATGCTCGCCGATCTCGGCTTCGCCGTGGTCGAAGCGAGTTCTGCTGATGAGGCGGTGCGAATGCTGGAGCGTGATCAGGCGTTCGATGTCGTCGTTACCGATCACCTCATGCCGGGCATGACGGGGACCGAACTCGCCCGCCATGTGCAACACATCCGCCCGGAACTCCCCGTTCTCTTGGTGTCCGGCTATGCCGAAATGGCAGGCGTAGATGCGGACCGTCCAAGGTTGACGAAGCCGTTTCGTAAAGATGAACTGGCGACAACGCTTCTGGCGTTGCTGCACTAAGCAGCCACTCATTCATGCATCTGCTCTCTGACTGTCGCGTTTCACCAGTCTGTTGGACAGCTTTTGACAAGACCGGACCAAATTGGAGCGGGGGTGAACGGCGGGGTAGTCGCCGCTTTCAGTTTGACCGCTTCCGACAGTCCCACAGGCGGATGCCCATTTTGCGAGCTTTGTCGGCGAGGTTGTCCTGAATGCCTGTGCCCGGGAATACGATTACCCCCCTCGGAACCGCTTCGAGCATCGCGTCATTGCGCTTGAACGGTGCAGCTTTCTTATGGCGCTCCCAGTCGGGCTTGTACGGCCTTTGCGGCACGTCGCGATCGCGCGCCCAGCAGGCAGCGATGCGTTCGGCTCCGGTCGGTGTCGCACCGTGCAGCAGGATCATGTCGGGTAGCTGAGCATGAACCTTGTCGAGCGTGGCGTAGATCAGCTGGTGATCGTTGAACTCGGCCCCTCCGGTGAATGCGATCAGGACGCCGTCGGGGTTAAGGACGCGGGTATCCTGATATGCGCGCCTTTCTATCTGCTTGCGGCTGTCGAGCACCGCCGAGGTCAGCATCTTGCGGTTGACCATCGCACCTGAGCGAGGAAGCCACGCCTTGCGGATATGCGTGCGGAACTGGTCCGCGGCTGCGTCTCTGAAGAATTCCATAGTGTCGCGGCGCTCGATCATCGTGATGCCTTCGGCGATGCGCCTTTCCAGCTCGACCGATTTTACCTCGCTGCCGTCCTGCTCGCGCTGGAGGCACTTCTGCGCGCGCTCGTTGTCGTCGAGCTCGCGCTCGATCCGTTCGCCGGCACGGTGGAAGACATTGACGATGCCCCAGGCGAGATTTTCGAGGTCGGGCTCGATCCGAGTGTCGATCAGAGAAGAGATCAAGGCTTCGAATATGTCGGCGATGGCGCCCCCGGCTGTACGGGCGTCCGGCAACGGGCGGTAGTCGGGCTCATCTTCGAAGGGCCGGTGACCGTAGAGCTGCATTTCCTGCAGGAGGTAGGCGGTGGAACCGGGCTGAGGTTCGTTTTCGTCGAGATCGGTGTCGATGGTCATGTGATCCTCCGTCGCTGGAGCCGCGCCTCTCGCGGCCTTCCTGGCGACGACCGGCGGCAGGCGGCCCGGGCCAGAACCGCGCTTGAAGAGCGCGGCCGGAGCGCCAGCGAAGGATGGCGCAGCGCGGCTATTTTGGTTCGCGATGCAAAGGGGCGCAGCCCCGGCGGAAAATAGCCGCGGCGCAGCCATTGCCGGCCCGGGCCGTTTGCCGCAGTCGCCCTCTCAAGGAAGGCCGGGCGCGGCCCGCCCTAGACGATGAGGTCTGACAATCGTCCGCTGAAACGTCGTGGACGACCGGACCGCCTCACTCCGTCCTCAGGTAGAGCTGAGCGTCCTCGGCCCGAAGCTGGGCACGAAGGTTGGCCGCGAGGCGTTCGCGACCAAAGGTCCGCAGATCGCTGTTGAAGTCATCGAGGCGCGGTTCGAGCGGCACGATCTCGATGCCCGTCGCCGTCGCACGTTCTGTCAGCGTCGCGACGGCGCCAGCTCCGGCAGGATCGTCGTCGCGGGCGACATAGAGCCGTTGCAGTCCGGCCGGGAACAGGATGGCGGCAAGGTGTGCGGCGGAGAGGCCAGCGATCGCTCCGGCGGAGGGCATGACCTGGCGAAGCGACAACATGGTCTCGATACCTTCGCCAGCGACCATGACCCTGCCGCTCTGCCCGAAGCGGACACCGTGGCCAAGCAGATGGCCCATGGCACGACGGGGATAGACGACGGGGGCCTTGTCGGAACCGTCGGGCGCCAGCCAGGTCCGGTGCACGCCAGTGATGGTGCCATCCAGATCCGTGACGGCAGCGATCATCGCGGGCCATGCGGGGAGGACATCGGGATCGTCGTCTTCCGAGGCGCGATACCAGCAATGTGGGTGGTAACCGAGCGCATCGCAGCCGGTGAGGTCGGTGATGTGCCGGGATGCCAGATAGGTCGCCGCCAGGCTGTGAAAGACTGGCTTCGATGCCGCCCGCAGACGCCGAGCCGCTTCGGGTGTCCCGGTCGGAGCCTTGGTGCGACGCGCTGGCGGATCTTCGGTCGCAGGCGTGATCGGCATGCTGAGGAAGCGCCGGGCCTCGTCGAGCGTCTCCCGCATCGTGCGGCAACTGCGCGCGGCGGTGATGATGTCGAGAAGATCGCCATGATCGCCGTTCTGGGCGTCGGTCCATTTGCCGGCGGCGCCGCGGCCATCAGGAGACGCGGATAGGCGAACATAGAGGCTGCGGCCGGGCGTGTTGTGCACGTCACCGACCAGCCAATAACGGCCTTCCTTTCGGCCCTTGGACAGATAGCGGCGACAGACGGCTTCGGCATTATCGGCGAGCCGCTGAGAAATCTCCGAAGCAATGGAGGCCATAAGCGTCTCCCAAAAATATGGGGCCTGCCGATCCGACAGGCCCCAAGGTGCGCTGAGCTATTCAGCGGCAATGGCCAAGGACTCCTCGTCCTCCAGACCATCGTGCTCCTGGGCCGCCTCGGGCTCCACGACCAGTTCGCCGTCGATCGCCGCCGGTTCTTCGACCGCTTCGAGCGCCGGTGTGCGCAGGGGCTCGGCGAGCCAGCCGCTATCGGCAAGCAGAGACTCAGCTTCCTTGGCCATCTCGGGCTTCTTGAGACCCGACAGGCGCGCCGCGGCCTCGGCGCCCTTCGCTTCGTCGACCGCGCTCAGGATGCGGGCCTTGGTCACCCGGCCGAGGTAATTGTCGACGGTGGCGGTCCAGCCAGCGGCGACCATGTCGAGAGCGGCGGCGCGACCGAGGACATGGCTGTGCTCGATCCGGCCCGAGACAGTCCGCGCGGAGACGCGACCGTCATTGTAGCGGTTGGCCGGCTCCCAGACCGCGTTGATGCCGAAGGACGCGCAGTGCGCGAAGAGCGCCGCTTGATCCTCGGCACTGAGCGCGATCAGCACGTCCCAGAGATCCTGGGGCTGATCGGGCAAGCGTTCGGCCCAGCTCTCGTGCCGCTGGTCGATCGCGCGCGCCGAGGCGCTGTCTCCCATGCCCGGCGCGTGGGTGCCGAGGCTGCCGCCGCGAACCGAGATTTCGACGCAACTCGTGCCCGAGGAGTAGTGGTAGAAGGTGTCGAGCGCGAGCGCGTGGAGAACAGCGGCGAACGCGACCTGCGGGTGAGAGGCCACCGCATTGCGCAAAGCGAGCGTGCGATGCGTGGTCAGCTCAGTGACGAGACGGTCGGGCAAGGGGCGGAGCAGGTCGTCCTGCTCATCCTCTTCGCCGGGATCAACCGCACCAGGCGCGCCACCGTTGGTGACGATCGCCGGGCGGGCGCCGCCATCCTCAGTCTCGCGCTGGTCATCGGCAGGCAGCTCGACGTCCTGCTCCGCGGCTTCAGCAGGCTCCTGGGCGGGCTCGTCTTCCGGCCGAACATAGCCGCGCTCGATGTAGAGCGAGCCGTCGCTGTCAATGCTGACGAATACGCCGGCGCGCGCCATCTCAGTCGGCTGATAGACGAGCGGGCGCGAGACGATCGCGCTGATCTCCTCGTCGATCGCGGTGACGCGGGCATCGACCTCGTCGGGCACGTCGGCCGCGCCGGACCATTCCTCTTCGAGCGCCTCGGCTTCCTCGCGCAGCGCCGCAAGCCGGGCCTCGTCGGCTTCGGTCATCTCCGGCTGGTCGCCGTCGATGATGCGCATGTCTTCGTCATAGTCGTAGGGAAAGTCCACCGCGACCGCGACCCACTTCCAGCCTTCCTCGCCGATGCGCGCGCCCTCCGCCTTCAGCTTCTCTTCGACCATCCGGTCGAGCAAGGCCACGTCTTGCAGCCAGCCGCCCTGATCGTCCTCGAACAGATCGCGCAGGACATAGCCGCCGGCAGCGACATAGGCGTCAAGTCCGACGAAGCGGACGCGCTTGTCCGTGGCGCGAACCGACTGCTCCGTCAGCTTGGACCGGATCATATAGGGCTGCTGGTTGTAGCTCGACTGGAGCATGTCCCAGACCTGCTCCTGGCGCTCATGGTCTTCAGACACCGAGAAGGCCATCAGCTGTTCGAGTGTCATGCCGTCCTCGGCGTAGACCTCGTGCAGCTTGGGAGAGACGGACGCGAGGCGCAGCCGCTGCTTCACGACGGCGGGCGTCACCATGAAGGTGGCGGCGATCGTCTCGACGTCGGTACCCTGGGTCACGAGCTGCTGCATCGCGCGGAACTGATCGAGCGGATGCAGCGCCTCGCGATGGACGTTCTCGGCGAGCGAGTCTTCCTCAGCCGAGATCTGGTCGTCATCGCGCACGATGCAGGGCACCGGCTCTGTCTTCGCCATCCGACGCTGCTTCACCAGCTTTTCGAGCGCGCGGAAGCGGCGGCCGCCGGCCGGCACCTCGAACAGGCCAGTCTCATTACCTTCGGCATCACGCTGGGCGCGGACCGTCAGGCTCTGGAGCAGGCCGCGGCGAGCGATGTCGGCGGCGAGGGCGTCGATCGAGACCCCCGCCTTCACGCGCCGGACGTTGGCCTGGCTCAGCACCAGCTGATTGAACGGGATGTCCCGCGAACCGCTGAGGACGATCTTCACATGCTTGGTCATGGGTCTTCTCCATGACGGGCGGCCGGGAGACTCTCTCTCGACCCTCAACCCGTCATGGAGCCGGCGCAGCCCTCTCCCTCTAAGAGGGTGAGAGCCGCGCCAGAGCCCGAATATGGGTCAGTGATCGGGAGGCAGGCCGGTTGGGGGCGACCGCCGGAACAGCGCCTCGGTCCAGAGGATCATCCGGTCCGGCGGGACCATGCCGCCCAGACTGAAATCGGCACGCCGGATGAGAAGTTCTGGTCGATCTCGATGCTCATGCCGAACGGCAGCCGGATCGAGGAGAGCTCGCTCAACGACCAGGGGCCAACCTCCGGGCACCCAAAGCCAAGGTCAGCGAGTCCCCAGACGGCATCGTCGTCGTCGGCGAGCTCGGTGGCGAGCCAGGTCTGCGCCCCGAGTGGGTTGAAGAATTTGATCACGGGGGTCGGGTCGGGCTCGAATTGCCTGCGTTCGGCGGCGGCCCGGCGGTTGATATGATTTGCCCGCAACGCGAAGCGGGCAGTCGGCGTCAGGACGATCATCGGATCGCTCCTTTCCTTTAGCAGGATGGGTGTCAGGCCCTGGCGAGAAGCTTCGCAGCCTTGCCTTCGAACTCGAGGCGGGTGTCCTGATGGGGCTTGTCGCGCGCGATCGCCGTGATGCCCTGGACGAAATCGAAGATAGAGGCGGGAGGGTGGCCCTCTTCGTCGAGCACCGTCGCGATGATCCGGTCGGTGTCGCCTTTCGAGAAGCCACGCTTGCGCAGGAAATCCTGCCTGTCGTCATCACTCCGGGCGACGATACGCTCTCGCGCAGCCTTGATCCCAGCCATGAACGACGCTGGCGACGACGTCGCGAAATTCTCCAGCGCCGGCGCCGCCTCATGCGCGAAGCGATTGGCGGCGAACTTGCTGTGGCGGATGCTGATCTCCTCGAAGCCTTCCGCACCCCAGATGTTGCGGTTCATGCAGACCGCTCGAAGATAGAAGGAGGCGATGCCGAGAGTCTTCGAGCCTACCTCGCTGTTCCAGGCGTAGAAGCCCCGGAAGAAGAGATCGGGATCGCCATTCGGGAGACGGCCCGCTTCGATCGGATGCGCATCGTCGACCAGGAAGAGGAAGACGTCGCGATCGCTCGCGTAGAGCGTGGTCGTATCCTTGGTCACCTCGACGAACGGATTGTGGGTCATGGTCGACCAGTCAAGCAGGCCGGGCACCTTCCAACGCGTGTCGCCGGTGCCGTCGCCCGCGATCTTCATCACCGCCGCGACCAGCTCATGATCCCAGATGCGGCCATAGTCCGGACCGGTGACGGCACGCAGTTCGATCCGGCCATCATCGGTCTCGAGCATCTTCATGAGCTCGGCTCGATGGGACAGCAGCCCGTGCTGCATGTTGATCGCGGCGAGCGGTGCCGGAAGCTGCCGGAGGTAGCCCGAGGGGGCACCGACGAGGCTGCAGAGCTGGCCGAACGACCAGTGGGTCGGCACGACCGGCTCGTCGCGACCGGGCATGAGAAGAGCCAGCCGCTCCGCATCGTCCCGGCTGGCCTCAACCTGGACGTCGCGAGTTTCGACAGTGCGAGCCGTAGCGCGATCCGCCCGTGTCTTCACTGCGGCATGGAGCGACGAGAGCGACAGGAACCGCTCGTCGTCGGGACGCGAGAACCACTCGGACGAAGCGCGGCCGATGCGTTGACCGCGAGAAATATCGACCTTGTAGCCAGCCGAGACCGGTCGGGACGTGTCGGATTGAGTGAGGATAGTCGCCATGGGAAATCTCCACGACGGGCGCCGAGAGCCTCTCTCTCAGCCCTTACCCGTCACGGAAATTCCGGTTTTCCTCTCACTCTCTATCGGGGCGTTGCGGGGGCGGAGCCGCCCGCAGAAGGGGTCCGTCGCGACTTTGGCGCGGCGGCAGGGGAAAGCCTTCCCCTGAGACAATCGCGTATATTGCGCCGAAACCACTACACCTCACGGGAATTACGCGGTTATTACGTTTGCTCCTGGGAGCTGCGCGTAATAGTCCGCGTTCCCCCGAAGGGGTGGTTAAGTCATTGAGTTTTCACGGGATGCTGGTGCTGCCGGTGAGGATTGAACTCACGACCTCAGCCTTACCAAGGATGCGCTCTACCACTGAGCTACGGCAGCATCGCCAGCAAATTGCGGCGCCGTGCGGCGGGTAGCCGCTCGGGGTGGCGGGGCTATGGCGAATGGTGGGGCGTCCGTCAAGGCGGTTGCGGCATATCGCGGACGATGGCATCGCATCGTCATGTCCGGATCCGCCCGTTCCACCCCCGAAGATCGCGCCGAACGGCTCGCTCGGCAGCTTCGCGAAAATCTGAAGCGGCGCAAGGCGCAGGCGCGTGCTGTGCAGGATGATGCGAAGGCGGCTGCAGGCGCCGACGAACCCGAGGCTCAGTAGGGCTTCTCGCCGATGACATTGCCGCCTTCGACATAGCGGCAGACCAGGATCTCGTCCTCCTTGCTGGCCGCGATGGCACAGCCGATCTGGGTCGTCGATCGCCAGACGAGCTGGGTATAATGGCCCACGTCGCGCCAGCGGCCGTTGGTGGCGTTCTTGGGGAAGGGGCCGTTGACGAAGATCTTGCGCTCGTCGATCCAGAGCCCGACCATCTGTTCGGGCGTGTAGAAGCCTTTGGTCCCGCGCCACAGATTTTCGCCCTCGACCGAGCTGCCGTCGTCATAATCGGCGTCGTCGGCATGTTCGAGCCCGTCCATCTCGGTCAGTTCGTCGGCCCATTGCGCAGCCCGCGCGGCGAGCTTGTCGTTCCAGACGAGCGGCGGGATGCCCAGTCGGGCGCGTTCGGCATTGTGGACGGCAAGCAGGCGTTGATCGACGTCGGCGACGGTCCACAACGGCGCAGCGCCACCCAGCGCCCCCCAGATGAGGGGCGCCGCGCTTACGCAAACGATAATCCGGCGCCAGCCAAGCAAACGCATCCGACCCTATGCCCTGATCCGCCAACCGGTTCTGCCGGCAGGCGCAAACGCAGGGGCAGGCCGCCAATGTCCCCCGTGGAGCCGGCCCCTTCGCTGTCGGATTATTTAACACTGGGCGTCGCTTCTGTGAAGCGTGCCCGCGGCGCGGTGAGGCGTTAACTAAGGTTAATTCAGTTCGGCCGTCGCCGCCTCGATCCACGCTTTTGCATCGCCCTCCAGCTGGCTGCCGATTTCGGCGGAAACCCTTGCATGATAGGCGTTAATCCACGCAAGCTCGTCAGCCGTCAGCATCGAAATATCGATCAACGCGCGCTCATAGGGGGCGAGCGTGAGTGTCTCGAAGCCGTACATTTCCTTCTCGGCGCCATCGATTGCGACGGGCACGGTGAGAATCAGATTCTCGATGCGGATGCCGTACTCGCCCGTCTTGTAGTAACCCGGCTCGTTCGAAAGGATCATGCCGATCTGGAGCGGCTCGTCGCCCCCGCCGAAGGTGGCGATACGCTGCGGTCCCTCATGCACCGACAGATAGCTGCCGACGCCGTGCCCGGTGCCGTGCGCATAATCGAGGCCGGCGGCCCACAGATATTGGCGCGCGAGGATATCGAGCTGCCCGCCGCGCGTGCCCTTGGGGAAGATGGCGCTCGCGATCGCGATATGGCCTTTCAGCACGCGGGTATAACGATCGCGCATCTCCGCGGTCGGCTCGCCGATCGCGACGGTGCGGGTCACGTCGGTGGTGCCGTCCTGATATTGGCCGCCAGAATCCACCAGATAGAGGCTGCCGCGTTCGAGCGGGCGGTTGGTTTCCTCGCTGGCGCGATAATGGACGACCGCGCCATTGGGGCCCGCGCCCGATATGGTGTCGAAGCTCAGATCGCGCAGCAGACCGGTTTCGTCGCGGAAGGCGCGGAGTTTCGTTTGCGCGGTCAGTTCGTCGAGTTCGCCTTTGGGCGCTTCCACCGACAACCAGTGGAGGAAGCGGCTGAGGGCCGCGCCGTCGCGCGCCTGCGCGGACTTGTGGCCCGCCACTTCGACGGCATTCTTGATCGCCTTGGGCAGCACCGCGGGATCGCGCGTCTCGATCAGGGTCGCGCCGCCCTTGGACAGCGATTCGAAGATCGCCGCGACCGCGCGTTCGGGATCGACCGCGACGGTCTTGCCCGCCAGCGCGCGCAGCGCGGGTTCGAACGCGGTGCGATCATGCACGCGCACGCCGTTGCCGAGATGCTGGCGAACCACGTCGTCGATCTTGTCCGATGCCACATAGAGGTCGGCGGTCGCATCGGCATGGACCAGCGCATAGGCCAGCGCGACCGGGGTGCGTTCGACATCGGTGCCGCGCACATTGAAGGTCCAGGCGATCGAATCGAGCGCGGACAGCACCGCGCTGTTGGCCTTCTTGCTCTCCAGCCAGTCGGCGATTTCGGCGCGCTTGGCCGCCGATGCCTGGCCGGTCAGTTCGTCGGGTTGAACGACCAGCCGCGCGTCGGATGGCGCGGGCTTGTCGGGCCACACGGAGTCGATCGGGTTGGTATCCACCGCGACCAACTCGGCGCCCTTGCTCGCAAGCGCCTTCTTCGCGGCCTCGACCCAGCCCTTGGTGTGCAGCCACGGATCATAGCCGATCCGTCCGCCGTCAGGGGCGTTCTTCTCGAGCCATTCGGCCGTGCTCGTCTGCGGCACCGATTGGTAGGACCAGTGCTTGCCGTCGACCTGATCGCGCACCTGCAGCGTATAGCGCCCGTCGATGAAGATCGCGGCCTCGGCGGGCAGCACCACGGCCGACCCCGCCGACCCCTGAAACCCCGTCAGCCATGCGAGTCGCTGCGCATAGGCGCCGACATATTCGCTCATATGCTCGTCGGTCAGCGGCACGACGAACCCGTCGAGCCGGCGCCGCGCCAGTTCCTCGCGCAGGGCTTTCAGGCGGTCTTCATAGGCGGACATTGTGTGGCTTTCGAAATGGTGTTGTGCCCAAGATAGTCTTGCGCCCTCCCATCGTCACCCTCCCTCGTCATTGCGAGGAGCCGCAGGCGACGCGGCAATCCACTCCGAACTGCGGAATGGATTGCTTCGCTACGCTCGCAATGACGAGGGAGCGTGGTTAGATGGTTAGGATGACAAATCCCGAACTCTCCAATCCTCCCGCCGCCGAACGCCGCCCGCACCGCTATGAGCGGCACGGCCAGACTGTCGAAGATCCCTATTTCTGGCTGAAGGATCAGAAATATCCGGTGATCGATGAGCCGGACGTGCTCGCCTATCTCACCGAAGAGAACGCCTATTTCGACGCGGCGATGAAGCCGCACGAGGGGCTGGTCGAAACCCTGTTCGCCGAGATGAAAGGGCGCATCAAGGAGGATGACGCCAGCGTCCCCCAGAAGGATGGCGACTTCCTCTATTGGTGGGCGTTCCGGCCGGGCGGGCAATATCGGGTCTGGTATCGCAAGCCGGCAAGCGGCGGCGCGGACGAGGTGATCCTCGACGAACCCGCTGAGGCCGAGGGCCACGATTATTTCCGGCTCCAGGTGCTCGATGTCAGCCCCGACGGGCGGCTGATGGCCTGGTCGAGCGACAGCAACGGGTCCGAACGTTTCGTCCTGAAGATCCGCGATCTCGCGACCGGCGAGGATGTCGAGACGGTCAGCGCGGTGACGAACGGCGCGACGGCATGGAGTTCGGATTCGAAGAGCCTCGCCTATACCGAGGTCAACGACAACTGGCGCACCTATCGCGCCCGCCTGCACATCCTGGACAGTGATCCCGCGACCGACACCACGCTCTATGAGGAGACCGACGATATCGGCTTCAACGTCGGCATCGGGCTGACGCAGGATCGGCAGTGGATCACGCTCAACACGCACGATCACCAGACGAGCGAAATCCGCCTCGTCCCCGCGAGTGATCCCGCCGCCGCGCCGATCCTCGTTTCGCCCCGCAAGGAGAAGCGCGAATATTCGGTCGACGGCGCGCACGGCAAACTGTGGATTCTGACCAACGACGATCACGTCAATTTCCGCGTCGCGGTCGCCGATCCGGCGACGCCGGGCGTGTGGGAGACGGTCATCCCCGGTTCGGATCAGGTCTATCTGCGCGGGATCAGCAGCTTTGCGGGCCACCTCGCGATCACCGAGCGGGTCGACGGGCTCGATCAGATCCGGCTGCGATCCTACGACGGCACCGAGCATCGCATCGCCTTCCCCGAGGCGAGCTATACCGCCTCGCTCGGCTCGAACCCCGAATATGATCCGGTCGCCTATCGGATCGGCTATGCCTCGATGGTCACGCCGCAGACCGTATTCGATTATGATCCTGCCGCCCGCGCGCTGACCACGCTCAAGGTGCAGGAGCTGCCCTCGGGCTATGATCCCTCGCTCTACGCGACCGAGCGGCTGACGATCACGGCGCGGGATGGCGCGAGGGTTCCGGTGTCGGTCCTTTACCGCAAAGGCTTTCCGAAGGACGGCAGCGGCAAGCTGTTTCTCTACGCCTACGGCGCATACGGCCATGCGATCCCGCCGGGCTTCTCGACGATCCGGTTGAGCCTCGTCGATCGCGGCTGGGCTTATGCGATCGCGCATATCCGTGGTGGCGACGATCTGGGATATGACTGGTATCTGAAGGGCAAGGCGACCCACCGCTGGAACACCTTCCGCGATTTCTCCGATGCTGCGCGCGGGCTGATCGACGCGGGCTTCGCCAGTGCGGGCAATATCGCGATCAACGGCGGATCGGCGGGCGGCGAGCTGATGGGCGTGGTTGCCAACACCGATCCCGATCTGTGGGGCGCGGTGGTGGCCGACGTGCCGTTCGTCGACGTGCTCAACACGATGCAGGACGAAAGCCTGCCGCTGACGCCTGGCGAATGGCCCGAATGGGGCAATCCGATCACCGATCCGGCCGCCTTCGATCTGATCCGCAGCTACAGCCCTTACGACAATGTCGCGGCGCAGGATTATCCGCCGATGCTGATCACCGGTGGCCTCAACGATCCGCGCGTCACCTATTGGGAGCCGGCCAAATGGGCGGCGGCTTTGCGTTATGCGAAGACCGACGCGAACCTGCTGCTGCTCAAGATCAACATGGGCGCGGGCCATGGCGGCAAATCGGGCCGGTTCGACAGCCTGCGTGAGGATGCCGAGGCCTTCGCCTTCGTCCTGACCCAGATCGCGGACTGATCGCCCTGTCCGAAGCAGCCCCCACCGCGCCCGCACAGCGTATCGAGGCGATCGACGCGCTGCGCGGGATCGCCTTGTGCGGCATTCTGCTGATCAACATTCCGTTGATGGCGGGGCCGGTGGGGATGGAGCGGCCGATGGCCGCGCCCAGCCTCGCCGATCCCGACTGGCAGGTTTGGACGATCGCGCAGCTCTTCGTGTTCGGCACGATGCGCGGGCTGTTCTCGATGCTGTTCGGGATCGGGCTGCTGCTGTTCTTCGAAGGATCAGGGAAAAGCGACGGCCTGTATCTGCGCCGGCTGGCCATGCTGTTCCTGTTCGGCGTCGCGAATGGGACGGTGCTGCTGTGGCCGGGCGACATCCTGACGACCTATGCGATCGCGGGGATCGCGGTGCTGGCCTTTCGCGATCGATCGCCCCACCGCCTGCTGGTCGCGGGGTTGGTCGCGATCGGGCTGATGTCGGTATTGATGACGATCGAGATCGGTCTGATGCCCGCCGATCAGTTCCTCTATTCGCCCGAGACGCTGGCGACCGAGGCGGCGGCGCGGCACGGCAGCTATGCCGACAATCTCGCCTATCTCAGCCACGTCACCGCGAAATGGACGCTCGATATCGCGTCGATCCTGTGGATTGCGGAATCGGCGGGGTTCATGCTCGTCGGCATGGCGCTATGGCGCGGCGACTGGATGGAGGGCGCGCGGCCGCGCATGCTGATCGCCGGCTATGCGATCGGGCTCCCGCTTCGCATCGCGCAGGCGATCGCGATCTTCGGCAATGACGGGAACCCGACCGGGTGGACCGCGATGGTCGATCAGGTTGCACGGCTCGGGATGACCTTGGGTCACGCCGGGCTGGTGCTGACCCTGTGGCCGCATGCCCGAAACGCCTTCGCGCCGCTCGCGCGGATGGGCCGGATGGCACTGACGCTCTATCTCGGCCAGTCCGCACTCGCGGCGGTCATCTTCTCGGGCTTCGGGCTGGGGCTATGGGGCCGGCTCAACGGCTGGGGCGAATGGGGCGTCGCGGCTTTGATTCTCGTCGCCGAGGCATTGTTCGCGACATTCTGGTTCACCCGGTTCCGCTACGGCCCGATGGAATGGTTGTGGCGATGGGGCACCTACGGGCGGCGCCCCACCGGCTAGTTCCAAGCGAACGTCAGCGGTGCCTCGCGGAAGGCGAAGCGGTCGAGATGATCGGCCACCACCTTCTGCATCTGCGCGGCATCCACCCCCTCGGGGACGTCGATCGTTACGTCCAGCGTCTCGGCCGCATTCGCCAGCGTCGCGATCGTACCGTTGGGGAAGGTGATCTTCCCCGCCTGCGCGTCGAACTCGACCGGCATCTTGTGGCTCCAATGCTTGCACAGCTGCTGGAGGTAACGGCTGCCGTTGGTGGTCGGCACCTGGGCGACATGTTGCGTCATGCCAGGCGCTCCACCTTGCGCGCGGCCTCATCGAGGATCGCGGCGATCTCGTGGTTGATCTCGCCCGTCGCACCACGATGATGTCGCATCCGCACCGCCATCGCGAGGTTCATCATCGCACGGCGCACCGGCGATCGATCGTCCGCGCCGCTCTCCTCGGCCAATGCCTTCAGGCGGGCGAACAACGCCTCGATCTGCTCGGCCTGCTCGGCCAGTTCGGCGGTGCCCGCATCGGTGATCGCGAACAGGCGCTTCTTGCCTGATGCCGCGCCGTCCTGCTCGGCGATCTGGCCCATCTCCTCCAGCATGGTGACAGTGGGATAGATCATGCCGGGGCTGGGGGCATAGGCGCCGCCGGTCAGCTCCTCGATCGCGCGGATCAGGTCATAACCGTGGCGCGGCTCATCGCCGATCAGCTTGAGGAGGACGAGGCGCAGCTCAGCTCCGTCGAACACCCGCCGGCGTCCGCCGCGATGGCCGCCAAAGCCGCCGCCACGCCCACCGAACATCTCGCCGAAGTCGCCGCCGCCGCCAAATCCGCGCCCACCGCGCATCGCTTCCCGCATCATGCGGTGCATCTTGTGGCCACCACCGTGGTGGCCGTGTCTCATTCCGAACATGTATACTCCGAATCGGTTTCGATATGCGTAAGATATATCTTGAGAAGGTTTTTACAAGAGCGTCTTTTCGCTTTTTCCCGAAGCGCGTAGGAGGGCGGCCAACAAAGGAGTTCGCCCGATGAAGAGCCTCGAAGATATGTTCGCCGCCGCGCAGAATATGGCGGCGTCGGTGCAGGCGCAGATGGAACAGGCGCAGGCCTCGCTCGACAGCGTCGAAGTCGAAGGCGCCGCCGGCGGTGGCCTGGTGAAGATCAAGGCGACCGCCAAGGGCCGCATCCTGGGCGTCACGATCGACGATTCGCTGATGGTCGCATCCGAAAAGCAGATGCTCGAGGATTTGATCGCCGCCGCGCTCAACGATGCCCGCGCGAAGGCTGATGCCGCGTCGAACGCGGAAATGGCGAAGATGAAGGATTCGATCCCGCTGCCGCCGGGCTTCAAGCTGCCCTTCTAAGCGCGGTTGCGCCGGCGACGAACGCCGCCGGCGCGATCATGCGGCGTCAGTAACTGGCGCGCAGGGTGAGCAGGAAATTGCGTGGCTCGCCGTAAAAATTGTACGTGTTGGGCGATCCGACCCGCTGGTAGTATGTCTTGTCCAGCAGGTTGTTGACGCTGACGAAGGCCCGCAGATTGTCGTTAAAGCGCCAGCCGATCTGGGCGCCGACGATCGCGAACGCGGCCTGTTCGCGAACCCCCGCCACGCCGCCGCCGACCACGCCGCTCTGCCCGTTCAGGCTGGCCGACGCGAAGGCGCCACCCAGCGCCGCCGGTTCATAGCGCGCGTAGAACTTATACTGATGGCGCGGCGTGAAGATGTCGAAGATCGCGCCCGTCTGCGCCGCAGTGCCCACCGCATATTCGGTTTTGACGTTGGTATAGCTGGCGACCAGATCGAGGCCCGCAATCGGCCGGCCCGTCACCTCGAACTCAAATCCCTTGATGCTCACTTCGCCCGCCTGGACGAAGAAGCCGGGATTGGCCGTGTCGGCCAGCGCGCGGTTCGTGTCCTTGCTGCTGAACACGGCGGCGCTGGCATTGAGCTGCCCGTCGAGGAAGCGGCCCTTCAACCCCGCCTCATATTGCTGCCCGACGCGCGGATCGAGCACCGATCCGTCGGCGCGCAGCGCGGTCTGCGGATTGAAGATGTCCGAATAGCTTCCGTAGAGCGTGACGTTGTCGGTCAGGTGCAGCACCGCGCCGACGCTGGGGGTGAACTGGCCGCGCTCGCGCCCGCTGACCGTGAAGCGGGTCGGGGCCGATGGCGGGATCGCCCGCGTCTTGTTGGTGTAATCGCTGAACCGCCCGCCCGCGACGATCGTGAAGCCTTCGAACGGATGCAGCCGTAGCTGCGCGTGAAAGCCGCTCTGCCGCAGGTCGGTCTCGCTGCCCGATGTGTAGATCAGCGGCGCGATCGGGATCGCATCGGCGTTGAAGATCGAATATCGCCCGACCGAGGTCTGGGTGCGCGCGAGGAACGACGTCGTGCGTTTGTCCCAGCTATAGCCGACGGTCAGGTCATGCTCGCGCCCGAACAGGGTGAACGGGCCGGTCGCATAGGCATCGACCGCCGTCTTGCCATTCTCCCCATCGCTGCGCCGGTTCACATATTCGGCGGTCAAAGTCACCGGATCGACACCGGTGCCGGGACGGATGAAAGCATCGTGCCACGCGCGCGGAATGTCGCGATGCAGCCCGCGCACCACCAGCGACCAGTCGCCCAGCTGCTGCTTCACCTCGCCGGCATATTCGGTCGTGGTTTCGGTGAACAGGTTCGTGTTCGGCAGATGTTGGAAGCTGCGCGGGAAGTTCAGGAATCTGTCGGTCAGCGGATGGCGCCGTCCGTTCGTCAGCAAGCCGTAGGCCGGCTGCCCGTTCATCGGCGTATCGGCCGCAGTATCCTGATAGCTGATCGACGCGCCGATCGTCGTCGTGGGCGTCAGATCATAATCGGCCGCCGCATAGGACGTGATCTTGCGGGTATGCGACTTCTCCTGGAAGAAATCGCGATCGTGAATCGCTGCTACCGCGCGCACGCGCAGCCGCCCGGCCGTATCGATCGGCCCGCCAATGTCGAATTCGCCGCGAACATTGTTCCACGATCCGCCCGACAGCGCGGTCGATGCGGCGAATGTGTCCAGCCCGCGCTTGCGGATCAGGTTGATCGTGCCGCCGGGCGAACCCGAACCGCGGAACAGCCCGGTCGGCCCGCGCTGCACCTCGAGCCGTTCGTAGATGACCAGGTCGAACTCGGGCACGCCCGATGAGAAGGTGGAGGGGATGCCGTCATAGGCATAATCGAGCACGAAGCCGCGCGCGCGATAATCGGGATTGGTGCCGTCGAACGGCATCACCGTCACGCCCGCCACGGTCTGCACCGCCTCGCCGATCGTGAAGAGGTTGCGATCCTCGATCTGCTGGCGCGTCACCACGCTGATCGACTGTGGCGTCTCGATCAGGGGCGCGGGGCTCTTGCCCGCCACGGCCGCTGCCTCGGGCGCATAGCTGTCATCCTCGCGCACGGCGGTAACGACGATGTCCGAATGGCTGCGCTCGTCATCGGCCTCCTCCGCAAAAGCCGGCATGGCGACAAGAGCCGATCCGAGCGCCGCGCCAGCGCCCAGCCAGATTGATAGCTTCACTTA
Organism: Sphingomonas montanisoli; assembly: GCF_008274695.1. GTDB lineage: Bacteria > Pseudomonadota > Alphaproteobacteria > Sphingomonadales > Sphingomonadaceae > Rhizorhabdus > Rhizorhabdus montanisoli. Next base: position 47,140 of record NZ_VTOU01000003.1, on the reverse strand, counting down.
TTCCCCCGAATCAAAGATACGATATATCATCAATTACCAGTCGGGAGGGATTTGGCAACTGGATGCACTGTCGGCTGTCCTACATCGGTCGGCTCGCCTAATTTGGGCCCATGCCAAACACGCGCACTCTCCTCCTGCCTCGCTCGTCGGGGCAGTCGTGGAAGCGATTCCGACGCGGACGTAGTGACAACTTCCACAACTTCCGACGATTCCCGCGATCCGCTGGACGGGTCATCGCCACGCCCGTTCTCGGGCTGGTAGCACCTGCGTCACCTGCCTATATTCGATGCTGATGGCCGACCTCTTCGCCTCCGATTCTCCCGCCCCGACGATCTCCGAGTCCGCTCCGCTCGCCGAACGGTTGCGCCCGCAGTCGCTCGATCAGGTGATCGGGCAGGAACATCTGACGGGGCCGGAAGGGGCGATCGGGCGGATGGTCGCGGCGGGGCGGCTGTCGTCGCTCGTCCTGTGGGGGCCGCCGGGTACCGGCAAGACCACGATCGCGCGGCTTCTCGCCGACGCGGTTGGCCTGCGCTTCGCGCCGGTCTCGGCGGTGTTCTCGGGCGTCGCGGACCTCAAGAAGATCTTCGCCGAAGCCCGCGAACATGCGCGCATGGGACAGCGCACCCTGCTGTTCGTGGACGAGATCCACCGCTTCAACCGCGCACAGCAGGACAGCTTCCTGCCTTATGTCGAGGACGGCACCGTCGTCCTCGTCGGCGCGACCACCGAAAATCCCTCGTTTGAACTCAACGCCGCCTTGCTCAGCCGCGCTCAGGTGCTGATCCTCAACCGGCTCGACGCGACCGCGCTCGGCAAGATGGTCGCGCGGGCCGAGGAGACCGAGGGGCGCGAACTGCCGCTGACGGCAAATGCGCGCGAAGCCTTGATCGCCTCGGCCGACGGCGACGGGCGGTTCCTGCTCAACCAAGTCGAGACGCTCTTCTCGATCGCGATTCCCGAACCGCTCGAACCCGGCCAGCTCGCGGCCCTGCTGCATCGGCGCATGGCGGTGTATGACAAGGATCGGGAGGGGCATTACAACCTCATCTCCGCGCTCCACAAATCGCTGCGCGGCTCCGATCCCCAGGCCGCGCTATACTATATGGCGCGGATGCTGACGGCGGGGGAACAGCCGCTCTACGTCCTGCGCCGCCTCGTCCGCTTCGCATCGGAAGATATCGGGCTCGCCGATCCGCAGGCGCTCGTCCAATGCCTCGCCGCCAAGGACGCCTATGACTTCCTCGGCTCGCCCGAAGGCGAACTCGCGATCGTGCAGGCGTGCCTCTATCTCGCGACCGCGCCCAAATCGAATGCGGCCTACAAGGCGCAAAAGGCCGCGTTTCGATCGGCCAAGGACACCGGCTCGCTCTCGCCCCCCAAGACGATCCTCAACGCGCCCACCCGGCTGATGAAGGACATCGGCTATGGTAAGGGTTACGCCTATGATCACGATGCCGAGGATGCTTTCTCCGGCGAGGATTACTGGCCCGAGGAGATGGGCGCGCAGACCTTCTACGAACCCTCCCCGCGCGGCTTCGAGGCGAAGCTTGCGGAGCGGCTGGCCTATTGGGACCGGTTGCGCGCCGAGCGGCGGGGGGAGTGACGGCCCTTCTCCCCCAACCGTTCGTGTCGAGCGAAGTCGAGACACGTTGGCTGGGCGCGCGTGAACATGTCTCGACTTCGCTCGACACGAACGGGGAGGGGGCGTGATAGGGCTGGATTGGGACACCGTCGTCGCCCACGCATTGTCGCTGCCGGGCGCGGAACTCTCGACCTATTATGGCGGCCCCGCGGTCAAGGCGAACGGCAACGCCTTCCTGACGCCGGGGCGGGAGGCGGACAGTTTCCATCTGATGCTCGATCTCGACACGGTCGACATGCTGATGGAAACCGATCCCGACACGTTCTGGCAGACCCCGCATTATGTCGGCTGGCCGGGCCTGCTCGTCCGCTACGTCAGCGCCGATCCGGAGCGCGTGCTGGCGATGATCGAGCGCGCGCACGAACGCGCGCTGGCGAAGAAGCCGCCACGGCCGAGGAAGAAGTGACACGCCTGCCCAATCCTCCCCCGCCAGGGGGAGGTGTCGGCTTAGCCGACGGAGGGGGAGGGCGGCGGCCAACTGGATGCCTCGCATCCTCCGCATCCGTCGCCTCCACCCACCCCTGGCGGGGGAGGAGCGGTTGGTGATGCGCGCCTTCACCCGTTTCGCGTGCATCGACTGGTCGGGGCAGGCGGTCGAGCGGCCGAAGGGGATCGCGGTCGCGGTCGCGGAGGGACGCAACGCACCGGTGCTGCTCGATCACGCCTGGTCGCGGCAGGACGTCGCCGACTGGCTGATCGAACAGTCGGCGGCAAAGGCCGATCTGCTCGTCGGCTTCGACTTTTCGATGGCTTTGCCCTTCCTCGACATGGGCGCCTATCTCCCCGGCTGGCCGGACGGCCCGGTCGATGCCCGTGCGCTCTGGGCGTTGATCGACCATCTCTCCGCCGACGACCGGCACCTCGCCGCCACCGGTTTCGTCGATCATCCGGAGGTCAGCCGACACTTCCGCCGCCATGGCGGGCGCGAGGGCGATCTGTTCGGGGGCGGGATGGGGCGGATGCGGCTGACCGAGCAAGCGTGCCGCGCGGGCGGGCATGGCAACGCCATCTCCTGCTTCAACCTGGTCGGCGCGGCGCAGGTGGGCAAGTCGAGCCTGACGGGCATGCGGATGCTGCACCAACTGACGGGCCGTATCCCGGTCTGGCCGTTCGATCCGGTGCCGGAAAAGGGACCGATGATCGTCGAACTCTACACCAGCATCGCGGCCCGCGCCGCAGGTCTGGGCAAGGGGCGATCGAAGATGCGCGATGCAGGCGCGCTGGCGGCGGCGCTGTTGGGCTGGGGCCTCGAAACGCCGATGCTCGCCCGGTATGACGACCACGCGACCGACGCGATCGTCGGCGCCGCCTGGCTGGCGCGGGCGGCGGATGACGCGGCGCTCTGGCACCCGCCGGCACTCACGCCTGAGGTCGCGGCGATCGAGGGCTGGACCTTCGGCGTTCCCTGATATTGCGCGGAACCGTCGCGCTCATCGATCGGTTGGCGCCCTATGGACATTCCCCCCTGGCATTTCCGCACCACGATCGCCTCGCCGCTGCAGGCTGAATCGCCGATAACGACCCTGCGCGACGCCGTGCAGACCTATTTCGAGCTTCCCTTGACGGCCCGGGCGCGGGCGGTGGTGACAGTGGTCGAGCCCGATCATGAAGGCGAATTGAGCAGCGCGGAACTCGACGCGCTCATCGATCAGCTGCCGCCCCTGGCCTGATCGTCCTGGCCGTTCGCGCGTGTTTCGCGTTGACCGACCCGCCCGGCAAATCTAGGGAAGCGGCCGTCCGATAGGGCTTTTGCCGGCTTAGCACAGCGGTAGTGCAGCGGTTTTGTAAACCGAAGGTCGGGGGTTCGATCCCCTCAGCCGGCACCAGTAATTTAGCGGGTTTTCCATCGTTTGCAACCTTTGCTCATGGGTGCGATTGAACCTCGTTAGTAGGTCAGCGCCTCTGCGGCGCCTCGCAAAAAGTCAGGGCTGAACCTCGCATAGACACGCTGCGTTATGCGTGAATCGGTATGCCCGAGGAATTGGGCGATCACGTCCATCGACTGCCCTGCCTCCGCCATCCAAACAGCAGCGCTATGCCTGAGCATGTGCGGCGTCGCCTTCACACCGGATCGACGGGCAGCGGCGTTCCAGGCGGTCTTGATCGAACCTACGCGCTTGCCGTTGTGTTCTATTACATAATCCGATGTTGCAGCCACCTTGGCCGCTTCGAGGGCCGGACGGAGTTGGTCGTTGATCGGAACGGTCGCGCGCCCCTTGCTGGTTGCTATACGGTCCTCGGGGTTGAGGAAGATGCGGCCACTATCCAGCTTCACCTGATCCCACTTAAGCTCAAGGATTGCCGCCATACGGGCCCCTGTCGCAATCGCGAGTTGCATGAACAGGGCAATATGCGGCGCGCCCTTTTCTGTGCCGGCGATCAGTTTGCGGAACTGGTCTTTGGTAAGATGTTTGACGCCGTTCTGCGGCAGACTCGGCATTTGCACGAAGGGGGCCTTCGCAATCAGCTTATCCTCTTCGCACAAGTTTAGCGCGGCGCGGACGATAGCTAGCTCGTTGCGGACGGTAACGGCCTTGCAGTGCGATCGGTGGTCGCGGTAGTCGCGCGCCATCATCTTATCGACGCGGCCTATGGGGATAGCTGACCAGAACGGCCCAGCCTGTCGCCACGCCTGTCGCGCTCGCTCGATGGACCGGATCTCCGCTTTCTGCTCGATATAGTAGGCCACTGCTTCGCCCACGGTATTTATGCCGCCCCGGGTTGATCGCCGGGACCAGAATGCACGAGCCGCGGCATCGGCCGATGGTCGATCAGACGTTCCAAGCGAATGTCGGTGGCGTCCGTCCGCCTCGCGCCAGACGATGGCCCACTTTCCTCGGTATCGTTGGAGGGTATATCCTGGCTCTGACATTCGAAGCGCTCAACCTCTTCGGGGCGGATACGATACAGCTTGCCGCCGAATCGGAAAGCATTCAGGCGGCCTGCGTGGATCATCGCATAGACCGTGTCGGTCGAGACGCACCAGCGATCGGCAAGCGATGAGACGGTAAAGGCTTTGCCCATCACCCTCTCCCCGTCTGCGCGAGGGCGCGGATGGCGTAACCAACCATTGTTGGATTGAGCGCCACATCCTCCGCCACCTTCGCGCACTGCTCGATGATGTCCGCGCACCGCTGCTCGGCGGCGGGGGTGCACTCTGCAAGTTCCCGGATCGGACCAGCGCCATTCCAGTTGGCGCGCTCACCCGTTGCGCCGCTCGCTATCTGGTATGCCTCGTGGACGGTGGCTTTGTGTGCGCGGGCCTCGCCGGCATGGCACTGAGCCTCTAGCAATAGCCGATCGGACAAGGCGCGCGCATCTTCCCGCTCCCCCGTCAGCCGGTCGATCAAAGCCGCAGCCGACAACATGAGAAAGCGCGCATTGGTGGTGCGTTCATCATCAACCCGCGACGGCCAGCATGCAAGCTGAGCGCAAAGCCAGACAACATCATCGGGCGTCGGATCATGCAGCCAATCTGGATCAGCCGTCAGCGCCTTGGCGTGAAGCTCCCGCAGTTCAGCGATGGGGGTCATGGGCGCTGCGCCTCCAACCGCTCGATATCGAATGCGGTCTGGCGGCAATCGCTACAGATCGTGCAACCGAGCGGAAGATTGCACGAACGCTGGAAATCGCGCTCGCCACACAGTGAACCGACGATAGCGCCAAGCCGGTTGTAGTCCGCCATGTGCATCACGGTTAGATCGCCATTCGGATTATAAAGAAACATTGCTAGACCCTCCCTTCGTGGTTGCGCCGGGGTAGGTGCGGAGGGCTTCGGTCACTGCACGCAGCGCGAGATAGGTCGGCGTGTCAGCCTCTGGATAGCCGTTCGCCATATCGGCGCCGGCAAGTTCCATTCCCTCTTCGGTAAGCACCTTGGCCAGAAGCGCGCGGGCCATCTCCTCCAACTCGCCAGCAGGAGCGGGGGTGGTGCAACCGGGCGGAAGCGGTTTCGGCATCCACATCTCGGGATTGCCGGTCATGGTCTGGCCGTTCATTGTTGCGATCTGCCAGCCTGCGTCGCCTAGAATCGCTTCGGTAACGTCGTCGCAGAAACCGGGCCACACCAAAACTTCCCGGCCCTTCGGCGCGCTCGCTATCGACCGCCATCCCCCGCGCTCGGGGAGGTCGGGGGTGGCTTCATGCTCTCGATGATAGGCAAGCGCAGCCTCGCCCACGCGTTTCCAGGCTGCCATCGTGTCAGCACAGGCCGGAGCGCGGTAGCTTGCTGGCACCTGATCGACAGGCACGTTCACCCAAGCGGCGAACATTACCATTTCGAGCGGCGATCGGATATCAGGAACGCCCATGCGAGGTCTCCCCGTTGGTGGTGGCGAGGGCTTGGCGCTCTGCATCGGTAAGAAATCCGGGATTTACGTCCCATGCGTCCGAGCATTCTTGGCAGGCGGGCATGACGTCGAATTGGTCATCGACGGTCGTAACCGCAGGCTCCCAGCAGAAGGAACACATCTCGGCCATTATGCGTCTCCCAAGGCTGTGCGAGCGACGTGGCGAGCGCGTGACTGGTCGCGCCAATTGTTGCCCGCGATTTCGCGAAGGGCGGTGAGGAGTCCGTCAACATCGACTTGGCCGTGGTGATGCCGGCATAGCGGGCCGCCCGCGTGACACCTCTTTTCCTCCCCCTGCTTCTGCGAAGGGGTGGCGGCGAGGGCTTCCCTTTCACAGATAGCCCTTATCTCGCGCAGGTTGCGGGCAAGTTCGTCGTCCTGATTGCGCTCGGAATGCTCCCGACAGGGGTTGAGGTTGCTGCAAATTAGGCACCGCCGCGTCACGATGCTCGCTCCATGAAAGAGCGCAACTCATCGTGGGTGATGAGCGCCATATCCGGATATTCTTCCGGACTGGTTCTATCATCGTATTCGACAAGTTCCTGCCAAGCATCCTCCGGTGCCAACGCCTCCCGCAGCGCGGCGTCCGGGGTGGGTGCTGCATCCTTCATCCGAGCCGCCCAATATTCCGTCGCTCCTCGCCAACCCTGACGAGCGGCACTCGTTTTCGGATCAAGGAACAGCCAGTGAATAGGATGCGTCTTCGTATCCATGTTCTGACTGGCTGCCCATTCTTCAAAAGCGTCCTGCTCTTTACCGTCACAGGTGCGAATGACTGCCTCCCCGCCCGGCTGCTGGAAGGCGAGGCGGTCGAGCAGGTCGGCAAGATCAAGCGGATCGGCTTCCATGGGGCACTGCATGTCGAGGTCATTCGACAGCAGCCACTTGCTGCATTCGCGCAGCCAAGCGGACGCCTGCACGACGGCCACCGACGCGGGGGTGTTAGTCATTGCGAGCCTCCTTTTTGCGAATTACGTGAGAGCGTTTACGCATCTTCACGAAGGGAATGATGCCGCTGTCATGATCGCGCTCTTCTTCAGGGGCGGTGATTGCCTCGACGAGATAAATGATGTCGCCCGGTTCTGTGTCGCCATAGGCTTCATTGATCGCGTGGCCGCGTGTTGGACATGGGCCTGCGAGGCGATACTCCTCTTCGTCGCGGCCGGCCCACCATGCCCAGCGGGAAGGCGACGCGGGGGTGTTATCTGGGGTCACTGGCGCGTTCCTTCCGGCCAAAGGATATTGCCGCTCAGATCCTCGACGCGCAGGGTGCCGGGGTTGAGGGCGACATGTTCGGGGATTTCTTCGGAAGCTGGTTTCGTGCCGGACAAAGCGACCGGGTAGAAACAGCCTTCGCGAAAGAAGATGACGAGTTCAGGCATCCGACGACCCTCCCTGTGTGCGGAGGTGGTGGGCGACAGCGCGACGAATGCGCCACCGGTCGATACTGCCGGGATAGAACGACCGGAACTGGCCGCGTACATCGAAGCTGACCTTGCGCCCGTCCTCCGTGACCCAGCAGCCCAATGACGAAAGCCAAAACTCCGGAAGCGGCATGCGCTCGGGCATCTGGTAGCAGCGTTTCACCGGACCAGCCCTGATCCCTGCCAGCAACCATGCCATCTCGGTCGGATTGGGACGCTTCCCGGCAAGCGCCGCGATCGTGGGGTCGGTGGTCATGCCCATATCCGTCCTTTAAGGATGAGATAAATGGTTGTTTTTGCTAGGCCAAAATCCTTGCAAAGCTTCTTCTTCCCGTATGCTCCTGGAGCATATCGTCGCCGTATTTCTTCAGCTATGGCCGCAGTTATCTTAGCCCTAGGGTTTCTCTCACCCGCTCGTTTTCCGTTCCATTTATGGGTCCGGCCCCTCGCAACGGTGTCGCGAGAATTGTCTTGAGTAGTCCCCCAGCGGAGATGGTTAGGGTTGCAACAGGGCGGATTATCGCATCCGTGCAGGGCGAGCATATCTGTGTCGAGCGGGATGCCGGTAGCCAGACTCAAGGCGGTTCTATGCGCACCTTTGCGTTTAAAGCGACCGTAGCCAGATGCGTTTCTTCCAGCCTGCCACTCCCAGCAAGCATCCACCTCCGACACTTTTACCTTTGACCAGAAATCGCGGTTGGTTTCCGCATCCGGTGTCCAGCCCATCACGCCACCCCGCTCTGGCTGGCGCGGGCGCGGAGGGCGGCAGCGGTTAGAGCGAGGGCGGGTGTGTCACCAAACACATCCTCACGTGAACCGCACCATGCATGGACGGTAAGCCCGCCATTGGTCCGAAAGACTGCCCAGTCGTAATCGTCCGGCACCAGCGTCATGGCGGCGTCGAGGGAGGCAGTGAACTTCGGAACCTTGTATGCGTAAAGCGGCCTAATTTCCTCGCTGAAGAACAGGCTCTCATCGATCCCGGCAGGCGACCAACGGATCGCTACAGCTATGTCCGCATCCACCTCCCGGTCCGGCCCACTCAGCCATTCCACGCGCGCGGCAAGCTCCGCCAGCGCCATCAGATCATCCGGCATTGCTGGTCTCCGTGGATTTGAGGGCGTCGCTAAGGACTTGATCAAGCTGCGGGTCGCGCTTGACGGGCTGGCACCATTCGCAGCGACGCGTGCACAAGCACGTCCCTTCGCCCTCGTCGTAGGTGTCGCACTGCCAATCCCAGGAGCATCCGTAGGTGAAGCCCTCACCGCCGCAATTCGCGCAGCCGCTGTCCTCGTCATAGTCGTGACAGACGCAAAGCTGGCCGTTGCAGCCCGGGCAGGCGTCCTGAGCCACCCCAGCGGGGGTCGGGGCGGTCATGATTCGGGCCCAAGCATGGTCGGGATATCCAACGTTACAGATGCCCGCGCGACCTCCTTGCGATCATCGCCAGTCTGGACCCGTGCGTTGATGGTCAACTCGCCTTTGGTGTCGTCGATCCATTCGCAGGATTGAACCAACGCCGCCTCTGCCTCGGTGACATCTTCGCCGGATGCCTTCATCGCGTCGATCAACAGCGCCATCGGTCGCATGGCCGTAAGAAGCGCCGGTAATTCCGCCATGAGGCGAGGGAGCGCATCTTCGGGCACGCGCGCCAGATCGAGCAGGCTATGCACCCGGTAGCGGTTTGGAGCGTCAGACATGGGTGGCCTTCTCCTTCATCCTGTTAAGTATCTCTCGCACGCCCACCGAGGGGGCGAGGGGCGTCCGCGCCTGAGAGACTGCCGGCCAGAGATAGGGGGCGACCGTCCAGGTGGGCGGGAGGGGTTTCGGGCGCATCCCTTCGGGACCGCGCTCTCGTGAACCGAGCCGGTAAACCGTCTCGGCCGTTCCGGCTTCGATCGCTTGCGCGGTCATGCGGCCACCTTTGCGGCTTCGACCACAGCGCGATGGGCCTCCCAATGCGGGCGCAGGACCTCGGCCGCGAACGGCTTCCAAACTTCGCCCCAGAAGCGGCGCATGGCCGGATGATCGACCATCACCGACGGATCAGAGCAATCGAAGCGTTCGCTCCATCCGCCATCCTGGTAGAGCGTCCGAACCATCTCGTCCGTGTTGCCATCATCGGCATCGACCAATTCGGTCCACAGAGTCCGCGCATTTTCCTTCGTGAGCCAGCCTTCCCGGCGGTCGCGGACTAGCTCGCGCTTGAGGCTCTGAACTGTCGCGTCATGGTCGGCGATGCGGTGGGGCTGCTTCGACGCCTTGCCCATAAAATAGCCAAAGTCGACATCGTATAGGAAAGCGTGCAGGCCTTCCGAACCACGGCTAAGCGCCGGCCAGCAATAGCTGAACGTCCCGTATCCGCCTTCGCAGGTGAAGTGCCCGGTGGCCTCGTTGATCGTGATGATGTGGCGCCCGCCCCAGCTTCGGGCCTCGCCGTTTTCAAGCGAGCCGTGCAGCCACCATTCACCCGACCGGATTTCATAGGTCGCCGGTGCTGGGATTTCGGCAATGCGCGAATATGGGATAGAGAAGTGCGTCATGCTGCGAAACTTTCGACGGCCTCGCGCAGATCGTTCGCGGCGACAGGAAGCCACCACCGAATGATCGCGGCAAAGGCGAGGTTGTAGAAAGCCTCGAACTCGTCCTGCGGCATGCTGGCGAAGTCGATGCTGTGCGGGATGAAGATTTCGCGATCGGCTTTCGGGTGCAGCTTCTTCCACACGCCATGCCCGGTCGCGGCCTTCACGGCGATCAGCGCGTCTTCGGTGCTGGCGAACTGGTCGGTGTTGTCGACGAGGATGCCGAGCAGCGCGAAGAACTTGCGATGATGACCCGGATTCCGCGGGCGCCGGCCTGTAAGCTGCACCGTCTGGCCCAGCTTGGTTTTGGCGTGGAAATCGCGCGCGGCCGCGCTCACCGGCTCGAAGCCCGATAGCGTCTTGCGAAAGTGGTAGGGGGCGAGGCTAGCCATGCCGCCGCTCCCGCATCTCCGCCTCGATCTGGGCGCGGCGCGGCGATGCCTTGATGAACTCGGCGATCAGCGCCTCGACATCGAAGCCCTTCCAGAATGTCGCCTCGCCAAGCTTGTGTTGCTGGGCGTGGTGGAACTGACAGAGCGATACCGTGCGCCAGTCATCCGGCTTCTGGCCCATGCCCGCACCGCTCCCCAGGCGAACGTGCGCCACCTCGATCGGGCGACCGTCGCACCCGTTCCGGCAGCACTCATGGCTGCGGACGAAGGAGCAGTGCGCCTGGCTGCGCCACCGGGAGGCGCGCTTGGCCGGCTTGGGGATGCGGCGGGGAAGCATCAGAACGCCGCGTTCTTGTCGAGCGCCGCCCGGCGGCCGGTGAAGGCCGCGCCGATGTCGGCGTGCATCGCCCGGTCCACGCGCTGAACGGCATTGATGTAGCGCTTGTTCGTGTCGCGTAGGGCGTCGAGCTCTTCGTTGCTACCCTGATCGGCGACGGCATTGATCAACCCGCGCGCCCAGTCGCCCCACCCCATCGGCGGTTCTTCGACTTGCGGGGCGGATTCGGTGGCCTGCTCGCGCCCATTGCTGCGGACGGCGCGGAAGGAAACCTCGCGCTCGCCAGTCTCGGCATCGTTGTCCTCTTCGGCGGCGAGGCCCAGCGCCGCCGTGAGGCTGTAGCGCTTGAAGTAGGAGATGATGGAGCCGATGTCCTGCGGCGATCCCTTAATGTCGGGCATGGGAAGCTGGCCGCTGTCCATCCACTCGCCCGACTTATGGAACAGGCGCGTCACCATCTCGCCGCTGCGGACGAACTGCGTGTACCATACGCCGTTCTTGGTAAGCTCGGGGCGGACGTGGTGGAGGATCCCCGCCAGCGTGGCGTAGCGGAACTTGTATTTCCCCTTGAACTGGCCGGGGTTGTTCCGATCCTTGATCGGCACCTCGACTTCGCGATCCTGCCCCACGTTGTCGATCGCGGCGTGCGCCGTCGCCAGCGCCTCCATGAGCGCGCCGATGTTTTCGCTTTGGGTTTGGATGTTCATGCGGGCACCCGATCTTCGATGACTTTGAACCCAGGGATGGCATCGGGCGTCTTGTGGCCGGCGCGGATATCGGCGCGGGCCTGCTCGATCAGCCATTCCTTGAGGGCGGCGGGCCGGGTCTGGCGGTAGTGCGCCAGCGCCGCGGCGGGGTCGATGAACTCGGGCCGGTAAACCGACTTCATGCCGATCGCCTTCTTGAGGCCGGCGGCCTGCGGCTTGGCCTGCTCCATCCGGTTCGCATGCTTGGCGGCGTTCTTCGCCTCGCCCAGCACGGCATCGGCCGCCTCGCGCTTCGAAAGGTCGCCGCTATCGGCCGCGATGGCGGCGTGCTGGCGCGCCTCTCGCGCGAGCGCATCCGCTTCGGCGCGCGCCTTTGCCGCCGCCGCCTGCTGCTCGCGCTCGACGCGATGCAGGTAGGGCTTGAGCGCATCGTTGCACGCAGCGATCGCGAGGTCGGTCTTGCCGCGGTCCTTCTGGATCAGCGGATTGTAGCGAGCCTGCACCTCGGCTTTGCCAGCGTCGAACGGCGCGGCTTCGTCCTTGCGGTGTCCGTCGGCACGCTTCGCAGCGTCGCGGATCATGTCGCGCAGCTTGCCGACGTCGGCCGCCTGCTCCTCCGTCTGGATGCCTTCCCCGTCCAGATACTGCTTGGCGTTTTCGTAGAGGTCTTCGATTTCCTGGCGGATTTCGTCGAACGCGGTCGGCGCATTGGTGGCGGCAGCGGCCCGCTCGCGCGCGCCGCGGTCCTCGTCGCTCTCGTTCAGGATTTCCCCGACCGTGGGAGCGAGCCCAGCCTTCTTGAGCTTGGTCATGTCGTTCATAGCGGCATATCCTCCGAGGTCGCGGTCGCGGTGGCGGGGACGCGCTCTTCGCGCGGCGCGCCGGGCTTGCCGACGACATCGATCGTGTCGGGATCGAAGACGATCTGCGTCATCGCGTGTTCGACCGCGCGCGCCACGACGTCCTTGATCTGATCAGGCGTGAGCTTGATGCTGACGTTCGAATAGCTGCCCGGCAGGCGCAATTCGACTTCGCACTTGATGCCGGGTTCCGCGCCCACGCCGTAGCCGTGATGGTGCATCCCGAGTTCGATTTTGGTGAGCTTCATGCTGCAGCCTCTTCGTCGATGACTTCGTGTTCGTTGACCGGCTCAAAGCCATCGATCAGCAGCAGGGGGTCGACTTCGACCAGCTTGCGCGAGATAGCGAACGTCAGGTTCGTTTCGTTTCGCTCGCCGCGAACCTCTGCGGCCAGCGCCACGCGGGCGATCACACCGGCGAGCGCAAACGCCTGAATATTGTAGCCGCGCGCCAAGAACTTGCGGACGCGGAGCATGGAGCCGCCAGCCTCTTCGTCACGCACTGGCGAGGTGTAAGTGAGCCGACGCGCGGCAAGATCAGGATAGAACTCACCGGCGATCATCGACTGCCAGCGGTGTATTCTGCGATCGAACCAGACGGCCGCTTGGCAGACAGTGAAGTCGAACGAACGGACCAAAGGCTCCGCCTCGCTGAACAGCCAGCGGGTGATGAACTGGACCGGCATTCGCGGCACCGACAGCACCGTGAAGGCGTTATCAGTCGTGTGGACCTTGGCTCCTTCCCGCTTCGAGGCGAGATAATCGGCGCTCAGCTTGAGCAGATCCTTGTCGCCACCGAACAGGTCAATATCGTTGACGGCATTGCCTGCGATCGTCTCGCGAATGAATCCGCCGCCACAAAAGATCGGCTGCTCCATCATCATCTTGCGAACGTCGCGGGGGATCCGGCTGACGACCAGTTGGAGGTCGCCCGAGGTAAGCGTCTGGGTAGCGTTCATGCTGCGGCACTCCCGGTTTCGCAGGCCGGCTCGACAGCCTGCGTATGGGGAGGGGCTACCGCATCACGGGAAACCGTGATCGAGCGGGCAGTCGCATCGGGGCGGGGGGGCATTTGCCCGATGCGAGGGGGATGGTAGCCAAAGGCTCCGAGGAACATCGGCCATTCAGAGCGGACGCCAGCGATGATCACGGAGAGCGAAATCACGAGGATCATCGCAATGCCGATCGTGGCGAGGAAGGCTTCGAGGGCGATCATCGATCTTCCTCCGCCAGCACTCGGCCGAGTTTAATCGCGGCAATCGCAACGTGCATGAACAGAGCGTCGTCGCGCTCGCCTGCAAGCACCTCGCCCGCGAAGATCGCCTCGCCTGACGCGCCCTTGTCCATCAGGACGCGATGGATCACCTTGCGTGCTTCGATCAGGTCGGGGTCGATCGGTTCTGGCAGGAGCGCGGCAATCTCCGCCGCCTCGCGGAACAAGGGCGAGCAACTGGTCGCGTTGGCCATGTTGCGGACAAAGGCCATCATCCGCTCAATGGCTTCCGGGCTGGGCGCGCTCATGCGGCATCTCCCATCGCCTTGGCGAGAGATGCGCCGCAGAACGGGCAGAAGCTCGCGAACATGCCGACAGCCTTCTTCTTGCCGCGCCCCGTCTCGATCTGCTCGGTGACGATCATGGGCTTGCGCTGCATGTCTTCGCTGAACACAATCGGGAACGTCAGCCGCGTGTTGCGCTCGGCAAGCATCGCATCGACTTTGGCGAAGCAGTCGTGGTGATCGGTCGCGCTCATGCCATCACCTGAGTTGCATGAGACCAGCGCATGCCGGTCGTCAGATAGAAGATCGTGATGAACTCGGCTTCGAGCGCGAGCTTCTGATCTTCGAGGTCGGACCAGTCCGCGTCCTGCGCGTCGGTCGGATCGCCAACCCGCCCGTAGTGGACAGCGAGGCGGGCCTTGACGCTCGACAGGTCAAGCGCGACATCACGAAGGGTGCGAACCGGTATGGCGGTGTCGATGGCGACGAGCGCGTTCACTGGCGACCGCCGTTCTCAACCCACTCCGCGCCGGCAGCATGAGCCTCGTCCTCGGTGCGGAAGGATTGGGCAAGGCCTTCGCCCAGCGACCAGTGGCCCTGCCCGAACACGCGAAGATCGAAGCGGTAGCCGAGGCGCCAATTGCGGTGCCAGTCGGCCAACGGCTCTACGGTGTAGGACCGGCTGCGGCGGGCACGTTCCTCAACAAGCAGGCGGTCTGCCTCTTGCTGCGAACTCTCGCGCTGGATTGCGGTGTGAAGCACTGATTATCTCCCGCACCACTGTCTTCGAGCCGATGGGCTGATCAGGTGGTGTGGGAGAACAATTAGTTGGAGAAATCCAACTCGTCAATCATAAAGTTGGATAAACCCAACTATCCTATTCGGGCCATTCCGGGTCGGGATAGAAGCCGGGATCCTCGTCGACGAACGCACGCGATTCGAGCGGCTGTGCGGACGGAGCAGGGGCGGGGGGTAGTTCGGGCTCGCTACCATCGGTCGTGATGCGGATGATGGCGCCCCAGGGCATCACGCGCTGGAAGATGCCGCGGATGTCGAGGCAGTCGCGAATGTAGCCGCTGATCAGCATCGATCGCTCATGGCGGATATACCCGATCTGAATGCCGCGCGCCGACATCACGCGGACGGCGTTCGGGTCGACTGGGTTGTCGGGCTCAAGCTCTAAGCTGATCGGCTCCCCCGGCTCACAAAGCTGGATCTCGTATCGACGGGGTATCTTGCCCTGCTTCCCAGGGCGGCGGTTTGGGTGATCCGCGCCTACGACGTCGAGGGAGAGTGTGCGGAGGGGCATCGCCCTTAGTTGGCGTTGCCGTCGATCGAGTCGTGCAAGCGCAATTCATCCACCCGCTCTGCCGAAGCTGCGCGGGCCGATTCTCGGACCTTCTCACCCATATTGAACGACTGCGAAAAGATCGCGAAGCCCAACGCTACGACTGCAATGAACGCGCTGATGATCGCGAAAGTGCTCGAGCGCACCGTGCTGCGGGTTCGGATATTATCCGCCTCGATGCGCGTCAATTTTCCATCCATCGCATCTAGCTTTGCGATGACTTGAGTGAACTTCGCATCGGTGCGAGCTTCGGCAGCGGCGATTTTGGCGTCAATGACATCCATACCGCCAGAAGTGCCCCCTCCGCCCCCGCGTTTCAAGTCGGCATTCTCTTGCTCCAACGCGCTTTTTTGCTCACGCAGGGAGCGCACAAGCGCCAACTGGTCAGTCCCCTCAGTCATTTTCTGTTCCAGCAATGTCGCGGACAAGTACTTCGAGCTCGTCTGCACTGTTCGACAGGTCTTTCAAGACCTCGTCCACGCGAGATATGTCATTTCGGCGAAGCGCGCGCAGCGCTATCAACGTGTCGATCATGCACGCGCGAGTATAGACAACGGCTCGGATCACGTCACCCTTTGTCGCGGGCTCGCTCCATAATGGGAAGGGATCTTTGTCGCTCACGTCAACTTCCTTCCAAACTCATTGTGCTAGGAACTCAATTGCACTTCGCAGGGTCGCCGGGGAGAAACCAAATCGCCCGCACAACGAAACCGATACCGAATAGGAATGAGCCGAGCGAAATCCCGCTGCCAGCAATGACGATTGCTACGAAGCGCACCGCAGCCTGCTCCGGATCGGGCGCATAGACACCTTCACCGATATAGCTTTGATCGACTTTTAGCGTGAAGGCGATGAACGTCGAAACCAACGCGATGAACAGGAGCACTGCACCGCAAGCAATAAAGCCAGTCCCGGTCGGCCGCGTAAGGTCGCGTTCGTCTTCTGCCTCTGCCATGCCCTGCTCCTAAACCCTGCGGCCGACCCAGATCACGCGGCCGAAGATGCGCAAATCAGCCTCGTCCACCTCATCGATCGGCACGGTGGTGTTGTCGGAGATGATCTTGATCCTACCCTTTCCTGCCCGACGCAGCCGCTTGATCATTAGCGCCCCGTCGTAGCTCAATGCCCAGATCCGATCCTGCTGGCTCAACTGGTTTTGTGTCGTGTCGATCAGCACCTGGTCATCATTGATCAGCGTCGGAAACATGCTGTCGCCATCGCCGCGGGCCACATAAAGGCGGTGCGTCGGCGCGCGCGTGATCGAGCGCAGAAAGTTGGGATCGAAGAGGACCGGCGTCTCTTCGGGGAAGTCCTCAGGGGTCGCTCCTGGGCCCATTGAATAGGAAAGGTCGACTTGTCGGATTTCCACCGCGCCATCGGTGGATGATGTCGTGACTATGAGCGGCCGGTCAGAAGCCTTGTCGATATCGAGGACGTCGCCGGAAGCCCATTGCTTGAGGGGGCGTCCTGCTGCCGCTTCATACAGTTCGGCTTCAGTCTTGCCGATCGCGCGAAGCACTTTGCGAAGGGTGTCGGATCGCGGGCTTATGTGGCTGTTCTTGAGGTTCGTGAAGAATCCCCGGTTCACGCCGGCGCGCACCGCCCACTCCGCCTCGTTCACATCGGCCGGCTTCAATTTGAGGAGGGCTTCGTACAGCCGCTTCCCGCGCAATGCTTCATCGCCTGACATGTTGGAGCGATCCCACAGCGCGGGCTGAGTAGGAAGCATGAAGTTTCCAACTTGCAGAGTTGGAAACATCCAACTATAGCTCAGTCATGAGCACAAGCATTCCGACCGACGCGCAGCTGCTGGCCTCGATCGAGGCATTCTGCGCCAAGCACAGCATCAAGCCATCCACCTTCGGGCGCCTGGCGGTCGGAGATAGCGGGCTCGTCATCAATCTGCGCGCGGGACGATCGCCGACGCTCAAGCTCGCAGGCCGCGTGCAAGCGTTCATGGCCGGATACGCCGCCCAGGTCGCAGCATGACTCCGCGCCAGAAAGACTGCCTCGACTTCATCCGCACCTATCAGACGGAGCGGGGAGGGGTGTCTCCCAGCTTCGACGAGATGCGCAAGCACATGGGGCTCGCCTCGCTCTCTGGCGTCGATCGCGTCATCAAGGGTCTTGAGCGCGGCGGATGGATCGTGCGGGAGAGCAACCGCCACCGCGCGATCAAGATCGTGGCTCAAGCGCCTGACCTGTCGAGTGTGGATACCGCCGCGCTGTGGGCTGAACTCGGTCGCCGCGGCCAAGCCGCTCGGGCCGCCGCATGATCGCGCTCGCCATCACCTACGCGTTCACCGCGCCGCTGGTCGCGCTCTTGCTCGGCAAGCTCATGTCCCACGACGGCATCCACAAGTCTCAGGCTCTCGCCTCCCATCGTCACCGCGACCTCCTCACGGCTGACTGCTCGATCCTCGCACCCCGCCTCGATCAGCAGGACGCACCTTTGGGTCACGACGATCAGGCGGCTTCCGTATCTCATCATGGAGCGTCATCTAAATGACCGCACAACCGGCAATCCACGGCAAGCGGCGCACTTTTGCCGTTTCTGACGCGGTCGACACGCTGGGCGCATCACTCGCGGCGATCCGCGAAGCTGACGGCCTGACGTGGAAGGATGTTGGCCGCGTCCTCGGCCGCTCCGAAGATCAGGCCGCCCAATACGCCAAGGGCACGGCGGAGATGGGCTTCACCTCCTTCCTGCTTGGCCTGCGCGAGTGGAATGGTCGCTTCGGTGCCGACGTCCTCGCCATGATCGGCGTGAAGTCCGTCCCGCTCGACAGCGAGGACATGACCGACAACGAGCGCCTCGCCAAGCTGCTCCACCTCGCGCACCTCCTGTCGTTGGCCCTCCTCGACGATGGGCAGGTCGACGACGACGAACTGCGCTTGATCGGATCGAAGGCGCTCGACGACGCAGCGCGTGGGATCGAAGCGCTGCGCCAGCGTCTCTCGGCTCTGCGGGCGAACGACTGATGGCGCAGAACACCTCCACCGCCGTGATGCAGCGTCGCGTCGAAGCACACGACAGTCTCGACGACTTCCCGACGCCGCCCTGGGCGACCCGCGCGCTGTGCGACTGGCTAATGTCGAACGGCTACCGCCAGTTGGGTCGCCAGGCGTGTCGCGAGCCGGCGGCGAATCGCGGCCACATGGTCATGCCGCTGTCCGAGTATTTCGGTTGCGTCGAAGCGTCGGACATCCACGATTACGGCGCAGGTTTCCCGGTCGAAGATTATCTCTTTGGCTTCCTCCCGTCGATGGTCGACTGGACAATCACGAACCCGCCATTCCGGCTAGCTGCTCAGTTCATTGAGCGCATGGCCGCCACGAGCCGCATCGGTTTCGCTGTCCTCGTCCGCGCCGCCTTCCTGGAATCGGTCGGCCGCTACGAAGCGATCTTCTCCGACAATCCGCCCAGCTACGTTCTCCAATTCTGCGAGCGCGTCGTGATGCACAAAGGCCGGCTCGCGCCCGAGGGTTCGACCGCGACGGCCTATGCGTGGCTCGTCTGGATCGATGGCGAAGATGACACCCGCCTGCGCTGGATCGCGCCATGCCGGAAGCGGCTCGAGCGCGACGGCGATTATCCCACCGGAGCAGCAGCATGAACGCACAGACACCCATCTCCGCCGATGGTGCCTGCGCGACCGTCGAGGTGTGGCTCCCCGTTCGTGGATACGAAGGCCTCTACGAAGTCAGCAACCTTGGGCGCGTTCGACGCGATCTGAACACACCGGCTCGGGGTATTTCCGTGCCCGGTCATGTTCTGCAGCGCGTCGACGCGGGGCAAGGCTATGACATCGTATCGCTCTGCCGGGATGGCGTCACAACAAACTGGCGAGTCCATCGGCTTGTCCTGATCGCGTTCTGCGGCCCGGAGCCTTTCGATGGAGCGCAGGCCTGTCACAACGACGGCCAGCCTAAGAACTGTGCGCTGACCAACCTTCGTTGGGCAAGCCCGATCGACAATCAGGCTGATCGCGTTCGTCATGGGACGGATTGCCGTGGTGAGGCCGTCTATGGCGCCGTCCTGACCGAAGAGAAGGTCCGCCAGATCCGAGCGCGGATTGCCCAGCGCGAGCGCAATCGGCCGATCGCCGAAGATTACGGGGTGTCGATTTCGACGATCCACCTCATCCGCCACAACCGCATTTGGAGGCACGTCGCATGAGCGTCGAAGATTCAACGAGCATTGCCGCGCAGGAATTGCTTCTTTTCGTCGAAAGAATTGAGCGACTTCAAGCCGAGCAAAAGAGCATCGCCGACGACATCAAGGACGTGATGTCGGAGATGAAGGGCAGGGGCTACGACACGAAGGTCGTCCGTAAGCTCATCCGCATCCGCAAGCTCAAGAAGGGCGAATACGACGAAGAGCAGATGGTGCTCGAAACGTATGCCAACGCGCTCGGCATGCAGCTGGGGCTCGGCATCTAATGGCCGCTCCATTCAACGAAGAGCGGTTCTTCGCCGCTATCGACGAGGGGCTTCCGTTCGAAGGCTTCACGGGCTGGCTCCCGTCTGAGCTTTTCACGATCGGCGCGGGCCTTCTGTCGACGTCGCGTCGCGGCCACGCCGAGGGACAGTCGTTCAAGGACGAGATGGTCGCCGCCGCTCGCGATCTGCACCGGGGCGGCTACTTCGCCAACCCCTTCGCCCGCGAGCATATCAAGCGCACCGATCTGGTCGCCTACCGCGAGATGATGGCCCGCCCGTCCGGTCGGAAGGGGAGGGCGACCGCATGAACTTGTGGCCGTTCCGCCGCGCTGAGCCGCAAGCCGCGCCCGCTGATCTCGTCCGCGAGGCCGCGCTTACGCTCTCCCGCCACCGCGAGGTCATCACCCGCTCCGCAGTCATGGAGAAGGTCGACCACATTCGCGCCCACGTCAACGCGACCCGTCCTGGGGTGCTCGGCACCAAGAAGAAAGCCACGCTGTGATGGGTCTTATCGTCGATAACTTCGCAGGCGGCGGCGGCGCTTCGACCGGCATTGAGGCCGCGCTTGGCCGTGCCGTCGATATTGCCATCAACCACGATGAAGAAGCGATCCGCATGCACGAGGTGAACCACCCCGGCACCATGCACATTCGCAACAACATCTGGCAGATCGATCCGCGCGATGTCGTGCGGGGCCGGCCGGTTCAGCTCGCGTGGTTCAGCCCGGATTGCAAGCATTTCTCGAAAGCGAAGGGCGGCAAGCCCCGCGAGAAGTCGATCCGCGATCTGGCGTGGGTGGTCGTGCTGTGGGCCGAGAAGGTCCGCCCCGACGTGATCCTGCTCGAAAATGTGGAGGAGTTCCGAACGTGGGGGCCGCTCGACGATGAGGGCCGGCCGATCAAGGAGCGCGCGGGCGAGACGTTCGCGAAGTGGTGCGCCGCGCTCCGGAAACAGGGATATAAGATCGAATTCCGCGAGCTTCGGGCTTGCGATTACGGCGCGCCGACGATCCGCAAGCGCTTCTTCATGGTCGCGCGCCGGGACGGGAAGCCGATCGCTTGGCCAGCGCCTACGCATGGAAGGCCGGGCTCGCCCGAAGTTATGAGCGGCCAGCGCCTGCCGTGGCGGACCGCGGCGGAGATCATCGACTGGTCGATCCCCTGCCAATCAATCTTCGAGCGGAAGAAGCCCCTCGCGGACAAGACGCTTCGGCGGATCGCGCACGGCATCATGAAGTTCGTCGTCAACAATCCGAAGCCATTCATCGTGCCGCTGACCCACCATCAGGAGGGCGCTCGCGGCGCGTCGATCGACCAGCCAATGGCGACCGTGACAGGTGCCAATCGCGGCGAACATGCCGTCGTGGTCCCGCACATCACTAAGTTCCGGAATGGTGCGATCGGCGACAGTGTCGAGGATCCGCTCGCCACTGTCACCGCCAACAGCTTCATTAAGCGGCCCGGCGGTGCGGCTCCGCTCGGCGTCGTCGAAGCGGCCATCGCGCCCTTTGCGAGCTATGCCCAGCAGGGCGGTGGCAATCGGTCGATTGACGATCCGTTGCACACCGTCACTGCGTCGGACGGCGATCACAACACGATCGTCGGCGCGCACCTGGTGCATATCGGCAATGGCGAGCGCGAAGGGCAGGCGCCGCGCGCGATGGACGTGGAAGCGCCGCTCGGCACCGTCGTCGCAGGCGGCATCAAGCATCATGCTGTCATGGCCTTCATGCAGAAGTATGCCTCAGGTGAATTAGGCCATGACGTCCATGAGCGGGCCTCGGCAGAGGATCATGCAAAGATCCGTGCGTTAGTCGCTGCCCATATCGAGCAGGCGAATGGCGGGCCGAACAATGCCAATCTCGCTGGCCGGGCGGCCGATGAGCCGCTTTCGACGATCGCAACGACAGGATCGCAGCAGCGGATCGTAACATCGAACCTCATCAAATTGCGCGGCACTTGCGCGCATGGACAGCCCACCGACGAACCGCTGCACACAGTCAGCGCAGGCGGCACGCACATGGCCGAGGTTCGGGCCTTCCTGATCAAATATTATGGCAACGAGCAGGACGGGCACGGCCTCGACAGTCCGTTGGGCACGGTGACGGTTCAGGATCGCTTCGGCCTCGTCATCGTGACGATCGGGGGCGAAGACTATGTGATCGTCGATATCGGCATGCGGATGCTGACGCCGCGTGAGTTGTTCAACGCGCAGGGCTTCCCGACGGATTACGTCATCGATCATGACGCCCAAGGCCACCCGATCACCAAGACGGCGCAGGTCGCGAAATGCGGAAACAGCGTATGCCCGCCGCTGTCGGAGGCGCTGACACGCGCGCAGTTCCCCGATGTGATCGCCGCCGACTTCGAGGTCGAGGCCGCATGACGCCCCTCTCTCTCCCCTGGCCCCCCAAGGAGCTCAACCCGAACAGCACGGCGCCCCTCCGCGCCAAGATGTCGGCGAAGAAGTCCTACCGCGAGCTTTGCTGGGGTCTGTCGCTGAGCCGCAAGGGTTCGGTGCCGGATGGACCGCTGCGGCTGATCCTCACCTTCTGCCCGCCCGACCGGCGCGCGCGGGATGACGACAACATGCTCGCCTCGTTCAAGCATGGGCGCGATGGGCTCGCTCTGGCGCTGGGCATCAACGACGGCCGCTTCCGCACGTCCTTCACTGTCGGTGATGTCGTGCCCGGTGGGGCGGTGCTCGTCGAGGTGGAGCCGGCATGACCTGCAACCAATCGATTGAGATGCAACGCGAAGGCGCTGGCACACGTCATGCCGATGAGCGCATAGAATCGTCGATGCGCCCTCATTGCCAGAACCGAGACGCCTGCGCGGCACGGAGCGCGAAGCATTGCGGCCCATGCGCTGCACGATCCCCCGAGGTCCGCGCTCGCAAACGTGCTGTCCGCCGCGCATACCTCGCGACGCCCGAAGGTCGAGCATCACACACTGCCGCGATGGCGAAGGTGGCCAGCAACCCGGTCGCCTGCCAGTTGAAATCAGCCGCCGCACGCGCGCGCTATTCCGATCCTGCCAAGCGAGAGGCGCTGTCCGAAGCCTGTCGCGCCAGCATGGCCCGCCGCCGTGCAGCCGATCCGTCGCTCGTCGAGCGCCAGCGCGAAGCTGGCTGCAAACTTGGGTCGAGTGGGAAAGGCGGGGCCGCGCGGCGTGCATGGTGCCCGCCCGAGCACCTCCCCGAATATAGCTTCCTCGTCGACACCAAGCGCGTGCCGGCCGCCGAAGCCCGCGCGATGATTGAGGACAAGATCGCCAACGAAGGTGCCCGCGAGGTCGCTCGCATTTCCGCCAATCTCCTCGCTGCAGAACAGAAGAGGCTCCGTGATGCCTACTGAGGGCGTCAACATCTCTACGCTGATCCGCAGCATGGCCGCCGCCGGCGCTACTCCGGAAGCAATTGCGCTGGCGGTGGAGGCGATCGAGTCCGTGCAGGCTTTGATCGACGCGAAGCGCGCTGCAGCTCGCGACAAGAAGCGCCGCCAGCGCGCGGCCGCAAACGACCAGCAGGGACATGGTGAGGACATTCCCGGGACCGTCCCGGGACAAGCTGGGGACATGGGCGGGACTGTCCCCGATTCACTCCCCCTCTCTCCCCCTTCCCCTAAAGACCCCCAGACCCCCAAAGAACCCCAACCCCCGCTCACCCCCACGTGCGGTGTCGCGCTCACGCGTAAGGCCGCCGGGTTTGGTCCGCCAGACGGGGTCGGGATCGGTTCTTGGAACACCTTCTGCCAGCAGCGGAAGAAGGCTCTGACCCGGATTGCCTACGACCGGATCGTCAAGACCCTGGCTGAAGGCGCTGAGGCCGGATGGCCACCGGGTGAGCTGGTCGACCGCGCAATCGAACGAACCTGGGAAACAATTTTCGTACCGAAGGACCGCCGCAATGGCCACCACCGCCCTGCAAACGACCACCAAGCCCGCGAAACCTATCGCGATCCGCTTCTCCAGCGAATGTTCGAAGACGGTTGAGCGGTATCGCGCTGACCTCGACGCGGATCACTTCGACGCCACGCTCGTGCGTCCCGAGGATGGGCCCGCGCTGCTCGCCGCCGCCGACGAACACCGCGCCTTGCTCGTGCCGGCCAGCGCCGACTTCGTGAAGTCCACCCTACTCGGCCTACGCTCGGCAACGATCGTGAAGCAAGAGCATGGGGCAGAGGCCGAAGCGTCGTTCGCGATCCTGCGAAACCACCTCGCCGACGTCCCCGCCGACATCTTGCAGGAAGCCTGCCGCGCCTACGTCAACGTGCCGGGCAAGCGGTTCTTTCCACGATCGGCCGGTGAACTGCGCGCCTTCATCCTGCCGCTGGCCGCGACCCGCTCACGCCGGGAATGGCGGCTGCGCAAGATGGCGGAAGCCGCTGACCACGCCGCCCGCGAAGCAGCGCGCCTCGCTGAGACAGAGGAAATCCCGCTCGACGAAATCCGCGCCTGGCCGCGCGCCACCGCCGAAGCCGCTCTCGTAAAGGGCTGGATCACCGAATCACAACTCGCCGCAGCTCATCCCGCGCCGATCATCGAGGGGGAAGAAGCATGAACGCGCTCGCTACGATCAAACCCGCCGCGCCCGCCGTCGGCTTCGACGCATGGCTGGACGAGGGCAGGGGGCTCGCCGCCGAGCGTGTCGCGGTCGACTGGCGCCTGTCCGCATGGCTCGAGCGCGGGAACGCGGAAGGGCATCTCACCCAGGCGGGGTTTGACTTCCTGTCCGACAATCTTGGGATTGCGCCGAAGCGCCTCAAGGCTGTGATCGCGGTCGTTGAGGCATTCCCTCCCCACATGCGGGACGAGACGCTCTCGATCGACCACCATGCCAGCGCGCTCGCGCTGCCCGCCGACGAGCGCCTTTCAATCCTCAAGCGCGCCGGGGCGGAGCACTGGACGCCCGAGGAGACGCGGAGCGAAGCCCTCAAGGTGCAGGCCCGCCTCGGCCAGCGCCAGTTCTTCGACCGCGACGACCCTGAGCATGACCTGCTCATGGCGATCACCCGCGCCTGGAACCGCGCCAATCCCACCGTTCGCGAGGAGTTCATCGAACTCGCACGCGAAAGCGACCTTGGAGTGATCGACGCATGAGCATCGCCTATCGTCCCCCGTCCACCCGGATCATGCCGCCCCCGCCGGCCGAGTTCGCCGACGAGTTCGTCAAGGGTGGCCATCGCCGCGTCGAGCGTCTCTACGGCGCCCGCTCCGACCTCCTCAACAAGTGGATCGAGATCAGCGGGGGCAAAGACCTCTACGCCCGCCGCGCCGCCCACATGCGCGAGACCGGAAAGGGCGGGCCATGTCGCAACCTGAGCCGGTAGCCGCACCCGCCGTCACCGTCAGCGATCACGCCATCCTCCGATTCCTCGAAAGGGTCTACGGCATCGACATGGAGCACATCCGCTCTGAGCTATCCTCCCCGGTCGCGGAGATGGCCGTCCGCATGAACGCGCCCTCCATCCGCCTTCGCTCTGGCCATCGCGCCATGATCCGCGACGGGGTGGTGACGACCATCCTCTCGAAGCCCAAGCACAGGGGGCGGACATGACCCCGAAGCAGCAGCGCTTTGTCGAAGAATATCTGATCGACCTGAACGCGACGCAGGCCGCGATCCGGGCAGGGTATAGCGCGCGCACGGCTGATCGCATTGGGCCCGAGCTACTTGGGAAAACTTGTGTCGCCGACGCCATCACTGAAGGTCGCGCCCGCCTGTCCGAGAAGGCCGAGATCACGCAGGAGATGGTTCTCCGCCGATGGTGGGACATCGCCACCGCAGATCCGAACGACCTGATCCAGTTTCGGCGCACCTGCTGCCGTCATTGCCATGGTGTCGACCACGCCTATCAATGGATCGACCCCGAGGAGTTCGCGACGGCGTTGTCTGCGGTTGCCGCTGGCGAGGCGTCCGAACTTCCGACCGATGATGGCGGCTATGGCTACGATCGCCGCGCCGATCCGCACGCCGATTGCCCCAAGTGCTTCGGCGAGGGGCAGGCGCATATCCACGGCCTCGACACCCGCAAACTCAAGGGCGGCGCTCGCCTCCTCTATGCTGGCGTGAAGCAGACCCGCGACGGCTTCGAGATCAAGATGCAGGACCAAGGCAAGGCGTTGGAAAACGTCGCGCGCCATCTGGGCATGTTCGTCGACAAGGTGGAGCACTCCAACCCTGACGGCTCGCTCGCGCCCAAGACCATCATCATCAAGGCGGCCGGATGACGGAAGCCACGATCGAACTACCGCCTAAGCTAGTTCCCGTTTTCGCGCCCGAACGCGGCACGTTCCAATATAGAAACCTCCACGGCGGGCGTGGATCGGGCAAGTCGTTCAATGCGGCGAAGATGGCGGCGATCTGGGGATATGCCGAGCCGCTGCGTATCCTCTGCACTCGCGAGTTTCAGGTTAGCATCTCGGAATCGTTCCACGCCGAATTGAAGGCGGCCATCGCGTCTGAGCCTTGGCTGGAAGCTCACTATGATGTCGGCGTCGACTATCTGCGCGGCGCGAACGGCACCCACTTCCTCTTCCGCGGCCTGCGCCGCAACGTGCAGTCGGTGAAGTCGCTCGCCAAGATCGACCTGACGATCGTGGAGGAGGCCGAAGACGTGCCGGAAACGTCGTGGCTGGCACTCGAGGCCACCGTCTTCCGCCAGCCCAAATCCGAGCTATGGGCGCTCTGGAACCCCCGGCTTGAGGGAAGCCCAGTCGATATGCGGTTCCGGAAGCATCCGCCCGACAACGCGATCACGGCAGAGGTGAACCATTTCGATAACCCGTTCTTCCCCGCCGGCCTCGATAAGCTTCGGCGACGCGAGCAGGAGCGCCTTGACCCAGCGACCTATCATCACGTTTGGGAAGGCGGCTATCTCGTCAACTCGGATGCGCAGGTGTTGGCCGGCAAATGGCGGGTGCAGGAGTTCGAGCCCAAGGATAGCTGGGACGGCCCGTATCAGGGCGGCGACTTCGGCTATGCCCAGGATCCGACCGCGGCCGTGCGTTGTTATATCCACGGCGACACGCTCTACATCAGCCACGAGGCCGGTGGGCGCGGGATCGAGCTCGACGCGATCGGCGCCAAGGTGTCAGACGCCATCCCCGGCTATGCCGACTATGTGAGCCGCTGGGATAGCGCGTCGCCTGGCTCGATCAGCATCCTCACCAGATCAGGACTACGCCGCGCCGAGCCCGCGCCGAAGTGGCAGGGGAGCGTCGACGACGGCATCCGCTTTCTCCGCTCGTTCCGCGAGATCGTCATCCACCCGCGATGCAAGGCAACGATCAGCGAGGCGCGCCTCTACAGCTACAAGGTAGATCGGTTGACCGGAGATGTGCTGCCAGTGCTTGTCGATGCGAACAACCACTATATCGATGCGGTTCGGTATGCGGTGTCGCCGCTGATCAAGCAGACCGCCTACAATGCGTCGGCGTGGCTATCTTAGAGCCAAGCGCCACTGGCGGCAGATTGCAAAATAGTGCACGCGAGTGGCTGGGGAGAGGGTACTCAAATGTTCAGAACGCGCACTCTATTCGTCATCGGCGCGGGGGCGAGCTGCGAGTTCAACTTTCCGAGCGGCCCCACCCTTCTTCAGCGCATTGCCAAGAACGTGAACCTGCATTGGAAGCGCCAGGGTTTAGATCAAGGAAATATCGTAGTCGAGCGCACTTTGAGGACGTTGGCGGATGGCGATAAAGAGCGGCTTGAAGCGCTTGTCAGCGGTGGGAGGAGAATAGCTCAAGCCGCGAGCATCGGCCGCTCGATAGACAACGTTATAGAGCAGCAGGAATCGGCGGATGCCGAAATCGTAGGCAAAATTGGGATTGTTCAGGCCATCATAGCCGCTGAGGCAGATTCCCCCCTCATGTCGACTACCGACGCCTGTGCAGGGACGTGGCTACATGGCCTCGCTCAGCAGTTGACTGAGAACGTTTCGAGAAGCCGCGTCGAGGACATTTTCGAGAATGTCCGTTTTATATCGTTCAACTATGACCGCTGTTTAGAGCACTTCCTTCCAACCGCTCTGTCCCTTGCATATGGAATCCCCGGCGATGAAGCCCGAAAGATCGTGGCGCGGCAGGTTATCGTGCATCCCTACGGAACCCTCGGCATGCTGCCGTGGCAAACCCCTGCGAGCAACGGCGTCGACTTCGGCATACCTACGCCTAACTTCATGACATCGAGTTGGGAAAATATCCAAACCTTTAGCGAGTCGACGAGGGATCCCAAAATTACTAGGTCTGTCGAAGAGTATGTGGCTTGGGCGAATAGGATCGCATTTCTCGGCTTCGGCTTTCACCGTCCTAATATTGAGATGCTCCGGCAAGGTGAAATTGCGAACGCGCGTGAAGTCCTGGGCACAATCTATGATGTGCCTGCCCCTGAAACTCACCTAATCCGACAATCAATGTCGAGCTTTCTCAAATACGGCGATCCGGACCGGCCCAAAACTTACAACGTCAAGTGCGCCGAGTTTATGCGCCAGAACTTCGCGGTACTGACTAGCTGACACATCCCCCTGACGGCGGTAACTCCCGCCATCCCCCTCGCCCACCCTCTCGCGCATGAACACCCCGTTCGCCGACGGCATCGTAAATGCGCTGACCGGGGCTGGCACCGGCCGCGACCCGCGTTCCTACAACGCCTACCTCTTCCGCCGCCTCTCCGACGTGGAGATCGAAGCGACCTATCGCGCGTCCTGGCTGTGCCGCAAAGGCATCGACAAGCCCGCGACCGAGATGGTGCGCGAGCGCCGGAACTGGCAGGCGGACGCGGATCAGATCAAGAAGCTTGAGGCGCTAGAGCGCAAGCTGGACCTGTGGAACAAGCTCAAGCGCGCGGAAACCCTGCGCGGCCTCGGCGGCGCCGCGATGGTGATGTGGATCGGGAACGATCGCCCCGACGCTCCTATCAACCCCGATATCCCCGGCAAGCTGCGCAGCCTTCATGTGTGGCACAAGTCGCGGCTGACGTTGGGGCCGATGCGCACCGACCCGGCGGACGAATGGTATGGTTATCCGACCTTCTACACGCTGAACACCGGCGGCCGTCTGCCCGTCAACATCCACCCCTCGCGCGTCATCGCCTTCCGTGGCGACCCGATCCCGGACATCCGCGGCGGATCATGGGAGGAGCAGTTCTGGGGCGACAGCAAGGTTCAGACCGTGCTCGACGCCGTGCAGAACAGCGACACGGCGCAGAACGGTTTCGCGGCACTGATCAAGGACGCCCGCAACCGGCGCGTGGGCATCCCCAACTTCACCCAAATTGCATCATCGAAAGATGGCGAAGCCATGATGGCTGGCCGCATGAAGGCGATGGCGCTGGGCGAATCCATGTTCGGCGTCACATTCTACGACAGCGGCGACGGCACGAAGGGTGGCGAGACGATCGAGGATCGCCAGATGACTTGGGCGGGCATCCCCGACATCAACAACAACTATCTCGCCATGGTGTGCGGCGCGTTCGACATGCCTGCGACCGTGATGCTCGGGAAGTCGCCTGACGGCCAGAACTCGACCGGCGCATCGGACATCGAGCTCTGGCACAAAACGATCAAGGCGCGGCAGGATCTGGACCTGCGGCCCTGCATCGATCAGCTTGACGTCGTGCTCGTGCCCACGGCTCTTGGCGCGCCCGATGACGAGGTTTGGTGGGAGTTCGCCCCGCTCTCGACGCCCAGCGAGAAGGAAGAGGCCGAGACGTTCAAGGCCACCGCCGATGCGATGGACAAGGTGCGGACATCGGGCGCGATCCCTGACGAGGCATTCGCCAAGGGGTATCAGAACCTGCTTTCCGAGAAGGGTTGGATCCCCGGCCTCGATGGCGCGCTGGCGGAGATCCCCGAAGACGAACGCTTCGGCCTCAACGCCAGCAACGACGACGATGCCAACGAGGAAGACCCGAGCGCGCTTCAGGCTGGCCAGCGCCTGGCCGCGAACGATGCCTTGCCTCGCACGCTTTATGTGAGCCGCAAGGTCGTCAACGTCGCCGAAATCAAGGCATGGGCCAAGGATCAAGGGCTTCCCGAACTGCAGGACGATCTGCACGTCACCATCGCGTTCAGCCGCACCCCTGTGGACTGGATCAAAATGGGCGGCGGATGGATGGGCGAAGACGGCAAGATCGTCATTAGCCCCGGCGGCCCGCGCGTCGTCGAACCGTTGGGTGATCGCACAGCCGTCCTGCTGTTCGCGTCGACCGATCTATCGTGGCGCAACATGTCGATCCGCGAAGCCGGCGCGTCATGGGACCACCCCGACTATCAGCCGCACATCTCGCTCACCGGCGAGCCGGTCGATGTGTCGACGATCGAGCCATACCGCGGCAAGATCGTCCTCGGGCCTGAGGTGTTCGAAGAAATCCGGGAGGGCGGTCTGTGATCATCACCGTGCAGCTATCCCTCCGCCCACGGTGGTGGTTGCGACCCGCGCTGTTCGCGCTGACCTTCGCCTGCGTCGTCGCCTCATTTATTTCATTTGAGGTTGCCGATCGCGTGTCGGACATAGGCACCGGATTGCTCGCCCGGCATGGGTTCATCGTTCGGGCGCGCTGATGCGCTACGACCTCTCCACCATAGTCCGCCGATCGCAGAACCCCCGCCGCAAGACGATCGACATCCGCCCGATCGCGCCGCCGGGGATGCTGGCGCAGGCGTTGTTCGCGCGCTGCTACAGGCCCGTCGTGAACGCATGGGCCGCCGTCCTGCCCCGGATCATGGCAGAGTATGAGCGCTCGATCGCTATGCGCGACGGTCAACCTTCGCACCTAACCATCGGAGCGCCGGACCTCATCACGGACAGCATCAGCAGCTTGTCTGACCTCCTCGACGCCATCGGCCGCGAACTGTCCGACCTCGTGCTGCAGCTTCTCCCGGAGCTTCGAGAGTGGGCTGCTCGCGTCGAATCTTGGCATAGAGGCCAGTGGCGCGGCGCCGTCCTGTCTGCGACAAATGTGGACATCGAGGCAGTATTGCTCGCGTCGGGCACGCCGCAGTCGGTGCGGGATAGCATCGCCTGGAACACGTCGCTCATCTCCGATGTCAGCGATCAGGCCCGCCAGCGCATCGCGAACATCGTCTTCGCCGGCATGCGCGATAACCGCCCAGCCCGCGACATCGCCCGCGAACTGCGCGAGGCCGTCGGACTGTCTCGCCAGCGGTCGCTCCGGATCGCCTCTGATCAATTGGTCAAGCTGACGTCATCCCTCGATCGCGAGCGCCGCGCCGAAGCAGGGATCCGAACGTGGAAGTGGCGCTGGTCCCACAAGAAGCACGGCCGCCCCGAACACATCGCGCGGGACGGGAAGGTCTATGCTGACACCGCGGCGCTGGCCGGCGACGGGGTGCTGCCGCCGCCGGATGATCTGCCGGGAACACTGCCGTTCTGCGGATGTCGCAGCCAAGCCGTCCTCAGCTTGGGCTAGCGGGTGTGTTGACCTCTATAAAGTCGAGGAAAACGTTCTTCCACTTCTCGAAGTCAGCGTCCTCAAGCTGAAATTTTTGGCTCTTGATGGGGCGTTGATGCGATGTGCCCATTGCAACATCGACAAGCCCATGATGACCCACATTGATGTTCAACGTTTGAAGAGTTCCCGCAATACGCGCCTTCGTAAGGCCAAATTCCTTATACGCAATGTGAGGGTAGCTCGCCGGCTTGCTGCTATATTGGTGGATTGCCGTGGATAACCCCTGAAACGCTGCATTCACAGCATCGAGCGCCGCCATCATTGCCGGCTCTTGTTCTCTCCAAAGGGCCGCTACCCGCTTCTGATTCTCGGCTTCTGCCGATTCCCTTTCGGCTTGCTCCCGATCCCTCTCCGCCTGGGCGCGCATCGCGGCCCTCTTCCGCTCTACAAGTTCTTGCATTCGATCGTCCGACATATGCCCCCCTGACGGCGGTAACTCCGCCTCTCCCGCGTCGGCACGATGCCGCGCATGTATTTCGCCGACACCCTTGTGCTGGACGCGCCGCGCCGAACGCAAGACGGTTTTCTCGCCGTTCGGGCGAAGGCGGCGCGCACCGGCACCTATGAGTATGCCGGCCGCGAGGTAGATCCCGACAACAAGCACGGCCTGCGCGACACCGCGCTCGTCCATGTGCTGCGCGACGATCAGACCGTGTTCGATGCGGCCTCGGCGCGCTCGTTCATCGGCAAGCCCGTCACCGATGATCACCCTCGCGAGGCTGTCACCGCCGACAACTGGCGCCAGCACGCGCGCGGCACGGTCATGGGCGCGATGCGCGACGGCGACTATCTCGCCTTCGATCTGCTGCTCACCGACGCCGAGGCGATCGCCAAGGTCAACGGTGGCAAGCGCGAGCTGAGCAACGGCTACTCGGCCGATCTCGAGTTTGGCGACTTCACCGCCGCCGACGGCACCAAGTGCCAGGCGCGCCAGAAGACGATCTTCGGCAATCACGTCGCTCTCGTCGATCGCGGCCGCGCCGGATCCGAGTGCGCCATCAAAGACGCGGCCCCCTGCGCCAGCGCCCCGCAGCCCCTTTTCGACAGTCTCACCACCCAGGAGAAGCCCGTGAAGACCATGATGATCGACGGGCTGACCGTCGACGTCGGCAATGCCGACACCGCGATTGCGACGATCACCACGATCCTTGCCGCCCGCGACGCCGCAACCGCCAAGGTTGAAGGCCTCGAAACGCAGATCGCCTCGCTGACCACCGATAAGGCGACGCTCGAAACCGAGAACAAGGCGCTCAAGGATGCGCGCCCGACCCCGGCCCAGCTTCGCGACGCCGCCAAGGCCTATGCGCAGATCGCCAGCAAGGCGAAGGCGCTCGGCATCAACGTCACTGACGAGATGGACGAGGGCCAGATCATGGCCGCCGCCGTCAGCGCCAAGATGGGCGACGCGGCCAAGGGCTGGAATGATGCCCAGGTCGCCGCCTCCTTCGCTGTCCTGACGAAGGACGTGAAGGTCGAGGCCACCGACACGCTGCGCGACGCAATCAGCCAGCAGCCCATCAACATTGCCGACGGCGCCGCGCTCCGCGACCGCCTCCGCGCCCAGCGCAACGCCGCCTAAGGAGACTGGAAAGTGGCTATCCTTCAGAGCAACTACACCGACCAGGTGGCTCCCGGCTATCCCGGTCTCGTCGTCAACGCTGAGACGAAGAACATCATCTCGCGCACCGTCGAGGATTCGGCGGGCGTGGCATTTGGCAAGGCGGCCTTCCGCGGTGCCAATGACCACGGCTGCACGGCCACCCCGACGGCAGGCAAGCTCCTCGGCATAGTTCGCGACCACGAGGCGCTGAGCCCGATCGCTGGCGGCGCTGCGGACACGTTCCCGCAGAACGCCACCGCCCCGATCGTTACGCTTGGCGTGATCTGGGTTCTGGCGGCGGCAACGGTGGCGCCGGGCGACCAGGCCTACGTCACCAGCGCTGGCGCTTTCACCAACTCCTCGTCCGGCAACACCATCCTGCCGGGCTGGTTCTTCGACACCACGGCTGCGAGCGGCGCGCTCGTCAAGCTGGCCAAGCGCTAAGGGGGCCTCGACCATGCAGTTTCTTGACGCCGCAACCGGCAAGATCGACTTCCGAGCGTGGAAGGCTCACGATGACCAGTTCGTCGATGGCTTCCGCGACAAGGTCGACCAGTTCTACACGAACGACCAGATCGGTATCGCCTTCCTCACGCCGCAGCTGTGGCGCATCGAGAGCGAAGTCTATTCGCGCAAGTATCCGAACTTCGAACTGACCGGCCTGATTGAGGTCAACGAAGACGGCGACATGTGGGACATCGGCACGGTGTTCTACAGCCGCGATATGGTCGGTCGCGCCGAGTTCCTGTCCGGCAAGGGCATGGACATGCCGTATGTGGGTAGCCTGAACGAGCAGAACGTTCGCGGCTTCCACCTCGCCGGTATCGGTTACGAGTATAGCGTGCAGGAGATGCAGCGCGCCGCGAAGATGGGCCGTTCGCTCGACAGCGAGAAGGCGTCCGACGCCACGATGGTGGCCAAGGTGTTCAAGCGCTCGGTCGCGATGACCGGCCGCACGCCCGGCGCAGCCGTGTCGGAGAAGGGCTGGACCGGCCTGATCAACGATCCGAACGTGCCCACGGCCAACGTGGCTGCGACTGGCACCGGCTCGACCACGCCCTGGGCGAACAAGACGCCGGATCAAATCAGCGCCGACATCTGGGGCGCTGTGAACGCGGTCGAGACCCAGACGGCGGAGACGCACACCGCGACCACCGTCGCGCTGCCGACGGCCAAGCTGCGCTATATCGAGCAGACCCGCATGACGGACGGCTCGGGCCGCATCATCGACTTCATCCGCGGTGATCGCTCCGCAGGTGGCCGCTCGATCGAGTTCACGAATATTCGCGAACTGGCCGGCGCGGGTGCCAGCAGCACCGACCGCATGATGGCGTGGGACAACAGCAAGGAAGTGGCTCGCTTCCATCTGCCTGGCGACCACACCTTCCTCGAACCGCGCCGCGCGCACGACATGCTGTTCTCGGTCGGCGGTGTGATGAACGTCGGCGGCACCGAGATCCGCCTACCGAAGGCGGTCGTCTACCGCGACGGCATCTAAGGAGACGGTGATGAAGCTCACGAATTTCGCCCCCGCCGCTCGCGGTGTCAGCCTAAAGGACGGCACCACTGTCTGGCTCGAGCCCGGCCAGTCGGAGACCTTCGATAAGGACAAGATCGTCGAGCCGCTGCCCGATCTGGGCCGCAAGCAGGACGAGGCTACCGACAATGGCGACGACAAGGCGCGCATCGCCGAACTGGAGGCCGAAGTCGCGGACCTCAAGGCCAAGCTCGCCGCGCTCGATCGCGATGGCGATGGCAAGCCGGGTGGATCGAAGGCGGCCGAGCCCGTTTCGCTCACCGGCAAGAATAAGGCTGACCTGCTCGACATCGCCAAAGCCGAAGGCGTGACGATCGAGGACGGCGCCACGAACGACGACATCAAGTCGGCAATCGAACTGGCGCGCGAAGAAGCCGCCAAGTTCTAACCTATCCCCCCTCCCTGGGACACTCGGGCCGCTATCTTCGGGTAGCGGCCCTTTTCGTTGCCGTCTCGGCTGACGGCGGTAACTGTCCCAGCCCGTTCCCGGCACCCTCCGCGCTATGGCACTCGGCGCGCTCTCCCTCTCCGTTACCTCGGGCGTTCAGGGCCGCCCCTTTCAGGCGAAGATCAACGGCCTGACCACCGGTAAGGTGGAGGTGCTGAACGACGGCGCCCCCGGCTTCTCGACTGTGAACGGCAACGTGATGTCGAGCGGGCTTCCCTATCCCGTTTCCACCGTCGTGCTGCGGGAATATGAGCCGGGTGTGGGTGACGGTTATCGCGACACTCGGATCGACATCCAGGCGACAACGCAGGCCGAACTCGACATCATCGCCGCGAACGCGGTTGGTAGCGACCGATCGGTTCGCCGCGCGCGCCTTGCGGGCGATATCTCAGGCGGTGCGCTCATCTGGTCTCTTCTTGTGGAGGATGATCTGGGCGCGACCCGCTCGGCTGACGTCACGCCCTTCCCCCTTCTCGGGGCCAGCGTCGTCACGGACTTCGCGAACGATCGCTATGCCGGCGGCTCGTTTGCGAGCCTGATCACGTTCTCGCGTACCGGCCCGAAGACCGACCTCACGGTCGATAACGCGCCGGGCTACGCATTTCGCACATTCGAAGATGGTGTGCCCGCCATCTCGCCCGGTCGTGGCGCCCTGATGGAGCATAGTGCCACCAACCTGTTTCTAAACAGCGGCGCGCCGGTCACGCAGGCGGTAACGGTGGCTGCGGCGACTTGGTACACGCTATGGATCGCCGATCGCGCGGAACTCGACGGAAGCGCCACCATCAGCGAAGGCACCGCAACCTTTGCAGTCGTACCCGCCGACAACACTTGGGGTGCCGTTGGAGGCAGGACTGCCTTGCATGGCAAATGGGTTGCGATCTGGACCAACACCGCGGGCACGGTCAACATCACCGTTGCCGGAAGCCCACGCGCTGTCCAGTTTGAGGCGGCCGCCTTCGGGATTCCGGGACCAACAAGCTACGTCCCTTCGACCGGTTCAGCGGGCGTGCGCAACGCCGACAATTTCAGCACGGCCGCCGGGTTTCTTGCGGCGCTCGCTGGCGCGTCCGGGACGATGGTGGTGCGGTCGCGATATAGCTACGGAACGCCGAATAACGGCGCTCTTGTGCGGATCCAGAGCGGCGCCCCGCTGCAGCGTGGTCAGACGTTCACGCAAGGGCTCTCGCACAACAACCAGGGCGGGAACGAGGCGACATATTCGCTCGGTGAGGGCAACCGCCTGTCCAGCACGCTTGAGGCAGTCTCGTGGAGCGCCACTGATCGGCGCGTCGTGGCGAACGGCGGATCGGTGAAGGTATCGACGAAGCTGCAGCAGATCACCACGACGGCCGCGCGACTTGGGTTCAGCAATGCATGGCAGGGATGGATCGAGCGGATCGATGTTATCCCCGCCCAGATCGCCGATACGCAGATGCGCCCCTTCACCACGAAGCGCCCGGCTCCGGATATCGCCGTCTATGGCGATAGTCTCGTGTCGCGAGCATCGTTCCCCGGTGGCCGATCGATCCCGCAGCATCTCGCGGCGCTAACGGGCAAGCGTGTCTTGAATTGCGGAGCGGAGAACGACCAGAGCACGGCCATCCGGACACGCTTCCTCAACGACGCGCTATTCGACCGAGAAATCGCCATCATGGCTGGGCGGAACAACTACAGTCAGGGCGCGACGGTACAGGCTGACATTGCCGCAATGGTGGCGGCGATTCCCCATGATCGGTATCTGGTCCTGTCGGTCGCGAACATCAACACGGCTACCGAGTTTGTCGGCACCGCGAATTATGACGCGATCGTGGCGCTGAACGCGGCACTGGCCGCGACCTATGGCGCCCGCTTCCTCAATGTGTGGCAAGCGATGATCGACGCCTATGACCCGGCCGAACCGATGGAGGTTCAGGACTTCGCCAATAAGGTGGTGCCGTGGCGCTTTCGGCAGATTTCGCGCGCTGGCACGCTGGTTAGCGACATCAACAACAGTGCCACGACCTTTGCATGCAGCGAAATCGGCGGCGGGCCGATGAAGTTCGCTAGCGGCGAGTATGTGAACGTCCTTACGCGCACGACTAACGTCATCAACACAAGTGAGCGCGGATATCTTGGGACGACTGCGGCGGCACACACGAAGGATGAACGCTACGAGCAGCGCGAAACGACCCACTACAGCGACGCTGGTCGTATCTTCATCGCACAGCAGATTGCAGCGAAGCGGGCGACATTGGGCTGGTAACACAAACATTGGCAATAAATGAATAACTAATTTGTAATCGTTTGCGTGGTCATCTTCCCTTGCCAAATGAAGGCGCTTGGACGAGTGAACGTTTCACGAGCGCTCAATGCGCCAGGGGATGAACCGGAGGCTCTACATGCACGATAAAGAATTCTTGTGAACGACGCTGTCTTTACCGTCGAACAAGAAGCGCGAATTCGCGAGATCATTGATGAAGCCAGACGCGACGACTGGGATGGCGCGTATGAGGCCTATGAATTGATGACGCGCCGATCGATCGACGAGCCAAGCTCGCAGGAGGGGCGGCGGCCTATGGCGGGCCTGCTGCTCGCATTGTTGGCGGCTGCGTCCGGCGGCGCCGTGGCGACGGCCTATTTTGCCGGTTAGTTTAGGCTAGAAATCGGTAGACGCCGCCACCCCGTTGACGGCGGTAGCAACCTCAACTGCTCTGATCGACGTTGCGGTATGGCCTATACCGTCCCCACCGCAGCCAATCTAAAGGCCCGCTACCCCGCGTTCTCCAGCGTCGACAACACGATCGTCGACTACTGGATTGATGACGCCAAGCGCTACGTCGACGAAAGCTGGATCGAGGCGGACTACGCGCCGAGCATAATGGCGGCTGCAGCCCACCACATGGCGCGCGAGGGGTTGGGCGCGGCGAGCGGCGGCGGGCAGATCCCGGCGGGCGTCGAGCGGTTCAAATCGGGCGCGATGGATGTCTCCTTCAACAGCGATGCGGTGAAGGCGCAGATCGCCGGGGGCTGGGCATCGACGCGCTACGGGCTCGAGTATTCCGAAGCGCTGGCGCGCAACAAGGCCGGCCCGCGCATCTCGGGTGGGGCAGGGGGCGCTCCTTACTGCGGCGCGTACAACGGCTTCGCTGGCCCGCTTCCGCCATGGTCGCTGTGATGGACGTGCCCGCCATGTTCGCGGGGATCGCGCAGGGCATCTCAGCCATGTTCGGAGGCCCTTATCACGCGGCCCAAGTCATCACCTTCACCGAAACCGAGTATGACGCTGGCGGTTCAATCGTCTCGCCCGGTGTCGAGGTTCGACGCGACTGCCAGGCGCAGATCGACGTCGCGACCGAGGCTATGCGCGCGGAGGGCTATGCCTCGGGCGATGTCCGCTTCCTGATCCTCGCTGCAACACTCAGCGGCACGATCGACACCGACGCCAAGGTCGAGGTTCTCGCCGGCCCCCATGTCGGGACGTGGCACGTGAGCCAGATCGAGCGTGACCCCATGGGCGTCTATTATGCGGGACGCGGGCGAAGGGCCTAGATGTAGGCCACTAGTAAAAGCAGCACAGTGACCACGACTGCCCCACCAACACCCACGGCGGCAATGGCTTCCGCGCGCATTGCCTTAGCACGCGCGCGTGCGCTCCAGTCGTTCTGATCAATCATGCCGCACCCCAACGATTCGTCCGCTCTGCAGGTAAATCATTCGATTTGCTTAAATCTGACGGCGAATATGACGGCCCCGGCTTTTGATTGGGCAACCGGGACCGTCGGGGGAGGCGAACGTCCGCCTTCAATCGGGACGGCAGATTCGCAGCGGGCTCATTAAGGCGAGCCGCGCGGCACACAACCCCTTTGTGATCAGATTGACGGCGGTATCTGGGTGGTAACCGTGCGCGCATCGTAGGGAATGGCAAAGGTCACTGGCGTCGATGCCGTAAAGCGGCGGCTCAACTCGATCACCGGCCCCGAGGCCGTGCGCCTCATGGGCCAAGCTCTCTACGTTGCCGGAGACCTGATCGCGACCGATGCGGCTATCTCGATCACGGCAGGTGCGGTCAGCGGGAAGGGCCACGTTGCTTCCCGCCCGGGTGAGGCGCCAAACGCCGACACGCACCGGCTTGACCGCTCCATTGAGACGGTCCTTGTCGGGCCTCTCCACGTCCAGGTCAGCGCCAACGCGCCGTACGCGGCGGCGCTCGAGTTCGGCACGTCCAAGGTGGCTGAGCGGCCCTTCATGCGTCCGTCTGTTGCAAAGAACCGCGACGAGGTGCGTCAGATGGTCGGCGATGCCGTATCCGCGGTCGTGAGGCGTAACGGTGGCAAGTGATCGCACCCTCGGAATTCGCCGCGCCATCCTGATCGCGGTGAAGGCGGCCGGGCCAGTGACAGCGATCGTGCCGTCCGCTCGCATCTTCCCGCAGCAGCAGCCGGCAAATGCGCCGTTTCCCTTCATTCGGCTTGGGGCGCCGTCTGCGATCCCGGTGCGCGCGGCGT
Source organism: Sphingomonas montanisoli (assembly GCF_008274695.1). Taxonomy (GTDB): domain Bacteria; phylum Pseudomonadota; class Alphaproteobacteria; order Sphingomonadales; family Sphingomonadaceae; genus Rhizorhabdus; species Rhizorhabdus montanisoli. Next base: position 8,016 of record NZ_VTOU01000003.1, on the reverse strand, counting down.
GCGTAGATGGTGGCGAAGTCACGATCGCGGTTCACGCGTTTGCAAATGGCGGGCCATCAATCACCGCGGAGGATCAGGCGCACGCCATCGGCGCGACTCTCGCCAGCGCGCTGGATGGCCGATCGCTCGACCTAGGCGGCGGCGCGGCGGGCAAGTTCCGATGGACAGGGTCACAACTGCTGCAGGATCCGGAAGAGGTGAGCGCCTTTCACGCCGTCGTTAATTTCCGGGTGCGTCACCTCTCCTGACGTGGCATGGTCCGCGCGTGAGCGGTCCCAACATCGAGCTTGAGCTGTACGGACGCATCATCGTCCAGCTGGTCAAGGCCGAGGTGATCCCCGCTTATATCCTGCGGTCGATGGAATTCGAGTTCGACGAACTATCGCAATCCGCGTCCAGCGTAGCCGATCGCGCGCACTTCGCGGAGTTGGCGATGCGCGTCGGGCTAATCGTCGACCGTGCCAACATCCAAGAACCCCTCGCCCCCTGACGGCGGTAACGATCAGGTCCAACCCTCCATAGCCTTCGCTCCGAACCTTGGAGCGCTGCGCATGTCGATCCCGAACGATCCCGATTTCGTGCTGCTCAAGATGGGCGACGGCGCGACCCCCACTCAGGCGTTCCCCATCCTGTGCGGCATCACGTCGGTCAACATCAACAAGACCGCCAACACCACCGACAAATTCACCCGCGACTGCGCGAAGCCGGGCGCTGTGCCCGTTCGCACGGTTCGCACAAACGGTCGTCAGCTTGATATCACTGGTTCCGGGATCGTGAATGTCCCGCAGATCCCGGATTTCGAGGACGCGCTCGGTATTCGCAAGGATTACAAGGCCGAACTCTACAAGAGTGACGGGTCCGACGAAGGCGTGCTGATGGGGCATTACGCATTTAACGGTGTGATGACATCGCAGAACATGAGCCTGAGCGACCAAGGTGATAGCTCTGGTGAGGTCGCGATCGCTTCGCATGGCACTTGGGAGTGGGTGCCGGCCTCTTGAGCCTTCCCACCGACATCATCCTGCCGTTCGCCGACGGTTCCTACAAGTTCGCGCTCCTCCTCCCCCAGCAGATCGAGCTTGAGAAGTCCTGCGGTTATATCGACGCCGCCGGCAACCAGCGCCGTAAGGGCGCCATCGAGCTATATGCCGACCTGATCGCGGGCGTCGCCGTCATCGAGGGCGAGGTAGTCTGCAACCCGCATCTCGGCCGCGCATCGGCTTTCGACTGCCGTGAAGTGATCCGCCTGGGCCTGACCGGCGGCGGCAAGGGCGAGGTGAACGGCGCAGAGGTCAACGTCTCTGCGATCCGCGCCAAGTCCCTCGTCGAAACCTACGTCGACACCGCCCCGATCGTCGAGCGGTGGACGCTTGCTCTCGCCATCCTCCGCGCCGCTGTGGAGGGCTACGATCCGCCAAAAAAAGCCGCGCCGGCCAAGGCGCCGGCGGCAAAGCGCCAAAGGAAACCGCGCTCCGCGTAGACGAGGTTATGGTCAACTGCGCCATGATGGGCGTGGACTGGCGCGACCTCTACTTCTGGCAATATGGCGGGATGCTGGCGGAATGGAACGCGCGGCACAGTGGCGAGAAGCCCGCCCCAGATCCCGAGAAGATCGACATGCTCCGGGCCGCGATGAAGGCGCACATGCATTGACAGCGACCCGAGATATTCTTGACGCCGCGGGCGCGCCACGATCATACACGCAGATTATGGCGGGGGACGGCGCGCATATTCGGATTAAGTTGGCGACCGAGGAGCCTGTCGCGCTAAACGATTTTGTCGGCAGCTTTGTCGGCATAGGATCGCAGTTTGATAAGTTTGTAGCGCGCGACCACCCCACGATTAAGGCCGATAGTGAGTTCTTCGTAAAGGAAGTTCGCGCGGGCTGCATTGAGGCAGATTTGGTCGCGTGGGTCGCCCCTATAATTGGCGGCCTGCCTGGAATGTCAGCAGTTGACATGATCGATCGCGTGCAAATCCTGACTTCGTTCGTCAGTGATTTGCAGGAAAGGATTGGCAACTATTTCAAGCCTGGTGGCCGCGATCCGCGAGCGACGAAGTCCGACCTTGCCGACTATCATAAAGCAGTGGCGGCCATTGCCCGCGATCCTAACGCTAGTGGGGTTATTGAAGCTGCGGTTTTTGAGTCCGATGGAAGGGAGGTCCGTTCCGCCTTTCGCTTTCGGTCCATCGACGCGCAGGTCGCCCAGCGCGAGATTGCCGAGCACCGCAAGGAAATCGAGGCAAGGCTTGACGAGAATCAGACGCGAGTCCTCCTTCGCTTTGTAAGGCCGAGCGTGGAAGCGTCGAAGCCCGGCAAGAAGGGTGGCGAGCGGGGTGTGATCGAGAGTATCCACAAGCGCGCTTTGCCGGTGCTCTATGCATCCGACCTGGCGGAGCAGCGCATGCACCACGAAAAGCTGCAACTGGCCGGCAATATCTTCCGCGCCCTGTTTGATGTGGATGTGAATATTGAGGCTGGCGTGAGCGGTAGGCCGATCGCCTATCGTATCATGCAGGTGCATGATGTGCTCGACGATGCAGGCGACGAGACTTTAGACCTCTGACCTGACGGCGGTAACTGACCGCCTGCGCCGTCCATAGCGTCCCCGCATGGCCGTTACCGCTGATAGTGTCGTCGTCGATCTCATCGCGAACGTCGACAAGGCGGACGCGAATATGCGGCGCTATGCCCAAACCTTCGACAGCACGACGAAGACGATCGAGACATCATCGCAGCGCGCAGAAAATGCGGTCGTTAAGATGTCGGATCGCGGGGCGGCGGCGACGAGGAACTTCGGTCGGCAAGTGTCCGATGTGGGCGTGCAACTCGGTGGCGGCGCTTCCCCCTTCCTGATCATCGTACAGCAAGGCCCACAGGTCATCGACGCGCTCGACGAGATGAAGGCGGCAGGCGTCGGCTTCGGCACCGCCCTGAAAGGGATTGCGCTCCCCGGCATTCTGGCCGTCGCATCGGCGATGCTTCCGCTTGTCACCAATCTTCTGAATGCTGGCGAAGCGGGCAAGGCTGCGAAGGACGGCACAGACCTTTTCAGCAACTCGCTAGTCGACCTCGAGGCCCGTGCCAAGGACGCCGACAACGCGCTGCGCTCGCTGAACGAGACAAGCGGCTCCCGGCGATTTGCTGCGATGGCGCAGCAGAACGTCGACAACCTTCTCGCGCAAGCCAACGTCGATCGCATTCAGGGTGAGATCGACAAGCTATCGCTATCGACGGGCGGGCGGGCGGCGAACTTCGGCGGCAACTACGCAAATGATCGTCGCGCCGAATCCATGCAACGTGAGCTGCAGGCCAACAAGGATTTGCTGGCCCAGGGGCAGCTTCGGCTTACGCTGATGCAGAAAGCGAACGCTCGCATTGAGGCAGAAGACGCCGGATCCAAGCGCGCCGTCGCGACCAAAGCCACCGAAACTCGAGCCCGCGTTGAGAACGCAAAGGCTATTGAAACCGAAGCGGCCATGCTCGCGCGCCTTCGCAAAGAGGACGATGCGTCCGACCGCGACCGCACCTCGGCTATCGATGCTATCCGCAACCGGCCGGGCGGCATTGCAGAACAAGTCTCTGATTCCGATGCAAGGCTGGCGGAGGGCCGAAAAGCCGCCATCGACGCGCAGCGCCGCGCTACGGACGAACTATACCGCAACGAGGAAGACCAGATTCGCTCTCTCGCCTCGATCTACGAAGACGCCTTCCTCGGCGGGACCGGCTCGATCTGGCAGACCTTCGAGCGCGAGGGATTGCGCGTGCTTGCGCTGCTCCTCGCTAAGTTCACGATCCTGCAGTCGACCAAGGGCGGAAGCATCGGCGGCAACCTGTCGTCGGCCTTCTCGTCGGTGGCGGGATCTTTCTTCGGCCGCGCGTCGGGTGGATACACAGCCGGCGGGCAGACGGTGCGTGTGAACGAAAGCGCCGCCCCGGGGCGTGTCGAGGGCTTCCGCCCGCTCGGCGCCGGTCATATCATCCCGCTCGGCCAGATGAACGCGGCGCGCCCAAGCGGTGGCATGACAATCGCGCCGAACATCACGATCGACGCGCGCGGCGCCACAGATCCCGCGCAGATCGAGCGTATCGCCCGGGCCGCGACAGCGCAGGGCATCGCCGAGGCTGCACCGCTTCTCGTCTCCGCCGCGAACGGGCAGACCATGCGCAATATCCAGCGCCCGCGTCTGCCGGGGAGCCTTGGCTGATGGCGCTCGTCTCGCTTCCAACCTGTCCCACGATCATCGGCAAGGGCTGGCGCTACAACGCGCCCACGCAAGTGAACCGATCGGAATGGACGAGCCATCGCAAGGTGACGGAGCTTCCGGCCGCGCCGCGATGGATGGCCGAGGTGGCTAGCTTCGACCTAACTACCGATGAGCAATTCTGGGCATGGAACCGCTTCTTCGGTGCGATGAAGGGGAGGGGGAACAGCTTCCAGTTGGTCGCCGTGCGCAAGCTGCAGATCACTGGCATCACCGTCCGTGCGAACGGCGGTGGTCAAGTTGGCTATTCACTCGTCACCGATGGATGGGGCGCGGCCGGGCTAAAGGCTGGTCAGTTCATCACCGTAAATGATCAGCTTATGCGGTTGATGGCCGATGTGAATCCGTCGGGCGGGGCCGCAACTCTGACCTTCGATCGCTGGCTGCGCGCCCCGGTGGCGGACAACACCGTCGTCGAGGTGAGCCTGCCCTACGCCCTCGTGTCGCTGGCGCAGGACGATAGCAGCATCATCGACAACTCAACGCCCTGGAATGCCGACGGCGATTGGACCGTGCCCGGATTCGCGGTCGAGGAGGCATTCTAGTGAGCCTCGATCCCGCCCATAGCGCCGCGCTCGATCAGCCTGTCATTCGCCCGTTCCGCTTTGCGCTGCTCGACTTCGCTGATGGCCCGATGCGCCTTACCGACTTCCCCTATGGCGTGACCTTCTCGGGGACCGGGGACGAGGATCTGGACGGCCACGCCTACAGCCCGGTCGATAATCAGCCGATCAACGTCAGCGACGTGCAGATGAACGAGCGCGGGGCGGAAACCGTGACCTTCACGCTTTCAGGCCTGATCAGCCTCGACAGCGAGATCATGAACGTCATCGGGGACGTGACAAAATGGCGGGGCAGGGTGGTGCGCCTATGGCGAGCCATGTTCAGCCCAACGCTGGCGATGTACGGCCGGCCCGATCCCTATTTCACCGGCTATATGTCGGTCCCCAGCTTCACGTTTGGGCGCGAGAGCTCGACGATCAGCCTGAGCGCGGAAACCTATCTCGCATCGCTCACCCAGGCGTCGGGGCGATCGTATCTTTCGCAGGCCGAATTCGATAGCGGCGATTTGTCGGCAGAGGCATCGGTGGCCATCGCAAACGGCACCGAGACGAACAACCTTGCCGCCTCGGTCATGGGCCTCAACCTGCCCACCGGCGGTCTATGGAACGCCTTCCAATGACGCGGCGGGTAGATTGGGAGCATCGCCTGGCGGACTATCTCGATAGCGTCCGCGCCAAGCGATATGCCTTTGGCTCGCATGATTGCCTCACCCACGCCGCCAATGCGGTGAAGGCCATGACGGGCGCCGACTACGCGCGCGGGCTGCGGCGGAAATACCGCTCGATGGCATCGGGCATCCGCCTCCTGCGCGAGATTGGATATGACAGCATCCCCGCGCTCGTAACCGCCAAACTGGGCGATCCGATCCCGCCCGCCCTCGCCCGCCGTGGTGACATCGTGCTTTTCGAAGGATCGACTGGCGTTGCGATGACCGATTTCGCCTATTTCGTCGGCAACGTCGCAGGCGAGCCCGACGGGTTGGTCCGCGTTCCTCGCGCGCAATGGGAGAGCGCATGGCGGGTGTGACGGCGGTAACTGGCCAGCGCCCATAATCCCATCCTTCGGCCCGCCATGCGCTGCGGAACCCGATAGTGTCGAAAAAGATCGTCAACCCGCTCCTGATCGCTGCGGCAATCGCGGTGAACGTGGTTCCGGGTGTCGGGCAACTCGCCAGCATAGGCCTCCTGTCGACCACAGCCACGACCGTAATCGGCACCGTGACCGCGCTCGGCGTCTCTGCCGCGCTCTCGACCGTTGCTGGCGTTGCTGGCCTCGGTCCGAAGTCCCCCAAAGCCACGTTATCCCAACTCGATCGCCTAAGCGCCTCGATCAATCCGAGTGCGTCGCGCAAGTTCGTCTTCGGCCGTGGCCCTTTCGGCTCGGACATCCGCTACGTTGAGCCAAGCGGCACCGATCAGGAATATGTCGACTACATCATCGCCTGTGCCGCCCACCGCGTGGAATCGATCGACGAGCTATGGATCGACGATCTTCTCGCGTGGACGCCGGGCACCGGGCCGCAGGGCAAATATGCGGGCTATCTGACCGTAACCCCCGTCCTTGAAGGCAACGCGCTCAACACCGTTCCCATCAATGGCGGCCTAAAGTGGGGATCGACCCGGCGCCTCACCGGCTGCGCCTACATCCACGTTCGGATCAAGCGGACGGGCAACTCGAAGAAGGCGGAAAGCCCGTTCGTCTCGGGTCTGTCCTCTCGCCTCACGATCGTGGGCAATGGCGCTCCCGTCTATGATCCGCGGTTCGATAGCACCGTCCCCGGTGGATCGGGCTCGCAGCGTGCCAATGATCAGTCGACCTGGGCGTTCACGGCGAGCGGGCTTGGCCAAGGCCGGAACCTCGCGCTGCAGACGCTGACCTATCAGCTGGGCTGGCGGATCAACGGCAAGCTGTCGGTCGGGCCGGGCACCCCGCCCCAACGGATCAACCTCGCCAGCTACATCACCGCCGCCAACCTGTGCGACGAGGACATCCTGCGCGCCGACGGCTCGACGGAAAAGCGATACACCGGTGCCGGTGTCTTTGGCGAGGACATGGAGCCCGCCGCCGTCCTCGATGCGCAGTGCACCGCATGCAACGGGGCGATCCGCGACGCGGGCGGCAAGCTCGAGCTTATCGTTCGCCACAATGACCTTGCGGACGTCGCCGTCGATCTGACCGACGACGACATCCTCGGCCCCGGCACCTGGGAACCCGTCGAGGATCTGGAGCAGACCTACAACGTCGTGCGCGGTCGCTACGTCGATCCTTCGGCGAACAGCCTCTATCAGCTGGTCGATTATCCAGAAGTCCGGATCGCCGCAAACGATGGCGTTGATCGCGTCCTCCCGCTCGATCTGCCGCTGATCGATGGCGTGGCGCGTGCCCAGCGCATCGCAAAACAGGTTCTGCAACGCCGCCAATATCGGGGCAAGTTCTCCGCTGAATTTGGCGCTCGCGCCTGGAATGCCAAGGTCGGTGACATTGTTCGCGTCACCCTCTCGGCCGCAGGCTGGGTGAACAAGCCGTTCCGCGTCGAGGCGCAGCTTATCTCGATCACCGGCTCCTGTCCGATGGTGCTGCGCGAGGAATCGAGCGAAATCTACCGTTGGGAGCAGGACGACCGTGCCGGCGTCGAAGCTGCCCCGCCCACCCGATACGACCCTACCAATGCACCCTATATCCGAGCGCTCTACGACGGCTCTGTCGAATATTCGGACGGGACAAAGATAGAGGATTTGAAGCCCGCCGAAGCAGGTGCGACTGCGGGCATGACCGACGCCGAGGCGGCGGCGCTCGCGGCGCTGGATGCGGATACGGCGGCAGCGCTGGCGGCGATCGCGGCGGCCGAAGCCGTCATCGCCGATCTTGAAGATCAGGCGGCTGCGCTGGTCGACAGCATCGACGGGATCGCCGCTGACATCATTGCACAGGGTGGCGAGATAAATGCCCTGGAAACGACGACGGCGGCGCAGGGCGCGCTGATCGCCACAAATGCGCTCACGATCAGCAATGTCGCGGGCGATGTCGCCACGTTGACGACCAAGGTCGTCGCTGGCGCCCAGCTGCTCAAGAACGGCTCGTTCGAAAATGGTTTCGTGGACTGGTCTGCTTGGGGGAACGGCGGGACGTGGCAGACGGGCAGCGGCGCGCCGTGGGGCTCGATCGCATTTCTTCCCACCCCGCCAG